>NZ_JAEKJA010000011.1 GCF_016411865.1 Acuticoccus mangrovi | reverse complement strand
CCGCGCGCCGCCGACCGGCTCGGCCAGTATCCGCACGAGTTCTCCGGCGGTCAGCGCCAGCGCATCATGATCGCGATGGCGCTGATGGGGCGGCCGCGCCTCCTCATCGCCGACGAGCCGACGACGGCGCTCGACGTGACCATCCAGGCGCAGATCCTCGCCCTTCTCGGCGAATTGCAGGAGGATCTCGGCCTCGCCTTGATGCTGATCACCCACGATCTCGGCGTGGTCGCGGCAATCGCCGACCGCATTGCCGTGATGTACGCCGGCCGCGTGGTGGAGGACGGTCCCGCGGCGGCGATCTTCCGCCGGCCCGGCCACCCCTACACGCGCGGCCTCATCGGCGCGATCCCGGTGCCCGGGGTGACGCCGCGCGGCTCCGAGCTCGCCGCCATTCCGGGGCGGGTGCCGAGCCTCATCGGCGGCATCGCCGGGTGCGCCTTCCGCGACCGCTGCCCCGAGATGCGGCCCGCCTGCGCCGAGGACCCGGTTCCCCGCCACCGCGCCGCCGAGCGCATGGTCGAGTGCGTCGCCCCGCTCGCCGAGGAGCTGGCGGCGTGAGCGCCGTCGCGCTGCAGGGCGTCTCCCGCCGGTTCCGCGTGTCCGGCGGCCTCTTCGGCAAGGCGCGGACGCTCTACGCCGTGCGCGACCTGTCGCTTGAGGTGGCACGCGGGGAGACGCTGGGCCTCGTCGGCGAGTCCGGATGCGGCAAGTCGACGGTCGTCAAGATGATCCTCGGCCTCCTGAGGCCCGACGCCGGCACGATCTCCATCGACGGCCGCTCGCTCGCCGAGATCCCCCGCCGCGAGCTGGTGCGAACGGTCCAGCCGGTGTTTCAGGACCCCTACGCCTCGCTCAACCCCACCCGCACCATCCGGGCCCTGGTGGAGCAGCCGCTCAAGGTGCACGGCATCGCCGGCGACCGCGGCGCCAAGGTCGATGCGATGCTCGAGCAGGTGGGGCTGCCGCCACGCCTTGCCGACGCCTATCCGGGCGAGCTCTCCGGCGGCCAGCGCCAGCGCGTCGCCATCGCGCGGGCGCTGATCCTGGAGCCGCGGATCCTCATCTGCGACGAACCGACCTCCGCGCTCGACGTGTCGGTGCAGGCGCAGGTGCTGAACCTTCTGATGCGGCTGCGGCGGGAGATGGGGCTCACGATGGTGTTCGTGAGCCACAATCTCGCGGTGGTGGAGCACCTCGCCGACCGCGTGGTGGTGATGTATCTCGGCGAGGCTGTGGAGATCGCCGCCATCGACGCGCTGTTCGACACGCCGCGCCACCCCTATAGCCGGGCGCTGCTCTCCTCGACGCTGGCGCCGGACCCGAGCCGGGGACTGCCCCGCCCGCAGCTCGGCGCCACGGCGGCGGACGCCTTCGCCGACGCGGCCGGCTGCGCCTTCGCCCCGCGCTGCCCGATGGTGGAGGCGCGCTGCCGCGTCGATCCGCCGACGCTGCGCGCGGTGGGCGGCGCGATGGTGCGCTGCCATTTTGCCGAGCGTGTCGCCGCCGAAGGAGTCCCCGCATGAACGCCGCCGATCTCCATCGTGACGCCATCGTCATCGACGCGGCCTGCCCGCTGCCGATGGGCGACATGGACTATGCCGAGTGGTACCGCGAGGGCGGGGTGACGGCGTTCGCCCCCACCGTCGGCGGCTGGCGGCCGACGCACGAGGCGATCGCCCTGATCGCGGCCTGGCTCGACCGCATCGCGATGCGCGACGACCTCGTGCACGTCACCACCGCGGCGGACATCGAGCGGGCGAAGGCGGAGGGCAAGCTCGGCCTGATCTTTCACTTCCAGGGCACCGATCCGATCGGCGGCGACCTCAACATGGTGGCCTTCTTCAAGCGGCTCGGGGTGGGCGTGATGCAGCTCGCCTACAACGTGCGCAACCGCATCGGCGACGGGGCGCAGGAGCCGGAAGACGCGGGCCTCTCCACGTTCGGCCGCGCCTTCGTCGCCCGCTGCAACGCCCACCGGGTGATCATCGACTGCTCGCACACCGGCCGCCGCACCGGGCTCGAGGCGATGGCCCTGTCCACCCAGCCGGTGATCTTCTCCCACGCCAACCCCAAGGCGGTGTACCCCTCGGTGCGCAACATCGACGACGAGCAGATCCGCGCCGCGGCGGCGACGGGCGGCGTGGTGGGCGCGGTGGGGTTCCCGGGCTTCATCTCGGCCGCCGCGCGGCCGACGCTCGACGCCTTCATCGACCACATCGACCACCTGGTCGCCGTCGCGGGGATCGACCACGTCTCGCTCGGCCTCGACTATTATTGGGGCCAGCACCCGGTATCCGACGACAAGGCGGCCCTCGCCTCCTACGAGCGTCTCGTGGTCGCCGGGGCGTGGGACCGCGACGTCTATCCGCCGCCGCCGCACTACTATCCGGAGGGCATCGAGACGCCGCGGACGCTGCCGGCGCTCACCGCCGGCCTGCTGCGCCGGGGCTACGGCGAGGCCGACACGCGCAAGATTCTCGGCCTCAACCTGCTGCGCGTCTACCGCGAGGTGTGGGGCGCCTAAATCGTCGCGTCGGGGCGCCCGAGGGGCTCGTCGGTCTGATCCGGGCCGACGCCGCGCCGGATATTGGAGCGCACTCCATGCGCGCCGGCGACTACTTCATCGTCAATGCGACGCGAATTCGCTCAATCAGTCGGCAATTTCCGGTCCTGGAGCGGAAATAGTGGGCATCGATCGGCTTGTCTTTGACATGTCACAGAGGCCGTCGCAGCATATCATTAGACGAATGAGGATGTGCGGCCGGTCGCGATCTGCGAGGCCGAAGGAGGCGGACGCCTTGAAATCGAAACGCTTGCCATCCGCGCCGGGCTCCGAGGAGCCCTCGATGGTGACGCGATTCGGTCCCGTCGTTCGCGGCCTCTTCCCACGGGGCCGGGCATGACGCTCGCCGAACGTCCCGCCGGCGTCGGCATCAGCGTGCCGCGGCTCGAGGACGACGCCCTCGTGCGCGGCAAAGGCCGCTTTCTCGACGACATCACCCTGCCGGGCCTGCTCCATGCCGCCTTCCTGCGCAGTCCGGAGGCTCATGGTCATATACGATCCATCGATGTCGCGGAAGCCGAAGCGCTCCCCGGCGTTCACCGCGTGCTGCGCTACGAGGATCTTCGCCCGCTCCTGACGATGGACCGGATTCCCGTCGCGATGCCCTCGGGTGCCCTCAAGTTCGACGTCGATCCCTTCGTGCTCGCCCGCGACGAGGTGTGCCACGTGGGCGAGCCCATCGCCCTCATCCTCGCCGAGAGTCGGCATGTCGCCGAGGACGCGGCCGAGCTGATCATGGTCGACATCGACCCGCTGCCGGCGGTGGTCGATCCGCGCGACGGCCTCGCTCCGGACGCCCCCCAGGCCCGGCTCGACTGCCCCGACAATCTCGTCGCCCGCACCAGCGCCGCCTATGGCGACATCGACGCCGCCTTCGCCGATGCGCCGGTGCGCTTCGCCGAGCGCTTCCACCTCCACAAGGGCGGCGGCAACTCGATCGAGCCGCGCGGCGTGGTCGCCCGCTGGGACCCGATGGAGGAGCGGCTGACGGTGTGGAACAGCACCCAGATGCCGCACCGCGCCAAGCGTCTGCTCGTCACCACCTTGGGGCTGACGGAGCGGCAGGTGCGCGTGGTGCCACCCGACGTGGGCGGCGGCTTCGGGCCGAAGTTCGTGTTCCATCCCGAGGAGCTCGCCATCGCGGCGGCGGCGAAGCTCACTGGACTGCCGGTGAAGTGGGCGGAGGACCGCTACGAGAGTTTCATCGCGACGGTGCAGGAGCGCGACCAGTTCTGGTCCATGGAGGTGGCCGCCGACGCCGACGGACGCCTGCGCGGGCTGCGCGGCACCCTGGTGCACGACCACGGCGCCTATACCCCCTACGGCGTCGCGCTGCCCTACAACTCCGCGACCAACCTCCTCGGCCCCTATGTGCTGCCGGCCTATGCGCTCGACATCAGCCTGTGCCTCACCAACAAGGTGCCGACCACGCCGACGCGCGGCGCCGGCCGGCCGCAGGGCACCTTCATCATGGAGCGGATCCTCGACTTGATAGCCGAGCGGCTGGGTCTTGCTCGCGACGAGGTGCGGCGACGCAACCTGATCGCCGCGGAGCGGCTGCCGTTCCGCACCGGCCTCAAGACCCGGGACGGCGGCGAGATGACCTACGACAGCGGCGACTATGCCGAGTGTCAGCGCCGCGCCCTCGCCGCCGCCGACTGGAACGGCTTTCCGGAACGCCGGGCCGCCGCCCGCCGCGAGGGGCGCTTCCTCGGCATCGGCCTCGCCAACTACGTGGAGGGCACCGGTCGCGGCCCGTTCGAGAGCGCATCGGTGACCATCGGCCCGTCCGGCGAGGTGGTGGTCACGACCGGCGCCTGCGGGCAGGGGCAGGGCACCGTCACGATGCTCGCCCAGCTGACGGGCGCCGCCCTCGGTATCGCCCCGGCGAAGGTGCGGGTGATCGCCGGCGACACCGACGCGAGCCCCTTGGGTCTCGGCGCCTTCGCCAGCCGTCAGGCGGTGACGGCCGGCAGCGCCGTGCACCTCGCCGCCGGCAAGGTGCGCGACAAGATCCTCGCCGTCGCCTCCGACTGGCTGGAGGTCGCCGCGGAGGACCTGGAGCTCATCGACGGGCGGGTGTCTCTGCGCGGCGCCCCGGAGGTGGGGCGCAGCATCGCCGACATCGCCGCCGCCCTCTCCGGCAGCCCCGGCTTCTCGTTGCCGAAGGGCGCCGAGCCCGGCCTCTCCGCCGCGGCCGACTTTCAGCCCGACGCCATCACCTACTGCAACGGCACCCATGTGGCCGAGGCGGAGGTGGACCCGTTCACCGGTGTGGTGCGGCTGACGCGCTACGTGGTGGTCCACGACTGCGGCCGCCTCATCAATCCGCGGATGGTGGACGGCCAGATCATCGGCGGCGTGGTGCACGGCATCGGCAGCGCGCTCTACGAGTGGATGCGCTACGACGCCACCGGCCAGCCGCTCACCTGCACCTATTCCGACTACCTCCTCGCGACGGCGGACGTGGTGCCGCGCGTCGAGGTCCATCACATGGAATCGCCCACCCCGCTCAACCCGCTCGGCGTGAAGGGGGCGGGCGAGAGCGGCACCATCGCGGCGCCCGCGGTGGTGGCCTCGGCGGTGGAGGACGCGTTGCGGCCGCTGGGTGTCGCCATCCGCGATCTGCCGATGACGCCGGACCGGCTCGTCCGCCTGGCGCGCCAGGCGAGGGCCGCCGCATGAAGGCGGCGAACTTCGCCTACCACGCGCCGACGACGCGGCAGGAGCTGTTCGCCCTCCTCGCCGAGCTCGACGACGCCCGCATGATCGCCGGCGGCCAATCGCTGGTGCCGATGATGAACTTCCGCCTCGCGGCGCCGGAAAACCTCGTCGACCTCAACACCGTCGGCGGGCTCGACGGGATCGAGGTCGCCGGCGACCGTCTCGTCATCGGCGCGATGACCCGCCAGCGTGCCGCGGAGCGCTCGGCGACGGTGGCGCGAGTCTGCCCGCTCCTCGTCGAGACGCTCGGCCGCGTGGGCGTGCAGCAGATCCGCAACCGCGGCACGGTGGGCGGCAGCATCGCCCATTTCGACCCGACGGCGGAGCTGCCGGTCGCCGCCGTCGCGCTCGACGCCGAGGTCGTGCTCGAGAGCCTGCGCGGGGCGCGGCGCATGCCGGTCGCCGACTTCGGCAGCGACTACCTCACCACCGAGATCGAGCCCGACGAGGTGCTGACGGCCGTCGAGGTGCCGCTCTGGCCGGAAGGCCACGGCGCCGCCTTCGACGAGGTGACGCGGCGCGGCGACAGCTACGCCATCGTCTCCGTCGCCGCGCTGGTGCTGCTCGACGCGGCGGGGAGGGTGGCGCGCCTGTCGGTCGCGATCGGTGGGCTCACCCATGCGCCAGCCCGCCTCGCCGTCGACGCCATGGTGGGCGCCGCGCCGGAGGGCGAGGCCCTCGCCGCGCTCGCCGAGACGGCCCGCGCGCTGCCCGCCGACGGTGACGGGCTGATGGCGGCCGAAGACAAGCAGCATCTCGCGGCGACGCTGACCGAACGGGTCGTGCGGCGCGCCGGCGAACGGGCACGGAGGTCGACGGGTGGCTGACACCATCGAGATTTCGCTCACGGTGAACGGCCAACCCCGCACCGGCGTCGCGGAGCCGCGGCGCAATCTTGCCGACTTCCTGCGCCACACGCTGGGCCTCACCGGCACGCACGTGGGCTGCGAGCACGGGGTGTGCGGTGCCTGCACCGTGCTCGTCGACGGTGCCTCGGTGCGCTCGTGCCTGATGCTGGCGGTGCAGGCGCGCGGCCGCTCGGTGGAGACGGTGGAGGGCCTTGCCGCCGACGGCGCGCCGCTCCACCCGCTGCAGGCGGCGCTGTCGGAGCATCACGGCCTGCAGTGTGGCTACTGCACGCCGGGCGTATTGATGACGCTGTTGGAGTTACAGCGCGAGCTGTCCGGCCGGCCCGTCGACGAGGCGGAGGTGCGCCACGCCCTCGCCGGCAATCTCTGCCGCTGCACCGGCTATCAGGGAATGGTCGACGCCGCCCTCGCCGTGCTCAACGCCCCGGCGGGCGGCGCAACCCCGGAGACGCGCTAGATGAAGATCGCGGTCCCCGACCTCATCTCCAACTCCTACTTCCCGGCGCTCGCCGCAGTGGAGCTCGGCACCTTCCGCGAGGAGGGGATCGACATGGACGTCGAGGTCATCTTCCCGCCCGACCGGGCCTATCAGGCGCTGCGCGAGGGGGCGGTGGATCTCGTCGCCGCGAGCGCCCATGCGGCGCTCGGCGTGTTTCCCGGCTGGCAGGGAGTGCGCCTCCTCTGCGCCCAGTCGCGGCACATGTACTGGTTCCTCGTGCTGCGCCGCGACCTCGGGGCGGCGCGAGGCGATCTCGCCGCCCTGCGCGGGCTCAAGATCGGCGCGGCGCCGTGGGTGGAGATGGGGTTGCGCGGGCTCCTCGCCGCCGCCGGCATGCCGGCCGAGGCGAACGACATCACCATCGCCCCCGTGCCCAAGATGGAGGGCGTCGGCCCCAATTTCGGGCTGATGGCGCAGAAGGCGCTGGAGGCGGGCCTCATCGACGGCTTCTGGGCCAACGGCATGGCGGCCGAGCTCGCCGTGCGGCACGGGATCGGCGACGTGATCCTCGACGTACGCCGCGGCGACGGGCCTCCCGAGGCGCGCGGCCTCACCTTCGCGAGCATCGCCGCGTCCGAAGAGGGGCTGTCCCGCCATCCGGGCCTCGGCGAGGCGACGATGCGTGCCATCGCCAGGGCGCACCGGCTGCTGCGCGAGGATCCGGCGCGCGCCGAAGCCATCGGCCGCCGCCTGTTTCCGGCAGAGGAGGCCGGGCTCATCGCCACCCTCGTGACGCGCGACCTGCCCTTCTACGACACCGCGATCACGCCCGACGACGTCACGAGCCTCAACCGCTTCATGCGCACCATGGGCCATCTCGAGCGCGACGTTCCCTGGGACGAGGTCGTGCTCCCGCCGGGAGGCGCCCTGTGAGCGGCCTCCCTTCCGCCATCGCCGACGGATCGATCACATGACGACCAAGACCCCTTCGAAGACCGGCCGCCGGGTGCGCCTCTGGGTGGATCGCACCGCGCTGTTCGTGGCGGCGGTGCTCATCTGGCAGGGCCTGTCGGGCACGGTCATCAACACCTTCTGGATCTCGAGCCCGGTGCTCGTCGCCGAGCGGCTCTGGCAGCTCGCCGTCAGCGGCGCGCTGGTGTGGCATGCGAGCGCCACGGTGTGGCAGGCGCTGCTGGGGCTGCTGCTCGGCATGGTGGTGGGCGTCGTGGTTGGGCTCGCGCTGCACGTGCTGCCGCGCCTCGCCGAGGCGGCGGACCCCTACATCATGGGTCTCTACAGCCTGCCGCGCATCGCGCTGGCGCCGCTCTTCATCCTCTATTTCGGCATCGGGCTGTTGTCGAAGGTGATGATGGCCTTCTCCTTCGTGGTCTTCATCTTCCTCCTCAACACCATGCAGGGGCTGCGCGAGGTCGATCAGGATCAGATCGACATGATGCGCTCGATGCGCGCCTCGCGCCTCTACATCGCCCGCAAGCTGCAGCTGCCCTCGATGCTGCCGTGGCTGTTCTCGGCGGCGCGCATCAGCGTCGGCCTCGCCCTCATCGGCTCGGTGCTCGGCGAGCTGCTCGGCGCCAATCGCGGGCTCGGCTGGTACATCGAGCACGCCAGCGGCCGGCTCGACACCACCGGCCTCTTCGCCGGCCTCGCGGCGCTGATGGTCGTCGCCGTTCTTCTCAATCAGGTCGTCAACATTCTGGAACGGTGGGCGATGCCCGTCCGCTGACCCCGTTTCACCCGCTCCAACCACCCCGGCAACAAGGGAACTCACATGTCGGTCACAGCAACGCTTAGAACGTTTACCTGCGCCACACTGGTCCTCGCCGCTGCGGCCGCGCCGGCGCTCGGCCAGACAAAGATCAAAGCGGGCGTCGCCGCCTTCAGCGAGGCGCTCGCCCCGGTCTACGCCGCCGACAAGAAGGGCTACTTCGCCGATGCCGGCATCGAGGTGGAGATGCTCAACTTCAAGGGCGGCGGCGCCACCGTGCAGGCCCTCGTGGGCGGCAGCATCGAGGCGTGCCTGTGCGCCGCCGACCACGTGCTGCGCCTCTCCGCGCGCGGCATGCCGGCCCAGATTCTCGCCGGTTTCGACGAGCACCACTCCTACGCCCTGCTCGCCGACGGCGACGCGCCCTACGAGAGCCTCGAGGACCTCAAGGGCAAGCGCATCGCGATCACCTCGCCCGGCAGCCTCACTGACAACACGCTGCGCTACATGATCGGCCAGGCCGGGCTCGACCCCGACATGGACTTCACCATCATCGCCGGCGGCAACAGCCAGTCCCGCCGCGCCGCGATGCAGACCGACCAGGTCGACGCCGCGATGTTCATCAACAACGACGTCGTCGACCTGATGCAGACGCCGGGCGCCTACAAAATCGTGGAAGACTTCCGCGAGATGTCCTACCCGGCCTTCACGTGGATCGTGCTGAAGTCCTGGATCGAGGAGAACCCGGACACCGCGAAGGCCCTCGCCGGCGCGCTCGGCAAGGCGATCGCCGACCTCAAGGCCGACCCGGAGTTCGCCAAGGAGATCATCGCCGAGATGTACCCGAACTTCTCGCCGGAGCTCGTCGCGGCCATCGCCGAGAGCATGACGACGCGCATGCCGGAAGGCGGCATCGTCTCACAGGCCTCGTTCGACACGATCAACGACCTGTTGCCGACGATGGACACCTCGCTGAGCCCCGTGCCGCTCGACGAGGCGTTCGACCCGTCGCTGCTGCAGTAACCGAGCGAAGGAGGACGCGCATGGTGGATCACGCGACCGCAGCGGCGACGTCGCCGGCACCGGCTGCCCCTGTGCGGGCGAAGATGGTGCAGGCATCGAAGATCTACACCGATCCCGCCGGTGCCCCCAAGCGCGTCCTCGACCGCATCGATCTGTCGCTCGCCGAGCGGGAGTTCCTGTCGATCGTGGGCCCGTCGGGGTGCGGTAAGTCCACCGTGCTGCGCCTCCTGTCCGGCCTCACCCCCGTGTCGGAAGGGCGCGTGGTGGTCGGCGGCGAGGAGATCACCGGGCCGCCGAAGGGCGTCGGCTTCATGTTCCAGCGCGACACGCTGTTGCCGTGGGCGACCGTCTCGCAGAACATCTCGATCGCGCTGGAGTTAAACGGCACGCCGCCGGCGGAGCGGAAGGGGCGCATCGCGGAGCTGCTGCAGCTCCTCGGCCTGTCGCAGTTCGGCGACTATCTGCCCGCCCACATCTCGGGCGGCATGCGCCAGCGTGCCGCCCTCGGCCGGCTCCTCGCCTACGGGCCGGAGCTCTATCTCATGGACGAGCCCTTCGGTGCGCTCGACGCGATGACCAAGATGACGATGGGTCGCGAGCTCCTGCGCATCTGGAGCGGGCACGAGAAGTCGGTGGTGTTCGTCACCCACGACATCGAGGAGGCGGTCAGCCTGTCCGACCGCGTCATCGTGATGGAAGGGCCGCCCGGGCGCATCCGCAGCGAATACCACATCGATCTGCCGCGCCCGCGCGACCTGCGCGAGGTGCGCAAGATGCCGGAGTTCCGCGACTACTGCGACCGGATCTGGTCCGACATCGGCTACAGCGGCTAGGCGAGACCCATGCCGCGGTGCGTTCCTCCGAGACTGACCCCGCGCTCAGGCCGGCGCGATGTTGGCGCTCAGGATCGAGGTGCGGGTGAGGATGCCGTCGATCACCAGCGCGCGCACGCTCTCGATGTGCTCGGCGGTGATCCGGCGCGCCTCGTCCGGCGCCCCGCCGACCACCGCGTCGATCAGCGCGCTGTGCTCGGAGTTGAACTCGCTCGGCCGCTCGCGGATGACGAAGCCGAGGTGCAGCGGGCGGATCATCTCCTCCATGATCTGCTCCAGCGACGCGGCGAGGCGGGCATTGCCCGAGGCGCGGGCGATCTCCATGTGGAAGCGCCGGTTGGCGGCCATGAAGCGGGCCTCGCTCTCGACGTTGCCGGGCTCGTAGTTCTGCTCGCACTCGGCGTCGAGCTGGCGCAGCCGCGCCTCGTCGACCCGGCCGCAGGCCCGCTCCACGGCGGCCGGCTCCAGCAGCAGGCGCATGTCGAAGATGTCCTTCACCGACTGCAGCGTGATGGGGGTGATGACGTGGCCGCGGCGCGGGATGGCCATGACGTAGCCGTTCTCCACCAGGCGGGAGAGGGCGTGGCGGATGGGCGCCTTGCCGAGCCCGTAGCGCTGGCACAGGTGCGCCTCGCTGACCTCGGCGCCGGGCGAGAGATGGCACCAGACGATGTCGTGCTTCAGCCGCTCGAACGCCTGCTCACCCAGCCCCTTCTTGCGTCCGATCTCGTCCACCCAGCCCGCTCCGTTTTCGGCGCTCGCGATTCGCTGCCACGGTCCGCAGCGCCAATCTGCGCGAACCGGGGAACGGCAACAACCGTCGGATCGGAACACATCGGTGGACCCTACCGCAAGTCGAAACATTTCATTAGAAGTCTTTTGACATGTCACGACTCGAGACCTACAGTTTCCACACGAGCCGCCCACTCGTGCACGCGAGGTATGATCGATGCCGCACTTAGATGCTGATGTTCTGGTGATCGGCGCCGGCGCCGCCGGCATGTACGCGGCCATCGCCGCGGCCAACGCCGGGGCGGACGTGCTCCTCGTCGACAAGAGCATCGTCGGCCGGGGCGGAGCCACCATCATGGCGCAGATGACGGTGGCCGCCGCCCTCAACCAGGACGGCGACGACGGCTGGCTCAAGCACCATCGCGACACGCTGAAGGCCGGCCGCGGGCTCTGCAACGAGGAGCTGTCGGAGATCCTGTGCAAGGAGGCGCCCGACCGCATTCGCGAGCTCGACGCCTGGAAGGTCGGCTGGGCCCGCCGCGAGGACGGCAAGATCAACGGCGTGATGGCGCCGGGTCACTCGGTGCCGCGCTGCGTCTATGTGGACTTTCTGAACACCGGCCCCGCCGTCGCCCGCACCATGCGGGTGAAGGTGTCCCGCACCAAGGGCGTGCGGCGCGTGAGCGGCCTCTCGGTGCGTGAGATCGTGGTGCACGAGGGCCGTGCCATAGGCGCCGTCGCGGTCAACGTGGACGACGGACAGGTGGTGACCATCGCCGCCAAGGCCGTGGTGATGGCGGCCGGCGGTCTCACCAAGCTGTTCCGCCGCAACTCCGCCTCCGCCAACATGGGCGGCGACGCCTACGCCATCGCGCTGCGCGCCGGGGCGAGCCTCCTCGACATGGAGTTCCCGCAATTCTTCCCCATCGGCCACCTCGCCCCGCGCCTCGTGGGCATGGATCCGATCATGTGGGACCCGTTCCGCTACAAGCTCGGCGGTCGCCTTCTCAACGGCAACATGGACGAGTTCCTGGAGAACTACGGCTTCTCCGACGGCGGCAAATACACCGCCACCCGTGACGAGACCGCCTACGCCATCGTGCGCGAGAACGAGGCCGGCCGCGGCTCCCCCGCCGGCGGCGCCTATCTGAGCTTCACCCACGTGCCCGAGGCGGAGCTGCGCCGCGCCTTCGGCCCGGTGATCGACCTCCTCGCCGAGAACGGCATCGATCTCACCCAGAATGCGGTGGAGGTGGCGCCGATCGCCCACTACCACATGGGCGGCATCCGCGTGGACGGCGAGATGGCGACGGACGTGCCCGGCCTCTACGCCGCCGGCGAGGCGGTGGGTGGGGCGAACGGGGCGAACCGCCTCTCCGGCAACGCCATCCCCGAGGCCTTCGTGTTCGGCGAGCGGGCCGGCCGCTTCGCCGCCGCGATGGCCGCCGGGCGCGCGCTCGTGTGGGAGGAGGCCGCCGCCGCTCCGGCACTCGCGCTCATCGGCGAGATCGACGCCCGCGCCGAAGCCGGCGGCACCGGACCGACCGCCACCATCGGCGAGCTGTGGTTCGAGGTGCAGGAAATGATGTGGGAGAAGGTCGGGCTGATGCGCGACGAGGCGTCCCTGACGGCGGCGCTGGAGCGCCTGCGCGAGATCCGCACCAACGACCTCGCCACCGTGCCGCTCAGCCCCGGCCACGCCCACAACACCACGGTGGAGGACTGGTTCGACCTGCGCAACGCGGTGGAGGTGGCCGAGTGCATCGCGCTCGCCGCGCTCAACCGCCGCGAGAGCCGCGGTGCCCACCAGCGGCTCGACTACACCGCCACCGATCCCGAATTCGACCGCAACCAGGTGCTCCGCCTGTCGGGCACCGAGATCGTCGCCGACTGGGTGCCGGTGGTGCACACCGACACGTCCCTTGAGGAGGTCGCTTGATGAGCGCCACGGCCAAGCTCTCCGTCAAACGCGGAACCCCCGAGCACACCTACGACGAGGAGTTCGACATCCCCTACAGCGAAGGGATGTCGATCCTCGACGCGCTGATGTGGATCCACGCCCACGCCGATTCGACGCTGGCGGTGCGCTACAGCTGCATCAACGCCAACGCCTGCAAGGAATGCTCGGTGATGGTGAACGGCAAGGTGACCTACGCCTGCACCGCGCGCCTGTCGCGCGAGGGCGACCGGGTGGAGCCGCTGCCGACGAAGACGCTGGTGCGCGACCTCGTCACCGACACGCTGCCGGCCAAGGAAACGTTGGCGAGCGTGCTCGCCGGGAGCCGCTGAGTTCTGCCGGTGAGGCACAACCAAAAGGATATGATCGATGGCTGACAGCGTTTTCATTCACGAGCTGCGCTGGCCTGACATTGCCGCCTATCTGGAGACCGACGACGTGGCGCTCGTCCCGATCGGGGCGACCGAGCAACATGGGCCGCACACGCCGCTCCTCGTCGACACCGCCTGGGCGAGCGACGTGTCGGAGGCGGTCGCGAAGCGCGAGGGGGTGCTCGTCGCCCCGCCGCTTCACTATGGCTGGTCGCCGCATCATCTCGGCTACCCCGGCGGCATCACGCTGCGCCCCGAGACGCTGACGCAGGTGGCGATGGACGTCGCCGAGAGCCTGATCTCGCACGGCTTCCGCAAGATCGTGTTCGTGAACGGCAACCGCGTCGCCAACCTGCCGCCGCTGCAGATCGCGATGACCAAGATCCGCTTCAATCTCGGCGTCTTCTCCGCGATCATCGACACGCATCTGATCGCCCGGGCCGAGGTGTGCGCCGCCGCCGGCAACGCCCGCGATGCCTCCCATCACGCCGGCCTGGTGGAGACGGCGTTCATGATGCACGCCCACCCCGAGCTGGTGCGCGAGGAGAAGATCGTGGAGCTGCCCGAGCGTCCGCTCGGCGCGTTCGCCTCCACCTTCCCGATGGATCCGCCCTTCGACCAGAACATCGCCTTCGTTCAGGCGACGGCGGAGGAGTTCCGCGAGCGCACCGGCGGGCAGGGGACCTACTCCAACCCGGCGCCCGCCACCGCCGAGATCGGCAGGAAGGTGCTCGACGTGACCATCGAGCGGGCCGCCGAGTTCATCCGCCACGTGAAGTCGCTGAAGGTCGACTGCCCGCGCTGCCCGATCCCGGTCTGACCGGGATCGAACGGGGCGCGATCCGGTCGCGCCTCCCACCTCTCCGACACTCGCCCTCGCAGGGTGTGCCGATCGCGGCGGCCTGCTATCAACGCACGACCGGCCCGCGGGCCGGCACAGAAGCGGCGGGGGAGCGGCGGGGGCGGCATGGCGGGCGCTCTGGACGACGAGGAGGCGGCCGGACGCGCGCCGGCCGCTGGCAGCGGGTGCCGGCAGCGCTCGGTGCTGGTCGGGCTCTTGGGGCGCGGCATCCAGCGCTCGCGCACGCCGCACATGCACGAGGCCGAAGGCCGGCGCCACGGCCTCGCCTACGTCTACAAGCTCCTCGACACCGACCGGATGGGCGAGACGCCGCCCGACATCGGCAGCCTCGTCGCCTTCGCCCGCCACTTCGGCTTCCAGGGCCTCAACGTCACCTACCCCTTCAAGCAGGCGATCATGGCCCACCTCGATCGGCTGTCGGCCGACGCGCAGGCGGTCGGGGCGGTCAACACCGTCGTCTTCGCGGACGGGCGGGCGATCGGCCACAACACCGATCGATCGGGCTTCGCGGCGAGCTTCCGTCGCGACATCGCCGGCCGACCGCACCGCAACGTGCTGCAGCTCGGCGCCGGAGGGGCGGGGGCGGCCGTCGCCTCGGCGCTCCTTGGAAGCGGCGTCGAGACGCTGCGCCTTCACGATGTCGACGCGGGCCGCGCGATCGACCTCGCCGGCCGCCTGGCGGCAACGTCGGGGGCGGGGCGCGTATCGGTCGCCGAGAGTGTCGCCGCGGCGGCGGCGGAGGCCGACGGGCTCGTCAACGCCACCCCGGTCGGGATGGCCGCGTCGCCGGGCATCGCCATCGCGCCGGAGCTGATCCGCGCCGACATGTGGGTCGCCGACATCGTCTATCTGCCGCTCGAGACGGAGCTTCTGCGCTGCGCCCGGGCGAAGGGGTGCCTCACTCTCGCGGGGCGCGGCATGGCGATCCACCAGGCGGCGTTCGCCTTCGAGCTGTTCACCGGGATCGTGGCCGACATCGACGCGATGGGCCGCGACTTCGACGCACTGAACGACGGGGCGTGAGGCTCCGGCGCGTGCGACAGGCTTCGCTTGCGAGGGTCCTCGGATACCGACCCGTCGGCGCGTACTCGCGCCCCGTCGGGCGAGCCGCCCTCCGTCGCGACGCACCGACATTTAGCGCGCTCGCATCGCTTCTATCGCGAGGCGGCGATGGCCGCGGGCTTCGACGTGGTGGAGCAGGAGGTGCTGACCCACCACCTGCGCACCCACTACGCCCGGGTGCTCGAGGAGCTGACCGCGCGTGCCGACGAGCTGCGCAACCAGGGCGTCACGGCCGAGTACATCGACTCCATGAGCACCGGCCTCCGCCACTGGGTGAAGGCGGCGGACGCCGGCAACCTCGCCTTCGCGATCCACGTGTTCCGCAAGCCGAGCTGAGCGCTACCACGGCGGCGACATGAAGAAGGCGCGGGCCGGGCTCGCGCCTTCCGTCGTTTCGGCGGTGGGACGGCGGCGTGGCGCTCAGGAGAAAGCCGCCACGATGAAGCGGATCGACACCAGCGTCAGAAACAGGCCGAAGCTGATCTCCAGCGCCCGCCGCGGCAGCTGGTGGGCGAGCGCGGCGCCGATCGGGGCGGTGATCAGCGTCGCCGGCACGACCAGCGCGAAGCCGATGAGGGACACGTAGCCGATCGCGTCGGGCGGCAGGTTCGGCTGCCCCCATCCGGCGAGGACGTAGCCGATGGCGCCGGGGATCGAGATGATCACCCCCACCCCCGCCGAGGTGGCGACGGCGGTGTGGATCGGTCGCCCGTAGAGGGTGAGGATGAGGGTGGAGAGCGAGCCGCCGCCGACGCCCATCAGCGCCGAGAGGAGGCCGACCACGCTGCCCATGGCCGCCACGAAGGGGCGGGCCGGCATGGTGTCGGAGATCTTCCACGACTGGCGGCCGAAGAGAAGCTTCACCGACACGATCACGGCGACGATGATGAAGGCGATCTGGAACACCAGCGGCGGAGCGTAGCGCGCCACCCCCGCGCCGATGATGACGCCCGCCATCAACGGCACCGCCCAGATCTTCAAAACGTCGCGATCGACCGCGCCGCGCCGGGCGTGCGCCCGCGCCGAGCGGATCGAGGTGGGGATGATGACGGCGAGCGAGGTGCCGACGGCGAGCGGCATGCGCACCTCGTCGGCGACGCCGGTGAAGGTGAACGCCTCGAACAGCACCGGCACGGTGATCGCACCGCCACCCACGCCGAAGACGCCGGCGAGGATGCCGGTGACGGCGCCGGCGAGGAGCAGCGCCACGGCGAGCTCCAGGATCTGGGTCATATTATCCATCGGCCCGCTCCGTACTGGAGCCGGCCGGGGCGAGGACGGGGCGACCACGGCACGGATCTGCCGAGGCCTTGAGGGGGATGAGGTGCATGATGATCAGCTCGATGGGCAACCTTCTTCCCCCACACAGCCCTTCGAGGCAAGGCATGACCCCTCGCCAATTTGCTCGGCCGCCTGCCGCGTCTCACTCCCGCTGCCGCTCTTGCGTGCTACCCGTGCCGGCGGTCTTCAGCGGCGGCACGGGCCGGCGATCGGCGGAACACCCGCCGCTTCATAGCGTTGGCCAGATAGGGCGACGGCGCGCGTCGGCCCTCCGGCGCGCCGTTGCGCCCCGGCATGATCGACACTTCCGACGACGGTGATCCATCGACAATGATACCTTCCTGGCTGCACGTCCTCGCGATCCTCTCGCTCGCCGTGAGCGTCGGCTGCGCGGTGTGGATCGCGGTCGACGAAACCGGCCGACCGCAGCACATGTGGATCATGAACGTCGTCTGGCCGGCGACCGCTCTCTTCGGCGGCGTGCTCGCGCTCGCGGGCTACCTCGCCTACGGCCGGGGCGCCGCGAAGGGCGCCACGACGCCTGAGCCGGCGGGGCACGGCGCGCCTTCCGAGGCTTCCGAGACGCCGTTCGCGGTCAAGGTCGGCAAGGGCGTCACCCATTGCGGCAGCGGCTGCACGCTCGGCGACATCTTCGCCGAGTGGCTCGCCTTCCTCGTCCCGGGCGTCGCGGTCGCCTTCGGCTGGCACACGATCTTCGCCGACAAGATGTTCGCCGTATGGGTGCTCGACTACGTCGTCGCCTTCCTCATCGGCATCGCCTTCCAATATTTCACCATCGCGCCGATGCGCGGCCTGTTGGTGAAGGACGGCATCGTCGCGGCGGTGAAGGCCGACGCGCTGTCGCTCACCGCATGGCAGATCGGCATGTACGGCTTCATGGCCATCGCCCATTTCTGGATCTTCGGGCGTCTCCTCGGCGCCGAGCTCGCGGTGCCGACGCCGGAGTTCTGGTTCATGATGCAGATCGCCATGCTCTGCGGCTTTGTCACCGCCTATCCGGTGAACTGGTGGCTCATCCGCCGCGGCATCAAGGAAGCGATGTGAGGCGCCGCCCGGACGCTCGGCCTGGCACTAGCACACGACGTTGATCGGCGTTCCGCGGACGTAGCTCTCGATCATGTCGGTCACCTGGTCGGCGACGGCCTGCACCGCTTCCCGGCTCGCCCAGGCGACGTGCGGGGTGATGATCACGTCGTCCCGGGCGGCGATGCGGCGCATCACGTGGTTCTCGCCCGGCGGCTCGGTGGTGACGACGTCGAAGCCGGCACCGGCGATGGCGCCCGCTTCGAGCGCCCGCTCCAGCGCCTCCTCGTCAACGAGCCCGCCGCGGGCGGTGTTGATGATGAGCGGCTTCCGCTCCATCAGCGCGAACTCGCGGTCGGAGATCAGGTTGCGGGTCGCCGGCATCAGCGGGCAGTGGAGGGTGATGACGTCGGCGACCCGCATCACCTCGTCGAACGGGGTGTAGAGCGGCCCCATGCCGTCGACCCCCTTGTAGGCGCTGAACAGCACGCGCATGCCGAACGCCTCGCCGAGCTTGGCGACGCGCTTGCCGAGCGAGCCGTCGCCGATCACTCCGAGCGTCGCGCCGGAGAGGTCGGCGATGGGGTAGTCAAAGTAGCAGAACTGGCCGGCCTCCTCCCAGCGTCCGGCGATCACCGACGCGCGGTAGGGCACGATCGAGCGGCGCAGGGCGAGAAGCAGGGCGAAGGTGTGCTCGGGCACCGTGTTGACCGCATATTCGCGCACGTTCGACACGGTCACGCCATGGGCGCGGCAGGCGGCCTGGTCGATCTTGTCGTGGCCGGTGGCGGCGATGGCGATCAGCTTGAGCTTGGGGGCGGCGGCGATCTCGTCCGGTCCCATCGCGACCTTGTTCAGGACGACGATGTCGGCGTCCTGAATGCGCGCGGCCACCTCCTCCGGGGCGGTGCGCTCGTAGACCGTCATGGTGTGGGGAACGTCGGGCGGTCGAAACTCGATCTCGTCCGACAGCGTGCCCCCGTCGAGGACGACGATCGACAAGTTGCTCATGCGGTGCGTCTCCAGAAGCCGTGCGACGGCAGGTGCTCCCACCTTGCCGCCGATCCCGTCAAGATCAGCCGTGCCCTGCGGCGGCGGAAAGATCGCCCCCCACGGAGCCCCGGCGGGCTCAATGAGAAGGCTTGCATAGCGTGGAGGCTGTGGCAGCATATCGGCAAGGGGGCCGCTGGTCCCCTTTTTGCATCGTCGTGCGACCGTCGCCCGGCATCGTGTTCGGCGACCCGATACCAAGGAGACACCCTCGTGACCACACGCATCTTCCGCGCGGGGCTCACCGCCGCCCTGGTCCTCGCCTCGGCGATGGGCGCCCAGGCACAGGACAAGACCAAGGTGAACTTCGTGCTCGACTGGGCCTGGCAGGCCATGCACGGGCCGTTTCTGATCGCTCTCGACAAGGGCTACTACGCCGACGAGGGTCTCGACGTCACCATCGACCGAGGCTTCGGCTCGGGCGACACGATCGCCAAGGTCGCCGCCAAGGCCTACGACTTCGGCTTCGCCGAAGGCACCAGCCTGCTGAAGTTCAACACCGAGAACCCGGACGATCAGGTGATCTCGGTGCTGATCATCAACGACGAGTCGCCCACCGGCGTGATCTCCGTCCAGAAGAACGGCGTCACCACCCCGCAAGACCTCATGGGCAAGAAGATCTCGGCGACGCAGAACGCCGCGACCGTGCTCGTCTGGCCGGTGTTCGCCCAGCTCAACGGCCTCGACCCGGAGGGGATCGAATATCTCTTCGTGGAACCGAGCCTGCGGGACGCGATGGTGCTGCAGGGCCAGGCCGACGCCACCTTCGGCTTCGCCACCACCACCGTGCTCAACATGGTGCAGGCGGGCGTCGACCGCGACGACATCACCTACTTCACCCTCGCCCAGTACGGGCTGAAGCCCTATTCGTCGGGCATCATCGTGCGCGCCGACTACGCCAAGGAGAACCCGGAGGTGGTGAAGGGTTTCGTCGCCGCCACGGTGAAGGGCCTCGTCGACATGCTGGCCGACCCGGAAGAGGGCCTGAAGCTCCTCAAGGAGCGTGAGCCGCTGATCGACGAGAAGGTGGAGGCGGCCCGCTGGGAGCTCGCCGAGGAACTCTCGATCCTGACGCCGAGCGTGATCGATCTCGGCATCTCGGAGGTGCAGAAGGTGCGCTACGAGGAGGCCGCGATGCAGGTGGCCGAGTCGTTCGGCATCGATGTGCAGCCGAAGATGGAAAACTACTATGACCCGAGCTTCCTGCCGTCGCGGCAGGACCGGCAGGTGCCCGAGGCCGCCAAGGAGCGCGCCGCCGCCAAATAAGGCGCTTCCGACATGAGGCGCGTCGAAGTGAGGCGCGTCGGACGCCGGCGGGGGGGTCAGCCCCCGCCGGTGCCTTCGAGGCGGGCGGTCTGCGCCCGCGTCGCCCAGCCCGTGAAACGCGTCTCGACGGTGGCGAAGAGCGCGTAGATCGCGACCCCGAGTGCGGCCACCACGAACAGGCCGGCGAACACCAAAGGCACGTCGAAGCGGGAGCTCGCGTTGAGCATCAGGTAGCCGATGCCGGCGTTGGAGGCGATGGTTTCCGAGATCACGGAGCCGACGAGGGCGAGGGTGATCGCCACCTTCAGCGAGGCGAAGAAATAGGGCATCGAGCGCGGCAGCCCCACCTTCATCAGGATCTTGCGCTTGGAGGCGCCGAGCGAGCGCAGCACGTCTTCGAGCTCCGGCTCGACGGTGGCGAGACCCGCCGCGACGTTTACGACGATCGGGAAGAAGGCGAGCAGGAAGGCGGTGATCGCCGCCGGAATGGTGCCGATGCCGAACCAGATCACGAGCACCGGGACGATCGCCACCTTGGGCACCGAGTTGAAGGCGATGAGGATCGGATAGAGCGCCTTGTAGAGGAGGCGCGACGTTCCCACCGCGATGCCGATGACGAGCCCCGCCACCACGGCGAAGGCGAAGCCGATGAGGGTGGTGTAGAGGGTCTGCGCCGCATGGGTCGCGATGACGGCGTGCCACTTCACGAGGCTCGCGAAGATCATCGACGGCGTCGGCAGCACGAAGCGGGGCACGTCGAAGACGCGGCAGGCGATCTCCCAGACGATCAGCGTGACGATGGCGATGATCACCGGGGAGGCGTTTTCGAGCGCGGCGCGGCCGAAGCGGGAGCGGGTCTCCTCCTCGGTCGGCAGGTCGTCGATCATGTCGCTCATGCGGCGGCGCGCTCCCGGCTGATGTGGTCGCGGAGCTCGTGCACGATGTCCACGAACTCGGGCGCGAAGGTGTCCTCCAGGCTGCGCGGGCGCGCGAAGGGTACGTCGCGGGCGGCGACGATGCGGCCGGGCCGGGCGCTCATCACGTAGATGCGGTCGGCGAGATAGACCGCCTCGCGCAGATCGTGGGTCACGAGGACCACCGTGAAGCGCCGCTCCATCCACACCTTCTGCAGGACGCCCCACAGCTCCTCGCGGGTGAAGGCGTCGAGCGCGGCGAACGGCTCGTCGAGCATCAGGAGGTCGGGCTCGTGGATCAGCGAGCGGCAGAGGGAGGCGCGCTGCTGCATGCCGCCGGAGAGCTGCCAGGGGTTGCGGTTGCCGAAGCCGTCGAGGCCGACGGAGGCGAGCAGCGCCTCGGCGCGCCCCACGTACTCGGCCCGGTTGCGGCGCAGGCGGCTGGCGTGCGGCTCGACGATCTCGAGCGGCAGCATGATGTTGTCGAGGGTGGAGCGCCAGGGCAGGAGGGTCGGGTTCTGGAAGGCCATCCCGGCGATCTTGAGCGGTCCGGTTACCGTCGCCCCGTCCACCCGGATGGTGCCGCGGGTGGGCGGCATCAGCCCGGTGACGAGCTTCATCAGCGAGGACTTGCCGCAGCCCGACGGGCCGACCACGGCGGCGAAGCCGCCACGCGGCACGGCGATCGAGGCGTGGTGCAGGGCGACGGTGCGTGAGGTGCCGCGGCCGTAGACCAGCGAGACGTCGTCGATGTCGACGAAGGCGTCGGGCGGGGCGGGGTCGGCGGTCGGCGCGGGATCCATTCCGTCTCTTTCCGTGAGTTGCCTGTCGCAGAACGCAATCGCCGCGCCAACTGGCCGGCCCGCGCGAGACTGCCCCAACCCTGGCGCTCCGGTAAACCTGTGCGTGTCGCGGCCCGGGACCGCCGGTCGCGGCATCGAAAGGCGCGGCATTTGGACGACACCCTCTTCGGCTCGCGTCGCGGCAACGCTCCGATGCAGGCGCGGGGGCGGCGAGCCGGGCGAGGATCTGTTAAGCGGAACGGCGTTTGCACCACTCAAGACGTCGCCCGCGCCCGCGCGCGTCGCGTGGACCGGCCCTCCGGGTCGCTCCTGCCGCACGCCGGGCGGTCCTGCCGTTCATCCCGCCCCCCCGCCGTGTGAGGGGGCCGCCGCCCACCGGAGTTTCGCTTGACCCTCGACCTTCGCATTCTGAAAGAGCGATGGATCGGCAACGTCCGTGCCGACTTGCTGTCCGGCCTCGTCGTCGCGCTGGCGCTGATCCCCGAGGCCATCGCCTTCTCGATCATCGCCGGCGTCGACCCCAAGGTCGGCCTCTACGCGTCCTTTTCGATCGCCGTCATCACCGCCATCGTGGGCGGACGGCCGGGCATGATCTCGGCCGCCACCGCGGCGACCGCCGTGCTGATGGTCACGCTCGTGCGCGACCACGGGCTGCAATATCTCCTCGCCACCACCGTGCTCGCCGGCGTCTTCCAGATCGGCGCCGGCGTGCTGCGGCTCGGCCGGCTGATGCGCTTCGTCTCGCGCTCGGTGATGACGGGCTTCGTCAACGCCCTCGCGATCCTCATCTTCCTAGCGCAGCTGCCGGAGCTGACGGGAGTGCCCTGGCTCACCTACCCGATGGTCGCCTTGGGGCTCGCGATCATCTACCTCTTCCCGCGCCTCACCAAGGTGATCCCGTCGCCGCTCGTCTGCATCGTGGTCCTGAGTGCGATCACCATGGGGCTCGGGCTAGACCTGCGCACCGTCGCCGACATGGGCGAGCTTCCCGACGCGTTCCCCGCCTTCATGCTCCCCGACATCCCGCTGACCCTCGAGACTTTGCAGATCATCCTGCCCTATGCGGCGGCGATCGCCGTCGTCGGGCTTCTGGAGTCGCTGATGACGGCGCAGCTGGTCGACGATCTCACCGACACGCCGTCGAACAAGAACCGCGAGTGCATCGGCCAGGGGCTCGCCAACATCGGCACCGGCTTCATCGGCGGCATGGCCGGCTGCGCGATGATCGGCCAGTCGATGATCAACGTGAAGTCGGGTGGGCGGGGGCGCCTCTCCTGCTTCGCCGCGGGCATCTTCCTCCTCATCCTGGTGGTGCTCCTCGGCGACATCGTCGGTCGCATTCCGATGGCGGCGCTGGTGGCGATCATGATCATGGTCTCGGTCGGCACCTTCTCCTGGTCGTCGATCAAGGCGCTCCGGCACCACCCGCGCTCGTCCTCGGTGGTGATGGTCACCACGGTGATCGTCGTGGTGGCGACCCACAATCTCGCCATCGGCGTGCTCGTTGGGGTGCTGCTTTCCGGCATTTTCTTCGCCGGCAAGATCGCCCAGATCTTCAGCGTGCGCTCCGAGCTGTCGGACGACGGTCGGCGTCGCACCTACCATGTCGAGGGCCAGCTCTTCTTCGCGAGCGCCGACGCCTTCACCAGCGCCTTCGACTTCAAGGAAGCGCTGGAACATGTCGACATTGATGTCAGCAAGGCGCACATCTGGGATATATCGAGCGTCGGTGCGCTCGACGCCGTCGTGCTGAAGTTCCGGCGCGAAGGCGCCGAAGTGAGGGTGATCGGCATGAACGAAGCGAGCGAGACCATCGTCGACAAATTGGCAATTCACGACAAGCCGGGCGCGATGGACCAGCTGACGGCAGGCCACTGAGGAGAGCAGTATGAGTCGCATCATCGCGCTGATCGACGGGTCGGTTTATTCGGAAAGCGTGTGCGACCATGCCGCCTGGGCCGCACAACGGGTCGGGGTGGCCGTGGAGCTCGTCCACGTCCTCGGTCGTCGCGAGGTGGGAGTGGTGTCGGCCGACCTGTCCGGCTCCATCGGCCTCGGCGCGCGCACCCAGCTCCTGGAAGAGCTCGCCGAGCTCGACGGCCAGCGCGCCAAGCTCGCCCAGAAGCGCGGCCGGGCGATCCTCGACGCCGCGCACGAGCGGCTGGCGGCGACGGGCGTCACCGTGACGGAGCGCCTCAGGAACGGCGACCTCGTGGAGACGGTGCAGGAGCTCGAACCGGACGCGCGGCTCGTCATCATCGGCAAGCGCGGCGAGGCGGCGGACTTTGCCAAGCTCCACCTCGGCTCGAACCTCGAGCGCGTGGTGCGCGTGTGCAAGAAGCCCGTGCTCGTCGCCAACCGGGCGTTCCGCGAGCCGCGCAAATATCTGATCGCCTTCGACGGCGGCAACTCCTCGATGCGGGCGGTCGACATGGCCTCGCGCAGCCCGTTCTTCACCGGCCTCGAAGCCCACATCCTCACCGTGGGACCCGACACGGTGGAGAACCGGCGCAACATCGAGGGGGCCGTGGCGATGCTGTCGGCGAGCGGCGCGCCGGTGATCTCCGGCATCGAGGCCGGCCAGCCGGAGGAGCGCATCTCGGCCTACGTGGAGCGCGAAGGCATCGATCTGTTGGTGATGGGCGCCTACGGCCACAGCCGAATCCGCTCGCTGATCATCGGCTCGACCACCAGCGAGATGGTGCGCTCCTGCAAGGTGCCGGTGCTGATGTTCCGCTGAGCGCGGCGCCGAGCGGCCGCATTCGAGGGCCGATCAGCCGGCGAGGACTCCCCCGGCGCGGGCGCCGGGGGACCGATGTGACGTCGCTACTGGCAGACCCAGACCATGCGGCAGGTCTGCTGCGATCCGCAGACGAGCTCGCCGCTGTTGTTGGGCCAGCACGTCTGGCAGGACTGCACCTCCACCGGGTTGCAGCTGTTGCTGTAGTAGGCGGAGGCGGTGAGGGCGGCGAGCGAGGCCGCACCCACTCCGGCGATCACCCAGCCGACATTGGGCCGATACCAGTAGTCCCAGCCCCGTCCCGGCCGCATGCCCCAGCCGCCCGGCCAAGGCCGCGCCGGACGGAACGGCGGACGGGCGCCCGGCGGACGAGCCACCGGTGGACGACCACCAGGCGGGCGGGCGCCGGGAGGACGGGCGACAGGCGGACGACCCCCGGGTGGGCGGGCGCCCGGCGGGCGACCCCCGACAGGTGGTCTCGGACGGCCCGGGTGATGGGCGACGGGCGGCCGCGGCCGCCCGGGATGATGGGCGACGGGCGGGCGATGGCCGCCATGGGGGCGGCCGCCGGGGCCTCTCCCGCCATGCGGCCGGCCACCGCCCCCGCCGCGACGCACCTCGATGAGGAGCGATCGGCCGCCACTGTCCACCGACGTCAGCGGCGTCGTGAGGGGAGCGGCGTCCACCGGACGGGGGCCGGCGAGGAAGGTCCCCAGGATCGCGGCTGCCGCAGCGATCGTGAGGAGACGCCAGAATGCCATGCTTGTTCTCCTTCTTCGATGGCTACTGGACGATCGATTTCAACGTTTCGAGGGCGTTCGCCGTCGGGTTGTCGAGGCACTGATCGATGAACAGGGCGGTCGCGTCGACGAGCGCCTCGACGTCGACTTCGGTGACACCGTCCGCCCCCGCGACGTAGCCGTGCAGGAAGGAGATGGTGCGCGGGCGCATCTCGCCGTCCTGTCCCATCAGATCCTTGCAGGTGAGGGCCGACAGATCGACGGTGGTCTCGACGGCTTCGGCGTCGTCCTCCGCCTCGCCTTGCGCGAGGGCAGGCGTTGCCGCGACGGCCACCACGCCGAGCGCGGCGAGGAGGGTGCAGTAAGCTGAGTGACGAAGTCCCATTGGTGCGTCTCCAAGCGTGGCGCGATTCCTCAGCGGACGCGCCGTGAACGACGAGCAGGCGTCCCCCGATGGAGCTCCTCCCGAAGGTTCGCCTCAACCGAGTGTAGCGGGGATCGTCGCCGCTGTCCGCCGGCCATCGCTCGCCGGCGCGCACGGAGCGGTGCCGCCGGCGATGGCGCGCGCGCCATGGCGGCCGCCGCGGCCTCCGTCAAGTCTTTGACTGTGTTGGGAAGTGTCTTCGACGCGGCGCTCTAGAGGCGCTTCGTCGCCTTGAGGACGAGCTCGTCGAGGCCCGCTCCGCCGTGCGCCACGTAGTCGAGGAGCTGCTCGCGCATTCGCGGCTCCCAGAAGTCCTTGAAGTGCGAGGCGATGCGATCGGCCTGATCGTCGCCGGGCTGGGTGCGGAAGAAGGTGGCGATCTGGTTCGCCATGTGGACCATCTTTTCAGGCGACATCGGACATCGGCAGGCGGCTGCGTTCGGGATGGCGGTGGACGTCGATCCGCCCGGCGCATGCCGGACGGAAGGCCGTGGCGCGAGGCCGAGCCTCCCGCTGCGGCACGCGCGGAGCAGCGGTGAGGCGGGTCACCGGACCTACTCCGCCGCCGGCGGCAGGATGCGGCGTGCGCGCTCGGCCTGCGCGGCGTAGCTCTCCTGCCACTCGGAGGGCCCGTTCGACAGGCCGACCTGAACCGCCGTCACCTTGTACTCGGGGCAGTTGGTCGCCCAGTCCGAGTAGTCCGTGGTGATGACGTTGGCCTGGGTGTCCGGGTGGTGGAAGGTGGTGTAGACGACGCCCGGGCTCACCCGGTCGGTCAGCTTCGCCCTGAGGGTCGTCTCGCCGGACCGGGAGGCGAGCTTGACCCAGTCGCCCTCCTTGATCCCGCGCACCTCCGCGTCGTGCGGGTGGATCTCGAGCCGGTCCTCCTCGTGCCAGAGCACGTTCTGGGTCCGCCGCGTCTGCGCGCCGACATTGTACTGCGACAGGATGCGGCCGGTCGTGAGGAGTAGCGGGAAACGCGCCCCGGTCCGCTCGTCCGTCGCCACGTAGTCGGTCACGATGAACCGCCCCTTGCCGCGCACGAAGCCGTCGATGTGCATCAGCGGCGTGCCCTCGGGCGCCTTCTCGTTGCAGGGCCACTGCACCGAGCCCTTCTCGTCGAGCAGCTCGTAGGTGACGCCGGCGAAGGAGGGGGTGGTCGCCGCGATCTCCGCCATCACCTGGGAGGGGTGGGTGTAGGTCCAGCCCGCGCCCATCGCGTTGGCGAGGAGCTGGGTCACCTCCCAGTCGGCGTAGCCGGTGCGCGGCGCCATCACCTCGCGCACGCGGTTGATGCGGCGCTCGGCGTTGGTGAACGTGCCGTCCTTTTCCAGGAAGGTCGAGCCCGGCAGGAAGACGTGGGCGTAGTTGGCGGTCTCGTTGAGGAAGAGGTCGTGCACGATGACGCACTCCATCGCGGCGAGCCCCGCGGCGACGTGCTTGGTGTCGGGGTCGGACTGCAGGATGTCCTCGCCCTGGCAGTAGAGGCCCTTGAAGGTGCCGTCGACCGCCGCGTCGAGCATGTTCGGAATGCGAAGGCCCGGCTCCGGGTCGATCGGCACGCCCCACGCCTTCTCGAAGATGGCGCGTACCTCCGGCAGCTTGACGTGGCGGTAGCCCGGCAGCTCGTGCGGGAACGAGCCCATGTCGCACGAGCCCTGCACGTTGTTCTGGCCGCGCAGCGGGTTCACGCCGACGCCCTTGCGGCCGATATTGCCGGTCAGCATCGCAAGGTTCGCGATGCCCATGACCGTGGTCGAGCCCTGGCTGTGCTCGGTGACGCCGAGGCCGTAGTAGATCGCGCCGTTGCCGCCGGTGGCGAACAGCCGGGCGGCGGCGCGGAGCTCGGCGGCCGGCACGCCGGTGAGGAGCTCGGTCGCTTCCGGGCTGTGCTGCGGGTCAGCCGCGAACTCGGCGTAGTGCTGGAACTCGTCCCAGTCGCAGCGCTCGCGGATGAAGGCCTCGTCGAACAGCCCCTCGGTCACGATGACGTGCGCCATCGCGGTGACGACGGCGACGTTGGTGCCCGGGCGCAGCGCCAGGTGATGCGCCGCCTTGATGTGGGGCGAGCGCACCAGGTCGATGCGGCGCGGGTCGATCACGATCAGCTTCGCCCCGGCACGCAGCCGCTTCTTCAGCCGCGAGGCGAAGACGGGGTGGCCGTCGGTGGGGTTCGCGCCGATCACGATGACGACGTCGGTGTGCTCGACCGAATCGAAGTCCTGCGTGCCGGCGGAGGTGCCGAAGGTCTGGCCGAGGCCGTAGCCGGTGGGCGAGTGGCACACCCTGGCGCAGGTGTCGGTGTTGTTGTTGCCGAAGACGGCGCGGGCGAGCTTCTGCACGAGGAAGGTCTCCTCGTTGGTGCAGCGGCTCGAGGTGATGACGCCGATGCTCTTCTGGCCGTACTTCTCCTGCAGGCCGCGCATGCGGTCGGCGGCGAAGGTGATCGCCTCCTCCCACGATACCTCGCGCCAGGGCTCGTCGACCCGGTCGCGGATCATCGGGTTGAGGATGCGGTCCTTGTGGTTGGCGTAGCCGTAGGCGAAGCGGCCCTTGACGCACGAGTGGCCCCGGTTCGCCTTGCCGTTCTTGTAGGGCACCATGCGCACGAGCTGGTCGCCGTTGAGCTCGGCCTTGAACGAGCAGCCGACGCCGCAATAGGCGCAGGTGGTGACGACGGAGCGGGTCGGCGTGCCGAACTCGACGACGGACTTCTCCTTCAGCGTCGCCGTCGGGCAGGCCTGCACGCAGGCGCCGCAGCTCACGCAGTCGGAGGCGAAGAAGTCGTCGGCGCCGGCGCCCGCCTTCACGCGGCTGTCGAAGCCGCGCCCCTCGATCGTCAGCGCGAAGGTGCCCTGCACCTCCTCGCACGCCCGCACGCAGCGGCTGCAGACGATGCACTTGGAGGGGTCGTAAGTGAAGTAGGGGTTCGACTCGTCCTTCCGGATGTAGCGGGGGTTCGCCTCGCCCTCCGGCATGCGCAGCCGCGCCTCGGCCTGGGAGCGGGCGCCGGTGGCGGACGGGTCGTAGTGGTTCTCGCCCGGTTTGTAGCGCACGTCGCGCAGGCCCACGGCGCCGGCCATGTCCTGCAGCTCGCAGTCGCCGTTGGCCGAGCAGGTCAGGCAGTCGAGCGGGTGGTCGGAGATGTAGAGCTCCATCACCCCCTTGCGGATCCGGCGCACCTTGTCCGACTGGGTGCGGACGACCATGCCCTCGGCGACGGGGGTGGTGCACGAGGCCGGCGTGCCGCGCCGTCCTTCGATCTCCACCACGCAGAGGCGGCACGATCCGAACGCCGCGACGCTGTCGGTCGCGCACAGCTTGGGGACGGAGAGACCCGCCTCCGCCGCCGCCCGCATGACCGACGTGCCGGCCGGGACGACAACCTCGAAACCATCGATCGTCAGGGTGACGGGAGCGCCCTCGCGCGCCGGCGTGCCCATGTCGCGGTCATCGAGGACCATCGTGGAAGACGTCATTCTGCGGCCTCCTTCACGGTCGTGAAATCTTCTGGGAAATGGGTGAGAGCGGACATCACGGGGAAGGGCGTGAAGCCGCCGAGGGCGCAGAGCGAGCCGTCCCTCATCGTTTCGCAAAGGTCGGTGAGCAGTGCGGCCGCGGCGCCGTCGCCCCGGGCGATGCGGTCGATGGTCTCGACGCCGCGCACCGCGCCGATGCGGCACGGAGTGCACTTGCCGCAGCTCTCGATCGCGCAGAATTCCATGGCGAAGCGGGCCATCTTGAGCATGTCCGTCGTGTCGTCGAACACGACGAGCCCGGCGTGGCCGATGAGGCCGCCCTTGGCGTCGAAATCCTCGTAGCTCAGCGGCGTGTCGAACGCCTCGCGCGGCATGTAGGCGCCGAGCGGGCCGCCCACCTGCACCGCCTTCACCGGCCGCCCGCTCGCCGTGCCGCCGGCGATCTCCTCCACCGCCTCGCCGAGCGACATGCCGAACGCGGTCTCGAACAGGCCGCCGCGCTTGACGTTGCCGGCGATCTGCAGCGTGACCGTGCCGCGCGAGCGGCCGAGGCCGAAGTCGGCGTAGGCCTGGGCGCCCTTCTCGAAGATCACCGGGACGGTCGCGAGCGAGATGACGTTGTTGACGACGGTGGGCCGGCCGAGGAAGCCTTCGAGCGCCGGCAGCGGCGGCTTCGCCCGCACCGTGCCGCGCTTGCCTTCGAGCGAGTTGAGGAGCGAGGTCTCCTCGCCGCAGACATAAGCCCCGGCGCCGACGCGGATCTCCATGTCGAAGGCGCGGCCGGACCCGGCCACGTTGGGCCCGAGCACGCCCTCGCGCCGCGCGATCCGCACGGCGGCGCGCATCACGTCGATCGCATCGGGATATTCGGAGCGCAGGTAGACGTAGCCCTTGGTCGCGCCGACGCCGAGCCCGGCGATCGCCATCCCCTCGATCAGGCTGAAGGGATCGCCCTCCATGATCATCCGGTCGGCGAAGGTGCCGCTGTCGCCCTCGTCGGCGTTGCAGACGATGTATTTCTGCTCGGCCTTGGCATCGAGCACCGTCTTCCACTTGATGCCGGTGGGAAAGCCCGCCCCACCGCGACCGCGCAGCCCGGAGGCGGTGACCTCCTCGACGATCGCGGCGCCGGTCATCGCGGCGGCGCGGTAGAGGCCCGCGAGCCCGCCGTGCGCCCGATAGTCGTCGAGGTCGAGCGGATCGACGAGGCCGCAGCGCTGGAAGGTGAGCCGCGTCTGGCGGGCGAAGAAGGGGATGTCCTCGACCGTGCCGTGGCTCGGGAGCGTGCCGTCGAGGAGCGCGCCGACGTCCGCGACGCTCACCGGTCCGTAGGCCTCGCGGCCCGATCCACGGTCGACTTCGACGAGCGGCTCGAGCCACACCATGCCGCGCGAGCCGTTGCGCACGATGTCGACGGCGAGGCCCCGGCGCCCGGCTTCGGCGCGGATTGCTTCGGCGACCTCGTCCGCGCCGAGTGCTTTGGCGGCGCTGTCGAGGGGAACATATATCTTCACGCATTCGCCTCCGTGAGGATGGCGTCGATCTTCGTGGCGTCGACCCGGCCGACGACCTTGCCGTCCACCAGGGCCGCCGGGCCGCAGGCGCACAGGCCGAGGCAGTAGACCGGCTCCACCGTCACCGCCCCGTCGGGCGTGGTGCCGTGCCAGTCGACGCCGAGCTTGGCGAGGGCGCGCGCGCCGATCGCCTCCGCGCCGACGGCCTGGCAGGCTTCCGCCTGGCAAAGCTTGATCACGTGGCGCCCGGCCGGAGCCTCGCGGAAGTCGTGATAGAAGGTCACGACGCCATGCACTTCCGTCCGTCCGATGTTCAGCATCTGCGCGATCACCGGGATCGCCGCCTCGGGAATGTGGCCGAAGCTCTCCTGCAGGGCGTGCAGGATCGGCAGCAGAGGGCCTTCGAGATGAAGGTACTCACCCACGATGGACTCGATCGTCTCCACCGTCGGGGCTGGCTTGGCGTAGGGGTCGAGGGCAGCGTTATGCATGGCTGGTATTCGCTCCAGATTGGGCCGACCCTCGGTCTTGAATAAGTCTAAATCAATATCGTTTTCTCGTTGGCTGATTGAGAAGTTCTATCGTTCGACGATGGCAACGCGCCGCGCCTCGTCGAACAGCGCATGCAGAACCGGCGTGTGCGGCTCGCGATAGGGGGCGATGAGCCCCACGCGGTGCCGTTTCACTTGTCCGTCGAGTGGAATGGTCCGCAGCGGCTTGCCGACCGCCAGAAAGTTCGCGAGATCCCGCGGCAGCACGGTCATCCAGGCTCCCGTCATGACGCTCGCCGTGAGGACGACGGTGGAGTTGGATTCGATCGCCGCCACCGGCGTGCTCTTCCGGGCGGCGAAGTTCTCGTTGATGATCCGCCGGTTCTGCATGTCGGGGGTGAGCAGGCAGAGGCGCGTGCCGTCGAGCTCCTCCCACCGCACCGTCTTGCGATCGGCGAAGGGCGAGCCCTCGGCGCACACCAGCATGTACGCCTCCTCGTAGAGCGGTTCGGTGGTGACGCGGCCGAGGGGTTCGTTGTCGATGTACGAGATGCCGGCGTCGATCTCGAGATTCTCGAGCATCGACAGGATGTCGGAGGAGTTGCGCGACAAGATGGTGAACTCGACCTTCGGATGGGCGGCGCTGAACGCGGTGGCGAGCTTGGAGGCCCAGGTGAGGGCGGTCGGCACCACGGCGATGCGGACGCGGCCGGCGAGGCCGTGACGGGCAGTGCGCATCTCCTCCTTGAGCTGGCGCACGTCGCCGACGATGCGCCGCGCCCAGACGAGCGCGCTCTGGCCCTCCGGCGTCAGGCTGCCGAAGCGGGACGCCCGAAACACCAGCTGGACGCCGAGCTGCTCCTCGAGCTGCTTGATCCCGTGCGACAGCGTCGGCTGGGTGATGCCGAGGGACTCCGCCGCCCGGCCGAAATGCCGCTCGTTCGCGACCGCAATGAACATTTCGAGCCGATCGAGCATGATCGAGAGTTCCGAATGATCTCTACATGCGCGATCGTAATGTTCGATTGCTGTCGTCTTCAACACTCACGAATCTGTCTCTAGAGGGGGCTCCCCTGTTCCTGCGCGCTCGATTAGATAAGACGACGCGTTCCCCTCGACCGCCGAAGGACCAACCTCTCGTGTTCGTGATTTCTTGGTCATCGCTGAGGCCGCGCGGGGCGCCGTGCCGTCGCCGCGCGATCGGCGCGCCATGACCGGGCGCACCGATGCGACCGGCGAGTTCGGCCCGCTCCTCGCCGAGGCCTCGATCCTCGTCGTCGACGACGAGCCGGGCATGCGCAACTTCCTCGTGCGCACGTTGGAGCCGCGCTGCAAGGCCGTCGCCGAGGCGCAGAATGCGGCCGAGGCCTCGCGCATGCTCGACGGCGAGCACTACGACGTGCTGATCCTCGACAACATCATGCCCGGCGTGCGCGGCGTCGACTGGCTCAGCGAGCAGCGTGAGATCGGCTTCTTCTCGAGCGCCATCCTCATCACCGCCTACGCCGATCTCGATACGGCGATCCAGGCGCTGCGGGCGGGGGCGGTCGACCTGGTGCTGAAGCCGTTCCGCTCCAACCAGATCCTCAACGCTCTCGCGCGCTCGCTCGACCGGGTGCGGCTGCAGCGCGAGAACACCATGCTGCGGCGCGAGCTGCGCGGCTCCAACCCGACGCTCTCGCGCCAGACGCTGATCGGGAGCTCTCCCGCGATCCAGCAGGTGCGTGAGGACATCGCCCGTGTCGCGGGCCTGCCGACGTCGGTTCTCTTCACCGGCGGCTCGGGGACCGGCAAGGAGGTCGCCGCCCGCCTGCTCCACGCCCTCTCCGACCGGGCGGACAAGCCGTTCGTCGCGGTGAACTGCGCCGCCATCCCGGCCGACACCATGGAGCAGGAGCTCTTCGGCCACCTGAAGGGCGCCTTGCCCCATTCCGACAGCGCGCGGGACGGGCTGATCCTGCACGCCCACGGCGGCACGCTCTTTCTCGACGACATCACCGAGCTCGCCCCGGCGCTGCAAAGCAAGCTCCTGCGCGTGATCGAGGATCGCCGGGTGCGCCCGCTCGGCTCGGAGCGCGAGCGGCAGGTGGACGTGCGCTTCGTGTTCGCCACCAACGCGGCGCTCGAAGAGGAGGTCGAAGCGGGCCGCTTCCGCGCCGATCTCTACTATCGGATCAACGTGATGCGCATCGCGATGCCGCTCCTCGAGGAGCGCGGCGACGATGTGCAGGACCTCGCCAACTTCTTCATGGAGACGCTGTCGCGCCAGCTCGGCGTGCCGCCGGTGCGCCTGTCGGATGCCGACCGTGCGGCGCTGGCCCGCTACGACTGGAAGGGCAACGTGCGCGAGCTGCGCAATCTCATCGAGCGGGCGCTGATCCTCGGTCATCTGCCGGCCGAGCTGACGCGCGACCGGCGCAGAGGGGACACGCCGCTGCTGCCGCTCGCCGAGATGGAGCGGCGCCACATCCTCGCCGCGCTGGACGAGACCGGCGGCAATCGCGCCGAGGCGGCGCGGCGCCTCGGCATCTCGCGCAAGACCATCGACCGCAAGGTCGCCGGCTGGAATGGCTGAACCGCCCGGACCGGAGACGCGGCCGCCACGCTCGGTCCGCTATCGCATCCTCGCCATCGCCCTCGTGCCGATGCTGGTGCTCTTGCCGCTCATGCTGGGGCTCGCGATCCTGCGCTGGAACGCCAAGTTCGAGGGGCTCCTGCGCACCAAGGTCAACAGCGACCTCACGATCGCCCAGCAATATCTGTCGACGATCCTCGACGAGACGGCCGAGAGCCTGCGCGCCCTCGGCGCCTCGGCGAACCTGAAGGACGTGCTCGAGAGCGGCAACCGCGAACGCCTGATGGTCCTTCTCGACAGCGCTCGCCGCGAGCGCGGTCTGGACTATCTGGCCTATATGCGCCTCGACGGGGAGGTGATGGCGGCCTCGCCCCTCGGGGCGAGCCTGCCCGGTCCCGACTGGCCGGTGATCGCCGCGGCGCGCGCGGGGCGCCCGGCGAGCGCCATCGACTGCTTCACCGCGGAGACGCTCAACGCAATCTCGCCGGACCTTGCCGAGCGCGCCAACCTGCCGCTGATCGAGACGGAGAACGCCGCGCCGACCGACCGGAGCGCGGAGACGCGCGGCATGGTGATCCACTCGGCGAGCCCCGTCGCCGTCGAGCACGACGAGGCGCTGCTCGTGGGCGGCATGCTGCTCAACCGCAACCTCGCCTTCATCGATACGATAAACGATCTCGTCTACCGCTCGGCGAGCCTGCCGGAGGGCAGCCACGGCACGGCGACGCTGTTTCTCGACGACGTGCGCGTCAGCACCAACGTGCGCCTCTTCGAGGGTGAGCGGGCGCTCGGGACGCGCGTGTCCGCGGCCGTGCGGCAGAGCGTTCTGGGCGAGGGGCGCACCTGGCTCGATTCGGCGTTCGTGGTGAACGACTGGTACATTTCCGGCTACGAGCCGATCGTCGACAGCTTCGGCGAGCGGGTCGGCATGCTCTATGTCGGCTTCCTCGAGGCGCCCTTCCGGGCCGCGCGGCTCGAGACGCTGACGACGATCGCCGTCGCCTTCCTGCTCGCCACGGTGCTGACCGTCCCGCTCTTCCTGCACTGGGCGCGCGCGATCTTCGAGCCGCTGGAGCGGATGAGCGCCACCATCCGCCGCGTGGAGAGCGGCGATCTCGGGGCGCGGACGGGCCCGACCCGCGCCCGCGACGAGATCGGCCAGGCGGCGCGTCTCCTCGACCACCTCCTCGATCAGCTCGAGGCGCGCGACCGTGAGCTGCGCAGCTGGAACGAGACGCTGAACTCGCGCGTCGAGGAGCGCACCCACGAGCTGATGGAGTCCAACCGGCAGCTCGAGATCACCACGCGTCAGCTCGTGATGCGCGAGAAGCTCGCCTCGATCGGCGAGATCGCCGCCGGGGTGGCGCACGAGATCAACAATCCGGTCGCCGTCATCCAGGGCAATCTGGAGGTCGCGCGAGCGCTCCTCGGCGACGCTGCGGCGCCGGCGCGCCGAGAGTTCGCGCTGATCGACGAGCAGACCGAGCGGATCAGCGAGATCATCTTCCGCCTGCTCCAGTTCGCCCGGCCGGACGAATACGGCACCGACACCTCCTCGAGCCTGCCGGAACAGATCGTCGACGGGTGCCTGCCCCTGGTGCGGCACCTGATGAACCGGTCGAAGATCGAGGTGGTGCGCTGTGACCGCTCGACCCGCGAGGTGCAGATGCCCCGCACCGAGCTGCAGCAGGTGCTCGTCAACCTCATCGTCAACGCCATCCATGCGATGCCGAGCGGCGGGACGCTGACGCTGACGAGCGCCGATCTCGACAAGGACGGCCGCCCCGGCGTGGCGCTGAGCGTGGCCGATACCGGGGTCGGCATGAAGCCCGAGGTGTTGGCGCGGATCTTCGATCCCTTCTTCACCACCAAGGCGAAGGACGGGACGGGGCTCGGCCTGTCGATCAGCCACATGCTGGTGTCGCGTCGCGGCGGCGACGTTGCCGCCGAGAGCGCCCCGGGGGTCGGCAGCCGCTTCATTGTATGGCTTCCAGGGACAAAACGACCCGCCTGATCCCGGGCGCGGCCGCATTTTCTGGACAAAATGTCGAGCATCATCGTCGGCGGTGGGACAGAATTACCCATCCGCTCTGAAGCATTTCCTGTATCGATCGCAGGTGTTGCGAATTTTTCCAGGTAATGACACAATATAGTGCGGAAGTCACCGTGACGTTACCCCGATTCGCCAGGAAAACAGCTGGCTGGATGGGGTGTTAGTGCACTTCTCATCGAATCAAGAATGACGCTGCACTGTTGAAGCCACGCAAGCGTTGAACAACCGCGAGATCCAGGGAGGATCGAACGAAGATGGCCACATCATCCCGGCCCAAAGGCGGGCCCTTCGCTTTCTTGATGAAGGACAACATCGTCGCCCGAGAGGGCTTCAACCGCTGGCTGGTGCCGCCGGCATCGATCGCGATTCATCTTTGCATCGGCTCGGTCTACGCCTGGTCGGTGTTCAATCCGGCGCTGACCAAGGAGCTCGGCGTGGTGGCGAGCGCGGCGGGCGACTGGTCGCTCGGCAGCGTCGTCTGGATCTTCTCGGTCGCCATCGTGTTTCTCGGCCTCACCGCCGCGTTCGCCGGCAAGTGGCTCGAGGACGTCGGCCCGCGCTGCGTCGGCGTCGTCGCCGCCTTCTGCTGGGGCGGCGGCTTTCTCGTCGGCTCGATCGGCATCGTCACCCATCAGCTCTGGCTGATCTATCTCGGCTACGGCGTGATCGGCGGCGCGGGCCTCGGTCTCGGCTACGTCTCGCCGGTGTCGACCCTCATCCGCTGGTTCCCGGACCGGCGCGGTATGGCCACCGGCATGGCGATCATGGGCTTCGGCGGCGGCGCGATGATCGGTGCGCCGCTGATCAGCTTCTTCCTCAGCCTCTACAGCGTTCCGCCGACCTATCTCGGCCCGGTCGACAGCGTGCAGCTCGTCACCGAGAACGGCATCCGCTACGCCGAAACGCCGACCGGCAACGTCGAGGTCGTCGTGGCGAGCGCCGCGGACGTCGCCAAGCTCGACATCGCCGCCGATCCCGGCGTCTACGTCGTCGGCACCGGCTCCACCGGCGCGGCGCAGACCTTCGTCACCTTCGGCATCATCTACTTCGTGGTCATGATGATCGCCGCCTTCTCCTACAGGGTGCCGCGAGAAGGCTGGAAACCAGCGGGCTGGACACCACCAACGGAAGAAGCCTCACGCCGTCAGATGATCACCAAGCGGCACGTCCACATCGATCAGGCGCTGAAGACGCCGCAATTCTGGCTGCTCTGGGTGGTGCTCTGCTTCAACGTGACGGCGGGCATCGGCGTGATCGGCGTCGCCAAGACGATGATGACGGACATCTTCGGCTCCGCCTTGCCGCTCATCGTGACCGCGGCGTTCGCCTCCACGTTCGTGTTGATGATCTCGTTCTTCAACATGGTCGGCCGCTTCTTCTGGGCGTCCACCTCCGACTACATCGGCCGCAAGAACACGTACCACTGCTTCTTCGTGCTCGGGACGCTGCTCTATCTGTCGATCCCGGTGCTCGCCTCGGCGGTGGCGACCGATCCGTCGGTGATGTGGCTCATTCTCTTCTACATCGCGACGATGATCATCTTCACGATGTATGGCGGCGGTTTCGCGACCATCCCGGCCTACCTCGCGGACGTGTTCGGCACGCTGCACGTCGGCGGCATCCACGGGCGGCTCCTGACGGCGTGGTCGACAGCCGGCGTCCTCGGCCCGTTCGCGATCACCTATCTGCGCAACATGTCGCGTGACAGCGCCATCTCGGACCTCGCGTCGAAGGTCGATCCGTCCGCCTTCCAGGAGCGGTTCGGCGCCCCCCTGTCGCAGCTCGATCAGCTCGTCTCGGCCAACACGGTCACCATCTCACGGCTGATGGAGATCGCCCCGGCCGGCACCGTCGATCCGACCTCGAGCCTCTACAACACCACGATGTTCGCGATGGCCGCGCTGCTGGTGATCGCCTTCTTCGCCAACCTGATGGTCCGTCCGGTGAGCGAGCATCACTACGTGGAGAACACCCACAAGTCGCTCTCCGCGGCCGAGTGATCGATCGAGCACCCGGCGCGGCCTAGCGGGGAGGCCGTGGCGGGACTGCCCGCCGGAGGAGGGGGCATCCTCTCCTCCGGCATCCTCGTTTCGAGCCGAGCGTTCCCCGCTCCATCGCGGGCAGGGCGCTTCATCTCGCTGAGCGGGACACGATCGAGGCTCAGCAGCTTGTCTGCCGGTCGGGAGGAAAACGATCCGCCGGCCGAGGCCATCAGTCAGTGCATGGATCTTGGTTTCACACTCGCCGCGCGGTCGACCGGGGATGAGCCGGTCAATGGTGCTCTTGAGTCGGCGACGCGACATTGGCCACCTTGGGTGGTGCGACGATGGCCTGAGCACCACGCTGGGGGGCGTATCTGAACGTTTCCAGCGGATAGCCGAGCCTCTGAAGGGATGGCGCGCAAGCGGATTGTATGGCTTCCCTCTTCCAGTCCGGCAGGATCGCAAAACGCGACGCTCGTGGTTTTGGCCGTTGAATGGCGGACCTCAGCCAGTCGGAAGGAGCACGCAATCCCATGAAATCTACCAGGCCTTTTATGGTATTGTATGGGTCTGATGTGACGTCTTCGTATCGCAGTGTGAATTTCTGTCCTGGGTTGATTTTGGACAACTGAGCTTCACCGATTGCCACCATTTGGTTCCAAAGACTGGCTGTTTTCTGGGGGCGGAGATTTTTGGAGGCGTAGATGTCGTAGGGAAAGAGGCTCTCCAATAGTCTGTCGCCGAGCGAATAAAAACGACTCGCCCCATACCCACCCTTTGGCGCAAGGAGATGAAGCCCGAACTTACTGAGGCGCTCGTTGAGTCTAGTTAAGATCCGAAACGCGGGATGCTCCGACATAGACAGTGCGACATCACGGCCATCTCGGATGATATGTACAATCTTTGCGTCAGGAAATAATCTGTATATTGACTTAACCATCAATATCGACATCGCAGATCGCTCTATCCAAAGGGGTCTATTATATTTTTGACAGAGAAAATTAAATAATATTTGGTATTGTTCATTGATTGGACGCTTATTAGATGTCCGGATTTCTTGGGAAAGCTCGTCTAGAAGCGTGTCGGGTTTGTCCGTGAGATGGGGTAGGGTGATGGTGCTGATAGGCGGTAGTGTCTCGCGTGTATAGCGCGAGGTTTCATTTAGGTTATATAGGAATTCTTGACTTGCCGGTGGTACCGAAAAATACACGATGCGGCGCGGTTCAGTTAAGTTTCTCCAGAACTCGGTTCCTCTGACGCGAGGTGGGTAGAAGGCGTGCGGCCCGGCTGTTGAGAGGAGTTCGGAGATGCTGAGGATATCTGGGTGATCTCGGAGTATATTCGATACAAGAGTGGATCCGCTTCGTCCTGTACTGACGAAGAATACTCCAGGGTAACGTCTCATTGTCGGGCGCGTCTGTCGGGAATTGAGGCTTGGGGTCCATTAGCACGATCCACCATAACGGTGTGTGATTATGGGCCGTTAGCTTAATGAGCCTCGGCCCAGCTCGCCCCGGCGCGGGCGTCGACGTCGAGCGGCACCTTCAGCTTCACCGCCGGCTCGGCCGCGCTCACCATCACCTTGCGGATCACGTCGATGGCGGCGTCCGCCTCGTCCTGCGGCGCCTCGAACACCAGCTCGTCGTGCACCTGCAGCAGCATTCGGGTCGACAGGCCCGCCGCCGACAGCGCCGGCTCGATGCGCACCATCGCCCGCCGGATGATGTCCGCCGCCGACCCCTGGATCGGCGCGTTGATCGCCGCCCGCTCGTAGAAGGCGCGCAGCGAGGGGTTTTTGGTGTCGATCTCCGGATAGTGGGCGCGGCGGCCGAAGAGGGTCGTCACGTAGCCGTGCTCGCGCACGTACTTCTTGGTCGCGTCCATATAGTCCCGGATGCCGGGGAAGCGCTCGAAATAGCGCTTGATGTAGGCGCTCGCCTCGGCGTTGGGGATGCCGAGCTGGGCGGCGAGGCCGAAGGCGGATATCCCGTAGATGATGCCGAAATTGATCGCCTTGGCACGGCGGCGTACCATCGGGTCCATGCCCTCGACCGGAATGCCGAACATCTCCGACGCCGTGAGGGCGTGAATGTCGAGCCCGTCGGCGAACGCCTTGGTGAGCTGCGGGATGTCGGCGATGTGGGCGAGGACGCGCAGCTCGATCTGCCCGTAGTCGGCCGAGATCAGCCGCCGCCCCTCCGGCGCCACGAAGGCGAGGCGGATCTTGCGCCCCTCCTCGGTGCGGATCGGGATGTTCTGCAGGTTCGGATCGGTGGAGGAGAGCCGCCCGGTGGTGGTGGAGGCCATCGCGAAGGTGGTGTGCACCCGCCCCGTTCCGGGGTTGATGTCCTCCTGGAGGGCGTCGGTGTAGGTCGACTTCAGCTTGGAGATCTGCCGCCACTCCAGGAGCTTCACCGGCAGCGGGTGGCCCGCCGCGGCGAGCTCCTCCAGAACCTGCGCGCCGGTGGACCAGGCGCCGGTCTTGGTCTTCTTGCCGCCCGGCAGTCCCAGCTTCTCGAACAGGATCTCCGACAGCTGCTTGGTGGAACCGATGTTGAACTCCTCGCCGGCGAGCTCGTAGATCTCCGCCTCGATGCGGGCGAGGGTCTGCGAGAAGTCCGCCGACATGCGCGACAGGACGTCCCGGTCGACGAGGACGCCGGCTTCTTCCATCCGTGCGAGCACCGGCAGGAGCGGCCGCTCGAGCGTCTCGTAAACGGTAACGACCTTCTTCGCCACGAGGCGCTGGCGCAGCAGCGGCGCGAGCCGCACGGCGACGTCCGCCTCCTCCGCGCCGTGGCGCGTCGCGTCGGCCAGCGGCACGGCGGCGAACGGGATGCGCGACTTGCCGGTCCCCATCACGTCGCGATCGTCGAGCGGAATGTGGTCGAGGAAGCGCTTGGCGAGGCCGGACATGTCGTGGAGGCCGGCGCCAGCGTCGGCGGCGTAGGACATCAGCCCGATGTCGTCGAGCGGCGTCACCTCGAGGCCGGCGAGGCGCAGCGCCAGATAGTCGCGCTTCATCGCCGCCGACACCTTGGCGACGCCGCGATCGGTCAGCACCGGGGCGAGGATCGGCGCGGCCTCCTCCAAGGGAAGCACCGTGACGTCGCTGATGAGGTCGCCGCCGTCGTGGCGGAACGGCACGTAGGCGGCGCGCCCCTCGGCCGTCGCGAGGCCGAGGCCGGCGAGTTCGGAGCGCATCACCGTCCCGTCCGCGAGCCGGGTCGCGAGCGCCAGGATGCCCGTCTCCGCCGCATCGGCGAGGAAGGCGGCTAGGCGCTCGCCGTCGGTGATGGTCTCGTAGGCGGCAAGGTCGAACGGGCCGCCCTTGAGCTCGGCCTCCATGGTGGCGGCGAGCGTCTCGGGGGTGGCGGGGCCGGCGGCGAGCTCCGGCTCGTCGCGCGCGGCGGGGGCGGCATCGCCCATCCGCAGATAGCGGGGGTCGGCCTCGATCTTGCCGTGATCGACGCCGAAATCGTCGGCCACGCGGCGGGTGAGGGTGCCGAAGTCCAGCGCCTTGAAGAAGGCGATGGCGGGGGCCGGCTCGAGCGGGCACATCGTCAGGGAGGCGAGCGGCCATTCGAGGTCCACGTGATCGTCAAGTCGGACGAGGGTGCGCGAGAGGCGCGCCTGGTCGGCGAATTCGATGAGGTTCTCCCGCCGCTTCTGCTGCTTGATGGTGTCGGCCTTGGCGAGCAGCGTATCGAGATCGCCGAACTCGCCGATGAGCTGGGCCGCCGTCTTCTTGCCGATGCCGGGGACGCCCGGCACGTTGTCGGTGGCGTCGCCGATGAGGGCCTGTACGTCGACCACTTTGTCGGGGGTGACGCCGAAATACTCCACCACCTCGTCGACGCCGATGCGCCGTTCCGGCCGCACCCCCATGCGCCCGGATCCGGCCCGGCGGCCTTCGCCGGAGGCGGGGTCGTACATCGACACGCGCTCGTTGATGAGCTGCATCAGGTCCTTGTCCGCCGACACGATGACGACGTCGGCCCCCGCGTCCGCCGCCTCGCGCGCATAGGTGGCGATGATGTCGTCGGCCTCGTAACCCGCCTTCTCGATGGGGGTGAGGCCGAACGCCTCCACCGCCGCGCGCATCAGCGGAAACTGGGGGACGAGATCGTCGGGCGGGGCGGAGCGGTTCGCCTTGTAGTCGGCATAGAGCTCCTTGCGGAACGACTCCTCCGACTTGTCGAAGATGATGGCGAGATGGGTCGGGGTCACGTCCGCCGCCCCGTCGCGGATGAACTGGTAGATCTTGTTGCAGAAAAGGCGCACCGCCCCCGTCGGCAGGCCGTCGGCGCGGTAGTTGTACTTCCGGTCCTGGTTCATCGACTGGAAGTAGGCGCGGAACACGAACGAAGAGCCGTCGACCAGGAAAACGGTGTCGCCGGCGCCGGGGGCGCGTTGATCGGTCATGAGGATCCTGTCTCGATCGGCAGCATGAGGGGCCGACCATGGCGACACCGCCCGCGGCGATCAAGGTCTGCCGTGTCGCCCCCAGCAACGTCGTGGATGGGTGAGATGAACGCCTTCGCCGATCGTGCGGCGACCGGCAACGAACCGGTCATCTCTATGGCCTAAGGGTAGAGCGGCCGCTGATCGATGCCAATGGAGCGTTTTTGGGTGCGGCTTAACTTCGCCCGGGTGGGGGAGATGATCGCATGGCGGCCGGTCTCGACTATCGCTCTTCGCACGCGGGACGGCGCGGACGCGGTGACCGTCTTGCGGTGTCGTCCGGCGAGCGGGCGGTCGCCGGGACGGCGGGCATGACCCCTCCCTCGGCAACGGACGCTTTACCTTTTTGGGGGTGGAGCGCTAGAAGGGCCGCCGAAGCGACGTCCTCTCCGCCGATGCGACCGGCGTGGAGCGGACGCTCCGGAGACCCCGACGCGTCCGCGCCCGGTCATCCGGTCCGACTGGTGTTCGAGTTCAAACGTGGGGCTGGTGCAACGTGAGCGATGGCGGTGGACCGCGCGACCTCTTTCCGCGTGGCGCACGGGAGCGCCCCGGCGGTGAGCCCGGCAAACGCAAACCCCGCGAGGATGGACGCGGCGGCGAGGCCCGGCGTGCCAAGCCGGCGGCCGCATCGTCGCCGCAGGTGAAGTCGTCGTCCGGCGAAGCGCGGGCGACGCGGCAGCGGGCGCCGGCCGAGCGGCCGCGCGAGGCGAAGCCCCGTGTCGCGGAGGCGGCCCCGTCGCGCTCGCCGCGCGAGGGCGAGGCCCCGCGCCGGGCGCGCGAGAGCGTCACGTCCGCCGAGGCGCCCCGGGCGCGCCGCCCCCGCGAGGCGGCGGACGAGCCGACCGCCCGCCAGCGCAGCGGCACGCCGAAGCCCGCTACCCAGAAACCCGCCACCAAGAAGCCCGCCACCAAGACATCCACCGCCAAGGCGAGCGCGAGCCCGAAGAAGGCGCCGCCGCGCACGAGCGAGCGTCGCAGTCGCGGCGACACCCGCAAGGGCGGCGGCGGTGGTGGCCGGCGGCCGCGCCGCCGCTTCAGCCTGTGGCGCTTCGCCTTGCGCATGGGGGTGACGCTCACCCTTCTCGGCATCGTGGCGGTGGGCGCGATCATCGCCTATTTCGCCGCCACGCTGCCGCCGCGCGCCGAGTGGGCGGTGCCGAAGCGGCCGCCCAACGTGGCGATCCTTTCGGAGTCCGGCGAGCTGATCGCCAATCGCGGCGACACCGGCGGACGCGCCGTCACCCTCGACGAGCTGCCCGCCTACGTGCCCCAGGCGGTGATGGCGATCGAGGACCGCCGCTTCTACAGCCACCCGGGCGTCGACCCGATCGGCCTCGCCCGCGCGCTCGTGACCAACCTCACCTCCGGCCGGCTATCGCAGGGCGGCTCCACCCTCACCCAGCAGCTCGCCAAGAACCTCTTCCTCGATCCCTCGCGCACCCTGGAACGCAAGATCCAGGAAATGGTCTTCGCCGTGTGGCTCGAGATGAAATACTCGAAGGACGAGATCCTTCAGATGTATCTCAACCGCGTCTATCTCGGGGCCGGCGCCACCGGCATCGACGGCGCGGCCCAGCGCTATTTCGACAAGCCCGCGGAAGAGCTGACCCTGTCGGAAGCGGCGCTCATCGCCGGCCTCCTCAAGGCGCCCTCCTACTACGCTCCGACGAACAATCTGGAGCGCTCCAACGCGCGCGCCGCCACGGTGCTGGCGGCGATGCACGACGCGGGCTTCATCACCGCCGAGGAGGAGGAATACGCGCGCGCCCATCCGGCCAAGCTCGCCAAGCCCAAGGTCGCCACCTCCGGCGGCTACGTCGCCGACTGGGTCAACGAGGTGCTGCCCGGCTTCGTCGGCGACGTGACGCAGGACATCGTGGTGGAGACCACCATCAACCTGGAGCTTCAGGACCTCGCCCAGAGCGCCCTTCAGGACATGCTCGCCAAGGAAGGCTCGGCGAAGGGGGTGGAGCAGGGGGCGGTCGTGGTGCTCGACGGCGCCGGCGCGGTGAAGGCGCTCGTCGGCGGCAAGAACTACGGCGACAGCCAGTACAACCGGGCGGTTTCGGCGCTGCGCCAGCCGGGCTCGGCGTTCAAGCCCTTCGTCTATCTCGCCGCGCTGGAGCACGGGTTGACGCCGGAGACGATGCGCATCGATCAGCCCACCCGCATCGGCAACTGGACGCCGGAGAACTACAGCAAGAAGTATCAGGGGCCGGTCACGCTGAAGCATGCGCTGTCCCATTCGCTCAACACCATCGCGGCGCAGCTCACCGCCGAGGTGGGGCCGAAGACGGTGGCGAACGTCGCCCGACGCCTCGGCATTCGCTCGCCGATGGACGCGAACGCCTCGATCGCCCTCGGCACCTCGGAAGTGTCGCTCCTGGAGCTCACCACCGCCTACGTGCCCTTCTCCAACGGCGGCATCGGGGTGGTTCCCCACGTCGTGCGGCGCATCAAGACCGCCGACGGTCAGCTCCTCTACGAAAAGCGCGGCGGCGGTCTCGGCGAGGTGGTGAGCCTCAAGGACGTCGGCGCCATGAACCGGATGATGTCGGCGGTGGTCGCCTCCGGCACCGGCCGGCGGGCCCAGCTCGACGGTTGGCCCGCCGCCGGCAAGACCGGCACCAGCCAGAATTGGCGGGACGCCTGGTTCGTCGGCTACACGGCCTATTTCACGGCCGGCGTCTGGCTCGGCAACGACGACAACTCGCCGACCAAGAAGGCCACCGGCGGCTCGCTGCCGGCCGAGCTCTGGAAGACGCTGATGACCAAGGTGCTCGAAGGCATGGTGCCGGCGGACCTTCCGGGTCTCGACGTGATGCCCGAGCCCGTCGCCGTGGAGGATGCGCCGGTGGACGACCCGTGGAACGCCCCGGCCGACGGCCGGAGCTACGGCAACGCGCCGGTCGCCGCCGCCCGCGACGGGCGCGACTGGGTGCGTCCCGCCCAGAACGACAACGATCGCGTGGGCGGCTTCCTGCGACGCCTCTTCGGCGGATGAGCGGCGGTCGCTTCGATCTCACCGGCCGCACCGCCCTCGTCACCGGGGCGAGCCGGGGGATCGGCGAAGCGCTCGCCGTCGGCCTTGCCGAGGCCGGCGCCGACATCGTCGCCGTCGCGCGCCACCTCGACAGCCTCGGCGCCGTCGGCGACGCGGTCGGCCGCATGGGCCGGTCCTGCTACCCCTTCGCCGCCGACGTCGCCGACACGCGCTCCATCGACGCTCTCTTCGTCGGCCTCGCCGAGGCGGGGCTCCGGGCCGACATCCTCGTCAACAACGCCGGCACCGAGGAGGTGGCCCCGTCGCTGCAGCTCTCCGAGGCGACGTGGGACAAGATCGTCGACACCAACCTCAAGGGCGCCTTCTTCGTGGCCCAGGGCTTCGCCGCGGCGCTGCCGGAAGCGCGGACGGGGGCGATCGTCAATCTCGGCTCCCTCACCTCCGCCGTCGGCGTCCCCACCGCCGTGCCCTACACGGCGTCGAAGACGGGCATCCTCGGCATCACGCGGGGGCTCGCGGCCGAGTGGGCGCCGCGGATCCGCGTCAACGCCATCGGGCCCGGCTATTTCCGCACCGCCCTCACCGAGGGCTTCTACCGGAGCGAGGCGTGGCAGTCGGCCATGCTCGCCAAGATCCCGATGGGCCGCTTCGGCCGGCTCGACGATCTCGTGGGGGTGACGGTGTTCCTGGCGAGCGACGCCGCCGCCTACCTCACCGGCCAGATCGTCTACGTGGACGGCGGCACCCTCGCCACGCTCTGAGGCCGCTGTTGCCGCGGCGCCGTTCTCGGGCATGATCGCCCGATCCCTCCCACCGACGAAGTGAGCCCATGCCGACCGTCAGCGTCCACACCCTCGCCGACCTCTCCGCCGAGGCGCGCGCCGGCCTCCTGCGGCGCGCCGAAAGCGATCTCGGCCCGATCATGGAGACGGTGCGGCCGATCATCGCCGCCGTCGCCGAGGAGGGGGACGCCGCGCTCGCCCGCTTCGCCCGCGAGCTCGACCGCTCCCCCGTCACCGCCGACGCCATCGCCGCCACCCCGGCCGACTTCGACGCCGCCTTCGCCGAGCTGGCGCCGGAGATGATCGCGACGCTCGAGACCTGCATCGACAACGTGCGTCGCTTCCACGAGGCGCAGATGCCGCAAGAGATGTGGATGAAGGAGATGAGCCCCGGCGTGTTCGCCGGCGAGCGCGTCACCCCGATCCCGTCCGTCGCCTGCTACGTGCCGCGCGGCAAGGGGTCGTTCCCGTCGGTGGTGATGATGACGACGGTGCCGGCCGTGGTCGCCGGGGTGCCGCAGCCGGTGATCGTGACCCCGCCGGGGCCGGACGGGAAGGTGGATGCGGCGACGCTCGTCGCCGCCCGCCTCGCCGGCGTCGAAGAGGTCTACAAGGCCGGTGGGGCGCAGGCGATCGCCGCCGTCGCCTACGGCACGGAAACGGTGCCGCGCTGCGTCAAGGTGGTCGGACCGGGCAGCCCCTTCGTGGCGGCGGCGAAGCGCCTCCTCGCCGACCGCATCGACCCGGGCCTGCCCGCCGGCCCGTCCGAGGCGATCATCTTCGCCGACGAGACGGCGAACGGCCGCGTCGCCGCGCTCGACCTCCTCATCGAGGCCGAGCACGGGCCGGACTCGGCGGCCTTCCTCGTCACCAACTCGCCGCGCGTGGCCGAGGAGGCGGTCGCCGCCCTGCCGCATTATTGGGCGCGGATGGGTGCCGAGCGCGTCGCCTTCTCCGAGAGCGTGCTGTGCGGGCCGCGCGGCGGCATCATCGTCGCCGAGACGATCGAGGACGCCATCGCCTTCACCAACGACTATGCGCCCGAGCATCTGCAGGTGCACGCCGCGAGCCCGCACGACTATCTCGGCCGCCTGGTGAACGCCGGCGAGATCCTGCTCGGCGCCCACACCCCGGTGGTGATCGGCAACTTCGCCCTCGGCCCCAACGCGGTGCTGCCGACCAACCAGGCGGCGCTCACCCGCTCGCCGCTCGGGGTGCACGATTTCCTGAAATTCACCTCGATCGGCTATGTCACGAAGACGGGCTACGACCGCCTCGCTCCGCTCGCCCGCACCTTCGCCGAGTACGAGGGCTTCGACGCCCACGCCAACGCCGTGTCGGAGCTGCGCACCGCCGCCTTCGGGCAGGACTGATGGAGATCGCCGAGATCGCCGCGGTGCCGGACGAGGCCACCGTCGCGGCGCTCGCCGCCCTTTGGGAGAGGTGCGGCCTCACCCGCCCCTGGAACGATCCGACCGCCGACATTCGCTTCGCCGCGGCGGGACCCGCCTCCACGGTGCTGATCGGCCGCGTCGCGGGGACCGTCGCCGCCTCGGTGATGGTGGGGCACGACGGCCACCGTGGCGCCGTCTACTACGTCGCCGTCGATCCCGCGCACGGCCGCAAGGGGCACGGCCGCGCCATCATGGCGGCGGCCGAGAGCTGGCTCGCGGCCCGCGGCGTGCCGAAGCTCAACCTGATGGTGCGGCCCGAGAACGCCGCCGTCGCCGCCTTCTACCGCGCCCTCGGCTACGAGACCGAGGAGCGCCTGGTGCTCGCCCGCCGCCTCTGAGCCGGGGTCGCAGCTCAAAGGCCTGCTCTTCGAGGGGACCCCTGGTGCGCACTGCGACCCGGGGTCCGGCCAATGCGTGGCGGCGGGCTTTGGCGGCAACGTCACGCGCGAGCGCAGGACGATGGGCGCCCAACCCCATCCGCGGTGCGCGAGCCGCTCTTGCAAGGCCTGCGGGCGCAGGTGTTCTGCCGAAATTCGACGCCGAGGCGAACGACGTCGCTCTCTTCCGCCTGGTGTCCGGATGACGTTGGCGGAATCCAGCGACATCGCGGAGAGAACGGGCCTTATCGCGCTCCCTGCCGGCGCGTCCCGACCGCGGCCCGCGTCTCCCGGCGGCGCGGCCGGATCGTGTCGGTCGATCGGACCCCCTCGAATCTCACCGAAGTCGCCGACCTCGACTATAGGCTGATCGACAGTCGCGACGCGCTCGAGACCTTGTTCGATGTCAATCGCTTCACCGCCCGTGACTCCGCGGGAATCGGGGCGCGGCCTACGGCCTCAAGAGCCTGACCAGCCACCAGCGTCGACGTCCTGAATGAGGGCCTCGCGGCGAGCGGCGCCGACGGGCGGACAGACCGAGCCACTTCCACTTCGGGCTGTCGAACGAAGCGATCCATCGGGTGAGGGTCGGTCGGGCGCTATCGACGGGAGGTGTCGAGGTGCCGATCGCTGGGGCGGACCGTCGCGGCGCCTTCCTCGTCCGTCAATACGCCGGCCGAGACGGCACTGGGGGTGCCCGAACGAACGCCCAAGTCATCCGGACGCGCGGCTACCCGACGCCCTCTTCCGACCATAGGGCGACGTCGCGCTTGGCTTCGGGGACGTGGAGGCGCACCGCCGCCATGTCCCGCTCGGAGAGTTCCCACTCGAACGTCACGTTGAAGCCGCAGGCGCCGGTGGGGTGGTGGCCGGCGGCGGCGACGTCAGGCCGCTCGTCGTCCGCCTTCACCGTCGCGAGCACGATGTCGCCGATGCGGATCTCGATGGTGAGCGGCCGCTGGGGTTCGACGAGGTCGGCCGCCCAGCCGTGCATGCGCCGACTGGTGATCTTGTCGATCGAGCCGCGATAGCGGCGGGTCGCGCGGTAACCGGCGGCGGGATCCACGTAGGCGAAGATCTGGCGGCGGATGTCGCGCGGCGTCTCCACTCCGAGGAAGGCCTCGAAGGCGTCGATGAACGCCTCGGGCTTCTGGAGCGCGCCTTCGTAGGAGAAGACGAACACCGGCCGATCGGTCCGCGCCACGAAGCGCATGTAGAGGGCCTGCACCGCCGAGGCGAAGAAGAAGGACCGCAGCCAACCCGTGCCGCGATAGCGCTCGGCGCTGAAGGCGGTGGTGAGCGGGTTGCGGATCACGAGCACGTAGGCCGCGTCCGGGATGCGGGGGGCGAGGGTGCCGAGGACCGGGGCGATGCTCGGGCACTTGAAGCCGAACTGGCGCCACCGCGCCCGCCGCTCGGCGAGGATGCGGGAGAACGCGCGTCGCGCCGCCGGCAGGCGCCACACCGCGAGCCCGCGCCGCATGCCGTGGACCACGGCGTTGATCTCGACGTCCTCCGCCCGATCGTCGACGCGGTTGCCGAACTCGACGCCGAAGAACTGGGCGACGCCCGCCGTCATGGTGGTGCCGCCGCGGGCGTTGCCGAGGACGACGAGGGTGAGCGGCCGGTCGCCCGCCATCACCCCGGGCGCGCCCTCGGGCACGTTGCGGGTGATGTGGAAAGGGGTCTCGCGCGGACGGCGCGTCGACGCGTCCGGTCCGTCGTCGTCGGGCGTGGGGGTGATGTCGTCCGCGATCCTCACCCCGTCCGCCGGGAGGGTGCCCTCGTCCACTACGCTCAAGCCTCGCCTCTTTGTCGTCCGGTCCGCGCCGGGGCCATCGTTGCGCCGCCTGTCAGTCGTGGCGGAAGCGGGCCTCCGCCATGCGATCGGCGATCACGCCCGGAGGCGTATCGCTTCCCATCGCCTCCGCGAAGACGGTTTCGAGCCGCGGCCCGATCGCCTCCACGCGCTGCTCCACCTCGTCGACGATCCACCCGTAATACTCGCCGCACATCTGGATGACACCACCCGCGTTGATGACGTAGTCGGGTGCATAGAGGATGCCACGGCGGTGAAGGGCGAGGCCGTCCTCGGTGGTGGCGAGCTGATTGTTGGCGCCGCCGGCGACCGCCGCCACCTTGAGGCGCGGGATCGTGTCGGCGTTGAGCCCGGCTCCCAGCGCGTTGGGCGAGAAGATGTCGGCCGACAGGCCGGCGATCTCGTCCGGCGCCACGGCGCGCGCTTCGAACGCCTCGCAGGCGGCGGCGACCCGCTCCTCGGAGATGTCGGCGACGGTCAGCCGCGCGCCCGCAGCGTGGAGGTGGCGGGCAAGGTTGAAGCCGACATTGCCGAGGCCCTGAACGGCGACGTGCACGCCGGAGAGGTCGCTGCCGAAGGCGGTCTTCGCCGTCGCCCTCACCCCCATGAACACGCCGTAGGCGGTGTTGGGGGAGGGGTCGCCGGTGCCGCCGGCGGCGGTGTCGAGCCCGGTGACGTGCCGCGTCTCGATCCGCACCTCGCTCATGTCGGCCGGCGAGGAGCCGACGTCCTCGGCGACCACGTAGGTGCCCGACAGCTCCTCGACCACGCGGCCCAGGGCGCGGAAGAGCTCGCGCGAGGCGGCGCCCCGGCGCGGCACCACGACGACGGTCTTGCCGCCGCCGAGCGGCAGCTCCGCCATCGCGGACTTGTAGGTCATCCCCCGCGACAGGCGCAGCGCGTCGGTGACGGCGGCGGCGTCGCTCTCGTAGGGCCAGACGCGGCAGCCGCCGAGGGCGGGACCGCGCGTGGTGTCGTGGATGGCGACGATGGCGTTGAGCCCGCTCGCTGGATGGGTCGCGAACACCACGCGCTCGTGGTTGTCGAAGGAAGGATGGTCGAACATCGGCGTCCTCGGATCTCTCGGGGTGGGGAGGAGGCTCGCGCCCCGAATTGTCACCGCCCCTGCATGACTTTACGCTGCACGCGGTGGGACGCCAGTGCCGGCCCCCACCGGGCGCCGACAGCGGGGCGCTGCGTATCGGCACGATGGAAGGACGCGACGTGGACGCACAGGCCGCAAAGCCGGCGGGGCGACCCAAGGCCCGCCCCGCGACGCGCGATGCCGGGAGGAGCCGCGCCGCGATTCTCGACGCCGCGACGGTCGAGTTCACCGCGCACGGCTTCGGCGGGGCGAGCGTCAACGAGGTGGCCGCCCGCGCCGGCATCAACAAGCGGATGCTCTATCACTACTACGGCAACAAGGAGGGGCTCTTCCTCGCCGTCCTCGAGAACGCCTATGCCCGCATCCGCTCCGCCGAACGGGAACTGGAGCTCGACCATCTCGACCCGTCCGAGGGGGTGCGCCGGCTGGTGCTCTTCACCTGGGACTACTACGTCGAGAACCCCGAGTTCCTGAGCCTTCTCAACAACGAGAACATGCACAAGGCGGTCCATCTCAAGACCTCCGACAAGATCCGCGAGATGCACTCGCCGCTGATCGACACGCTCGCCGCCCTGTTGGCGCGCGGCGCCGAGGCCGGCACCTTCCGCCGCGACGTCGACGCGGTGCAGCTCTACATTTCTATCGCCGCACTCGGTTTCTTCTACCTGTCCAACCAGCACACGCTGTCGACGATCTTCGGCCGCGACCTCGGCGACAGCGCCGCCCTCGCGGCGCGGCGCGAGCACTCCGCCGACGTGATCATGGGCTATCTGCGGCCCTGACCGGGACGGGCGGCGCCTCCGCGTCGGCCGCGCTGCGTGCGCGGATCCACTCGTGGACGAGGTCGAACAGCACGGCGAGCACCACCGGGCCGATGAAGAGCCCGGGCAGGCCGTAGGCGATCACGCCGCCGAACAGGCCGAGGAAGATCACGAGCACCGGGGTTTCGGAGCGCTGCCCCATGATGATCGGCCGCAGCACCGGCTGGATCATGAAGATCGGCAGGGCGGCCACCGAGAGGAAGGCGGCGGTCAGCGGGTCGAGCGCGAACCACGCCCAGATCGCCACCGGCACGACGACGACGCCGCTGCCGATCTGCGCCACCGAGACCACCAGCGCCGCGAGGGTGAGGATGCCGACATGCGGCACCTCGGCGGCGAGGAAGACGACCCCGATCACCAGCGCCTCGAGCACGGACACGCCCACCACGCCGCGCGCCACGTTGCGGATGGTGGCACCCGCGAGGTCGAGAAAATGGATCCCGTTCGACCCGGCGACGGGCAGGATGAGCGAGCGCGTTCCCTCCACGAGGCGCGGTCCGGGGGCGTAGAGGAAGGCGGAGATCACCACCGCGAGGGCGACGACGGCGATCACCCCCGCGAGCGAGGCGATGATACCGAGCATCCACTCGCCGGGCACCACCAGCATCTGGCCATATTCGCGCATGAACCCGCTGAGATCGGACGAGGCGAGGTCCCAGAAGTGGACGATGTCGTCGCCGATGACGGGGATGCCGGCGATGCCGGCGGGCAGCTTCGGCAGCGTGAGGGTGTTGCCGTGGATCGCCGCCGCCAGCGCCTCGAGCGACTGGACGAAGCTCGCGCACAGCATGGCGAGAGGCCCGAACACCAGAGCGAGGCTCACGAGCGTCACGACCAGGGCGGACAGCGCTCCGCTGCCGAACAGCATCCGCTTCCCCCAGCGATAGATCGGATAGAGGGTGACGGTGAGGATCGCCGACCAGACGAGGATGCTGAGGAACGGGTGGATCAGCGACACCGCGAGGTAGATCAGCACCGCCAGCACGCCGAGCCGGATGACGACGTCGACCGCCCGCTGCTCGACGGTGCGCCCGCTGGAAGCTTCCGAAATGTCGTGATCCATCGCCGCCCGCTTTGCCTGTCCGCCCGGCCGCACGGCGCGGGAGGAGGCCGCCCGGACGACGTCCGATCCTATCGGGGGCGGACGAGGCGCGCCAGCACCGAACGGCTTTCCCGCTTGACACCACCCGGCTTGCGGCTGTAGTCGTAACCAATTGGTTACTTATAGGTCGCGAAGACAAGCGGCCGGTCGCAGGGAAGGATGGGGCCGATGACCGAGCAGACACGCGTTGCGGGCGCTACCGAGGGTGCGCTTCAGCCCAAGCGACTCGGCATAATCATGCACGGCGTCACCGGGCGCATGGGCATGAACCAGCATCTCATCCGCTCCATCGCGGCGATTCGCGCCGAGGGCGGCGTGCCCCTGTCCGACGGCACCCGCGTGATGCCGGACCCGATCCTCGTCGGCCGCAATGCGGAAAAGGTCGCCCGCCTCGCCGCCGAGCACGGCATCGAGCGCTGGACGTCGGATCTCGACGGCGCCCTCGCCAACGCCGACGACACCGTCTTCTTCGACGCCGGCACCACGCTGATGCGCTGCGACCTCCTGCGCAAAGCCATCGAGGCCGGCAAGCACGTCTATTGCGAGAAGCCCATCGCCGACGACATCGACGACGCGCTGTCGGTCGCCCGCCTCGCCCGCGAGAAGGGCGTCAAGAACGGCGTGGTGCAGGACAAGTTGTTCCTGCCGGGCCTCAGGAAGCTGCGCCGGCTCATCGATGCGGGCTTCTTCGGCCGCATCCTCTCGGTGCGGGGCGAGTTCGGCTACTGGGTGTTCGAGGGCGACTGGATGCCCGCCCAGCGCCCCTCCTGGAACTATCGGGAGAAGGACGGCGGCGGCATCATCCTCGATATGCTGTGCCACTGGCGCTACGTGCTCGACAACCTGTTCGGCGAGGTGAAGGCGGTCTCCTGCCTCGGCGCCACCCACATCCCGACCCGCTGGGACGAGAACGGCGAGCCCTACGAGGCCGACGCCGACGACGCCGCCTACGCGACCTTCGAGCTCGCGGGCGGGGTGATCGCCCACATCAACTCGTCCTGGGCGGTGCGCGTGCGGCGCGACGATCTCGTGACCTTCCAGGTGGACGGCACGCACGGCTCGGCGGTCGCCGGCCTCACCAAGTGCTGGAGCCAGGCGCGGGTCAATACGCCGAAGCCGGTGTGGAACCCCGACATTCCGCAGACCATCGACTTCTTCGACACCTGGGCCGAGGTGCCCGACAACGAGCCCTATCCCAACGGCTTCCGCGTGCAGTGGGAGGAGTTCATCCGCCACGTCGTGGAGGATGCGCCCTGGAAGTACGACCTGATGGAGGGGGTGAAGGGCGTGCAGCTCGCCAAGCTCGGACTGCAGAGCTGGAAGGAGCGCCGCTGGCTCGACGTGCCGGAGCTCGAAGGCTGATGGCGACGATCGCGCTGCCCACCGTCGACCGGCGGCTCGAGCCCTACACCACGGGCGCGCCGCTCGACTTCGCCGCGCTGATGAACGGCGGCCACCACCATTTCAACCGCGTCGCCTTCGCGGCGGCGCACGTCGTCGCCGATCCGCTCGCCGACAACGACCCGTGGCTCACCCCGGCGATCGACTGGGAGCGGACCATCGCTTTTCGCGAATATCTGTGGGACCTCGGGCTCGGCGTCGCCGAGGCGATGGACACGGCGCAGCGCGGCATGGGCCTCGCCTGGCCCGAGGCGCAGGAGCTGATCCGCCGCTCGCTGGCGGCGGCGCGGGCGCGCGCGCCGCATCACCCGCGCATCGCCTGCGGGGCGGGCACCGATCATCTGGAGCCCGGACCCGACGTCACCATCGACGACGTGATCCGCGCCTACGAGGAGCAGGTCGCCTTCGTGGAAGGGGAGGGTGGCGAGATCATCCTGATGGCGAGCCGCGCGCTCGCCAAGGCCGCCCGCGGGCCCGGCGACTACGTCACCGTCTACGAGCGCATCCTGTCCCAGGTGAAGGCGCCGGTGATCATCCACTGGCTCGGCGAGATGTTCGACCCGGCGCTCGCCGGCTATTGGGGCTCCGACGACCACACGCTGGCGATGGAGACGTGCCTCGACGTCCTGTCCGCCCATGCCGACAAGATCGACGGCATCAAGGTCTCGCTGCTCTCCAAGGAGAAGGAGGTGGCGATGCGCCGCCGGCTTCCGGCCAACGTGCGCATGTATACCGGCGACGACTTCAACTACGCCGAGCTGATCGCCGGCGACGAGGAAGGCTACTCGGACGCTCTCCTCGGCATTTTCGACGCCATCGCGCCGGCCGCCTCGGCGGGGCTCGCGGCGCTCGCCGAAGGGTCGGACAACCGCTTCTTCGACATCCTCGCCCCCACCGTGCCGCTGTCGCGCCACATCTTCGCGGCGCCGACGCGCTTCTATAAGACCGGGGTCGTGTTCCTCGCCTACCTCAACGGGCTGCAGGACCACTTCACGATGGTCGGCGGGCAGGAAAGCGCGCGCTCCACGCTGCACCTCGCCGAGCTCTTCCGCCTCGCCGACAAGGCGCGCGTGCTGCGCGACCCGGAGGAGGCGGCCCACCGCATGGCGGCGGTGCTCGCGGTGCGCGGGCTCGCCTGAGCCCGGCCGGTCCGCCTCCGACCGACGCTGACAACCCCGACGTCGACAACGACGCCGATCACAAGGAGCCGCGCGATGGCCGACGGTCTGTCGATCAACCTCGCCACCATCCGCAAGCAGTGCGACATGCGTCAGGCGGTCGACGCGTGCTTGAGGCACGGCATCACCGCCATCGCCCCGTGGCGCGATCAGGTGGCGGCGATCGGTCTCCCGGAGGCCGTGCGCCTCGTGAAGGACAACGCCCTCACGGTGACGGGCCTCTGCCGCGGCGGCATGTTCCCGGCCGCCGACGCCGCCGGCCGCGCCGCCGCGCTCGACGACAACCGCCGCGCCGTCGACGAGGCCGCCGCCCTCGGCGCCGACTGTCTCGTTCTGGTGGTGGGCGGGCTGCCGGCGGGCTCCAAGGACATCGCCGGCGCGCGAGCGATGGTGGAGGAGGGCATCGCCGCCCTCGCCGAGCACGCCCGCGCGGCGCGGATGCCGCTCGCCATCGAGCCGCTGCACCCGATGTACGCCGCCGACCGCGCCTGCGTGAACACCCTCGCCCATGCCCTCGACATCTGCGACGCGGTGGGCGAGGGCGTCGGCGTCGCGGTCGATGTCTATCACGTGTGGTGGGATCCCGATCTCGCCCGGCAGATCGCCCGGGCCGGCGAGCGCATCCTCGCCCACCACATCTGCGATTGGCTCGTGCCCACCACCGACCTCCTGCTCGACCGCGGCATGATGGGCGACGGCGTGATCGACCTCGCCGGCATCCGCGCCATGGTGGAGGCGGCGGGCTTCACCGGCCACCAGGAGGTGGAGATCTTCTCGGCCGAGAACTGGTGGCTGAAGCCGGCCGACGAGGTGCTCGCCACCTGCGTGGAGCGCTACGCCACGATCAACGCCGTGCCGGTGTGACCGGCGCGCGCCGCGGCGTGGCAAAGCCTAAGGCCCGTGCTACACCACGGCCATGATCGAGGTTCCCTTCACGCTCCTGCCGCACGCCGACGGCCTGCCCCGCTACGCCAGCGACGGCGCCGCCGGGCTCGACCTTGCCGCGGCGCTGCCCGACGACGCGCCGGTCACCATCCCGCCGCTCGGCCGGGCGATGATTCCGACCGGCCTCACGATGGCGCTGCCGGCGGGCTACGAGGCGCAGGTGCGCCCGCGCTCCGGCCTCGCCGCCAAGCACGGGGTGACGGTGCTCAACGCCCCCGGCACCATCGACTGCGACTATCGGGGCGAGGTGAAGGTCGTCCTCGTCAACCTGTCCGACATCCCGTTCACCGTCGCCCGCGGCGAGCGCATCGCGCAGATGGTGGTGGCGCCGGTGACGCGCGTCGCGCCCGTCGCCGTGGCGTCGCTGGACGAGACCACCCGCGGCGCAGGTGGCTTCGGCTCCACCGGCCGATGAACCGCGAGGAGCTCGAGCGCTACGCTCGCCACATCGTCCTCGCCGAGGTGGGGGGGCCGGGTCAGGGCAAGCTCGGCGCCGCCCGCGTGCTGGTGGTGGGGGCGGGCGGGCTCGGTTCGCCGGTGATCCAATATCTCGCCGCCGCCGGGGTGGGCACGCTCCGCGTCGTGGACGACGACATCGTCGCCCTCTCGAACCTGCAGCGCCAGGTGCTCCACGCCACCGCCGACGTCGGCCGCAAGAAGGTGGCGAGCGCCGCCGACGCCGTCGCCCGCCTCAATCCGCACGTGCGGCTGGAACCGCGCGACATGCGCTTTACCGAGGCGACGGCCGAAGCGCTCCTCGACGGCTGCGACGTGGTCGCGGACGGCTCCGACAATCCCGCCACGCGCTATGCCGTCGCCGACGCCTGCGAGCGCGCCGGCATCCCCCTCGTCAGCGCCGCGGTCAACGGCTTCGATGGGCACGTCACCACGCTGACCCCCTACGAGAGGCGGCCCGACGGCACGCTGTGGCCCTCCTACCGCTCGCTGTTCCCCGACCCGCCGCCGGACGCACTGGTCGACGAGTGCGCCCGCACCGGCATCCTCGGCGTGGTGACGGGGATCATCGGCACGCTGCAGGCGAACGAGGTGCTGAAGCTCATCCTCGGCCTCGGCACGCCGCTGCGGGGCACCTTGCTGATGTTCGACGCCCGCGACAGCCGCTTCGAAACGATCCGCTACGCCCGGCCCGGCTGAGCCGCTCGTATGGCGAAGAAGACTTTCCATCCGCGGCGGAGAGGTTCACAAAGGGTGCCCTGCCGCTCTTCCGCCTCCCGGAGCCCGTTCTTGCCCCATCATGTCGACGATGCCGTGTGCGCCGGCCGACGCGAGGCATCGCGGGGGCGGGGAGCCTCGCCGCTGAAGCACGTCCCGCTCACACGGCAGCGCGCGAGCGGGAAACGCACGCACGCCGCCGGCGAGATGGCGCAGCCGGCGGTCGATGGGACGCGGGACGGCCTAGGCCGCGCTCAGCGACGCCGGGCGCGGCTCGGCGAGGAGTGCCGCGTTCACGCAGGCGCGCAACACGCCGCGCGTCAGATAGTTGGCCGCCGTCTCGGTCACGATGCGGCGCATGTCGGTGATGGAATCGGGGCTGTAGAAGGCCGCATGGGGCGTCACGATCAGGCGGCCGTCGAGCCACGTCTCGCCGCGCTCCCAGGCGGCGAGGAGGGGGTGGGCGTAGTCGAGCGGCTCGCGCGGCAGCACGTCGAGCCCCGCCGCCGCGACTTGGCCCGACCGCAGCGCCGCCTCGAGCGCGTCGAGGTCGATCGTGCCGCCGCGGGCGGTGTTGACGAGGATCAGCCCGGGCTTTGCCGCCGCGAGGCTCGCCGGGCCGATCAGTCCCGCCGTCTCGGCGTTGAGTGGGGTGTTGACGCTGAGGATGTCGCTCGTCGCCATCAGCTCGGCGAGCGTCTCGGTCCGCCGGAAGCCCAAGGCACGCTCCGCGCCGGGGGCGAGATAGGGGTCGTGAAAGGCGATCTCGCACTCGAAGCCCTTCATCCGCAGCGCGGCCGCGAGGCCGATGCGGCCGAGCCCCACCACCCCGAAGGTCGCTCCGCGCAGGCGGCGGATGTTGGGCACGGCCATCGCGTCCCAGCCGATCGCCCGGCGACGCAGCCGATCGTTGTAGGCGGCGACCCCGCGCACCAGCGAAAGCGCCAGCGCCACGGTGTGGTCGGCGACCTCCGTGGTGCCGTAGTCGGGGGTGTTGCACACGGGAATGCCGCGCTCGGCGCAGGCGACGAGGTCGATGTGGTTGAAGCCCACGCCCGCCTGCGCGACGATCCGGCACCGCTCCATCGCCTCGACGTCGGCGCGCGTGATCGCGTTCCGGCTTCGGTAGTGAATGAGCCCGTCGCATGCCGCCAGCTCGGCGCGCGGCACGGGCCCGTCCCGGATCGCGCTATAGAGCACGATCTCCGCCTCGGGGCCTAGAATGGCCCGCTCCATGTCAGGGTCCGCGAACTGGGGCTCGACGATCAGGATACGCATCGGTCGATATGATCCAGCACAATCGGGCCGCGCAAGTGACGGCCGTCGCCCTCTTGTCGATTTTCTGGGCCGTGAATTGGCCGATCATGAAGATCGGGCTGACCACCATCGAGCCCTGGGCCTTCCGCAGCGGCACGGCCTTGGGCGGCGGCGTCGGCTCGCTGCTCGTCGCCTACCTTCTCGGTCACCGCATCAGGGTGCCCCGCGGCGAGTGGATCCCGCTCCTGTGGCTCGGCCTGTTCCAGGGCTATCTGTGGAACGCCTGCTCGATCCTCGGCCTGTCGGAGATCGAGGCGGGCCGGGCCACCGTGCTCGCCTTCAGCATGCCGGTGTGGGCGACGCTCGGCTCGGTGATCTTCCTCGGCGAAAGGGTCACGCCGCGGCGCATCCTCGGGCTCGTCCTCGGCATGCTGGCGATGGCGCTCCTCGTGCTTCCTTCGATCGACGCGGTGGCGACGCAGAGCTTCGGTGCCTTCCTGATGATCTGTGCCGCGATGAGCTGGGCGACGGCGACCATCGTCGCCAAGGGCTCGAGCTGGTCGGTGACGCCGCTCGTCATCAACGGCTGGCTCCTGTGCATCGGGGCGCCGGGGATCATCCTCACCGCCACCCTCGCGGGGCGGCCGGAGACGCTGCTGAGCGCGAGCGCGGTCAGTCTTCTCTGCCTCGCCTTCGCGGCGCTCATCCCGATGATCTTCTGCCAGGCGGTCTATTTCGCGATGGTGCGCCTGCTGCCGCCGTCGATCGCCTCGATGGGCACGCTGATGGTGCCGCCGCTCGGCGTGTTCTTCTCGGCGCTGATGCTCGGCGAGCCGGTCGGCCTGACCGAGGTGACGGCGCTGGTGCTCGTGGCGCTCGCGATGCTGATGATCCTGCCGGGCTTCGATCTCGTGGGCCGGATCAGCCGCCTCGCCCGCGGGCGCTGAGGCTCAGGCCGGCACGAAGCTCGGTGCGTCGCCTGCCGCCTCCGGCAGGTCCATCGGGATGCGCGGTTCCGCCTTGGACTGGCGGATCGTCAGCGACGTCCGCACGCTCTCCACATTCTCGGTCGCCGTCAGCGTCTCGATGATAAAGTTCTGAAACGAGCGCAGCGTGTCGGTGATGCAGAAGAGAATAAAATCCACCTCGCCCGAGACCATCCACGCCTCGCGGACGATGGACCACGTGCGCAGCTGTTCTTCGAAGCGGACGAGTTCGGCCTCCGTCTGGTTCTTCAGCCCCACGAAGGCGAAGGCAGTCAGGTCGTATCCGAGCTCTTTCTCATCGATGAGCGTGCGGTATCCTTTGATGATGCCGCCCTGTTCCAACGCGCGCACGCGCCTCAGACACGGCGGGGCCGAGATGCCTGCGCGCCGCGCCAACTCCACATTGGTGATCCGCCCATTGGCCTGCAATGCGGCGAGGATCTTCCAGTCCACAGAATCCAGACGAACTTTCATGGCGCGGTACGTACACTTTCATAATAGGCAGCTATCTTTGTCGCTGACCGCTTCAGACGATTTGTGTCCTTTCGCGACGAGGTCAAGCATTCCATGCTTGGATCCGAGGCCGAAGTGCGAACAGAATTCATGAAGCGGTGTTTGATTCTTGCGTCGCACGGTAAGAAAGGGCATCTCCGACAGGCCCTCGCCGTCGCCCGCCGTTTGCCCTTTACCATCGATGTCATGGAAGTCGGCCCGCAGTCCACTGTTCCGGCCATCGACGAAGACATTGCGTTGGTGATCGGCGCCGGTCGCCAGAGCATCGCGCCGGCAAGAACTATTGCACGTGGTAGGAAACCTCGCCCATTCGTTGCTTTGCTTCAACCGGTTGCGTGGCGCGCCAGCTGCTTCGATCTCGTCTGGGCGCCGGCGCATGACCGATATGCAGCGCCGTTCGCCCGCCGCGGCCGGCTCGAGACCGCCACCGCTCCGTCCGCGGTCACCGCCGAGGAGCGCGCCGCCGGCCTCGCCGAGATCAACCGGCGCCTGCCCGGCCTCGCCAAGCCGGTGGTCGGGGTGCTGATCGGCGGCGCCAACCAGGCCCATCGGTTCGGCCCGACGGAGGCCGTCGAGCTGGCGGCCCGCCTCGCCGGCTTCGCCAAGGCGCACGACGCGAGCCTGCTTATCACGACCAGCCGCCGCACCGGAGCCGATTTGACCGCGCTCCTTGCCGCGCGGCTCGGTGACGCGGCGGACCTCTTCGTCGACGGAGCCACGCCCGACGCCGACGCCTCCACCCTCTACGCCGGCATCCTGGCGCGCTCGGACGCGATCGTCGCGACCGCCGACTCGGTGGCCATGATGTCGGACGTGGCCGCCGCCGGCGTGCCGCTCTACGGCTGGCGCCTTCCCGGTGGCAAGGCCAAGTTCGAGCGCTTCTATGGCAGTCTCCTCGCCCACGGCACCATGCGCTGGTTCGACGGCGGTCTCTCCCACTGGACTTATCCACCGCTCGACGCGGCACAAGTGATCGCCGAGGCCCTTCAAAAACGCATGGGTCTTGTCCGATGATGCGCTGCAGCGCATCTGTGGGGTGAGAGAGCCCTGCGACAGTTCCAGAGGAGAAGGATCACGACTATGGGCGATACCGTCAGAACGAAGCTCCTCATCATTGGTTCCGGCCCGGCCGGATACACCGCCGGCATCTACGCCGCGCGGGCGATGCTGGAGCCCGTGCTCGTCGCCGGCATCCAGCCGGGCGGCCAGATGACGATCACCACGGACGTGGAGAACTACCCGGGCTTCGCCGACGTGGTGCAGGGCCCCTGGCTGATGGAGCAGATGCGCGCCCAGGCCGAGCACGTCGGCACCAAGATCGTCTACGACCACCTGACGAGCGCCGATCTTTCCGCGCGCCCCTTCCGCCTCGAGGGCGATGGCGGCACGACCTACGTCGCCGATGCCGTGATCCTCGCGACCGGCGCCCAGGCGAAGTGGCTCGGGCTGCCCTCGGAGGAGCAATATAAGGGCTTCGGCGTGTCGGCCTGCGCCACCTGCGACGGCTTCTTCTATCGCGGCAAGGAGGTGCTCGTGATCGGCGGCGGCAACACCGCCGTGGAAGAGGCCCTCTACCTGACGAACCATGCCTCCAAGGTCACCCTCGTTCACCGCCGCGACTCGTTGCGTGCCGAGAAGATCCTGCAGGACCGCCTGTTCGCCCACGACAAGGTGGAGGTGATCTGGAACGCCGAGCTCGCCGAGGTCGAAGGCGAGGGCACGCCGGCCGGCGTCACCGGCGCCGTCCTGCGCGACACGGTGACGGGCGAGGAACGCCGGGTGAAGGTCGACGGGGTCTTCATCGCCATCGGTCACGCGCCGGCGACCGAGCTCGTCAAGGACCAGCTCAAGCTGCGCCCCTCGGGCTATGTGTGGACGGAGCCCGACTCCACCGCCACCAACATTCCCGGCGTGTACGCCGCCGGCGACGTGGCCGACGAGACGTTCCGCCAGGCCGTCACCGCCGCCGGCATGGGCTGCATGGCCGCGCTCGAGGTGGAGCGATTCCTCGCCGCGAATCCTGTACCCTCGAAGGAAAAGGTCGCCGCATGACGTCTCGCGCTCACATTCTCCCATCCGCGGACTGACGGAGGCCATCCATGGACTGGGACAAGCTGAGGGTCTTTCACGCCGCCGCGCAGAAGGGCAGCTTCACTCACGCCGGCGAAGACCTCGGCATCAGCCAATCGGCGGTGAGCCGTCAGGTTCATGCGCTGGAGATGCAGATCGGCGTGGCCCTCTTCCACCGCCACGCCCGGGGCTTGCTGCTCACCGAGCAGGGCGAGCGCCTGTTCCGCACCACCAGCCAGATCGCGCGCGAGTTGCAGACGGTCGAGGGGGCTCTCCTCGACTCGCGCGACCGTCCGCGCGGCATCCTGCGGGTCACCACCACCATCGGCCTCGGCTCGTCCTGGCTCTGCTCGCGCATTTCCGACTTCGTGGAGCTCTATCCCGACGTCCAGCTCTCGCTGATCTTCGACGATCACGAGCTCGACATCGGCATGCGCGAGGCCGACATCGCGATCCGCTGGCGCCAGCCGGTCCAGCCCGACCTCGTGCAGCGCCGCCTGTTCACGGTCCACTTCCACGTCTATGCCGCGCGCAGCTACGTGGACAAATACGGTGCGCCGAAGTCGCTGGAGGACCTGTCGCAGCACCGCATCGTGGCGTTCGGCCCCAACCCGCCGGCCTATTTGCGCGACCTCAACTGGCTGGAGACGGCGGGCCGCGCGCCCGACGATCCGCGTCACGCGGCGGCGCGGATCTCCAACATCATCGCGTTGCGCTACGCCGTCGCCACCGGCTGCGGCATCGGCGTCCTGCCCGACTTCGTGGTCGAGGACGACGAGACGCTGGTGCGCCTCGATCTCGGCGCGGAAGCCCCATCCTACGAACTCTACTTCGTCTATGCCGAGGAGCTGCGGAACTCCGCCCGCGTGCAGGCCTTCCGCGACTTCATCCTGGCGAAGGCGGAGGCCTGGCGCTTCTGAGCCCGCCCCCCGCCTCCCGCCGGAACGCGGCCCGCCGCCAGCGTCTCGGCTGGCTCGACGTCGCCCGCGGCGTCGCACTCGTCGCGATGATCGTCTACCACGGCTCGTTCGACCTGATGTTCTTCGGCATCGTCGACTGGCCGGTCACGTCGGCGCCGGCCTGGCGCGGCTTCGCCGCCGCGATCGCGGGCACCTTCCTGTTCCTCGTCGGCGTCAGCCTCGTGGCGGCCCACCCGGCCCGCATCCGCTGGGGGTCGTTCTGGCGGCGCTTCGCGATCATCGTCGCGGCGGCGGCGGTCGTCACCGTCGGCACCTATTTCGCGATGCCGGTGCCGATCACCTTCGGCATCCTCCACGCCATCGCCACCTTCAGCGTGTTGGCGCTGCCCTTTCTCTTCGCCCCCGCCTGGCTCACCGGCCTCGCCGCGGTCGTGGTGTTCGTGCTGCCCTTCGTGTTCCGCTCGGCGATCTTCGAGGCGGCCTGGCTGGTGCCCTTCGGCCTCGCTCCGGTGGCCCCCATCACCTTCGACTACGAGCCGATCTTCCCCTGGTTCGCGCTCACCCTCGCCGGCATCGCGACGGCGCGCACCATGGACCTCGCCGGAGGCCCGGCGCCGGCGGGCACCGGATGGCTCGCCCTGATGGGGCGCAACAGCCTGCTGATCTACCTCGTCCACCAGCCGATCCTGTTCACGCTGGTGATGTTCGCGGCGCAGCAATTCTAGGCAGGACCTCGCCTTTCAATCGCCATTGCCGTGCGCCATATTCGGGGTATGGCACACGACGACGATCCGGACGGGCTCGGCGAGGCAGGCGAGGCGCCCTTCAAGGACGGCTCCATCGCGCGCTGGGCGGCCGAGGTCGAGGCGGGGGAGGCCGAGGGAGCTGAGGCCGGCGCGCCGAAGCCCGTCGCCACGAAGGCGAAGGGCGCCGCGAAGCCGCGCGCCAAGAAGGACGCCGTCAGCAAGAAGGACGCAGCCGCCAAGAAGGAGGCGTCGGCGAAGGAGCCGAAGACGCGCGCCAAGGGCGGCACCGCGTCCGGCCGCACCGCGCGCGGCACCTCGATGGGCGGCAAGGCGAGCGCCCGCGAGCGTGCGGCCTCCGGCCTCAACCCCATCCCCGGCCTCGACATCGCGCTGGAGGAGGCGGAGAAGCTGCCCGAGTCGGGCGTCACCGCCACCGTGTCGGCGCTCGAGCGGCTGATCCAGGACGGCCGTCCGGAGTTTCGCGCCGGCGAGTGGCAGCCCCACCGCCCGCCGCGCCCGGAGAAGTCGGAAGGCGGCGTGCCGCTTGAGATCGTGTCGAGCTACGAGCCGCGCGGCGATCAGCCTCAGGCGATCGCCGAGCTGGTGGACGGCCTTACCGGCGGCGACCGCACCCAGGTGCTCCTCGGCGTCACCGGCTCGGGCAAGACCTACACGATGGCCAAGGTCATCGAGACGATGCAGCGCCCGGCGCTCATCCTCGCCCCCAACAAGACGCTGGCGGCGCAGCTCTACGGCGAGTTCAAGTCGTTTTTTCCGAGTAACGCCGTCGAATATTTCGTGTCCTACTACGATTACTACCAGCCTGAGGCCTACGTACCGCGGACGGACACCTATATCGAGAAGGAATCGTCGATCAACGAGCAGATCGACCGGATGCGCCACTCGGCCACCCGCGCGCTGCTGGAGCGGGACGACGTGATCATCGTCGCCTCCGTCTCGTGCATCTACGGTATCGGCTCGGTCGAGACCTACACGGCGATGACCTTTTCCATCCAGGTGGGCGAGCGGCTCGACCAGCGCCAGCTCCTCGCCGACCTCGTCGCGCTGCAGTACAAGCGCGCCGAGGCCAACTTCGTGCGCGGCACCTTCCGCGTGCGCGGCGACACCATCGAGATCTTCCCCGCCCACTACGAGGACCGCGCTTGGCGCGTCTCGCTGTTCGGCGACGAGGTGGAGACGATCACCGAGTTCGATCCCCTGACCGGCAAGAAGTCGGAGGAGATGGAGCTCGTGAAGGTCTACGCCAACTCGCACTACGTGACGCCGCGGCCGACGCTGCAGCAGGCGATGAAGTCCATCAAGGAGGAGCTGCGGCACCGCCTGACGGAGCTGAACAATGCCGGTCGTCTGCTGGAGGCGCAGCGGCTCGAGCAGCGCACCCGCTTCGACCTCGAAATGCTGGAGGCGACGGGCTCCTGCGCCGGCATCGAGAACTATTCGCGCTATCTGACGGGCCGCAAGCCGGGCGAGCCGCCGCCGACGCTGTTCGAATATCTGCCCGACAACGCCCTCGTCTTCCTCGACGAGAGCCACGTGACGGCGCCGCAGGTGGGGGCGATGTACCGCGGCGACTTCCGCCGCAAGGCGACCCTCGCCGAGTATGGCTTCCGCCTGCCCTCGTGCATGGACAACCGCCCGCTCCGTTTCGAGGAGTGGGACATCATGCGCCCGCAGACGATCTGCGTCTCCGCGACGCCCGGCAACTGGGAGATGGAGGAGTCCGGCGGCGTCTTCGTCGAGCAGGTGATCCGCCCGACCGGGCTGATCGACCCGCCGGTCGACATCCGCCCCGCCAAGCACCAGGTCGACGACGTGCTCGGCGAGATCCGCACCGTTGCCGACCAGGGCTACCGCACCCTCGTCACCGTGCTGACCAAGCGGATGGCGGAGGACCTCACCGAGTACCTCCACGACAACGGCGTGCGCGTGCGCTACATGCACTCCGACATCGACACCATCGAGCGCATCGAGATCATCCGCGACCTCCGCCTCGGCGCGTTCGACGTGCTCGTCGGCATCAACCTCCTGCGCGAGGGGCTCGACATTCCCGAGTGCGGCCTCGTCGCGATCCTCGACGCCGACAAGGAAGGCTTCCTGCGCTCCGAGACCTCGCTGGTGCAGACGATCGGCCGCGCCGCCCGCAACGTCGACGGCCGCGTGATCCTCTATGCCGACACGGTGACGGGCTCGATGGACCGCGCCATCAAGGAGACCAACCGGCGGCGCGAGAAGCAGCTCGCCTTCAACGAGGAGCACGGCATCACGCCGGAATCGGTGAAGCGCTCCATCGGCGACATCCTGGAATCGATGTACGAGCGCGACCACGTGCGCGTCGACAAGGGCTACGCCGAGGAAGAGGCGGCGGTCTTCGGTCACAACATGAAGGTGACCCTCGAGGACCTCGAAAAGCGGATGCGCGACGCCGCCGCCAACCTCGAGTTCGAGGAGGCCGCCCGGCTGCGCGACGAGATCCAGCGCCTGCAGCGGACCGAGCTCGCGATTTCGGACGACCCGATGGGCCGCCAGCGCGACGTGGAGGCGAGCGCCGGGCGCTACGCGGGCGAGCGCGCCTACGGCCCGTCAGCCAACCTCAAGACGCGCGCCAAGAAGCCGTCGCTCGACGACATGGGCCCCGGCACCGACCGCGGCAAGGTCCGCCGCGACGACGGCGAGCTGCCGCCCACCCGCGCCCGCAAGAACACCCTCGACGAGATGACGGTGAGACGCACCGAGAAGCCCCGCCGCAAGGAAGACGCCGACGAGCTCATCGTGCGCCACCGCGTCGGCATCGGTAGCCACGAAGACCCGGCCGACCAGAAGCGCCGCGGTCGCCGCAAGCGCAAGACGGGGCGGCCGGGGAGCTGACCCCGGCGGGGCCGGCCCGCGTGCGCGCGGGTGTCGCGGCCTCTCGTGCGATCGTTCATCGCAAGTTGGTCTCACCGCTCCATAGTCCGAGCCGAGCGGCACGCCGATCCCTGCGTGCCTGACGCAAGAGCGGTCGACAGAGCCGCCCGTGATCGGAGCAACAGAGACAATGCGCGTTCCCACCGCTTCCGGCGTTCTCCTCGCCGCCCTCTTGTCGACCACGGCGCTCGCCCAGCCGACGCCGGACCGGGGCAACATCGCCGTCACCCGCGTGACGCTCGCCACCGGAGGGCTCGCCCAGGTGGAAGGGCGGATGCGCGGCGCGGGCGACGAGATGCGCCTCGCCATCGAGCGGCCGCAGATCGCCGACGTCCTGCGAACCCTCCTCGTCAGCGGCAACGCGGCGGTGGTGTCGGTGGACCTCGAAGCGGCCGAGCCCGTCGGCGAGCGCTCCGTGACCGGCCGCCTCCTCGCCGGCGACCTCGCCGATCCCGCGACCCTCCTCACCTCGCTCATCGGCGAGACCGTGCAGCTCTCCGGCGGTATCACCACGGTGTCGGGTCGCCTCCTCGCGTTCAATCCGGTGACGATCCCCGGTGCCGACAACACGCCGGAGAAGCCCGGCGTGCGCGTCGCCCTCGCCACCGCCGACGGGCGCGTCGCCTTCGCCACCTTCGCCTCGCTCGACACCCTGTCGATCGAGGGTACCGCGGTGGAGGAGCGGATGGCGGGCGTGGTGCCGGCGCTCGGCGAGACCGTTGACGACGGCCGGCGCGACCTCACCATTCGGCTCGAAGGCGAGACCGTCGCGGGCTTCTCTTTCGTGGTGCCGACGACGGTCTGGCGGCCGTCCTACCGCGCCGTGATCGGCGACGACGGCGTGACGCTCCAAGGCTGGGCGACGCTCGAGAACACCACCGGCCTCGACTGGGAGAATATCGAGCTGAACCTCGCCGTCGGCACCCCGGTCGCCTATTTCCAGGACGTCTACAGCCCCCTCCGAACCGAGCGGCCGACCGCGCCCTTCGAGGTGGGGCGGACGGCGGAGGCGGAGATCGTCGCCCCTTCGCCGGGGGCCATGGCGCCGCAGCGGCGCGTCGCTCTGGGTAAGATCCGGGGTCGCAGCGTGGCGGCGCTTCTGTCGAACGACCAGCGCGAGAGCGTGTCCGCGCCGTCCCCGGAGATCGCCCGTCTCGTCACCGGCGACGAGGCCGAGGCGACGTCGGCCGTCACCCTCTTCCCGGTCGCCGGCCACATCGACCTCGCCGCGGGGCGCACCCTCAACGTCCCCTTCCTCGGCGAGGCGGCGGAGGCGGGCCGCATCGCCTACGTGCCGAGCCTCATTAGCACGCTCGCGCCGATGGATGCGCTGGAGATCGCCTTCGATGCCGAGGCGACCGTCCCCGGCGGCCTCGTCGCGGTGTACGACGGCGCGAACTTCGTGGGCGACGCCCGCTTCGCCGGCGCCGACGGGGGCAAGATCACCATCCTGCCCTTCGCCCACAACGCCGATCTCGACGGCACCATCACGAACGACACCACCCGCCGCATCTCGCGCGCGCACCGCGCCAACGGGTTGCTCCACGTCTCGCGCGAGGTGGTGACGCAACGCACTGTGCGCCTCGAAGTGCGCGAGCCGCTGACCCTCGTCGCCGACATCCCGGCCCCGGCGAACCGCACCGTCACCGCCGAGGCGGAGGGGGTCACGGTCCGCGTGGAGCGGGTCGATACCGGCCGTGCGCGCCTGCGCGCCGATCTTCCCGCAGGCACGATCACACTCAACGTGACGCTCAACGACGTCTTGGCCGACGGCTACCGGCTTCTGGGCGTGAGCGACGAGCTCATCGAGGAGGTGCTGTCCGTCGGCGGCGCCGTCGACCAGGAGACCCGCGACGTCCTCGGTCGCCTCGTCGAGATTCGCCATCGCATCGACGAGATCGATCGCCGGATCAAGACCATCGAGACCGATCAGACCGAGATGCGCAACGCCGTCGACTTCGACCGCAAGAACCTCGAAGCGATCGACGCCGGCACCTCGGAAGGCCGGGAGGTGCGCCGCCGCATTCTCGATCGCACCGAGGAGATCAACAAGGGCCTTGCCGAGCTGCGCACCTTGCGCGAGGAGCGGCGCATGGAGGCGGACAAGCTCGCCGATCTCTGAGACGAACGAAGAAGGGCGCCGGACCATGGTCCGGCGCCCTCGGCGTCTGCAGCGTGGCCCGAAGCGGGACCGGCGGGCTGTGCGGCTCAGCCGAAGCTCAGCGCCTTCGCCTGGTTGACGAGGGGAAGCGCCTCGACCTTGGCGAGCACGCTCGGGTCGGGCAGGCCGTCGACCTCGATCAGGCAGATCGCCTCGCCCCCGCGCTCGGCGCGGCCGAGGGTGAAGTTGGCAATGTTCACCCCCGCCTCGCCCAGCGCCGTGCCGATATTGCCGATGAAGCCCGGCTTGTCCTGGTTCGTCACGTAGATCATGTTCGGGGCGAAGTCGGCGTCGAGGTTGATGCCCTTCACCTGGATGATCCGCGGCTTGCCGTCGGAGAACACGGTGCCGGCGACGGAGCGCTCCTGCCGCTCGGTCTTCACCGTGAGGCGGATATAGTTCTCGTAGGCGCCCTGCTGCTCGCGCCGCACCTCCTCCACGTGGATGCCGCGGTCGCGCGCGATGGTCGGCGCCGACACCATGTTGACGTCCTGCAGCAGCGGGCGCATCAGCCCGGTGACGGCCGCCGCGGTCAACGCCTTGAGGTTCAGCTCGGCGACGTCGCCCTCGTACTCGATGCGCACGCCCTTGATGCCGGTCTCGGTGAGCTGGCCCGCGAACGAGCCGAGCCGCTCGGCGAGCGTCACGAAGGGAGTGAGGATCGGCGCTTCCTCGGCGGTGATCGAGGGCATGTTGAGCGCGTTGGAGACGGCGCCGCGCATCAGATAGTCCGACATCTGCTCGGCGACCTGCAGGGCGACGTTCTCCTGCGCCTCGGTGGTCGCCGCCCCGAGATGCGGGGTGCAGACGAGGTTGGGCGCGCCGAACAGCACGTTGTCCTTGGCCGGCTCCTCGGAGAACACGTCGACGCCCGCACCGCCGAGCTTGCCGGAGTCGAGCGCGGCCCGCAGCGCCGCCTCGTCGACCAGCCCGCCGCGGGCGCAGTTGATGAGGATCGCCCCGTCCTTCATCGTATCGATCGCGTCTTCCGACACGATGTTCCTGGTGCGCTCGGTGAGGGGGGTGTGCAGCGTGATGACGTCGGCACGGCGGAAGAGGGCGTCGAGCTCCACCTTCTCGACGCCGATTTCGGTGGCTCGCTCGGCGGTGAGGAACGGGTCGAAGGCGATGACGCGCATGCGCAGCCCGATGCCCCGCGAGGCGACGATGGAGCCGATGTTGCCGCAGCCGATGATGCCGAGGGTCTTGCCCGTCAGCTCACGGCCCATGAAGCGGTTCTTTTCCCACTTGCCGGCCTGGGTGGAGGCGTCGGCGGCGGCGATTTGGCGCGACACCGCGAACATCATCGCGATGGCGTGCTCGGCGGTGGTGATGGAGTTGCCGAAGGGCGTGTTCATCACGATCACGCCGGCGCGGGAGGCGGCGGGCACGTCGACATTGTCGACGCCGATGCCGGCGCGGCCGATGACTTTCAGGTTCTTGGCGGCCTCGAGGACCTTTTCCGTCACCTTGGTGGCGGAGCGGATCGCGAGCCCGTCCACCTCGGCGACGGCCTTCAGGAGGGCGTCCTTGTCCTTGCCGAGATCGGGCTCGTAGATGACGTCGACGCCGCGCTCCTTGAAGATGTCGACGGCGGTCGGGGAGAGCTTGTCGGAAATGAGAACGGTGGGCATGTGCGTGCTTCTTCCGGCGCCGCGGCCGAGGGCCGCGCGCCTTTGAGGAATGTCGATTGTCGTCGGGCGGGTTAGGCCGCGGCGGCTTGCGGCTTCGGCGTGACGGCGAAGGCCCAGTCGAGCCATTCGGTCAGCACGGCGAGATCGGCGGACTCCACCGTGCCGCCGGCCCAGATCCGCAAGCCCGGAGGGGCATCGCGATAGGCCGCGATGTCGTAGGCCGCGTCCTCCGCCTCGAGGCGCGTGGCGAGCGCCTTGGAGAAGGCGGCCTGCTCGTCCTTCGAGGCCCCCGTCACGCGCGGGTCCACCACCTTGAGACACACCGAGGTGTTGGAGCGCGTCGCCGGATCCTCGGCGAGGAAGTCGACCCACGGCGTCTTCGCCACCCAGTCGGCGAGGACGGCGAGGTTGCGGTCGGACCGCTCGGCGAGCGTCTCCGGCAGGCTTTCCGCCCAGGCGAGCGCATCGAGGCAGTCCTCGACGGCGAGCATCGAGGGGGTGTTGATCGTCTCGCCCTTGAAGATGCCCTCGTTGAGCTTGCCGCCCTTCGTCATGCGGAAGATCTTCGGTAGCGGCCAGGCCGGGGTGTAGGTCTCGAGCCGCTCCACGGCGCGTGGCGACAGGATGAGGATGCCGTGCGCCGCCTCGCCGCCGAGCGCCTTCTGCCAGGAGAAGGTCACCACGTCGAGCTTGTCGAAGGGCAGCTTCTGGGCGAAGGCGGCGGAGGTGGCGTCGCAGATGGTCAGCCCCTCGCGGTCGGCGGGGATGAAGTCGCCGTTCGGCACGCGCACGCCGGAGGTGGTGCCGTTCCAGGTGAAGACGACGTCGTTGGTGAAGTCGATCTTGGTGAGGTCGGGAAGCCGGCCGTAGTCCGCCTTGAGCACGGTGGCGTCGAGCTTCAGCTGCTTCACCACATCGGTGACCCAGCCCTCGCCGAAGGATTCCCAGGCGAGCAGTGTCGTCGGGCGGGCGCCCAGCATCGACCACAGCGCCATCTCGACGGCGCCGGTGTCCGACGCCGGCACGATGCCGATGCGATAGTCGGACGGCACGCCGAGCAGCGCGCGCGTGCTGTCGATCACGACCTTCAGCTTGGCTTTGCCGATCTTGGAGCGGTGGGAGCGGCCGAGCGCGGCGTCCGCCAGCGCTTCGGGGGTCCACCCGGGGCGCTTGGCGCACGGTCCGGACGAAAAACAGGGATTGCCCGGCCGACGGCCAGGCATCGCAACAGTCGTCATGTAACTATCCTCTCAGATAGGCGCCCCTCGTTGGGGAGGGGTGTCCCACCGCCGGCACTACGCCTGTCGGCGGTGGATGGCAAGCCTATTGTTCGGCGAGGTCGCGCGCGGCTTGCGGCGGCATGGGGACGGCGGCCGACGTCAGGCGGAACGCGTCGGCCCACGCGGCGACGCTCGCCGCCTCCGTCTGGCCGGCGGTTCCGGCAAGCTCCCGCGGCGCCTCCGGAGCGATTGCGATACCCGGGGTCGGCGCGGAAACAACCTCGCGGAAAGCGATCTCGACGAGCCGATTATTCTTCCACGCCGCGACCGCGCTCGGCACGGGGCGGGTGGCGCCCGAGGTCGGCAGCGTGATCGCCGCGGCCCCCGCCCCGATGGCGAGCGCCGACAACACGATCGCCCACCTCTTCGCCATGAACGTCGTCGCCATGGGTACCCTCCTGTGGGTCCGGCCGGTGGCCGCTTCCCAGAAGGTGCGCCGCAACGGTTAAGCGATCATTAACCATAAGTTCGCCCTGTGGACGGACGGGCTACACCCGGTAGCGCATGAACGGGCGGATCGGCGTGCGCCGCTCCACCTCCTCGAATCCCGCCGCGGCGAGACTGGAGGCGATGCCGACATAGCCTTCGCCCCACATCAACGGCCGCTTGGGTTCGATCGGCGCGGCCTCCACCGCCCGCGCCCCGTGCGCGGCGGCGTAGGCGACGGCCTCTTCGGCGAGGCGGCGCATCAATCCCTGTCCGCGCCAGGTCCGGGCGATGTAGAAGCAGGTAAGGGCCCACACGTCGTCGATGTCGCCATCGGGGCGGCCGGTACGCGTGGTGTTGAAGCGCGGCACGGCGGCGCGCGGGGTGATGCGGCACCAGCCGACGGGCGTCTCTCCGTCATAGGCGATGAGGCCCACCGGGGCCTCGCTCGCGACTTCGGCGGCGAAGGCGTCGTGCCGCTCGCCGGCCGTCCCCTCCCGCCAGACGCGGGCGGGATCGCTCCAGTAGCGGCACCAGCAGCCGTCGGAGGCGCCCTTGGGGCCGAAGAGGCGCTCGATGTCGGCGAAGCGGGCGGCGTCGACGGGCGCGAAGGTGAGGCTTGCGGAGTCCATCGCTCAGTCGTGCGCGCTGACCACGACGGACGCGAGCTCGTCCACCAGCGCGTTGATCAGCCCCGCGTCGTCGCCCTCCGCCATGATGCGGATGAGGGGCTCGGTGCCGGAGGGACGGATGAGCAGGCGGCCCGCGTCGCCGAGGCGCTCCTTGGCCGCGTCGATGGCGCTCGCCACCTTGTCGCTCTCGAGTGGCGCCCCACCGTTGACGCGAACATTCTTGAGGATCTGCGGCACCGGCTCGAAACGGTGGCAGATCTCGGACACGCGCTTGCCCGACTCGGCGACCACCGACAGAAGCTCCAGCGCCGCCAGGAGGCCGTCGCCCGTGGTCGTGTAGTCGGTCAGGATGATGTGGCCGGACTGCTCGCCGCCGATATTGTAGCCGCCCTTACGCATGCGCTCGGAGACGTGGCGATCGCCCACCGGCGTGCGCAGCAGCTCCACGCCGATCGATTCCAGATAGCGCTCGAGCCCCAGATTGGACATGACGGTGGCGACGACGGTGGATTGCTTCAGTCTCTCCGAGCGCAGCCAGGAGGCGGCGATCACGGCGAGGAGCTGGTCGCCGTCGACGACCTTGCCCTTCTCGTCGATGATGATGACGCGGTCGGCGTCGCCGTCGAGGGCGATGCCGATGTCGGCGCGCACCTCGAGCACCTTGGCGCGGATGGTGTCGAGCGAGGTGGAGCCGCAGTCTCGGTTGATGTTGGTGCCGTCGGGCTTGACGCCCATCGTCACCACCTCGGCGCCGAGCTCCCAGAGCGCGTCCGGCGCGACGCGATAGGCGGCGCCGTTGGCGCAGTCCACCACCACGCGCAGCCCGTCCAGCGAGAGCTGGCGGGGGAAGGTGCGCTTGGCGAACTCCACGTAGCGGTCGCGCACGCCATCGAGGCGGGTGGCGCGGCCGATGCGGGAGTCGGTCGCGAGGCGGCTCGTGAGGTCGCTGTCGATCAGCTCCTCGATGCGCAGCTCCATCGCGTCGGAGAGCTTGTAGCCGTCCGCCCCGAAGATCTTGATGCCGTTGTCGTAGAAGGCGTTGTGGGAGGCCGAGATCATCACCCCCACGTCGGCGCGGAGCGAGCGGGTGAGCATTGCCACCGCGGGGGTGGGCATCGGGCCGAGCAGGAAGACGTCGGATCCGACGGCGGTGAAGCCCGCCACCAGCGCGGTCTCCAGCATATAGCCCGACAGACGCGTATCCTTGCCGATGACGATCCGCTGGCGGCTGTCCGCCTTGGCGAGGGCGAGGCCGGTGGCCATCCCCACGCGCATCGCGATCTCCGGCGTCATCACGCCGTCATTGGCACGGCCGCGGATGCCGTCGGTGCCGAAATAGTTGCGCGCCATCGTTCCACCCTCACCCACATTGGGACTAAGCGATCCTGCATGGGTTGAGTCAACAGCGCCTCACCGGCGCGATGCCTCGAATGGTCGGGCGCGACCCCGTTTCTCAGCCGGCCGGCCCCGGCAGGACGCCCGCCGCGGGCGACACCGCGTCGGCGAGGCGCTGCCACACGGCGAGGTCCCAGTAGCCGCGCGCCTGGCCGGAGGGGGAGGTGAGCACGTAGAGGCGCGTGTCGCCGATTATCTCGGCCTGAAAGCCGAGCGGGATGCGCCCCGTCGGGCGCTCCAGCACGGCCGAGGCCGCCTTCTTGGAGGTGAAGGCGACGACGTGCGGGCGATAACGCAGGATCTTGGCGCGCAAGGCCTCTCCGTCGAAGGCCTCGACGGGGAGCTCGGCATCGTTGCCGAAGTGGGACTTCACCACATCGGTCAGCCCGATGCCGTGCTCGACGAGGTGGGGCCAGTCCTCCGGGCGGAAGCGGGTGGGGGTCAGCCCGGTGTCGTGGAGGGCGCGCCAGAAGAGGTTGCCGGGGTGGGCGTAGTAGGCGCGGCGTTTCGCCGAGACGCGCCCGAGCGCCGTGCCGCAGAAGACGAGCCGTAGCCCCGGCGCCAGAAGGTCCGGAACGTGCCCGGGTGGGAGCGCGCCGAACTTCATGCCCTCGATATCGCTCATCGCTCCAGAATACATGCTCGGCACCGCGGGGCGAGCGTCCAGCGCCGCCCGTCCCCCGTCGGGGTGGGCGGGACCCCAGTGCCGAAGCCGCCGGCCGAAGCCGCCGTGCGGGACAGTTGGTGCGAGGCCCGACACCGATGGCGGGCTCTGCAAACCGAAGCGGCCGCCACGCTGTGGGCGTGGCGGCCGCGAAAGGGGTCGGTCGGGGCGGCTCGGCTCAGGAGGGCTGAGGCTCGAAGCCGCCTTCGCCGGCGGGCGGGCGGGGCCGCGAGGCGCCGGTCGGCGGCACGGTGGAGGCGCGCGCCGGCGGCTCGTCGTCCGTGCTCTCCCGCGTCGGCGGCTTGCCCTTCAGAAGGTTGCGGATCTCGTCGCCCGTCAGCGTCTCGTATTCGAGGAGGCCCTTGGCGATGGTGTGCAGGTCGTCGAGGTTGGTCTTGATGACCGCCATCGCCGTCTCGTAGCCGTCGTTCACGAAGCGCTTCACCTCGCGGTCGACGAGCTCCTGCGTCTTCTCCGAGACGTGCTGGTTGCGCGCCACGGAATGGCCGAGGAACACCTCCTCCTCGTTCTCTCCATAGAGGAGCGGGCCGAGCTCGTCCGACATGCCGAACTGGGTCGCCATGGCGCGCGACAGCTTAGTCGCCATCTTGATGTCGGCCGAGGCGCCCGAGGTGACCTTCTCGTGGCCGAAGATCAGCTCTTCGGCGACGCGCCCGCCCATGGCGACCGCGAGGTCCGCCTTGCACTTGGCGCGGGTGAGCGAGATCTGATCCCGCTCCGGCAGGCGCATCACCATGCCGAGCGCGCGGCCGCGGGGGATGATGGTCGCCTTGTGGATCGGGTCAGAGGCGGGCATGTGCAGCGCCACCAGCGCGTGGCCGGCCTCGTGATAGGCGGTCAGCTTCTTCTCGTCCTCGGTCATGACGAGGGTGCGCCGCTCGGCACCCATCATCACCTTGTCCTTGGCGTCCTCGAACTCCTGGTGCGTCACGAGCCGCTTGTTGCGACGCGCGGCGAGCAGCGCCGCCTCGTTCACGAGGTTGGCAAGGTCCGCGCCCGCAAAGCCCGGCGTGCCGCGCGCGAGCACCTTGAGGTTCACGTCCGGCGCCAGCGGCACTTTTCGCACGTGGACCTTGAGGATCTTCTCGCGGCCGACGAGGTCGGGGTTCGGCACCACGATCTGACGGTCGAAGCGGCCGGGACGCAGGAGCGCCGGGTCGAGCACGTCCGGACGGTTGGTCGCGGCGATGAGGATGATGCCCTCGTTCGCCTCGAACCCGTCCATCTCGACCAGCAGCTGGTTCAGCGTCTGCTCGCGCTCGTCGTTGCCGCCGCCGAGACCGGCGCCGCGGTGACGGCCCACCGCATCGATTTCGTCGATGAAGATGATGCAGGGGGCGTTCTTCTTGGCCTGCTCGAACATGTCACGCACGCGGGACGCGCCGACACCCACGAACATCTCCACGAAGTCCGAACCCGAGATCGAGAAGAACGGCACGTTGGCTTCGCCGGCGATGGCGCGGGCGAGCAGCGTCTTGCCGGTGCCCGGAGGGCCGACGAGGAGCACGCCGCGCGGGATCTTGCCGCCGAGCTTCTGGAAGCGCGAGGGGTCCTTCAGGAAGTCGACGATTTCCTGAAGATCTTCCTTGGCCTCGTCGACGCCGGCGACGTCCTCGAACATCACCCGGCCGTGCGCCTCGGTCAGCATCTTGGCCTTGGACTTGCCGAAACCCATGGCCTTGCCGGCGCCGCCGCCCTGCATCTGACGCATGAGGAAGAGCCAGATGCCGAGGATCAGGAGCATCGGGAACCAGGTGGCGAGGATGCCCCACAGCGAGATGCCGTCGTTCGGCGGCTCGGCGCGGATCAGCACGTTCTGCTTCTCGAGCGTATCGATGTAGTTCGCGTTTTCCGGCGCGTAGGACTGGAAGCGGGCACCGGAATTGTACTGACCCGTAATCTCGCGCTGCTGGATCGTTACGGCGCGAACGTTGCCGTTGTTCACCTCGGAGATGAACTGCGAATAGGGGATCTCCGAGGGATTCGCCCGCTGCCCCGGATTCTGGAACAGCTGGAAGAGGGCGATCAGCAGCAGAGCGATCACCACCCACAGCGCGAAATTGCGGAAATGATTGTTCATAGCGGACCTTGCGTTGCACCCTTGTGAGGCGCGGGAGGCGGAATACGCGCCGCCGATGTTCCATCAACATAGGAAGAAGCGTCCCGCCTGCCAACTACCGTGGGACCCACAGCATGATCGGACGAATCAGCGCATGGGCCGCACGATCGCCCCATCGGCCGGGAAATCTCGGCGGCGTACCCCGAGGGTCGGCGCCAGCACCAGACGATCGTTGAGGAAAATGCCGGGTGCCGTGGCGATGGCCGGGCGGTGCGCGATCGCTGGGCAAGCTTTCGCAACGCTTTCCCCGATAGCAGCAATGCTCACACGCGGGAAGCCTCGGGCAAGCTCCACGCTGAAGCGGCCGTCGAACACCCCGCGCTCGCCGCCTGCGAGGGTGATCGGCGCGATCGCGCGGGGCTCCCGCCAGGCAACGATGTCGTCCGCCGCGACGGCGAGCGCGGCCCGGCCGAGGCTCGCGCCGACGCCGCGGCTCACCGCGTCGGCGGCGGCGCGGAGCGGGGCGAAACGCGGCGTCTGTGGCAGTCCGCCCGCCCGGCACACCATGTCGGCGAGGACGCGCAACCGCACCTCCTCCGGCGCCGCCCGCCAGAGCGGGAGGGGGAGGCGCACGGCGCCCGCCCGGTCGGTCCGCAGCCGCGCCGCGAGGGCGGCGACGTCGGCCTCGATCACCTCGCCGGCGCGGGCAAGGTGGGCGGCGGTGGCGGCGAGGCGCTCCGCGGTCAGCCCCACGGCGGCGAGGCGGGGCGCGAGCCGGCGCATCGCCACCCGGTCGAAGCGGGGGTCGGTGTTGGAGGGGTCCTCCCGCCAGCCGATGCCGCGCGCGACGAGGGCCGCCCGCAGCGCCTCGCGCCGGACGCCGAGCAGCGGGCGCACGATGGTGAGCCCGTCGCGGCGCGCGACCGGGCGGATCGCGCCGAGCCCCTTGAGCCCGCTGCCGCGCGCGAGGCGCAGGAGCAGCGTCTCCGCCTGATCCTCCAGCGTGTGGGCGGTGGCGATCGCGGCGAGGTCCAGCCGGCCCGCCGCCTCGCCGAAGAGGCGATAGCGCTCGGCCCGCGCCCAGGCCTGCACCGACCCGCTCGGCGGACCGTCGACCTTCAGCGCCGCCACCGGCACGCCGAGGCGGGCGCCGAGGCGCTCCACGAAGGTGACGTCGGCGGCGGCGTCCGGCCGCAGTCCGTGATCGACGGTGAGGATCGCGAGCCGCTCCGTCGGCAGCGCCTCGGCGGCGAGCACGGCCATCGCGGTGCTGTCGCCGCCGCCGGAGACGGCGAGACCGATCCGCCCCGCCGCCGGAAAGAGGTCGATGTCGAGCATCGCGGCGGGGTCGGCGACGTCCTCGTCGAGCCGCCCGGGCGCCGTCTGCATCAGACGCAGTGCGCCGCCTGCTGCTCGCGCCGGGCGGCGGCCTTGAGATCCTCGGCGGCGTTGGGATAGGCGCCGAAGAACTCGGCGAGCGAGGAGCACGCCGCCTCCCGCTCGCCGAGCCCGTTGAGGGCGCTGCCGAGGCGCAACAGGCTCGCCGGGGCGTGGGCCCCGTTCGGGTCGGTCGTGTAGTTCTCGAGGAACACGCTGGCGGCGTTGCGGTAGTCGCCCTGCGCCAGCATCGCCTCGCCGAGCAGGAAGCGCGCCTCGCCGGCGACGGGGCCGGTCGGATTGTCGGCGAGCACCTCGCGCGCCTGCTGCGCGGCCATGGCGTAGCGGCCGGACCCCTGCAGCGAGCGGACCTCCTGCAAGGCGGGGTTGCCCGCGGGCGTCGCGGTGGTCGCGGCGGGTACCGGCTCGTCCACCGCCCGGGCCGCGGCGTCGAGGTTGCGGTTGAGCGCCGAAAGGTCCACCGGGCCGCCGGTTCCGGGGCGTGGCGCCGTGGCGCCACTCGCCGGCAGCGAGCCGAGCGAGCGCGGCGGCGCGCCGGGGCCGGGGCGACCCGCGTCGCTATGCTGGTCGGGGGCCTGCGGGCGCTCCCGCTCCATCCGGCGCAGGGTGAAGGTCAGCTCCTCCACCTGGCCGGTGAGCATGCGCACCTGCTCCTCGAGCTGCTGCACGCGCAGTGCGAGGTCGGCTTCGTTGCTCTGTCGCTGATCGTCGCCGCCGAAGAGACGCGGCAGGAAGCGCTGCTGCACCTCCACCACCGCCGCGTGGCGGTCGGCCGGCGCGGCGAGCCGCGGCAGCGCCACGGCGGCGCTCGCGGACGACGCGGCGAGGATCAGCGCCATCGCCGCGGAACGAAGCATCACGGAAGTTCTGGGGCGCATCGGCAATCTCCTGCGGCAATCGATGGGCCGTAGCCGCCATATAGCGCGGCCGGCCCATCAGTTGAACGCCGAAGGCCGCCGGCGGCTACGTGAGCGCGGGGTCAGGACCCGCGCAGCACCGTGACCGCGCGGCGGTTCTGCGACCAGCACGATTCGGCATCGCACACGGCGACGGGTCGTTCCTTGCCAAATCCGATCGTGTTGATGCGGCCGGCCGAGACGCCGCGACTCGCGAGATAGGCGCGCACCGCCTCGGCGCGTCGTGCCGACAGGGCGATGTTGTATTCGCGCGTGCCGCGCTCGTCGGCGTGACCCTCGACGGTGATCTGGTAGCGCGGATACTGGTTCAGCCACTGGGCCTGCCGGGTGAGGGTGGCCGTGGCCGTCGCGTCGAGGGACGAGGAGTCGACGGTGAAATAGACGCGGTCGCCCACATTCTGGGAGAAGTCTTGCGGGGAGCCCGGCGTCGCCGCGCCACCGGCCGTATTGGTGGGCTTCTGCGCGCAGGCCGCGACGACCACCAGCATCGACATGACAGCCAGCGTCATCAGCCAGCGCTTCGCTCGGAACTCAGTCATCATGTGACTCCGAAGAACGGGAAGAGGTTGAGGTACGGGAGGGACAGTTAATGCGGTCTTGGCAATTGTCCTTAACCGGCCGGATCAGCGGCGCGGCGACCATGCGGGATCCGAAGCAATGGTCGCCACGTCGACTCGCCGCTCGTTCCGACCGGTAATGTCGACGGTATAGATGCTTGCGCCGCCCTGCGCACCACCCGACTCGCGGAAAAATGCGAGAACGCGACCGTTTGGCGCCCAGGTCGGCCCCTCGTTGTGGAATCCGGTCGTGAGAATGCGCTCGCCGGTGCCGTCGGGCCGCATCACCCCGATCGAGAAGCGGCCCTGCCCCTGCTTGGTGAAGGCGATGAGATCGCCGCGGGGCGACCAGACCGGCGTCGAGTAGCGGCCGTCGCCGAACGAGATGCGCTGCGGGTTGGAGCCGTCGGCGCCCATCACATAGAGCTGCTGGGTGCCGCCGCGATCGCTCTCGAACACGATGCGCGAGCCGTCCGGCGAGTAGGACGGTGCGGTGTCGATCGCCGGCGTGTTGGTGAGGCGGCTCAGCTTGCGCGAGCGCAGATCCATCACGAAGATGTTGGCGTTGCCGCCCTCCTGCAGGCTCATCACCACGCGGTTGCCGTCGGGAGAGAAGCGGGGGGCGAAGCTCATGTTGGAGAAGTCGCCCAGGAGCTGACGTTTGCCGGTCTCGATGTCGAGTAGATAGACGTGCGGCTGGGCGCCCTCGTAGCTCATGTAGGTCACGTACTGGCCGGCCGGGCTGAAGCGGGGCGTGAGGACGAGGTTGGAGCCGTCGGTGAGATAGCTCACGTTCGCCCCGTCCTGGTCCATGATGGCGAGCCGCTTGACCCGCGCATTCTTCGGGCCGCTCTCGGCGACGAACACGATGCGGGTGTCGAAATAGCCCTTCTCGCCGGTCAGCCGCTCGTAGATGGCGTCGGCCACGATGTGGGCGACGCGGCGCCAGTTCTCGGGGGTGGTGAAGAATTGCTGGCCGAGGATCTGCTGCTCCTGCAGCGGATCCCAGAGGCGGAACTCCACCCGCAGCCGGTCGCCGTTCTCGCGCACGACGGAGCCGGTCACCAGCGCCTCCGCCCCGATCGCCCGCCAGTCGCCGAAGCGGGGCATGGTCGATACGCCGAGCGTCTGCTCGATGTAGGCGTTGCGGTCCACCCCGGCGAAGAGGCCGGAGCCCGTCAGGTCGGCCAGCACCACCTCGGCGATCTGGGCGCCGAGCTGGTCGTCGCGCACCTGGCCGGAGAAGTAGGGAATGGCGATCGGCAGCGGCCGCACCTCGCCCTGGGTCACGTCGATCGACACCAGCGCGCGTGCCGCCGGCGCGGTGGTGACCAACGCCACGAGCGCGCACAGGGTCGCAAGAAGCATGGAGCGGGTGAGCATCTGTCTCGGCCTCACGGTCAGGTCGGTCGTCTCTCGGTCCGCGGCCGGGGTGGCCTGCGGGCAATCGGGTCAAGTCGCGGTGCGGTGGCCTGCGACGCGGGGTCGAACGGCGATACCGCACTCATCTAGAGGGCACCGGTGCGGGAGAAAGCCGCAACGGAACCGTTTCGTCAAATGGCGCGCCGCGTCGGCGCTCAGAACAGATCGCGCGGGTCGAAGTTGACCTGGACGTCCTTCCACACTTCGTACTTGGCCGGTGGCAGGCGGTAGGGCTGGCACTGGACCACGGCGCGGCGGGCGGCGTCGGCGGCGACGTCGTAGAGTGCGCCGAGGCCCTGCGCCCCGATCTGCTTGATCTCCACCACGGAGCCGTCGGGCGCGAGGCGGATCTGGACGGTCACCACCAGGTCCTGGCCACCTTCGATGCCGATCGGCGGGTTCCAGCAGCGCTGCATCTGGGCGCGGAGCGCATCCATCTCCGACAGGGTGAGGGAGGCCTGCGCGCGGCCCGATTCCGATCCGAGTGAGGCCTGTGCCGAGCCCGAGCCGCCGCCCGAGGGGGCCGTCCGGTTGATCAGCTGCGACAATCGGTCAGCGTCGAACGACTCCGAGCTCTGCTGCTCCAACCGTGCCGTCTGGGTGCGGCGCGGCGGGGGCGGCGGCTTGCGCGTCGGCACCACCGTCTCCGGCACCGGAGCGGGCGTCTCGGAGGGCTGCGGCTCGGGCTCCACCGGCTGCCGCTCCACGGCCGCCACCTCGGTCTGCGGCGTCGGGTCGGGCTCGGGCTCCGGCTCGGTCGCCTCCACCGGCTCCGGCTCGCCGGCGGGCTCGGGCGCGGACGATTCGGCGGCCGTCGCGATCGCGTCGGCGTCGGTCGCCACCTCGTCGGCCGGCGTGTCGGTGGCGCCGGGCTGGGCCTCCGGCTCCGGCGGGGTCTCCGCCTCGACCGTCTCCGTCGCGGCCTCCTCCACCACCTCCGTCTCCTCCGGCCGACCCTCGGTGAGGTCGGTCTCGTCGGCGATCGTGACGAGCTCCACCGGCAGCGCGTTCACCGTCGGCGTCTCGAAATGCGAGGTGGGCAGGCTGATGATCGCCGCCGCGAGCAACGAGAAGTGCAGGATCGCGGAGACGATGAGGGCGTTACGCATGCCCTATGACGGCTCCTCGGTGGTCACGAGGCCGATACGATTGAAACCCGCCCGGTTGAGGCGGCCCATGACGCGCATGATCGCCCCATAGTCCGACGAGGCGTCGCCGCGGACGAGGATGCGCTCCTCATATCCCGCCCCGGCGATCGCCTGCAGGCGGGTGATGAGGGTGTCGATGTCGATCTCCTCCTCCTGCAGAAAAATCTTGCCGTCGGCCTGGATCGAGATGGTCAGCGGGTCGACGTCACCCTCGAGGGGCTTGGCCGTCGACTGCGGCAGGTCGATGGGCACGCCCACCGTGAGCAGCGGCGCGGACACCATGAAGATGATGAGGAGCACCAGCATCACGTCCACGAAGGGCGTGACGTTGATCTCGGCAACCGGCTGGAAGCGCCGCCCGCGACGGCGGCCGCGGCCGGCTCCTCCCCCCATGTTCGGCGATGACATACCCATCAGAGTCTCTCATCGATTTCCCGGGACAGGATGGCGAGGAATTCGTCGGCGAACCCCTCCATCTCGTGCGTGATCCGCGCGATGTCGGTCGCGAGCTTGTTGTAGAAAATGGTGGCCGGGATCGCCGCGAGAAGACCCAGCGCGGTCGCAAGCAGCGCTTCGGCGATGCCGGGCGCCACCACGGCGAGGTTGGTGGTGCCCGATCCGGCGATCGCCTGGAACGAGCTCATGATGCCCCAGACCGTGCCGAACAGGCCGATGAAGGGGGCCGCCGAGCCGGTGGAGGCGAGCACCATCAGGCCGCGCTCCAGCTCCTCGCCCTCGCGCGACAGCGTCATCGTCATCACGCGGTCGATGCGCTGGGCGAGCGAGGCGAGCGCCGGCTTGGCGCCCTCGTGGCTGCGCTTCCACTCGCGCATGGCTGCCACGAACACGGCGGCGAGACCGTCGGTATCCTCCTCGGAGCGCTCCTTGTAGAGCGCCTCCAGCGACTGGCCGGACCAGAAATCTTCCTCGAAGTTGGACATGCGGCGGCGCATGCGGCGCAGCGCCACGGTCTTGTAGAAGATGATCGCCCAGCACCACAGCGAGGCCAGGAACAGCCCCACCATCACGCACTTCACGACGATGTGCGCCTGCAGGAACAACGCCAGGAGCGAGAAGTTGGCCGGGCTCGCCAGCGCGGCGCCCGTCGTGACGGCGTCACCCATGGGCGACACTTCCTTTAAAACGTGACTGGGAGGGGTTCGTGAACACTAGACACTCCAACACAGACCCTTGGCAGTTGCCGCTCGGACACAGGAGGGTTTGGCCCCCTCTAACGCGTCGGCCGAGCGCTGGCTAGACGCTCCACCCCGCGTCTGCGACGGAACGTCTCGCACCGACGCGATGATCACGGATGCGCGCGACCCCTTTTTTTAGCCGCCTTCCGATACCATCACAGAGCGAGCGGAGCGTCATCCGCCCCACCTCGATCCGTTCGCCGTCTTTCCCCGAGGCCCTGCCCCATGCGCGTTCTCATCGCCTTCCTCATCGTGCTGGCGAGCCTCGCCGGCCCGTCCTCTGCGCCGGTGGCCGCCGCACCCGCAGCCGCCACGAGCGGGGAGGACGCGACGCACGACGGCTCCTACGTCCTCGTCGACGAGTGGCTGACGGGGGAGGATTCCGGCATCATCTCGCCGATCTTCGTCGTGCTTCGGGTGGACGGCGAGCGGATGGACTTCACCTTCCTCACCGAGGACGCGGGTAACGCCAACCGCTGCTACACCGACGGGCAGTGCGCCCAGGCGGTCAACGCGCTGTCGCTGACCGCCTCGACCGCGGCCGACGGCACGCTGACGGTGTCGGACGTCGAGGTGACGGAAGCGCCGCAGGAGATGATCGACGATCCGCGCGTCGACCGCCCCTTCATCATCGATCCGGTGATCGGCTTCATGGAGAGCGCACGGGCCGAATGGGGGCCGCTGGGCGTCGCCTTCATCGGCACGCCGACGGACCGGATCGCCGGCCGCGCCCGCTTCCTGCGCGGCGACCTTCAAGCCGCCAAGGCGGCCATCGCGTTCGAGAGCCGCTTCAATGTGGGCCACCACGCGCTCGACCGCTGCGTGATGCGCCGCGCGATCCTCGCCGAGGTCGCGCCGGATCCGACGCCGGCCGACCGCGGCATCGCCGCCGCCGCCCACCTCGCCGGTAGCATCGCCGCGCTCGACCGCCGGGTCGCCATGCTGCCCGACGGTTCGTCCGCCGAGCGGCCGCTGCGCTACACCCAGTTCGCCTACGACCGCCTGTTGCGCCTGATGACGGAGGCGGCCGCGGCCGACCCCGAGGTGAGCGACGAGGCGCTGTGGTCGGTCGCCGAAGAGGGCTATGCGCCGCTGCGCAAGCCGCTCGGCGCCGGCGCCGGCGCCGACAGCGTGTGGGCGAAGCTCGGCGACGAGCGCGCGGGCTTCATCGCCTTCGCCCGTATCCTCGCGGCCACGGCGGACCTGGGCGATACGCCCGCCGCTTCGGTGCTCTGCGGCAACGGTCTCGACACCGCCTTGTGACGGCAGGCCGCCGCGGCCGGGCGGGCGCTATTCGACGGCGCGCTCGATGATCCGTAGGGCGTGCATGACGTGATCGTGCGCCACCTGGCGCGCCCGCTCCACGTTCGCCGCCGCGATCGCCTGGGCGATCTCGAGGTGCTGCTCGCCGGACTCGTCGAGCTCGACCTGCGACGAGAACAGGGCGAAGCGGAAGTTGAAGTAGGTGACGTTGCGCGCCAGCGTGTCGGCGATGCGCGGATTGGCGGCGGCGGCGATGATGTGGCCGTGAAACGTCTCGTTCGCGTCGAAGCGGATGTCGCGCGTCGGCGCCTTGGCGAAGAGATGGGGCTGCCCCGTCTCGAGGATCACCGCCCGCTGCTCCTCGCTCGCGCGCAGCGCCGCGAGCGAGGCCGCTTCCGCCTCCAGCGCGGCGCGCACCTCGTAGATCCAGCGCACCTCGTCCTGCGTATGCTCGTGCACCGTCCAGCGGCGCCGCTTTGATTCCACGAGGCCGTCGTTGGCGAGCCGCAGCAGGCCCTCGCGCACCGGCATGCGCGACACCATCAGGCGCTCGGCAAGGTCGGCCTCCACCAGCGCCTGGTTCGGCCGCAACACGCCGCTCAGGATCTCGCGTCGCAGCTGGGCGTAGACGAACTCGCTCAGTGCGATGCCCGTCTTCGTCTCGGTGGCTGCAGGGGCGAGGCTCGATGGCAAGGCGATTCTCCCGTCGCGTCTTGGAACAAAGAGGCCGATCCGGCAGCGCGCGGCGCAGGCTCGATCCCCCGCAACCGCATCATTCGGACTCAAATGTCAATTCGCTGCGTTCTTGATATACCATTTCGTATGCGATAAGGAATACTAAAGTGGAAACGCCGGGCACGCCGGGCGATACGGGGACCAAATGACGACGAAGGCGCGCATCGGGGTGGACATCGGCGGGACCTTCACCGACGGCGTGCTCGAGCTGGACGGTCGGCAGATCTCGCTGAAGGTGCTGACGACCCACGACGCGCCCGAGCGCGGGCTGCGCGAGGCGATCGACCGGCTGGTCGAAGAGGCGGGACTCGCGCCGTCGGACATCGGGCTCATCGTCCACGGCACCACGCTCGCCACCAACGCCCTCATCGAGCGCAAGGGTGCGCGCACGGCGCTGATCACCACCGAGGGATTTCGCGACATCCTCGAGATCCGAGGCGAGGATCGCTACGACCACCACGCGATCGGTCTGCGGCTGCCGGAGCCGCTGGTGCCGCGCTCGCGGCGGCACGTACTGGTGGAGCGCGTCTCGGCCGCGGGCGAGGTGCTGCGTCCGCTCGACCGGGATGCCGTCGAGGCGCTGGTTCCGCGGCTCGTCGACGACGGCGTCGAGGCCGTGGCCGTGGGCTTTCTCCACAGCTATCGCAACGACGCGCACGAGCAGCTGGTGCGCGAGGTGCTCGACCGGCGGCTGCCCGGCGTTCCCGTGTCGCTCTCGAGCGAGGTGTCGCCGGAGATGCGCGAATATGAGCGCTTCTCCACGACCTGCGCCAACGCCTACGTGCAGCCGCTGATGATGGGCTATCTCGGCCGCCTTCAAGAAGGGCTCGCCGCCGCCTCCTACGACTGCCAGCTGCTCATGATGCTCTCGAGCGGCGGCCTCACCACGGTGGACATGAGCGCCCGCTTCCCGGTGCGGCTCGTCGAATCCGGCCCGGCCGGCGGTGCCCTCTTCGCCCGCAGCGTCGCGGAGCGGGCGGGCCTTGCCAAGGTGCTCTCCTTCGACATGGGCGGCACCACCGCGAAGATCTGCATGATCGAGAACGGCGAGCCGCAGACCGCGCACAGCTTCGAGGTCGCCCGCATCTACCGCTTCAAGAAGGGCAGCGGGCTGCCGCTGCGCATTCCGGTGATCGAGCTCGTCGAGATCGGCGCCGGCGGCGGCTCGATCGCCCGCGTGGACGCGATGGGGCGCATCACCGTCGGCCCCGACAGCGCCGGCTCCGAGCCCGGCCCGGCCTGCTACGGCCGGGGCGGAACGGATGCGACGGTGACCGACGCCGACGTCGTCCTCGGCGCCATCGCGCCGGAAGGCTTCGCGGCGGGCACCATCCCCGTCGATCGCGCCGCGTGCGAGGCGGCCGTCGCCGACAATATCGGCAGCCGCCTCGGCCTCGACATTCCGATGGCGGCCTACGGCATCCGCGAGATCGTCGACGAGAACATGACGGCGGCGGCCCGCGTCCACGCCATCGAGTGCGGCATGGACGCGTCGGCGCGCACGATGATCGCGTTCGGCGGCGCCGCGCCGCTCCACGCCGGGCGCATCGCCGAGAAGCTGAAGCTCGACCGCTTCATCGTGCCGGTCAGGGCCGGCGTGGGCTCGGCGGTGGGCTTCCTCCTCGCCCCGCTCGGCTACGAGATCGTGCGCAGCCTCCACCAGCGCCTCGACCGGATGGACTTCGATCTCGTCGGCGCGACGCTCGGCCAGATGGAGGCTGAGGCGCGGGCCGTGGTGCGGAGCGCCGGCGGCGGGCTCGACGACGCCGCGCTCACGACGCAGCGCATCATCCACATGCGCTATCTCGGCCAGGGCCACCAGATCGCCGTCACCCTGCCGGACGGGCCGATCGTGGCAGGCACCGTCCCCCTCCTGCGGGCGAGCTTCGAGGCCGAATATGCGCGCCTCTATAGCCGCAGCGTGCCCGACGTCGACATCGAGGTGCTGACGTGGGTGGTGAAGGTCGCGACGCCAGCGGCCCCCCCGGCGGCGGCGTCCGCGGCGCAGGCCGAGCCGAGCGCGGCCCGCCCCGTCGGTCGGCGCCCGATGTTCGACGAGGCGCGCGGCGCCTCCGTCGAGGTTCCCGTCTACGAGCGGGCGGGCCTGCCGCCGGGCGCCGTGGTCGAGGGGCCGGCGATCATCAGCGAGATGGAGACGACGACGCTGGTGCCCGCCGCCTTCGTCGCCCGGATCGGCGCCGATCTCGTCATCGATTGTGTCCGCAAGAGCGTGAGGAGCTGAGGTGCCCGGCGTAGACGACATCGAGCGCGGCGTCGCCGTCGGCGATCAGCTGACGAAGATCCGCATGCAGGTCATGTGGGACCGTCTGATCTCGGTCGTGGAGGAGCAGGCGCAGACGCTGATCCGCACCTCGTTCAGTCCGACGGTGCGCGAGGCCGGGGACCTGTCGGCCGGCGTCTTCGACCTCGAGGGGCGCATGCTGGCGCAGGCGGTGACCGGAACGCCCGGCCACGTGAACTCCATGGCCGTCGCCATCGCGCCGTTTCTCGCGGAATTTCCGCTCGAGACGATGCGCCCGGGCGACGCCTACATCACCAACGATCCGTGGCTCGTCTCCGGCCACCTCCACGACATCACCGTCGTCACGCCGGCGTTCCTCGGCGATCGGCCGGTGGCCTTTCTCGCCTCCACGATCCACGTCGTCGACATCGGCGGGCGGGGGATGGGGCCCGACGGCGCCCAGGTCTACGAGGAAGGCTTCTACATCCCGGTGATGTATCTCGCCCGCGGCGGCGAGATGAACGACGACCTGCTGCGCCTCCTGCGGGCGAACACCCGCGAGCCGGCGCAGGTCGAGGGGGACGTGTTCTCCGCCTGCGCGGCGGGCGAGGAGGGTGCCCGTCGCCTGGTGGCGATGATGGAGGAGTTCGCCATCACCTCCATCGCTGGGCTGGCGAGCCACATCATCGACAGCTCCCGGAGCGCCATGGCGGCGCAGATCGCCTCGATGAAGCGCGGTCGCTATCGCCACGAGGTCACCGGCGACGGCTACGACGCGCCGGTGACGATCGCCGCGACGCTCGACGTGGGCGAGGACGGCATCACCGCCGACTTCGCCGGCACCAGCGGCGCGAGCAAGTTCGGCATCAACGTCGTCTACAACTACACGGCGGCGTACGTGACGTTCGCGATCAAGTGCGCCGTCGCCCCCGACCTGCCGAACAATTACGGCTCGATGCTGCCGATCCGGACCGTGGCGCCCGAGGGCTCGATCCTCAACGCGCAGAAGCCGTCGCCCGTCGCCGCCCGCCACGTCATCGGCCACATGGTGCCCGACGCGCTGTTCGGCTGCCTGCACCAGGTGGTGGCGGAAGGGATGCCTGCCGAAAGCTCGATGATGTGGAACCCGATGCTGCGCGGGCTGCGCCACGTCGATGGCCGCGCCCTGCCCTGGGAGTATTACAGCTTCCACTCAGGCGGCATGGGCGGCACGCCGGGCGCCGACGGCCTGTCGGCCACGGTGTTCCCCGGCGGCGTGAAGGTGGTGCCGATCGAGGTCGCGGAGACGGTGGCGCCGATCCGCTATCGGAGGAAGGAGTTCCGCCCGGACTCCGGCGGCGCCGGCCGGTATCGCGGTGGCCTCGGCCAGGTGATCGAGATCGAGAGCGCGACGGGCGACCCGTTCGAGATCCAGGCGATGTTCGACCGGATCGCCCATCCCGCGCTCGGCCGCGAGGGCGGTGGTGACGGGGCGCCCGGCGCGCTGCGCACGAGCGAGGGACGGCGCCTGCGCGGCAAGGGGCTCCAAGGCATCGAGGGCAGCGACGTCCTGGTGATGGAGCTGCCGGGCGGAGGCGGCTTCGGCGCACCGGCCGATCGCGATCCCGCGGCACTCGCCGAGGACCTCGCCGAGGGGCGCGTGAGCCGGGAGGCGGCCGAGCGCGACTATCCCGAGGCACTCGCCCGGCTCGAACGGGAAGGGCGCAAGGCGTGACGACCGAGACCGCCCTCTTCGACCCGGCCGCCTTCCGCATTCCGCCGGGCACCGCGCACCTCGCGGCGGGCGGGGAGACGCCCTTCCTCCACTCCCACGACGCGATCTTCGCCCGCTATGCCGACGACAAGAGTCGCGGCCTCGCCGGCCGCGAGCGGCTGAACGCGATGGCCGAGCGGGTGCGGGCGCGGGCGGCCGACTATCTCGGCGCCGACCCGTGCGAGATCGGCTTCGCCGGATCGGTCGCCGACGGCGTCGCCATCGCCGCGGCCAATGCCGGGTTCGAGGCCGGCGACCGGGTGGTCGTGGCGCGGCACGAATTTCCCTCCGTCGCCGTGCCGCTCGCGATGCGCTCGGACGTCGCGCTCGTCGAGGCGCGGAACCCCGACTGCGCCGCCTTCACCGAGGCGATCGAAGCGACCCCTGGCGGTCCGGTGCGCGTGATCGCCGTCTCCTACGTCTCCTATGTCGATGGCCGGCGCGTCGACCTCGCGGCGTTCCGCAGGCTCGCCGACGCGCTCGGCGCGGCGCTGTGGGTGGACTTCACCCAGTGCTCCGGCGTGCTGCCGGTCGACCTCGCGATCACCGACTTCGCCTTCTCCTCCTGCTACAAGTGGCTGCTCGGCACGACGAGCGCCGCGGTCTGCTACTGGAACAGGACGCGCCGGCCCGACTGGCGCCCGCGCGCGTCCGGCTGGGGCGGCCTCGTGCACAACGCGCCCTTCAAGCTCGACGACGCGGCCCTGCGCGCCCGCGACGATGCCGGCGTCTTCACCCGCGGCAACCCGGCGCACCTCGCCCTGATGATCCTCGAGAACGCGCTCGACTTTCTGGGCCGATTCGACGCCCTGGCGCTCGCTGCCCACGTCCAGGATCTCACCACGTCGCTGATCCTCGGGCTCGGCGAGATGGGGCTCGCGGTGACGACGCCGGCCGAGCGGGAGTGCCACGGCGCGAGTGTCTGCATCCGCCACCCCGATCCGCCGGCGGTGGTCGCGCGGCTCGCGCAGGACGGGGTGCTCGCCTGGGGCGGCCACGGCCGGGTGCGCTTCAGCTTCCACGGCTACAACCACGCCGGCGACGTGGCCCGGGCCCTGCGCGCCATGGCGGCGCTCGCATGAGCGGCGCCATGGCGGCGACGTCGCCGCCAGACCCCCACAGGCACGAGCCGGAGAGCGCCATGGTCGACGCCCCCAAACAACCGCCTGTCGCCGAGCCGTCGGGCGAACCCGCGCCGGCGGAACCGGCACGGACGATGCCACGCCTTCCCCGCAGCGCCGGATCGCTGATCGCCCTGGCGCTGCTCTTCGTGATCTGGGAGCTCGTCGTGCGGGTCGGCAACGTGCCGGCCTACCTGCTGCCGCCGCCCTCGACGGTGTTCCTGCGGATCTTCTCCGACCGCGACTTCATTCTCTACAACGCCGGTGTCACGATGATCGCCGTCACCGCCGGCTTCGCGCTGTCGATCGTCGTCAGCATTCCGCTCGCCGCCGTGCTCGCCCAGTACGCGTGGATCGAGCACACGGTCTATCCGCTGCTCGTCGCCTCGCAGACCATCCCCAAGGTCGCGCTGGCGCCGCTGATGGTGGTCTGGTTCGGCTTCGGGCTGACGCCGAAGATCCTGATCACCTTCCTGATCTGCTTCTTCCCGATCGTCGTCGACACGCTGGTGGGCTTCCGCTCGCTTTCCAAGGAGGTGCGCTGGCTCGCCAAGTCGATGGGGGTGAGCCGGTGGCACATGTTCACCCAGTTCCAGGTGCCGGCGGCGCTGCCCAACATCTTCGCCGGGATCAAAGTGGCGAGCACGCTGGCGGTGGTGGGCGCCGTGGTGGGCGAGTTCGTCGCCGCCGACAGCGGCCTCGGCTACCAGCTGATCGTGGCGAACGGACTGCTCGACGTCGAGTTGTCGATCGCGATCCTCGTGGTGCTGAGCGTTCTCGGCATCCTCGTCTTCGCGGTCGTCGACGTGTGCGAGCGGCTCGCCCTACCGTGGCACGTCTCGCAGCGCCACAACGACCTCGCCGCAGGGGGGCGCTGAGCCATGACCCGCGTCGTCATCGACAACCTCAGCAAGGTCTACAAGACCCGGCGTGACCGCATCCATGCCCTCGACCGCATCTCGTTGACCATCGGCGAGGGCGAGTTCGTCTCCGTCGTGGGTCCGTCCGGCTGCGGCAAGAGCACCCTCATGAGCCTGGTGTCGGGGCTGGAATTTCCGACGAGCGGCGAGGTCTCGCTCGACGGCGTGCCGATCAGGGCGCCGATCACCGACGTCGGCATCGTGTTCCAGACGGACGTTCTGCTCGAATGGCGCACGGTCCTGTCGAACGTCATGATCCAGGCCGAGATGCGCAAGCTCGACCGCGCCACCTATCGGGCGCGGGCCGAAGAGCTCCTGCGCACCACGGGGCTCGACGGGTTCGGCGGCAAGTATCCGCACGAGCTCTCGGGCGGCATGCGACAGCGCGCCTCCATCTGCCGTGCGCTGGTGCACGACCCGTCGCTGCTCCTCATGGACGAGCCGTTCGGCGCGCTCGATGCGCTGACGCGCGAGATGATGGTGCTCGAGCTGCACCGCCTGTGGCTCGCGACGCGCAAGAGCATCCTGTTCATCACCCACGACATCGAGGAGGCGGTGTTTCTCGCCGACCGCGTGGTGGTGATGACGCCCCGCCCGGGTCGGATCGCCGAGATCATCACCCCCAACCTTCCCGAGGCGCGCGACATGCGCATCAAGCAAATCCCCGAGTTCGGAGCCGCCGTGGGGCGTATCCGCACGATCTTCGAAGAAACCGGGATCCTGAAGACGATCTAACCCCAGCCCAACTCCCAACGACATTGGAGATAGACGACGATGCTAAACCGCAGAGCTTTCGGCGTGTGCATGGTGACGGCCCTCGCGCTGTCCGGCAGCCTCCCCGCCGCGGCGCAGGACCTGAAGGAAGCCACGCTGCGCCTGCCCTATACCTACAACGGGCATCGCTCCCCCTATCTCCTCGGCGTGGAGAAGGGCTTCTATGCCGAGGAGGGGATCGATCTCACCGTCCTTGAAGGCAAGGGCGTGTCGACGTCGATGCAGCTGCTCGCCGCCGGGCAGGACACTTTCGCCGTGGCCGAGCCGCCGGCGCTGATGCTCGCGGTCGAGAAGGGCATGCCGCTGACGCAGGTGGTGCAGCTCTACCAGACCAACCCGACCGCGATCGTCACCTGGACCGACCTCGACATCAGCGGCCCCGAGGGGCTCGTCGGCAAGACCGTCGCGGTGATCCAGGGCGATGCGTCCACCACGATGTTCTATGCGATGCTGAACAAGAACGGCATCGACCGCAACGCCGTGAAGGTGGTGGCGTCGGACGGCGGCACGCGCATTCAGAACTTCCTGTCGAAGCGCACCGAGGCGGTGACCGCGTTCGCGAACGACTCCGTCATCGGCCTGCAGGCGCTGACCGACGGGAAGACGTCCGACTTCCTCTATGCCGACTTCGGCATCGACACGATGGGCGAGGGGATCGCCGTCAACAACGAGACGCTGGAGAGCGATCCGGAGCTCGTCCGGGGCTTCGTCAAGGCGACGCTGCGCTCCTACGCCTATGCGCTCGAGCATCCGGAAGAGTCGATCGACGTCCTCGCCCAGTACTCCCCGAAGATCGACAAGGCGGTCGAGGTCGAGAAGCTGAAGGCGACGGCCGCGCTGATGACGGGTCCGGCGACCGAAGAGCACGGCATCGGCTGGCTCGACGAGGCGAAGCTCGCCGACGCCGAGGCCCTGATGCTGGAATATGGCGGCCTGAAGACGAAGTTCGACGACCTCTCCGTTCTCTACACCAACGAGTTCGTGCCGGACTGACGCCCGAGAGCGGGCGCCGCGCTCGTCGCCGGCGCCCGCTCGACCCCGCCGCGCCTGCGCCGTTCTCCCCGGCTCCCGTTTCGCGGTTGACGACGGCCTGCCGCGGTTGCGGGCGGGCGCCCTTCTAGGCTCTTAGTGAGCTCGCTCCGGTAGGACGACGCGGCCGTCGAAGCCGCCCGCCCGTCCGGCCGATGCGAGCGACGAGGGCGGAAACGGGAGGAGCCTGTTGGACCGGTTGCGCGAGATGGAGACGTTCCTGTCGGTGGAGGAGAGCCGCAGCTTCACCCGTGCGGCCCGGCGGCTCGGGGTCTCCCGCTCGACCGTCACCAAGATCGTCGCCGGGCTCGAAGCGCGGCTCGGCGTGCGCCTTCTCATCCGCTCGACGCACCACGTGTCGCCGACCACCGCGGGGCACATCTTCGCCGACGAGGCGCGGTCGATCCTGTCGCAGGTCGAGCGGCTCAATCAGAAGATCGGCGAGGAGCAGTCCGAGATCGCCGGGGTGATCCGCCTCGGCGCGCCGCCGTCCTTCGCCTCGGCCCACCTGTTGCGGGCGCTGCGGGAGTTTCGCGGCGAGCATCCCCACGTGAGCTTCGAGATCGCGCTCGACGACGGCTCCGCCGACCTTGCCCGCGAGGGGCTCGACTTCTCGATCCGCATCGCGCCGATCCTGCTCGACACGGCGCTGCTCGCCCGCCTGCTCCTCAAGGTGCCGCAGGTGATGGTTGCCTCACCCGCCTACCTCGAGGCACGCGGGATGCCGGCGACGCCCGACGATCTCGCCCGGCACAACTGCCTCGTCCACACGATCAAGTCGCCGGACCGGCTGTGGACCTTCGAAGACGGGCACAAGGTGCGCGTGGAGGGCACGATCAGCTCCAATCTCGGCGAGATGCTGCGGGCCTCGGCGCTCGCTGGGGAGGGGATCTCGATCCATCCCACCTACATGGTGAGCCACGAGCTGGAGAGCGGGGCGCTGGTGCGCGTGCTCCCGGACCACAGCCCCGAGGCGATGTCGATCTACGCCGTGTACGCGGAGCGGCGCTTCCGGCCACGCCGCGTGCTGGCGCTTCTCGACTTCCTCAGGACGTGGCTGCACGGCCAGTCGGACTGGTTCCTCCCGGCCGCGCGCTGAGCCTCACGCCGCGGCGGCGGCTTCGGCCATCACCTGGTCGGCCATCACCTGGCAGCGCTTGATCAGCCGGTGCTCTTCCGGCGTGTAGTCGGCGACCGCGTTGTGGATGGTGCCGAAATTGTCCCACATGAGGACGTCGTGCTCGGTCCACCGGTGGCGGTAGCGGTACTTGTCCTGCAGCTGGTGCTTGAACAGGAAGGCGAGGATCTCGTCGCTTTCCGCCTTGTCCATGCCGTCGATCTGCTCGGCGTAGCCCGGGTTGCAGTAGAGCACCTTCTCGCCGGTGATCGGGTGGTTCATGAAGATCGGATGCGACACCGGCGGCTTCTTGGCGCGCTGCTCGGGCGTGAGCGGCGGACGCTTGGAGCCCCGCTCGCGGCGCATCGCCTCCCAGAACTTGTTGAAGTCGTGGGTCGCGGTACGGCCCTCGAGCTTGGTCTTGAGCTCCTCCGGCAGGTCGAGATAGGCCTGACGCATGTTGCAGAACTCGGTGCAGCCGAGCGGCTCGCCGTTGCGCCGGGGAATCTCGATCCCGTAGAGCACGTTCGCGAACGCCATCTCCTTGGAATAGGACATGTCGGTGTGCCAGTCCTGGCCGGCGTCGGCGAGGCCGAGCGGCTTCCCGTCGACGACGATGTTCGACAGGATCATCACCTCGGGATGGCCGGGCTCCTGGTAGGCGTTGGCGACGTTGATCTCGAGCGTCCCGAAGCGGCTCGAGAACGTCTTGAGGTCTTCGGCCTCGAGATTCTGGTTCGGGAAGCTCACGACGCCGTAGCGGCCGAGAGCCTGCTTGATGGCCTCTTGATCCTCATCCGACAGCGGCTGCGAGAGGTCGATCCCCTCGATGCGCGCGCCGAGGGATTCTCCGGACGGGGTGATCTTCATCATGTCTCCTCCTAAGGGCGAAGGCGTCTTGTGGCGCCGGTCTTCGTCTCACCTATTCCGCGTGATGGTGCCCGAACAGGGCAAAAATTCGAACACCATTGTTTCAATTTTCGAACCAACTCACTCCGCGGCGACGGCGCCGAACTGGGCGAGCAGGTCCTTGAGCTCGTTGTTGGTGACGGCGCGGTGCTTCTGCGTGGCGATCACCTTCACCTCGTCGAGGAGGGCCTGGTGCTTGTCCTCGGGAAGCTGCATGCCGAGCACTTCCAGCTTGTGGGCGACGGAGACGAGGCCGCTCTTCTTGCCGAGCAGTATCTCGCGCGTCTGGCCGACGATCTCCGGCTTGTAGGCCTCGGCCGTGAACGGCTCCTTGAGGACGCCGGCGACCACCATGCCCGCCTCGTGGCGGAAGGCGTTGTCACCCACCACGGCCTTGTTCACCGGCACCGGGATGCCGGAGAGCTCCGACACACGGCGCGAGATCGCCCGCAGCATGTCGAGCTTCAGCCCGGTGCGGTAGCCCTCCAATACCTCCAGCGCCATCACGACGTCCTCGGTGGCGGCGTTGCCGCAGCGTTCGCCGAGGCCGTTGATGGTGCTCGACACGTAGTCGGCGCCGGCGCGCACCCCGGCGAGGGTGTTGGCGCAGGCGAGGCCGAAATCGTTGTGGCAATGGATTTCGAGCGGCAGGTCGGGGCCCGCCTTGCGGATGCGGGTGACGATGTCGGTGATCGCCTCCGGCAGCGCGCAGCCCGTGGTGTCGACGATGCGCAGCCGGTCGACGGTGCCGCTCTCGGACAGGGCGCCGACGAGCTCCTCCAGGAAGGCCGGGTCGGCGCGCGTCGTGTCGTACGGGCTGAAGATGACGGCGAGGCCCTTGTCCTTGGCGTAGCGGGTGAGGCCGAGCGCCTTTTCGAGATAGTCGGCGTTGGAGATGCCCTTCAGCTTGTAGGTCCGCTCCACCTCGCTGATCGGGAAGGAGAGGCGCACGCCCCAGGCCCCGAGTTCGTGGGCGAGGTCGATGTCCTTGGTGAGGCCGCGGCAGAGCACGCTGGTCTTCGCCTTGAAGCCGGCGTTGACGATGGCGGAGATCGCCGCGCGGTCCTCCTCGCTGCTCGCCACGGTGCCGGCTTCGATGTCGTAGACGCCGAGCTCGTCGAGCATGCCGGCGATCTCGAGCTTGGCATCGCGGTCCATCACCACACCGGCCTGCTGCTCGCCGTCGCGCAGGGTGCAGTCGGCGATGCGGATGGTGCGCTCGGAGGCGCCCCAGGTGTCGGAGGCCGGGTTGAAGGGGCTCGGCCACATGCCGTTCGCGGGGGGCTGGATCATGACACGGGGTCCTTCTCGTAATGGTGCTCGGGGCGCGCGACGGCCGGCGAGGCGTCGGCCTCGGGCAAGAGCGTGCGAGCGATGGAGGGGTCGAGGTGGGCGAGGAGGTCGCTCCTCGCGATGAGGTGGGGGCCGATGTCGGCGAGCCGCGGCGCGCCGAGGAGCTGCATCGTGCGGCCGAGCTCCTGGGTGAGGATGTCGAGCGCCCGGCGCGCGCCGACGGCGCCGCCGGCGGCGATGCCGTAGAGGAGGGAGCGGCCGAGCATGACGGCGTCGGCGCCGAGGGCGAGCGCCTTCACGATGTCGGTGCCGCGGCGGATGCCGCCGTCGAGATAGACCTCGGCGGCACGGCCGACGGCGTCGCGGATCTCGGGCAGGCAGAACAGCGTGGGCAGCGCCCCGTCGAGCTGGCGGCCGCCGTGGTTGGACACGGCGATGGCGTCGGCCCCGAGCGCCACGAGCCGGCGCGCGTCCTCGCCGCGGGCGATGCCCTTCACCACGAGCTTGCCGCGCCAGCGGTCGCGGATGGCGGCGAGGTCGTCCCAGTTGAACGACGGATCGTAGTTGCGGCCGACGGAAGAGGCGGTGGCGTTCACGTCGTTGACGTTGCCGAAGGCGGCAAGGTTCGCAAGCGTCGGCATACCGTTGCGCAGCGTGGTGATCGACCATTCGGGATGAAGCGCGAAGTCGGTCACGTTGCGCGGCGTGTAGCGGAACGGCACGGAGAAGTCGTTGCGATAGTCCCGCTCGCGGTTGCCGCCCACGGGCAGATCCACGGTGATGACGAGCGTCTCGAAGCCGGCCTTTTCGGCGCGGGCGATGAGCTCGGCGGTGATCTCGCGCCGGCGGAAGATGTAGCACTGGAACCAGCGTCTGCCCTGATGGCGCGCGGCGATGTCCTCCAGCGCGACGCTCGCCGTGGACGACATCGCGTAGGCAATGCCGGCAGCTTCCGCCACCTCGGCGCCGGCGTGATCGCCGCGCGGCCAGGAGAAGCCGCACGCGCCGTAGGGAGCGACGATGACGGGCAGCGCCGACGGGCCGTCGAGCAGCGTCGTCCGCATGTCGACGGTGGTGACGTCGACGAGCATCTTCGGCTGGAAGCGCAGCAGCTTGAAGGCGGCGGCATTGTCGGTGAGCGTGCGCTCGTCCTCCGCTCCGCCGTCGACGAAGTCGAACACGGAGCGGGGCAGCCGCCGACGCGCCGCCGCCCTGAGATCGGCGATCGAGCGGCAACGGGCGACGATCTTCCGCCTGCGGCGCGAGGCGCGCGGCGCGTCGGGTGGCGTCATTCCTCTCCCTTCGGCGAGCGCGGTCGGACTCGCGGCGCCAGGCCGCGTCGGCTCGCACATGTTTCGCGAAACATAACCGCAATGATCGGCGCGTTGATCACCTTGGATGTAGAAAAACGAGAAACACCGTGTTTCCGAAATCGAACTCGTCGCGCTTTTCGTTGCGTCCACGATCGTTTCGGTCTCTGACGTCGGTGGGAGGGATCGAGGCGAACGGGATGCAAGACCAGCGGATCATGGGACTGATCGCGACGTTTGTCGCCGTCGCCGAGCTCGGCAGTTTCAAGCGTGCCGCCGAGACCGTCGGCCGCTCGCCCTCGACCATCACGACCCAGATCAACCAGCTCGAAGCGATCCTCGGCGTGCGGCTCATCGTGCGCACCACCCGCCACGTCCACCTGTCGGGTGCGGGGGAGGAGTTCCTCGCCCGCTCGCGCCGCATCCTCAACGAGACCGAGCGCCTGATCCGCGACTTCCGCGGCCAGGGCGACACCTTCTCCGGCAAGGTCGAGCTGTCGGTGTCGCCGACCATCGCCGTCAGCCTGGTGCCGAAGGTCGTGGAGGCGCTCGGCATAGAGCATCCCGAGGTCAAGATCTCGCTGTTCGAGGGGTTGCGCGACGACGTCGTCAACTCGGTCGAGCGGGGGGCGGTCGACTTCGGCATCGGCCCCTACACCGACGTGCCGCCGACGCTGACCTTCGAGCGCATGTTCGAGCAGCTCTTCCACCTGATCCTGCCCGAAAAACACCCCATCGTGCGGCGGGGCTACGCGGTCGCGTGCGACTTGCGCGATCTCGATCTCTTATGCCCCGTCCCCGGCTCGACGGCCCGCACGGTGCTCGAAGAGCTCGCCCGCGAGGCCGGCATTCAGGTGGTCCCCCGCTACGAGACGCTGCAATATCCGACGCTCTATGCGCTCGTCGCGGGCGGCCTCGGCGCGACGGTGATGCCGGTCGTCGACCCCAACTTCCTCGCCGCGTCGCGGCTCGTCGCGGTGCCCTTCCGCGCCCGTCGGGTGTCGCGCAAGATCGGCGTCATCGCACGCCGCGGAGAGGCGCTGTCACCCGTGTCGGCGCTGTTCGTCAAGACGCTTCAGGAGACCGCCGCCCGCTATCGGGAACACTTTCAGCTGCACATCTGACAATTCAATTTTTTCGAATCATAGTTGCGATCTTTCCATTTGCCTAAACGCTGAGGCAGCGCATAGCGTTTCCAAAAAATGCCGGTGGGAGGCGGTTGATGAAACTTTACGTAACGGGGAACTCTCCGTACGCACGGAAGGTGAGAATCCTCGTTCGCGAACTCGAACTCTCGGATGAGGTGGAAGAGACCATCGTCAATCCGCGAGACGGGTCCTCCGGCTATTGGGAAACGAACCCGGTCGGTCGCGTCCCAGCACTCGACACTGGCGAGGTTGTGCTTACCGAATCCGATCTGATCGCGGTTTTTCTCGACCGTATCGGCGGATCACGTCTGGTGGCGCCCGCCTATGCCGACCCTGCGCGACTGGCACTCGTCGGCCTCGCCGTCGGCATCCTCGACCGCGGCCTGGCGGCCCGGGTCGAGAAGACGATGCGCACGCCGAGCGAGGAGGGCGCGCGCGTCATCGACATGAACCTCGCCGCTGTCGTCCGGGCCTTCGACGCTGTCGAAGAGCGGCTCAGCGACACGGCCGCCTTCGACTACGCTGATGTCGCCATCGCGGTCGCGTCCGAGTGGATCGCGCTGCGCCACGGCGAGATCGATCCGCACGACGGCCGGCCGGCGCTCGCCGCCCATTCGGAGCGCATGCGCGCGCGGCCATCGTTCGCGGCAACCCGCCCCATCGGCTGACCCACCAGTCCGCTCGAAAACCGAAAATCAGGGAGGATGAAACCCATGAATCCGACACGACGCACGCTCCTCAAATCCACGATGGCGGGCACCGCTCTACTCGCGATGCCGGCCATCGTGCGCGGCGCCTCCGCGGTGCAGCTCACCGTCATCAGCGGCAGCCCGCAGAAGCACGTCATCTCCGCAGCCGGCGTCGAGCCGTGGATGAAGAAGCTCACCGAGCTCACCGACGGCGCCGTCAGCTACAAGTACTTCCCGGCCGGCCAGCTCGCGCCGCTGAGGGGGCTGCTCGACGCGATCTCCGGCGGTCTCGCCGACGCCGCGCCGATTCCCGTCGGCTACGCCTCCGACCAGATGCCGCTCAACGGCGTGACCATGCTCCCCGGCCTCGGCAGCTCCGCCGGCGAGGTGATCAGCGCCTATGGTGCGGTGATCAAGGACGAAATGTTCGCCCAGGAGTACAAGAAGAACAACCTCGTCCCGATCTGGAGCCTCGCCTTCCCGCCCTACCAGTACGTGGCGACCGACGAGGCGGTGACGACGCTCGACGGCTTCAAGGGCAAGGTGATCCGCACCGCGGGCGGCTCGACGAACCTCGCGATCCAGGCGCTCGGCGGCTCGCCGGTCGACGTCGCCGCCGGCGACATCTACGTCGCCATGCAGCGCGGCACCGTCAACGCGACGATCTCGTCCTACCTCACCATCGAGGGCTACGGCATCGCGGAGCTGTGCAAGGCGGCGAGCCGCAACGGCTCGTTCGGCAACTTCTCCAACGTCATGTGCATCAACCAGTCCAAGTGGGATTCGCTGCCCAAGGACATCCAGGATGCGATGCTCGAGGCCGGCGTCTGGACGGAGGGCAACATCACCGACGTGATGAAGACCTCCGAGGAGACGCTCGCCAAGAAGTTCATGGACATCGGCATGAACGTATACAACTTCCCTGACGATCAGCTGGCGCTGATCAACGAGAAGATGAAGTCGGTGCAGCAGGAGTGGGCGGATCGCCTGACCGAACGCGGACTGCCCGGCGACAAGGCGCTCGAGACGTACACGGCGGCTCTCGGCGCATGAGCGAAACCACCGGCTTCATTGCCCCGGTCGACGGCGCCTTGCGCGCCGTCGAGAACCTCCTCGCCGTCATCGCGGGAGCCGTTCTCGCGGGTACGATGGTGCTCGTCACCACCGATGCGGTGTCGCGTCATCTCTTCTCCGCGCCGCTGACCTTCCAGTTCACGCTGACGGAGAGCTATCTGATGGTCGCCGGCATCGCTCTGGCGCTGCCGTGGGGCTACCGCGCGGGCGGGCGCATCCGCATCGCGCTCCTCCTCGCCACCTTGCCGCCGCAGGTCCAGCACCTCCTGTTCCGCATCGGCAACATCATCGCCCTGCCTTATCTCGCGGTGCTGTGCTGGCTGTCGGCGGAAAAGACCTACACCGCCTTCGCCAACCAGGAATACACGATGGGCATCATCGACTGGCCCGTCGGGTGGTCGTGGATCTGGGTCCCGATCGGCCTTGCCGTCCTCACCCTGCGAGTCTTCGTCGACACCTTACGGCCTGTCGTCGCCGCCGACCTCTCCGAACACTGACGGCGCAGAAAGCCACATGATTCTCATCGGAATCCTCCTCCTCATCGGGCTCCTCGTCATCGGCATTCCGGTCGCCTTCGCGCTCGGTGTCGCTGGCTCGGTCTCGCTCATCTTCATCGGCACCCCCCAGCTGATCCTCGGCCTGATGTCGAAGATCGTGCACGACACGGTGTCGAACTACGTGATCCTCACGATCCCCTCGTTCGTGATGATGTCCGAATTCCTTTCCGCCGGCGGCATCGCCGACGACATGATGATCGCCTGCAATCGCCTGATGCGGCGGCTGCGCGGCGGCCTCGCAATGGCGTGCGTGCTCGCCGGCGCGGTGCTCGCGGCGACGTCCGGTTCCTCGACCGCCTCGGTCGCGACCATCGCCCGCGCCGCCTATCCGACCATGAAGCGGCTCGGCTACGAGCCGGGGCTGTCGGTCGGCACCATCGCGATTTCCGGCACGCTCGCGATCATGATCCCGCCGTCGATCGCGCTCGTCGTCTACGGCATCCTCACCGAGGAGAGCATCGGCGACCTCTTCATCGCCGGCATCGGCCCCGGCATCCTGACCGCGCTCGGCTACGGCCTCACCATCGCGCTCGTCCTGTGGCGCCGGCCGCAATACGCGCCGCGGATGGAGGACGCCCTCGTCAACGCGGAAGGGAGCGAGCTGAAGCAGAAGGGCCGCGTCTGGCCCGTCGGCGTGCTCGTCGCCATCGTGCTCGGGGCGCTCTATTCGGGGCTTGCGACGCCGACCGAGGTCGGGGCGCTGGGCGCCGTCGGCGCGTTCGTCCTCTCCGTGATCCTGCGGCGTCTCACCTGGCGCGGTTTCGTCCAGGCGATCGGTAACACGCTGCGCACCACGGTGATGATCGTCACCATCATCTTCGGCGCGCTGATGTTCGGCTACTTCATGACCTACACGCAGGTCACGAACACGCTGCTCCAGCTCATCTCCACGTCGGAGGTGGGGCCGCACGTCGTCCTCGTCTGCATCCTGCTCGTCTATCTCGTCCTCGGGATGCTGATGGACCAGTTCGCGATCCTCGTGCTCACGGTGCCGATCTCCTACACGATCATCACCGGGCTCGGCTTCGATCCGATCTGGTTCGGTGTCCTGATCACCAAGACGGCGGAGATCGGGCTGGTGACGCCGCCGGTCGGGCTCAACGTCTTCATCGCCTCCGCGGCGACGGGCACGCCGACCAAGGTCGGCTTCCGCGGCGTCGCGCCGTTCGTGGCGATGGAGATCGTGCTGCTCGCCCTCCTCGTGCTCTTCCCCCAGATCTCGCTCTACCTCGTCGGCTGACGCGGCGCACAAAGGATGAAGTCATGCACTATGGCGCAACCCGGCCCTCGGTCCTGAAATATGATCCGTTCAAGGCGATCATCGCTCCGCGTCCGATCGGCTGGATCGGCACGCTGAACGCGGACGGGGTGCCCAATCTCGGGCCCTACTCCTTCTTCGCCGCGCTCGGCTCGCACCCGCACATGATCCTGTTCAGCAGCGAGGGGCTGAAGCACTCCTACGTCAACGCGAAGGAGCGGGGGGAATTCACCTTCTCGCTCGCGACGGAGGCGCTGACGGAGGCGATGAACGTCTCCTCCGCGGCCGTCGCGGACGGGGCGAACGAGTTCGAGCTGGCGGGGCTGACGCTCGGCCAGTCGGTCGAGATCGCCACCCCCTTCGTCGCCGAAAGCCCGGCGGCGCTGGAGTGCGTCACCGTCGAGGCGACGCAGATCCACGATCGCGACGGCAACCCGGTCGACCGCTACTACGTGATCGGCCAGGTGGTTCAGACCCACATCCGCGACGAATATGTTCGCGACGGCCGCTTCGACACCGCCGCCGCCCGCCCGATCGCCCGGATGGGCTACCGCGACTACTCCACCGTCACCGAAGCGTGGGAGTTGCTGCGTCCCGAAGAGCTTGCCAAGGCCGACTCATGAACCACCCCGCCGCGGTTCCGACCGCGAGCCGGGAGAACGTGCTCGAAGGGCTCGCCGACATCGTCGGCGCCCGCCACGTCCTCTCCGACCCGAACGATACCGAACCCTTCTATGAAGATTGGCTCCACCGCACCAAGGGCGACGCGCTGTGCGTCTGCCAGCCGGCCGACACCGCCGAGGTGGCCGCGGTGGTCGCCTTCTGCGCGGCGCGCGGGCTGCCGGTGTTTCCGCAGGCCGGCAACACCAGCTCGTGCGGCGGCTCGGTGCCGCTGCCGGCGAGCGGCGGCGTGCTCCTCAGCGTGCGCCGCCTCAACCGAGTCGAGCGCGTCGACCCGCAGAACAACGCGATCATCGCCGGCGCCGGCTGCGTGCTCGCCGACCTCAAGGCGGCGGCCGCCGCGGAGGGGCGGCTCTTCCCGCTGACCCTCTCGTCGGAGGGAAGCTGCCAAATCGGCGGCAACGTCTCCACCAACGCCGGGGGCACCGCGGTGCTGCGCTACGGCACGATGCGCGACCTCGTGCTCGGCCTCGAGGTCGTGCTCGCCGATGGCCGCATCTGGGACGGGCTGCGCACCCTGCGCAAGGATAACACCGGCTACGACATGAAGGCGCTGTTCGTCGGCTCGGAGGGCACGCTCGGCATCGTGACGCGCGTCGCGCTGAAGCTCTTCCCGCTGCCGACGCTGCAGGCGACCGCTCTCGTCGCCGTCGCGAGCGCCGACGATGCCGCCGCCCTCTTGCGGCACTGCCACGGCGAGCTCGGCTCCTCGCTCGACGCCTTCGAGCTTCTCTCCGCCTCGCAGCTCGACATCGTCTGCCGGCATGTTCCCGGCAACCGCAATCCGCTGCCGGGCCACCCGTGGTACGTCCTCGTCGACCTCCAGAGCGCCGAGCGGTCGCAGGATCTCACGGCGCGCCTCGAGGCGGCGATCGCCGGCGCGCTGGAGGACGGCATCGTCGCCGACGCGGTCGTCGCCCAGTCCGGCGCCCAGATCGAGGACATCTGGCGGCTGCGCCACAGCGTGTCGGAATCGAACCGCCGGCACGGTCTGAACTTCACCCACGACGTGGGGGTGCCGATCGCGCAGATCCCCGAATTCCTGCACCGGGCGGATGCGGCCGTGGCGGAGGCCTTCGCGCAGGCCGAGGTGTTCTGCGTCAGCCACATGGGCGACGGCAACGTGCACTATACGGTCACCTTCGCGCACGACACCGCCGAGCCGGCCGCGCTCGGGGCGCGCGTGACGGGCATGGTGCACGACATCGCGATGAGCCTCGGCGGCACCTTCGGCGCCGAGCACGGCGTCGGCCAGCGCTACCGCGCCTCGCTGCGGCGCTACAAATCCCCCGTCGAGCTCGACCTCTTCCGCTCGATGAAGTCGGCGCTCGACCCGAACGGCATCCTCAATCCCGGCAAGGTGCTGTAGCGGCGACGGTCGCGGCGCGTCGCCTCGCGGGAGGCGCCGCGGCCGGGCCTCTCAGGTGCGGGCGAGGCCCTCCGCCAGATGGTCGAGGAACACGCGGACCCGGCGGGAGTCGTGGCCGCGCGGGGGAAACACGGCGTAAAGGTTGGTCGCCTCGCCGGTGAAGGCGTCGAGCGCCGTCTCGAGGCGCGCCGCGGCGAGGTCGTCGGCGACGTCGAACACCGACTTCATGACGACGCCCGCGCCGGCGACGGCCCAGTCCTTCAACGCCTGCCCGTCGTTCACGGTGCGGTCGCCGGTGATGCGCACCCGGAAGCGGTCGGCCCCTTCGCGGAAGGACCAGTAGGCCTGCGTCTCCTCCCGCGATCCGAGGACGAGGCAATTGTGATCGGCGAGCTCGCGGGGGTGCGCCGGCTTGCCGTGCCGTCGCCAGTAGTCGGGCGAGGCGCAGACGAGCTTGCGTCCGCGCAGGAGGAGACGCGCCTTGAGGTCGGAGTCCCGCAAGGGGCCGGTGCGGATGCCGACGTCGAAGCCGGCGTCGACGAGATCCACCACTGTGTCGCTCAGGAAGAGCTGGATGCGCAGGTCGGGATGGATCCGCATGAACTCGTCGATCAGCGGGGCGATGCGCTGACGCCCGAGGTCGTTGGTCGCCGTCACGCCGAGACTGCCGGTGAGTGCGCCACGCTCGGAGAAGTCGGTCATCACCTCGTCGAGATCGGCGAGGATGCGGCGGCAGTGGCCGAGAAATCGGTCGCCCTCCGCCGTCAGCGACAGCTGTCGCGTGGTGCGTAGGACGAGCTGCGCCCCGAGGCGGTCCTCAAGCTGCTTCAGCCCGTGCGTCACCGTCGACGGGGCGACGCCCCAGGCGCGCGCCACGGCCGACAACGTCCCATGATCCACGATGGCCATGAAGAGGCGCATCAGTCTCGTGTCGTCCATTCTTCGGCTCAGTCGAACTCAGTTTGCGGCGCCGCGCGAATTTTTTCTTACGACAGAACGCCATCTGATGGGAGGAGAGGCGCGGTCAAGCCGGCGGCCGGACCGACGGCCGCCCGCCGACGCGTCGCGCGAAAGGAAGGACCCGTGAGCGACAAAGCCAGTTTCCGCGGCCTGGAGCACGTCGGGATCACGGTGCCCGACCACGCCGAGGCCGTCCGCTTCTTCGAGGAGGCGTTCGGCGCGGAGCCGCTCTTCTCCCTCACCGACAAACGCCGCGCACCGCTTCGGGGCGAGGACATCGGCGCCAAGAACGGGCTGCTGCGGGACACGGCGATCGTCGCCGTGTCGATGCTGCGGCTCGGCAACGGACCCAACATCGAGATCTTCGAGATCGATCGTCCGCGCGGCCACCGCGCGGCGAGCATTTCCGACATCGGCATCAGCCATTTCAGCGTGACGGTGGACGACATCGACGCCGCCGCCGAGCGCTTCGCCGCGGCCGGCGGGAGCCTCCTCGAGGGACCCTATCGGCTGAGCGGACAGGAGGAGGGTGCCGGCAACCGCGGCCGCTTCGGCCTCACCCCCTGGGGCTTGCTGATCGAATTCGAGGCGCTGCCGGCGCCGATGGCGTATGACCCCGGCGTCACCGCGACGCGCTGGCTGCCGGCCGCGGCCAATGACCAAGAGGAGACGTGAGATGACGCTCACCAACGCGACGATCCTGGTTCTCGGCGGCTCGTCCGGCATCGGCTTCGGCGTCGCCGAGGCGGCGCTCGCGGCCGGCGCGACGGTCACCATCGCCTCGCGCTCGCCGGAGAAGGTCGAGCGCGCCCTCGGCCGCCTCGGCGGGGCGACGGAGGGCGTGTCGCTCGACACCGGCGACGCGGCGGCGCTCGAGCGCTTCTTCGCCGCGCGCCCGGCGTTCGACCACGTGTTCTGCTCGGCCGCCAAGACCAAGGTCGCGGCCGTGCGCGAGCTGCCGCTCGAAGACGCCTACGCCTCGTTCGATTCCAAGTTCTGGGGCGCCTACCGCCTCGCCCGCGCGGCGCGGATCCGGGAGGGTGGATCGCTCACCTTCACCTCGGGCTTCCTGTCGATCCGGCCGAAGGCGGGGGCCGCCATCCAGGGCGCCATCAACGCCGGGCTCGAAGGGTTGACGCGCGGCCTCGCCCTCGAATTCGCCCCCGTCCGCGTCAACTGCGTCTCGCCCGGCCTCGTCATGACCGAGATGTACGACGGGCTCGCGGGCGACGGGCGCAAGGCGATGTTCGACGGCGCAGCGCAACGCCTGCCCGTCGGCCTGGTGGGAGCGCCGGAGCACATCGCCATTCAGGCGCTCGCCTTCATGACCAATTCCTACATGACCGGCGCCACCGTCTTCGTCGACGGCGGCGGGGCGCTGATCTGAGCCATCAGGAGATTCGAGATGGAAACGAGAACACTCGGGACGACCGGCTTCGCCATCGCGCCCATCGTCTTCGGCGGCAACGTCCTCGGCTGGACGGCCGACGAGGCGGAGAGCTTCCGCGTGCTCGACGCCTTCGTCGATCACGGCTTCAACGCCATCGACACGGCCGACGTCTATTCGGCCTGGGCCGAGGGCCACAAGGGCGGCGAGTCCGAGACGGTGCTGGGCAAGTGGTTCGCCGCGCGCCCCGGCATGCGCGACAGGGTGAAGCTCTTCACCAAGGTCGGCTCCGACATGGGCGGCCCGGGCGAGAAGGGCCTGTCGGAAGGCTGGATCCTCAAGGCGGTCGACAACTCGCTGGCGCGCCTCAAGGTGGAGTTCATCGACCTCTATTTCTCGCACTGGCCGGACCCCGACACGAGCCATGCCGAAACGCTCGGCGCCTACGACAAGCTCCTGAAGGCGGGTAAGATCCGCGCCATCGGGGCCTCGAACTACGACGCCGATCTCCTCGCCGCGGCCCTCGCCACCGCCGAGGCCGAGGGCCTGCCCGCCTACCAGGTGGTCCAGCCCGAGTATAATCTCTACGACCGCGCGACTTTCGAGGGGCCGCTGCGCCAGCTCTGCATCGAGAAGAATATCGGCGTGGTGACCTACTTCAGCCTCGCCTCGGGCTTCCTGAGCGGCAAGTATCGCAGCGAAGCCGACCTCAAGGGCCGTCAGCGCGCCAGGATGGTCGAGAAATATCTGACCGAGCGCGGCATGCGCCTGCTCGACGTGCTCGAGGACGTGGCGTCGGCCCACGGTGCCAAGCCGGCCGAGGTCGCCCTCGCCTGGCTGATCGCCCAGGAGGGAGTGACGGCGCCGATCGCGAGCGCCACCAGCGTCTCGCAGGTGGAGAGCTTCGCCAAGGCGGCCTCTCTGACGCTCTCCGGCGAGGACCTCGAAAGGCTGACGGCGGCGGGCCGGTAGCGCCCGGAGGGCGGGTCGTTCTCCCGCGTCAGGGAACGAGCACTGCCGCGCCCTCGAAACGGCCGGCGCGCAGGTCGTCGAGCGCCTGGTTCGCCTCGCGCAGCGGGTAGGGCGTCGTCTGGGTGACGATGCCCACCTTGGGCGCCAGGCCGAGGAAGTCGATCCCGTCCTGCCGCGTGAGATTGGCGACCGACACCACCTGCCGCTCTTCCCAGAGGAGGGCATAGGGAAAGCGCGGAATGTCGCTCATGTGGATGCCGGCGCAGACCACGCGCCCCCCCTTGCGGACGGCCTTTAGTGCCGCGGGAACGAGGCTGCCCACCGGGGCGAAGATGATCGCGGCGTCGAGCTCATCGGGCGGCGCCTCGTCCGAGCTGCCGGCCCACACCGCGCCGAGACCGCGGGCGAACTCCTGCGTCGCCGTATCGCCGGGGCGGGTGAAGGCGTAGACGGACCGCCCCTGCCAGCGCGCCACCTGGGCGATGATGTGCGCGGAGGCGCCGAAGCCATAGAGGCCGAGCCGCTCCGCCTCGCCGGCGATCGACAGCGAGCGCCACCCGATGAGGCCGGCGCACAGGAGGGGAGCGAGGGCGGTGTCCTCGCCCTCCTCGCCGAGCGGGAAGGCGAAGCGGGCGTCGGCCACCACCGCCGTCGCGTAGCCGCCGTCCCGCGTGTAGCCGGTGAACTCCGGCGTGTCGCACAGATTCTCCCGCTCGCTCCGGCAGTAGGGGCAGACCCCGCAGGTGTGGCCGAGCCACGGCACGCCGACACGCTCGCCGATCCGCAGCCCCTCCACCCCCTCGCCGAGCGCGTCGATGCGCCCGACGATCTCGTGGCCGGGGATGATCGGCACGTGCGGGTCCGGGAGTTCGCCATCGACGACGTGAAGGTCGGTGCGGCAGACGCCGCAGGCCGACACCGCCACGCGGATCTCGCCGGGACCGGGCTGTCGATCGGGAAGCTCGGTCCAGACGAGGGGCGCACCGACGGCGTTCAGCACCATGGCGTGCATCGGACTCTCCGTGCCTTCCTGTCAGCGGTAGACCATACCACCATCGGTGAGGATGGCCTGACCGGTAATGTAGTCGGAATCGTCGCCGGCGAGGAAGGCGACGAGAGCGGCGACGTCGTCCGGCGTCTCGGCGCGGCCGAGCGCGATGCCCTCGACATATTTCTTGTAGGTCTCGCCCTTCGCCGCGCCGGTGATCTCGGCGAAGCGCTCGTCGATCTCCACCCACATGTCGGTGCCGACGATGCCGGGGCAGTAGGCGTTCACCGTGATGCCGCGGCTCGCATACTCCTTGGCGGCCGCCTGGGTCAGCGCGCGCACGGCGAACTTGGTCGCCGAATAGACGCCGAGCATGGCGAAGCCGTCGTGGCCGGCGATCGAGGAGGCGTTGATGATCTTGCCCTTGTGGCCGCGGTCGATGAACTTCTGGGCCGCGGCCTGGATGCCCCACAGGACGCCGTTGATGTTGATGTTGTAGATGCGGTCGGTGTCCTCGGGGGTCACGTCGGCGAGGGGCTTCACCTGGGCGATGCCGGCGTTGTTGACCATCACGTCGAAGCCGCCGAGCGCGGTCTCCGCATGGTCGACCGCGGCGTGGACCTCGTCGCGCTTGCTGACGTCGGCGACGAAGGTGGTGGCCTTGACGCCGAGCGCCTCGGCCTCGCCGCGCACCGTCTCGAGCTTGTCGGCCTTGATGTCCACCAGCGCGACGTTGGCGCCGTCCTTGGCGAGGCGCAGGGCGATGCCGCGGCCGATGCCCTGGCTCGCCCCCGTCACCAGCGCGGTCTTTCCGTTGAGAGCCATGAAACTCCTCCTGTCCCGTCGGGGCGTCCGCCGGGCGGACGCCCCGATCTAGGTGCCGATGCTCAGAAGTGCGCGTCGATGTCGACGACACCGATGAGCTTGTGATTGACGAACTCCTTGATGCCGAGGCCGAGGAGCTCGCGGCCGTAGCCCGACCGCCGGACGCCGCCGAAGGGCAGGTCGGCTTCGACCTTGGTCGGATGGTTCACGAAGACCATGCCGGTGGAGATCTTCTTCGCCACCGCCTCGCCGTGCGCGGCGTTCGCGGTGAACACGGACCCGCCGAGACCGAAGGGGGAGTCGTTCGCGATGCGCACCGCGTCGTCCTCGTCCTTCGCCCGGAACAGCATCGAGACCGGGCCGAAGAATTCCCAATAGCGGGCAGGGTTGTCCTCGCCGACCTCGGTGAGGATGGTCGGCTGCACGAAGGCGCCCTGGTTGGGGACCGGCGGCCCGACCTCTTCGGCCTTGGCGCCGTGCTCCACCGCGGCGCGGATCTGATCCTTCACGTCGTCGGCCGCCTTCTGCGAGGAGAGCGGCGCCAGCGTGGTCTTCTCGTCGAAGGGATCGCCCGGCACCAGCGCCGCCACGCCCTTGCGGTAGCGCTCCAGGAACGCGTCGTAGACCGGATCGGCGATGATCATGCGCTTGGAGGAGACGCAGACCTGGCCGCCGTTCCAGTGGCGCCCGAACACCGCCCAGTCGACGGTCTTCTGAAGGTCGGCGTCGGCGAGGACCACGAACGCGTCGGCGCCGCCGAGCTCCATGGTGGACTTCTTGAGCGCCTTGCCGGCCTGGGCGGCGACGACGGCGCCGGCCGCCTCCGAGCCCGTCAGCGCGACGCCGTGCACGCGCGGGTCGTTGATGATCATCTCGAGCTGCGAGCGCGTGGCGTAGAGGTTGGCGAACGCCCCCTCGACGAGGCCGGCCTCCCGCATCAGCTTGTCGAAGGCGGCGGCGCTCTGGGGCACGTTGGAGGCGTGCTTCAGCAGCAGCGTGTTGCCGGCGGCGAGCTGCGGCGCGAGGATCCGGGCGATCTGGTAGTAGGGAAAGTTCCAGGGCTCGATCGCCAACAGGATGCCGAGCGGTTCGTGCACCAGGGTCGCCTTGCCCTCGGCCGGATCGAGCACCGGCAGGTCCTGCGGCGCAAGCAGTCGCTCGGCGTGGCGAACGTAGTATTCGAAGATCTTCGCCGACAGCTCGACTTCGGCCTTCGCCTCCGCGACGAGCTTGCCCATCTCGAGCGTCAGGAGCTTGGCGTAGGCGTCGCTGTCGCGGCGCAGGAGATCGGCGGCCTTCTGGAGCACCCGGCCCCGCTCGGCGAAGGACGTCTCCTTCCAGCGGCGGAAGGCCGCATCGGCCTTGTCGAGCGCCGCGCGCACCTCGCCGTCCGTGGCGTCGGGGAACGTCGCGACGGTTTCGCCCGTGTAGGGATTGATCGTTGCATAGGCCATGTCAGTGTCCTTTCGCACCTTCCGTCCGGCCGACATGAAGGGCCCGGGCGGTGCCATCCCTCGGCGCGTCGATTGTCCAGCGAGTGCCCCGAGGGAGTGCCGAGCGGCGGCGCATCCGGCGCGTCGCGGCGGCGGGCGTCGGCCGTGCCTCGACAACGGGCGTTTGGGGACGGATCGGGAGAGCGCGTGGGTCCATACGCTACAGCTATGTCCTGTTGCCGCATGGCGAAAATGAATTGGGCGACTTCTCGCTATTCCCCTATGGAATGCTGATGGAATTTCGAACGCTCCGGGCCTTCGTCGAAGTCGTCCGTCAGGGTGGCTTCTCGCAGGCGGCCAAAGCGGTGTTCACCACCCAGTCGACCGTCAGCAAGGCGGTCAAGCAGCTCGAGGACGAGATCGGGCTGCCGCTGTTCGATCGCATCGGCCACCGCAGCGTCATGACGGCGGCGGGCGAGATCGTCTATCAGCGCGGCATCAAGCTGCTCGCCGACCGCGACGACCTGCTCGCCGAGCTCGACGAGATCCGCGGTCTCAATCGGGGCGTCCTGCGGCTCGGCCTTCCGTCGGTCGGCAGCTCCACCTTGTTCGCGCCGCTGTTGGCGATCTACCGGCAGCGCCATCCGGGCATCGAGATCCGCCTCGTGGAGCACGGCAGCACCGAGCTCGAAGAGATCCTGCGGGCGGGGGACATCGACGTCGCCGGGATGCTGGCGCCGACGTCGCAGGAGTTCGACTGGCAGCCGGTGCGGCGCGAGCCGCTGGTGGTGCTGCTGCCGGCGGACCATCCGCTCGGCGAGCGCTCCTCGCTCTCGCTGGCCGATCTCAAGGACCTGCCGTTCATCCTGTTCGACGGTGGCTTCGCCCTCCACCGTCTGGTGCTGGAGCGGAGCCGCAAGGCGGGCTTCGAGCCGACGATCGCCGCCGAGAGCAGCCAGACGGACTTCATGGTCGAGCTCGTCGGCGCCGGGATGGGGGTGACGTTCCTGCCGCGCATGCTCGCCGCCCAGAGCCCGCACCCCGCGGTGCGCGAGGTGCTGCTCGGCGAGCCGAACATGGCCTGGGTCATGTGCGTGGCCTGGCGCCGCAGCGGATATCTGTCCGACGCGGCGAAGGCCTGGCTCGAGCTGGTGCGGGAGGTGCACCAGTCCGCGATCGACAAGCCCGGTCGCGACTGAGGGGCGCCGGCGGTCCCCATCGGCGCGACACCGCCGGGGCTCAGCCGTTCAGCACCTCGAGCACGGCCGGAAGCAGGGAGGCGTCGCCCACCGCCACCGCCTCGCCGTTGAAGGTATGGGGCAGCGTCGGGCCGATGCGCTCGCCCGCGAAATCGGTGATCGCCCCGCCGGCCGCCTCCACGATGGGCACGAAGGGGGCGATATCGAACGGCTTCAGCCCCATCTCGACCACCACGTCCACGTGGCCTGCGGCAAGCAGCGCATAGGCGTAGCAGTCGGTGCCGTAGCGCACCATGCGGCAGCGGCGGGCGAGGGCGGCGAAGCGGGGGATCACCTCGGGGGTGAAGCCGTCCGGGCTCGTGGTGGTGAGGATTGCCGCGTCGAGGCTCGCGCACGGGCGTGTCGCGAGCGGCGTCCGACGGCCCGCGCGATCGACGTGGAAGGCGCCGTCGGGGGAGGCGAGGAAGCGCTCGCCCACATAGGGCTGGCTCATCATGCCGAGGACGGGGCCCGATGCGTCCGCGAGGGCGACGAGGACGCCCCACACCGGCAAGCCGATCATGAACCCGCGGGTGCCGTCGATGGGATCGATGATCCAGGTACGGCCGCTGCTGCCGGCGTGGTTCTGGAATTCCTCGCCGAGGATGCCGTCGTCGGGCCGCTCGCTGGCGAGGATCGCGCGGAGCGCCGCCTCGGCCGCCTTGTCGGCCTGGGTGACCGGATCGAAGCCGTCGTCAGCCTTGTTCTCGACGCCGGAGAGGCGTCGGAAGTGCGGCAAAATGGCTTCCGCGGAGGCCTCCGCGAGCCGGTCGAGCAGCGAAAAGTCGTCTTTGATCATACGCATGGGAGGCATGCGGATCGGGATACGTCAATCATTGGGCGGGGCCATTCTCAAGGGAGTTTTTTAGGGGACTGAATTTATTGCCCTATTCGGCGACCTTAAATAACCCGTGAGTTCATTGAACGGGAGATGCCGACTGAGTGGGCAATTTTTTCGGCTGATTGCGAAACAGGCATCTTGACGATTGTGCGCCGCGGCCTCATTTGTTGCAGCGCAGGACGACGTTGGTCGTCCCGCTGCCCTCCTTGGGCGTTTCCTCCCTAGACTTCAGGCCGCTCTTCGGAGCGGCCTTTTTTTTATTCGGCCGCCATGGACCAGCCGGTGTCGAGGTGGACGGCAGCGAACCACTGGATGAGTTCGGCGCACACCTCGTCGAGCGCCTCCTGGAGATCGATGAAGCCGTCGGACCGCGCAAAGGTCGCTTCGTTCATGTAGAGCGCGCGGTTGATCTCCATCTGGATGGCGTGAACGCGCGGCGGGGTGCCGTATTTCTCGGTGATGAAGCCGCCCGCGTAGGGCCGGTTGCGGCCGACCACGAAGCCGCGACGGCGCAGCAGGCGGGAGAGTTCGTCGGTGAGAAGCGGCGAGCAGCTGGTGCCGAAACGGTCGCCGAGGATGATGTCGGGCCGGGCGGTGGCCTTCTCGTCGAGGAACTTGACGGCGCCGGAGGGCATCGAGTGGCAGTCGACGAGGACGCAGGTGCCGAACGCGTTCACCGTCGCGTCGATCCGGCTTGCCAGGGCGCGGTGGTAGGGGCGGTAGTAGGTGTCGAGGCGGCGCTCCGCCTCGGCGGGCGGCAACAGGCTCGCATAGATGTCCTGGCGCTCGCCGACGATCCGGGCGATTACCCCCAAACCCCCGGCAACCCGTGCCGAATCGGCGTTGACGGGCGCCTTGAGAGGGCCGCTGAACATCGCCGGATCGAGCTCGTTGTCCTCGCGGTTGAGGTCGAGATAGACGCGGGGGAAGTGGGCCCGCATCAGCGGCGCGCCCTTCCTCACCACGCCGTCGAACAATTCGTCGACGAACGTGTCCTCCGATCGACGCAGCGTGAGGCGGTCTAATTTTGTGCGTTGCAGCAAATCGCGCGGGTAGGTGGTGCCGCTATGAGGAGCGTTGAAGACGAAGGGGACGGCCGGTGCGGTCGGTTCGAGGATCTCGAAGGCCGGCCCTTCGGAGAAGTCGTCAACGATTCTCATATCGATTGCGCGGCCCCCATATCGCCCTCACGTAGTCTGATCTTGCCAATTTAGGGCAGGAATAATCCGATCCCATCGATTTTGCACGATCTGGTAAGCCTCCCGAAAGCGAGACGCTTGACCGCGACTTTACATGAGTGCGGGCACGATGGGGCGTTGTTCAGTGGAAGAGGCGCGAGGGGCGAGGCCTTTCGCGAGACTGCCGTGCGGATTCTGCTCGCCGAAGACGATGACGACATGAAGCGCTTCCTGACCCGCGCGCTGGAGCGGGCGGGATACGAGGTGACCGCCGTCAACGACGGGCAGGCGGCCTACGAGCGGCTGCGCGAGGAGCCGTTCTCGCTGCTCCTCACCGACATCGTGATGCCGGAGATGAACGGCATCGAGCTCGCCCGCAAGGCGGCCCGGCTCGACCCGGACCTGCGGGTGATGTTCATCACCGGTTTCGCGGCCGTGGCGCTCGACGGCGAGCACGGCGCGCCGCGCGGCTCGAAGGTGTTGTCGAAGCCGTTCCATCTGCGCGAGCTGGTGCGCGAAGTGGGTCGCATGCTCGAATATGCGTGAGCGCTTGCCGAGCACGATTTCCCCCGCTATAGGGGGCGCTCGCTGACGACGAACCCGGGCGGTTAGCTCAGCGGGAGAGCGCTGCCTTGACACGGCAGAGGTCACTGGTTCAATCCCAGTACCGCCCACCATCTTTCAAAAGCTTAGCGCTGGCCCCTCTTTTCCATCGCACCGCGCTGTGCGAGGGGACGAGCACGCGATCCGAGATCGTGGCTGCCGGATAGTCGGAAGGGGACACTGAGATGGGCGCGGACAAGGGTATCGCTCGCGGGCTGACGAACTACGGAGACCGCGACTTCGCGCTCTATCTCCGCCGCTCCTTCGCCCGCTCCATGGGCCTGTCGCGGCAGATGCTGGACAAGCCGATCGTCGGCATCGCCATGACGCCGTCGGACTTCAACAACTGCCATCGGACGATGGACGAGCTCGTCGAGGCGGTGTCGCGCGGGGTGCTCGCCGCGGGGGCGCTGCCGCGCGCCTTTCCCACCACCTCGCTCGGCGAGGTGTTCCTCAATCCGACGAGCATGGTCTATCGCAACCTGATGGCGATGGACACGGAGGAGATGGTTCGCGCCCAGCCGATGGACGCCGTCGTGCTCATCGGGGGCTGCGACAAGACCGTGCCGGCGCAGCTGATGGGCGCCGCCTCCGCCGATATTCCCGCCGTGCAGCTCGTCACCGGGCCGATGATGACCGGGCGCCACCGCGGCGAGCGTCTCGGCGCGTGCACCGACTGTCGCCGCTTCTGGGCGAAATATCGCGCCGGCGAGGTGGACGACGAGGAGATCGCCACGGTGGAATCGCGCCTTGCCACCACCGCCGGCAGCTGCGCCGTCATGGGCACGGCGAGCACCATGGCGATCATCGCCGAGGTGCTCGGCATGTCGCTGCCCGGCACCGCCGCCATTCCGGCCGTGCACGCCGATCGCCTCGTTGCCGCCGAGACGGCGGGGACGGTGGCCGCCGGTTTCGTCGAGGCGCCGATCCGCCCGTCCGAGATCATCACTCCGCACGCGGTGGAGAACGCGCTCAGGGTGCTGATGGCGGTGTCGGGCTCCACCAACGCGGTGGTGCATCTCGCGGCCGTCGCCGGCCGGCGCGGCATCCGCATCGATGCCGAGCGGCTCAACGCCATCTCCGACGAAACGCCCGTCCTCGTCGACCTCAAGCCCGTCGGAGCGGGTTACATGGAGGACTTCTACGCCGCCGGCGGCGTCGGCGCGGTGCTGCGCGAGCTGCGGCCGCTCCTCCACCTCGACACCATCGACGTTACCGGCCGCACCCTCGCCGAGCGGCTGGACGAGCCGTTCGATTTCGTCGACCGCGCGGTGATCCGGCCGTTCGCCGACCCGGTGTCGGCCGAGGGTGGGCTCATCGCCCTCGGCGGCAACCTCGCCCCGTCCGGCGCGATCTTCAAGCGCGCCGCCGCGACGCCGGCGCTCTTCGAGACCGAGGGGCGCGCGGTGGTGTTCGAGAGCCTCGAGGACCTCGCCAAGCGCATCGACGACCCGGACCTCGACATCGAGGCCGACGACATCATGGTGCTGCAGAATGCGGGCCCGATCGCGGCGGGAATGCCGGAAGCGGGCTATCTGCCGATCCCCAAGCGGCTCGCCCGGCAGGGGGTGAAGGACATCGTGCGCATCTCCGACGCGCGCATGTCGGGCACCGCGTTCGGCACGATCGTGCTCCACATCGCGCCGGAAGCTGCGGTGGGCGGGCCGCTCGCGGCCGTGCGCACGGGCGACCGCATCCGCCTGTCGGTGCGCGAGAAGTCCATCGACCTCCTGGTGCCCGAGGCGGAGATCGCGGCGCGGCTCGTCACCCACCGGTCGCCGGAGGCGCCCAAGCGGGGCTACCGCGCCCTCTACGCCGCGCGGGTCTCCCAGGCGCCCGAGGGCTGCGACTTCGACTTCCTCACCATGGAAGGGGCGTCCGACCTCTGACGTCGGCCCGGCGCCCGGACGGGCTCAATATTGGGCGACGAGGGCGAGCAGCTCGTCGGGATCCCAGGGCTTCGACACGCGGCGCGCGTCGGGGAACTGACGCAGCACCTCGCTGCCCGCCTCGCTGTAGCCGGAGACGAACATGAACGGCGTGCCGTCGCGGCTGAGCGCCTCGGCGATGCTGCCGCTGGTCTCCCCCTCGCCGAGATGCACGTCGAGGATGGCGAGGGCGATGGGTGAGACCCGCACGGCCTCCATAGCGTCACACACTTTGGCGAACGGACCGCAGACCGTGTAACCGGCGTCGGCGAGGAGATCTGCGAGGTCGAAGCCGATCAGCGCCTCGTCTTCGACGACGAGTATCCCGTGACCATGGTCCATAGCCTCATCCTTTCGCCCCGGCGGTCCGCCCGGGTCTTTCGCCGCACCAGAGGATGCGGGCGCGCAGGCAATTGCCTCGTAGATAATAAGACGATGCTCATCTTGAACATGAGCTAAATGACGCGCAGGAAACAGAATATCTGGCGGAACGGTGTCGTCATTGTGGCATGAACTTGTCGTCATGCGTCGACGTCACCCGATGAACCAAGCGAAAACATCGGCAAACGCCACGGATGTCTATCGCCGTGGTTCCGACGTCGGGCGGCATCGGCGCGAGCCGGGGGACGGCAAGCCGTCTTCGATGTCGGACAGGTGGAAACGATGCCGCGCCCGCGTCCATGCGGTGATCCGACACCGGCGGGCAGCTGCTGCGCGGCTCAGGCATTCGCCAAAGCGCTACAATGGCTTATGCAGGACACGATGGTCGCACGGTCTCCTTTCGCCGCGTGCGGCGAGCGGACGTGAGAGCACCGGCATTCGAATGAAGCTGGAGCAGCCTTATGGGCACGACGAGCGAAGCCAAAATCCCCCAATACGATCATAGCGTCCCCTGGTTCTGGCCGATGGCGGCAGCCATCGAGATGGAGGAAGCCGGCGCCGAGATGTTCCGGCGCAATGTCGACGCCGTCACCGCGGCGGTCGCCGACATCGAAGCGCCGCCGGCGGCGAAGTGGGCGACGGCCAACACGATCGTCCGCGATCTGCCGACGATGCGGCTGCGCGACTTCTCGCCCGCCCCCTCGCCCTCGCCCTCGGCCGACGCGGGCACGGTGCCCGTGCTCGTCGATCCGCCCTACGCCGGGCACGCCTCCACCATCGCCGACTATCAGCCCGGCCAGAGCCTCGTCGAAACGCTCCTCGGCGCAAACCTCTCCCGCGTGCTGGCGATGGACTGGAAGACCGCCACGCCGGAGATGCGCTATTTCGACATCGACCGCTATCTCGCCGAGATCAACGTGGTGGTCGACGACCTCGGCGGGCGGGTCAATCTCGTCGGCCTCTGCCAGGGGGGCTGGATGTCGGCGATGTATGCCGCCCGCTTCCCGCAGAAGGTCGCCTCGCTGGTGCTCGCCGGCTCGCCCATCGACACCGACGCCGGCGACGGCCCCATCAAGCGCATGGCCCACACCCTGCCGCTCAGCTTCTACGAGGAGCTGGTGGAGGCGGGCGGCGGCCTGATGCGCGGCCAGTTCATGCTGGCCGGCTGGAAGAACATGCACCCGGGCGAGCAATATCTCGGCAAGTTCCTCGACCTCTACGCCCACGTCGAGGACCCGGCCTATCTGAAGCGCACGGAGGCCTTCGAGAGCTGGTACGAGAACCCGATCGACCTGCCCGGGCGCTTCTACATTCAGGCGATCGATCTCCTGTTCAAGCGCAACCTCTTCGCCAAGGGCGAGTTCGTCGGGCTCGGCGAGACGTTGTCGCTGAAGACGGTGCGCTGTCCGCTCTATCTGCTCGCCGGCGAGCGCGACGACATCACCACCCACGAGCAGGTGTTCGCCGCCGAGGGGCTCGTCTCGACTCCCGCCGAGCGGATCGTGAGGAAGATGGTTCCGGGCGGCCATATCGGCCTCTTCATGGGGTCGCGGACGCTGGCGGACGTGTGGCCCGAAATCGGGGCCTGGATTGCGGAGAACGGTTCATGCCGGTGAGCGACAACGTGGCGTCCGACCTGCCGCCGGGCGGTCTCAAGTCCGGGCTGAGCGAGGCGGAGGCCGAGGCGCGCCTCGCCCGCTTCGGGCGCAATGCCATCGAGGAGAAGCACGTCAGCGCGCTGCGCAAGTTCCTCGGCTACTTCTGGGGGCCGATCCCCTGGATGATCGAGGTGGCGGCGATCCTGTCGGCCGTGGTGCAGCATTGGGCCGACTTCGTCATCATCCTGGCGCTTCTCCTCTTCAACGCCGGCGTCGGCTTCTGGCAGGAGTTCAAGGCGTCCAACGCGCTCGACGCGCTCAAGAAGAGCCTCGCCCTGCGCGCCCGCGTGCTGCGCGACGGCCGCTGGAAGGAGATCGACGCACCGACCCTCGTCCCGGGCGACGTGATCCGCATCCGCCTCGGCGACATCGTGCCCGCCGACGTGGAGCTCGCCGAAGGGGATTATCTCTCCGTCGACCAGTCGGCGCTGACGGGCGAGTCGCTGCCGGTCTCGCGCACGGTCGGCGACACCGCCTACTCGGGTTCGGTGGCGCGGCAGGGCGAGATGGTCGCCGTGGTGACGGCGACGGGCACAAATACCTTCTTCGGCAAGACGGCGGCCCTCGTCGCCGGGGCGAACACACCGTCGCACTTCCAGAAGGCCGTCATCACCATCGGCGACTATCTGATCTTCCTCAGCGTCGCCCTCGCGGCGGTGCTGGTGCTCGTCCAGCTCTTCCGCGGCGCGCCGGCGCTGGAGCTCGTCCAGTTCGCCCTCATCCTCACCGTGGCCGCGATTCCCGTGGCGATGCCGGCGGTGCTGTCGATGACGATGGCGGTCGGCGCGATGGCGCTCGCGCGCGAGCGGGCCATCGTGTCGCGCCTCCAGTCCATCGAGGAGATGGCCGGCATCGACATCCTGTGCTCCGACAAGACCGGCACGCTCACCCAGAACCGCCTGACGCTGGGCGAGCCAGCGCTGTTCGACGCCAAGGACGATGCCGAGATCATCCTCGCCGGCGCCCTCGCCTCCAAGGCGGAGGACGGCGACGCCATCGACCTCGCGGTGATCGCCGGGCTCACCGATCCGGCGGTGCTCACCACCTATACGCAGACCGCCTTCGTGCCGTTCGATCCGGTCAGCAAGCGGACCGAGGCGACGCTGACGCGGGCCGACGGGACCACGCTGCGCGTGACCAAGGGCGCACCCCAGGTGGTGCTCGACCTCGCCAAGGTCGAGGGCGACGCGCTGGAGCGGGCCCAGGCGACCGTCGACGCCCAGGCGGCCAAGGGCTACCGCACGCTGGGCGTCGCCCGGTCGGACGACGACGGCAAGAGCTGGGTCTTCCTCGGCCTGTTGCCCCTGTTCGACCCGCCGCGCGAGGACTCGGCGCAGACGATCCGCGAGGCCGCCCGCCGCGGCGTGGACGTGAAGATGGTCACCGGCGACGACGTCGCCATCGCCCGCGAGATCTCCGAGAAGTTGGGGCTCGGCCGCAACATCCGGCCGGCGACGGCGCTCTTCGGCAAGGGGGATGGCGAAGTCTTCCCGGCCGTCGCCATGGAGGTGGAGAAGGCCGACGGCTTCGCCCGCGTCTTCCCCGAGCACAAGTACGAGATCGTGCGGGCGCTGCAGGCGAAGGGTCACATCGTCGGCATGACCGGCGACGGAGTGAACGACGCGCCGGCGATCAAGCAGGCCGACGTCGGCATCGCGGTGAGCGGGGCGACCGACGCCGCCCGCGCCGCCGCCGATCTCGTGCTGACGAAGCCGGGCCTGTCCACCATCATCAACGCCATCGAGGAGGCGCGGCGCATCTTCGAGCGCATGAACTCCTACGCCATCTACCGCATCAACGAGACCATCCGAACGATGGTCTTCGTCGTGCTGGCGATGGTCGCGTTCGGCTTCTACCCGATCACGGCGATCATGATCATCCTGCTCGCCTTCTTCAACGACGTGCCGATCATGGCGATCGCCTATGACAACACCCGCGTGTCGCAGAAGCCGGTGCGGTGGGACATGCATCGGGTGCTGGTGGTGTCGAGCGCGATGGGGGCGGTGGGCACCCTCGGCAGCTTCGGCATGCTCTATCTCGCCCGCGACATCCTCCACCTCACGGTGCCGCAGATCCAGACCTACGTGTTCCTGAAGCTTGCCGTCGCCGGCCATATGGCGCTGTTCGTGTCGCGTGCGCGGGGATGGTTCGTGCAGCGCCCGTGGCCGTCGTCGGCGCTATTGTGGTCGGCGATCGTCACCAAGGTGCTGGCGACGCTGCTCGTCGTCTACCCGATGGGCCTCATGACCCCGATCGGCTGGTTCGACGTCGCGATCGTCTGGGCCTATTCGATCGGCTTCGCCTTCGTGACGGATACGGTGAAGGTCATGGTCTATCGCACGATCGACCACAAGACGGAGCGCCACCACCGCTTCTTCAACCTCCTGAACCGGAGGGCGAAGGTCTAGGCGGGTCGGGGCGGCGCTCTCGCCCCGCGATCAGGGGCAGGCGGCCTTCGCCTCGTCGAGGATCCGCCACAGCGTGCCGGGGGTCGCCGGCATGGTGATCGCCGTGATGCCGAGATCGGCGAGCGCGTCGGCGACCGCGGCGAGCCCGGCGGTGAGGCCACCCACCGTGCCCGCCTCGCCGCAGCCCTTGGCGCCCAAGGGGTTCTTCGGCGTCGGCGAAGGGGCGAGCTCCACGACGATCTCGGGCACGTCCTCGGCGCGCGGCATGGCGTAGTCCATGAACGAGCCGGTGACGGGGCCGCCCGTCGCGTCGTCGTAGATCATCACCTCGCCGATGACCTCGCCGAGGCCCTGCACCACGCCACCGTGGATCTGGCCCTCGACGATGGTCGGGTTGATCACGGTGCCGATGTCGCACACCGCGACGTAGCGCTCCACCGTCAGCATCGCCGTGCCGGTGTCGATGCTGATCTCGCAGACGTGGCAGCCGTTGGGGAAGGTGGGGCCGTCGGGCGAGCCGAAGCGCACGGTGGCGGCGAGGCCCGGCGCCGCGCCCGGGGGGAGCTGCGCCGGGTCGTGGGCGGCGGCGGCGACCTCGGCGAAGGTGCGGATCTGGTTGGACTCGCGCAGGGTGAAGCGCTCGCCGTCGAAATCCACCGCGTCGGCCTCGGCGCTCATCAGGTGGGCGGCGATCTCCTTGGCCCGGGCGACGACGCCGTCGACGGCGCCGAGCGTCGCCGAGCCGGCGAGCACCGCGGTGCGCGAGCCGAAGGTGCCGTTGCCGTAGGGGATGACGTTGGTGTCGCCCTGGGAGAAGGTCATGGCGTCGGCGGCGATCGGCAGACGGTCGGCGACGATCTGGCGCAGCGTCGTCTCGTGGCCCTGGCCGTGATTGATCGAGCCGGCCCGGATGGTCGCATGCCCGTCGGCGTCGATCGCGACCTCGACCTCCTCGTCGAGCAGGCCGGCGGAGGCTTCGATGGCCATCACCACGCCGAGCCCCAGAAGGCGCCCCTCGGCGGCGGCCGCGGCCTTGCGGGCAGGGAAGCCGGCGACGTCGGCGAGCGCCTCGGCGCGGGCCATCACGGCGGGGAAGTCGCCCGAATCGTAGTTGTAGGAGAGGCCCGTCTGGAACGGCATCTCGTCCGGGCGGATCATGTTCTTGCGGCGCAGCGCCATCCGGTCGAAGCCGAACTCGCGGGCGGCGCCGTCGATGGCGAGCTCCATCACCGCGATCGCCTCGGGCCGGCCGGCGCCACGATAGGGGGCGATCGGGGTGGTGTGGGTGTAGACGGTGCGCACCTCCGCCGAGATCGCCGGCGTGCGGTAGACGCTCGCGAGCCCGCCGAGGTTGGCGAAGGTCGGCACGGGGCCGAACATCGACACGTAGGCGCCGAGCGTCGCCACCGACTTCACCCTCAGCGCCTGGAAGGTGCCGTCGGCGGCGAGCGCCAGCTCGGCGGTCATCGTCACGTCGCGGCCCATGTCGTCGGCGAGGAAGGCGTCGGAGCGGCGGCCGGTCCACTTCACCGGGCGGCCGAGACGCTTCGCCGCCCAGGTGACGGCGACCATCTCCGGAAACACCGTGGAGCGCATGCCGAAGCCGCCGCCCATGTCGGGCGTCGTCACCCGCACCGCCTCGAGCGGGACCTTGAAGACGTTCTCCGCCAGCATCTGGCGCACGATGTGCGGGTTCTGCGTGCCGCAGTGGAGCACATAGCGCTCGTCCTCGTAGACGGCGACGGCGGAGCGGGGCTCCATCGGCACCATGGCGAGACGGGCGAAGGGCACCGTGACGGTGGCGACGTGGTCCGCCGCCTCGATGGCGGCGTCGACGGCGGCCGCATCCCCCTCGCGCCACAAATAAGCGAGGTTGTCGGGAAGGTGCGGCCACACCGCGGGTCCGCCTTCGGCCTCCATCAGGTCGAGCACGAAGGGTGCCTCGTCGATCTCCACCGTCACCGCCTCGACGGCGTCGCGCGCGGCGGCGCGGCTCTCGGCGACCACCATCGCCACCGTGTCGCCGACGAAGCGGACCTCCTCGCGCGCCAGAGGCGGGCGGGGCGGCGTCGTGGCGCGGGTGCCGTCGGGGCGGAAGAGCGGGGCGACGCCCATCGTCAGCGCCGGGATGTCGCCGACGCCGTCGGTATCGAGGTCGGCCATGGTGAAGACGCCGAGAACGCCCGGCATCGCCTTCGCCGCCTCGGTGTCGATGGCGCGGATCCGCCCGGCCGGCGCCGGCGACATCACGAACTCGGCAAAGGTCTCGCCGGGAAGGCGAATGTCGTCGCCATAGCGGCCGGCGCCGGTGACGAAGCGCTGGTCTTCGAGGCGGGTCGCGCGTGCACCGATGCCGAATTTCAGCGCGCCGAAGTCGTTCATTTGGTCGAGGGCTCCGATGGATAGGACCCTAATCAGTGCATGGCGCATGCCAGGGGGTGGGGAGTCGGGGTTGTGACCGATCGGCGCAAGCGGCGTGCCGGGCCCGCCGTCAAGCGGCGGCGGCGCTCGCGACATCGCTCTCGCGCGGCCAGGGCAGCGTGGCGTCGTCGGGCGGAATGCTCGCCAGCAGCATCCGCGTGTAGGGATGCTGCGGATCGCGGAAGACCGCCTCGACGGGGCCTTCCTCGACGATCTCGCCGTGCCGCATCACCACCACGCGGCTGCACACGTAGCGCACCACGCCGAGGTCGTGGGAGATGAGCAGGAGGCCGATGCCGAGCTCGTCGCGCAGCGTGTGCAGGAGGTTGAGGATTTGCGCCTGCACCGACACGTCGAGGCCCGAGACGATCTCGTCGGCGACGAGGAGGCGCGGGGCGAGGCAGAGGGCGCGGGCGATGTTGACGCGCTGCTTCTGGCCGCCGGAGAGCTCGGCCGGGAAGCGGTCGAGGAGGTCGGCGGGGAGGCCGGTCTCGGCGAGGAGGGTGGCGGCCCGCTCGCGCCGACCGGCCCTGCTCGGGCGGGCCGGTCCGGCGCGTGTGCCGGTGCCGAGGCGGGCGCGGGCCGCCTCCATCGCCTGCGTCACCAGACGCCACACCGAGCGGCGCGGGTTGAGCGCCGACTGGGGGTCCTGAAACACCATTTGCAGCGCACCGAGGCGGACGCTGCGGGCTGCGGCGTCGCCCACCGTCACGTCGGCACCGTCGACGAGGATGCGGCCGGCGGTGGGCGCCTCGAGCCCCATCACCAGGCGCGCGAGGGTGGACTTGCCCGATCCGCTCTCGCCGACGATCCCCACGAACTCGCCAGGGCGCACCGTGAGGCTGGCGCCGGCGACGGCGGTGGTGCCGGGGCCGTGGCGCAGGCCGATGAGGTTGCGCCGGGCGGGGTAGTGCTTGGCCGCGTCCCGCAGTTCCAAGACCGGCGGGCCGGCGCCGGGCGGCGGGGCGGGCGGCATCGGGATCGCCGCCGCCGCGCCGCTCGCGCTGAGGCAGGCGCCGGCGGCCCGCACCGTGTGACGGGGGGCGATGGCGATCGCCGGCGGCGGAGCGGCGGCGCAGGTCGCGTCGCGCACCGGGCAGCGCGGGGCGAAGCGGCAGCCCGGCAGACTGGCGAAACGGGCGATGCCCGGCATCGTGTCGGCGAGCGGCACCAGGCGGTGCAGCGGCCCGTCGACAGGCGGGATCGAGGCCTTGAGGCTCGCCGCATAGGGGTGGCGCGGCTCGCCCATCACCGCGGCGGCGGGGCCGTGCTCCACCGCCTCGCCGGCATAGAGGACGATGATCTCGTCGCACACGTGCGCCGCGAGCCGCAGATCGTGGGTGATGAAGAGGAGGCCCGTCGCATGGTCCCGCTGAAGTGTGCGGATGAGGGCGATGATCCGCATCTGAGTCGAGACGTCGAGGGCGGTGGTCGGCTCGTCCGCCACCACCAGGGCGGGGTTGGAGACGAAGGCCATCGCGATCAGCACCCGCTGGCACATGCCGCCGGAGAGCTGGAACGGGTAGCGCTCGAGGACGCGGGCGGGGTCGAGCTCCACTGCGGCGAGGGCGGCGCGCATCGCCCCGCGCCGCCCGCTCCGTGGCATGCCGAGGCGCTGCAGGTGCTCGCCGAACTGGGCCGCGACCGTCATCAGCGGGTCGAGGGCCGTCAGCGGCTCCTGTGGAATGAAGGTCAGGCGGTCGCCGAGCGCGCGGCGGCGGGCGCGCGGATCGGCGGCGACGAGATCGGCCCCCTGAAAGCGCACCGAGCCGGCGGTGACGGCAAAGCCCGGCGGCAGCGTTCCGGCGAGGACGCGGCCGATCATCGACTTGCCCGCCCCCGATTCGCCGACGAGCCCCACCACCTTGCCCGGCGCCACCTCGAAGGAGAGGTCGCGCAGCACCGCCGCCTGCTTGGCCGAGACGGTGAGCCCCTCGACCGCGAGCACGCTCATCGGGCGCCCCGCGTGCGCAGCGACGGGTCGAGCGCGGGCCGCAGCCCGTCGCCGAGGAGGTTGAAGCCGAGCACGGTGAGGAAGATCGCCGCCGTGGGCAGGACGACGCCCCAGGGCGCCTGGTACATCGAGCGGCGGGCGTCGGCGATCATCACGCCCCAGGCGGCGACGTCGGATTCCACCGAGAGGCCGACGAAGCTCATGGTCGCCTCGACGATGACGGCGATGCCCATCTCGAGGCTGAGGAGGGTGATCACGAGCGGCGCCACCGCCGGCAGCACCTCGCGCGCCAGCACCGCGAGGTGGCTGAAGCCGGCGAGGCGCGCGGCGGCGATATAGTCGCGCCGCCGCACCACCAGCACCTCGGAGCGGATGACGCGGGCAAAGCGCGTCCAGTCCACGATGATGATGGCGAGGATCACCTTGTCGACCCCCGCGCCGAGGCCGACGAGGAGGATCAGCGCCAGGATCACCGGCGGGAACGACATCCAGGTGTCGACGGCGCGGGAGACGAGCCAGTCGATGCGGCCACCGAAATAGCCGGCGAGGAGGGCGAGAAGGGTGCCGAGGACCATCGCCCCCGTCGCCGCCGTCAGCGCCACGGTGAGCGCGACGCGGGTGCCGAAGACGAGGCGCGAGGCGATGCAGCGGCCGAGGCTGTCGGTGCCGAGCGGGAACGCCGCGTCGCCACCCGGCGCCCAGGCGGGCGGCAGGAGCACGTAGAGGAGCTCCTGCGCCTCCGGGTCGTTGGGGGCGATCAGTGGCGCGAAGATCGCCACCAGCACCAGCGCCGCGATCAGCGCGCCGCCGACGACGATGCGCGGCGTCAGGAAGCGGGCGGCGCTCAATGGGTCCTCAGCCGCGGGTTGACGAGGAGATAGATCACCTCCACCGCCGCATTGATGGCGAGGACGAGCACGCAATAGACGAGCGCCACGAGCTGGATGACGGGCAGGTCGTGGTTGCGCACCGCGTCGACGATGAGGTTGCCGAGCCCCGGATAGCCGAAGATCACCTCCACGAGCACCGTGCCGCCGAACATGAAGCCCGCCTGCACGCCGATCAGCGAGATGGTGGGGAGCGCCGCGTTGGGCAGGGTGTGGGCGAAGAGGATGCGCTGCTCGGAGAGGCCGCGCAGCCGCGCCTGGGTCACGAAGTCGTCGCCCGCCACCTCCACCAGCGAGGCGCGCAGCACCCGCATGATGAGCGGCGCGAGGGCGATGGCGAGCGCCACCGCCGGCAGGACGAGGTGGAGGAGAAGGCTGAAGAAGACGTCGAGCCGGCCGGCGATGAGGCTGTCGAGGAGCAGGAAGCCGGTGACGCCGGGCGGCGTCATCATGCCCGGTGCCATGCGGCCGATGAAGGGTAAGAGCGGCACCGCCACGCCGAAGGCGAGGATGAGGAGCAGAGCCCAGAGGAATTCCGGGATCGACATCATCGCCGAGGAGACGACGTCGAGCGCCTCCTCGCCCCGCCCGCCGCGGGCGCGGAACATCAGGAGGCCGCCGGCGACGCCGACGATCACGCCGAGGAGGAGACCCGACAGGACGAGCTCCAGCGTGTTTGGCAGCGCCGTCGACACGAGGTCGGCCACCGGGCGGCGGAAGTAGATCGAGATGCCGAAGTCGCCCGACAGGAGGTCGCCGAGCCAGATGAGATATTGCTCGGGGATCGAGCGGTCGAGGCCGAGAGCGGCGCGCAGCCGGGCGAGGTCCTCGGCCGTGGCGCCCGGCGGCAGCGACATCGCCGCCGGATCGGCCGGCAGGAGGCGCAGGATCACGAACACCAGCGCCGACACCGCGATGAGCGTCGGCACCGCAACGAGGAGGCGGAAGAACAGGATCCTGAGCGCGACGAGGAGCATCGCGGTCCGGTCGCGCCGGCCGTCAGCCGATGGACCAGGTGGCGGGCAGGATCCAGCCGTTGTCGTACTTCGTCACGTGGACGCGCTCCTCGTGCACGATGGTCTTCACCGCCTGCACGATGCCGATCGTGTAACCGTGCTCCACCGCGAACTTGTTCACCGCGCGGTAGCCGGCGTGCCGCTTGTCGGCGTCCATCTCGACGAGCAGTGGGTGGATCATCTCGCCGAGATCCTCCGACTTCATCGCGGCGAAGATGGAGTTGGGGTCGAGCAGGTAGCCGGCGTACATCACCGGGTCGCCGGTGGCGTTGCCCCACTGGTACATCGTCGCCTCCGGCAGCGTGCCGGCGCGCAGCCGCTCCTGGTAGGTCGACGCCTCGACGGCCTCCACCTTGGCGTTGATGCCCACCTTCTGCCACATGGCGGCGATGGCGCGGGCCATGTCGTAGTCGTTGGGGAACACGCCGTTGGTGGTGAAGAAGGTGATCTCCACCGGGTTCGCCGGCCCGTAGCCCACCGAGGCGAGGAGGTCGATGGCCTTCTCCTCCGAGTAGCCGAGCTCGAAGTCCTCGGGATAGCCCGGCGTGCCGCGGGCGGCGGGGGCGTCGATCGGCGTCGCGTTGCCGAGGAAGAAGGCGCGGTTGATCGCCTCCTTGTTGATGGCGTAGTGCGCGGCGAGGCGCACCGCATCGTCCTTGAAGCCGCCGTTCTTGGTGATCTGCAGGAGCACGATGTCGGCGATCGGGTCGATGGTGGAGACGAGGCCGGGCATCTGGCCGAGCCGGTCGGCCTCGCGCACCGGGACGTCGATGGCGGCGCCCGCCCGGCGCGACTCGATCGCGGCGACGCGCGCGGTCGGGTCGCGCACGATCTCGATGGTCACCCGGTCGATGGCCGGCTTGCCGTTCCAGTAGTCGGCGAACGCCTCGAGCTCGATGCGGCTGCCCTGCTGGTACTCCACCACCTTGTAGGGGCCGGTGCCGACGGGCGCGCGCTGGAACTCCTCGAGCCCCACCTTCTCCAGATAGGCCTTCGGCACGACGTAGGAGCAGAGGAAGTAGAGCCAGGTGACGGCCGAGGGCATCGGTTCGGAGAAGGTCATGGTGCAGGTGGTGGGGCTCGTCACCGCGATGTCGGTCACCTTGCGCCACAGGAAGGCCGTGTCGAGGCGCCGGCCGCCCTCGGGCACCGGCTGCTGCGGCCGCTCGTAGAAGGTGTAGCGGAAATCCTCCGCCGTCATCTTGGAGCCGTCGTGGAACAGCACGTCGTCGCGGAAGGTGAGGTCGAGCGACAGGCCGTCGTCGGAGAAGCTGTATTCGGTCACCAGGGCGGGCTCGACGGCGAGGTCGGGCGCCTGCGTCAGCGGCTGATCGAAGACGCACTTGTAGAGCGACTGGACCGGGGCGAGGGAGCGGGCGTTGGGGTCCCAGGTCGGCACGTCGGTGGGGTAGGCGAGGATGAGCTGGCCCGCCTCGGCGCCCTGCGCGAGCACGCTGCCGGGCAGGCCGAGGGCGGCGAGCGCGGCGGTGCCGCCGGTCATCTTCAGGAAGCGCCTGCGTGAATGTGGCATGGTCAGCTCTCTCCGCTTCGCGTGGCGGCCTTCACAGGACACGGCCGGGGTTGAGGATGCCTTTGGGGTCGAGGGCGGTCTTCAGAGTGCGCATGAGGGCGAGTTCGGCCGGGGTGCGGCTATGGGCGAGATAGGGGCGCTTGTTGCGCCCGATGCCGTGCTCGGCCGAGACCGAGCCGGCGTGGTGGGCGACGACGTCGTAGACCGCCGCCTCGGTGGCCCGCTTCTCGTCGGGGCTCGTCGGCACGCCCGGCACGGTGGGGCCGATGACGATGTGGATGTTGGAGTCGGCGATGTGGCCGAACACCACCTGCATCGCGCTCGGCCACCGCTGCGCCGCCAGCGCCCGCAGGTCGGCGACGGCGGCCGCCATGTCGGCACGCGGGATCGAGACGTCGAAGATCGTCTGGCTCGCGAGGTGCTTGTAATATTCGTAGGGGCTCTCGCGGTAGGCCCACAGGCGGGCCGCGTCGTTGCCCGAGCGGGCGACGATGGCGTCCTCCACGAGGCCGTCCTCCATCAGCACGCCGAGGGCGTCGGTGACGCGCTCCGCGCCGCCGGGGCCGGGAGCGATCTCGGTCAGAACGAGAAGCTCGTGAGGGCGCTCGAAGGGGGCGGGCAGGCCCATCATCGTCACCGCCGTGTCGATGAACTCCGCCCACATGCCCTCGAACATCATGAGGCCGGAGCCGAACTCCGCCCCGAGCCGGGTCAACACGCCGACGGCCGCCTCCATGGAGGGGCAGGCGAGAAGGGCGGTCTCCACCGGTCCGGGCTGCGGGTGAAGGGCGAGCACCACGCGCGTCACCACCCCGAGCGTGCCTTCCGAGCCGATGAAGAGCTGCTTCCAGTCGTAGCCCGTGTTGTTCTTCAGCATCTTGTTGAGCGAGGTCAGCACCGTGCCGTCGGCCTGCACCGCCTCGAGGCCGAGCACGTTGTGGCGCGTCATGCCGTAGCGCAGCACGTTGTTGCCGCCGGCGTTGGTGGCGACGTTGCCGCCGATGGAGCAGGAGCCGCGCGCACCGAGATCGATGCCGCAGTGGAAGCCCGCCTGCTCCGCGGCGGCCTGAATCTCGGCGAGCGGCGTGCCGGCGAGCGCCGTGAGGGTGGCGGCGACGGGGTCGATCTCCTCCACCCCGCGCATCCGCTCCAGCGACAGGGCGACCTCGTCCTCCTTGGGATGGGCGCCGCCGGCGAGGCCGGTCATGCCGCCTTGGGTCACCACCGGCTGGCCGGCCTCGTGGCAGAGGCGGAGGGCCGCGGCGACCGCGTCGGTGGTGCGCGGCAGGAGGAGGGCGGCCGGGCGCGTCGGGCGGCCGAGCGTCTGGTCGAACTCGTTGCGCGCGGGAATGTCGTCGCCGGTGAGGACGGACGCGGCGCCGAGAGCGGCCTTCAGCGCGTCGAGGAGGGCGGGCGTCACCGCAGGGCTCCGTCGTGCTGATGCCCGGCGCGGATGGAGAAGAAGGCCGCCTCCGCGGCGCCGAGGAAGGCGGCCATGCGATCGCTCGCCGAGAGGGCGTCGCGCGCCTCGAAGGCGGCGAAGATCTCGGCGAGGCCCTCGGCCACCACGCGCTGGGTGGCGGGACGCTTCAGCGTTTCGAGGCGCACGGTCTGCACGTGGTCGACGAAGCGGGCGATGGTGCTCGCGAGCCGCGCGTTGCGCACGTGGCCGAGCCAGGTGTTGCGGAAGGTGATGTTGGCCGCGATCATCGCCTGCAGGTCGCCGGCCCGGGCGGCACGGCCGGCCTCGTCGAGCGCGCCCCGCAGCGCGCGTAGCGCGGCACCGTCGAGCGACAGCGCCGCCTGGCCGGCCGCACGCGGCTCCAGGAGCTTGCGCACCTCGAAGATGTCGCGAATGTCCTCGATCGAGAGGCGCGGCAGGGTGAAGCCGCGCGTGGTGCCTTCGAGATAGCCTTCGTTGACGAGCTGCAGCAGGGCTTCGCGGGCCGGCATGCGGCTCGTGCCGTAGAGACGGGCGATGTCGGTGTCGACGAGCCGGTCGTCCTCGCCGAACTCGGAACGCTGCAGACGGGTGAGAAGGTCGCGGTAGATCCGCTCGCGCAGGCTGGTCGCCTTTTCGATGGGCTCGACGTCGAGCTTGGCGATGCTCACGCGACCTCCGGACGCGATGCCGCGGCGCGGCTAATCCGTATACGGTATGCTCATTGGAATCATTGTCAATCGGCTTGCCGCGCTCACGCGCTCATGGCTTGCCGCGCCCCCGCGCCGATCATGCGCGGCGCTCAGGCGCACGTGACGTGCGGCGCTCAGGCGCCGGCCCGGCGCGCCCGCTCCCATCCCGCCTCGGCGAGGGGGATCACGCTGTCGATGGTGTAGGGCGTCTCGCTGGTGGCGGTGCCGTCGCGCACCCGGCCGACGATACCCTGGATGATCGCGGCGAAGCGGAAGAGGTTGTAGGCGAGGTAGAGGTCGAGCATGCCGGCCACGGCGAGGCCGGTGCGCGCTTCGTAGCGGGCGACGTACTCCTCGAGCGGCGGAATGCCGAGAGCGGCGAGGTCGAGGCCTTCGAGCGTCCCCGTCGCGGCATTGCGGCGGGGCATCACGAAGCTCATGGCGTGGTAGGCGAAGTCGGCCACCGGATCGCCGAGGGTGGCGAGCTCCCAGTCGAGCACGGCACGCACCTTCGCCGTGTCGGCGGCGAAGATGAGATTGTCGATCCGATAGTCGCCGTGGACCACCGCGGGAGGATGGTCCGGCCAGTCCACGCTGGGCAGGAACGCCATCAGCCGGTCCATCTCGGGGATCTCGATGGTGGCTGAGACGCCATATTGGCGGCTCCATCGGGTGATCTGGCGGTGCACGTATCCCTCGGACCGGCCGAAGGTGGTGAGGCCGATGGTCGACGGGGCGATGCGGTGGAGATCGGCGAGGGTGTCGCCCATGTCCCGATAGAGCGCGCCGCGCTCGGCCGGCGTCGCGCCGGGAATGGCCGGGTCCCAGATGATGCGGCCGGCGACGTGCTCCATCACGAAGAAGGGCGTGCCGATGACCTCGGGGTCCTCGCAATAGGCGAAGACGTGCGGCGTCGGAAAGCCGGCGGCCGACAGCGCCGACATCACCCGCGCCTCGCGGTCGACGGCGTGGGCACTGGCGAGCAACGTTCCCGGCGGCTTGCGGCGCAGCACCAGCGTTCGATCGGCCGCCTCCACGAGGTAGGTCGGGTTCGACTGGCCACCTTTGAACTGGCGCACCCGGAGCGGACCGGCGAAGCCGGGGATCACGGTGGCGAGAAAGCCCGCGAGCCGCTCAGCGTCGATGCTGAGGCGGTCGGGAACCTCGCGTACGCCCGAGAACCGGGCCGCGCGATCGTCAGCCATCGGCGGGCGGGGCGGTGGGCGGCACGGGCCCGGCCGGGATCCGCGGGGCGGCGAGGAGACGCGCCACGGTCTCCCGCTCCACCACGGAGAGGATGCGGCCGAGGGCGGAGGCGAAGCAGAGCGCGGCGAAGGCGTAGGCGAGCCAGATGAAGCCGGACGGCCACAACGCCATCAGCAGGAAGATCGCGATGGTTTCGGCCCCCTCGGCGAGGCCGGCGAGATAATAGATGCTCTTCTTGCCCTGAGCGTCGGTGGTGAGGTTCTGCTCGGCGGCGAGGCCGGCATAGGCGAGGAAGGTCGCCCCGTTGGCGTAGAAGGCCGCGAGGAGCACGACGGCGGGGAGCGCGTTGCGCGCGGGATCGTGCAGCGCGAAGGCGAGCGGGACCGCGCCGTAGAACAGGAAGTCGAACACGATGTCGAGATAGCCGCCGAGCGCGGTGGTGCCGTGCTGGCGCGCGATGGCGCCGTCGAGACCGTCGGCGAGGCGGTTGGCGACGATCAGGATCACGGCGAGCCAGAACCAGCCGATGGCGATAGCGACCGCAGCCACCAGGCCCATGGCGAGGCCGGCGGTCGTGACCGAGTTGGCCGACACCTCCGCCGGCACGAAGCGTCGCGCCGCGAAATTGAGGGGTCGATCGATGATGGGCCGCAACATTGTATCAAACACAGCAAGATGATTGCGCTGCTTGCGGGTGCGACGCAAGGCGGCGGCCGCGCGATAGTTGGCCATGGCGTTCTGCCGGCGCCGGTGCAACAATTGCCGGCGCGCCAAGGTCGACCGGCGACGCCGGCCGAACCGTGTATCGAGGGGGCTCGCGTCATGTATCAAAAGGTCACGAACCACATTCAGGTGACCGTCGAGCCGAGCTTCCTGCCCGAGCACTCCTCGCCGGAGCGCCGCCGCTACGTCTGGGCCTACGAGGTGGAGATCCGCAATCTGGGCGGCGAGACGGTGCGGCTGCGCAATCGCCAGTGGACCATCACCAACGCCAATGGCGAGGTGGAGGAGGTGCGCGGCGCCGGCGTCGTGGGCGAGCAGCCCACGCTCACCCCCGGCGGCGCCTTCCGCTATACCTCCGGCTGCCCGCTGACGACGCCGTCGGGCATCATGGTCGGCAGCTACGAGATGGAGCGGGAGACCGGCGAGCGCTTCTTCGTGGACATCCCCGCCTTCTCGCTGGACCTGCCCGACGCGCGGCCGACGATGAACTGACGGGGGGCGGCGGCGAGCCGAGCGGCTAGAGCCGGCGGTGGCGGGCGCGCGCGCCGCGCTCGATCGCCGCGACGATCAGCTTCTCGAGGTCGAGCTTGTCGCGCAGCATCGCGAGGAAGCGCAGCTCCTCCTTCTGGATGCGCAGGTCGGCGGCGGCGACCTCCACGGCCAAGGCGTAGGCGGTCTCGTGCAGCTGCTTCGGCGTGCAGGTGGCGATGAGGTCGAGGATGGTGTCGAGCCCGTCGTCCTCCTGCAGGATCTCGCCGCAGGTCTCGGAGAGGTTCACCAGGCGATCGGCGTCGAAGTCCGCGAAGATCGGCAGCGTCTGGACCATCTCGCCGATACGGCGCAGCTCCGCGTCGGTCATCGTGCGGTCCACGGCGGACATCGTCACCATGGCGAAGACGAGCGCCTCATGATGCGAGATTGGCTGTTCCATCAGATCCATTGCCCCTTTACCGACAGCTAGCCCTTAGCATCCGCGGCCAGATGGTGCTACGGCTGCGCGGCCTGCCATCCCCAGCCGAACCGTGTGGGTGCGGCGGGCGGGCCATCAATCACCAATCGGAGCCGAAATGAGCGCGCTATCCTCCCTCGACCATGACATCGTGGCGGCCGCCCGTGCCTGGCCGTTCGAGGAGGCGCGGAAAGTCATCGCCCGCCTCGGCGGCGAGACCCGGCCGGTCGTCTTCGAGACCGGCTACGGCCCCTCGGGCCTGCCCCACATCGGTACCTTCGGCGAGGTGGCGCGCACCACGATGGTGCGCAACGCCTTCATCGCGCTGACCGGCGGCACCGTCCCGACGCGCCTCGTCGCCTTTTCCGACGACATGGACGGCCTCAGGAAGGTGCCCACCAACCTGCCCAACCAGGAGATGCTCGCGGGCTATCTCGGCCGGCCTCTGACGGAGGTGCCGGACCCCTTCGGCACCCACGAGAGCTTCGCCCACCACAACAACGCGCGGCTGCGGGGCTTCCTCGATTCGTTCGGCTTCGACTACGAGTTCATGAGCGCCACCGAGTGCTACCGCTCGGGCCGCTTCGACACGGCGCTGCTCGCGACCCTCGCCGCCTACGACGAGGTGATGGCGATCATGCTGCCGACGCTCGGGCCGGAGCGGCGCGCCACCTACTCGCCCTTCCTGCCGATCCACCCGAAGACGCGGCTCGTCTGCCAGGTGCCGCTCATCGCCCGTGACGCAGCGGCCGGCACCATCACCTGGCAGGACGCGGCGGGCGAGGTGTTCGAGACCCCCGTCACGGGCGGCTACGCCAAGCTTCAGTGGAAGCCTGACTGGGCGATGCGCTGGGCCGCGCTCGGCGTCGACTACGAGATGGCGGGCAAGGATCTCATCGATTCGGTGCGCCACTCCGGCCGCATCTGCAAGGCGATCGGCGGCACGCCCCCCGAGGGCTTCAACTACGAGCTGTTTCTCGACGACAAGGGCGAGAAGATCTCCAAGTCGCGCGGCAACGGCCTGTCGGTGGAGGAGTGGCTCACCTACGCCTCGCCGGAGAGCCTCGCCCTCTTCATGTACCAGAAGCCGAAGACGGCGAAGCGCCTGTTCTTCGACGTGATCCCGAAGGCGGTCGACGAGTACTACACGTTCGCGTCGAAGTATGCCGACCAGGGGCTCGCCGAGCGCTTGGAAAACCCGGTCTGGCACATCTCCGGCGGAGCGGAGACGGCGGCGACGGTGCCGATCTCGTTCGCGATGCTCCTCAACCTCGTTTCGGCGTCCAACGCCCAGGAGCGCGGCGTTCTGTGGGGCTTCATCTCGCGCTACGCGCCGGCGGCGACGCCGGAGAGCGAGCCGGAGCTCGACAAGCTGGTGACGCACGCGCTCTCCTACTATCGCGACTTCGTGCTGCCGACGAAGCGCTACCGGGCGCCGACCGAGACCGAGCGCACTGCTCTCGAGGAGCTCAGCCGTCGGCTCGAGGGCATGCCGGCCGACGCGGAGGCGATCCAGAACGAGGTCTACGCCATCGGCAAGGCGCATTTCGAGGTGCTGCGCGAGTGGTTCGGGGCGCTCTACCAGGTGCTCCTCGGCCAACAGCAGGGGCCGCGCTTCGGCTCCTTCGTGGCGCTCTACGGCGTGGAGGAGACGCGGGCGATGATCGCCGAGGCGCTCGCCCGCACCACGGCGGAGGTCTGAGGCGTGGACCTCAGATGAGGTCGGAGAGGCGCCACTCCGGCGCCTCGATGTCGACGATCCTTAGCGCGCCGCCCGCCCCGGTGGCGCGCAAGAGGTAGGTGAGCTCCTGCGGGCTGCCGAAGTTGAGGAAGCGCACCTTGACGAAGTAGGTACCCCTGAGCGCCGTCACCTCGGCGTCGGGGGCGATCTCCACCTCGGTGATCTCGAAGTCCTGGCCGTTGTAGATCGGGTCGAAGTCGAGGTCGGCGACGGCGAGGCGGCCGACGACCTCGGCGTCGAAGAAGTGCGGCGCCTCGGCGGAGCGCCAGACCGGCGCGTCGCCGGCGTCGAGCGAGGAGGCCTGCGCCGCGTAGAGCGCGGCGACCACGCCGACCGCTTCCTGTGCCATGTCGCCGACCGCGTCCTGCGCGCGCCCGGCCCGGGGCGCCAGCGCGAGGAGCGCCGCGAAGAGCGCGCCGACGACGAGACGGCGCGCCAGCGGTCTGAGGGCGATCAGCACGGCGGGTCTCCTCCTGGCGAGGCGGACAACTCTATCAGAGAAACCAGCGTCGTCGCGGAGCACGTGCGGCGTCAAGCATCGCCGGGTCGAGGGAGAGCGTCTCCGCGGCGGCCGCATCCCACTGGTGGATGAGACGGTGGACGAAGCCGAGCTTCTCCTCCACCGGACGCGACAGCACGAAGGGGTAGAGGTCGGGCTGGCCCATCGACCGGTTGATCGCGTTCATCGCCACCGTGATCGGTACGAAGGCGGCGATCAGCGCATCGATGGTGGTGATGTTGTAGGGGTTCTCCATCACCTCGCCCGGCTCCGACCCGTAGCCCGGCTGCACCAGGAGGCCGTAGGCGTGGGCGGTCTCCAGCGCGTCCACCATGTGGAGATAGTGGGCGAAGGTCTCGGCGAAGTCCTCCCAGGGATGGGCCGCGGCGTAGGTGGAGATGTAGTTGTCGGCCCAGTCGAAGGGCGCGCCCTCGGCGTAGTGGCGCTGCAGCGCTTCGCCATAGTCGATCCGCTCGTCGCCGAAGAGAGCACGGAAGGCGTCGAGCGGCCCTCCGTCACGCACCAGACGATCCCAATAATAGTGGCCGATCTCGTGGCGGAAGTGGCCGACGAGCGTGCGGTAGGGCTCGCCCATGTCGGTGCGGCGACGCTCGCGCTCGGCATCGTCGCCCTCGGCGATGTTGATGGTGATGAGCCCGTCGGCGTGGCCGGTCAGCACCGGCGTCACCGAGCCGTCGGGATTGACGGTGTCGGCGAGGAAGTCGAAGGCGAGGCCGCCATCGCCGTCGACCTGGCGCATGGGCAGCGGCAGGTTCCAGCGCAGCAGCGAATAGAAGAGGCGCCGCTTGGCCGCCTCGAGACGGCGCCAGCGCTCCTGGTTCTGCGGCTGCGACAGGTCCGGAATGGTGTGGTTGTGCCGGCAGGCGATGCACAGCGTGTCCGGACCGCCCGCCGGCACGAGCCAGTTGCAGCCGATGGCGCTCATGTTGGCGCACACGTTGTACTCGGCACCGTCCGAGCCGTGCCATGCCTCGCCGCGGGTGGTGGCGAGCATCGTCGCCGAGACGGGCTCGTAGCCGAGAATCTGATGGCACGTCACACATTCGGTGCTCTCGAAATGCACCTCGTTGCCGCAATTGTTGCAATAGAAGCGTTTCATGCGAGGTCCTTGGGGTCGCCCCGGTTGTGCGCAATGAACGGCGAAGGGCCCGCATTGGTTCAGCGCGGCGCGCGGCGTCCTGCCATGCGTGCCGACGCTTGCCTTTGTCGAACGAGCCGTGCCACATCCGCTGCAATCCGTCGGCCGTACGGCCCCCACCGCTATACAAGAATGATGACTCTGAGGGAGGCTTTCATGCGTCTTTCCATAATCGCCGCCGCAGCGATGGCGCTCGCCATGGCGGCCGCGCCCGCTGCCGACGCGCAGACCCGCGTCACCTTCAAGTCCGCCAAGAGCGGCTCCTCCTACTATCAGATGGCCGTGCAGCTCGCCGAGGCCATGAAGGCCGGCGACGTGTCGGTGACGGTGGAGGAGAGCCAGGGCTCGGTGCAGAACGTGATGGAAGCGGCCGTGCGCGGCGGCGACTACGTGTTCACCTCGCCGCCCTCGCTGGTGGGCCTCGCGCGCGACGGCAAGGCAATGTTCGAGGCGCGCGCCAACCCGAAATTCGCCGAGATCCGCGCGCTCTTCCCGATCCCCTCGCTGACGATGCACTTCGTCGCGCGCGACGACGAGGGCATCGAGAGCCTCCCCGACCTCGCCGGCCACACCCTGCTCCTCGGCAAGGGCTCCTTCGGCGCCCGCGAGGGTGAGAAATATATCGGCCTGTTCGATCTGACCGACAAGGTGGAGATCGCCGACGCCGAGCTCAACAACGCCGTCGCGGCGCTGAAGAACGGCCAGATCGACGCCTTCGTGACGGCGGGCTCCTTCCCCGCGCCGAACGTGATCGAGGCGGCCGCGGGTACCGGCGTCACCATCATCTCGATGAGCGACGACGAGATCGCGAAGACCGGGTCGACCCGCGTCGTCATCCCCGCCGGCACCTATCCGGGCCAGGACGCGGACGTCGTCACCACCTCGCTGCCGGTGATCGCCTACACCACCACTCAGATGGACGACGACACGGCCTACGCCCTCACCAAGGCGTTCTGGGAGGAGAAGGCCAAGCTCGGCGAGACCGCGCGCTGGTGGAACGGCGTCGATCCGAGCTTCCTCGGCAACATCGCCGGCAAGATCCACCCGGGGGCGCTGAAATACTACGAAGAGGCCGGGATGGCCGTGCCCGACACGGCGAACTGATCGGCGACTGACGAAAGAACTCCCCTTGGATAGACTGCGCCCCGGCGCGTCGCGGCAGGACCGCGGCGCGATCTTCCGACCGCTCCGCCGCGCCGCCCGCCGATGAGTGCGCCGGACGGGGAGATGGCGCCGCTCGCAAGGCCCGGCGCGTGGCGCGGCGTGTGGATCGCTCTCGGGGCGCTCACCATCGCCTACCACCTGTGGCTGGTGGTCTCTGGGCTGACGCCCAACCTCGTGGCCCGTCCCCTCCACATGGCGCTGGCGCTGCCGTGGATCGCGCTCTACGGCCGGCGCTTCTCGATCTCGGGGATATTGCTCGCCGCCGTCGGCGTCGCCGCCTGCCTCTACATCGCCGTCAATCATCAGGCGCTGGGCGACCAGTACGGCATGATCTTCGGCACTACCCAATATGTGGTGGCCTTCGCGCTGCTCGCGGTGGTGCTCGAGATGGCGCGGCGGGCGATCGGCTGGCCGCTCCCGCTCGTCGCCCTGATCGCGCTGCTCTACGCCTTCTTCGGCCAGTATGTGCCGGGCGAGTTCGGCCACGCGGGGCTGCCGCCGGCGAGCCTTCTCGGCACGCTGGTGGTCGCCGAGGGCGGGCTCTGGGGCGAGCTGACGGGCATCTCCGTCGGTGTCGTCGCGGTGTTCGTGATCTTCGGCGCGGTGCTCAACGCCGGCGAGGCCGGGCAGGGCTTCATGAACGTCGCCGCCGCGGCTGCCGGGCGGCTGCGCGGCGGGGCGGGCAAGGTGTCGGTGCTGTCCTCCGCGCTCTTCGGGTCGATCTCCGGCTCGGCCTCGGCCAACGTCGCCTCCACCGGCGCCGTCACGCTGCCGGCCATGCGCGGCCTCGGCTATCCGCGCTCCCTCGCTGGCGCCATCGAGGCGGTGGCCTCCTCGGGCGGGCAGATCATGCCGCCCCTCATGGGCGCGGGCGCCTTCGTGATGGTGGAGCTCACCGGCACCCCCTATGCCGACATCATGCTGGCGGCGCTACCGCCGGCGCTTCTCTACTTCTTCACGGTGTGGATTGGCATCGACGCCTTCGCCACGCGCTACAAGCTCGCCGGTCTCGCGCCGGAGGATCATCCGTCGGCCCGCATGGTGGCGATCACCTCGGCCTTCTTCCTGGTGCCGTTCACCATTTTGCTCGTCGGCATGTTCGGCGAGGGGCTGACGCCGCAATATTCGGCGGTCTACGCCATCGCGGCCGGAGCGCTGCTCCTCTTCGTCGACGCGCGCCTCACCCTGTCGCTGCGCCGCACGGCCCAGCGCCTCGCCAAGGCGGCGCTGACCTCGGGCGAACAGGTGGCGGTGATCGCCTCGGTGATCCTGTGCGCCTCGATCGTGATCGGCGTGCTCGGGATGACCGGGCTCGGCGTCAAGGTGACCTCGCTGATCCTCTCGGGGTCGGGCGGGCTCCTGTGGCCGGCGCTGCTCCTCACCGCGCTCGCCTGCCTCATCCTCGGCATGGAGGTGCCGACCACCGCGGCCTACGTGATCTGCGTCGCCGTCGCCGGGCCGGCGCTGACGGAGCTCGGCCTCGCCCCGCTCCAGGCGCATCTCTTCGTGTTCTGGTACGCGCTCCTGTCGACCATCACGCCGCCGGTGTGCGGGGCGGTCTTCATCGCGGCGGGCATGGTGGAGGCGCCCTGGCTCAGCGTGGCGGCGAAGGCGATGACGCTCGGCATCGGCCTCTACCTGGTGCCGCTCGCGATGGTCGCCAATCCCGCGATCATCGGCCTCTCCGACGGCGTCGTCCTCCCCGTCCTGATGACGCTCAAGGTCGCCGCCGGCCTCGCCGCCGTGTCGTGGGGCATAATCGCGCGCACGAACGCCGTTCTGCGCATCGCCCTTGTGATGGGCGGACTCGTCATCATCTTGTGGAGCGTCTGAGCGCGTCGTTCTCGCGTTGCGACACTCGGGAACCCGCCGTCTATGCCTCTCCTCACATTGTTCATCGGTCTCGCGCTGCTGCTGGCAGGGGGCGAAGCGTTGGTCCGCGGTTCGGTGGCCGTGGCGACGCGCGTCGGCGTTTCGCCGCTCGTGATCGGGTTGACCCTCGTCGGCTTCGGCACCTCCGCGCCCGAGCTCGTGGCGAGCGTGCAGGCGGCGTGGATCGGTGCGCCGGGCATCGCGGTCGGCAACATCGTCGGCTCCAACATCGCCAACATCCTGCTGATCCTCGGCGTGTCGGCGGTGATCCTGCCGGTGGTCGCGAGCGGCCAGATGCTGCGGCGCGACGGGACGATGCTCATCGTGGTGTCGGTAGTGCTCGTCGTCATCGTGTTGTCGGGCACGCTCGACCGGTGGAGCGGCGTCTGTCTCATCGCCGCCCTGGCGGTCTATACGATAGGTAGCTTCGTGTTCGAGATGCGCGGCAACGGGGACGTCGTCCCCGAGGAGCCGTCGTGCTGGCCGCGCAACCTGTGGACGGCGCTCGCGATCTCGCTGGTGGGCATCGGCGGCGTCGTCCTCGGCGCCGACCTGCTCGTCGACGCCGCCATCGAGATCGCCGAGATCGCGGGGATCTCGCAGGCGATCATCGGGCTGACCATCGTGTCGATCGGCACCTCGCTGCCGGAGCTCGCGACCTCCGTGATGGCGGCGATCCGCCGGCAGGGCGACGTCGCACTCGGCAACGTGGTGGGCTCCAACATCTTCAACGTGCTCGGCATCGGCGGGGTGACGGCGGTGGTCTCGCCGATCCCGGTGCCGCCCGAGATCATCCACCTCGACGTCTGGGTGATGCTGGCATCGGCGCTGCTTCTCGTCGCGGTCGCGGCGGTGACGGGCGGAATCGGCCGGCGCGCCGGCGCGCTTCTCGTCGCCCTCTATGGCGGCTACCTCGTTCTGGAGTTCTCGCCCGGCGTGCGCGCCGCCGCGGGGCTCTGAGGGCTCAGGCGCCCACCACCGACAGCCACAGCGTGAAGGTGAGGATCGACAGCACCGTCGTCAGCGAGATGGTGTTGGCCGAAAGGGCGAGGCCGGTGCGGAAGCGCGTGGCGATGAGGTAGGCGTTCACCCCGGTGGGACAGGCCGCCATCACCACCGCCACCGAGGCGGCGATCGGCGGCAGCCCCGCGACGTGCACCGCGAGCACGTAGACCACCGCCGGCATTCCGAGGAGCTTCAGCGCGGTGAGCGCCAGCGCCGGACGGACGTTGCCGCTGATGCCGTATTTGTGGAGGCTCATCCCCATCGCGACGAGGGCGAGGGGGATCGCGGTGTCGGAGATGCGGTCGATGATGGTGCGGGGAATGCCCGTGAGCGGCAGCCCGGTGAGGCGGAAGGCGGCGCCGGCGAGGATCGCGATCACCAGCGGGTTGAACATCAGCGAATAGAACACCCGCTGCAGCGCCGCGGTGATACGGACACCGCCGGACCCCGTGCCGTCGCGATACTCGGCCACCTCGATGAGGATCGCCGAGATGGTCATCATCACCGGCAGGTGGATGGCGACGAGGAGGAAGCCGGTGACGAGTCCTTCATCCCCGAAGGCCTGGGTGACGATCGGCAGGCCGACCATCACCGTGTTGGAAAAGGACGACGACAGGCCGCCGATGACGCCGGCGCGCGCATCCCGCCCGAACGCCTTCTCCACCAGGAGCGCGCCGATCCCTACGGTGATCAGCACGCCGCAGAAGTAGGCGAGCCAATAGGGCCAGGGTGAGATGTCCGGCAGCTTGAGCGTGCCGATCGCCCGGAAGAGCAAGGTCGGGACGGCGATGGTGAAGACGAAGGAGCCGAGCCCGTCGCCCACGTCCGGCTTCAGAATCCGCCCCCAGATGACCCCGTAGCCTATGCCGATGAAGCCGAAGACCGGCAGGACGATGGACAGAAGGGCGTTGAGGGACATTCAGCTCGCCGGTGGTGCCTCCACCCCCACCGCGTGGAGCATCCGCCCATGGCCCTTCAGCCAGGCGCGTGCGCGCTCGTAGTGGGGATCGAGCTCGGCATTCAGCCGCCAGAATGCCGGGGAGTGGTTGAGTTCGACGAGATGGGCGACTTCGTGAGCTGCCACATAGCGCAGAACGAACGGCGGGGCGAGCACGAGGCGCCAGGAAAACGACAGGACGCCCGTCGGCGTGCAGGAGCCCCACTGCGCGCGGGTGTCCTTGATCCTGAGCGCGGACGGCTTGCGGCCGACGCGGGCGGCGAACTCGCTCACCGCGGCGTCGATGTCGGCGCGGGCGTTGCGGCGCAGGAAGTCGCCGACGCGGCGGCCGAGATGCTCGGGGCGGCCGAGCACCTCGATGGTCGGGCCGGTCGGGGCGAGGCCGAGCCGCACCGTGCCGCGGTTGCCGCCCACCCAGACGATGCGGTGAAGCTCGCCCCGCAGCGGGATCGAGCAGCCGTCGGCGAAGGGAAGGGCGGGGGCGCGCTCGGCGAGGCGGGCGGCGAGCCAGCCCTCCTGGCTCTCGACGAAGCGCTCCACGGTGGACAGGTGGGCCCGGAGGGGGGCCGTCACCACCGGGTTGGCGTGGCCGGGCGGGATGCGCAGCGTCATCCGCTTGGCGGTGGCGGAGCGGCGCACGTCGACGACCACGCGCGCCTCCGGCGATCCGGTGACGATCTGCTCGCGCTCCGCCGGCGCGGCACGGAAGAGGCGGGCCCGCCGCTTCACGCCCATCATCGCACGCGCCCCGCTCCCGGGGCGGCGAAAGAAGGCGAAAGAGGCGCGCCATCGTGCATGGGGCGGTTCCGCGTCGGGTAGGGCCCGCCCCACCGGGGGGCTGGTGCGGTTGGGCTCAAAGGGTTGGTCCGGACTGGATGCCGGACCGGCGATTCGGCTCGGGTCATGGCATCCAGTACGCCACAGGAATGAACGAAGCGTCAGTCCGCGACAACCCCGGCGGGCGCCTGTTCGTGATAGAGGGCGGCGGCCATGAGGGCGCGGGTGTAGTCGGTCTGCGGCGTCTCGAAGATGTCCTTGGTGTGGCCGCGCTCCACCACCTTGCCGCTGCGCATTACGATCACCTCGTTGGCGAGCGCCCGCACCACCTGGAGGTCGTGCGAGATGAACAGGAAGGTGAGGTTGCGCCGCTTCTGCACGGCGCGCAGCAGGTCGACGACCTGCGCCTGCACCGAGCGGTCGAGGGCGCTGGTGGGCTCGTCGAGCATGATGAAGTCGGGCTCGAGCACCAGCGCGCGGGCGATGGCGATGCGCTGGCGCTGGCCGCCGGAGAATTCGTGCGGATAGCGCGAGCGTGTGGCCGGGTCGAGGCCCACCTCGGTGAGCGCGCGCACCACCGCCTCCTCCCGCTCCGCGGCCGACATCCGGGAGTGGATCTTCAGCCCCTCGGCGATGATCTCGCCGACCGCCATCCGCGGCGACAGCGAGCCGTAGGGGTCCTGGAAGACGATCTGCATCTTGGAGCGCAGCGGCCGCATCTTCGACCACGAGGTCTGATCGATGGCGTCGCCCATGAAGACGATGCGCCCCTCCGACTGGATGAGGCGGAGGATGGCGAAGCCCAGCGTCGTCTTGCCGGAGCCCGATTCGCCGACGACGCCGAGCGTCTCGCCGCGGCGGACCTCGAGGTCGATGCCGTCGACGGCCTTGATGTGGTCCACCGTGCGCCGCAGCAGGCCGCGCTTGACGGGAAACCAGACCTTGAGGTCCTTGGTCTCCACCACGATCGGGGCGTTGGGATCGGCGACGGGCGCGCTGCCGGTGGGCTCGGCGGCGAGGAGATGGCGCGTGTAGGGGTGCTCGGGCGCGGTGAAGACGCGCTCGGTGGCCCCCGTCTCCACCACCTTGCCTTCGGTCATCACCACCACGCGGTCGGCGATCTTGCGGACGATGCCGAGGTCGTGGGTGATGAACATCATCGCCATGCCCATGCGCTCCTGGATGTCCTTCAGGAGGGCGAGGATCTGCGCCTGCACGGTGACGTCGAGGGCGGTGGTGGGCTCGTCGGCGATGAGGAGATCGGGTTCGTTGGCGAGCGCCATCGCGATCATCACGCGCTGACGCTGGCCGCCGGAGAGCTGATGCGGGTAGCTCGCGAGGCGGCTCTCCGGGTCGCGGATGCCGACGGCGTCGAGGAGCTCCAGCGTGCGGGCGCGGGCGGCCTTGTCGGAGAGGCCGCGGTGGCGCCGCAGGATCTCGCCCACCTGCTTCTCCACCCTGTGGAGCGGGTTGAGCGAGGTCATCGGCTCCTGGAAGATCATGGTGATGTCGTTGCCGCGGATCTTCTGCAGCTCCTTGGGCGGCAGCTGCAGCATGTCGCGACCCTTGAAGAGGATGCGGCCCGAGGGGTGCGAGGCGGCGGGATAGGGCAGCAGGCGCACGCAGGAGAGGGCGGTGACGGACTTGCCCGACCCCGATTCGCCGACGACGGCCAGCGTCTCCCCCTTCTCGATCCCGAACGACACCTTGTCGACGGCGAGCGCGGTCCGCCCTTCCTGATGAAAGGCGACGGAAAGATCTTCGATCTGCAGGAGAGGGGCGGTCATAGCGGGCCGAGGGGCGGGAGGGCGAGGGAAATGGTGATGGTCATCAAGTCCCTCCTCAGACGAATGTCTTGCGTGGGTCGAAGGCGTCGCGCACCGCCTCGCCGATGAAGATGAGCAGCGACAGCATCAGCGATATCACGATGAAGCCGGAGATGCCGAGCCAGGGGGCCTGGATGTTGTTCTTGCCCTGCGCCAGAAGCTCGCCCAGCGACGGCGAGCCCGGCGGCAGGCCGAAGCCCAGAAAGTCCAGCGACGTCAGCGTCGATATCGAGCCGTTCATGATGAAGGGCAGGAAGGTGAGCGTCGCCACCATCGCGTTGGGCAACAGGTGGCGCCACATGATGGTGAGGCTGCCGACGCCGAGCGCCCGCGCCGCCGTGACGTACTCGAAGTTGCGCGCCCGCAGGAATTCGGCCCGCACCACGCCCACCAGCGAGACCCAGGAGAAGGCGAGCAGGATCCCGAGCAGGAGGAAGAAGTTGGGCGTGAAGACGGCCGACAGGATCAGGATGATGTAGAGCGAGGGCACCGAGGTCCAGATCTCGATGAAGCGCTGGAACAGGAGGTCGGTCCAGCCGCCGAAGTAGCCCTGCACGGCCCCGGCGGCGATGCCGATGACCGACGACGCCGCCGTCAGGACGAGACCGAAGAGGATCGATATTCGGAAGCCGTAGATGACGCGGGCGAGGACGTCGCGACCCTGATCGTCGGTGCCGAGCCAGTTCCAGTTCCAGATGGTGCACGAGGGGTCGTCGACGCCTTCGGGCATCAGCGAGCAGCGCTTCTCCTTGGTGAACATCCACGAGGGGGCGGACGGCAAGGGGGTCGGCGGGCTCGTGTTGACGGCGCGATAGTCGTAGCGGATCGGCGGCCAGATCATCCAGCCGTTCTGCTCGATCTCGTCGCGGATGAAGGGATCGCGATAATCGGTGCGGGCGAGGAAGCCGCCGAACTTCTCTTCCGGATAGTCGACGAGCACGGGTACGAGCAGCTCGCCCTTGTAGGACACGAGCAGCGGCCGGTCGTTGGCGATGAACTCGGCGAACAGCGTCACCGTGAAGAGGACGAGGAAGAGCCACAGCGAGACGTAGCCGCGCCGGTGCCGCTTGAAGATGCGCCAGCGGCGCTGGTTCAGCGTCGTCGCCGTGTCGAAGCCGGCGCCGGTCGGCAGCGCCGTCGCCTCGCGCTCCTCGAAGGCGACGGCGAGGTCCTCCGCGGCGTCGCGGTCGGGGATCGTCTCGCGCTCGTCGCCGCTCTTGCGGATCTCTTCCATGTCAGACCCCCCGGCTCTCGAAGTCGATGCGCGGATCAACCCAGGTGTAGGTGAGGTCGGAGACGAGGTTCACGAACAGCGCCAGCAGCGAGAAGATGTAGAGCGTGCCGAACACGATCGGATAGTCGCGGTTGATGACGCTCTCGAAGCCGAGGAGGCCGAGCCCGTCGAGGTTGAAGATGGTCTCGATGAGCAGCGAGCCGGCGAAGAAGGCGCTGATGAAGGCGCCGGGGAAGCCCGCGATGATGATGAGCATGGCGTTGCGGAAGACGTGCCCGTAGAGCACCTCGCGATCCGACAGTCCCTTCATCCGTGCGGTCTGCACGTACTGCTTGCGAATCTCCTCCAGGAAGGAGTTCTTGGTGAGGAGGGTGAGCGTCGCGAAGGAGGACAGCGACAGGGCGATCAGCGGCAGCGTGAGGTGCCAGAAATAGTCGAGCAGCTTGCCGACCAGGGAGAGCTGATCGAAGTTGTCGGAGACGAGATTGCCGAGCGGGAAGACGTTCCAGAAGGAGCCGCCGGCGAACAGCACGATCAGGAGCACCGCGAACAGGAAGCCCGGGATCGCGTAGGCGATGATGATGATGGCCGACGTCCAGATGTCGAACATCGAACCGTCCTTCACCGCCTTGCGGATGCCGAGCGGGATCGAGATCAGGTAGGAGATCAGCGTCATCCAGAGGCCGAGGGAGATCGACACGGGCATCTTGTCGAGGATGAGGTCGATGACGCTGCGGTCGCGGAAGTAGGACTGGCCGAAGTCGAAGGTCAGGTAGTTGCCGAGCATCAGTAAGAAGCGCTCGACGGGAGGCTTGTCGAAGCCGAACTGGCGCTCGAGGTCGGCGATGAACTCCGGGTCGAGGCCTTGGGCGCCGCGGTAGGCGGAGCCGCCGCTCTCGCCGCCGCCGCCCGCGGCCGAGCTCGCGAAGTCGCCGGCCTGGGTGCCGCCGGAGATGCGGGCGGTGGCCGCGACGTCGGTGCCGCGCAGCTCGGCGATCACCTTTTCGACGGGACCGCCGGGGGCGAACTGCACCACCACGAACGAGATCAGCATGACGCCGAAGAGCGTCGGCACCATGAGGAGAATGCGGCGGAGGATATAGGATGCCATCGTCTCAGGAGACCTTTGACCACCAGGTGGTCGAAACGGGGAGGTCGTAGAGGGGCTTCGCTTCGGGCATGCCGAAGCGATCCCAATAGGCCACGGTGTGGATCGCCTTGGTCCATTGCGGCACCCAGTAGTGGCCACAGCGCAGCACGCGGTCGAGGGCACGGGCGGCGGCGATCATCCCCTCGCGGGTGTCGGCGGCGAGCATCGCCTCGGTGAGACCGTCGACGGCGCGGCTCTTGATGCCGGCGAGATTGTACGAGCCCGGCATGTCGGCGGCGCGGGTCGACCACATCTCGCGGATCTCGTCGCCCGGCGTCGGCTCGAAGGAGAAGCGGCGAGTGGTGAGGTCGAAGTCGAAGTTGGTCATCCGCAGCTGATATTGGGAGGCCTCCACGAGGCGCAGGATCGGTTCCACGCCGAGGAGGCGCAGCCGGCCCGCGTAGGGCTGGAGCACGCGCTCGAAGGTCGGCTGGGCGTAGAGGAACTCCACCGTCAGCGCCTCGCCGGCGTCGTTGACGAGGCGGCCGCCGTCGCGCCGCCAGCCCGCCGCGGCGAGGAGGGCGTTGGCCTTTTGCAGGGACGCCCGGTCGCGGCCGCTGCCGTCGGTCACCGGGGCGGTCCAGACCGGGCCGAACACCGCCTCCGGCACGTCGTCCCGATAGGGCTCGAGCAGGGCGAGTTCGGCCGCGGAGGGCTCGCCCGTCGCCATCATGTCGGAGTTCATGAAGAAGGACTGGGTGCGCTCGTAGGCGCCGTAGAAGAGGTGCTCGTTGGTCCACTCGAAGTCGAAGGCGTAGGACAGCGCCTCACGGGTGCGCGGATCGGCGAACTTCGGCCGCCGCGTGTTGATGAACCAACCTTGCGCGCCGGCGGGGCGGCCGTCGGGGAACTCGCGGCGGACGACGCGGCCGTCCTCCACGGCGGGGAAGTTGTAGTCGAGCGCCCAGATCTTCGACGTGAACTCCTCGCGGAAGGTGATGAGGCCGGACTTGAACGCCTCGAAGCTCGCGATGCGCTCGCGGTAGAAGTCGACGCGGACCTTGTCGAAGTTGTAGTGGCCGACGCTCGAGGGGACGGTCTCGTACCAGGAGTCCGGCCGCCGCTCGAAGGTCACGTAGCGGCCGGGGTTGAAGTCGCCCACCGTGTAGGGGCCGGAGGTGACCGGCACGTCGAGCGTGGCGTCGGCGAACGGGCGGGCCTCGTAGTAGGCGCGCGAGAGGATCGGGTAGATCGTGATCAGCGGTGGCAGGCGGCTGGAGGTGCCCTCGGCGAAGGTGATGACCGCGGTCGCCTCGTCGGCCGCCTCCACCTTCTCGACGCCTGAGAGGGGCTGGGCGAGGCTCGGGTGGCCGTCGGCCCGCAGCGTCTCCAGCGAGAACACCACGTCGTCCGCCGTGATCGGGCTGCCGTCGGAGAAGGTGGCGCCGGGGCGGAGAGCGAAGGCGTAGCGCTTGCCCTCGATGGTGACGCTCTCGGCGATCGAGCCGTAGACGGCGTCGGGCTCGTTGAGGCCGCGCACCATGAGCTGGCCGTGGCAGAGCTGCATGAGGGGCGGCGAGTCGCCCCTCAGGATGTACATGTTGAAGGTGTTGAAGGTCAGCGGGTTCTGATTGTAGCCGAACGAGGCGGGGAGGAGGCGGATCTCGCCCCCCTTGGGCGCGTCGGGGTTCACGTAGTCGAAGTGGGTGAAGCCGGCGGCGTGCTTGGCGGGGCCGAACACGGTGATCGCGTGCTGCGGCGTCGTGGCCGCCTCGCCGGCGGCGGCGGCACGGAAGGCGACCGGCGGCAGGGCGGAGAGGGCCGCGGCACCGCCCGTCAGCGCCAGGACGCGCCGGCGGGTGAGGCCGCTCACGAAGGCGATCCCACCGACGCGGCCTTCTGCGCGTCCCACCACCAGATGGTGGGGAAGCCCGTGGTGTAGGGCGGAATGTTGTCCGGATGGCCGAAGCGGTTCCAGCGGGCGGTGCGGATCCCCGAGGTGTAGAATTGCGGGATCACGTAGTTGTGGTGGAGGAGCACCCGGTCGAGTGCCTTGGTGGCGGCGACGAGATCCTCGCGGTTCTTCGCCAGGATGATCTTCTGGATGAGCGCATCGACGCCCGGGTCCTTGATGCCGGCATAGTTCTCCGACTGCGGCGAATCGGCGGCGGCCGAACCCCAGTAGGCGAGCTGCTCGTTGCCGGGCGAGAGCGACTGCGCCCATAGCGTCGTGGTCATCTCGAAGTCGCGGTTGCGCAGCTTGTTCTGATATTGCGAGACATCGATCACGCGGAAGGTGAGATCGACGCCGATGCGCCGCAGCGAGTTGGCGTAGGGCAGGACGGAGCGCTCGGAGGTCGGGCTGTCGTCCATGAAGTCGATGGTGAAGGGCTCGCCGGTCTCCACGTTCACCATCTTGCCGTTGCGGATCTCGTAGCCCGCCTCGCGGAAGAGGCGCACCGCCTCGCGGGCGTTGGCGCGAACATTCTCGGGCGTGCCGTTCACCGGGTTGGTGTAGGGCTCGGTGAAGACGGACGGGGGCACGAGATCGCGCACCTCCTCCAGGATGGCGAGCTCCTTGCCCTCCGGCAGGCCGGAGGAGGCGAGCTCGGAGCCTTCGAAGAAGGAGTCGATCCGGTCGTACTGATCGTAGAAGACCGTGCGTTTCAGCGTCTCGAAGTCGTACATCAGGTTGAGCGCGCGGCGGATGCGCTCGTCCTGGAACTTCGGCAGGCGCAGGTTCATCACGAACGCCTGCATGATGCCCATCGCCTCGTTCGGGAACACCTCCAGGATCACGTCGCCGCGCTCCACGGCCGGGAAATCGTAGCCCGTCGCCCAGTTCTTGGCGCTGTTCTCGGCGCGGAAGTCGTAGCTGTCGGCCTTGAAGGCTTCGAGAAGCACCGTCTGGTCGCGGTAGACGTCGTAGCGGATGGTGTCGAAATTGTTGCTGCCGACTTGGGTCGGATGGTCGGCGGCCCAATAGCGCGGCACCCGCTCATATTCGACGAAGCGGCCCGGCTCGAAGCGGGCGATCTTGTAGGCGCCGGAGCCGAGCGGCGGCTCGAGCGTGCCCTCCATGATGGAGCGCTCCGCCCCCGACGCGGTCTTTCCCGTCCACCACGCCTTCGGCAGCACCAGGAGCTGGCCGAGGATGTGTGGCAGCTCGCGATTGCCGGCGCGGGCGAAAGTGAAGCGCACGGTGTGCTCGTCCACCACCTCGCCCTTTTCCACGTCGCGATAGTAGTAGGCGTAGCGCGGGTTCGCTTCCTTCAGCGCGTCGAGGCTCCAGACGACGTCCTCGGGCGTGATCGGCGTGTCGTCGTGCCAGTGGGCGGCGGGATTGATGCGGAACTCCACCCAGGAGAAGTCGTCCGGAAAGCGCATCGCCTCGGCGATCAGCCCGTAGCTCGCGGAGATGTCGTCCTCGTCCATCGAGGGTGTCATCAGCGTATCGTAGATCAGGCCGATGCCCGGGGCGGGAATGCCGCGGGTGAGGACGGGGTTGAAGCTGTCGAAGCCCGCCGGCGTGGCGAGGCGCACCGTGCCTCCCTTCGGCGCTTGCGTGTTGACGTAGTCGAAGTGGGCGAACCCCGCGTCGTAGCGGGGCGATTCGGACAGCGAGGTGGCGTGCCTCCAGGCGGGCTCCGGCGCACCGTCGTCCGCCACGGCGAACGCTGCCGGAGCACATGCAAGAACGAGAGCCATGAGCGTGGCGCGCATGTCACACCTCCAGTTGTCCGTCGCTCGGGAGATTATCGGTCATGCCGTGGTTCGCAACCCGCAGAGTCCCGATCTAACCGAGATGTAATGCCAGGAATTGCTGTCTGATCGACTTTAAATCTAAAATTGTAGAGATGCAAACCAGCAAATCCGGCGTCGGTGGGCCGCCAGCCGCGTCGATCGCCGTGGCTGCGACGAAAGGCGCGGCACCGCGCGCGCCCGCACACGCAAACGCCCCGCCGAAGCGGGGCGTGGAAGGCGTGGGGTCGCCATCTGCGGTGATGATCGCTCGGAAGCGGGAAGCGCCCGGCCTCAGTTGGCCGAGGGCGCCGGCTCGGCCTCTTCGGTGGCGGCGGGTTCGGCATCGCCTGCGGCGGCGGTGGCCTCTTCGGCCGCGGCCTCGTCGGCGGCGGGTTCTTCCGCGGCCGGCGGCTCCGGCAGCGGCGGGGCGTCCGGCGAGATCGACTTCAGGAACAGCACGACGTTGGCGCGGTCCTGGTCGTTCTTGATGCCGGCGAAGCCCATGATGGTGCCCGGCACGTCCTGCTGCGGCGCATGGATGAAGCCGTTCAGTTCGTCATAGCTCCAGGTCTTGTCGGCGCCATATTCCTTGAGGGCGGAGGAGTAGTTGAAGCCTTCCGCCGAGGCGATCGGACGGCCGACGACACCCCAAAGGTGCGGGCCGATGCCGTTGGGGCCGCCCTCCTCGAAGTTGTGGCAGGCGCCGCAGACGCGCGCGCCGGCCTTGCCGGCGCCGGCATCGCCCTGCTGCAGCAGGACCGCGAACGGCACTTCCTTCGGCGCCTCGGCGGCCGCGCTGGAGTCGTCGATGTTGATCAGGTAGCCGGGCGTGTCGAGACCGTGCGGTGCGAAAATGATTTCGGAGAGCACCGAAAGCCCCATCACAAACACCAGCGCACCCAAAACGGCGCCCAAGATCTTATTGAGTTCGAACGCGTCCATTGCCGCAGAGACCCTTGTTGGTTATTCCGCCCGCTCGCGCTGCTAGCAGCGCGAGCGGAAGAGGTCGATGCCCCCATCGACCTTTCATCGCCCACCGATGGCTCGATCACCTATAGAGTGGGATTTGGAGCACATCAAATGAGACCACATCGTACACGAGGGGGTTGTGATCGTTCTAAACGATTTGCCCTTCGTCACGCTGACGAGAGAGACACCGTGAGCTTCGCCTCCTGCTTCGCCTCATCCGTTCCCAACCCCTCCGTGGCACGGCCCGGCGGCCGCGCGCTGCAAGAGCCGCGCCATGGCGGGAGCGGTTCCCGATGAGCCTCAAGGTTGCCTACCAAGGCGAGCCGGGCGCCAACTCCCACATCGCCTCCAAGGCCGTGTTCCCCGACGCCGAAGCCGTCGCCATGGCGACGTTCGAGGACTGCTTCGCCGCGGTGGAGAGCGGCAGCGCCACCTATGCGATGATCCCGATCGAGAACTCCGTCGCGGGCCGCGTCGCCGACATCCACGGCCTGTTGCCCCAGGCGGACGTCCACTTCGTCGGCGAGTATTTCCTGCCGATCAACCACCAGCTCATGGCGCTGCCCGGCACCAAGATCGAGGACATCCGGCGCGTCTATAGTCACGTCCAGGCGCTCGGCCAGTGCCGGCGGACGCTGCGCACGCTGGGCCTGACCCCGGTGGTGGCGGCGGACACGGCGGGATCCGCCCGCCAGGTGGCCGAAAGCGGCGACCGCCACTCGGCGGCGATCGCCTCCCGCCTCGCCGCCGAGATCTACGGCCTCGACATCCTGCGGAGCGACGTGGAGGACGAGGCGCACAACACCACCCGCTTCGTGGTGGTGGCGCGCGAGGCGGAGCCGATGCCCTACGGCGCGCCGGCGATGACGTCCTTCCTGTTCCGCGTGCGCAACGTGCCGGCCGCCCTCTACAAGGCGCTGGGCGGGTTCGCCACCAACGGCGTCAACATGGTGAAGCTCGAGAGCTATCAGCTCGGCGGGCAGTTCTTCGCCACCCTCTTCTACGCCGACATCGAGGGGCACACGCAGGACAGCCACGTCGCCCTCGCCATGGAGGAGCTGGAGTTCTTCTCCGCCAAGGTGCGCGTGCTCGGGACCTATCCGGCCTCGCCCTTCCGCGAGACGATCCGCGAGCCGGAGGAGAACGCCGCGCTCAGGCCAACGCCCCGGCAGTAGTCGCGGCCGTGCCGAGGGCGGCGTCGTCCGCCACCGGCGCGCCGTGGATGGCGTAGGCCCGCAGAAGGTGGTGCGCGATCGCCATCTTCGGCGGCGTCGCGAAGTTGGTGTGGGTGCGCTCCAGCATGGGCAGGATGTCCGCCCGGTCGAACCAGCGCACGTCCTCGAGCTCCTTGTCGCGCGGGTCGACGTCGAACGACGTCGCCTCGGCGAAGCAGCCGATCATGAGGTTGGAGGGGAAGGGCCATGGCTGGCTCGCGAAATAGGCGACCCGGTCGGTGCGGATGCCGGCCTCCTCCCAGATCTCGCGGCGGACGGCGGCCTCGATGGTCTCGCCCGGCTCCATGAAACCCGCGAGGCAGGAATAGACCCCCTCCACGAAGCGGGTCTGCCGGCCGAGGAGGCAGCGCTCGCCGTCGACCGCCAGCATGATCACCACCGGGTCGGTGCGCGGGAAGTGGTTGGTCCCGCAGTTGGGGCAGTCGCGCCGCATGCCGGCCTGGGCGACGGTGGTGGCGGTGCCGCAGTTGGCGCAGAAGCCGTGGCGCGCATGCCAGCCGAGGATCGAGGAGGCCTGGGCGAGCTGGCCGAGCCGCTCCTCGTCCACCGCGCCGGAGATCGCGAGCGGCCGCAGGTTGGTGAGGGCGAAGCCGGCGTCCTCCGCCGGCGCGGCGATGGCGGCGGCGAAGAGCGGGCCCTCGGCGTCGAGCCCGAGGAACACGGCCGCCTGCCAGTCCACCCCCAGCGCCTCCGCTTCGGGGCGGGTGAAGGCGAAGGCGCCGCCGTCCCCCTTCGTCACCAGGAGGTCCTTCGCGAACAGGTAGGCGCGCCCCGCCGGATCGCCGCGGATGCCGGCGATGAAGGGCTCGTCCTCCCGCCGTTCCGACATCCTGTCGAGGCGGTTACCCCCGAAGGCGAGGGCGGCGGAGTGATCGGCGATGGGAAAGCGGAGGGTCATGTCGAAGAGATAGCTGGTGTCACTTTGGAAATCGACTAGGGGGAAGAACGAATCGCCTGCTCCACGCATGATGCCGCATTTTCGGGCTCTCGGCTTCAGGTTCGGATATAAGAGCGCGGACGCGGTGCAAGCACGGAGACACCCGATGGACGACCGCAAGACCCTCGTCCTCACCGGCGCGAGCCGCGGCATCGGCCATGCCACCGTGAAGCGCTTCGCGGCCGACGGGTGGCGCATCATCACCTGTTCGCGCCAGCCCTTTTCCGACAAGTGTCCGTGGCCCTCGGGCGAGGAGGACCACATCGTCGTCGACCTCGCCGATCCGGAGAATCTCGGCGATGCCATCGCCGAGATCCGCCACCGTCTCGCGGCGAATGGCGGACGGCTCGACGCGCTCGTGAACAACGCCGGCATCAGCCCCAAGGGGGAGGGCGGCAAGCGGCTCGATTCCATCGAGACGCCGATGCACCTGTGGCGCACGGTGTTTCAGGTGAACTTCTTTGCTCCGATCATGCTGGGGCGGGGCTTGATGCGGGAGTTGAAGGTGGCGCGCGGGGCGGTGGTGAACGTCTCGTCCATCGCCGGGAGCCGGGTGCATCCCTTCGCCGGCACCGCCTACGCCACGTCGAAGGCGGCGCTCGCCGCGCTCACCCGCGAGATGGCCGCCGACTTCGGGCCGCACGGCATCCGCGTCAACGCCATCGCCCCCGGCGAGATCGAGACCGCGATCCTCTCCCCCGGTACCGAGGATATGGCGGCGGCCATCCCGCTGCGTCGCCTCGGCACGCCGTCGGAAGTCGCCGAGGCGATCTTCTTCCTGTGCAGCCCGGCCTCCTCCTACGTGAACGGCGCCGAGATCCACGTGAACGGCGGCCAGCACGTCTAGGACGAGGGCACGGAGCGCGCGCCGGGCACCGACGGGCGCGGCATCGCGGTGGGAGCGGCGGCCTCCTCCGGCGCCGGGCTCGCCGCCGTTGCGGGCTGCGGCGGGGCGGGCGTCGGCGGAGCGGTGGTTTCCGCGTTCGCCGGTGCTTCCGGCGTCGTCGTGCCGGCCGCCGTCAGCACGGCTTCGGCGGGCGGTTCGGGGAGGGCCGCGGCGGCGACGCTCGCAAGGCGCACCGGCGTCAGCGCGGTGAGGTCGATCGCGGGGGCGGCGGCGTCGGCGACGCCGTCGGGCACGCGCCACTCGAAGCGGTCGAGGCGGCCGGTCAGCGGGGAGATCGGCTCCCAGTGGTCGGCGATCACCCCGTCGGCGATCCACACCGGATCGCGGGTGGCGCGGACGGCGCGGGCGAGCCATTCGCGCACGCGGCCCTCGTCGCCGGCGTCGGCGGCCTCCACCTCGGCCATGGCGATGGCGACGCGCTGGGTCGGCCGCGCCTCGGCGATCGGAGCGAGCACGGCCCGCGCGCGGGCGAAGGCGCGCGCGGCGCGGGCTGCGGCGGCGACGCCGAGGGCGCTCTCCACGTGGTCGGGCCGCATGGCGGCGAGGGCTTCGGCGCGCTTCAGCCGGTCGGCCGCACTCTGCGCCTCGCCGGCCGCGAGATAGGCGGCGAAGAGGTCGGGGTGCGGCGCGAGCTTCCAGGTCGCCTCCAGGAAGCCCATCGCCTGACGGCGCGAGCGCCCGGCGGAGAGGCGCGCCGCGAGCACCGCCGCCGGCACCAGGTTGCGCGCGAGATTGTGCGCCTTGATGGCGGCGCGCCGGGCGGCTTGCGGATCCTCCGCCGCCACCTCCTCCGCCCGTGCGAGGAGGAGCACCGCCTTGCGCCGCTTGTGGACGGCCCGCTCGACGAGACGGTGGCGCATCGCGGCGTCGTTGAGCTCCAGCGCGGTGTCCCAGTCGCGCTCGGCGGTGGCGGCGTCGAACGCGGCGGCGGCGGCCCAGGGGAGCGCCGGGGCGGCGAGGTTGGCGGCCCGCGCATGGGCCCGCGCGGCGGCGACGTCGCCTTGCCGCACCGCCTCGTCGTAGAGGCCGCGCAGGCCGAGCACCAGCGTGGCGGGGTCCTCCGTCATCGCCATGAAGGCCGCCTCGGCGGCGCCGGGCTTGTCGGAGAGCTGCGCCGCGCGGGCGGCGAGCAGCGCCGTGAGAGGGGCGCCTGGGAGCCAGCGCACGGCCTCGGCTGCGGCGCGCTCGGCGGTGGCGCGATCGCCGGCGGCGGCCGCCACCAGCCCCTCCGAAAGGGCGGCGAAGCCCCGCTCGCGGCGGCGCTCCTCGGCGCGCCGCGCCATCTGCTTGGGCAGCCGTAGCCCGGCGAGGGCGAGCTCCACCAACAGCACGCCGACGGCGAGGAGTATGATGAGGACGGTCAGCGCCTCGCTGGTCGTCAGCGTGCCGGAGCGGCCGAGCCACTCCACCTGCACCTCGCCCGGGCGGTCGGCGACCCACACCGCCCCGAACGCGGCGGCGAAGAGTAGACCCAGAATGACGAGGACGCGGATCATGGCTTCCCCTCGCGGCAGGCTGTGCGGCGGCTGAGGGCGGCACGCATCGCTTCAGCCCGGACTTGCGACGGACCCCGAAAGGGTCGCGAGCGCGGCGAGGGCCGCCGCTTCGGTGGGCGCCTCGGCGACGGTCACGGCGAGGCTCTCGGGCAGGCGCGCCGCGACGGCGGGGGAGAGGGCGACGCACGGCGCGTGGCGCCAGGGCGGCTCCGTCGCGAGCGCTCGGTAGCGCGTCGCGGCGTGGGGGGAGAACAGCATCACCGCATCGACCCGTTCGGCGGCGGGCAGGCCGGCGGCGGGCGCCATGCGGTAGAGGATGCGGCGCTCGGCCCTCTCGCCGCGCGCGATGAGGCGCTCCACGAGGTCGCCGGCGTGCGCCTCGCCGGTCATGTGGACGATCGGACCCTCGGCCTCGGCGAGGAGGGCGAAGAGGGCGTCGACGTCGCCCGCCGCGCTGCGCACGGTGCGAAAGCCCGAGCGGCGGGCCTCTGCCGCCGTCGCGTCGCCCACGGCGAATACCGGCAGGTGGTGGAAGGCGGGGTGGTGCGCGAGGAGACGGGCGCCGGTGCGGCTCGTGACGGCGATCGCGCCGATCCCGTCGGGCGTGCCCGGATCGCCGAGCGGCGTCATCTCGAAGAGCGGCGCGAGGAGGGGGAAATGGCCCGCCTCGGCGACGCGGCGGGCGGTGTCGGCCGCCTGCGGCTCCGGGCGCGTGATGGCGACGACGAGGCTCACACCAGCCCCGCGAAGAAGTCCTCGCCGACCCGCGCGCGCAGCCGCCTGCCGGCGTCATAGCCCATCTCCGCCGCCTCGGTGGCGGCGCCGCGGCTGGTGATCTCCTCGATCCGCTCGCCGTCGGGCGAGGCGACGAGGCCCATGAGGCTCACGCTCTTGTGCTCCACCGTGGCGAGCGCTGCGATGGGGGTCCGGCAGGACCCGTCGAGGGCGGCGAGGAAGCCGCGCTCGGCATGCAGCGCGATCTCGGTGGCGAGGTCGTTGACCGGGGCGAGGGCGTCGACCGCGCGATCGTCGTCCCGGCGGATCTCCACGGCGATGGCGCCCTGGCCGCAGGCGGGGGGGAAGCGGCGAGGGTCGAGGATCTCGCTGGCGACGCTCTCGTTGCCGAGCCGCTTCAGCCCGGCGAGGGCGAGGAGGGTGCCGTCGCACTCGCCGGCCCCGAGCTTGGCGAGGCGGGTCTGGACGTTGCCCCGCAGCACGGCGACGCGCAGATCGGGACGGGCGCGCCGCACCAGCGCCTGCCGCCGGAGCGAGGCGGTGCCGACGAGCGACCCCTCGGGCAGCTCGGCGAGGCGGGCGCCGTCGCGGCCGATGAAGACGTCGCGCACGTCCTCGCGCGGCAGGAAGGCGCCGATCGTGAGGGAGGCCGGCAGCACCGTCTCGAGGTCCTTCGCCGAGTGGACGGCGCAGTCGATCCGCCCGTCGAGCAGCGCTTCCTCGATTTCCTTGGTAAAGAGGCCCTTGCCGCCGATCTCGGACAGCGGGCGATCGAGAACCCTGTCGCCCGTGGTACGGATCACGACGATTTCCGTCTCGCCCATCGCGTTGGCGGCGAGGGCCTCCGCCACCATCTGCGCTTGAGCGAGGGCAAGCGGGCTGCCGCGCGTGCCGATTCTGATGGGCTTCACAAGGACCTTGCCGCGAACGTGACCGATCTCATGGACCATAAAGGAGCCGCCGGGCAGGCGGAACCCTTGGTGCTCGGCATCGAGACGAGCTGCGATGAATGTGCCGTCGCCGTGGTCGCCGGGCGGCCGGGCGCGGCGCGCATCCTCGCCGACGTGGTGTGGAGCCAGATCGATCTCCACGAGGCCTATGGCGGCGTGGTGCCGGAGATCGCCGCGCGCGCTCACGGCGAGACCATCGACAAGGTCGCCGCCGAGGCGCTCGACCAGGCGGGTGTCGACCTCGGCGCGCTCGATGCGGTGGCGGCGACGGCCGGGCCGGGGCTTCTCGGCGGCCTCCTCGTGGGGGCGACCTTCGGCAAGGCGGTGGCGCGCGCGGCGGGGCTCCCCTTCGTCGCCGTCAACCACCTCGAGGCCCACGTCCTGACGCCCCGCCTCACCGACGGCGTCGCCTTCCCCTACTGCGTCGCCCTGTTGTCGGGCGGCCACGCCCAGTTCGTGGCGGTGATCGGGCCGGGCGACTATCGCCGCCTCGGCGGCACCATCGACGACGCCGCCGGCGAGGCCTTCGACAAGACGGCGAAGCTTCTGGGGCTCGCCTATCCGGGCGGGCCGGCGGTGGAGCGGGCGGCACGCTCCGGCGATCCGAAGCGCTTCGACTTTCCGACCCCGCTCGCCCGCCGGGAGGGGTGCGACCTCTCCTTCGCCGGCCTGAAGACGGCGGTGCGCCTCGCGGCCGAGCGGGCGGCGCCGCTCACCGAGACCGACGTCGCGGACATCTGCGCTTCCTTCCAGGATGCGGTGGCCCGTCTCCTCACCCTCAAGGCGGCGAGGGCGCTCGAGGCGTTCGCCGCCGAGGCGGGGACGGCCCCGACGGCGCTCGTCGTCGCCGGTGGCGTCGCGGCGAACGGGGTCCTGCGGGCGGCGCTCGCGGGGGTCGCCGAGCGGGCCGGCACGGCCTTCGTCGCCCCGCCGCTGCGGCTCTGCACCGACAACGGCGCGATGATCGCCTACGCCGCCATCGAGCGGCGGGCGGCGGGATCGGCGGACGGCATCGAGACGAGGGTGCGCTCGCGCTGGCCGCTCGACGGTGCGGCGGCGCCTCTCATCGGTGCGGGCAAGCGCGGCGCGAAGGCGTGAGCGAAGGGGCCGTGAGAGAGGGGGCGTGAGGGAGGGGGCGTCGCCACCCCCTCCGGTCGCGCGTCAGATGACGCCGAAGCACCAGGCGAGCACGGCCTTCTGGGCGTGCACGCGGTTTTCCGCCTCGTCGAACACGGCGGAGCGGGGGCCGTCCATCACCGCGTCGGTCACCTCCTCGCCGCGGTGGGCGGGCAGGCAGTGGAGGAAGATCGCCTCCGGCGCGGCCTTGCCCATCAGCGCCTCGTCGACCTGATAGGGGCCGAAGGTCTCGCGGCGGCGCTCCTCGTCCTCGTCGCCCATCGACACCCAGGCGTCGGTGACGACGACGTCGGCGCCGTTGACCGCCTCGGCGGGGCTCGTGGTCACCGTCACCTCGGCGCCGGCGGTGCGGGCGGCGATGATGCGCGACTCGGGGATCGCGAAGTCCACCGGCATCGCGAGGCGCATCTTGAAGCCGAGCCGCTCGGCCGCCTCCAGGAAGGTGGTGGCGACGTTGTTGCCGTCGCCCACCCAGGCGACGGTGCGCTCGCCGATGGCGCCGAGCCGCTCCTCGATGGTCATCAGATCGGCGATGATCTGACAGGGGTGGGACCGGCGGGTGAGGCCGTTGATGACCGGCACCGTGGCGTTCTCGGCGAACGTCAGCAGGTCGTCGTGGTCGAGCATGCGGATCATCACCGCATCCACGTAGCGCGACAGCACCCGGGCCGTGTCGGCCATCGACTCGCCGCGCCCGAGCTGCATCTCCGCCCCGGAGGCGACGATCGTGTCGCCTCCCATCTCGCGCATCGCGAGATCGAAGGAGAAGCGCGTGCGCGTCGACGGTCGCTCGAACAGCATCGCGAGGGTGTTCCCGGACAGGACCGGCACGGCCGTGCGCCCGGCGGCCTTCAGCCGGTGCGCCTTGTCGAGGATCGTCCTGAGCGTGGCGGCCTCGTTGGATGCGATGTCGAGAAAGTGCCGGATCGTCATGCGCCGGCACCGTTCTGTGCTGCGGCTTCCACCGCGCCCGCCGCCGCATCGAGGCGGTTGACGGCCTCCCTGATCTCCTCGTCGGAGACGATGAGGGGCGGCAGCAGGCGCAGCGTGGAATCGCCCGCCGGAATCACCAGGAGGCCGGCTTCGCGCGCCGCCCCCACCACGTCGCCGAGCGGCGCCTTGGTCTTCACGCCGAGCATCAGCCCCTCGCCGCGCACGAGCTCGAACACGGTGGGATGGGAGTCGACGAGCCCGGCGAGGAGCTGCTTGGCGAGGAGGCCCTTGCGCTTCACCTCGTCGAGGAAGCCGTCGGCGAGCACCACGTCGAGCACGGCGTTGCCCGCCGCGCCGGCGAGGCGGTTGCCGCCGAAGGTGGTGCCGTGGGTGCCGGCGACGAGGCCGGAGGCCGCGTCGTCGGTCGCAAGGCACGCCCCGATCGGAAAGCCGCCGCCGAGCCCCTTGGCCGACGTCAGAATGTCCGGCGTGACGCCGATGGTCTCATAGGCGAAGAGGGTGCCGAGACGGCCGACGCCGGTCTGCACCTCGTCGAAGATGAGGAGCAGGCCGTTGTCGTCGCACAGGCGGCGCATCTCCCGGAGCGCTGCGATGTCGAACGGGCGGATGCCGCTTTCGCCCTGGATCGGTTCCACCATGATGGCGGCCGTCTCGGGTCCGATGGCGGCCTTGAGCGCCTCCGAATCGCCGAACGGCACCTGGTCGAAGCCGGGCGCGGGCTCGCCGAAGCCTTCGAGATATTTCGGCGAGCCGCCGGCGGCGATGGTGCCGAGGGTGCGGCCGTGGAAGGCGCCTTCGATGGTGACGATGCGCCAGCGTTCGGGCGCGCCCTTCACATAGTGGTAACGCCGGGCGGCCTTGATCGCCGCCTCGTTGGCCTCCGCCCCCGAGTTGCAGAAGAACACCTTGTCGGCGAAGGTCGCCGCCACCAGGCGGTCGGCAAGCCGCTCCTGCTCCGGAATGCGGAACAGGTTGGACGTGTGCCACACGCCGGCCACCGCCTCCTGCAGCTTTTCGACGAGGTGCGGATGGGCATGGCCGAGGGCGGTCACGGCGATGCCGGCGCCCATGTCGAGATATCGTCGCCCGTCCGAGCCCTCAAGCCACACGCCCTCGCCCTTCTCGAAAGAGAGGTTGGCGCGGTTGTAGGTCTGAAAGAGAGAGCTCGCGGTCATGGCGTTGATCGGCCTTTGCTGGTCTTGTCCACATCTATCGTGTGTCTGATGCGGAACAGGCGCGTCTTGTTTCCGATGGTTGGGGAAAAAGCAAGGTTCGAGTCCGGGCGGAGTCCGCCTCGGTAGACGCTGATTCGCCAAATTTCGTACGATTCGCTCATCCAAGGCACTGAGTCGCGTGCCCCACAGCATTCACGGATTGTCGCGAAGCTTCGCGCCGCATGTCGGCGTGTGCTTGTGGATTCGCTGTGGGTCGCCGGTGGACAAAGGGGGTAGACCCGATGAGCTGGACCGATGATCGCATCGAGACCTTGCGGAAATTGTGGGCGGACGGGCTGTCGGCCTCGCAGATTGCAACGGCGCTCGGAGGCGTCAGCCGCAACGCGGTGATCGGCAAGATCCACCGGCTGGGACTGTCGGGGCGGGTGAAGTCGCCGAAGGCGCGGACACCGGCCAAGCGCGCGCCGGTCGCGCCGCAGCGACCCGCCCAGCCGGCGCCGGCGCGGGTGATGGCCGTGGGCGCCACCGCGGTCAAGGTGGTCGAGCGCGAGCTTCCGGCCCCGGTGGTGCTGCCGGAGGCCGAGATCGTCTCCCTGCACGGCGGCGTCACGCTGCTCGAACTGACCCATTCCTGCTGCCGTTGGCCGATCGGCGATCCGTCGGACGCCAACTTCCGCTTCTGCGGCGCGCGCACGGCCGCCGGTGAGGTCTACTGCCGGGCGCATGCCGAGCAGGCCTTCCCCGCGCGGGCACGCAAGCCCAAGGAAAACGCCTGAGGCGAAGCCGCGGCGTCGCCGGGCCGTCTCGCCGCCACGGCGCCATCGAGGCCGGTGCACGGGGCCACGCCGGTCAGCGGGCGGCGAACTGGTCGTTGAAGGCGTAGCCCGCACCGCGCACGGTCCGGATCGGATCACGGGCCTTCCCTTTGTTGATCGCCTTGCGCAATCGGCCGATGTGGACGTCGACCGTCCGCTCGTCGACGTAGACGTCGCGCCCCCAGACCCCGTCGAGAAGCTGCTCGCGCGAGAACACGCGGCCCGGCGACTGCATCAGGAACTCGAGCAGGCGGAACTCGGTGGGGCCGAGATGGATCTCGCGCGCCGCCCGCCGCACCCGATGGGTGGTCCGGTCGAGCTCGATGTCGCCGGCGCGCAGCATGCTCGACACCACCTCCGGCTTGGAGCGGCGCAGGATGGCGCGGATGCGGGCCATCAGCTCCGGCGTCGAGAAGGGCTTCACCACGTAGTCGTCGGCCCCGGTGGCGAGACCACGGATGCGCTCGGTCTCCTCCCCGCGCGCCGTCAGCATGACGATGGGCAGGTGCTCCGACTGCGGCCGCGAGCGCAGCCGACGGCAGAGCTCGATGCCGGAGAGGCCCGGCAGCATCCAGTCGAGCACCAGAACGTCGGGAAGCTCCTCGAGGAGGCGCAGCTCGGCTTCGTCGCCGCGCGTGCAGGTCTCGACGGCATAGCCGTCGGCCTCGAGGTTGTAGCGCAGCAGGAGAACGAGCGGCTCCTCGTCCTCCACGATCATCACCCTAGGCAATCTCAGGCACTCCCGGGCGGGGTCTCGGAAAAGCTGGAGGGCAGGTAGCTCGAGGTGTCGGCTTTCACGCGGGCCTCGTGGGGCTGCTCACCGGTGACCAGATAGTGGATGTTCTCGGCGATGTTGGTGGCGTGGTCGCCGATCCGCTCGATGTTCTTGGCGCAGAACAGGAGGTGGGTGCAGAAGGTGATGTTGCGCGGATCCTCCATCATGTAGGTGAGGAGCTCGCGGAAGATCGAGGTGTAGATCGCGTCGACCTCGTCGTCGCGGTTGCGCACGTCGAGCGCGGCCGAAAGGTCCTGGCTGGTGAAGGCGTCCAGCACCGACTTCAGCTGCTCGAGCGCGATGTCGGACATGTGCTCCACGCCGAGGGCGACGCGCGGGGGATGGGCCCGCCCCTCGATGGCGAGCACGCGCTTGGCGTTGTTCTTCGCGAGATCGCCGACCCGCTCGAGGTCGGAGGAGATGCGCAGCGCCGCCACCAGCTCGCGCAGGGGCTTGTCGGTCGGGCGGTGGGCCGCGATCAGCTCCACCGCATGGTTCTCCACCCGCCGCTGCATCGCATCGAGGCGCTGATCGTCGGCGATCACGCGCCGCGCCCGGGCGGGATCGATCCGCGTCAGCGCCGTGACGCTCTCCATGACGAGGCGTTCGGCGAGACCGCCCATCTCCGCGATCTCGCCTGCCAGCGTCTGCAGCTCGCGCTGCCGGCTACCCATGGACTGCACCACTCGTTCACTCCTTGACGCATAGCGGGCGTCCCGCTCAGCCGAAGACGCCCGTTATGTAATCTTTGGTCCGCTTTTCCTGAGGATTGTTGAAAATAGACTCGGTTGGTCCCTCTTCCACAAGATAGCCGAGATGGAAGTAGGCCGTGCGCTGGCTGACGCGCTGCGCCTGGCTCATCGAGTGCGTCACGATGATGATGGTGTAGTTCTGACGCAGCTCGCCGATGAGCTCCTCCACCTTGGCGGTGGCGATGGGGTCGAGCGCCGAGCAGGGCTCGTCCATCAGGATGACCTCGGGGCTGACGGCGATGGCGCGGGCGATGCACAGCCGCTGCTGCTGACCGCCGGAGAGGCCGGTGCCGGGCTCGTTGAGGCGGTCCTTCACCTCCTCCCAGAGCCCCGCCTTCTTCAGGCTGGTCTCGACGATCTCCTGAAGGTGTGCCTTGTCCTGGGCGACGCCGTGGATGCGCGGGCCGTAGGCGATGTTCTCGAAGATCGACTTCGGGAACGGGTTCGGCTTCTGGAACACCATGCCGACGCGGGCACGCAACAGCACCACGTCGAGCGAGTGGTCGTTGAGGTCCTCGCCCTCCATGTCGAGCACGCCGTCGACGCGGCAGTTCTCGATGGTGTCGTTCATCCGGTTGAAGCAGCGCAGGAAGGTGGACTTGCCGCAGCCGGACGGGCCGATGAAGGCGGTGACCGCCTGTGCCGGGATGTCGATGGAGACGTGGTGCAGCGCCTCCTTCGCACCGTAGTGGACGTACACCTCCTTGGCCGCGATCTTGGTCGGCCGGGCGACGGGGTCGGCGATGCGGATGGTTTCGTAGCGGCCGGTCGAGGCCTCTGCGGCGACAGCGCTCATGGGTCTAGTCCTTCTCGTCTCGTCTACCAGCGGCGCTCGAAGCGATTGCGCAAGAATATGGCGAGGGCATTGAGGGTGATCATCACCGCCAGGAGCACGATGATGGCGGCGGAGGTGCGCGCCTCGAAGAAGTTGCGCAGCTCGTTGCCCTGCCACAGATAGATCTGCACCGGCAGGGCCGAGGATTGCTCCATCGGCGTCGACGGCACGGAGGCGACGAACGCGTTCATGCCGATGAGCAGGAGCGGCGCCGTTTCGCCGAGCGCCTGGGCGACGCCGATGATGGCGCCGGTCAGCATGCCCGGCACGGCGAGCGGCAGGGTGTGGTGGAACATCGCCTGCATCGGCGAGGCGCCGACGCCGAGCGCGGCCTGGCGGATCGACGGCGGCACCGCCCGCAGCGAGGCGCGCGAGGCGATGATGACGGTGGGCAGCGTCATCAGCGAGAGCACCAGGCCGCCGACGATCGGCGCCGACAGCGGCAGCCCCAGGAAGTTGATGAACACCGCCGCGCCGAGCAGACCGAACACGATGGAGGGCACCGCCGCGAGGTTGTTGATGTTGACCTCGATGAGATCGGTCAAGCGGTTCTTCGGGGCGAACTCCTCGAGATAGATCGCCGCCATCACGCCGATCGGCACCGCGACCACGAGGACGATCAGCATCATCATCACGGAGCCGACGATGGCGCCGAGGAGGCCGGCGGTCGCGGGGGAGGAGCGGGAGTCCACGTTGGTGAAGAGGGCCGTCGAGAATGCCATCGAGATGACGCCGCGCTGGTAGAGCTCGTCCGACCACTCCTGCTGCAGCTTGGAGAGCTGCTGCATGTGCTGGGGCAGGGTGCGGTCGATGTTGCCCTTCAGCCAGACGTCGACGTTGGCGGCGGCGACCAGCGACACCGCCTGCGTGGTGCCGACGATCGAGGGATCGGCCTCCACCATGTCGCGCAGCTTGATGCGCTCGCCGCTCGCGATCATGCCGGCGGCGTCGCGGGCGTTGTCGGCGGCGGCGGGCAGCACCTTCGCGAGCGAGGCCTGGATCACCTTGTTCCAGTTGACGAAGGCGAGACGGCGCCGCCAGCTCAACAGCGCCTGCTCGTATTCGGCGACCGACTGGCTGGCCTGCAGCACCGGCCGCTCCGGGATGTTGATGATCTCGGGGTCGAAGTCGACCTCGAGCGTCATCGTCGCCTGGGTGAAGGCGGGGACGCCCTTGATCAGGATCGACCCGAACAGGACGCCCACGAGGGCGATGCCCACGAGGATCGCGCCGAGGCCGGTGAAGCGGAAGATCGCTTCGTTGCGATGGCGCCGGGCGAGGTTCTGCTCGACGACGTCGCGATTGGAGCGCGGCGACGGCGCGCCTGCGAGCGCGGGGGTTTCAGCGGTGCTGGCCATCGGACTACTCGTATTGCTCGCGGTATTTCTTGACGATGTAGATCGCCACCACGTTGAGGCAGAGGGTGATGACGAAGAGGGTGAGGCCCAGCGCGAAGGCGACGAGCGATTGCGGGCTCGCGAAGTCGGTGTCGCCGGTGAGCTGGTTCACGATGGTGACCGTGACGGTGGAGACCGCCTCGAACGGGTTGGCGGTCAGCACCGGGCTGTTGCCGGCGGCGAGCACCACGATCATGGTCTCGCCCACCGCGCGGCTGACGGCGAGGAGGAACGCGCCGACGATGCCGGGCAGCGCCGCGGGCAGGATGACCTTGCGGATCGTCTCCGAGCGCGTCGCGCCGAGGCCGTAGGAGCCGTCGCGCATCGTCTGCGGCACCTGGCTGATGATGTCGTCCGACAGCGAGGAGACGAAGGGGATGATCATGATCCCCATCACGATGCCGGCGGTGAAGGCGCTGGTCGCCTGCACGTCGAGCCCCAGCGCCGCGCCGATGCCGGAGAAGAATGGACCCACCGTGACGAGAGCGAAGAAGCCGTAGACGATGGTGGGGATGCCGGCGAGCACTTCGAGGAGCGGCTTGGAGATGAAGCGGAACTTCGCCCCGGCATATTCGGACAGGTAGATTGCCGCCATCAGCCCCACCGGCACCGCGACGAGCATCGCGATGATGGTGATCATGATCGTGCCCCACAGGAGCGGCAGGAGGCCGAAGTCGCCCTGCCCGCCCGATCCGGTGGAGGAGAAGCGCGGGTTCCAGACGGTGCCGAAGAAGAAGTCGATCGGGTTGACGAAGGTGAAGAAGCGCAGCGCCTCCGACAGCACCGACAGGACGATGCCGACCGTGGTGAGGATGGCGATCGCCGAGCAGGTGATGAGCAGCGCCTTGATGGCCCACTCCACCCGGTTGCGGGCGCGATATTCCGGCCCGATGCGGCTGCGGGCGAACAGCGTGCCGAGCACGCCCACCACGGCGACGAGAGCGACGATGGCGAGGTTGGCGGTCCAGCGCAGCGAGGTCAGCGCGCGGGCGGCCTGGCGCTCGTAGTCCGGCACGTCGCCGAGCGCGCCGAAGCCGGAGGCGAGGTTCTGGATGCGGCTCATGGCGCTCACCCGAGCCTGCGGATCGCCCGCGACGTCGGCCGGGAGGTAGGACAGGATCATGCTGTTGATGATCGTCGGCGCGAAGAGGCTGTAGAGGACGTACACCACCGCGGCGGGAATGGCGCACCACAGGACGAGGAGAAGGCCGTAATAGACCGGGCGGGAGTGCATCTTCACGCCCGCGGAGCGAGCGACGGATCGGCTGGTCGAGGCGCCCCATTGGTAGACGAGGCTGAGCACGATCAGGATGACGGCGATGACGATCAGCGTATTCACGGGTGGCTATCCACCTTCGCTTGGCGGGGGAGGGGAGCAGCGTCGAGGCGCGCGCCGGCGGGCGGCCGGAGCGAAACGGCCCGCCGCCCCAGGGGACGGCGAGCCGCGGACGGGCGCAGCGAGGCGCCGAGCGGGGTCGATCAGTCGGCCGTGACCGGCGTCTTCGCCTGGATCTTCTCCATCTGAGCCGCACGCTCGTCGTCGGACAGCGGGATCAGGCCCATCGCCTCGAGCTGCGAGCCGGCGCCCGACACCTGGTCGGACACGAAGTACATCGCGTAGTCCTCAAGACCCGGGATGACGCCCATGTGCTCGCCCTTCACGTAGAAGAACAGCGGACGCGACACGGGATATTCGCCCGACGCGATGGTCTCCAGCGAGGGCTCGATGCCGTCGATGGTGGCAACCTGCAGGCGGTCGCGGTTCTGGTCGTAGAAGGAGAGACCAAACACGCCGACGGCGTTCGGCTGGGCGTCGAGACGGCCAAGGGTCTCGGTGTAGTCGCCGGCGACCTCGATCACGCGGCCGTCCTGGCGGAAGGAGAGGCAGGTCTCTTCGGCGGCGTCGCCAAGGGCTTCGATCTCGTCGAAGGACTCGCAGCCGGGCAGGACGACCTTCTCTTCGAACACTTCACGGGTGCCGTGGTTGGTGCCCGGGATCACGAGGGTGATCTCCTGGTCCGGAAGCGAGCCGTCGATCTCGTTCCAGTTGGTGTAGGGGTTGTCGACGAGCTCGCCGTCCTGCGGGACCTTCGCGGCGATCGCCTCGAAGATCTGCGCGGGGGTCAGCTCGAAGTGGCCGGTCGAGGCGTCGGAGGCGAAGACAATACCGTCATAGCCGACGCGCACTTCGATGATGGTGTTCACGCCGGCTTCGGCGCAAGCGGTGATCTCCTTCGCGCGGATCGGGCGCGAAGCGTTGGCGATGTCGATGGTGTTCTCGCCGACGCCCTGGCAGAACTGGCGCAGGCCGCCCGACGAACCGCCCGAGCCGACGACCGGGGTCTTATACTCCGGGAACGTGTTGCCGAACTCTTCGGCCACGACGCTCGCGAACGGCAGGACGGTCGACGAGCCGGCGATCTGGATGGTGTCGCGCGACTGGGCGGAGGCGTTGGTGGCCATGAGCGCGCCAGCGGCGGCCAGCGCGGCGACGCTCGCGATGGTGTTGAGCTTCACGGAGGAACTCCCCTCGGTTGGGATCAGATTTCACTGCATGCGGTGACGCCGGAGACTTCGTCCGTGCCGCTTGCCGACCCATCCACTATGGGGGCTGTTCGAACCTATCGTGTCACTTCAGTGAACTTTCCATGACGTATTAAGTAATTGAAAATAAATGGAAAAATATCGTCATCCAACTTTCGCCTTGGTGGATGACAGGGGAAGTCTGACGGAAAAGGTCGATCCGGCCCCCAATTCGGAGCGGACGGTGAGGCGACCACGGTGTCGCGCGACGATGTGCTTGACGATGGCAAGGCCCAGTCCGGTGCCCTGCCGGGCTCGCGATTCCTCGACGTCGACGCGGTAGAAACGCTCGGTCAGGCGTGGCACGTGCTCCGGGGCGATGCCGCGGCCGAAGTCCTGCACGGCGATGACGGCGGTGTCGTCCGCCTCGCCGCGCCGTGCGCTGACGTGCACGCGGCCCCCGCCGCCGCCATATTTGATGGCGTTCTCGATGAGGTTGTCGACGAGCTGCACGAGCTCGTCGGAATCGCCGCGCACCATCAGCGGCTCCTCGTCGATCGCGAGTTCGAGCGCCACGCCGTGCTCGTCGGCCATCGAGCGCATCATCTCCACGGCGTAGCGGGCGGTCTCGGCGAGGTCGACCGACTCGGTGGGGCGCACGTGGGCGCGCATCTCGATGCGCGACAGCGACAGGAGCGCGTCGGTGAGGCGCTTCATCCGGTCCGCCTGCTCGCGCATGATGGCGAGGAACTGTTCGCGCGCCTTGGGGTCGTCGCGGGCCGGGCCCTGCAGTGTCTCGATGAAGCCGGTGAGCGCGGCGAGCGGCGTTCGCAGCTCGTGGCTGGCGTTGGCGACGAAGTCCTCGCGCATGCGCTCCAGCCGCTTCTGCTCGGAGAGGTCGCGCACGAAGACGGCGATGGCGTTGTGCCGCCCGACCGGCCCGCCGGTGAGGCTGAAGGGGGAGATGAAGGCCTCGAACCAGCGGCTCGTCGGCACCTTCTCCGACCAGCGGGCCCGCTCGGTGAAGCCGGAGCGGCTCGCGATCTCCACCGCCCGGATCAGCTCCGGCACGCGCAGCGCGAAGGAGAAGGGCGTGCCGGCGGTGAACTGGCCGAACTGGTCGTTGGCGGCACGGTTCGCCCACAAGATGGTGCCGTCGCCGGCGAGCACGATGCAGGCGTCCGGCGAGGCGTCGAGGATCGCCTGGGTGTCGGCCGACACGGCCTCGGCCGTCTCCATCTCCTCCGCGCGGACCGGCCCGGCCACGACGAGCACCGCGGCGAGCGCCAGCGAGGCGAGGATCACCGAGGACACCATCGTGCCGACGACGAGAAAGAGGCCGACCATGACGCACAGGAGAACGGCCGGTACAGCGCGACGAGCGCTTATTGTTTTCATTTGACCACTCAACGCGCTACCGGGTCGGTCATGTGTCTGCCTCGGATGACGTCCTTCTAACGCAAGCTTGACTTGAGGATACCACCCGCACCGATACCTTGGCGACGGAGTGCGAAGATCGTGTGAAGGGGTGGGTCATGTTCATTCGTTCCAAACCTCGCTGGGCCCTCGACGAGCGGAACGTCACGCCCGAGCCGTTGTTTCGGCAGCGCCGTGCGCTGATCAAGGCGGCCGGCCTCGGCATGATCGGTGCCGCGGCTGCCGCGGGGCCGGCCCATGCCAACTTCTTCGACCGTCTGCTCGGCGGCGGCGGGCCGGAGCCCGATGCGGAGGTGGACCCGACCGCCGACCTCTACCCCGTGCCGCGCAACGATGCCTATACGCCGATGCGTCCGATCACCAAGGAAGAGCTGGTGACGACGTACAACAATTTCTACGAGTTCGGCTCGCACAAACGCATCTTCAATGCGGCGCAGGCGCTCGAGATCCGGCCGTGGAGCGTGACCTTCGACGGCATGGTGGAGGAGGAGAGGACCGTCGACATCGACACCCTCATCCGCGCCATGCCGCTCGAGGAGCGCGTCTATCGCCATCGCTGCGTGGAGGCGTGGTCGATGGTGGTGCCCTGGTCCGGCTTCCCGATGGCGGCGCTGGTGGACTACGCCAAGCCCACGTCCGGGGCGCGCTATGTGCGCATGGAGACGTTCGAGGATCCGGACGTCGCCACCGGTCAGCGCCAGACCTGGTATCCGTGGCCCTACGTCGAGGGGGTGACGATCGAGGAGGCCACCAACCCGCTCGCCTTCCTCGTGACCGGAGCCTACGGCAAGCCCGTCGAGGAGCAGAACGGCGCCCCGCTGCGCCTCGCTCTGCCGTGGAAATATGGGTTCAAGTCCATCAAGTCGCTGGTGCGCTTCACCTTCACCGACGAGCGGCCGAGCTCCTTCTGGATGGACGTCGCCGGCAACGAGTACGGCTTCTGGGCCAACGTGAACCCCGAGGTGCCGCACAAGCGCTGGAGCCAGGCGATGGAGCGCCCCCTCGGCACCGACGAGGAGATCCCGACGCTGCTCTTCAACGGCTACGCCGAGGAGGTGGCGGGTCTCTATACGGACCTCGCGTCCGAAGACCTCTATTTCTGATCGCTGCGGCGGGCGCCGCTCGGCGCCGCGATGGGGCGGCAGTGTTGGGCATCCCGTCCCATCCGCCCGTTTCGCCGCGTCGCGCGAACGGCTATCCTTGAGGCTGATTCGGGCGACGGGGTGACGCCGATGGCTGCGAGCGTCGAGCGCCGCGGGACGGAGACAGCAGGATGCTAGCGGCTTGGGCCGTTACGGCCGCGGTGAGCGCCGTCGCCGCGGGCGTGGTCGCCCGCGCGGGCCAGTGCGTGCGCGAGCGGCGCCGCGCCGAAGCGCGGGCGATGGCCGCCGAGACCGAGGCCGCCCTCGCCGCGCTGGCGCTCGAGCGAGGCGCCGTCGGCGCGCTGCGGGTGATGGGCGACGGCACTCTCCTTGCCTGCGGCGAGGTGCCCGAGGAGGTGCGTCGCGCGGTGACGGCGGGCGACGGCGTTCTCGGCCGCGCCGTCCGCACGCTGCTCGACGAGGGCATCCCCTTCCGCCACGCCCTCACCGGGGCGAGCGCCGTCGCCGGCTCGCTGGAGGGCGGCCACCCGACCCTTCTCGTGTCGCGCTGGCTGGCAGGCGCGGCGGACAGCGGCCTGACCGGCCGCCTTGAGGCGCTGCTCGCACGCGCGCCGCATCCGGCCTGGATCGCCACCGACGCCGGCGAGCGGGTGTGGGCCAATCCGGCCTATAGCCGCATGGTGGGCGGCGCCGAGGAGGCCGCCGCCGGCGAGGCGCTGCTCGACGCCAACGCCGAGGGACAGCTGTCGGCCACCCTCGCCGACGGTCTCGCGCGCGAGCGCGTCTCCACCGTGGTCGCCGGCGAGCGGCGCCTGTTCGACGTCACCGCCGACAAGCGCGACGGGACGCTCGCCGCCCTCGCCGTCGACGTGACCGAGGCGAACCAGGCCCTCGTCGCCCAGACGCGGGCGCTCGAAAGCCACGCCGCGACCTTCGACCGCCTCGCCACCGCGGTGGCGATCTACGGCCCCGACCAGCGCCTCACCTTCCATAACGCCGCCTTTCAGACGCTGTGGGGACTGCCGGCCGCCTTCCTGGAGCAGGCGCCGCCGGAGGAGCGGGTGCTCGACCGGCTGCGGGCGGACCGGCGCCTTCCCGAGACCGCCGACTTCAAGGCCTGGAAGCGTGATCAGCTCAAGGGCTACGAGACGCGCGAGGGGTTCGAGCGCTGGTGGCACCTTCCCGACGGGCAGACGCTGCGGGTGATCGCCAATCCGGGCTCCGACGGCGGCGTCACCTACATCTACGAGAACGTCACCGAGCAGCTCGCGCTGGAGCGCCGCTACAACGCCCTGTCGCGGGTGCAGGCGGAGACCATCGACAATCTCGGCGAGGGCATCGCGAGCTTCGGGCCGGACGGGTTGCTGCGCCTCGCCAATCCCGCCTTCTGGTCGCTGACGGGGGTGCCGGCGGCGGAGGTGGGCGACCACGTGCGCGCCATCGCCGACCTCGCCTCCGACGAGGATCGCCCGGCTTGGGCAGCGTTGGTGGAGCGCGTGACCGGCCTCACCGACCACCGCACCGCCGCCAAGGGGCGGCTGGAGCGCCGCGACGGGCGGGTGCTCGACTACGCCTTCTCGCCGCTACCCGACGGCTCCACCCTCGCCACCTTCGCCGACGTCACCGACAGCGTGAACGTCGCCCGCGCCCTGGTGGAGCGCAACAACGCGCTGGTGGAGGCGGACCGCCTCAAGAACGCCTTCATCGAGCACGTCTCCTACGAGCTGCGCTCGCCGCTCAACACCATCATCGGCTTCACCCAGCTCCTGACGCGGGCGGAGACCGGCGACCTCACCGACCGCCAGCGCGAATATGCCAACTACATCTCCACCTCCTCCGAGGCGCTGCTCGTGATCATCGACGGCATTCTCGACCTTGCGACCATCGATGCCGGCATCATGGAGCTCGCCATCGCCCCGGTGGACGTGCGGGCGGCGGTGCGGCAGGTGCTCGACGGGCTGAAGGACCGCGTCGCCGAAGCGGCGCTCGACATCCGCATCGAGATCGACGACGACGCCCGCACCTTCGAGGGCGACGCTCAGCGGGTGCGGCAGATCCTCTTCAACCTCCTGTCCAACGCCGTCTCCCATTCGCCGCCGGGCGGATGCATCACCATCGCCGCGCGACGCGACCGCGGCTTCGTCGCCGTGTCGGTGCGCGACCGGGGGCCCGGGATCGCCGAGGAGAAGGCGGAGGCCGTGTTCGAGCGCTTCCACACCACCGGCGCCGGCGGGCGGCGCGGCGGCGTGGGGCTGGGGCTCGCGCTCGTCAAGAGCTTCGTGGAGCTGCACGGCGGGACGGTGTCGGTGGCGCCGGTGGAGGGGCCGGGGGCGGAGCTCGTGGTGCGCTTCCCCCTGTCGGCCTCGGGTGAGGCGCCTGCGGTCAAGGACGCCGCGTGAGCGCCATCACCCGGTTCATCATCGACGAAGCGGCGATGGCCGCCTTCGGTGCCGATCTCGCCCGCGTCCTGACGCCGGGCCTGCGGATCGCCCTCGTCGGCGACCTCGGCGCCGGCAAGACCACCCTCGTGCGGGCGGTCCTGCGCACCCTTGCCGAGGATCCCGACCTCGAGGTGCCGAGCCCCACCTTCACCATCGTGCAGGACTATGCGCTGCGGCTGCCGGTGCGCCACGTCGACCTCTACCGGGTCGCGGACGACGCCGAGCTCGACGAGCTTGGCCTCGGCGACGGCGAGACGGTGGAGCTCGTCGAGTGGCCGCGCGAGCCGCTGCCCGTCACCATCCGCATCGACATCGGCGAGAACGAGACGCGCGGCCTCACCATCGAGGCGCCGGACGGCGTGCTCGACGCCCTCGCCCGGCAGGAGGCGATCCGCGCCTTCCTCGACGGCGCCGACTGGGGGCGGGCGCGTCGCCTCACCCTCAAGGCCGACGCCTCCACCCGTCGCTACGAGCGGCTCCGCCGCGACGGCGAGCGCGCCGTCTTGATGGACGCGCCGTGCTTCACCCCGGCGCCCGATTCCTACAGCGTCCGTGCCCGCCTCGCCGACGGCAACATGGGGGCCTTCCTCGCGGTCGGCGCGCTGCTCGCCGAGCGCGGTCTCACCGTTCCGGCGGTCAAGGCGGCCGACCCGGAGAAGGGCTTCCTGCTCCTCGAGGATCTCGGCGACGAGAAGGTCGCCGTCGACGGCACACCCGTCGTGGAGCGCTATATCGCCGCGGCGGAGGCGCTCGCCCGCTTCCACGCCGCGCCGGCGCCCGCCACCCTCGGGCCGCCCGCCTACGCCCCGCCTCGCTTCGATGCAGACCTTGCGGCCATCGAGGTGGCGCTGTTCCCGCAATGGTATCAGCGCGCTCCCGTCGACCCGGATTTCGTCGGCCTGTGGCGCGGTGCGATCGACGCGATGTGGCGGGGCGACGATCATCTCGCCCTGCGCGACTATCACTCGCCCAATCTTCTGTGGCTTCCAGAACGCGGCGGCATCGCTAGAGTGGGGGTGATCGACTATCAGGACGCCATGATCGCTCCCACCGCCTACGATGTGGTCTCGCTCGCGCAGGACGCCCGCGTCGACGTGCCCGACGCGCTGGAGGCGGAGATCTGCGCCCGCTATCTGGCGCTGCGGCCGGACGTCGACGCCGCGCGGTGGTGGACCACCTACCACACGCTCGGCGCGGAACGGGCGACGCGCATCCTCGGCGTCTTCCGCCGCCTCAACGACCGCGATGGCAAGCCCCAATATCTGCCCCATCTGCCGCGGCTGAAGCGGGCGCTCGCCCGCCACCTCGCGGCCGAGCCGAGGCTGGCGCCGATCCGCGACTGGTTCGCCGCGCACACCACGATCCTCCAGGAGGCCGGATGACCGGTATCGGACAGACGGCGATGGTGTTCGCCGCCGGGCGGGGCAAGCGCATGCGCCCGCTCACCGCGACGACGCCCAAGCCGCTCATCGAGGTGGCGGGCAAGGCGCTGATCGACCACGTGTTCGACCGCTTGGAGGCCGCCGGCGTCACCCGCTTCGTCGTCAACGTGCACTATCTCGCCGACCTCATCGAGGTGCATGCGCGGCGCCGGGCCGGCGACCGCGTGATCATCTCCGACGAGCGGGCCGGGCTGCTCGACACCGGCGGCGGCCTCGTCAAGGCTCAGCCCCATCTCGGCGACACGCCCTTCTTCGTGGCGAACTCCGATACCTTCTGGATCGAGGGCGCCTCGTCGAACCTTGCCCGCATGATGCGCGAGTTCGATCCCGACCGGATGGACGGGCTGCTTCTCCTCGCCTCCACCGTCGCCTCGGTGGGATATGACGGGGCGGGCGACTTCGAGTTCGGCACCGACGGCCGGCTGAAGCGGCGTCGCGAGCGCACCGTGGCGCCGTTCGTCTATGCCGGCTGCGCGATCATGTCGCCGTCGGTGCTCGTCGATCCGCCGAACGGGGCGTTCTCGCTCAACGTGGTGTTCGACCGGCTGCTCGCCGAGGGGCGGCTCTTCGGCACCCGGCTCGACGGGTTGTGGATGCACGTCGGCACGCCGGCGGCGATCGGGGAGGCGGAACGAGCCTTCGTCGCCAGCGCGGCATGAGGGTCTACTCCGTCGACCCCGGCGAGCCGTTCCTCGGAACGCTCGCGGCGCGGGTCGCGGACGGCACCCTGTGGCCGGGAGGGGTGCGGCCGGACGATCCCCTCGCGCTCGCTGACGTGACCATCTATCTGCCGACCCAGCGTGCGGCGCGGGCGCTCGCTGGCGCCTTCCTCGACGTGGCGGGCGGGCCGACCGCGCTGCCCCGCATCCGCGGGCTGGGCGATGCCGAGGACGAGCCGCTCGCCGGCGCCGCCATCATGGGGCTGACCGAGGCGCGGGTGGTGCTCGCGAGCCTCATCCGCAGCTGGGCGGCGGCGCTTGAGCGGGCGCCGCGGGCGGAGGAGGGGGCGCGCGTCCTGGTACCGTCGGCGGGGCCCGACGCGGTGCGCCTCGCCGACGATCTCATCGCCTTGCTCGAACAGGTGGAGACGCAGGAGGCCGACTGGGCCGACCTCCACGGCCTCGTCGAGCGGGCGGACCTCGCCGAGCACTGGCAGATCACCACCGAGTTTCTGGAGATCGCCACCGGGACGTGGCCCGACCACCTCGCCCAGGTCGGCAAAGTGACGGCGGCGACGGCGCGGCGGATGGAGGCGGAGGCCGCCGCGGCGGAGGTGGAGGCGGCGCCCGGGCCGATCATCGTGGCGGGCTCCACCGGGTCGATCCCGGCGACGCGGCGGCTGATCCGCGCCATCGCCGAGAGCCCGATGGGGGTGGTGGTGCTGCCGGGCTTCGACCGCACCGCCGATGGGGCCGCCTGGAGCGCGCTTCAGGAGGCGACCGACGCGCCGGGCCATCCCCAATATGGCATGAAGCAGCTGGTGGATGCGCTGGGCCTCGCGCCGGCTGAGGTGGTGCCGCTCGCCGCCCCCGAGCCCGCCGGGGTGGCGCCCGCCCGCACGCGCCTGATGAGCGCGGCGCTGAAGCCCGCCCCCGCCACTGGCGCCTGGCTCGCCGACCGTGACGCGATCGGCGATCTCGCGGGCGCCCTCGACGGGGTCGCCCTGGTGGAGGCGGCGGACGAGCGGGAGGAGGCGGCCGCCATCGCGCTCGCGATGCGCGAGGCGGTGGCGCTCGGCGAGCGGGTGGCGCTCGTCACGCCGCATCGGCCGCTCGCCCGCCGCGTCAGCCACGCGCTGAAGCGGTGGCAGATCGCCGTCGACGATTCGGGCGGCGACCCGCTCGGCGCGACGCCCGCCGGCATCCTGGCGCGGCTCGTGGCGAGTGTCGCCCTCGGCGGCGGCGCGGCCGAGTGGCTGGCGCTGTTGAAGCACCCCGCCGCAAGCTTCGGCCTCGATGCCGCCGACAAGGCGAAGGGCGTTGCCAAGGTGGAGCGGCTGCTGCGCGGCCCGCGGATCGGCGCGGGCAAGATGCACGGCGCGATGCTCGCCGCGGGCGAGGAGGCGGCCCGGCTCGCCGAGTGGGTGATGCCGGCGCTCGCCCCCCTCGCGCGCCTCGCCGGCCGGGACGCCGGCGTGGGCGAGCTCGCCCGGGCCCACGGCCGTGCCTTCGCGGCGGTCGTGCGTACCCTCGACACCGGCGACGCGGACACCGGCGCCGCCGACATGAGCCGGGCGGATACGGCGGACGCCCGCGCCGTGGCGGACCTCTTCGCCGAGCTCGGCCCGCGTGCCGAGCTCACGATCCCCGCCGGCGACTGGCCGGCGACCTTCGACACGCTGATGCGCGGCATCGTGGTGCGCAGTCCGCCGCGCGACGACGCGGTGCGTATCCTCGGACCCCTCGAGGCGCGCCTTCAGGCCTTCGACCACGCGATCCTCGGCGGCCTCAACGAGGGAACCTGGCCGCAGCTGCCCGACGCCGGCCCCTGGATGTCGCGCGGCATGATGAGCGACTTCGGCATCGATCTGCCGGAGCGGCGCATCGGCCTGTCGGCGCACGACTTCGTGATGGCTGCACACGCGCCGCGGGTGACGCTGACGCGGGCGAAGAAGGCGGCGGGGGAACCCACCGTCGCCTCGCGCTGGTGGCAGCGTCTCACGGCGTTCGCCGGCGAGGGGGCCGACGCCGCCGTGGAGCGCGGCCGGCGCTATCTCGACCTCGCCCGCAGGATCGAGACGCGGCCGCGGGTCGACCCGCCGCGGCGCCCGGCGCCGACGCCGCCGCTCGCGGCGCGGCCGACGGCGCTGCGCGTCACCGAGGTGGCGCGGCTGGTGCGCGATCCCTACGCCGTCTACGCCCGTCGCGTGCTCGGCCTGGAGCCGCTCGACCCTCTGGAGGCCGACCCCACCGCCGGCGACCGGGGCGAGCTGATGCACGCGGTGATGGCCCGCTTCGTCGGTGAGGGCCATCACCGGGGAGGCGACGCGGAGGCGCGCTTCGCCGCCGTCGTCGACGAGCTGCTCGGCACCCTCGACCACGCTCCGGAGGCGCAGGCGCTCTGGGGCGCGCGGCTGAAATTCATCGCCGCCGGGGTGATCGAGGCGGAGCGGGGACGGCCGCCTTCGGTGCATCACGTGGAGGTGCCGGTGAGACACGATATCGCCGGCGGGCTCGAACTCTCGGGCCGCATCGACCGCATGGACATCGGGCCCGACGGGCGGCTCGAGGTCATCGACTACAAGACCGGCCGGGCGCCGACGCGCAAGGAGGTCGCGACCTTCTTCGAGCCCCAGCTCCCGCTCGAGGCGGCGCTGGTGGCGGCGGGCGCCGTGGAGGGGGTGCCCGCCGACATCCCGCTCGCCGCGCTGACCTACGTGGCGCTCGGCGCCGGCCGCGAGCCGGTCGCCTGGCAGCCCGTCGCCGGCGACGATGCGGCCGACCTCGCCGCCGAGACGATGGCGCGGCTCGTGCGGCTCGTCGCCCACTATCGCGACCCGTCGAAGGGCTATCTCAGTCGCGCGCGGCTGCAGTTCGGCGGCACCCTCGACGGCGACTACGACCATTTGGCGCGGGCGGCGGAATGGCAGAACGGCTGATCCCGCCCGAGGCGGACGCCGCCCAGCGCCGGTCGTCGGACCCGGCGGCGAGCGTGTGGGTGTCGGCGAATGCCGGCGCCGGCAAGACCTACGTGCTCGCCCAGCGCGTGGTGCGGCTGCTGCTGTCGGGCGTCGCGCCGCGCACGATCCTGTGCCTCACCTACACCAACGCCGCCGCGGCGGAGATGGCGAGCCGCGTCTACGGCGAGCTCGCCGGCCTCGCCACCATGGCGCCCGCCGCCCTGCGCGCCCGCGTGGCGGTGCTCGCGCCCGGCGCCGATCCGGATGCGGCGGCCGAGCGCGCCCGCACCCTCTTCGCCGAGACGCTGGAGACGCCGGGCGGCCTCAAGGTGCAGACGATCCACGCCTTCGCCGCCGCCCTCCTGCGCCGCTTTCCCTTGGAGGCGAACGTGTCGGGCGCCTTCCAGGTGCTCGACGACGCGACGCGCGAGGAGCTGACCGACAGCGCCATCGCCACCGTGCTCGCCCGCGCCGCCCACGATCCGGCCGGTGGCGTGGCCGGGCTCGTCGACGAGCTGCTGCCGCACGTCTCCGACGCCTCGCTGTCAGCGAGTCTTAGAGCGGTGCTCGCCGAGCACCAGCACCTAAAGGCCTGGGTACTATCCGAGCACCAGCGCCTCATGGACTGGGTGGGGCTCACGCCCGATCGTGATCGCCTCGCCGCCGATCTCGCCGCCGCCCTCGCCGTGCCGCCGGTGGACGAGGCGCCGGCGATCGAGGAGGACTATTGCCGCCGCCTCCACGACGCGGTGCTCGCGAGCGGCAAGATGCGGGACCTCGCCGAGCGGATCGCCGCCGCCCTCGGCTGCCCGGAGGGGCCGCGCCGGGACGGGCTGTGGCGCGACATCTTCTTCACCCAGAAGGGCGAGCCGCGCGGGCTGAAGCGCTTCGCCCCCGCTGCCGTGCGCGGCGACTTTCCCGACCTCGACGAGCGCGTGGCGGCCGAGCAGGAGCGCCTGGAGCGCCTCGCTGAGCGCCACCGCGCCGAGGCCGCCATCGCCGCCACCCTGCCGCTCGTGATGCTCGGCTGGGACGTGCTCGCCGTGCTCGAGGCCGACAAGCGCCGGCGCGGGCTGATCGACTACGACGACCAGATCGAACGGGCGATGCATCTGGTGCGCTCCGGCTCGGCGGCGGCGTGGGTGCGCTTCAAGCTCGACGAGGGCATCGACCACGTGATGGTCGACGAGGCGCAGGACACCTCGCCTCCCCAGTGGGACCTCGTCGGCGCGCTCACCGAGGAGTTCTTCGCCGGGGTGGGAGCGCGGGAAGCTCACCGTACCCTCTTCGTGGTGGGCGACGAGAAGCAGTCGATCTACTCCTTCCAGGGCGCCGCGCCGCGCCTCTTCGCCGAGAAGCGGGCCGCCTACGAGGCCTCCGCCGCCGACATCGATCTCACCTTCCATGCGGTGGAGCTCGCCCACTCGATGCGCTCCGCCCCGCAGGTGCTCGCGGCGGTGGATCGGGTGTTCGCCCGGCCGGAGCTTGCCGCCGCCGTCGGCGCGCCGCCGGGCGGCGTGCGCCACCTTGCGACGCGGCAGGCGGCGGGCGGCGTCGACGTCTGGCCGCTGTTTGCGAGCACGGTGGCGGAGAAGCCCGGCGACTGGGACGCCCCCTTCGACGAGACCGCCGACGAGGACGGCCCCGCCAAGCTGGTGCAGGCCATCGCCGACCAGATCGAGCGCTGGATGGTCGACGGGCCCGACGGCGGGCCGCCGATCCGCCCGGGCGACGTCTTGATCCTCGCCCGCAAGCGCGAGCCCTTCGCCACGCTGATGAACCGCGAACTGAAGCGGCGCGGGATCCCAGCCGCCGGCGCCGACCGGCTCGATGTCACCGAGCATATCGCGGTCAAGGACATGGTCGCCCTCGCCCGCGCGTTGATCTCGCGGGACGACCTGTCGCTCGCCGCGGTGCTGCGGGGCCCTCTGTTCGGCTTTTCCGACGAGGCACTGTTCCGCGTGGCGCACGGCCGGGCGGGCAGCCTCTTCGCCGCGCTGGCGGAGGGCGACGCGGCGGCGCGCGAGGCGCACGCCACCCTGGTGCGCTGGCGGCGGCTCGCGGCCACCGGGCGGCCGTTCGACCTCTTCGCTGGCATCCTCGCCGGCGAGGGGCGGCGCGCCGACTTCGCCGCCCGCATGGGTTCGGAGGCCGAAGATGCGCTCGACGCCTTCCTCGACATCGCGCTCGATTTCGAAAGCCGCGGCATTCCCGCCCTCGAGACCTTTCTGATGCGCCTCGCCAAGACGCGCACCGAGCTGCGCCGCTCCACCGAGGGGAACGGCGACACGGTGCGGGTGATGACGGCGCACGGCTCCAAGGGGCTCGAGGCGCCGGTGGTGTTCCTCGCCGACGTCGGCAGCCGCGCCGTCGCCGGGCGCACCCGGCCCCGCCTCGTGCCGCTCAGGGCCGAAGACGGAGGGGAGGTGCTGCTCTTCGCGCCGACCAGGGACCACAAGCCCATGGTGGTGGCGGCGCGGGAGGAGGCGGCGCGCGCCGCCGAGCAGGCCGAGCACTACCGCCTCCTCTATGTCGGGATGACGCGCGCCGAGCGGCATCTCGTGGTGTGTGGGGCCTACCGCACCCGCACGCCCGAGGCCGGCATGTGGCACGAGATCGTGGGCGAGGCGCTCGCCGGCGACGCGACGCCCTTCGCGCTGCCGGGGCACGCCGAGCCGGCGCTCGCCTTCCGCGAGCCCGCCGGCACGTCGCTCCCCTCCGCCGCCCGCCGCGCGCCGACGCGCCGCCCGGTGCCGGCGCCCGATTGGCTGCGGGCGCCGGCGATCGTGCCGGCCGGGGCGCCGGAGCCGCTCGCCCCCTCCGAGGGCGAGCACGAGACGGCCGAGGGCGAGGCTCTCGCGGCGCGACCGCTGCCGGCCGCCGAGTTCGGCGACGTGCTGCACGCGCTGATGGAGCGCGACGCCGACGCCGCGACGATGGCGGCCCGCGTCGCCGCCCTTCACCCCACGCTCGGCAGCGATGCCGTGGCGGCCATTGTGGCGGAGGCGCGCGCGGTGATGGCGCTGCCCGAGCTTGCGGCGCCCAAGGTGCGGCGCGAGGTGGCGGTGATCGGCGACGTGCGGCTCGCCGGCGGCGCGGTGCGGCGGGCGAGCGGGCGCATCGACCGGCTGCAGATCGACGGGAATCGGGCGCTGATCGTGGACTTCAAGACCGATCGCGTCGTGCCGGCGAGCGCGGCGGAGGTCTCCGCCCCCTACCGTCGGCAGCTCGCCATCTATCGGGCGCTGGTGCGCCGCATCCTGCCCGGTCACCACGTCGAGACGGCGCTGGTGTGGACGGCGGTGCCGCGCTTCATGCGGCTCGACGGAGAATTGCCGGAGGTGTCCGCCGTCGCGGCTGCTTGACGCTCCCCCCGGCGGCTCATACCTGTACGATCGAACCTCCTGACAGACAAAGGTGAGGCATGTCCCCCTCCACCGTGACTGATGCGTCGTTCGACGCCGACGTGATCCAGGCCGACGAGCCGGTGATCGTCGATTTCTGGGCCGAATGGTGCGGCCCCTGCAAGATGATCGCGCCCGCGCTCGAGGAGATCGCGAGCGAGATGGACGGCAAGGTGAAGATCGCCAAGCTGAACGTCGACGAGAATCAGGCGATCGCCATGAAATACGGCGTCCGCTCGATTCCGACGCTCATCATGTTCAAGAATGGTGAGCCGGCAGCGACGCAGGTCGGGGCGGCGCCGAAGGGCAAGCTCCTCGCCTGGATCAATTCGTCCATCTAACCGCAGGGGCGGGCATGGCAGACGACAACAAGCCGAGCGCATCGAAAGACGCGCAAGTTGGGGACACGCTGGTCCCCGACGCGGCGGAGATCATGGGCGAGACGGCGGCTCCGGCCGACGACGCCTCGTCCGAGACGGCGCTTCTCGACCAGCTCGAGGAGCTCCGCCGCGAATATGACGAGATGCGGCAGTCGATGCTGCGCGCTCTCGCGGAGACGGAGAATGTCCGTCGCCGCGCCCAGCGCGACGTGTCGGACGCGCGCCAGTACGCCGTGACGAGCTTCGCGCGCGACCTGCTGAACGTTGCCGACAACTTCAAACGCGCGATGCAGGCTGCCGAGGGGATCGACGACGGTCAGATCCCCGCGGAGCTGAAGGGCGTGTTCGAGGGCGTGACCATGACCGAGCGCGAGCTCGCCTCGGTGATGGAGCGGCACGGCATCACGTCGATCGACCCCGTGGGCCAGCGCTTCGACCCGAACCGCCACCAGGCGATGTTCGAGGTGGAGAACCCGGACGTCGCCCACGGCACCATCGTGCAGGTGGTGCAGACCGGGTCGATGATCGGCGACCGCGTGCTGCGGCCGGCGATGGTGGGCATCGCGAAGGGCGGGCCGAAGGCCAGCGAGGCGCAGAAGGAAGCCGCCGCCGACGACGCCGGGGAGAGCGGAGAGCGCGGCTGACGCGCCCCGCGGCGGTCCTCCTTCTGGAGGGCCCGCTGTCGCCGCTCTATCGCCAGGTCGGCCGCCATCTCGAGGCGGCCGGCGTCGCCGTCCACCGCATCAATCTCTGCCCGGGAGACAGCGTGGCGTGGGGCCTCTCCCGCGCCGTCGCCTATCGCGGGCGGAAGGCGGGCTGGCCGGCCTTCGTCGCCGACTTCATGCCGCGTCACGGCATCGACGCCGTGCTGATGCACTCCGAGCAGCGCCCCTATCACCGCGAGGCCGCGGCGGAGGCACGGCGGCTCGGCGTCGACGTGCTCGTGACCGAGCTCGGCTATCTGCGTCCCGACTGGATGACGTTGGAGCGCTACGGAAACTCCGTCGATTCGCTGGTGCCGACCGATCCCGACACGATCCTCGGGCTGGCGGCCGATCTGCCGCCGGTCGAGACGCCGGTGCGCTATCCGCGTGAGGCGGGTCTCGAGACGGTCGACGACCTCAAGAACAGCCTGCCGAACTTCTTCGCCTGGTTCCTGTACCCCTACTACCGTCAGCACGGGCTCTACCATCCGTTCGTCGCCTACGCGCGCTTTCTGTGGCGCGAGGCGCAGCGCGGCGCGCGCGATCGCGCGGCGACGGCGGTGCGGCGAGAGATCGGCCCGCCCTTCTTCCTGTTCGCGATGCAGACGGATACGGACTTCCAGATTCGCACCAACTCGCAGCTCGCCGACATGGAGGAGGCGCTTCGCCTCACCTTCGCGTCGTTCGCGGCGCATGCTCCGGCGGCCGCGCGGCTCGTCGTGAAGAAGCACCCGGGCGATCTCGGCCCCGTCGACTGGGCGCGCCACGTGCCGCGGCTCGCGCGTGCGGCCGGCATTGCCGAGCGTGTCGCCTTCGCCGACGGTCTCTCGATGAGCGTCTGGTGCGCCGACGCGGCGGGTCTCGTCACGGTCAATTCCAGCGCCGGCCTCGACGGGCTCGCGGCGGGGCTCCCGACGATCTGCCTGTCGCCGGCGATCTACGACGTGCCGGGCCTCACCTTCCAGGGCGACATCGACGCTTTCTGGAGCGCGGCCGACCCGCCCGATGCCGAGCTGTTCGACGCGTTCCTGCGCCTTCTCGCGGCGAGCGTTCAGGTGCGGGGCACGATCTACTCGCGGGCGGGCACCAGGGCGGCGGCGGAGGCGATCGCCCGCCGCATCGTGGACGGCACGGTGGGCGTGCCCGGCGCGACGGACCCGCCGCCACCCCGGCATTCGCGGGCGCGGCGGCTCGGCATCCGCTGAGGTCGCGCGGCCGGCCGGCGGCCTATGCGGCGGCCCAGCGCTCGCGGGCTCGGTCGTCGGCGTCCTTCGCCTCCACCCACGGCCCGGTGGTGCCGTCGAGGAGGTGTTCGCGCTTCCAGAACGGGGCCTCAGTCTTCAGGAAGTCCATCACGAAGCGCACGGCGTCGAAGGCGGCGTCGCGGTGGGCCGAGCGGGCGGCCACGAACACGATCGGCTCGCCCACCCCGACGAGGCCGTGGCGGTGCACGGCGTGGATCGCCTGGACCGGCCAGCGCTCCATCGCCGCTTGCGCGATGCGCGTTATCTCTGCCTCGGCCATGCCGGGATAGTGCTCGAGCTCGAGCCCGGTGAGACGCCCGGCCTCGCCGCGGCAGAGGCCGAGAAAGGTGGCAACGGCGCCGGTGTCGTCGTCGCTGCCGAGGGCCGCGGCCTCGGCGGCGAGGTCGAGCGGATCGCCGCTGATGCGGACCGAGATCATCCGCCCGTCATCGGCGGGAACAGGGCGACCTCGCGGGCGCCGCGGACGGGGGCGGTGTGAAGGGCGTGCTCCTGGTCGATGGCGACGCGGATGAAGGCGTCGCGCTCGAGCGCATAGGCATAGCCTTCGCCGCGCCCCTTGAGCCACACGATCAGGTCGCCGGCGGTGGCGACGTCGTCGGGCAGGGCGATGTCTTCCTCGGCGAGGCCGATGCGCTCGCGAACCCAGGCGAAATACTTGAGTTTCATGGCGTTTCCTTGCGTGCCTCGGGCATGGTCGGCGACGCGGCGCGCGCGTCCGCCGGCATTGGGGCGGCGGGACGGCCGCCGAACGCCGTCCGCGCGCCCCAAGCGTATTGCACGCCTGAGATAATGGTCAACGCGGCCGCGATCCAGAGGAGGGCGAGGCCGCTCCAGAGGGCGATGCGCGGCAGCGGCGTCAGCGGCGCGGCGATCAGCGCGGCGATGGCGACGAGCTGCACCGTGGTCTTCAGCTTGCCGGCCATCGAGGGGGGGATGACGATGCCCTTGGGGCCGAGATGCTCGCGCAGGCCGGAGATCGCGATCTCGCGATAGAGGATCACCGCGGCGGCGATGGCGTGCCAACCGGGGATCAGCCCGGCGGCGACGAGCGTGAGGAGCGTCACCGCGACGAGGAGCTTGTCGGCGATGGAATCGAGCATGCGGCCGAAGTCGGACGTCACCTGGAAGGTGCGGGCGATGTAGCCGTCGAACCAGTCGGTCACCGCGGCGAGCACGAAGATGACGAACGCCGGCCAGAGCTGCGGCCCGAGCGGCGGCACCAGGAGCACGGCGACGACGATGACGGCGAGGCAGCGCAGCACAGTGAGGATGTTGGGTACGATGTGCATACCCGGCACCTATAGCGCGATCGGCGGCCCTGCACAGCGTCGCCGCCGCGCGACGGGCGAGCGGCGGCGATCCGAGGCGAAAAGCCTCGTGCAAGGAAATAGCGCTATGTCATTCCCGTGAAGAGAGGGGCGTTGTCGGGCATGTCGTCGCCTCGGCCGGGTCCCGTGCAGGGGTCCCGGCCTCGGCAAGTCCCAGTAAAGCTGGGCGGGTTAGGGTGAGACCCGATCAGCGGAAGAGAGCGAGAATGCTGCTCGTCTGGTTGTTGGCGATGGCGAGGGCCTCGATGGCGAGCGCCTGCTGCGTCTGAAGCGCCTGGAGGCGGGTCGACTCCGCTTCCATGTCGGCCGAGAGCAGATCGCTGATCGCCTGGCTCTTGGCGTCGATCAGCGCCTGATTGAAGGTCTGCTGGGATTCGACGCGGGTGAGCGATGCCCCAAGCGTGCCCTCCGCGCTCAACAGATTGTCGATGGCCGTGTCGATGACGCCGATGGCAGTGTTCGCCAGCGCCGCGGTGTTGATGCTCGCGACGCTGCCGCCCGTGGCGTAGGCATCGGTGACCGGGTTCAGCTGGCCGGCCGTCGTGGCGTTCACCATGGTCAGGCCGGACGTGGCGATCGACATGGTGGCCGGCGCACCGGAGCCGTTCTCGAGCGCCACCACGAACGACACGCTGGTGGTGGAGGCGCTGTCGAGCGTGAGGAGGTTGGTGCCGTTGAACTCCGAGCCGTTCACGGCGGCGAGGGCGTCGTCGATCAGCGCGCGGGTCTGCGAGTCGATGAGGTCGAAGTCGGCACCGGCGTTGTTGGCGGTGACGAGCACGTCGCGGGCCTCCTGCAGCTTCTCGCGGGCGAGCTCGATGCCGGACACTGCGACGCTCAGATAGCCCGAGGCGTAGTCGAGCGAGGTCTTCACCGCTTCCATGCCGCCGACGTCGGACTGGGCGGTGACGGCGACGGACCAGTAGGTGGCGTTGTCCTTGGCCGAGTTGATGCGGTTGCCGGTGGAGATGCGCTGCGTGGTGGTCTCGAGCTGCTTGTTGATGTTCTGGAGGGTCTGCAGGGCGCTGGTGGCGGCGAGGTTGGAGATCGGCATTGTCGAGATCCTTCGATGATGTACAAAAGGGAAAGGCTAAACATGCCTGCAAGGCCGATGCGTGGGCGTCATGCCGAGGCGACGGTGGCTTTTCTCGGAGCCGTGTGTCAGTGCCGCCTGCATCCAGACACGGAGTTAGCGCCCTCTCTCGCGGCGGCGATGGCGCAAGCGCGTATTTTTCGCTGTGTCTAGTAGAAACCTGCTTTAAATGACGTTCGATTTCTGTCTGGCAGTATTTTGAATACTGTCCGCTAATCGCCGCCCGCACGCGTGCCCGCACGCGCGCGGCCTTGGCGCATGGGGCGCTGCGCGCGGGACGCGGCACCGGTCGGACGGGTCAGCGTGAGGCCGGGGCGCCGGCAGCGTGGAAGTGGTCGTAGACCTTGCGGGCGACGCTCTCGGAGATGCCGTCGACGGCGACGAGATCGTCGATGCCCGCCTTGGCGACGGCCTTCGCCGTGCCGAAGTGGCGCAGCAGCGCCCGCTTGCGCGCCGCACCGATGCCGGAGATCTCGTCGAGCGGGTTCGCCACCAGCGCCTTCTTGCGCTTGGCGCGGTGGGCGCCGATGGCGAAACGGTGCGCCTCGTCCCTGAGCCGCTGGATGAAGTAGAGCACCGGGTCGCGCGGCGGCAGGCGGAAGGGCTTGCGGCCGTCGATGTGGAACTCCTCGCGCCCGGCGTCGCGGTCGACACCCTTGGCGACGCCGATCATCGGCACGTCGGTGATGCCGAGCTCCTCGAGCACGCCCTTGGCGGCGGCAAGCTGGCCCGCGCCACCATCGATCAGCACCAGATCGGGCCACGGACCGAGGCCCTCGGCCACGGGCTCGGCGGCGGTCGCCTCCTCGTGCGCCACCTCCTCGCGCGGCGTCTCCTTCAGGAGGCGGGAGAAGCGGCGGGTCAGAACCTCGCGCATCATGCCGAAATCGTCGCCGGGGGTGATGTCCTCCGAGCGGATGTTGAACTTGCGATAGTGCGCCTTGGAGAAGCCTTCCGGGCCGGCGACGATCATGCCCCCCACCGCGTGGGAGCCCATGATGTGGGAGTTGTCGTAGACCTCCACCCGGCGCGGCACCCGCGGCAGGCCGAACGTCTCGGCGACGCCGGCGAGAAGCTTCTCCTGGCTCTGCTTGTCGGCGAGGCGCCGGCCGAGCGCCTCGCGGGCGTTGGCGAGGGCGTGGTCGACGAGCTCCCGCTTCACTCCGCGCTGGGGCACCGCCACCTCCACCTTCCGCCCCGCCTTCTCGGCGAACGCCTCGGCGAGGAGCGCCCGCTCCGGCACCTCGTGCGACAGGAAGAGGGCGCGCGGCACCGGCTTGTCGTCGTAGAACTGGGCGAGAAAGGTCTGCAGCACGTCGGGCGCGTCGAGCCCCTCGTCGCGCGGGAAGAAGGCGCGGTTGCCCCAGTTCTGCCCGGTCCGGAAGAAGAACACCTGCACGCAGGTCTCGCCCCCCTCCTGGTGCACGGCGAAGACGTCGGCCTCCTCGATCCCTTGGGCGTTGATGCCCTGGTGGCTGTCGACGTGCGACAGCGAGGCGAGGCGATCGCGGATGCGGGCGGCGCGCTCGAACTCCAGCGTCTCGGCGGCGGCCTCCATCTCGGCGCCGAGCTTCTGCCGGATCGCCTTGGACTTGCCGGAGAGGAAGGCCTTCGCCTCGCCGACGAGCACTTGATAGTCGTCGACGGAGATCTCGCCGGTGCAGGGCCCGGAGCAGCGCTTGATCTGGAAGAGCAGGCAGGGCCGGGTGCGCTGCTCGTAGACGGCGTCGGAGCAGGAGCGGATCAAAAACGCCTTCTGCAGCGCGTTGATCGTCCGATCGACGGCACCCGCCGACGCGAACGGGCCGAAATAGTCCCCCTTCTGCGAGTGGGCGCCGCGGTGCTTCAGGATCTGCGGCGCCTCGTGACCGCTCGTCAGGAGGATGTAGGGAAACGACTTGTCGTCCCGCAACAAGACGTTGTACCGCGGCCGGAAGCGCTTGATGAGGTTCGCTTCGAGAAGCAGCGCCTCCGTCTCGGTGTTGGTGGTGACGAACTCCATCGCGACGGTGCGGTTGACCATCGACATGAGCCGGGCCGACAGGCCCGTCGGACGCGAATAGTTGACCACCCGCTTCCTGAGGCTGCGCGCCTTGCCGACATAGAGAACGTCGCCCTTGTCGTCGAGCATTCGGTAGACGCCGGGCGCGTTGGGCAAACGCTTCACCGTCTCGGCGATGAGCTCGAAGCCGGTCGCCTCGGTCGTCGGCCGGCGGAAGCGCACCTCCTCGCCGCCGGCTCCTCGAGCGGTGCCGTGCTCCGGCGCGTCCTTGATGCGGGAGATCTCGTTCATGGGCTCAATGTGGCGCGGCGGCGCGGTCGCTGCAATCGCCGTGCCCGATCGGATGCACAGGAGAGTCGCAATCTATGGTTGACAGGCGCTCAAAATTTGCCTTGAATGATGACAACCGCGATACACAACGCAGGTCATTTGACATGAAAACGGATGACGTCGAGAAGGCTGAAAAGTTCCGCGAAGCCGCCATCCGGCGGGTACGGAACGTCGAAACCACACTTCGGCGGGTGAGAAACTTATCGAATCAAACCTCGTACAGTTACACCGACGACGAGGTGGAGAAAATCTTCAGCCATTTGCAAACCATCCTCGACAGGACGCGCGACAGCTTCGCGCATACCCGTGAGCGGCAGCATTTTTCGCTGTAGGGCTCACTCGTTGACGAGGGCGTCGGGGGTCTCCCAGCCGAGGTGCTGACCACCGTCGAGCGCGATCATCTGCCCGGTGAGTGACGGGGTGTCGTGCAGGAAGCGGATGGTCTTGCCGAACTCGGCGAGCGCCGGGGCGCGCTGCAACAGGATGGTCGAAGTCAGCCGGTCGAACTCGTCCTGCGACTGGCTGGCGGCCGGCAGCACCGGCCCCGGTGCCACCGCCACCACGCGCACCGCGGGGGCGAGCGCCTGGGCGAGGGTGCGGGTGAGCCACCACAGCGTCGCCTTGGAGGCGCTGTAGCTCGCGTAGCGCGGCGTCGGCTTCCAGACGCGCTGGTCGATCAGGTTGACCACCAGGCCGCGGCCGGCGATGCGGGCGAATGCGCTTGCGAGCATCGCCGGCGCCTCGGCGTTGATCGCCATCTGCCGCCGCCATAGGGCGCTGTCGAGGTGCGGCGCCTCGTCGGCCTCGAAGATCGAGGCGTTGTTGACGAGCACGCCGAGCGGGCCCACGGCCTCGGTGGCGGCGGGCACCAGGCGCGCCACGTCGTCGGGGTCGGCGAGATCGCCGGTGACGACGCCGGTCGCGACGCCGTGCGCGGCGGCGAGGTCGGTGGCGAGCTCGTGCGCGGCGTCCACCGAGCGGTGGGCATGGATCGCGACGGCGTAGCCGTGTGCGGCGAGATCCGACGCGATGGCGCGCCCGATCCGACGCGCCGCGCCGGTGACCAGCGCGCTCCTTGGTTCGCTCATGCAGCCTCCTCCCGAGCCGGGGCGCAGCATCCGGTGCGCCGCGTTCCGGGTAAAGGGCCTTGACGGCAAAGCCCGATCCGCGCTTTGCCGCAGACGGGGAGAGCCATTCAGCGCCTCCCATCGGCAGGATCCATCCCATGCGCGCGAACCTCGACCGGCAGCAGAGCAGGTGGTCGCTCACGACCGTCGGCGACGGGCTCGACCGGCTGCCCGCCGCCGCGGTGGTGGCCGCCATCCTCTTTTATGTTGGCCTCGTGATGGCGGTGCGGCTGTCGCTCTCGCCCTTCCTCGAGATCGACGAGGCGCAGTTCATGGGCGCCGTGGACCTTCGCCTCGTCTACGGCAACTCCCACCCGCCGCTCTACAACTGGCTGGTGCGGGGCGCGCTCGAGCTCACCGGGTGGAACTGGCCGCTCTCGGTGGCGCTGGTGAAGGGCAGCTTGCTCGCCGCCACCCATCTCCTGACCTTCGACGCCGCCCGCCGCGTCGCCGGGGTCGCAGGGGGCGTCGTCGCGCTCGCCGCCGCGGCGCTGATGCCGCAGGTGAGCTGGATGTCGGCGCACACCCTTGCCCACTCGGTGCTGGTGATGGCGGCTGCGGCAGGGGTGGTCCACGCGACGGTGCTCATCGCGGCGCGCCCGTCGCCGGCCGCCTTCGCCTGGCTCGGCCTCGCCGCCGGCGTCGGCGCGCTCGGCAAATACAACATCGCCTTCCTGATCGTGCCGCTCGCCGTCGCCGTGGCGGCGACCCCCGCGATCCGGCGCAGCTTCGCGACGCCCGCGGCCTGGCTCGCCCCGGTGGTGTTCGTCCTCCTCGCCGGCCCGGCGCTCGTCGCCGCGGCGCTTCACCTCGGCGCCTCCACCGAGCGGCTCGAAAAGCTCTACGTTGAAAGCGGCCTCACCGGCGCGCTGGACGTCCCCTTCGTCGGGTTCGACGGGTTCCTGTCGCTGCTCCTCGCGATCCTCGCCTCGGCGGGCCTGGTGCTCGCGGCGCTGATCGTCGGCGGACGGCGGCCCGCCGGCGAGGCGGCGGCGGTCGAAAGGGTGCTCACGCTCACCCTCTTCATCGGCCTGGCGCTCGCCGCGGTCGGGGTGCTCGCGGCCGACGTCCACCTCGTGCGCGAGCGCTACCTGACGCCGCTCCTCGTCACGGTGCCGCTGATCGCCGCGCTGGAGCTCGGCCGATGGCGGTGGCGGGGCCTCTTCGTCGCCGCGGGCGTCGCCGCCTTCCTCGCCGTGCCGATCGGCATCGTCGCCATGACGATGCTCGACAAGCACCGCTTCGCCCGCCCCTATCAGGCGGTGGGCGACGCCATCGCCGCGGCGGCGCCGGCGGGGCGGATCACCGTCGCCTCGCCGCTTCCAGACCTTGCCGTCAACACCGCGCTCGCCCTGCGCTATGCCGGCCGCGACGCGGTGGCCGAGGGCGATCGCGTGCATCCCCCCGGCACCGTGCTGGTGCGGCTCTGGCCCGGCCATCGGGAACTGCCGGAGGGGGTGTGGGACGAGCCCGCCGGTCTCTGCGAGGCGGCCCGCCTCGCGCCCGATCCGGCGCTGCGCAACTGGACCCGCCGCACCATGCCGGTGACGGTGAGGATCTATACCGCCGAAGCCTGCGCGCCGATTTCTGAGAGCCGGGCGAGGATCGACGCGCGGGTCGCGGTGAGCCCCTTGTAGGCGACTTCGGCGTCGGAAAGGCCGGCGAGCTGATCGGAAAGTCCCGCCGCGAGGCGCGCCGCCTCCGGATGGCGGGCGATCGCGGCAATGGGGTCGAGCAGGATCTTGACCGTGAAGAGGATGTCGCCCGAGCCCGGCATCTTGCGCAGCGTCTGGCGCTCCACCCGCACCATCAGCGCCTCCATCGGGCCGTCGGGGCGGGGGGCCGTGTGCTTGGAGAGCGAACGGCGCATGGCGTCGCCGAACTGCAGCGACCAGTTGAGGCGCCACACGAGGGCGCCGGGCTTCAGCTGGTCGAAGATCCGGCTGACGCGGGTGCCCATCGGCCCGGCCCAGCCCGGCACGTTGGTGTGGATCGCGTCCATCGGCCGGCCGAACTTCTCGGCCGGCGACCAGGCGGTCGGAAAGCACACGGCGCTGACGGCGAGGCGCCACCCGTCCTCACCGCGCCGCATCAGCGTGAGATCGTCCTGAACGAGCATCGCCGCCCGCATGAGGGGCGGCGCGTCGGCGGCGGGCGCGGGAACCCCCGCCAGAAGCCTGCGGCGGGCGAGGTGCTCCTCGACGAGGGCGAGCGCCTCCGCCTGGGCGGCCTCGGTGTCCAGCTCGGCGAGGAACGCGTCGTCGGCGCTGGCGAAGATCTCCGCCTTCTGCGCGAGGTCGGCGGCGCGGTGGTCGTCGACCTCCAGCCACACGTCCTCCTCGAGCGGCGCCATCGCGATCGAGAAGGGGCGATGGCGGCCCGCGTAGGGCGTGTGGAGCGGCCGCATCAAGCGACGGCGTCGGCCGCTTCGAGCTCGTCGATGAGCCCGGAGATGAGGCTCAGCCCGGTCTGCCAGAAGGCCGGCTCGCGCGCATCGAGACCGAACGGGGCGAGAAGCTCCGAATGGTGCTTGGTGCCGCCGGCCGCGAGCAGGGCGAAGTAGTTCTCCGCGAAGCCGTCCGGGTTCTTCTCGTAGACGCCGTAGAGCGAGTTCACGAGGCAGTCGCCGAAGGCGTAGGCGTAGACGTAGAAGGGCGCGTTGATGAAGTGGGGGATGTAGGACCAGAACACCTCGTAGCCCTCGCCGAGCCGCACCGAGGGGCCGAGCGATTCGCGCGACACCTCCATCCAGATCTCGCCGAGGCGCTCGGAGGTGAGCTCGCCTTCGCGGCGCTCGGTGTGGACGTGGCGCTCGAAGGTGTAGAAGGCGATCTGCCGCACCACGGTGTTGAGCATGTCCTCCACCTTGGAGGCGAGCATCATGCGGCGCGTCTGGGCGTCGGGCGCAGCCTCGAGCAGCCGGCGGAAGGTGAGCATCTCGCCGAACACCGAGGCGGTTTCGGCAAGCGTCAGCGGCGTCGGCGCCATGAGCGCGCCGTTGGGGCCGGCGAGAATCTGGTGCACGCCGTGGCCGAGCTCGTGGGCGAGCGTCATCACGTCGCGCGAGCGGCCCTGATAGTTGAGCAGCACGTAGGGGTGCGCGGAGGGCACCGTGGGGTGGGCGAAGGCGCCGGGCGCCTTGCCGGGGCGCACCGGCGCGTCGATCCACGGGTTGTCGAAGAAGCGGGCGGCGAGCTCGGCGAGCTTCGGCGAGAAGCCGCCATAGGCTTCGAGCACCGTCTCCTTGGCCTTCGTCCAGGGAATGGTGCGGTCGTCGGCCTCGGGGAGGGGGGCGTTGCGGTCCCAGGTGTCGAGAGCGGGCTTGCCGAACCAGCGCGCCTTCATCCGATAGTAGCGGTGGGAGAGCCGAGGGTAGGCCTCCCGCACCGCCGACACCAGTGCGTCGACCACCTCGCCTTCGACGCGGTTGGCGAGGTGGCGCGAGGCGGCCACGTCGTCGAAGCCGCGCCAGCGGTCGGACACTTCCTTGTCCTTGGCGAGGGTGTTGGTGATGAGGGTGAAGGTGCGCTCGTTGGCCTTCAGCGCCGCGGCGATCCCGTCGGAGGCACGCTTGCGCGTCGCCTCTTCGGACGACAGCAGCTTGTTGAGCGCCTCCTCCAGCGTCACCGGGTCGCCGGCGCCGAGCGGCACGCGGATCGCCGCGATGGTGTCGTCGAAGAGGCGCGACCAGCCGACCCGGGAGGAGGCGGACTTGTCGAGGAACAGCCGCTCGATGTCGTCGGCGAGCTGGTAGGGGCGCTCCTTGCGAAGGTCCTCGATCCACGGCTTGTAGTGGGCCGCCGCCGGGTCGGCGAGGGCGGCGTCCATCACCGCGTCGTCGACCCGGTTGAGCTCCAGCGGGAAGAACAGGAGGTGGCTCGCAAGGCTCGTCAGCTTGTCGGAGAGGTCGCCGTAGGCCTTGGCGTAGGCGGGGTTCGTCGTATCGGTGGCGTAGAGCAGGCCGGCGTAGGAGCCCACCTTGCCCATGCGGTCCTCGATCGCCTCGTAGCGGGCGAGCGCTTCGCCGAGGCGCACGCCGCCGTCCGCGCCGGCGAGGGTCGTGGCGAGGGTGCCCTTGTAGGCGATCTCGAAGTCCTTGGCGTCGGCCGCCAGCGCCGCGAGGTCGCCCTTGAGCTCGGGCGCGTCGGGTGCGGCGTAGAGATCGCTGAGATCCCACTCGGGCAAGCGGCCGAGACGCGTGGCCGCTCGGGCCCGCTCGGCGGTATCGTGTGGCAAAATTGCGCGAGTGAGCGTGAAATTCATCGAGGAAGCCTTCAACGGAACGTGAGGCGGCGCCGAGCACCACTCCCACAGTGGTATCTAAGTATCCGATTTTCCCGTGGCCAGACTGTGGACGAGTGGTAGGCCGGAGCGTTTCAATGACACAGATGCAATCGTCGTGCACGCGCGCGTTGATGGCGTGGGCGACGTTGGCGGGCGCCGTTGCGCTCGCCCCGCCGGCAAGGGCCGAGGTGCCCGTCCCGCGCCTCGCTCCGACGTCGATGGTCGCGGTGGCGAGCCACTCCGCCGTCGCGGCGACGGCGCCGCTCGACGTCGGGCCCGAACTGCCGCTGCCGCGCGCCATCGAGCGCGAGGTGGCGGTGGACGTGTCCAACGCCGTCGCGGCCTTCTACGCGGCCCACGACTTCGCTCCGATCTGGACCGAGGAGCGGGCGGCCGCGCTGCGCGCCCGGCTCGCGGCCGCCGCCGGCGACGGGCTCGTCCCGGCGGACTACTACGTGCCGCGCGCGACGCCGGGCGTCCTGTCGCAGGCGGCCGAGGAGGTCTCGCTCAGCGAGGCGGCGCTGCGCTACGCGAACGACGCCCATTCGGGGCGCGTCGATCCCGCGAAGATCTCGCGCATCATGAAGATGACGCCGCCGCGGCTCGACGGCGAGCGCTTCCTGGAGCGCCTGTCGCAGGTCGCCGACATCGGCGCGGTGCTGGAGAGCGTGCATCCGCAGCATCCCCAGTATCAGGCGCTGCGGGCGAAGCTGCGGGCGATCGTCGACACCGGCCACGAGGCCCCGCCGGCGGTCGGCAAGGGGCCGAACCTCAAGCTCGGCGTGTCGGAGCCGCGCGTTGCGGTGCTGCGCTCGCGTCTCGGCGTGACGGTGATGCGCGGCACGGACCCGACGATGTTCGACGTCGGGCTCGACGTCGCGGTGAAGGACTTTCAGCGGGCCAATCGCCTCGCCGCCGACGGCATCGTCGGTCCGCGCACCATCGCCCTCCTCGACGAGGGGATCGAGGACGAGCCCACCGCCGCGCTGATCTCCAACATGGAGCGCTGGCGCTGGATGCCGCGCGACCTCGGCGAGCACTACGTGTTCGTCAACGTGCCCTCCTACCGGGTGCAGGTGATCACCGACGGCAAGGTGGTCTACGACGGTCGCGTCATCGTCGGCGCGCCCGGCAACCCGACGCCGATCTTCTCCGACGAGATCGAGCACATCGTGGTGAACCCCTATTGGAACGTGCCCTTTTCCATTGCGTCGAACGAGATGCTCGGGGCGATCGCCGCCAATCCGTCCGGCTACTTCGCCCGCCGCGGCTACGAGGCGGTGGTCAACGGACGCGTGGTGAACCCGGCCTCCATCGCCTGGAACAAGGACGCGCTGCGGCGCGTGCGCATCCGCCAGAAGCCCGGCCGCGGGAACGCGCTGGGCGACGTCAAGTTCCTGTTTCCCAACGAGTTCGCGGTCTATCTCCACGATACCTCGAGCCCGAGCCTGTTCGGCCGGTCCACCCGGGCGCTCAGCCACGGATGCGTGCGCGTCGACCAGCCGTTCGCGTTCGCCGACGCGTTGCTGTCGGAGAATCCGGACCTCAGCGGCTCGCGAATCAAGCGGATGGTGGGCGGCAATCAGAAATGGCTGAACGTCAGCCGGCACATTCCGGTGCACCTCGCCTATTTCACGCGCACGGTGGATGCGACCGGCCGGATCGAGCGCTTTGCCGACATCTACGGCTTCGACGCCCGCACCCAGCGCGCCTTGGGGCTCTGAGCGCCCGCCGGCACCGCACGGCGAGCGTGGACGACCGTGAGATTTTGTTGCCAAACGGCAACGGATGGTGGCATGGGACCTGTTGACCTTCCGCGATGGCGGCCGATCGGTTAAGCCTCCATCAAGCGTTGGTGTTTAGTGTCGAGTGTAGCGCCCAATTCCCGGCGTGCCCTGGCAATGTGTCCGACAGGGGGCGGTTTGTTTGCTCAACCACTAGTACCGGGCCTCTGCGCCTCCATGCTTTGCGCCTCCATGCGAAGGATGGTCGCACGTCCCCGCGCTGGTGGCGCGGGCGGGCCTGGCCGGCGCTTGGCATTCCGCCATGGCGCCGGATGGAGCCGGGTGGCGGCGGTGGTGCTCGCCGCAGCCGGCGCGCTGTGGGGCAGCGCCCTCGAGGCGCGCGCCGAAAATCGCACGCTGGACCTCTACTTCACCCACACCCGCGAGAGTCTGAAGATCGTCTACAAGCGCAACGGCCAGTATGTGCCGGGGGCGCTGCGCGATCTCAACCGCTTCCTGCGCGACTGGCGGCGCAACGAAGCCACCAAGATGGACCCCGAGCTGTTCGACCTGTTGTGGGACGTGCAGCAGGAGTTCGGCGGGCGCACCATCTCCGTCGTGTCGGCCTACCGCTCGCCGGCGACCAACCGGATGCTGCGCCAGCGCTCGCGCGGCGTCGCCAAGCAGTCGCAGCACATGGCCGGCCGGGCGATCGACTTCTACATCAAGGGCGTCGACCTCGCGAAGCTGCGTGCCGCGGGCATGCGGCGGCAGGTCGGCGGCGTCGGCTACTATCCGACCAGCGGCAGCCCCTTCGTGCACTTCGACACGGGCAGCGTGCGCGCCTGGCCGCGGATGTCGCGCTCGCAGCTCGTCAAGCTCTTCCCGGACGGCAAGACCCTGCACCTTCCCTCGAGCGGCAAGCCCCTCTCCGGCTATTCCGACGCGCAGCAGCTCGAGAAGGCGGGCAAGCTCGCCAAGCTCGACCATGGCCGCGGCGGTACCGGCGTTGGCGTCGGCTCGCTGTTCGCCTTTGGCGGCGGTGGCCGCAGCGCGACGAGCTCCGGAGGGACGCAGGTCGCGGCCGTCAACAGCGGCGTGATCCGCCCCGGTCAAGGCACGGCCTCGCCGCCGCCACGCACCCCGTCGCGCTCGCGGGAGGAGCCGGAAGAAAAGCCCGCCGAGGTCCAGACCGCCTCGCTCGGCGCCTCCGCGCGCGCCACGCCCGAGCCGGCGGAGGAGCGCAGCGGCGGCTTCCGTCAGCTCCCCGGCGTCTCGCTGGGCGGCCTGATCGGCCGCTTCCGCAACAGCGACGAGCCGGAGGAGGCGAGCGAGGAGCCCGAGGTGCGTCCCGTCGCGCTGCCCGACGCGCCGCTGACCGCCGTGTCGGTGGAGCCGGCGGCGGAGGAGGCGACGAGCGCTCCCGCCGGTCCGGCGCCGATCCCGCGCATCGCGCCGCGCGGCGTGCTCGAGGCGGTGCCGAGCGAGACCAACGAGGACGCCGAGGCCGAAGGCGAGGGTGACGAGGAATCGCTTCGGGCGATCACCGTCGCCGCTCTGCCGCCGCAGCGTCCGGCGAGCCTGCTGCGGACGCGGAGCGACGCGAACCCCACACCGCTCGCCTACTCCCACGGCGAGGACGTGACGGACCCGTCGTCGCCCATGAGTGCCACCACGGCGATGATCCCGCGGACCGCGATGACGCCGACGCCGCCGGGCCCCTCGGGCGCGAGCTTCGCATCGGCGCCGCAGGCCGAGGTGGGAGGTCTGCTCTCACCGGTGCGCGGCGCGAGCCCGGCGCTGATCGCCAACAGCAGCTCGATCGGCGAGGGCGATTTCTCCAGCCTCACGGCGCGCGATCACGAGGGGGCCGCACAGGGCGGCGTGCTGATGGCGCAGGGCTTCCTGGGGGCTCCGTCGGGCTTCCAGAGGGGCACGACCAACTGGCCGAGCACGAAGTCGTTCACCGGCGTCCGCATCACCGTCTACGCCCGGCCGCGCTCCTAGACTCGTCCCGCTCGAAAATACGTCCCGCTCGAGTGGAATTGCTTGAGCGGGAATAGTCTGATCCGGCGAGGAGACCGACCGCGGGATGCTCCGGGCATCGTGAGGATGCGGTGGCGGATCCAGGCGTGCGGCCGCACCCGACGATATCGATCGGAAGATCCGGAGGTCGCCCGCGGCCCTGTTTAGGTGACCGCGGGCGATCGCGTCACGCCGCTTCGGCGCGGCTCGCGGCGTCGTCCTCGCTGAAGCGCATGCCGAGGGCCTGCATGTAGAGGTCGAGCACGGCCTCCTGCTCCTGCCGCTCGTTCGGCTCCTGCTTGCGCATGCGGATGATCTGCCGCAGCACCTTCGTATCGAAGCCGTTGCCCTTGGCTTCGGCGTAGACGTCCTTGATGTCGTCGGCGATGCCCTGCTTCTCCTCCTCCAGCCGCTCGATGCGCTCGACGATCTGGCGCAGCTGTTCGCCGGCCACTCCACCATTCACCATGGCACTTCTCCCAGTTTCAGACGGCACGAGATTGCCGCAGCACGACGTGGGATCAACGCGTTCCGCGCGTCGGTCCCCGATCTTCATTGTCTTCCGCCCGCTGTGTGAAGGCCGCGTTAAATGCAAAGCCGGTCTGCAACAGAAGGGGCACTGTGATGTTGCGCTGCAGCGCCCGTCCGCGCACAAGGGTCCGGCCGACGCGGCGGCGAGGGCGACGCGCAGTTGAAGGGCGTCGTCCGAACAATCATCGCTTGCATAACGCGTGGCAAAAATAGAACAAGCTTTTGGTTTGTTGCGAGATGCAGACCCGTTTATGCTTGTTTGATGCGTCGGCCTTCGGCGCAACACCAGAAAATTGGAACGGCTTTTGCAAGAATTGAGAAACGATACGGGGGGAAACTTTTCTCAAGGGTCGGAAAAATTCAGCAAGCCAACCATCTGGGGGAAAAATTCTCGACATATAGGGCAGCTATCGAAGAGGCCTGTCGGCCCGAGGCGCCTTGTGGAGATTTCAGCTTCACGCAAGCAGAGGATGCGAGATGTCGATAACATTGTGTTGCGGGATTGATTCGCAGCCGTTAACCACAGGCCGTGTGGTGGCGTACGCGCCGCGTGTCGCCATCCCGGCGCGATTGACAAGGGGCGAGCAACCTCGCATGAACGCGTAGGTTTGCGCCGCGAACACGTTTATGATGAACGAACAATAGGACGGCTCGCAGCACATGTTCCGCTATTTTGGCCGAGTATCGCTCGCTTTCCTGCCTATCCTTCTCGCCGGCGCCGCGTTGCTGGCAATGGCTCCCGAAGCGAAGGCCGAGCTTCGGCTCTGCAACAAGACCCCCGTCCAGATCGGTATCGCCATCGGCTATAAGAGCCACCAGGACTGGGTGAGCGAAGGTTGGTGGAACCTCGAGGCAGACAGCTGCCAGGTCGTCGTCGACGGCCCGCTTCCCTCCCGCTACTACTACCTCTACGCGCTGGACTACGAAGAGGGCGGCGCCTGGGGCGGTACGGCCTTCATGTGCACTCACGACAAAGAGTTCACCATCGAAGGAACCGGCGACTGCGTGGCCCGCGGCTATGAGCGTCGAGGCTTCGTCGAAGTGGACACGGGCGACAAGCTGTCCTGGACCGTGCAGCTGACGGAGCGACCGAAGTCGGGTATCGGCGGACAATGAGACGCGCGCGACGAGTGCGGATCGTCGCGACACTCGGCCCGGCCTCCTCAGAAAAAGCGCAGATTGCGGCACTCCACGGTGCCGGCGCGGATGTCTTCCGCATCAACATGAGCCACACCGCGCACGATCAGATGCGCGCCCTCGTCGAGCGCATCCGCGCCGTGGAGACCGAGGCCGGCTCGCCCATCACCATCCTCGCCGATCTGCAAGGCCCCAAGCTGCGCGTCACCACCTTCGCCGACGACGGCGTCACGCTCGAAAACGGCGCGACGTTCGTGCTCGACAGCGACAAGTCGCCCGGCACCGTGGAGCGGGTCTATCTGCCTCATCCCGAGATCCTCACCGCGCTGCGCACCGGCCACCGGCTGCTCCTCGACGACGGTAAGATCCAGCTGAGGGTCACCGAGGCCGCCGCCAAGCGGGCCGTGACGGTGGTCGAGCAGGGCGGTTATCTGTCCAACCGGAAGGGCGTCAGCTGTCCCGACACGCTGATCGCCGTCGGCGCGCTCACCGCGAAGGACCGGAGCGATCTCGAAGCGGTGGTCGCCGCCGAGGTGGATTGGATCGCGCTCTCTTTCATCCAGCGGCCGGAGGACCTTGCCGACGCGCGCAAGATGGCACGCGGCAAGGCCGGCATCCTCTCCAAGATCGAGAAGCCGCAGGCGATCGACCGTCTCGAGGAGATCATCGAGCTGTCCGACGCGCTGATGGTCGCCCGCGGCGATCTCGGCGTCGAGATGCCGCTCGAACAGGTGCCGGGCCTGCAGAAGCGCATCGTTCGCGCCGCCCGCCGCGCCGGCAAGCCGGTGGTGGTGGCGACGCAGATGCTCGAGAGCATGATCACCTCGCCGGTGCCTACCCGCGCGGAGGTGTCGGACGTCGCGACGGCGGTGTTCGAGGGCGCCGACGCGGTCATGCTGTCGGCCGAGTCCGCCGCCGGCGAGTTTCCGGTCGAAGCCGTCGCGACCATGGACCGCGTCGCCCAGGCCGTCGAGCGTGACCTCAACTACCGCTCCGTCGTCACCGCCCAGCGCTTCGAGCCGGAGGCGACGGGGGCGGATGCGCTCGCCGTCGCGGCCCGTCAGATCGCCGAGACGCTGAACGTCAAGATCATCGCCTGCTACACGACGTCGGGCTCCACGGCGCTGCGCGTCGCCCGCGAGCGCCCGTTCGCCGAGGTGCTCGCCCTCTGCCCGGAGATCAAGACCGCCCGCCGCCTCGGCATCACCTGGGGCATCGATCCGATCGTCGCCGAGCGGGCGAGCGACGTCGACGAGTTCATCGCCGCGGCGGGCGCCGTGGCGGTCGACTACGGGATCGCCCGGACCGGGGACCGGCTCGTCGCCGTCGCCGGCGTGCCGCTCCACACGCCGGGCGTCACCAACGTGCTGCAGCTCGCCTTCGTACGCTCCTCCGACGAGCGCTGATGCGGCACGATATTGCCTCCTTGAACTGAAGGGGGCCGCGATGCTACCACTATCCTAGATGGTGGAAATCTCGCAATGCAATTACCGGATGGGGTCTGGTGGCGACGAGGTTCCATCTCGGCTCCCCGTGCCGCGGCGCGGCGGGCGGCCGCACCGTCGCCGGTGGTCGAAGAGCTCGCATTTCTCAACCGCAATCGTTGTAGGCCGAGCCGGGCCGACGCGGTCGATGCGCGCGAAGCCTGCGTCCTGCTCGGGTTGCGCAACGTCGGCGCGGGCAATCGGGCGCGGCGCGAAGCGAACGAGGCGCTGGCGGTCAAGCTCGCCCAGGCGACGCCGCAAGATTGCCTCGACGCCGCCTTCACCCTCGCCGCCGGCCGTCCGTCCGAGGTCGTGGCCGGGAGTCACGGGGTGGCGTCGTCACCGCCTTTCGAGGATCGGGCCTACTATGCCGCCATCGCCCGCTGGCTCGGCTGCCGCTTCGACGACGGCGAGGAGCTGCGCCGGCTCGCCCGGCAAGGCCGGCCTTCGATCGTGTTCGAGCCCGGCGCCGCGATCCTGCGTTTTCCGGCGAGCGGTGGGGAGAGGCTCGCGATCGCCCCGTGCCCGGAATGGCTACCGGGGCTCGCGGCGCTGCTGACCCGGCGGCCGGAGCTCGGCGCGCGCCTCCTCATCGTGTCGCCGCGGGCGCTGGTGCGCGTCGCCGGCCACGACGGGCCGCTCAGCTGGCGCGGCCGGCTCGACCCGCTCCACGCCGTGCCGCCGTCGGACCTTGCCGACAAGGTCGTGACGCGGGGGCAGATCGTCACATTCCTCGCGGTCGCCATGATCGTGGCGGTCGGCAGCATCCTCGCCCCGGTGTCGATCGTCGGCGGCGCGACGATCGCGGTGACGGCGGTGCTCCTCGCCTACGCTGCGAGCCGGGGCATCCCCCTCGTCCACGACCGCTGGGCGGGGTTGCCGCGGCGTCCGCTGAAGAGCGCCGAGCTGCCGGTCTACACGGTGCTGATCCCCCTCTACCGCGAGGACGAGGGGCTCGCCCACCTCATCCGCGCGCTGCGCCGGCTCGACTATCCCGCCGACAAGCTCGACATCCAGTTCCTGGTGGAGGCCGACGACGACATCACCCAGCGCGCCATCGAGCGGGAGGCGCGGCACTTTCCCTGCCGGATGACGATCGTGCCGGCGGGCGTGCCGCGCACCAAGCCGCGGGCGCTCAACGTGGGGCTGCGTCAGGCCGAGGGCGATCTCGTCACGATCTTCGATGCGGAGGATCGCCCCGACCCCGAGCAGCTCCGCATCGCCGCGGAGACGTTCGCGGCGGCGCCGCCCGAGCTCGCCGCCCTCCAGGCGCGCCTCACCATCGAGAATCTGAGCGACGGCTGGCTGCCGAAGATGTTCGCCATCGAATATGCCTGCCTGTTCGAGCACGTGATGCCGATGGTGTCGAGCATGGGGCGGCTGCTCCTCCTCGGCGGCACGTCGAACCACTTCCGCATCGAGGCCCTGTTGAAGGTCGGCGGATGGGATCCCTTCAACGTGACCGAGGATGCCGACCTCGCAGTGCGGCTCCGGCGCTTCGGCTACCGCCTCGCCATGATCGATTCGGAGACCCACGAGGAGGCTCCGCTCTCCGCCGACGCCTGGGTGAAGCAGCGCTCGCGGTGGTTCAAGGGCTACATCCAGACCTGGCTGGTGCACAACCGCGAGCCGGTGCGGCTCGTGCGCGAGGTGGGCTGGGCAGACGCCGGGGTGTTCCACCTCTTCATCATCGGCTCGCTGACGGCGGGCCTCGCCCACATCCTCTTCATGGTGCAAGCGCCGCTCGCGGTGATGGGGCTGCCGCTGCTGGGCGGCGGCTCGCCGGTCCTCATGGCGGCGCAAAGCGTGGCGGTGCTGGCCGGCTACGGGGCGAGCCTCGCCCTCGGCGTCGTCACCGTGCGCCGCCGCTCCCGGCTCAGCCCCTGGATCGTCTTCTGGCTGCCCGGCTACTGGGTGCTGATGGGGTGCGCCGTGATCATCGCCATCCACGACATCGTCCGCAAACCGCACCACTGGCGCAAGACCACCCACGGGCTGGCGCGGCGTCCCTCTCGCATCACCCGGAAATAGGTGGGGCGGCAGGTCAGGCGGGCAGCGCCTCCTCGAGGGCGCCGGCGAGGCGGTCGATGATCATCGCCACCTCCTCCTCCGTCACGATGAAGGGGGGCGCGAGCATCACGTGGTCGCCCTGGACGCCGTCGATGGTTCCGCCCATCGGGTAGACCATCAGGTCGCGGGCGAGGGCGGCGCGCTTCACTTTGGCGTGGGTCTTCGCCTCGGGCGGCAGCGGTGCCTTGGTCTCGCGGTCGGCGACAAGCTCCAGCCCCAGGAAGAGGCCGCGGCCGCGGATGTCGCCGACGTTGGGGTGCTGGCCGAAGCGAGCTTCGAGCCCCTGCCGCAGCCGCGCCCCCATCGCCTGCACGTTGGCGAGGAGGTCGCGCCCTTCGATCGCCTCCAGCACGGCGACGCCCGCCGCCGCGGCGGTGGGGTGGCCCATATAGGTGTGGCCGTGCTGGAAGAAGCCGCTGCCGTCGGCGATCGCCTGGTGGATGTCCTCGGCGACGAGCAGCGCCCCGATGGGCTGGTAGCCGGCGCCGAGACCCTTTGCGATCATGATCATGTCGGGCGCCACCCCGTCCTCCTCGCAGGCGAAGAGGTGGCCGGTGCGGCCCATCCCGCACATCACCTCGTCGAGGATCAGGAGCACGCCGTAGTGGTCGCAGATCTCGCGGATGCGCTTGAAGTAGCCGGGCACCGCCGGCACCGCGCCCATGGTGGCGCCGACCACCGGCTCGGCCATGAAGGCCGCCACCGTCTCCGGGCCGACGCGCTTGATCTCGGTCTCGAGCTCGTCGGCGACGCGCCGGCCGTAGTCCTCGGCGCTCTCGCCCGGCTCGCCCCAGCGCCAGTAGTGACAGGGGGCGATGTGGCTCATCGCGTCGGTGAGGAGCGGGGCGAACTGGCGCCGCCGCCACTCGTTGCCGCCGGCCGCGAGCGCCCCCAGCGTGTTGCCGTGATAGGACTGGCGGCGGGCGATGATGCGCGAGCGCGCCGGCTCGCCCTTCTCCAGAAAATACTGGCGGGCGAGCTTGATCGCCGCCTCAGCGGCCTCCGATCCGCCCGACACGAAATAGGCGCGGCCGATCCCCTTCGGGGCGCGCTCCACCAGCATCGCCGCGAGCGTCTCGGCCGCCTCGGAAGTGAAGAAGCCGGTGTGGGCGTAGGGGAGGGCGTCGAGCTGCCGCTTGATCGCCTCCACCACCATCGCATCGGAGTGGCCGAGGCAGGAGACGGCGGCACCGCCGCAGCCGTCGAGCACGCGGCGGCCGTCCTTGGTGAGGATGAACACCCCGTCGCCGCCGACGGCGACGGGCATGTCCACCGCCGAAGCGCGCTGAAAGACGTGCGGCGAGGCCATCAGAAGGCGGGCTCCGTCTGTCGCCGGCGCTGCATCACCACCACGAGGGCGAGGACCAGGAAGGCGGGAATGTAGAAGATCTCCTTCGGCAGCCGCTCCGCGTTCGTCTGCACGGTCTGCAGGATCACCGGGTCGTCGGCGTAGAAGTCGAAGTCCTGGCTCAAATAGGCGAAGGGGGTGCCGGGGAAGGGCTCCTCCACGGTGAGCGTGTCGCCGTCCTCGAAGAAGGTGAGGCCGACGTCGGCGAGCTTGTCCTCCGCCGTCGCCCCCTCGCCGAGCGGCACCACCACGAAGATCGAGTTGCGCCGGTCCGGGTTGTTGAAGTCGGTGCCGACGAGCTCGAGCCGGAGGTTGGTGCCGGCGGGCTCGGCGGCGGCGACGTCGTAGATCGCCGTGCCGGGCCGCTCCACGTAGGGCGGCTGCACCATGTCGAGCCAGACCCCCGGCCGGAACAGGGTGAGCGCGACGACGAGGAGCAGGGCCGTCTCGAACCAGTTGCTCTTCGTCAGGAAGTAGCGCTGCGTGGCGGCGGCGAAGGCCATCATCGCGACGACGGCGATCACGAACGCCTTGAGGCCGGTGTACCAGGGCACGAACTCCGGATGCGGCACGCCGTCGACGATGACGACGTGCATCAGGAGGAGCTCGGTGTTGAAGATGAAGAGGAAGGGCAGCAGGGCGGTGCGGATGTCGTAGCCGAAGCCCTGGAAGCCCGTCTTGATGGGGTCGCCGCCGGAGATGCCCGCCGCGGCGTAGGCGGCGAGGCCGACGGGTGGCGTGTCGTCGGCGAGGATGCCGAAATAGAAGACGAACATGTGCGCCGCGACGGCCGGGATGATCAGCCCCTCGGAGGCGCCCAGCGAGATGATCACCGGGGCCATCAGCGAGGACACCACGATGTAGTTCGCCGTGGTCGGCAGGCCCATGCCGAGGATGAGGCTCATCACCGCGACGAAGATCAGCATCAGCATCAGGGAGCCGCTGGCGAGCGCCTCGATGAAGCCGGCCACCACCTGGTGCGCTCCGGTGAGCGAGATCGTGCCGACGATGATGCCGGCGGCGCCCGTCGCTACGGCGATGGGGATCATGTTGCGGGCACCGGAGATCATGCCCTCGGCGAACTCGTCCCAGCCCTGGCGGAACGAGCCGGCGAAGCCCGTGCCGCCGCGCATGATCGCCTTCAATGGGTGCTGGGTGAGGGCGATGACGATCATCGCGGTGGTCGCCCAGAAGGCCGAGAGGCCCGGCGACATCCGCACCACCATCACGCAGTAGAGCAGCACGATGATCGGCAGGATGAAGTGGAGACCCGTCAGCGCCACCTCGCCGGCGCGCGGCAGCTCGACGATCTTCGCCTCCGGATCGTCGACCTCGAGATCGGGTCGCCGTGAGGCGATGAGCAGGCAGACGAGGTAGAAGAGCAGGAAGATGCCGACGGCGACCTCCATCGTCGCCCCCGGCATCGCCCGGCTCGCATAGCCGAGGACGAAGTGGACGAAGGCGCCGAGCACGGCGATGAAGGCGGCACCGAGCAGGAAGCCGCCGAATTTGCGCGCCATCGACTGGGCCTTGGAGGGCGGCTTCGGCAGCCCCTTGAGCCCGAGCTTCAGGGCTTCGAGGTGCACGATGTAGACGAGTGCGATGTAGGACACGATCGCCGGCAGGAAGGCGTAGACGATGAGGTCGGTGTAGGGCGTGCCGGTGAACTCGGCGATGAGGAAGGCCGCAGCGCCCATCACCGGCGGGGTGAGCTGGCCGTTGGTGGAGGAGGCGACCTCCACGGCGCCGGCCTTCTCGGCCGGGAAGCCGGTGCGCTTCATCAAGGGGATGGTGAAGGTGCCCGTCGTCACCACGTTGGCGATCGAGGAGCCGGAATAGATGCCGGAGAGGCCGGAGGCGACCACCGCCGCCTTCGCCGGCCCGCCGCGCAGATTGCCGAGCAGCGCGAAGGCGATCTTGATGAAGAAGTTGCCTGCCCCGGCTTTTTCCAGGATCGCGCCGAAGAGCACGAAGAGGAAGATCAGCGAGGCCGACACGCCGAGGGCGACGCCGAAGACGCCTTCGGTTTGCATCCAGAAGTGCCACATCGCCTTGCCGTAGGAGGCGCCCTTCCAGCGGATCGCCTCCATCAGCCACGGCGAGGAGCCGAAGAAGACGTAGGCGAGGAAGATGCCGACCACGATGAGGAGCGGCAGCCCCAGCGCCCGATAGACGGCGATCGCCACCGCGACCAGGCCGAGGGTGGAGACGACGAGGTCGGTGTTGGTGGGAAGGCCGGGGCGGGCGGCGATTTGGTCTTTGAAGACGATGAGATAGAGACAGGTGGCGAGACCGCCGAGGCCGAGCACCCAGTCGTACCAGGGGATCCGGTGGCGCGGCGAGCTCGGCGTGAGTGGGAAGGCCATCGACACGAGGAGCAGCGCGAAGCCGAGGTGGATGGCACGGATTTCGGTGTTGTTGAACACCACCCTCAAGCCGGTCTGCTCCTGAACGATGAAGGGCAGCGGCGAGGCGACGTAGAGCTGGAACAGCGACCAGATGAAGGCGAGGCCCGGGATCAGCCACATTTGCCAGCCCAGCGGGTTGCGGGCACCGGAATCGACCGAGGCGACGAGGTCGTCGGCGGCAGTGGCGGCACCAGAAGCGTTGGGATCGGTGGCTTGGGTCGTCATCCTGTCATCCTGTCGTCAAGGCTCTCCGAGCAAGACCGAAGGGCGACGGTGCCGCCGCGCACGCACGCCACCACCCGCCCGAACCGCACCGCGCCAGTGTCGACGCGCGCGATCCGAGCGCAGCGTTCCATGCTTTTTGTGAGAGGCAAAGGCCTTTTTGACAGGAGAATGCGCGATGAACGGTGAGAACGAGACGGCACTCGGCTTCCTGGCCTTCTGGCTCGATGCCGGATCCACACTGTGGTTCGGCGGCGGCGACGCCTTCGACGATACCTGCCGGCGATGGATCGGTTTGTGGGAAGAGGCGCGCGACGGAGGCCACACCGAGTGGATGGCGACGGCCGCCGGCAGCCTCGCGCGCATCATCCTGTTGGACCAGATCCCGCGCAACGTGTTCCGCGGATCGCCGGATCAGTTCGCGACCGATCCGCTGGCGCTCGCCGCGGCCGAGGCGGCGATCGCCCAGCGCTTCGACCACACCCAGACGATGCCGGTGAAGAACTTCTTCTACCTGCCGTTCCAGCATTCGGAAGACCTCACCGTGCAGATGCGCGGGGTCGACCTCTATCGCCGGGCGGGCGACAAGGAGGCCTATCACTGGGCGCTGATCCACGCCGACGCGATCCAGCGCTTCGGCCGCTTCCCCCACCGCAACAGGGCGCTGGGGCGCGAGACCACGGCGCAGGAGGCCGACTATCTCGCCTCCGGCGGTTTCGGCAGTTAGAAGCGGGCGGCCTTTCCGTCCGATCGCATTCGATCGGGCGGGGGGCCTGTCGGGCGCCTACACCGGCCAGGGATCGCCCCGGTGGGCGCGCTCCCAGAACACATATTCGAGCCGCGTCGCGGTGGTGAAGGCCTCGTGCATCGCTGCGAGCACCTTCGGGGAGGCGCCGGCGCCGGCGGCGTCGGTCGCCTCGATCATCGCCCGGACGGCGGCGTCGAACTCCTCGCCGGCATAGGTGTCGATCCAGGCGGCGAAGGGGTTGTCGGCCACACTGCGGGCGAGGAGGTCCTTGCCCACCTCGGCATAGATCCAGAAGCAGGGGAGCAGCGAGGCGAGCACCACCTCGTAGGGCTCGGCATAGGCGGTGGCGACGAGATAGGAAATATAGTGGTGCGCGCCGGGCGAGATCTCCATGCCGGCGAAGGCCTCCGGCGAGATGCCCCAGTCGGCGAAGAAGGCGGTGTGAAGCTCCCGCTCGCCGACGATCGCCTCGCGGGCCGCGTCGCAGAACTGCACGATGCGCTCCGAATCGGGCGCCTTGGCGGCGGCGATGGCGAGGGCGCGGCCGAAGCCCACCAGATAGTGGGCGTCCTGCACGATGTAGTGCTCGAAGCGCTGGCGCGAGAGGGTGCCCGCGGCGAGTTCCTCGTTGAAGCCCATCGTGCGGATGGTCTCGTAGCGGGCGGCGTTGTTCGCCCAGGCGTCGGCGGAAAAGGGCATGGGGCCTCGCGTCGGTGGATCGCTCAGCCGATAGCGCGCGCCACCGCCGCCGCGCAATGGAGCTCGGTGGTGGAGAAGGACGGGATCGAGAGATCCTGCGGGCCGACGAGGAGGGGAATCTCGGTGCAGCCGAGGATGACGCCCTCGGCACCGCGGGCCGCCAGAGCCTCGACGATCGCCCGATAGCGGGCACGGGTCTCCTCGCGGAAGACGTCGCGCACCAGCTCGTCGTAGATGGTGGCGTGGATCTCGGCGCGCTCCGCCTCGTTCGGGACGATGGTCTCGATGCCGTGGCGCGACAGGATCGAGGGATAGAAGTCGCCCTCCATGGTCTTGCGCACGCCGAGGAGAGCGACGCGGCTCAGCCCTTCGGCGAGGATCGCCGCGGCGGTGGCTTCGGCGATGTGGAGGAAGGGCACGCCGAGGCGCGGCGCGAGCTCGGGCACGAAGCGGTGCACGTCGTTGCAGGTGATGACGAGAAAGTCGGCGCGCGCCCGCTCCAGCGCCGCCGCGGCGTCGAGGATCTGGGCGCAGGCGGCGGCCTCGTCCTCGCGCTCGATCACGGCGTCGACATAGTCCTGGCGGTCGACGCTCTCCATGGCGATGCGGGCGGAGTGGACGCCGCCGAGCCACGCCTGGGTCAGCTCGTTGATGCGGCGATAATAGTGGGCCGTCGCGACCCAAGAGAGGCCACCGATCAGGCCGATCTTCTTCATTGAGGAACCATCGTCGCGGGGGGCGCCGCTCCCGGAGGAGCGGCGCGGAGCGGCCTACATCCAGCCGCGCTCCTTGTAGTACTTCTCGGCGCCGGGGTGCAGCGGGGCGCTGAGACCGTCGGTGATCATCTCCTCCTCCTTCAGATTGGCGAAGGCGGGGTGGAGCTGCTTAAACTGCTCAAAGTTGTCGAACACGGCCTTCACGACCTCGTAGACGACGTCGTCCGGCACGTCCGCGGAGGTGATGAAGGTGGCGCCGACGCCGAACGTGTGCACGTCCTCGTCGTTGCCCTTGTACATGCCGCCGGGGATGACGGCGGCGCGGTAGTAGGGGTTCTCGGCGATCAGCTTGTCGATCGGCGGGCCGTCGACGTCGATGAGGTCGACGTCACAGGAGTTGACCGCCTCCTGGATCGCGGCGGCAGGGTGGCCGACGGTGTAGATCATGGCGTCGATCTTGCCGTCGCAGAGGGCCTGGGCCATCTCGGAGCCCTTGAGCTCGGTGGCGAGGGCGAAGTCGTCCATGCTGATGCCGAAGGCGTCCATGACGATCTCCATCGTCAGGCGCTGGCCGGAGCCCGGGTTGCCCACGTTGACGCGCTTGCCCTTGAGGTCCTCGAAGGACGTGATGCCCGAGTCGGACTTCGCGAGCAGGGTGAACGGCTCGGGGTGCACGGAGAACACCGCGCGCTCCTTCTCGAACGGCCCCTGATCGGCGAAGCTCGAGGTGCCGTGGTAGGCGTGATACTGCCAGTCGGACTGGGCCACGCCGAAGTCGAGCTCGCCGGACCGCACGGTGTTGATGTTGTAGACCGAACCGCCGGTGGACTCGGCCGAGCAGCGGATGCCGTGGTCGCGGCGGCCGCGATTGACCAGGCGGCAGATGGCGCCGCCGGTCGGATAGTACACCCCGGTCACGCCGCCGGTGCCGATGGTGATGAACTTGTCTTGCGCCGACGCGCCGGTCGCGGTCATGGCCGCTGCGGCGACGAGCGCCAGCATAATCTTGTTCATGCGTCTCCCTCTTCTCGTTTGCGGCCGCTGCCCGTACGGGACGACCGAGCCTGTCGGCGGGCGATGGACGCCCGTCGGAGCGATCGGATGGCGCGGCGCGCGGGGGCGCCGCGGGTGCGCTTGAGGACCAAGCGCTCTGGGGGGCCAACGCAATCGTCATCGGCCACCTTTGTCAATCTTCGAAGGTCAGCCGCCCAGATGACAGGAACAGTTTCGCCCGAGTGGTCGTTGAATTCAGGAGAAGGAAAGGAGGAGTCCTTTCCTAACGAGACAATATCGAGACGAGAGGGAAAAGAATGACCCGCACGATTCTGGGCGGTGCCGCGCTGGCTGCTCTGCTGGCCGCGACCCCCACGCTGGCGCAGGACGTGGAGATGTGCGTGCTGGCCGACATGCCGGATGGGTCGGTGCGCGCCGAGGCGCGAAAGACCATCGATCTCGACGGCGACGGAACGATCACGCTGGCCGAATACGAGGAGTGTCTCGCCACCAACGAGATTCCGGACGACCGGCGCGCAGCGATGCTGGCCGAGTTCGAGCGGCTCGACATCGACGACGACGACCGCCTGGTGGTGGCCGAGCTCGACGGTGCGGCCGGCACCGAGGCCGCCGACGCCGCCGAGCCGGCGGAGGTGACGGTGGCCGAGGCCCCCGCCGCCGTGAAGGTGGACCAGCCCGCGCCGGAGGTGCGTGTCACCCAGGGCGATCCGAAGGTCGCCGTGGAGCAGCCGGAGCCGCAGGTGGCGGTGAACCAGCCGAAGCCGAAGGTCGAGGTCACGCAGAAGAAGCCGGAAGTGTCGGTGCGTCAGCCGGAGCCGACCGTGGAGGTGGAGCAGGGCGAGCCGACGGTGTCGGTGGATCAGCCCGCGCCGCAGGTCGCGATCGACGCGCCGCCCCCCAAGGTCGAGGTGACGCAGGCCGAGCCCAAGGTGACCGTCGAGCAGGTGAAGCCGAAGGTGTCGGTTGAGCAGCCCGATCCGGTGGTGACGGTGGAGAAGGCGGACGCCGACGTGGAGGTCGAGACCGAGGAGCCCCGCGTCGTGGTGAAGCAGGGTGAGCCGCAGGTGGTGATCGAGCGCGTCAGCGACGCTGCGCCGCAGGCGAGCGATGAGGCCGCCGCCACGTCGAGCGCCGACGCCGACGAGCCCATCGCGATGGCGGCCAATACGGCGACCGACGACGGCGCCGCCGGCGTCCCGGTGGAGGCCTCCTCGGTGGCGATGGGCGTGCCGTTCGACGAGCTCGAGGGCGAGGTTGCCTACAACGATGCCGGCGAGAAGGTCGGTAAGATCACCGACATCGTGATGAAGCAGTCGAGCGGCGAGCTCTTCCTCGTCGTGTCGGCCGGTGGCTTCCTGGGGATCGGCGACACCGACGTGGTGTTCCCCTACGAGAGCGCGTCGATCTCCGACGACCACGTCATGATCGACACCGACCTCACCGCGGAGACGGTGGAGGATCGGACGGACTACGACGAGAGCGCCTATGTCGAGGTGCCAGAGGACCGGGTGGTGCGCTAAAGCTCTGCTCAGAGTGCTGGCGGAGAGCCGGGGCCCTATGCTCCGGCTCTTCGTCGTGGCGGAGCGCCCGGCTGGGACAGCTTTCAGAACAGCGAGAATGACGAGAGAATATCCATGACCCTCATACTTCGCACGGCGCTGGTGGCGTTCGTGGCGGCGACGCCGGCGCTGGCCCAGCAGGCGACCGAGGATGCGGCGCCGGATCGCACCCACGTGACCGTGCAGCAGCCGGAAGCCAAGGTGCGCGTGTTCGAGCCTGCGGTGACGGTGACGGTCGAGCAGCCCGCTCCCAAGATCACCGTGCGGCAGTACGATCCGGTGGTGACCGTCACCCAGCACGAGCCGGACGTGACGGTGACCCCCGCCAAGCCGGACGTGAAGGTGGAGCTGCGCGATCCGGAGGTGATCGTGGAGCAGCCGGAGCCGAAGGTGGCGGTGGAGCAGCCCGACGCGCAGGTGTCGGTGACGCAGCCGGACCCGACGGTGAAGGTCGTGCCGGCCGACCCGGTGGTGACGGTCGAGCCGCAGCCGCCGCGGGTGTCCGTTGCCTCGCCGGAGCCCCAGGTTGAGGTCACCCCGCCCAAGCTCGACGTGGAGGTCGAGCAGGCCGACCCGAAGGTCGAGGTGGAGCAGGCGCCGGCCGCTGTTGCGGTGACGGACGAGGCTGCCACGGACGAGGCGACTGCGGGCGAGGCTGCCACGGACGAAGCGGCTGCAGACGTGCCGACCGCGGGCGAGGCGACCGAGCCTGCCGCCCCGGCGGAGGAGACGGCGGCAGAAGCTTCGATGCCGGCGGAGACCGAGGCCGCGGATACGGAGACGCCGACAGGGCCCATCAGCCCCGTATCGGAGGCGGAAACGGCCTCCGACGCCGCCCCGGCAAGCGCCGGCGACACACCCGCCGCCCCGAGCGAGGAAGAGGCCATTGCTCCCGCTCCCGCCGAAGAGGCGGAGCCGGCGACGGACACCGCGGCGACTGCGCCCGAGGTCGCGCCCTCCGCCGACGAGGAGGTGAGCGAAACGGCCGCTCCCGCCGAAGAGGCGATGCCCACCACGGACGCCACGACGAGCGCTCCCGAGGCGGCGCCGGCCGAGGAGACAGCCAACGAGGCCGCCGCCCCCGCCGAAGAGCCGGCGACGGACGCGGCCGCGACCACCCCCGAGACGTCGCCGGCCGCGGCTGGCGACGAGGCGACGGCAGAGGCCGCTAGCCCCGCCGACGAGGCGGAGCCTGCTGCGGACACGACGGCCACGGCGACGCCGGACAGCACCGAGCCCGCCGACGAGACGGCCGCGACGGGCGAGGCCGAGGAGGCGGTGCCCGACGCCGCCACGGCGGAAGAGATGACCGGCGAGGCCGAGCCGACGGGCGAGGTCACCGCCGGGGAGGCCGAGACGGCGGCCCCTGCGCCGACCATCGAGGCGGCCCGGACCGCCGAGCAGGCGGCCGACGCCCTCGCCGCGGTCCCCTCCACGGACGGTGCCGAGACACCCGCGGCGGTCGAGACGACGCCCTCGGTGGAGATCGATCGTGACGCACTGACCGGCCTTCCGGTGGTGAATGCCGAGGGCGACAAGCTCGGCAAGATCGATGACGTGGTGCTCGATCCGGCATCGCAGACGCCGGTGGTGGTCGTCGCCGTCGGCGGCTTCCTGGGCCTCAATCAGACGCTGCTCGTGGTGCCGTACGAGGAGTTCTCCATCGCGGACGACGCCGCGACACTGACCACGGCTCAGACCGACGACGCCCTGGAAAACCGTCCCGAGTACGAGGAAGACGCCTACGCGCCGCTCCCCGATGAGATGGTGAAATAAACAAGAAAGCGGCCGGCACTCTATCGTCGGCCGCTTTCGCATCTGGTTGTCTCGTTCGTTGGAGTAAAGGCGTAGGTCGGTCCCGTGTTGTTCGCCCGGAGGATGAGCTGAAGAACGTGCGAAAAACCACGGAACAGTCGGCACGTCTTTGAATTGATTCCCCATAGGGCGGTGCAATGCCGCCAAGTAGATCAATGATGGGGAACCAACACATGACGACCCAGTGGATGATGGGGAGCGCTCTCGCTGCGGTTCTCGTGGCAACGCCGGCGCTGGCGCAGACGCCGTCGGAGTTCGGAAAGTGCGCCATCGCGGACATGACCGGCGAGACCTTCGCCGATCTCGATGCCGACCACGACTCCACGCTGACGATGGACGAGTATCGGGCCTGCCTCACCGAGGCGAACATCACGCTCGACGAGGCGTCCAAGGCCCGCTTCGCCGCGGACTACGAGGCGGCCGACACCGACGGCGACGGCAAGCTGGTGCTCGCCGAGGTCGAGGTGGGCGGTGCCGCGGCGGATGCGCCCAAGGGCACCATCACTGTGACCCAGCCCGCGGCGGAGGTGACCGTGTCGCAGCCGCCGGCCAAGGTGAGCGTCAACCAGCCCGAGCCCGAGGTGACGGTGAAGAGCGAGGAGCCGCAGGTCGCGGTGTCGCAGCCCAAGCCCGAGGTGACGGTGACCGAGGCGGAACCCAAGGTCAGCGTGACGCAGCCCGAACCCACCGTCACCGTGTCGCAGCCTGAGGCCAAGGTGTCGGTGTCGCAGCCGGATCCCGACGTGACGGTGGAGCCGGGCAAGCCCGGCGTCGAGGTGGCGACGGCCGAGCCCAAGGTCGATGTCGAGACCGCCGAGCCCGACGTCCAGGTCGAGCAGCCCGAGCTCGACGTCGACGTGGAGCAGGCGAGCCCAAAGGTCGCCGTCGACGATGCGGCGCCGGAGGTGGAGCTGGCGGCGGGTGATGCGGACGAGCAGGCCGCGGGCACGCAGACCGATTCCACGATGGTCGCGGCGAACTCCACGCCGGCTCCGACCACCGACAGCGTCACCGCCGAGGCGCCGGACGCCGTCGTGTCCTACTCGATCCGCGTCGACGAGCTCGAGGGCGAGGACGTCCTCAACAGCGCCGGCGAGGAGATCGGCGAGATTGACGAGGTCATGCTCGACCCGGCATCCGGCAAGCCGGTGGTGATCGTGTCGGTGGGCGGCTTTCTCGGCATCGGCGACCGCGACGTCGCCTTCCCCTACGACGACTTCACCATCACCGGCGACGACGTGGTGCTGAACACCACCCTCACGCGCGCCGAGATCAAGGCGATGCCCGAGGTCGACGACGATGACTACGAGGAGCTGCCCGAAGCGATGATCGTGCGCTGATCCTCACGGGCGGCGAGAGAAAGGCCGGGGCACGCGCCCCGGCCTTTTTCGTATCGGCAGCCTCAGCGGGTGACGATCTCCGGCCCCATCAGCGTGGTGGGCAGGAAAGTGGAGATCACCGGCACGTAGGTGATGAGGATGAGGAACAGGAAGAGCACCGCCACGAAGGGCGCGGCGGCGCGCACCACCTGCACGAGGCTCATCCCGGTGATGCCGGAGGTCACGAAGAGGTTGAGCCCGATCGGCGGGGTGATCATGCCGATCTCCATGTTCACCACCATGATGATGCCGAGGTGGATCGGGTCGACGCCGAGCTCCACCGCGATCGGAAACACCACCGGCGCCACGATGAGGAGGAGGCCGGACGGCTCCATGAACTGGCCGCCGATGAGCAGCAGCACGTTCACCGCGATGAGGAAGGTGAACCAGTCGAAGCCGGCGGTCAGCATCCACTCGGTGATCGCCTGCGGGATGCGCTCGGAGGTGAGCACGTGCGCAAAGAGCAGCGCGTTCACGATGATGAACATCAGCATGATCGTGGTGCGGGCGGCGTCGATCATCACCTTGCGCGTGTCATGGTGGACGATGGTGAGGGGCGCGTAGAGCAGCGACTGGGCGAGATTGCGCGCGAGGGCGGCAAGACCCGCGGCGAGCGCGACCGGCGCCCCCGCGGCCCCCTGGCGGCGCAGCAGGTAGGCGAGCCCGCCCACGGCGCCGAGGATCGCCGACAGGATGGTCCGGTCGGCGATCTCGCCTTCGCCGAAGACGAAATAGGTGACGATCAGCACGACCACGAAGAGGGCGAGGCCGTAGACCCAGGCGAAGAAGCCGGTGCGGGTCGCCGGCGAGGCACCTTCCGGCAGGAAGCGCTTGCCCTTGAGCGGCCCCATGTCGCGATAGACGAAGAGGGCGATGACGAAGGCGTAGACCGCCGCGACCGCCGCCGCCTCGGTCGGGGTGAAGACGCCGCCATAGATACCGCCGAGGATGATGATGATGAGGAAGAGGCCCCAGGCCGCATCCTTGCCGGCGCGCAAGAATTCGCCCCAGCCGAGCCACTCGCCCTTCGGCAGGTTCTTGACGCGCGCCATGATGAAGATGGTGATCATCAGCATCAGGCCGGCGACGATGCCGGGGATGACGCCGGCGAGGAACATGCGGCCCACCGAGACGTCGGTCGCGGCGGCGTAGACCACCATCACGATCGACGGCGGGATGAGAATGCCGAGGGTGCCGGCGTTGGCGATGATGCCGGAGGCGAACTCCTTCGAGTAGCCCACCTGCCGCATGCCGGCGATGGCGATGGTGCCGATGGCGACGACCGTCGCGGGCGAGGAGCCCGACAGCGCCGCGAACAGCATGCAGGCGAGCACCGAGGCCATCGCGAGGCCGCCCCGGAAGGAGCCGATGGTGGCGATGGCGAAGCGGATGATGCGCTGGGCCACGCCGCCCGTCGACATGAACGCCGAGGCGAGGATGAAGTAGGGGATCGCGAGGAGCGTGTAGTTCTGGCTGGCGGTGTAGAGCTGCAGCGCCACCGAGGAGATGGTGTCGGTGGAGAAGAAGGCGATGAGGAGGAGCGACGACAGGCCCAGCGACACCGCGACCGGGACGCCCGTCAGCAGAAAGAAGAAAACAAGCGCGAAGAGGATGATGGGTTCCATTAGTCCCTCAGGGCGTCTTTGTTTTCGGCAACGAGGTCTTCGGCCTCGTGGCTCGCGATGATGAGGTCACGCTTGCCCTGGACGATCTCGACGAGAGCCTGAAGCGTGCGCATGGCGAAGAGGCCGAGGCCGATGGGCAGGATGAGGTAGGCGACCCAGCGGTGCACGCGGTCCTGCCCGGCCCACTCGCGCATGAAGGAGGGGTACATCAGGTCGTCGAGCCCGGTGCCGACGCGGAAGAAGCGCCACCAATAGTCGACGGCGCCGCCGCCGCGGGTGGTCGCGCCGAGATGGGTCAGCCAGTCGCCCGAAATGAGGATCACCGCCCAGAGCAGGGCCGCGGCGGCGCCGAACACGGCGAAGGCGCGAAACACCGGCCGCGGGAAGGTGCGAATGAGGGTGTCGATGCCGAGATGGGTGCCGACGCGCACCCCGTAGCTCATGCCGAAGAGGATCAGCCAGGCGAACAGGATGCGGTTGAGCTCCAGCGCTCCGGTGATGCCGGTGTTGAAGCCGTAGCGCAGGACGACCTGAACGAAGGCGACCAGCGTCATCAGCGCGAGGATGACGGCGATGAAGATCTCCTCGAAGCTCGCCATGGCGCGCGGGGCCAGCCGGTCGAGGATGAAGTAGAGCCCCACGAAGCAGATGAGCGTGAGGAGCGGGTAGGCGATCAGAATGTGATACATCGTGCGGCCTTCGACGCGAGGCGGCCGCAGCGGCGGCGCGCCACTCGATGAAGCGGAAGGGGCCGGACCTTGCCGGCCCGGCCCCGCTCACCCGGAAGTGTCGGTCGCCGATCAGGCGCCGCCGTTGTTGGCGGCGACGGCCGCGTCGATGAGGTCCTTGCCGATCTCGTCCTCGAACTCGGCCCACACCGGCTTCATCGCGTCCACCCACTGCTGACGCTGCTCGGGCGTGAGGGTGCGGATGGTACCGCCGGCGTCGATGATCGCCTGCTTGGCCTCTTCGTTCAGCTGGGCGGACTTGGCGTTGTATTCGTCCGACACCGCCTTGAAGATCGACAGGAACTGCTCTCGCGTCTCGTCGTCGAGGCTGTCGAGGAACTCGTCGGTGGTTACGGCAAAGTAGGTCAGGATCTGGTGGTTGGTCTCGGTGATCCCGTCCTGAACTTCGAAGAACTTTTGCGTGTAGATGTTGGTGTAAGTGTTCTCCTGGCCGTCCACCACGCCCTGCTGCAGCGCGCCGTACACCTCGTTGAAGGCGAGCTTCTGGGCGTTGGCGCCGAGCGCCTCGATCATCGCCTGGGCGATGTCCGACGTCTGGACGCGGAACTTCAACCCCTTCGCGTCCGAGGGGGTGAGCAGCGGCTTGTCGGCCGAGAACTGCTTCAGGCCGTTGTTGATGTAGCCGAGGCCTATGTAGCCCACGTCCTGCATCGAGGTGAGCAGGCTCTTGCCGGCATCGCTCTCGGTGAAGCGATCGACTGCCGCGAGATCCTGGAAAAGGAAGGGCAGGTCGAATAGCCCGAGCTTGCGGGTGTAGGCGCCGAACTTCGACAGCGACGGGGCGGCGATCTGCACGTCGCCGAGGAGCAGGGCCTCCATCACCTTGTCGTCGTCGTAGAGCTGCGAGTTGGGGAACACCTGCATGCAGGCCTTGCCGTCCATCTCGTCGTTGATGCGCTCGGCGAGGGCGGCGGCCATCTCGCCCTTCGGGTGGCCTTTTTCGGCGACGACGTGGCTGAATTTGATGACGACCTCGCCGTCGTCACAATCGGCAAGCGCCGGGGTGGCGGCGGCCAGGGCGAGCGCAGTTGCGCAAATCAGAGCCTTCACTGGGACACTCCCTCTCGTATTCTTCTGACGTTCAGCCTTTGCACAAAAGCTTGCCGCAGGGAAGACAGTCTCGCCGAAGTGGTTGAATTGATAGCTGTGATCACGGTTTTGTGCCATCGAATGCCTAACGACGGCGTGACTCTCAAGTCATTCGGCGGCATCATCGGGCGCGAACGCTGCTCAATCCGTATACGAACTCGCCGACGGCCCCGTCGAGGCAGTCGGCGGACCGATCGAGCGCGCCCCTTTATTTGACGCGCACACATCTGTACACAGGGATGAAGTGCGGCAGCATGCCACGTCGGAGACAGCGGGAGGCAGGCTCGCACTGGACAAGCCCGGCGTGCAGCGATAGGAGGGTTCGCCGCAAGGCTACGCCGCATTAGCTCAGTTGGTAGAGCACGTCATTCGTAATGATGGGGTCGCTGGTTCGAGTCCGGCATGCGGCACCACTCCTCCAGCCTGGCCTGGGGAGTCGGCGCAAGACCCCGACAATTCCCGATGGTTTGGACATTCGCTCGCCCTCGGTCCCGAAGAGCGACGGGGCGTTCGTGCCGTACGCGCCCGCCCCGAGGTCTCGCGGGCCCGGCCGCGCTCAGAAATCGAGCTCGTTCGGCAGGTCCGCGCGCCCGCCCCATTCCTCCCAGGACCCGTCGTAGACGGGGCAGGGCTCGCCGCGCAGCACGTCCATCGCCAGCGACAGGATGCAGGCCGTGACGCCCGAGCCGCAGCTCGCGACGATCGGGCTGTCGGCGGACAGCCCCTTCTGCGCCAGCAGCGCGACGATCCTCTCCTTGGGCAGGAAGTCGCCCCGCGCCGTTCTGAGGTCGCGCTGCGAGAGGTGGACGGCACCGGGGATGTGGCCGGGTCGCACCCCGGGATAGGAGTGGGAGGTATCGCCGTTGAACTGCTCGTAGGGGCGGACGTCGACGACGATCTCGGCGCCCGTCGCGAGATTGTCGCGGATCTCGCGCCAGTCGCGCACCCAGGGGCCGAGCCGACCGACCGGCCATGCGGTGCGGGGTCGCACGCGGCCGGGACCGGAGACGATCTCGCCGCCCGCGTCGCGCCATGCGGGCAGGCCGCCGTCCAGAACCGAAATCCGCTCGTAGCCGTGCATCCGGAACATCCACCAGACGCGCGCCGCGCTGTAGAGGCCGTGGCTGTCGTAGACGATGTAATGCCGGCCGTGCTCGAGCCCGAGGCGGGAGAGGTCTTCCGCGAACTCCGCCGGCGTCGGCAGCATGCGGTGCGGCGGTCCGGGGACGCGCCGCGCCACGGCGTTGATGTCGAAGAAGATCGCCCCCGGCAGGCGCTGCGCTTCGTAGTTCTCCGGCGCGCTGAGGCCGGTGCCGGGGGTGAAGGTCGTGCCGTCGAGGATCACGGTGTCGGGGTCGTCGACACGCGTGCGCAGCCAGTCGGCGCTGACGAGAGGAGGGGTCCGGTCACGGCTCATGATGGCTCCGAGGGGCTCTTGGATCGAAGGCGCCGCCGCCGGCAGGCGTTTGGGGCAGCAGGCGTTGGGGGCGGCCGCCGGTGTGGGTCGGCTCGCTCGGCCCGACCGACGGCCGCCCGGCCATCTTCGGCGCGAAGCCGGACGAAGGATGTCGTACACCGGTCAATCTATGACGCCGCCGCGTCATTCCGGAGCCGGCGAATTGACCGCGCGACGCCGCCGACGCGCGGTAGGGCGGCGGATCGCCGGGCACGACATCGTGGATGCGGGGTGGCTGCGGGGCGGCTGCGACCGAGGTGGCCCCTCCACCCCGGCCCCACATTCGGACGCAACCTTGCCGAGCTATTCTTCTCGCCGTCGCGGAAGGAGCCGCCGGCGCGAGAGTGATATGAAGGAAGTTCCCTCCGCATCCCATTGGGACGCGTTTCGCAGGCTGATCGAGAGGGATGGTGATCGAAGAGGGACGTCTCGTCGACGTGAGGCCCTTTGCCGGGGACCCAGCGCCGACCGAGCTCATCCGCTCTTGGCCGGAGATGGTCCATTCCCGGCTGCACGCCGCCCGTCCCGCGGTGCGGCGGGGCTCGCTCGAGGAGGACGGCGGGGCGAAGCGCGGCGATGGCCGCGAGATCCTGTGGCTTCATCCGGACGATGCCGCGGCGCGGGCGATCGAGGTGGGCACGATCGTGCGCGTCCACAACGACCGGGGGAGCTGTCTCGCTTCGGCCGACGTCGACGCGGGGGTCCGCCCCGGCGTCGCGCTCCTCGCCACGGGCGCCTTCTATGATCCCGACACCTCCGGCAACGACCGGAACGCCAACCCCAACGTGCTGACGCCGGACGTCGGCACCTCCGGGATCGGGCAGGGGTGCGCGGCGCAGAGCCGTCTCGTCGAGGTCACCCCGCTCGAGGGGACGGCGCCGGCGCTCACCGTCTACGACCCGCCTCAGATCCTGCCGCGCGACGGCGTCGCGTCGACCGCCCCTGGCAATTCGCCATTATTATTTGACCGCTCGCGATCATGACGCTGCAGGGCGGACCGCTACGATTGGTCTGCCCGCGCGTAACAAGGTCGGTCCACGTGTTGGCGGCGCGGCAGCAACCAGAGCATCCCGCGATGACGCGGGGACAGGAACAAGCGAGACCTGCCCATGATAGCTAATCCGGTCATTCCACGCGGCCGATGGTTACGCGCTGCACTGTTGTCTTCGGTGATCGCCTTTGCCGGGCTCTCCGGGCACGCCGCGCTTGCCAAGGAGACCATCGTCATCGATCTCGTGGACGAGCCGCAGTCGCTCGACCCGCATCTGCATGCGAACAACAGCGCCCTCTATACCTACGGCAACATGTTCGACAACTTGCTGACGCGTGACAACGCCGGCAAGATCATCCCGAACATCGCGACCAAGTGGTCGCAGCTGTCGGACACGGAAATCGAATTCACGATTCGCGACGACGTGACCTTCCACGACGGCTCGCCGTTGACGGCCGAGGATGTCGCGTTCTCGATCCAGCGGATCATCGACCCCGCCTATGGCTCGGACTGGATCTCGACCTTCGCCGCCATCGCGGGCGCCGAGGCGACGGGCCCCAACACCGTCAAGGTGACGACGAAGACCGTCTATCCCCTGACGCTCGGCATGATGACCAAGCTGCCGGTGGTGCCGAAGGCGGTGGTCGAGAAGGTCGGCGACGAGGCGTTCAACCTCAGCCCGGTGGGCAGCGGCCCCTACAAGTTCGTCGCCTGGAACCGCGGCGTGAGCGTCGATATGGCCGCCTATGACGGCTATTGGGGCGAAAAGCCCGAATTTCCGAAGGCCGAGTTCCGCATCGTGCCGGATGCGGCGACGCGCGTTGCGGACCTGCAGACCGGCGCGGCCGATCTCATCGTCACGCTGACGCCCGACCTTGCCGTGCAGATCCAGGCCGAGCCCGGCCTCAAGGTCGAGACGGTGGCGACGGAGCGGATGGCCTATCTGAAGCTGAACCTCGAAGCGAAGCCCTTCGACGACATCCGCGTGCGTGAGGCGATCGCTTCGGCCATCGATCGCGAGGGCCTGGTGCAGGGCCTCCTCCTCGGCATCGGGGGCGTCGAATCCGAGCAGCTCATCGCCCCGTCGAGCTTCGGCTCCGACCCGAACCCGCCGGCCTTCCCGGCCTATGATCCGGACCACGCCCGCGAACTCGTCAAGGAAGTCAGCCCCGACGGGCCGATCCCGATGACGCTCGTCAACCGCCCACCCTATTCCCAGTCGGTCGCCGAAGCGGTGCAGCAGATGCTCATCGACGTCGGCTTCGACGCGACCCTCGAGGTGAAGGAAGGCGGCACCTGGTATCAGCAAGTGACCGGCGATCCGGCCCAGCACCCGGACGGCTACTTCATCAACATGTCCTGCTCGTGCGGGGATGCCGACGGACTCTTCACACTGGTGTTCGGCAAGGGCGCGAACTTCGCCAAGGCGACCGGCGCGACGGACGAGACCGAGGCACTTCTCGTCAAGGGCCGCACGACCCTCGACGAGGGCGAGCGGATGGAGGCCTACGAGGCGATGGCCGACTGGGTGGCCGAGACGCTGCCGATCATCCCGATGTATCAGGTCAGCCAGATCTACGCGATGAACGAAAAGCTCTCGTTCACCCCGACGCCCAATGAGACCATGTTCATCAACCGGATGGCCTGGTCGGAGTGAGCCGACGGCAGCGATAGCGCGTCAGAACAGCCCCCACCCTGCCGGTATGAGCAGGGTGGGAGAAAGCTGCTCGCTCCCAAAGCGTGAGAGCATCGTGTGTGCGCTCTTCCGGACGCAGGATGCTCCAGCGGCGTGCCGCCAGTGTACATGAGGAGGCAGGAAGCATGGGCGCGTTCATTCTGAAGAGGCTGTTCCAGGCCTTCATCGCCGTCTTCGGCGTTCTGACGTTCGTGTTCTTCCTGCAGCGCCTCACCGGCGATCCCGTGGCGCTCCTCGCGCCGGTCAACACCACGGCGGAGGACCTCGAGCGGATCCGCCATTCCCTCGGGCTCGATCGGCCTCTGATCGTGCAATATCTCGACTTCCTGTGGGGCGTCGTCCGGCTCGATCTCGGCCGCTCGCTGGCGCAGAGCATCCCCGTCTCGGACCTGATCTGGAGCCGGCTGCCCTACACCCTTTGGCTCGCGGTCTCCTCGCTGGTGTTCGCCCTGGTGCTCGGCGTGCCGCTCGGGGTGATCATGGCGGTGTGGCGCCGGCACAAGCTGATGGCGATCCCCTCGACCATCGTGCTCGCCGGGCAGAGCCTGCCGACCTTCTGGAGCGGCATCATGTTCATCCTGATCTTCGCCGTCGGTCTCGGCTGGCTGCCCTCGTCGGGCGCGCGGACACCGAACAGCGTGATCCTGCCGATGGTGGCGCTCGGGCTCTTTTCGATGGCGACCTTCGCCCGCGTCATGCGCACGGCGATGATCGACGAGCTCTCCAAGGACTATATCCGCACCGCTCGTGCCAAGGGGGTGCCGAAGAACGCGATGATCGCGCGCCACCTGATGCGCAACTCGCTGATCCCGCTCATCACCATGCTCGCCCTCGAGTTGGCGAACCTTCTCGCCGGGGCGGCCGTGGTCGAGACCGTGTTCGCCTGGCCGGGGCTCGGCCAGCTCGCGGTGCAGTCGATCGGAGCGCGTGACTTTCCGGTCGTCCAGGGCGTGGTGCTGTTGGGTGCCGTCACCGCGATCAGCCTGAACTTCCTCGCCGACGTGCTCTATGGCGCCGTCGATCCGCGCATCCGCGTCGGGAGGGGAGGCTGACCATGGCCCTGACCGACGCCGAGAGCGCGCCCCGCTTCGCCCGCCTCCGATGGATCTGGGCACCGGGCAACCGCAAGCTCGTGTTCCTCCTGATCCTCTTCGCGCTCTTCATCCTCGCGGCGGTGTTCGCCCCCTTGATCGCGCCGGAGGATCCGTTCCGCCAGAACCTCCTCGGTCGGCTCAAGCCGCCGGGGACCACGGCGCGGGGCACCTTCTTCCTGCTCGGCTCCGACGAGCTCGGGCGCGACGTCTTGAGCCGGGTGCTCTACGGCGCACGCATTTCCCTCGCCGTCGCCTTCTCCTCGGTCATCGCCTCGGCGCTCATCGGGGTCTCCGTCGGGATGTTCGCGGCCTATCGCGGCGGCATCGCCGAGGCGGTGCTGATGCGCCTCACCGACATCATCTTGTCGGTGCCGGGCATCCTCATCGCGCTGATCGTCGTGGCGGCGCTCGGGCCGGGCATGATCAACGTCATCCTGGTGCTCACCATCACGCGCTGGCCGCGCTATGCGCGCGTCGCCTACGCGCAGACGCTGCAGCTCTCTTCGCAACCCTTCGTGCGCCTCTCGAAGCACATGGGCTCGTCGACCGTCTACATCCTCACCCGCCACGTCCTGCCGAACATCATCGGGCCGCTCGCGGTGGTCGCCACTCTCGAGTTCGGTCTGATGATCTTGTGGGAGGCGAGCCTCTCCTTCCTCGGTCTCGGCGTGCAGCCGCCGACCCCGAGCCTCGGCAACATGCTGTCCGGCGGCCGTGTCTATGCCGCCAGTGCGTGGTGGATCGCGACCATTCCGGGGCTCGTGCTGTTCGCCCTCATCGCGGTCGTCAACGTGATGGGGGACGAGCTGCGCGACCGGCTCGACCCCAAGGGGCGCTGAGGATGACGACGACCATCGATCCCCACGACGCCGTGCTGGAGCCGGCGACGGACGACAGCGGCTTCATCCTCGACGTGCGCGAGCTCTGCGTCGCGATCCGCGGCAAGCGCGTGGTCGACGGGGTGTCGCTCGCGGTGCGCCCGCACGAGATCCTGGCGCTCGTGGGGGAATCGGGCTGCGGCAAGTCGGTGACTTCGCTCGCGGTGATGAACCTCCTCGCGACCGGGGCCGAGGTCGCCGGCGGATCGGTCACCTTCCGCGGGCGCAGCGTCTATGAATTTCCGCCGAGCGGTCCCGAGGCGCTCAACGGCAACCGCATCGCGATGATCTTTCAGGATCCGATGGGCTCGCTCAATCCGCTGATGCAGGTGGGGCCGCAGATCGCCGAAGCGCTGCTCGTCCACCGCAGCGCGGCGGGCCGCGGCCGCGGCCGGCGCGAGCTGAAGCGCTGGGCCCGCCAGCGGGCGCTCGAGATCATGGATCAGGTGGGCATTCCCGATCCGGCGCGCCGCTATCGGCAATATCCGTTCGAGCTGTCGGGCGGCATGTGCCAGCGCATCGTGATCGCCATGGCGATCATCTGCCATCCCGACCTTCTCCTCGCCGACGAGCCCACGACGGCCCTCGACGTGACGATCCAGGCGCAGATCCTCGACCTCCTGAAGCGGCTGCGCGAGGAGGTCGGCAGCGCCATCGTTCTGGTGACCCACGACATGGGCGTCGTCGCCGAGACCGCTGATCGGGTCGCCGTGATGTATGCCGGGCGCGTCGTGGAGACGGGGCTCGTGACCGAGGTGTTCCTATCGCCGCGCCATCCTTATACGCGCCTTCTCCTCGAGACGATGCGGGCACTCGAGAACGGCACGCCCAAGGGGCGCCTGTCCACCATCTCCGGTGCGGTGCCGGATGCGCGCCATTGGGGGGAGGGATGCCGCTTCGCCTCCCGCTGCCCGAAGGTGATGGAGCGCTGCCACAAGGAGCGGCCGCCGGAAACGGGCGACGACCGGTCGAGCGGTCATCGCTGGGCGTGCTGGCTCAATGATGGGCGCGGTGAGATGGGAGACATCGGCCGTGGAGCGTGAGGCACCCCTGTTGGAGGTGGAGAATCTCGAAGTCCATTTTCCGGTGCGAGGCGGGTTCTTCAACCGCGTGAAGGCCAAGGTGCGCGCCGTCGACGGGGTGTCGCTCACCATCGGACGGGGCGAGACGCTGGCGCTGGTGGGCGAATCGGGCTGCGGCAAGTCGACGACCGGCAACGCGATCCTCGGCCTGCTGCATCCAACGGGCGGGCACATCGCCTTCGACGGCGGCACCGACGACGATCCGATGTCGCACATGCAGGTGATCTTCCAGGATCCGACCTCGGCGCTGAACCCGCGGATGAAGATCGGCACCAGCATCGAAGAGCCCCTGCGTGCCCGGGGCGTGCCGGCGGCGGAGCGGCGGGCGCGGGCGCTCGAGCTATTGGAGCTCGTCGGGCTCGGGGAGGGCGCCTATGGGCGCTATCCGAGCGAGGTCTCGGGCGGGCAGCGCCAGCGGATCGTGATCGCCCGGGCGCTTGCCCTCCGGCCCCGGCTCATCATCTGCGACGAGCCGGTGTCGGCGCTCGACGTCTCGATCCGCTCCCAGGTGATCAACCTGCTCCTCGATCTCCAGGCCCGGTTCGGCCTCTCCTATCTCTTCATCAGCCACGACATGTCGGTGGTGCGCTACGTCGCGGACCGCGTGGCGGTGATGTATCTCGGCCGGATCGTGGAGGAGGGGCCGAGCGCTATGGTGTTCGCCAACCCGACCCACCCCTATTCGAGCGCGCTGATGTCGGCGGTGCCGCAGTCGGACCCGACGCGGGCGCGGATGCGGGACCGGATCAAGCTGACGGGCGAGCTGCCGAGCCCGTTGAGCGCGCCGAAGGGCTGCGGCTTCGTCACGCGGTGCCCGCTCGCGACCGAGCGTTGCCGCGCCGAACGGCCGACGCTCGTCGAAACCGAGCCCGGCCACCGGGTGGCCTGTTTCGTGAGGGCAGGCGGGTGAGCCCCGTGCCGGGCGTGCCGGTGCGCGACCCCGACTTCACCGGCCGCAGCGTGGTGGTCACCGGCGGTGCCTCCGGTATCGGCCATGAGTGTGCCCGGCGCTTCGCCTTCGCGGGTGCCGCGGTGACGATCCTCGACATCGACGCCGCCACCGCGGGGCGGGCCGTCGAGGGGCTGGCGAGGGAGGGGCTGTCGGTCGCCGCGCTCGGCTGCGACGTTTCGAAGGCGGACGAGGTGCGCGAGGCGATGGCCGAGATCGAGGCCCGCACCGGCCGGCTCGACGTTCTCTACAACAACGCCTCGGTTTTCGCCGCCGCCGACTTCCTCGAGGCCGACGAGGCCCTCTTCGATCGGACGATGTCGGTCAACCTGAAATCGGTCTTTCTGTGCAGCCAGGCGTTCGGGCGGATCGTGCGGGCATCGGGCCATGGCGGGGCCATCGTGAACGCCGCCTCGGTGGGCGTCTCCTACACCACCCCCGACACCGTACTCTATGCCACCGCGAAGGGCGGGGTGCAGTCGATGACGCGGGCGATGGCTCTCGCACTCGGGCCCCACGGCATCCGCGTCAACGCGGTCGCGCCCGGCACGGTGGTCACCGAGATGGTGCGGGAGCGCTTCGAAGACCCGGTGCGCCGCGCGAGGGCGCTCGATCGCACGCCCCTCGGTCGGCTCGGCGAGCCCGGCGACGTCGCCGGAGCGGTTCTCTTTCTGGCGAGCGACAACGCCGCCTACGTGACGGGTGCGACGCTGTTCATCGACGGCGGACGAACGGGGCTCTACTGACCATGGGACTTTCCAGCGGTCGTCGCGTGCTGGTGACGGGAGCGGCCGGTGGCATCGGCGCGGCGCTGATGGCCGCATTCGCCCGCGAAGGGGCCATCGGCGTCGGGCTCGATCTCACCACGCCCGAGGTGCCCGACGGCTGGATCGGGTTGGCGGCTGACGTCACCGACAGCGCCGGCGTGACCCGGACCATCGGAGAGGCCGCGCGACGGCTGGGCGGGCTCGACGTCCTCATCCCCAACGCCGCCTTCGCCCCGCCGTGGGCCGACATCGGCACCATCTGCGATGCCGACTGGGAGGTGGCGTTCGCCGTCAACGTGCGCGGCGCCATGGCGACGATCCGCGCCGGTGCGCCGCTTCTGCCCGATGGCGGGGTGGTGGTCGTCATGGCCTCGCTCAACGCGTGGCGGGCCGAGGCGGGGCAGGGCGTCTATACGGCGACGAAGCACGCCGTGTTGGGCCTCACCCGCGCGGCGGCCCGTGATCTCGGCCCCCGCGGGATCCGCGTGAACGCCATCGCTCCCGGGCCGATCGCGACGCCGGCGCTGCTCGCGCGGATGCGGCGCCGTCTCGGCAGCGAAGTGGAGGTGGAGGCCGCGCTGCGAACCTTCGCCGGCCGCACCGCGCTGGGGCGCCTCGCCACCGCCGAGGACGTCGCCAATACGGCGGTGTTTCTCGCCGCCGATCTCGCCAACGGCATCACCGGGCAGATGCTCGCCGTGGACGGCGGGATCTAGGCCGCCGCGGCGTCAGCCGCTCATCTCGCCAGCCCGCGCCGCCTCGCCTCCCGGCGTGGAGGCGGCGCGCTGGGCTCGGCCATTCGTGCACCAGCGGAATGAATGTTGTTCTGGCATGCTGCTTTACTGTGCAGTTTGCGGCTCTCAATATGCGATAGATCAAGGTCCCGGGATTTGTCGCACATGTTCTATCTGGAGCCGCAGAACGTAGGTCATTCGATCTTCGGCCACCGGCACCTGATCGAGGCCTACTCCTCCCCCTCGCACTCCCACCCGTTCGGCCAGCTGTTCTACGCCTCGAAGGGCCACGTCTCGATCCGCACCGACGACGGGTATCGGGTGAGCTCGACCAACCGTGCGATCTATATTCCAGGCGATGTCGAGCACCAGATCATCTTCAGCCGCCCGATGGAGCTGCACGCGATCTGGTTCGACGAGCACACGGTCGCCGAGCCGTTACCGGAGACTCCCGGCACGATCACGGTGCCGCCGCTCCTGCGCGAGCTGATCATCTCCGCGACCCACCTCGACATCGACTTCGAGCCGACCGCCCGCACGAGCCGCCTGTTCTCCGTGCTGCTCGACAATCTTGCGCCGGAGGCGACCTCCTCGCTCAATCTCCAGATGGGCTCCGATCCGCGGCTTCGCAAAGTGACGCTGTCGCTGGCGCAGGAGCCGGCCGAGGACCGCTCGCTGCAGGACTGGGCGCGTTGTGCGGGTGCCTCCACGCGGACCCTCGCCCGACTGTTCGTTTCGGAAACCGGCCTCACATTCTCCAACTGGCGGCAGCAGGCGCGCATCCTGCGCTCCATCGAGCTGCTCGCCGACGGCAGCTCCGTCGTCAACGCGGCCTACGACGTCGGCTACGAGAGCCCCAACGCCTTCATCGTCGCCTTCAAGCGCACCGTCGGGACGACCCCCGCCCGCTACTTCCGCGATTAGTGCGCCGGGTGCGATGATCGCGCGCCTGTTGCGGGAGCCATTTCCCATTTTACTTCATAGGCTTTGGGTATATGTGCCCAATCGCGCCGGTGGCGCGCGCCGCGCCGCGGGCGGTCCGAGCCGTCCCGCTGGGGTGCTGCGTCCGACCGAAGTTGTCTTGCGCGCATCATAAGCTGACCTCTCGGGGTGATCGGTGCGGGGCGCCCTCCCATTAGGTTAAGGCGTGCCTGCGGGGCCCTCCGTCGCAGGGTGAACAGGGGCGGTCCTCCCGAGAACGGCAAGTGTTGCAGTCCTCCTGCTTTCGATCGAGACATCGCCGTTCCGGGCGTCCCCTCGGCGCCGGACGCGGGGAGCCCCCTCCGATCAACGATGATGGGCGACACATCGGGCGCATCGGCGCGGCGAGCCCCCGGCGGCGGCCGGAGTCTGCCGAGCCGAACGCCGCAACGTGACTTGGTGCCGAGAAATGGATGCGATGACCAAAACGAAGCTGCGCTTTCGGATCGGCGTGGACGTCGGCGGGACCTTCACCGATCTCGTTCTGTCCGATTCGCAGACGGGACGGCTGGTCTTCTTCAAGGAGCCGTCGACGCCGTCCGACCCGTCGGAAGCGGTGGAGAAGGGCATTCTCGGGCTTCTCGACCGGGCGGGACTTCAGCCGGCGGACGTCGATCTGATCGTGCACGGTACGACCATCGGCCTCAACGCGATCATCCAGCGCCGGGGCGCGCCGCTCGCGCTCGTCGTGTCGAAGGGCAATCGCGACATCTTCGAGATCGGCAGAGGCAAGGTGCCGGACGCGTTCGACCTGCGTTCGACGAAGGAGGATTCGCTGGTGCCGCGCGAGCTCGTCTTCGAGCTTCCGGCGCGCACGCTCTACGACGGCACCATAGAGGAGCGCCCGGCACCGGAGGACTATGATCGCCTCGTCGCCGCGCTGAAGGCCTCCGGCGTCTCCGCGGTCGCCGTCACCTTCCTCAACTCCTACCTCCATCCCGAGCTCGAGGCGGAGGTGGCGCAGACGATCCGCGAGCGGCTTCCGGGTGTCCTCGTCACCGCGTCGGCGGCGATCTGGCCCGAGATCCGCGAATTCGAGCGGGCGCTCGTCGCGAGCCTCAACGCCTATATCAACCCGCTGATGGGCGCCTATTTCGACCGCCTCGAGGAGCGCCTCGCGGGGAACGGCATCACCGCTCAGCTGCTCCTCACCACCAACAACGGCGGAACGCTCGGGCTCGACACGGTGCGGGCGAGGCCGATCGAAACGGTTCTCTCCGGACCCTCGGCGGGGGTGGTGTCCTCGGCCCGCCTCGCCGAGCTCGCCGAGACCAAGAACATCATCACCTTCGACATGGGCGGCACCAGCTCCGACATGGCCGTCTCGGTGGGAGGCAAGCCCGAGCTCGCCACCTACACCACCGTCGGCGATTTCCCCCTGATGCTCCCGGTCGTGAACGTGTCGGCCATCGGCGCCGGTGGCGGGTCGATCATCTGGGTCGACGGGCAGGGGGTGCTGAAGGTGGGGCCGGTGAGCGCCGGCGCTCAGCCGGGGCCCATCTGCTATCGCCGCGGCGGCACCGAGCCCACCGTGACCGACTGCTATCTCGTCACCGGCATGCTGGCGGAGGACGGCTTTCTCGGCGGGCGGATGAAGCTCGACCGCGAATCGGCTCAGAAGGCGCTCGACGCCCTCGCCGAGAAGATCGGCCTCACGGGGCCCGACCGGGCGTGCCTCCTCGCCGAGGCGGCGCTGCAGATCGCGACGGCGAAGATGGCGACGGAGCTGTTGAAGACCTGCGCCAAGCGTGGCCTCAACCCGCGCGAGTTCACCCTGATCGCCTATGGCGGGGCGGGGCCGACCCACGCGAACTTTCTCGCCGAGGAGATCGGGCTGAGCGCGGTTCTCGTGCCGCCGTCGCCCGGCACACTCTGCGCGTTCGGCGCGCTGATGACCGACTTCAAGCGCGACTATGTGCGCACCATCCGCCGTCGCGTCGACGGGGCGGACGGTGAAGTCGCCCGGCTGATCCCCGACCTTGCCGAGAGCCTGCGCGTGCAGGCGGCGGAGTGGCTCGAACAGGAGAGCGACATCGCCGGCGAGATCGTCACGAGCTGGACCGCGGATCTGCGCTACGCCGGCGAGGGGCACGAACTCACCGTCGAGCTCGAGGGGGCGGCCATCGAGCCCGGCGGGATGGAGACGATCCGCGAGAGCTATCACGCCAAGCACATGGCGATTTACGGCTTCCAGGAGCTCGAGAGCGAGATCGACGTGATCTCCTTGCGCTCCCAGGTGGTCGGCAAGATGCCGGAGATCGTGCTGCCGGTGGTGGCTCCGCGCGGGGCGGGGAAGCCGCCCACCGAAACGCGCCGCGTCTTCTCGCGCGGCGCCTGGATCGAGGCGGCGGTCGTCGCGCGCGGCGATCTCTTCGCCGGCGACGTGGTTCACGGCCCCGCCCTCGTCACGCAGGAGGACACGACGACGTGGATCCTCTCGGGCTGGAAGGGGACGATGGATTCCTCCGGCATCATCACGGTCACGCGGAGCTGAGACGATGAAGACCAGTCCCATGATGCTGGAGATCCTCAACAACAAGCTGACCTCGATCACCGAGGAAGCGGGGTTCACCATCAAGCGGCTCGCCCACTCGCTGTTCATCCGCGAGATGTCGGATTTCGGCACGGCGCTCGCGAACCACGAGGGCCATTTCTTCGCCTATCCCTCGGCGATCGGCGTCTCGAACTTCGTCGATCTCGACTGCGGTCCGACGATCCGTGCCGTGCCCGATCTGGAGCCGGGCGACGTGATCGTCACCAACCACCCCTATGCGTCGCAGGGGCTGTCGACCCACACCCCCGACATCAACCTCGTGGTGCCCTATTTCTACGAGGGCCGGCTCGTCTGCTACGGCTGGTCGTTCCTGCACATCTCCGACATGGGCGGAAAGGTGCCCGGCTCGATCTCGCCCACCTCCACGGAGATCTTCCAGGAGGGCGTGCTGATCCCGCCGATGAAGCTGATGCGGCGGGGTGAGTTCGATCCCAACGTCCTCGCCTTCATGACGTCGAACACCCGTTCCCCCGATCCCAATCTCGGTGATCTGAAGGCGATGCTCACCGCCCATCGCTTCGCCGAACAGCGGGTGGGCGAGGTGATCGCCCAGCACGGGCTCGACGCCTTCCTCCAGTGCCAGGAGGATTTCATCGACTATTCCGCCGACAGGACGCGGGAGATCATGCGGCGCATTCCCGACGGCCGCTACGAGTTCTGGGACTATCTCGACGACGATCTCGTCACCACCCTGCCGGTCCGCATGCGGCTCGCCATCGAGGTCGAGGACGGGCTGCTGACGCTCGACTACACCGGTACCGACCCCCAGTCCGGCGCCGCCTTCAACGTGCCGACGGCCGGCAAGCGCCACGCCTTCCTGACGGCGGGGCTGATGATGCTCGTCACCACCCTCGACCCGGCGATCCCGAAGAATCACGGCATCCTGCGCGACGTGAAGGTGAAGATCCCCGAAGGCACGGTGCTGAACCCGGTCTGGCCGGCGGCGACGGGCGTGCGCCATGCCGCGGGATTGCGGGCGCGTGACGTCATTAACGGGGCGCTTCTCAAGGCGATGCCGGACGTCATGCCGGCGTGCTCGGCGGGGGTGATCATCCCCGTCGTCTTCGCCGAGCCGGCGAGTGCGGAGCGCGAAGGCAACGTCATGGTGCTGGAGCTGATGATGGGCGGGCTCGGCGCGGCGAACGAGCTCGACGGCGTGGACGGGCGCGGCGGCAGTCTCGCCAACATGCTCAACAATCCACTCGAGACCGTCGAGGACAGCGCTTCGGTCGTCGTCCGCGATTTCACCCTCGTTCCCGATTCGGGCGGGGCGGGGAAATGGCGCGGCGGTTGCGGCATCTCCTTCACCTTCGAGGTGCTGCGCGACGGGTGCACGGTGCTGGGCCGCGGCATGGAGCGGATGCGCTTCCGCCCCTGGGGCGCGCGCGGCGGTCTGCCGGGGCATCGGGCGCGGACGATCCTCAATCTCGGCACCCAGGGCGAGCAGGAGTTCGGCAAGATCGACGTCGTGTCCCTCAACAAGGGCGACACGCTCACCATCGTCACCCCGGGCGGCGGCGGCTTCGGCGACCCGTTCGAGCGCGATGTCGAGGCCGTGCGCCGCGACGTCGTGCGGGGCCTCGTGAGCCGTGCGTCGGCCGAAGCGGACTACGGCGTGAGCCTGACCGAGGACAGCGCCGTCGACGCGGCGGCGACGGCGCGCCTGCGCGGTGTGTCGAGATCCGCCCCGGCCGAATTCGCCTGGGGCGAGGAGCGTGAAGCCTGGGAGACGGTGTTCGACGACGAGGCGGTGAACGCCTTCGTCGAGAAGCTGTCGGCCTATCCGGCCATCGAGCGGGCGGTGAAGCGGCGCGAGGTGCTGATGCGCCTCTTTCCCGAACTCGCCGACCGGCAGACGGCCTTCGCGAAGATCTTGTCCCCCGAGCGGCGGGACGAGTTCGTGGCGGCCGTCGAAACCCTCTGAGCGGAAAGCGAACAACCGATGATAACCGGATTCGACCACCTGATCCTGCTGACCGCCGATCTCGACAAGGCCATCGCGGACTATTCTGCCCTCGGCTTCGAGGTGATCCAGCGCCAGGACAAGGGCAAAGGCCCCTCGGAAAACCGGCTGATCGTGTTCGACGACGGCTCCTATCTGGAACTCCTGATGCTGGTGGAGCCGGACTACAAGAAGGCGCACCGCTTCTTTCCGCTCCTCGAATATGGCGACGGGTGGGCCGATTATTCGCTGGTCTGCGAGGACCTCGCCGAAGAGGCGGCGAAGCTCTCGGTGGCCGGCGTGCCGTTCAAGGATCCGACGAGCTATTCGAAGACGCTGGAAGACGGGCGCCCCTGGGTGGTGAACCTTCTCCTCACCGGCTGGGGCGTCGGCAGCCACTGCATGCCGTTCGTCGTTTCCGACGGGACCCCGCGCGAGTTGCGGGTTCCGAACGCCGTCACCACCCACGGCAACGGTGCGACGGGGATCGGAAGCGTCGCCTTGGTGACGGGCGATCTTCAGGCGCTGGAGCCGGGGCTCGGGGCACTCTTGGGGGCAGGTGCCCCCGTCGCGAGCCCGGATGGGGCAGCGCGTTCGCTCCGCTTCGGCTTCGGTGATCGGTTCCTCGTGGTGCACGAGGTCGCGGCGGGGCCGTCGGAGATGCGCACCCATCTCGAAGCCCGCGGGGAGGGGCTCTATTCGGTGCAGCTGACCGGCGGGATCGGGTCGCTCGATGCGGCGCTGATGCACGGGGCCCGGATGTCGTTTGCCTGAGCGGATCGGGGCCTACGGGGCTTTCGGCGCGGGCAGGAGCTTGCGCCGGACGCGGTCGGTGTTCCACTCCGCCCCGCGCAGGCGGCCTTCGACGAAGCTGATGAAGGCACGGACCTTGGGCGGAAGATGACGCCCGTTGGCATAGAGGAAATAGACGCCCGCCTCGGGCAGGTTGGTCCATTCCGGCAGCAGCTGGACGAGGTCGCCGTTGCGGATGCCCTCGACGGCGAGGTAGCCGGCGAGGAGGCCGATGCCCACGCCGTGCTGAACCGCATGGGCGACCGTGTCGGAATTGTTCGACACGAAGTTGCCGGAGATGGTGACGGTCACCTCCTCTTCGCCGCGGGTGAACTGCCACTGGCGGCCGGCGGCGCTGTAGTAGGTGAAGCGCACGCAATTGTGGTTCACGAGGTCCTGCGGCGTCGCCGGCACCCCGTGCTTGGCGATGTATTTCGGCGCGGCGACGAGGATCCGGCGATTGGTGGCGATGCGGCGGGCGATGAGGCCGGAATCGGCGAGCTCGCCCGTGCGGATCACCACGTCGTAGCCGTCGCGGACGATGTCGACGAAGGTGTCGCTGTAGTCCACCTCCACCTGCAGATCGCGGTAGAGGGTGATGAAGTCGAGGACGATGGCGTTCACGTAGAGCCGCCCCAAGGCGACGGGCGCGCTGATGCGCAGCGTCCCCCGCGGCTCGCTGTGGAAGTTGGAGATGATGTCGTCGACTTCCGCGATGCGGGCGAGGACGGCCAGCGCCTCGCGATAGTAGGCCTCGCCCGCCTCCGTCAGCGCCACGCGCCGCGTGGTGCGGGTGAAGAGACGTACGCCGAGACGGTCTTCGAGGCGGGAAATCTGCCGGCTGATCGTCGACGGCATCACGTTCAGATGGGTGGCCGCCTCCGCGAAGCTCAGATGCTCCGCCGCCGTCACGAACGTCATCATCAGCGTAATGCGATCGCCTTCGATGGCGCTCGGATCGGGCAGGCGGATGCGACCGCCTCCGGTCATGTGCCGGTGGCCGCGACGGCGGCGGTGCGGCGAGCCGGCAAGTGTTGAGAGAGAGAGGACAGCACCATGGGAAGTTCTGACTCGCAGGTCGTCGCCCGTCTCGACGCAGTGTTCGACGGGTTCGTCGTCGATGGCAATGTGGTGGGTGCATCTGTCGCTGTCTCCCGCGAAGGAGACAAAATCTACATGCGGTGCGACGGATTCGCGGATCGCGAGAGCGGCCGGCGGGTGACCGCCGACAGCCTCTATCGTCTCGCGAGTCTGACGAAGCTCGTCACCTCGGTGACGGCGCTCAGCCTGTGGGACGAGAAGCGGCTCGACCTCGCCGAGCCCGTGCGCACCTATCTGCCGTGGTTCGAGACCCGGCTCGCCGACGGCACGCCGGCCGACATCACGCTGAGCGAGCTGATGTCCCACAGCGGTGGGCTCACCTACGGCTTCCTCGGCGCCGTCGACGGGCCGATGGTCGCGGCCGGCGTGTCGGACGGTCTCGACGACGCCCGTCTCAGCCTCGCGGAGAATTGCCGGCGCATCGCGACGGTCCCCCTGATCTGCGCGCCGGGGTCGGCATGGAACTATTCGGTGTCGACCGACGTGCTGGGCGCCGTGATCGAGGCCGTCACGGGCGAGCCGTTGCCGCAGGCGGTGTCGGCGCGCGTGACGGGCCCGCTCGGGATGGTCGACACGGCCTTCACCGCGGTGGACCCGGCACGATTGACCAAGGCCTATGCGATCCGCCCCGATGGGGTGGTGCCCATGAGCGATCCCCAGGAGCTGCCCTCCTCGACGGGCGGCATCGTGCGCTATTCGCCGGGCCGTGCCCTCGATTCCCAAGCGTTTCCGTCGGGTGGCAGCGGGATGGTCGGCAGCCTCGACGACTACCTCGCCTTGCTCGAGGCGATCCGGACCGGCGGGGCACCGATCCTGTCGCCCGAGGCGGTGCGCCTTCTCGTGACCGATCAGGTGGCGGGGCTCGACGTGCCGATGGCGGGGGCGGGCTGGGGGTTCGGGCACGGCGTCGCGGTGCTGCGCGATCCGGCCGCCGCCGGCACCGCGCGGGGCGAGGGGGCCTGGCGGTGGGCCGGTGTCTATGGCCTTTCCTACTGGGTCGATCCGGCGTCGGGAACGAGTGCGGTCAGCATGACGAACACCGCCGGGACCGGAAAGCCCGGCCATTTCCACGACAGCGTGACCCGCGCGGTGCATCCCGACGCGGCGTGAGCGGCGCCGGGGTTCAATGGCGCCTCCTCGCCATTTTCTGGCAAGCCGCGGTCATCTCGTGCGGGGGGAACTGGGCCAATATCGCCACCACTGGGCGCGCGCGGTCGGTGCCGTCCGAACGCAGCGCGAGGAGTGGCGAGATGAGCTGGCAGAAGATCGGCATGGGTGAGTTCGAGTCCGAGGTTCTGGGCAAGTCCGGCCCGGTGCTCGTGGCATTCGTCGCCGAGTGGTGCGGCACCTCGCGTCGCCTGATGGCCGAACTGACCGACCCGGACGCCCCCGATGTCCTGTGCATCGACGTCGACGAGGAGCCGACCGTTTCGGAGAGGCTCGGCCTCAAAATGGTGCCGACGCTCGTGGTCTATCGCGACGGTCGGCCCGGTTCGCGCGCCGACGGCATGAACACCGTGGCCGAGGGCATGAGCTGGCTTCGCGCCGCCGCGGCCTGAACCGAGATGAGAACGTTAGGACGAATGCAGCGATGACATCCGAGCGCGACGCGCACGCCTTGGCGACCACGGATTTCGACCTCGACCTGTCGGAAGACCAGCTTCGCACCCGCCGCAATGTGAAATGGTCGCAATATCCGGCCGACGTGCTTCCGGCCTTCGTGGCCGAGATGGATTTCGCCGTGGCGCCGCCGATCCAGGCGGCGCTGGAACGGGTGTTGCGCCAACAGGACTACGGCTATCCCAAGCGCGACACCGAGCGCCCCGAATATACGATCTCGGAGAGCTTCGCCGCCCGGATGCAGCGCCTCTACGGCTGGACGATCGCGGCCGAGGAGGTTCAGCCGCTGGCGGATCTGGTGCAGGCGAAATTCGCCGCGATCACCGCCTTCTCCGACCCCGGCGACGGGGTGATCGTGCAGGTGCCGGCCTATTCGCCCTTCTTCGATGCGGTCGAGACGCCGGGGCGCGTTCTGAAGGCCATGCGGATGGTCGACGACGGCACCGGCTATGTGCCCGATCTCGACGCGCTGCGCCGGCTGGCGCCCGAGGCGTCGATCCTCACGATCTGCAATCCGCACAACCCCACCGGCCGCGCCTTCACCAAGGACGAGCTCCTCGCGATGGCACAGGTGGCGATCGAGCACGATCTCGTCATCGTGTCGGACGAGATCCACTCCGATCTCACCTACGAGCCCTTCAAGCACATTCCGATCGCCTCGCTCTCGCCCGAGATCGCCGCGCGCACGGTCACGATCAACTCGCCGACCAAGAGCTTCAACATCCCCGGCCTGCGGGCCGCGGTGATGCACTTCGGGACGATGGCACTGAAGGAGCGCTTCTTCGCGCGCGTTCCGCGCAAGCTCCTCGGCCAGGTCGGCGTGTTCGGCATCGAGGCGGCGAACGCGGCCTGGCGCGAGGGCACGCCGTGGCTCCTCGCGGTGAAGGCGGCGCTCGCGGATCGGCGCGCGCGCGTCGTCGCGGCGCTCGCCGGCGAGCCGGGTCTGAAGCTCTATGCGCCCGAGGCCACCTACATGGCCTGGCTCGACTGCTCCGGCCTGCGCCTCAACGTGCCGGCGCAGCAATTCTTCGTGGAGGAGGCCAAGGTCGGCTTCTCGGGCGGATCGGCGTTCGATCCGGATGCCGGATCGACCTTCGTGCGCGTGAACTTCGCGACATCGGCCGAGATCCTCGATCGCATCCTCGATCGCACTCTGACGGCGACGAGAAAGCTAACCACGGCGGGACACGAATCATGAAGGAACGAGCGAAGGCGGACGTCGTCGTCGTCGGAGCGGGGATCTTCGGGCTGGCGATCGCCTGGGAGCTGCAGCGCAAGGGGCGTCAGGTCGTTGTTCTGGACAAGGGTTCGATCGGCACCGAGGCCTCGGCCCGCAATGGCGGCGGCGTGCGGGCCGAAGGGCGTCTGCTGCCCGAGATCCCGCTGGCACAGATGGCGATCGACATCTGGAAGGGGCTCGAGGGAGAGCTCGGCCGGCGCACCGGCTACCGGCAGACCGGCCACATGTACGTGGCGGAGAACGACGGCGACCTCGAGCGGCTCGAGAAGATGCGCGCCTCGGAGCTGACCGTGGGGCTCGAGACCGAGATCATCGGCCCGAACCAGCTCTACGAGCTGGCGCCGGGGCTGAAGCCCGGCTACCCGGGTGCGAAGTTCTGCGCCACGGACGGCTCGGCCGAGCCGGCGGTCGCCATGGTGGCGCTCGCCGCCGCGGCGGAGGAGGCGGGCGTGCGGCTCGCCGCGAACCAGCCGATCCGCCGCATCCACACCGAGGCGCACAAGATCACCGCCGCCGAGACCGACGAGACGATCTTCGAGACGGGCGTGATCGTGAACTGCGCCGGGCCGTGGGCCCCGCTCGTGGCCCAGCTCGTCGACGTCTACCTGCCGATCTATCCGGCGCGCACCAACATGTCCTACACCGAGCCGGTGGGGCATCTGTCCGACTGCTTCGTGCAGGCGGCGTCCCAGAACATGGCGATCCGCCAGCTCGAAGGCGGCAACGTGCTCCTCGCGCAGGGCGCCCCGCAGCCGAAGGACATCTCCCAGTTCACCTTCTCGAAGAGCTTCTTCGGCACGCCGCTCAGCGACACGCCGCGGCCGGCGAAGGCCGGCGAGATGTTCCCCGCGCTCGCCAACGCCAAGATCGTCGGACGTTGGGCCGGGATCCGAGAGAACACGCCGGATCAGATGCCGATCATCGACATCTCGGGCGAGGCGGTCGGCGGGCCGGAGGGCTTCTTCACCGCCGCGGGCTTTTCCGGGCACGGTTTCTGCCTCGGGCCGGCCGTGGGGCGGCTGATGGCGGAATGGATCGTGGACGGGGCGCCGTCGCTCGACCTCTCGGCGTTCCGGCACGACCGCTTCATGCGGGCGGACTCGCCCTGGGCCGAAACCCATCTCCTGGCCCAACAGACAGGTTGAGCGTGACCGACATGCACGGCAAGACGACGGAGCTCGTCCGTTCCGAGCCCCCGATGCGCACACAGGAACTCTCGGTCGGCTGCATCGGGTTCGACCGGGTACGGGCGATGGCCGACGGCCGCGTCGGTATCCCCGGCTACCACATCGCGATGCCGCGGATGAACTCGCTGGAGATCTTCGACGCGTCGCTGGTGCGCGGCAAGCTGAGCGTGGCGGAGATCTCGCCGGGCTTCCTCGCGAGCTATCTGGAGAGCGGCAAGCGGGACTATGCGGGCCTGCCGATCCCGATCGCCCGCAGCTTCCGCCACGGCTCCATCTATGTCCGCGAGGGCGGCAGGATCGCCAAGCCGACCGACCTGCGCGGCGCGACGATCGGCGTGCCGGACCTGATGGGCACCACCTACATCTGGCAAAAGGGCATGCTGCAGGACGAGTTCAGCATCGACCTCAGCGAAGTCACTTGGATGATCGGCAAGGTCGACGAGGGCCTGTCGGGCTGGTCCCAGCCGAAGGCCGGCCACATGCCCGGCGCTTCGGTGGTGGTGGCGAACGGCACCGATACGCTCTCCGAGCTCCTGGTGCGCGGCGAGATCGATGCGATCCTGTCGATCAAGCGGCCCGAGCGCTTCCGCAAGAAGACGGGGATCGTGCGTCTGATGCCCGACTTCCACGAGCGCGAGAAGGACTTCTACGCCCGCACCGGCATCCTGCCGATCATGCACATGATGACGATCCGCTGTGCCGACGTGGCGCGGGATCCGGACCTTCCGGGCAAGGTGGTGAGCGCCTTCACCGCGGCCAAGAACATCGCCCTCGAGGAGCTGCGCGAGACGATGTACTACTTCTCCTCGCTGCCGTTTCTGCCGCACGCCGTCGAGGAGGCGGAGGCCGTCTTCGGCGACGATTTCTGGCCCTATGGAATCGAGAAGAATCGCCGCTCGATGGAGACGTTCTTCCGCTACTGCCAGGAGCAGGGCCTCACCGAGAAGCGGCTGCAGGAGACAGACTTCTTCCCGCATTTCGTCTGACGCGGAGGGCGCCCCGCCACCGGGCGTCCGCCTCGCCCTCGGCGCCGCCGCCGCCCGGCCCCGCCCAGCCGGCGGGGCCGATCCTCACGATCCGAACTTGTTGAGGATGTCGATCAGCTCGCGGAATTTCTGCCGCTGGTCCTCGGCGTCCTGGTGGGCGATGGCGTGCTCGATGCACGCGTCGGCGTGATCCTGCAGAATGATCCGCTCCACCCCCCTCAGCGCCGACCGCACCGCCATCGTCTGCGTCAGCACGTCGACGCAGTAGCGGTCCTCCTCCAGCATCTTCTGAATTCCGCGCACCTGGCCCTCGATCCGCTTCAGCCGGGCGAGCGCCTTCTGTCTGTTGTGCTTCACACGCTGGTCTCCGCCGTCATGATGGCCGTTGAAACAGCAGCCCAATACCCCTATAGGGTATAAATCGCTGCGCGCGATGCCAACACTCTTTGCGTCGGCGAGGGGACGGGAGGCGCCTATGGAAAGCCATCATCACCATCATCATTCGTCAGACGGGGCGAGCCCGCAGGAGGGCACCGCCATCGATCCCGTGTGCGGCATGACGGTGAAGCTCGACGCCGGCAAGCCCACGCACGAGCATGCCGGCACCACCTACCATTTCTGCTCCGCCGGATGCCGCGACAAGTTCGCTGCCCGGCCGGAGATCTTCCTCGCCGAGGCGCGCCCGGCGCAGGGCCCGAAGGATGCCGTCTACACCTGCCCCATGCATCCGGAGATCGAGCAGATCGGCCCGGGCACCTGCCCCATCTGCGGCATGGCGCTGGAGCCGAAGACGGTGTCGCTCGACGATGGCCCGTCCGAAGAATATGTCGACATGCTGCGCCGCTTCCGCGTCTCGCTGGTGCTCGCGGTGCCGCTGGTGATCATCGCCATGGGGCGCCATCTGGTGCCGGGGGTCGAAGACCTCGCGCCCGGCTGGGCGCTCAACCTCGCCGAACTGGTGCTGGCGACGCCCATCGTGGTGTGGGGCGGCGCGCCGTTCTTCGTGCGTGGCGTCGACAGTGTGCGCACCGGCCACTTGAACATGTTCACCCTCATCGGGCTCGGCTCGGGGGTGGCGTTCGCCTATTCGGTGGTGGCGACGCTCGCGCCGGGCCTCTTCCCGCCCGCCTTCCGTGACCAGTCGGGCGACGTCGCGGTCTATTTCGAGGCGGCGGGGGTGATCATCACGCTCGTCCTCCTCGGTCAGGTGCTGGAGCTGCGCGCCCGCGAGGCGACCGGCGGGGCGATCCGTGCCCTTCTCAACCTCGCCCCCAAGACCGCCCATCTGGTGGACGGCAAGCGCGAGCGGGACATTCCGCTCGATCTCGTGCAGGTGGGCGACCTTCTGCGGGTGAAGCCGGGCGAGGCCGTGCCGGTCGACGGCGTGGTCACGGAAGGGCGCAGCGACGTCGACGAATCGATGCTGACGGGCGAGCCGATCCCGGTCGCCAAGGCCGGCGACGATGCCGTCACCGGCGGCTCGATCAACGGCGCCGGCGTGCTGGTGGTGCGGGCCGAGAAGGTGGGCGCCGACACCATGCTGTCGAAGATCGTGCAGATGGTCGCCGACGCCCAGCGCAGCCAGGCGCCGATCCAGAAGCTCGCCGACCGCGTGGCCGGCTGGTTCGTGCCGATGGTCATCGCCGTGGCGGTGGCCGCGTTCGCCGCCTGGGCGGTGTTCGGTCCCGAGCCGCGCTTCGCCTACGCGCTGATCGCGGCGGTGTCGGTGCTCATCATCGCATGCCCCTGCGCGCTGGGGCTCGCGACGCCGATGTCGATCATGGTCGGCGTCGGCAAGGGGGCGCAGGCGGGCGTGCTGATCAAGAACGCTGCGGCGCTGGAGCGCCTGTCGGCCGTCGACACGCTGGTCGTCGACAAGACGGGCACCCTGACCGAAGGCCGCCCGACCCTCGTCGCGGTGGAGCCCGCCGGGGAGATCGCCGAGCCCGATCTCCTGCGCCTCGTCGCGAGCCTCGAGGCGCTGTCGGAGCATCCGCTCGCCCGCGCCATCGTGGCGGGCGCCAAGGAGCGCGGCATCGAGCCGGCGACGGTCGCCGAGTTCGACAGCCATGCGGGCAAGGGCATCTCCGGCCACATCGACGGTCGGCGCGTGGCGATCGGCAACGCCGCTCTGGTGGAGGCCGAGGGGGGTCACGCGGGCGCCCTCGCCGAGCGCGCCACCGAGCGTCAGGCGAACGGCGAGACCGTGATGTTCGTGGTCGTCGACGGGACCCCCGCCGGCATCGTCAGCGTGGCCGACACGGCGAAGGCCGGCGCCAAGGAGGCGATCGCCGCCCTCCACGCCGCCGGCCTCAGCGTGACGATGCTGACGGGCGACAATCGCCGCACCGCGGAGGCGGTCGCCACCGCGATCGGCATCGACGACGTGATCGCCGAGGTGCTGCCGCAGGAAAAGCACGACCACGTGGCGCGGCTGCGTGAAGCGGGACGCGTGGTGGCGATGGCCGGCGACGGGGTCAACGACGCGCCCGCCCTCGCGGCCGCCGACGTCGGCATCGCGATGGGCACGGGCGCCGACGTCGCCGTCGAGAGCGCCGGCGTCACGCTGGTGCGGGGCGACCTCGACGGCCTCGTCAAGGCACGGCGCCTGTCGGAGGCGACGGTGGCCAACATCCGCCAGAACCTCGCCTTCGCCTTCCTCTACAACGGGCTCGGCGTGCCGGTGGCGGCGGGCGTGCTCTACCCCGCCATCGGCCTCCTCTTGTCGCCGATGATCGCGGCGCTGGCGATGAGCCTCTCGTCGGTCTCCGTCATCGGCAACGCGCTGCGGCTGCGGCAAACGAAGCTCTGACCGGACCCGAGGCGGGACTCGAACCTCGCGCTCGATCCGCTAGGCTCCGGCCCTAACCATTTCCTTACCGTTCTCGTG
>NZ_JAEKJA010000010.1 GCF_016411865.1 Acuticoccus mangrovi | reverse complement strand
TCCGTGCCGGCGGGGCGCTGCGGCGCAGGCCGCGGGCTCGGCCGCGCTGGAATGTCGCGGCGGCCGAAGCGCCCCGCGAGGCGCCGCGCCCGCGCGGCGATGCCGCTGTCGGCCCCCCCGCGCGGCATCGCCCCGTCCATCGCCGGCATGTCCTCGTCGGCCACCACCGCGGCGAGCACCCTGTCGACGCCCGCAAGCGCGGCGACGCGCTCCTCGGCGCGCTGGCTCACCGGCTCCATCGCCGCCTCCTCGCCGGCGCCTGCCGCCAGCGCAAAGCCCACGCGGGCACCGTCGATCACCAGCGAGCGGACGCGGCCGGCGGTGACGATGTCCTGCCCGTCCGGCCCCTCCACCTCGGACAGCGCCTCCAGCACCTCCTCGCGACTGACCATCCTTGTCGTGTCCCCCTTGCCGGCCCATGGTGTGATCGGCGCGAGCCTGATCCATAAGGGGTTCTCCAGCAAGGGCCGACGGAGAGAGCGATGCCGCCCACGATCATCGACGCGGCGATCTACGCCGGCGGCGACGGCAGCCGCATCGGCGGAGGCAAGCCGCTGCGGCTGCTCGCCGGCCGGCCGCTCCTCGCGCGCGTCGTCGACCGCCTCGGCACACAGGCGGCGACGCTCGGCATTGTCGCCCGCACCACGGCCGAGGCCGAGGCGCTGATCGCCGCCCTCGCCCCCCACCTCGCCGCCCCGGTCGCCGCCCGCCTCGTGCCGTGGGCCGACCGGCCGGGCCTCGCCGGCCCGGTGGCGGCGCTCCTCGGTGCCGCCGACGCGACGCGCGCCGATCACCTCCTCACCGCCCCGACCGACACGCCGTTCCTGCCCGCCGATCTCGCGACCCGGCTTCGCGCCGCGCTCGCCGACGCGGCCCCGCCCCAGGACGGCGCGGCGATCGCGGTCGACCGGCGCCTCAACCCGACCGTCGGCCTCTTTCGCGTGGAGCGGCTGCGGCGTCTCCCGTCGGGGTGGAGCCTGATCGACACCCTCACCCCGCTCGACCCCCGCCACGTCGCCTTCAGCGAGGACGAGCTTCTCAACATCAACACCGCAGACGATCTCGCCGCCGCCGAGGCCCGCCTCGCCGCACTCGCGCCCGGCCATTGACCCGAAGCGCCCCGACGCGCCGGACCGTCGACGCACCATGCCGTTGACGTGCCGCCTCAGAAGGCGATGATGCCGCCCTCCCCCTCAGCCGACGCCCCATGATCTCCTTGTCCTCTCCCGCCCGGTCCCGCGCATGAGCCGCCAACCCTACGAGCGCTTCGCCTTCATGGCCGCCGACACCCCCGAGGCGAAGGCCGCGGCCGAGCTCCTCGGCAAACGCTACGGGAGCTGCGATCCGGACGATGCCGACGTGATCGTCGCCCTCGGCGGCGACGGGCTGATGCTGTCCTGCCTCCATCGCTTCATGTCGACCGGCAAGCCCACCTTCGGGATGAACCGCGGCTCGGTGGGCTTCCTGATGAACGAGTTCGCCGTCGACGATTTGCCCGAGCGCGTCGCCTGCGCCGACATCACCATGATCCGCCCGCTCCGCATGGAGGCGGTGGACGTCGACGGCGAGGCCTTCGAGGCGCGGGCGATCAACGAGGTGTCGCTGCTGCGCCAAACGCACCAGGCCGCCAAGCTCGCGATCCACATCGATGGGCGCCCGCGGCTGCGCGAGCTCGTGTGCGACGGCATCCTGCTCGCGACCCCCGCCGGCTCGACCGCCTACAACCTCTCCGCCCACGGGCCGATCCTGCCGATCAACGCCCAGCTCCTGGCGCTGACGCCGATCTCCGCCTTCCGCCCGCGGCGCTGGCGGGGCGCGCTGCTCCCCTCCCACGTCACCGTCTCCATCGAGACGCTGGAGCGCCACAAGCGGCCCGTCGCGGCCGCCGCCGACCACGTCGAGATCCGCTCCGTCGCCCGCGTCGACATCCGCGAGGACCGCACCGCCTCCTGCATCATCATGTTCGACCCCGACCACTCGTGGGACGAGCGCATCCTCGCCGAGCAGTTCACCTACTGAGGGTCGCCTTCCCTCCCCGCGCGGGCGCGACTAGGCTCGCGCCAAACGAGGGAGGCGCCGATGCCGGGACTGTTCTACGAGGACTTCGAGGTGGGCCGCGTCTACCGCCACGAGCTGTCGCGCACCATCACCGAGATGGACAACATGCTGTTCTCCAACATGACGCTGAACCCGCAGCCGCTGCACATCAACCGCCACTTCGCCGAGACGGAGACCGAGTGGGGGCAGCCGCTCGTCAACTCCATCTTCACGCTCGGCCTCCTCATCGGCATCGCCGTCAACGACCTCACCATGGGCACCACCGTCGGCAATCTCGGCATGAAGGAGACGCGCTTTCCCCACCCCGTCTTCCACGGCGACACGATCTACGCGTCGACGAAGATCCTTGCGAAGCGCGAATCGCGCTCCCGCGGCGACGTGGGCCTTGTGGAGCTCGAACACACGGCGGAAAACCAGCACGGCGTCGTGGTGGCCGTGACCACCCGCACCGCCATGATGAAGAAGCGCAACCCCACGGTGGAAGTCTGATGCGGTCCCTCCTGTTCGTTCCGGGCGATTCGGAGCGAAAGCTCGCCAAGGCGTTCGATTCGGGCGCCGACGTCGTGATCCTCGACCTCGAAGACGCGGTGGACATCTCGCGCAAGGCGGTCGCCCGCGCCATGGTGCGCGACGTCCTGCCCGACGCGCCCGCCACCATCGCGGTGCGCGTCAACTCCTTCGCGAGCGGCCTGCTTGAGGACGACCTCAGCGCGGTGATGCCCGGCCGCCCGGCCTACATCATGCTGCCGAAGTCGGAATCGGGTGCCGACGTCACCCATCTGTCGCAGCTCCTGTCGGTGGAGGAAGCCCACGCCGACACCATCGAGGGCTCGACCAAGATCATCGCCATCGCCACCGAGACGGCGAGCGCCCTCTTCGGCCTCGGCACCTATCGCGGCGCGAGCAGCCGCCTCGCCGCGATGACGTGGGGCTCGGAGGATCTGTCGACCTCGCTCGGCGCCGCCCGCTCGCGCGACGCCGACGGCGTCCTCACCGGACCGTTCCAGACGGCACGCACCCTGTGCCTTGCCGGCGCCGTCTCCGCCGGCGTCACGCCGATCGATTCGGTGTGGGTCGACTTCCGCGACGACGCGGGCCTCAAGGCCGAGGCGGACGCGGCCGCCCTCGACGGCTTCCTCGGCAAGCTCGCGATCCACCCGGCGCAGGTGCCGGTGATCAACGAGGCCTTCACCCCGACGGCCGAGGCGCTCGCCCACGCCCGCCGGATCGTCGACGCCTTCGCCAGCAACCCGGGCGCGGGCGTCGTCTCGATCGACGGCAAGATGGTGGACAAACCCCACCTCACCCTCGCCGAGCGCCTCCTCGCCCGCGCCGGCTAGGGAGCACGCCCCGGTGCCTCGGCGTGCGCCGGTTCGCCGGGGCGTGCGCCGGTTCGCCGGGGCGACGCCGGAGATCCTCGGCGTCAGCCGACGATCTCGACCCCGCTGAACCAGAAGGCGATTTCTTCCTTGGCGGTCTCTGGCGCGTCGGAGCCGTGCACGGCATTCTCGCCGATCGACTGGGCGAAGTCGGCGCGGATCGTGCCGGGCGCCGCTTCGGCGGGATTGGTCGCCCCCATCACCTCACGGTTCTTGGCGATGGCGTCCTCGCCCTCGAGCACCTGCACCACCGTGGGGCCGGACGACATGAACGCGGTCAGCTCGCCGTAGAAGGGGCGCTCGCGGTGGACGGCGTAGAAGGCCTCGGCCTGCGCCTTCGACATGTAAACGCGCTTGGAGGCGACGACGCGCAGCCCCGCGCTCTCGAGACGATCGACGATCTTGCCGGTGAGGTTGCGCTTGGTCGCGTCCGGCTTGATCATCGAGAAGGTGCGTTCGATCGCCATGATAGTCTCCGTGCCTGCCGCGCGCGCGGCGTCTATGAAAAAGGCCGCGTGCGCGGCGGGTCGGGTGCCGCATCCGCGGCGTCGGCTCGCTATAGGCTGACGATCGGCCCACCCGCAACCGTGGATCGTTTCATGATGAAGCCTCATTTTCAGACCTTCGCGCGCTACAACGCGTGGGCGAACCGTCGCCTCTACGACGCCGCCGCCGCCCTATCCGACGACGACTACCGGGCCGACTGCGGCGCCTTCTTCCACTCGGTGCACGGCACCCTCAATCACCTCGTCACCGCCGACCTCATCTGGATGAAGCGGGTGACGGGCGAGGGCGAGGCGCCGAGCCGGCTCGACGCCATCGTGGCGGAGGAGTTCGCGACGCTGCGGCCGATGCGCGAGGCGCTCGACGCGCGCATCGTCGCCACCGTCGACGGCAAGAGCGAGGCGGATCTCGCCGGCACCATCACCTTCCGCCGGGCGACGACGCCGGAGGTGTTCACCCAGCCGCTCGCCCCGGTCCTCGCTCACTTCTTCAACCACCAGACCCACCACCGCGGCCAGGTGCACGCGATGCTGACCCGCCTCGTCGGCGAGGCACCGGAGCTCGATCTCCTCTACTATCTGCGCGAGGTCGGCTGACCCGCCGAGGCGCGCCGCTCGCCTCTTGCGCGGCGCGCCTCACCGGCCCCATAAGCCGGCATGCTGAAGATCCGCAACCTCACCTACCGCATCAACGGGCGCACCCTCATCGAGGGGGCGGACGCCACCGTGCCGGACGGGGCGAAGGTGGGGCTCGTCGGCCGCAACGGCTGCGGCAAGACCACCCTCTTCAACATCATCTGCGGCAAGCTCGCCGCCGAATCGGGCGATATCGAGATCTCCGACGGCCAGCGCCTCGGCCGCGTGACGCAGGAGGCGCCGGGCACGGAGGCGAGCCTGATCGCCACCGTCCTCGCCGCCGATACCGAGCGCACCGCCCTCCTCGCCGAGGCGGAGACCGCGACCGACCCGCACCGGATCGGCGAGATCCACACCCGCCTCGCCGACATCGACGCCTACTCGGCGCAGGCTCGGGCCGCCTCGATCCTCGCCGGCCTCGGTTTCGACGACGCCGCCCAGCAGCGCCCCTGCTCCTCCTATTCCGGCGGCTGGCGGATGCGGGTGGCGCTCGCGGCGGTGCTCTTCCTCGAGCCCGACCTCCTCCTCCTCGACGAGCCCACCAACTATCTCGACCTCGAAGGCACGGTGTGGCTCGAGACCTATCTCGCCCGCTACCCGCACACGGTGGTGGTGATCAGTCACGACCGCGACCTCCTCGACACCGTCGCGCGGCAGATCATCCACGTCGACAACGGCAAGCTCGTCACCTATCGCGGCAACTATTCGGAGTTCGAGCGGCTGCGGCGGGAGAAGGCGGAGCTTGCCCAGAAGCGCGCCGTCAAGCAGGCCGAGGAGCGGGCGCACCTCCAGGCCTTCGTCGACCGCTTCCGCGCCAAGGCCTCCAAGGCGCGCCAGGCCCAGAGCCGCATCAAGAAGCTCGAGAAGATGGCCTTCATCGAGCCCGTCCTCGACGAGACGATGCCGCCGATCCGCATCCCCGCCCCCAAGCGCACGCTGTCGCCGCCGATCATCGCGGTGGAGCGCGGGGTGATCGGCTACGGCGACACGCCGGTGCTGCGCCGCCTCAACCTGCGGATCGACGACGACGACCGCATCGCCCTCCTCGGCGCCAACGGTAACGGCAAGTCGACCCTCGCCAAGCTCCTCGCCGGCCGCCTGCCGCTGATGGAAGGCACGACCACGCGGGCCGATCGCATGGAGATCGCCTACTTCGCCCAGCACCAGCTCGACGAATTGCGGCCGGCCGAGAGCCCGTTCGACCACGTCCGCGCGCGCCTGCGCTACGAGGGCGAGGCGGAGGTGCGTGCCAAGGTCGCCCAGATGGGGCTCGCCGGCGAGCGGATGGACACGCCCGCGCGGGACCTTTCGGGCGGCGAGCGGGCGAAGCTCCTCCTCGGCCTCGCCACCATGAACGGGGCGAACCTCCTGATCCTCGACGAGCCCACCAACCACCTCGACATCGACAGCCGCGCCGCTCTCATCGACGCGATCAACAGCTACGAGGGGGCGGTGATCCTGATCAGCCACGACCGCTATCTGGTGGAGGCTTGCGTCGACCGGTTGTGGCTCGTGGGCGAGGGCACGGTGAAGCCGTTCGACGACGACATGGAGGCCTACCGGGCGCTGATCATCGGCAACGCGCGCAAGTCGCGCAGCGAGGCGGCGGAGAAGCCGGCGGAGCGGATGAGCGCGCAGGACCGTCGCCGCGAGGCGGCCGAGGCGCGCGCCGCCCTCGCCCCGCTGAAGAAGAAGATGCAGGCCGCCGAGCGCGCCATCGCCAAGGCCGAGGCGGAGATCGAAAAGCGCGACGCCCTCCTCGCCGACCCGAGCCTCTACACCAAGGACCCCGCCAAGGCGGCCGCGATCAGCCAGGAGCGAGCCCGCTGGGTGGAGGCGCGCGAGAGCGCCGAGGAAGAGTGGATGACGCACGCGGAGGCTTACGAGGCCGCCGAGGCCGAGACCGCCCTGTCCTGACGCCTCCTTCCGGCTCCCGCCTCAGCGGTCCTTGACGTAGGGCACGCTGAGCGCGCGCGGAGGGATCGCCCGACCGAAGAAGCCCGCGAGAAGCACCACCGTCAGCACGTAGGGGGCGAGAAGCACCACGTCGACGGGGATCGCCCCGACGAGGGGGAGCGACACACCGGAGAGGCGCGAGGCGGAGCTTTCCAGAACGCCGAACAGGAGGCAGGCGAAGAGCGTCGGCACCGGCCGCCACTTGCCGAAGATCAAAGCTGCGAGGGCGATGTAGCCCTTGCCCGCGCTCATCTCGCGCACGAAGCCGCCGCCGTGGGCGATCGAGAGATAGGCCCCACCCATGCCGCACAGGAGGCCGGCGATCAGCACCGCCCGGTAGCGCAGCCACGCCACCGAATAGCCGGCGCTGTCGACGGCTTCGGGCGCCTCCCCCACCGCCCGCAGCCGCAGCCCGAACGAGGTGGCGAAGAGCACCACCACCGCCAGCGGCACCGACAGGAGGGCGACGTAGACGAGGAGGTTCTGGCCGCTGATGAGGTCGGCGTAGATCGGGCCGAGGATGGGCACGCCGCGCAGCGCGTCGGCGAAGGGCAGCGTGATCGGCAGGAAGCGTTCCTCGCGCGAGAGCGGCGGCGACTGGCCACCCTGGGAGAAGATCGCGATGCCCATCACCACCGTGAGGCCGGAGGCGAGGATGTTGATCGCCACCCCCGACACGATCTGGTCGCCGCGGTGGGTGATGCAGGCGAAGGCGTGGACGAGCGCCATCGCCATGCCGGCGAGGATGCCGGCGAGAAGGCCGAGCCAGGGGCTGCCGGTGAGGCTCGCCACGGCGGCGGCGGCGAAGGCGCCCATCAGGAGCTTGCCTTCGAGGCCGATGTCGACCACCCCCGCCCGCTCCGAGAAGAGGCCCGCCATCGCGCACAGGATGAGCGGCGTCGAAAGGCGCAGCGTGCTCGCGAGGATCTGCGCGATGTCGACGATCACCTCATGCATGAACGGCGCGGCGCCCCCGGCGCGACAGGAGGCGGGAGAGCGGCGCCTCGAACATATAGGCGAGCGCGCCCGAGAAGAGGATGATCAGCCCCTGGATGACGAGCACCATCTCCCGATCGATGGTGCGGAACTCGAAGGAGAGCTCGGCCCCGCCCTGGTAGAGGGCGCCGAAGAGGAGGCTCGCCATGACGATGCCCACCGGATGGCCCCGCCCCATCAGCGCCACCGCGATGCCGGTGAAGCCGTAGCCGGCGGTGAAGTTGAGGACGAGCTTTTCCTGGGCGCCCAGCACGTCGTTGATCGCCATCATGCCGGCGAGGGCGCCGGAGATCATCATCGCGATCACGATGGTGCGAGGCACGGCGACGCCGGCATAGCGGGCGGCGGGCTCGCTCTCGCCGAGCGTGCGCAGGCGGTAGCCGAAGGGCGTGCGCCAGACGAGCACCCACACCCCGACCGCCGCTACGAGGGCGAAGAGGAGCGACAGGTTGAGCGGCGAGGAGGCCGCGTCGAAGCCCATGGCGCGCAGGATCTCGTGGACCTTCGGCAGCGTCGCGCCTTCGGCGATGTTGCGCGTCTGCGGCGTCGACTGGCCGGGGCGGATGAGCGGTCCGGTCAACAGCGACACGAGCACGCCCGCCGCGATGAAGTTGAACATGATGGTGGTGATGACGACGTGGCTGCCCCGCGTCGCCTGCAGAAAGCCCGGCAGGAACGCCCACCCCGCGCCGAAGAGCGCCGCCGCCGCGATCGCGATGGGGATCACCAGGACGCCCGGAAGATAGGGGTCGAGCGCGAGGCAGACGAGGGCGATGCCGAGCCCGCCGATCGCCGCCTGCCCCTCCCCGCCGATGTTGAAGAGGCGGGCGTGATAGGCGACCGCCACCGCGAGCCCCGTGAAGATGAAGTTCGTCGCGTAGTAGAGCGTGTAGCCGAGGCTGCCGGGATAGACGAAGGCCCCCTCGATCATCACCAGGAAGGCGCGCCACGGATTTTCGCCGATGATCGCCACCACCGCGCCCGCGACCAGGAAGGCGAGGACGAGGTTGATCGCCGGGATCACCACCACATCGGCCCAGCGGGGCAGCGGGGCCGCGCTCAACGCTCGTCTCCGGCGGCGTGGCCCATGCCGGCGTGACCCATGCCGGCGCGACCCATGGCGGCGCGGTCCGAGTTCGCCGCCCGGTCGACGCCCGCCATCATCAGCCCCACGCTCTGCCGGTCGGCATCCGCGGCGTCGAGGATGCCGACGATGCGGCCGGCGTTCATCGCCATCACCCGGTCGGAGAGGGCGAGGATCTCGTCGAGCTCCACCGAGACGAGGAGGATCGCGCAGCCCTTGTCGCGCAGCGCGAGGAGCTCGCGGTGGATGAACTCGATGGCGCCGATGTCGACCCCCCGCGTGGGCTGGCCGACGAGGAGGACGGTGGGCGCCGCGCCGTGCTCGCGGGCGAGCACCAGCTTCTGCTGATTGCCGCCGGAAAAGCCCGCCGCGCGCAGCCGCGGGTCGGGCGGACGCACGTCGAAGCGCCGCATCAGCCCGTCGCAGCGCTCGCGCATGCGGCGCTTCTCGAGGAGCCAGCGCCGCGCCCCCCGGGCGAAGCGGAGATAGCCGAGCACCGCATTCTCGAGCATCTGGAAGGCCATGACGAGACCCTCCCGGCGTCGATCCTCCGGCACGTGGGCGAGGCCGAGGCGGCGCATCAGGTGCGGATCGGCGGGCGCTGCGGCGCTCACCGTGCGCCCGGCGAAGGCGAAGCTGCCGCCACTCGGCGGCGTCAGCCCGGCGAGCACGGCGAGAAGCTCCGACTGGCCGTTTCCCGCGACACCCGCGACGCCGACGATCTCGCCGGCGCGCAGGTCGAAGGAGATGGCGTGGAGCCTCCCCTTGCCCGTCTCGTCCTCGGCGGAGAGATCGCGCACCGCGAGCGCGACCTCGCCGGCGGCGCGGCTGCGGGTGTTCGTCACGAGCTCCACGCTGCGCCCCACCATCAGCTCGGCAAGGCTCGCCCGATCGGTGTCCGCAGTGGCGGTGTGGGCGACCATCCTGCCGCGCCGCATCACCGACACCGTGTCGGTGATCGCCATGATCTCGCGCAGCTTGTGGGTGATGAGGAGGATCGTCACCCCCTTCGACTTCAGCACCTTGAGGCTTTCGAACAGGCGGTCGGTCTCGTCGGGGGTGAGGACGCCGGTCGGCTCGTCGAGGATCAGGATGCGGCCGCCGCCGATCAGCGCCTTGATAATCTCCACCCGCTGCTGCAGGCCGACGGGCAGCCGCTCCACCACCATGTCGGGATCGACGGAGAGGCCGTAGTCCTCCTCGATGCGGGCGAGGCGCTCGCGCACGTCGGCCCGGCTTTCGGCGAGAAAGGGGGCCTTGGCGAGGCCCAGCATGAGATTTTCGAGGACGGTGAAATTGGGCACCAGCATGAAGTGCTGATGCACCATGCCGATGCCGAGGGCGATGGCGTCGGCGCTGGTCGCAAGCTTCACCGGCTTGCCGAAGAGGGCGATCTCTCCCGAATCGGCCGTGTAGTGGCCGGAGAGGATCGATACCAGCGTCGACTTGCCCGCCCCGTTCTCACCGATGATGCCGTGGATCGCCCCGGCCGCGACGGTGAGGTCGACCGCGTCGTTCGCCTGCACCGCGCCGAAACGCTTGGAGATCGCGGTGAGGCGGACGGCGGGGGGCGTCATCGCGCCGCCTCTCGATGCCGCCGCGGCAGATGCATCGGGCGGCTCAGAACGGGCAGCTCTGGTCGTCTTCGTAGTTGTGGACCTCGATCTCGCCGGCGATGATCTTGGCCTTCGCCCCGTCCACGGCGGCGCGGATCTCCTGCGTCATGAGCGCCGCATTCTCCTCGTTCGCCACCAGATCGACGCCCTCCTCGGCGAGGCCGAGGCTCACGATGCCGGAGGTGAACTCGTCGTTCTTGCCGTCCATCAGCGTGTCGTAGGCGGCGTTGTCGACGCGCTTCAGCATCGATGTCAGCACCGAGCCGGGCGCCACGTCGTTCTGGTCGCTGTCGACGCCGATGGCGAGCTTGCCGGCATCGGCGACGGCGCGGATCACGCCGAGGCCGGTGCCACCCGCGGCGTGGTAGACGACGTCCGCGCCGCGATCGATCTGGCTGCGGGCGAGCTCGGCGCCCTTCGTCGGGTCGTTCCAGGCGGCGGGGGTGGTGCCGGTCATGTTCTCGATCACCGTGGCGTCGGGATCGGTCGCCTTGACGCCCTGGACGTAGCCGCAGGCGAACTTGCGGATCAGCGGCACGTCCATGCCGCCGACGAAGCCGACGGTGCCCGTCTCGCTCGCCATCGCCGCGGCGACGCCGGCGAGGTAGCTGCCCTGATGCTCCTCGAAGCGGTACTGGCGCAGATTGGGTTGATCGAGCCAGTAGACGTCGATGATGGCGAACTTCTTGTCGGGATATTCCTGCGCCACCTTGTCGATGGCGTCGGCCTGGGAGAAGCCCACGCCGAGCACCAGCGTCGCCCCGCGCTGGGCCATGCGGGTGATCGCCTGCTCGCGCTGCGTCTCGTTGGTGACCTCGAACTCCATCACCTCGATGCCGGTCTCGTCGGAGAAGCGCTTGACGCCGTTCCACACGCCTTCGTTGAACGACTTGTCGAACTTGCCGCCCATGTCGAACACCACGGCGGGCTTGAAGTCCTGGGCCGCTGCGGGCGCAACGGCGACGGCCGTCAGAAGTGCACCGGCGAGACCCGCGATCCGCGTCAGTTCCATCACCATCTCCGTTGTGCGCGCCTGCGCATTTTTCGAATCTATTGAAAGCTCCGGCGGTGGTCCACCGCAAGTGGGCCCGCGGCTCACCCCGCGAGGCCGATCTCGCGCAGCCGCTCCTGCAGATACTCGTTCGCCGTCTTCTCCACGCTGAGGCGGACCTCGGGGCGCGGATGGATGAACATCGGCATCGAGAAGCGCGCCCCGCCCTGCCCGTCCTCCGGGTTGACCACGCGGTGGGTCGTCGAGGGGTAGTAGCCGCCCGAGGCGAGCTCCAGCATGTCCCCCGTGTTGACGGCGATCATGCCGCGGTCGCAGGGCACGGCATGCCAGTTGCCGTCGCGGTCCTGCGCCTCGAGGCCGGGGGCGGAGCCGGCGACGAGCAGCGTGATGAGGTTGATGTCCTCGTGGGCGGCGGCGCGCGTCGCGCCGGGCTCGGGCGGCGCCCCGGTCTGCGGCGGATAGTGGAGGATGCGCAGCATCGACATCGCGCTGCCGCGCAGCATGGCGGGCAGCGGCTCGCTGAACCGCGCCCGGATCTCGGGCGGGGTATTGTCCTCGACCCACTCGAGCAGCGTGATGCCGAGGACGACGAGATCCTCGTAGAGGCCGCGCGTCGTCGCCTCGACGCTGTCGGGCAGGTGCGTCGCCGGGTAGACCTGGAAGAACTCCTTGAGGTCCTTGGCCGGCGCGCCCTTGGCGTTCTCGGAGCGGAACGGATAGTAGCCGTCCGGCGCGGGCGGGCGAACCTTGAAGCTCTCCTTGTCGGGCGAGGCGAAGAAGCGGCCCCACTCGGCATAGGCCGCGTCGATCCGCTCCGGGGTGATGGGGTGGTCGGCGAGCACGGCAAAGCCCGTCTCGCGCAGCGAGCGGGCGAAGGCCGCCGGCGCATCGGGGTCCCGAAAGCTCACGGCTTTGATCTCGAACATCTCTCGCCACTCCTCAGCGATGCGGGAACGACGGGAAACCTAGAACGCGCCGCCCGAGCAGGGAAGGTCGCCTCGCCGCGACCCTCACGCGCCGGGCCAATGGCGCGTGGGCAGCGGCGTCAGCGTCTCGCAGCCGGTGTCGGTCACCACGATCATGTCCTCGATGCAGACCGAGCCGACGTGCGGCGGGATGATCATCGGCTCGACGAAGAAGGTCATGCCGGCGGTCAGCGTGGTGGGGCGCGCCGCGTCGAAGCGCGGCGCCTCCACGAGGTCGAGGCCGTAGCTGTGGCAAATGGAATAGTCGTCTGCCTCGAAGCCCCGCTCGGCGATCACCTCGCGCACGGCGGCCACCACGTCGACGTCGCGCACGCCGGGCCGCGTCGCGGCCTTACCCGCGGCGAGCGCCGCGTCGCAGGCGTCGAGCATGTCGGCAAGGCGCGGGTCCACCCTCCCCACCACCACGTTGCGCGACATGTCGGACTGGTAGCCGGCGAGCTTGAGGCCGAGATCGATGACCACGAGCTCGCCCGGCGCGACGAACCGGTCGGGGCGCGGCGCGACATTCTTGAGCGCGCCGCGCGGGCCGGTCGCGACGTAGCAGCCGAAGGCCATCAGCTCCGCCCCGGCGGCGATGGCGGAGCGGTGCGCCTCGGCGGCGATCTCGGACTCCGACACCCCCTCCCGCACCGCGGCGACGGCCGCCCCCATCGCTTCGGCGGTGATCGCGCCGAGACGGCGCAGCACGGCGATCTCGGCCGGCGACTTCACCCGGCGCAGCGGCGCGACGAGATCCTGCGCCGGCGAGAAGCGCAGGCCGCCGAGCGCCGTCAGCGCCCGGTAGATGCCGAGCGGCAGATGATCCGGATCGTGGAGGCCGACGCGCCGCGATGTCCACGCCGCGAGCACCTCCCCCGCCGTCGCCGCGAAGGCCTCGGCCGCGCCGCTCGCGAGGCAGCGCACGGTCTCGAGCCAGGCGGTCTGGATATTGGAGTGCATCGGCTCGCCGTGGGCGATGGCGCTCGTGATCAGCGCCACCTCGCCGTCGTCCCGCACGAGGGTCAGCGAGTCTCCCGTGAAGGTTGAGGCGTGGGCGAAGCCCGTCAGGTAGCGCGTGTTGGAGCAATCCCCGCCGCGCTCGAAGATCAACAGCGCGTCGAGTCCATCCTCGCGCATCTCGGCCGCCAATTCGCGACAACGACGGGCGTATTCATCCGCCGAAAAATCGAGCTCCATCACCTTCTGACGGGATTGAAAGTCAAAAGGTGTCCGAGCCCGGACGTCGAACATTTGGGGGCTCCAGCCAAACTGGTGACAGATCATTGTATTTCAGGGAGATTTAACTTAAGCCAAACGGCGTAAGAGGGAGTGTTCATCATGCCCGCTGCTAGCAACAGCGATGCCAACCCGAGGATTGCGGCGCGTGCTGCCGCCGCCGTCGCCCACGGCGCCCCCGCCGAGCGCGGTCCCGCCATCGCCGACGCGGTGCTGCCGGTGGTTGAGGCGCTGCCGCGTGGAGAGGCGCTCCCGTTCGGCGCCGAGCCCGCCGATCTCGTCGCAACGCTGCGGGCGGCGCGGCGGTGAACCCTCTCTGCCTCGACATTCCCGAGGCGCTTGCGGCGCTCCGTGCCGGATCGCTCACCCCCGCGGCGCTCCTCGAGGCGGCGCTGGAGCGCATCGGACGGCTCGACGGGGCCATCAACGCCTTCGTGCGGCTTGACGACGCAGCGGCCCGAGCGCGGGCCCAGGCACCCGCCGCCGGACCGCTCGCCGGCCTCCCTCTTGCGCACAAGGACATGTTCCTGCGCGCCGGCATGGTCTCCACCTTCGGCTCGCGCGGCTTCGCGCACACCGTCGCCACCACCACGGCGACCGTGCTCGCCCGGCTCGATGCCGCCGGCGCCCTCGACCTCGGCACGCTGCACATGGCCGAGCTCGCCCATTCGAGCACCGGCCACAACGCCTTCCTAGGCCCCGTCCACAATCCCTGGCACACCGATCACATCGTCGGCGGGTCGTCCTCGGGTCCGGCGGCGGCGGTGGCGGCGCGCATGGTGTTCGCCGCCCTCGGCTCCGATACCGGCGGCTCGATCCGCATGCCCGCCCACTTCACGGGCATCACCGGCCTCAAGCCCACGCAGGGGCTCGTGAGCCGCGCCGGCACCATGCCGCTCTCCTTCAGCCTCGACACCATCGGCCCGATGGCCCGTAGCGCCGCCGCCGTCGCCGCCGTGCTGCAGGAGATCGCCGGCCCCGACCCGCGCGACCCCACCGCCGAAGACCACCCCTTGCCCGACTACGCCGCGGCCGTTGACGCGCCCGTCGACGGCCGCGTGATCGGCGTGCCTGAACGCTTCTATCTCGACGATCTGAGCCCCGGCGTCGCCGCCGCTCTCGAGGCGGCGATCACCGGCTTCGAGCGGCTCGGCGTCGCCGTGCGGCGGGTGCGCCTTCCCGATCAGGCTCCCCTTTCGGCCGGCCAGCTCGTGCTCGTCGCGAGCGAGGCGCTGAGCCAGCATCGCGACAAGATCCTCGCCGAGCCCGACGGCTTCGAGCCGCAGATCCGCAACCGCCTCCTCAACGGCTTCGGCTACAGCGCGCAGGACTATCTGGCGGCCGCACGCGGGCGTGGCGCCGCCCTTGCCGCCCACCTCGCCGCGACGGAGGAGGTCGACGCCGTCCTCACCCCCGTCGTCGCCTTCGAGGCGCCGAGGCTCGAGGACACCGACGTCGGCGGCGGACCACTCGCCGAGGCGCTGATCCGGCGCATGAGCCGGCTGATGCGGCCGGCCAACTATCTCGGCGTTCCCGCCCTCGCCTTCCCGGCGGGCTTCGGCGCGGGCGGGCTGCCCGTGGGCCTCCAGCTCGTCGGCCGCCCGTTCGACGAGATGGCCCTCCTCGCCCTCGTCGGCGCCTTCCAGCGGGCGAGCGAGCACCACCTCGCCGCCCCGCCCATCGGTTAGGCTCAGACCGAGCGCGTCAGGCCGCCGTCGATGCGGATGTTCTGGCCCGTCACATAGGCGGCGACGTCGCTCGCGAGATAGGCGATCAGCGCCGACACCTCCTCGGTGGTGCCGTAGCGGCCCATCGGGATGCGCGCGCGGCGGTCCTCCTTCTCCGGCAGGCTGTCGATGAAGCCCGGCAGCACGTTGTTCATGCGCACATTCTGCGCGGCGAACTTGTCGGCGAAGAGCTTGGTGAAGGCGGCGAGCCCGGCGCGGAACACGCCGGAGGTTGGAAACAGCGGATCGGGCTCGAACACGGCGAAGGTGGAAATGTTGATGATCGCGCCGCCGCCCGCCTCCGCCATCAGCGGCGCGACGAGGCGCGTCGGACGGATCACGTTCATCAGGTAGACGTCGAGCCCCGTGTGCCAGTCCTCGTCGGCGATGGCGAGGATGTCACCCTTCGGGCCATGGCCGGCGGAGTTCACCAGAACGTCGATCCGCCCGTAGCGCTCCATCGCCCCCGACACCAGGCGCGTCAGATCCTCGGCCGACTGGTTGGAGCCCGTCACCCCGAAGCCGCCCAGCTCCTCGGCGAGCCTCTCTCCCTTGCCGGAGGAGGAGAGGATCGCGACGCGGCATCCGTCCGCCGCGAGGCGTCGCGCCGCTCCCGCCCCCATGCCGCTGCCTCCCGCAGTGATGAGCGCCACCTTCTGAGACATGCTGTCCTCCCTGCCGTTGCACCCTGCGCTGATAGCCCTGCCACGCCTTCGACCGCCAGCCCCGGACCGGCGGATCTTATCGATACCGCCTCGCCCCCTTGCCTCGGCGCCGCTTCCCGCCGAATGTCACGGGAAACACTGACACGCCGGACATCAACCGGCAGGGAGGATCCATGCTCAAGACGCTTCTGCGCTCGGCGGCGATTGCCGCCGGCGTCGGCCTCGCCGCCCCCGCCATCGCCCAGGAGGCGCCCGCCAATCCGCAATGCATCGCGCCCGCCAACCCCGGCGGCGGCTGGGACTTCACCTGCCGCCAGGTGGGCAAGACGCTGCAGGATCTCGGTATCATCCCCACCACCATGCAGGTCACCAACCTGTCGGGCGGCGGCGGCGGCGTCGCCTACGCCGAGGTGGTCAACAAGCGCGACAGCGACGACAACCTCATCGTCGCCGCCTCGTCGGCCACCACCACCCGCCTCGCCCAGGGTGCCTTCCCCGGCAACACCGCCGACCAGGTCCGCTGGGTCGCCACCATCGGCGCCGACTACGGCATCATCGGCGTCTCCGGCTCGTCCGACATCTCCTCGCTGGCCGAGCTCTTCGAGAAGGTGAAGGCCGACCCGCGCTCCATCGCCTTCGCCGGCGGCTCCGCGGTCGGCGGATGGGACCATCTGAAGGTGCTGCTCGCCGCCCAGAAGGTGGGCATCGAGGACGTGCGCACCATCAAGTACGTCGCCTTCGCCGGCGGCGGCGAGGCGATGACGCAGCTCCTCGCCGGCTCGGTCCAGGCCTTCACCGGCGACATTTCCGAGGCGAAGGGCTTCGTGGAGTCGGGCGACCTCAAGGTGCTCGCCGTGCTCGCCCCCGAGCGCCTCGAGGGATGGGCCGCCGACTTCCCCACCGCCAAGGAGGAGGGGATCGACGTGGTGGGCGCCAACTGGCGCGGCTTCTACGCCCCGGGCAAGATGTCCGACAGCGCCTACGACTTTTGGGTCGGCGCCATCACCAAGATGTACGCCACCGACGCGTGGCAGTCGGTGATGGAGGCGAACGGCCTCGCCAAGCTCAACCTCAGCGGTGCCGCCTTCAAGGACTTCGTCGAGAAGAATGTCGACGAGATCCAGGCGCTGTCGCGCCAGATCGGCATCATCCGCTAGCCCGTCGGGAGAGGCGGCCCGGCCGCCTCCCCCACCACCCGGAGGCATCCCCTTGAGCGACCGAATTCTCGGGCTCGTCGGCCTCGTCGTCGCCGCCCTCTATGTCTGGCAGGCCACGCTCATCGAGGAGAGCTTCATCACCGACGTCGTCGGGCCGAAGACGTTTCCGATCATCCTCGCGATCCTGATGGCGGCGACGAGCCTCTATTTCATCCTGCGGCCCGACAAGGGACCGGAATGGCCGACGGGAGCGCGCCTCTTCGAGCTCCTGATGGCGATCGCCGTGCTCGTCCTCTACGCCCTCTATCTGCCGCAGGTGGGCTTCGTCATCGCCACCGCCATCGCCGCCGGCTACCTCACCTGGCGGCTCGGCTCTCGCCCCCTCGCCTCGCTTCTCATCGGCATCGCGACGGCGCTCGGCATCTGGGTCGTGTTCAAGCTCATCCTCGGCCTGTCGCTCGCCGAAGGGCCGTTCGGCTTCTAGGGCCCGCCCCGCTCGAGTGACATCATTCGAGCGGGAAAACATACTCGCGTTCAACGAGATAGGGCATCCCCTCCGGGCTCGATAGGGCGCGGGATGCGCCAGGGAGACAGAGATGGACACCCTCGCCTCGCTCGCCGACGGCTTCGTCATCGCGCTGACCTTCGAGAACCTCGCCCTCGCCCTCATCGGCTGCGCCCTCGGCTCCATCATGGGAGCGCTGCCCGGCCTCGGCCCGGCGAACGGCGTCGCGATCCTGATCCCCCTCGCCTTCACCATGGGGCTCGCGCCCACCCCGGCACTGATCCTCCTCACCTCGGTCTACTATGGCTGCATGTACGGCGGGCGGATCTCCTCGATCCTTCTCAACATCCCCGGCGACGAGCCGGCCATGATGACCTGCCTCGACGGCCACCCGATGGCGAAGAAGGGGGAAGCCGGCCTCGCCCTCTCCCTGTCGGGCGTCGCCTCCTTCGTCGGCGCCTTCTTCGCCACCGTCGGCCTGGTGCTCCTCGCCCCGCAGCTCGTGCGGGTCGCTCTCCTGTTCGGCCCGGCGGAATATTTCGCGCTCTTCACCCTCGCCTTCGCGACGCTCGGCGGCATCGCCTCCACGAACCAGGCGAAGGCCGCCTTCGCCGCCGCCCTCGGGCTGATGATCGCCATGGTGGGCGTCGACACCCAGACCGGCGTGCCCCGCTTCACCCTCGGCGAGGTGCACCTTTATGACGGCATCGACTTCCTGGTGGTGATCGTCGGCCTCTTCGCCCTTTCGGAGGTGCTCGTCTTCCTGGAGGAGCGCCACGGCAAGGCTGACCTTCACGAGCCGCCCAAGATCGGCCGCGTGGTGCCCCCGCTCTCGATCCTCGCTCGCTGCACGCCGACGATGATCCGCGGCACGGTGCTCGGCTTCCTGTCGGGCGTCCTGCCGGGCGCGGGCGCCTCGCTCGGCTCCTTCATCTCCTATTCGCTGGAGAAGCGGCTCGTCGACCCGAAGGGCCGCACCTTCGGCAAGGGCGACCCGCGCGGCGTCGCGGCGCCCGAGGCGGGCAACAACGCCGCCGCCGGCGGGGCGCTGGTGCCGATGCTCGCGCTCGGCGTGCCGGGCTCGGGCACCACCGCGGTGCTCCTCGCCGTGCTCCTTGCAATGAACATCACCCCGGGCCCCCTCCTCTTCCAGCAGAACCCGGACGTCGTGTGGGGCCTCATCGCGGCGCTCTTCATCGGCAACTTCATGCTCCTCATCATGAACATCCCGATGGTGAGCCTCTTCGCCCGCGTTCTCCTCGTGCCGCCGCGCATCCTGATGCCGGTGGTGGCGATGATCTCCTTCGTCGGCGTCTACGGCATCTCCGGCTCGAGCTTCGACCTCATCGTGATGGTCGCCTTCGGCGTGCTCGGCTGGCTGCTGCGCAAGGTCGACGTGCCGCTCGTCCCGGTGGTGCTCGGCGTGCTCCTCGGCAACGAGATGGAAGTCAATCTGCGCCGCGCGATGACGATCTCGGACGGCGACTGGTCGACCCTCGTCGGCTCGCCGCTCGCGATCGGGCTCTGGACGGTCGCCTTCGTGGGCTTCGTGCTGCCGATCCTCTTCGGCCGCGTCCTCAAGCGGCGCATGCGGCGGCGGATGGACGAGGAAGGCGCCGTCATCGACTGAGCCGCGCGCCGAGCCCGGCGCCGCGGCCCACCATGTGGTGGCGCCGCGCCCGGCGACCTGCCACGGTGGCGCGCCATGTTCACCGCGCTGCGCTATTTCCACGAAACCGTCCGCGCCGGCTCCATCCGTCGGGCCGCCGAGGCGCTGCACGTCTCGCCGTCGTCCGTCAGCCGGCAGATCATGTCGCTGGAGCGCGAGTTCGACGTGCCGCTCCTGGAGCGTACCGGCCAGGGCGTGCGCCTCACCTCCGCCGGCGAGCTTCTCGCCCGCCACACCGACCGCACGTTCCGCGATCTCGGTCGGGTGCGCGGGTGGATCGACGATCTCAAGGGGCTGCGGCGCGGCCATGTGGTCGCCTACGTGATCGAGGGGATGGTGGCCGAGTTCGTACCCTCGATCCTCACCACCTTCCGCTCGCGCTATCCGGCGATCACCTTCAGCCTCGCGACCGCCGCCACCGACCGCCTGCTCGAGGCCCTGATCCGGGACGAGGCCGACATCGCCGTCGTCTACAATGCGCCGGAACGCTCCGACATCGTCACCGTGCTCGAATATGTCGAGCCGCTGCGCTGTCTGGTGCCGCCCGGCCACCCGCTCGCAGGCCATGCCGAGCTTACCGTGCGCGACCTCGTCGGCGAGCCGCTCGCGCTGCCCGATCCGACGTTCGGCCTGCGCCGCATGATCGACGCGGGCTTCCGCCGGCACAATTGCGTCCCGACCGTCGCCATCGACACCAACTCGCTCGAGCTCACCAAGCAGGCCGCGCTTTCGGGGATGGCGATCTCGTTCCGGCCGGCCGTCACCACTCTCACCGAAGCGGAGGCGGCGGCGATCACCGTCGTCCCCGTCCGTGCCGACGAGATCGCCCCGGGCCGCACCGCCCTCTGCGTCCACCGCGATCGGGAGCTGCCCTTCGCGGCGGCCGAGTTCCTGCGCCTGATGGTCTTGAAGTTCACCGAGCTCGCCGATCGAGGGGTGGGCGAGATCACCAGCCAAAGCGTTGCGTTTTCCGCAACGCATTGGCGATGAGAAAGCAATATCGCGCCACACGAGGGCTCGCTAACGTCGTGTCGATCGAGGCGTCCGGCGCAGATCCGGACCCGCCGTGCGGACAGGAGAGCTGAGATGACGAAGCGCGCGTGGCCGGCCATCGACCGGCGAACCTTCACCCTGGGTCTTTCGGCCGGTGCGGCCGCTGGCGCCTTCGGGGGCATCGGTCGCGCCGCCGCGGCGACACCGGCGACGATCTCCGAGGCGATCCACCTCGGCTTCTACATCCCGATCTACGTGGCGAAGGCGAAGGGCTTCTTCGCCGAGCAGGGCATCGACATGACGATCCGCTCCGCCGGCGGCATCGCCCAGCCCGTGCCCGCCCTCCTCTCCGGCTCGGCGGAGTTCGCGGTGACGGCCCCCGCGATGTCGGTCAACGCCACCGTCGAGGGGGCGCAGATGATCAACATCGCCAAGATCGTCGGCCACATCTCGGTGTGGGTCGTCGCCAAGCCCGGCACCACCTTTGAGAGCGTCGACGACTTCAAGGGCAAGCGCATCGCGACGCTGAAATATCCCTCCAACACCATCACCACTCCGACCTACGCGATGAAGGAGCTCGGCGGCTTCGATCCGGAGGCCGAGGGGGCGACCTTCCTCCAGCTTCCCTTCGGCGCGCAGATCCAGGCGGTCGCCGACGGCCGGGCCGACATCGCCTGCGTCTTCGAGTGGGACGCCTCGATCGCGGAGACGAAGTTCGGCCTCGAGACGGTCTTCGCCATCGGCGGCGCGGTGGGTCCCGCGGTCTTCACCTCGAGCTTCGTGACCGAGACCTTCCGCGACGAAAACCCCGAGATGTGCCAGAACTACGTCAACGCGATCGCGCAGGCGCAGGCCTTGCTGCACCAGGATCCGGAGGTCTTCACCGAGGTGAGCGCGGCGGAGTTCCCGCAGATCGACGCCGCCGTGATCGAGGCGGCCAAGGCGCGCTTCTTCGGCGACGCTCCGGTGGTGCCCACCGCCCCGACGATCTCCAAGGCCGAATGGGACACGATGATGAACCACGAACTCGTCGCCGGCACGCTGCGCAAGTCGCTGCCCTATGAGCAGATGGTCGACAACTCCTTCGCCGAGAAGGCGGCCGCGGAGTACGCCGCGAAATGACCGTCGCGCCGACGCTTCCGCGGGAGCCCGTCGTGCGCACCCTGCGCGCGCGGCCGGAGGATCTCTCGCTCGACCTCGCGGCCACCGCCGTGATCGTGGTCGACATGCAGAACGCCTACCTGTCGAAGGGCGGCTACATCGATCTCGCGGGCTTCAGCCACGAGGGCGCCGAGGCTTCCGTCAAGGCGACGGCGCCGGTGCTCCAGGCGGCCCGCGCGGCGGGCGTCACCATCGTCTATCTGCAGAACGGGTGGGATGCCGGCTACCGCGAGGCGGGCGGCGCGCTCTCGCCCAACCAGTACAAGTCCAACGCGCTGAAGCTGATACGAAAGCGCCCCGAGCTCAACGGGACGCTGCTCGCCAAGGGTGGCTGGGACTATGCGCTGCGCGAGGAGATCGCCCCCAAGGAGGGCGACCTCGTGGTGCCGAAGCCGCGCTATTCCGGCTTCTACAATACCGCGCTCGACTCGATCCTGCGCTCGCGCGGCATCCGCAACCTGATCTTCGTCGGCGTCGCCACCAACGTCTGCGTCGAGACGACGATCCGCGACGCGTTCGCGCTCGAATATTTCGCGGTGCTCGTGAAGGATTGCTGTCACCATGCCGGCCCGCCGATGGTGCAGGAGGCGACGGTGTACAACGTGGAGACCTTCTTCGGCTGGTCGGCCACCAGCGAGGACCTTCGCGAGACGCTCGCCATCAACACGCCCGCCAGCTGAGGAGAAGATCGATGTTCGTTCCCGTCACCCCGAAGGGCGCGTCGAAGCCCATCGCGCCCTATGTGCACGGCTCCAAGGCGAGCGGCGAGCCGCTTTACGTCGCCGGCACCCTCGCCATTTCGGCCGAGGGCGAGAGCCTCCATGTGGGCGACATCAAGGCCCAGACCCGCTACGTCATCGAGCAGATCCTCGCGGTGGTGGAGGCCGCCGGCGGCAAGCCCACCGACATCGCCTACAACATGATCATGCTGAAGCAGCGATCGGACTACGCCGCCTTCAACGAAGTCTATGCCGAGTTCTTCGGCGCCGCGCCGCCGGCCCGCTACTGCATCATTTGCGAGCTGGTGCGCGACGAGTTCCTCGTCGAGATCGCCTCGATCGCCCACATCTGAGGCGGCGGGCGCACCATGGCCGATCCGGCAAGTCCCCCCAAGGCCCCCGCGACGCGCGCCCCGGTGAGCGGGACGCGCATCCTCCTCTACCAGTTCCTCGTCCTCGCCGTGATCCTCGCGGCGTGGGAGATCCTGATCCACCTCGGCGTGATCAAGGCCTACATCTACGGCACGCCCTCCGGCGTCATCGCCGCGTTCGGCGAGCAGATCGCCTCGGGCGTCTTGATCCGCCACTTCTGGGTGACGCTGCAGGAGGTGATCCTCGGCTTCCTGATCGGCAGCCTGTTCGGCACGCTGAGCGGCCTCGCCCTGTGGCTGTCGCCATTATGGGCGCGCATCCTCCACCCCTATATGGTCGCCCTCAACGGGGTGCCGAAGATCTCGCTGGCACCGCTCATCGTGGTGTGGTTCGGCCTCGGCATGGGCTCCAAGGTGGCGATCGCGGCGATCATTACCTTCATCGTCGCCTTCATCACCTCCTACAACGGCACCCAGCAGGTGGATCAGGACTGGGTGCGCCTGATGCGCTCGCTCGGCGCGCGACCGCTGCAGATCTTCCGCACCATCATCGTGCCGGGGAGCCTGCCGTGGGTGGTGGCCGCCTTCCGCCTCAACGTGGGCTTCGCCCTCATCGGCGCGGTGGTGGGCGAGTACATCTCCGCCGAGGAAGGGCTCGGCTACCACGTCTACTATTCCGGCCAGCTCTACGATCTCGACAGCGTCTGGGTCGGGATCTTCTCCCTGATGATCATGGCGCTGATGCTCGAAGTCGTCGTCGCCTGGATCGAAAAACGCCTCACCTACTAGGACCCGCCCCATGCCCTTTGCGCCCGTCACCGACGCAGAACTCTACTACGAGGAGCACGGCACCGGCTTTCCCGTCATGATGGTGGCGGGGCTCGGGGGTGTCGGCGCCTACTGGAACCCCCAGATCGAGGCCTTCGCTCAATCGTATCGCGTGATCCTGCACGATCATCGCGGCACGGGCCAAAGCTCGCGCTCCAAGATCGCCTACTCGCTGGAGCAGATGGCCGACGACACGCTGAAGCTGATGGACGCGCTCGACATCGAGAAGGCGCACCTCGTGGGCCACTCCACCGGCGGGGCCATCGCCCAGATCCTGTGCGTGACCCACCCGGACCGCATCGCCAGGCCGGTGATGGCCTCCACCTGGACGAAGGCGGACGGCTTCTTCCGCCGCTGCTTCGAGGTGCGCAAGGAGCTTCTCCTTGCCGCCGGCGCCGACGCCTACGTGAAGGCGACGCCGATCTTCCTGCATCCGAGCTGGTGGATCCGCGACAATATCGAAAAGCTGGAGAAGGCCGAGGCGACCGTCTACGGCGCCAATCCCGACATCGACATCATGGCGAGCCGCATCGACGCCCTCCTCGCCTTCGACTGGACCGCCCGTCTCGGCGAGATCACCCACGAGACGCTGGTGCTCGGCGTCGCCAACGACCATCTGACGCCGGCCTACTACTCGCACGAGCTCGGCACGCTGATCCCGAACGCCGAGGTGATGATCATGGCCGACGGCGCCCACGCCGCCAGCCAGACGATGCCGGACGAGTTCAACCGCATCGTGCTCGACTTCCTGCGGGAAGGGTCCGCGTGAGCGAGGCCGTTCTCGCCGCCCACGGCGTCCGCGTCGTCTACAACGAGGGGACGGAGAGCGCCGTCGAGGCGGTCCACGACATCTCGCTCGAGCTCCACAGCGGCGAGGTGCTCGCCCTCGTCGGCCCGTCGGGCTGCGGCAAGACCACCCTCTTCAACGCCATCGCCGGGCTGATCCCGATCCAGGGGGGCAGCGTCACCGTGTCGGGCGAGCGGGTGGACCGGGCCGCCGGGCACGTCGGCTACATGCTCCAGAAGGACCTGCTGCTTCCCTGGCGCAGCGTCACGCAGAACGTGACGCTGGGGCTCGAGGTACGCGGCGTGCGCGGCGCCAAGGCCCGCGCGATCGCCGAGGAGCTGATCGAGCGCTACGGCCTCAAGGGGTTCGAGAACGCCAAGCCCGCCGCCCTATCCGGTGGCATGCGCCAGCGCGTGGCGCTGATGCGCACCCTCGCCTTCGATCCCGAAGTCGTGCTCCTCGACGAGCCCTTCTCCGCCCTCGACTTCCAGACCCGTCTGCTGCTGCAGGCCGACGTGAAGCGCATCATCCGCGAGGAGAGCAAGAGCGTCATCCTGATCACCCACGACATCGGCGAGGCGATCTCGATGGCCGACCGCATCGTGCTCCTCACCAATCGCCCGGCACGGGTCAAGGACGTCTACGAGGTGGGCATCGACGAGACCGCCGACGATCCCGTCGCCGTGCGCGCCCACCCACGCTACCAGGAGCTCTTCACCACCATCTGGAACGAGCTGGAGCTGTCGCCCCGGCCGACGAGGTGAGGCCGAGGCGACAGGAGGACGGGCCGCCCCGCCGACGGGTCAGGCCGGCACCTCGTTGCCGTTGAGGGCGACGCGGTGGAGGAGGCGCGTCTGGCCGTGGAAGGTGTAGGGCGTGGTGGAGTGGAACATGCAGCGGTTGTCCCACACCACCATGTCGCCGGGGCGGTAGGCGTGCGAGTAGACGTACTCGTCGGCGAGCCCCGGCGCCATCAGCTCTTCGATGAACTCGGCGCTCTCCTCCGGATCCATGCCGTCGATGGTGACCATCTCGGCCGGCGTCACCCAGAGCGCCTTGCGCCCCGTCGCCGGATGGGTGCGCACCAGCGGATGCACCACGTCGTCCCACGTCTTCACCGCCCGCTCGTGCATGGCGTTGCCCGACGCGGCGTTCACCTTGTTGACGATGTTCTTGTAGTTGTAGCGCACCTTCATCCCGTCGATGCGCGCCTTCATCGCGTCCGACAGCAGCTCGTAGGCGGTGTAGCCGCTGGCAAACAGCGTCTCCCCACCCTTTTCGGGCGCCTCGATGCAATAGAGCTGGGTCGCGACGCAGGGCAATTCGCGCGAGGTGCCGTCGGTGTGCCACTCGATCCCGAGCTTGTTCAGAAGGGCGATGGGTTTGCCCTCCTTCTCCGCGTTGCCGAGGAGCTGCACCTCCGGAAAGTCGGGGAAGGTGTGCTCGGTGTAGATCGGCCGCCCGGGACCGTGCGGAAAGGCACGGGCGAACGCCACCTCGTCGGCCGGCGCGAGGGTCTGGTCGCGGAACACCAGGAGACCGTAGGCGTGGAAGGCGTCGAGGATCTCGGCCATCAGCGCGGCGTCGGCGGCGGCGAGATCGACGCCCGTGACCTCGGCGCCGCAGGCGGGAAGGATCGGCTGGAATTCCATGGCCATCACTGGGCCTCCATCACGGGCGCGGGCACGGCCGCGGGGCTCTCGTCCATCTCGTAGGCAATGCAGCGATGAACGAGGCGCACCTCGTTCTGGTAGTTGTACTCGGTGGTCGAATGCAGCGCCGATGAATTGTCGTGCAGCACGATGTCGCCCACCTCGTAGTGGTGCGCGTAGACGAGGCCCGGCCGCGTCACGTGCTGCACGATGTCGAGGGCGATCTGATAGCTCTCCTCCGGAGAATAGCCTTCGATGTAGACCATCTCCTCGGGGGTGATGAACACGGCTTCCTCGCCGGTCAGCGGATGCGGACGCAGGACGAGATGCGCGGAATCCTTGTAGCGCGCCTTCTCGGCGTCGGTGAGGTGGACGCCGTTCTTGCTGGCGTTGGTCAGCTTGGCGTGGATGACGCGGTAGTTGTAGACGGCGCGGCGCCCTTCCACCTTGGCCCTGAGCGCCGGCGGCAGCGTCTTCGCGGCGTGGACGCTGCTCGCGTAGAGCGTGTCGCCGCCGACCTTGGGCGTTTCGACGGCGTAGAGCGAGGTGACCACCTGGCGGAAGGGCCGGCCGGTGGCGTCCGAGTGCCACTCGATGCCCACCTCGTTCATGAAGGCGATGGGCTCACCGTTGGCGTCCTTGGCGTTGCCGAGGCGGGCGACGCCTTCGTCGTCGGGGTGGTTGAACGTCTTGCGCGGGCCCACCATCACGGTGCCGAAGCGGCGCATCAGGTCGGCCTGCTGGCCGGGCGTCAGCGTCTGGTTCCGGACGAGGACGATGCCGCGTTCCGCCAGGATCCGGCGGAAGGCGGCGAAGGTGGACGGCTCCATCGGTGTCGCGAGATCCAGGCCGTGAATCACGGCGCCAAGGGTCTCCGTCAGCGGCTCGCTCTGCAATTGGCTCATCTCGTCTCCTCCTGGAGCGCCGGCGCTGCATCGCCGCCAGCGCGCACCCGATCGTATACAAAAAATATGCCAAAGCCCCGGTTTTACGGGCATGTGGCACATGAGTTGCTGTGCGCTGAAGGCAAGCGCGTCGGCCGGTCTAATTCGACACGCTCCAACCTCTGGAGGGAATTCATGCGCTATCGCATAAGTGTTCCGCGCACAGTACGCGCTCTATTTTTGGCGTCGACGGTGGCCTTTGCCGGCGCTCTCGCCGCGTCGGCCGCCTCGGCGGCGGATGATCTGACGATCTCCTACACCGTCACGCCCGATACTCTCGACCCGGCGAAGATGAAGACCGGCGTCGAGTACGCGTACTCGCTGCTCGTGTTCAACGGGCTGACCGGCTACGACGACCAGCTCAACGTGGTGCCCGACCTCGCCGAGAGCTGGTCCGCGTCCGACGATCTGAAGACCTGGACCTTCAAGCTGCGCGACGACGTGACCTGGCATGACGGCCGCCCGTTCGTGGCCGAGGACGTGCTCGCCACCATGAAGCGCATGCTCGACCCCGAGGTGGGCTCGCGCATGCGGGTGAACTTCGAGCTGATCGAGGACATGTCGGCGCCCGACGAGCACACCGTCGTGTTCAATCTGAAGCTGCCCTACTCCACCTTCCCGGCCCTCTTCGGCGGCTACCAGGCCCGCATCGTGCCGTACGACCATATCGACACGCTGACGACCCATCCGATCGGCACCGGCGCCTTCAAGTTCGTGGAGTACCTGCCCGGCGACCGCCTCGTGATGGAGAAGAACCCCGACTATTTCGTCGAAGGCCAGCCGAAGCTCGACAAGGTGACGATGCGCATCATCCCCGAGTTCGCCACCGCCACGGCGGCGCTCGAGGCGGGCGAGGTCGACATCGTCTGGGACATTCCGCCGGAGGAGCAGGAGAAGCTCGCCTCGAGCAGCGTCGCGCACGTGGACTTCGTCCCGACCGGCTCCTGGCACGGCATCATCATGCACAACGAGAAGGAGCCCTTCACCGACAAGAAGGTGCGCCAGGCCGTCTACGCGCTGATCGACAAGCCGCTCTTCGCCGAGATCGCGATGTTCGGCGCGGCGACCCCCACCCACTCGCCGATCCCGCCGACGTCGCCCTACTTCGACAAGGACATCCCGATCGGCACGGCCGACGTGGAGAAGGCGAAGGCGCTGCTTGCCGAAGCGGGCTTCCCGAACGGCTTCGAGCAGACGATCTACGTCCCGGCCGAGTCCTCGGCGATGGAGCGCCTCGCGGTGTCCTTCCGCGACGCGGCGCGCCAGGCGGGCATCACCATCGACATCCAGCCGATCCCGAGCGACCGCTTCTTCTCCGAATATGAAGGCAAGGTGCCGCTCTTCACCACCAACTTCTACGGCCGCACCACCATGGACACGATGCTCTATCCGTGGCTGCACAGCTCCGGCTCGTGGAACAACAATCTGTGGCACTTCTCCAACCCGGAGATGGACAAGATCCTCGACGACGCCCGCATCACCACCGACGAGGAGACCCTCGCCGGCTTCTACAAGCGCGTTCAGGAGATCGTCGTGGAGGACGTGCCCGGGGTGGTCGTCTACCAGCTCAACCACGCCAACGGGGTGCACGAGCGGGTGGAGGGCTTCAAGTCCTCGCCGCTGATGTGGCCGGACCTGCGCGGCGTGTCGCTGAAGAACTGATGCCGATCGCCGCCGCGGTTCGAAGCCGCGGCGGCGACGCCGGCCTGCGGCCCAACGGGAGCGCCCCATGATCGCCTACGCCGCCCAACGCCTCGTCTTCGTCGTGTTCATCCTGGTGGCGATGTCGCTGTTGGTGTTCGCCGCGATCTACGCCCTGCCGGGCAACACCGCCGCCATCATGCTCGGCCAGTTCGCGACGCCCGATTCGCTCGCCGCGATGGAGGCGAAGATGGGGCTCAACGACAACTTCTTCGTGCAATATTGGCGTTGGGCGTCGGCGTTCGCCACCGGTGACCTCGGGCAGTCGATGGTGATGGAGCGGCCCGTCGCCCCGATCCTGTGGGACGCGATGGCGAAGTCCACCATCCTCGCCGCCGCCTCGCTGTTCTTCGTCGCCGTGATCGGCATCGTGCTCGGCGTCGTCGCCGCCGTGCGCCGCGGCCGGCCGATCGACGGGGCGATCGCGATCTTCACCTATCTCGGGATCTCGGTGCCGGAATTCTTCTGGGGCATCGTGCTGATCCTCGTCTTCGCGAGCTGGTTCGATCTCCTCCCGACGATGGGCTACGCGAGCCTGTCCGACGGGATCGGCCCCTTCCTCGCCCACCTCGTGCTGCCCGTCGTCACCTTGACGCTGACGCTGATCGCCCACGTCAGCCGCATGACGCGCTCGAGCATGCTCGAGGTGCTGCAGTCGAACTACGTGCGCGCCGCCCGGGCGCGGGGACTGCCGGAGCGGCGCGTGCTGCGCCACCACGCGCTGCGCAACGGGCTCCTGCCGTCGATCACCGTGCTCGCCCAGGATTTCGGCTGGCTGATCGGGTCGATCGTCGTCATCGAGACGGTGTTCGCCTATCCGGGCGTCGGCCGGCTCCTGATCTTCGCGATCCAGCGCCAGGACATTCCCGTCGTCCTCGCCGTCATTCTCGTCATCACCGCGGTCTACGCGCTCGCGAACCTCGCGGCGGACCTGATGTACGCCTACCTCAACCCAAGGATCCGCTATGGCCGAAGCGTCGGTTGATCTGGAGGCCGCGCCGATCGCGCCGCGACGGCGCGCGCGGCGCCGACCGCTGCCGTCCTCGCTCGTCGCCGGCGGCCTCGTCTTCGCCGCGATCATCCTCGTGGCGATCTTCGCGCCGCTCATCGCCCCCTACCCGTTCGACGAGATGCACATCCGCGACCGCTTCCATGCGCCCTCCCTCACCTACCTCGCGGGCACGGACGAATATGGTCGCGACGTCTTCTCGCGCATGATCTACGGCGCCCGCCTCTCGCTCTTCATGGGCGTGCTCGCGACGCTCGTGAGCCTCGTCATCGGGGTGCCCCTCGGCCTCCTCTCCGGCTACATGCGCGGCGCCGTCGACGAGGCGGTGATGCGCATCCTCGACATCATGATGGCATTTCCGCCGATCATGCTCGTCCTTCTCATCATCACCCTCACCGAGCCGAGCCTGTGGAAGACGTCGGTGGCGGTGGGCTTTCTCTTCGTGCCCGCCATCGCCCGGCTAATGCGCAGCGTCTGCCTCGACCTTGCGGGCGAGGAATATGTGCTCGCCGCCCGCGCCCGCGGCGAAGGGGCGAGCTACATCCTCCTGCGCGAGATCCTGCCCAACGCGTGGCCGCCGATCATCGTGGAGGGCTCGTTGCGCGTCACCTTCGCCATCCTCTTGGCGGCGGTGCTCTCCTTCCTCGGCTTCGGCATCCAGCCGCCGGCCGCCGACTGGGGGCTGATGATCGCCCAGGCGCGCGGCTACATCGAGCGGGCGCCCTGGATCGTGCTCGCGCCAGGCCTCGCGATGTGCGTCACAGTGGTGGCGGTGAACCTCTTCGGCGACGGCCTGCGCGAATATCTCGACCCCCGCATGTCGGCACGGAGGGGCTGATGGACGACGCTCTCCTTTCCATCGAGAACCTCACCGTCACCTACGACACGCTGGCGGGTCCGGTGACGGCCGTCGACGACCTCAGCCTCGCGATCGGCCCGGGGCGGGCGGTCGGCCTCGTCGGCGAGAGCGGCTCGGGCAAGAGCACCGTCGCGGGTGCGGTCCTCGACCTCCTCGCCCCCGGCGCCGCCATCGACGGCGGCCGCATCCGCTTCGAGGGCACCGACCTTGCAAGCCACGACCGGGCGACGCGGCGCGCCCTCCTCGGCCGCCGTATCGGCTCGGTGTTCCAGGACCCCTTCACCTCGCTCAACCCGGCGATCCAGGTGGGTGACCAGATCGCCGAGCCGATGATGGTGCACCTCGGAGTCGGCGCGAGCGAGGCGCGTGCGATGACCCTGGAGCGCCTCGACGAGATGGGCTTTGCAAGGCCCGCCGAGATCGCCGGCGCCTATCCGCACCAGCTCAGCGGCGGCATGAAGCAGCGCGCGCTGATCGCCGCCGCCCTCGCCTGCGAGCCCAAGCTGATCATCCTCGACGAGCCCACCACCGCGCTCGACGTGACCATCGAGGCGCAAATCATCGACCTCCTGGAGCGGCTGCGGACCGAGAAGGGGCTGAGCTATCTCTTCATCAGCCACAATCTCGGCGTGGTGCGGCGGGTGTGCGAAGAGGTCTACGTGCTCTACGCCGGCCGCCTGATGGAGCGGGCCGACACCGACGCCCTCTTCGACCGCCCCTCCCACCCCTATACGCGCGGCCTGCTCGCCTCGCTGCCCCGCCTTCAGCCGCCGCATCGGGTGAAGCGCCTCTCCACCATCCCCGGCGAGCTGCCCGACCTCCTCGCCCCGCCGCCCGGCTGCATCTTCGAAGCGCGCTGTCCCTTCTCCGCCGAAGGCTGCGATCGGCCGCAGACCATCCGCGTGGCCGGCGTGCGGCAGATGACGCGCTGCCACCGTCACGCCGAGATCGCCGGCGAAGCGTGGCCGAGCCGCGCCCGCCTCGGCCACGACTTCAGTCGCAAGGGCTTCGGCGACGCCCTCGTCAACGTCGTCGGGCTCAAGAAGCGCTTCCGCATGGGTGGCCTCTTCGCCGGCATCAAGCTCAAGCCCGGGCTGCCGCCGCGCATCGTCAACGCGCCGCCGGTGGTGAAGGCCGTCGCGGGGATCGACCTCGTGATCCGCCCGGGCGAGGTGGTCGGCCTTGTGGGCGAATCGGGCTCCGGCAAGTCGACGCTCGGCCGCCTCCTCCTGCGCCTCGAGGACCCCACCGAGGGGGCGGTGGAGTATGACGGGCTCGCCATCGAGCGCCTCCCCCAGCGCGCCTTGCGCCCCTTCCGCAAGGAGGCGCAGATCGTGTTCCAGAACGCCGATTCCTCGCTCAACCCGCGCAAGACCGTGGGCGAGACGCTGCGGCGTCCGCTCGCCCTCTTCGGCATCGTGCCCGCGCGCGAGCGGGCGAAGCGGGTGGGCGACCTCCTGGAGATGGTGCGATTGCCGCGCGCCTATGCGACGCGCTATCCGCACCAGCTCTCCGGCGGCGAGAAGCAGCGGGTGGCGATCGCCCGCGCCCTCGCCACCGAGCCGAAATTCATCGTGTGCGACGAGCCGGTGTCGGCGCTCGACGTCTCGGTGCAGGCGGCGGTGGTGAACCTCCTCGCCGACTTGCGCGACGAGCTCGGCCTCTCCTACCTCTTCATCTCCCACGATCTCGCCGTGGTGGCGCAGCTCTCGGACCGCATCGCCGTGATGTATCGCGGCACGTTCGCCGAGACCGGCACCGCCGATCAGGTGCTGTCGCCGCCCTTCCATCCCTACACGCTGGTGCTTCTCGCCTCGGCCCCGCGTGTCGACGGATCGGCGATGCCGGACCGCTCGGCGCTGCTGCGCGACGCCGCGCCCGGGGCCGGCGCGCCCGACGGCGACGGCTGTCCCTTCTTCGCCCGCTGCCCCTCGCGCATCGAGGGGACGTGCGACGAGCTCCCCCCGCCCCGCCGCACGCCGGCGAAGGGCCACGCCATCGCCTGCCATCTGAAGCTCGATGCGCTGCCGACGCGCTTCGTCCCGGCCGCCCCGGCGATGGGGGCCGCCCCCGGCGCCGTCGCGAGCGCCGGGCCGGAGTGAGGCTCAGACCGCGTCCGTCGGCGGCATCTTGAAGGGCGTCGGGTCGCGGAAGCGGGCGAGCACGTTGCCGGTGAGGCGGGCGATGGGATTGTCGTAACCCGCGTGCGCCAGCGAGCCGGCGTAGCCGATCGACCCGACGGAGAACACCGCCCCGCCCCCCGGCACCTCGAAGAACACCATGTCGGCCCGCACGGGGTCGGGCGCCTCGGGATCGAGCGGGTCGTTCGGAAAGAGCTCCTCGGACTCCTCGTAGACGTTGGTGTGACCGCTCGAGGAGGCGACCACCAGCGCGTGCGGCGGGGTGCCCCGCCGCGGGTCGACGGCGTCGATCTCCACCCCGGCCGCACCGCCCAGCATCACGCCGAAGTCGCCGAAGACGTCCCCCTCGACGCCCTCGAAGATGAACGCGGCGCGCGGGTCGGCGGCGGCCGGGCGACGCCGATAGGGCTCGCCCCGGTCGAAGCCCTGGGAGACGAAGCCGACGCCGCTGATCGCCTGCGGCGCGCGCCCGAGGTCGCGCCACAGCCCGCCGTGCGCCCCGTTGAAGCTGTGATGGTCCTGGCCGGGCCCGGGGTTCCAGCGGGCGATGTTCTGGCGCGCCCGGCGCAGCTCGATCGCACCCGGCTTGTCGCGGCGGAAGACGACGTGCCAGTAGAAGCCGTTGCCGCCGAGATACATCAGCCGCCCGCCCCGCCGCGTGAAGGCGGCGAGCGCGTCGAGCATCGGCTTTGAGTAGTACTCGGGGTGGGCGCCGGTCACCACCACGCGCGCGCCGGCGAGGGCGGCGAGGCCGTCGGCGTCGAGATCCTCGTCGGTAAGCACGTCGAACGGGCCGTGCTGCTCCAGCCAGTCGATCACCAGGAGGTCGCAGGCGAAGTTGTTGTAGGCCATCCCGAGATCGGACTCGGTGGGGCGGAAGTTGGTGACCGGCCGCCGCATCGAGGAATAGTGCACGGCGCTGCCGTCGGCGTGGGTGTCGTAGGTGGAGCGGCCGAGGGGCTGGTCGAACATCATCAGATCGGTGGGATCGACCACCGTGAGGCGCCCGATCAGCCGGTCCGTATAGGGCGAGACGATGCGCACGCGGATGTTCGCGTAGGCCATGTAGGTGGCCGTCGGCAGCAGGAACACGGTGTCGGCCGCCGCACCCGGCGCGGGACGCACGACGAAGGGCACGTACCACTCCGCGTCCCCCGCCGTGAGGCGCGCGGCATAGACGCCGCTCGGCCAGTCGGCGGGAACGGGGATCGTGACGTCGGTCTGCCAGCCGGCGTCGTAGATGTCGTCGGAGTGAAAGTGGATGGCGCCGTAGTGGGCGGGGTCGAGGCGCCAGTCCCACACGCTGCCGTCCCAGTCGACCCCGGTCGCGGCGCGCATCGGCAGATTATATACGAACCCGTCCAGCCGATTGGGGCCGAGATCCACCACGCGATCGGTGGGGATCTCGGCGCTGAAGTCCCAGGCGCCGATCAGCGCGTCGGCGAGACCCGCCGGAACGCGGGGCGCGGCGAGCGCCGTCAGTCCTTCGGCGTCGAGCGCGCGGCCGGCGAGGCGCGGTCGTTCGATCTTGCCGTCGAAGAAACCGCCGCGGCGGTCGCCCTCGCCGCGCCAGGCGGCGACGAGCATCTCGTCGGCGGCGGGCGTCGGCCGCACCGTCGCCGTGGCGGTGGCGTCCGCCCGCCCCGGCCCCGGCTGCACGCGGTGACCCTCGAGGCGACGCACGTAGAGCGCCATCGCCCCCGTCGCGCCGTCGAAGGTGGCGGCGAGGAAATACCAGGTGCGCTCGGCGAGCACCCCGTCGGCCGTGAGGGCGACGCTCTCGCCGCCGTTGCCGATGCGCAGCGTCGGCCGGCCCTCGTCGATCTCCAGCGACCAGCCCGCCTCTCTGTCGTCCCGCCAGGCGGAGAGGATCGCCTGTCGCCCCGCCGCAAGCCGCGTCGGCCAGACGAAGGCGCTCACGCTGAAGGCCTCGAGGCCGCGCACCGGGGCCGGCAGGACGGCGCAGGAGCCGATGTCGATCGGCTGCCAGCGCGCCGGGTAGTCGCCCGCGGCGGACGAGGCGACCGGGCTCTCGCGGAACCCCGGCGGCGCGGGCGCGGTGGTCGGGGCATGGAGGCGGACGACGTCGAGCCGCCACTCTTCGGCACCCCGGCAGCTCACCTTGAGCGGCACTCTGCCGCCGGCGACGACGCTCGTCTCCCCGGCGTAGGCCATCAACTCCGTGTCCGGGCGGATCGGGCTACTCATGGGTCGCCTCCGGACCCGAGAGCCCATCGAGCGAGGTGCCGTAGAGCGAGGCCCAGCGGCGGCGGAAGATCACCCACTCGGCCGCGAGCTGGCTATGGAAGGGCGGATCGGCGAGAAGACGCGGGCGCGGCGGCTCGCCCTCGAGCACGGCGAGGTGCCACGTCGCTCCCCGCTCGGTCTCGACGAGCAGCGGCTTGCCGCCCTCCACGCTCACGAGGCGGAGCGTATCGAGGAGCGCCTGCAGCTCCGGCCCCTTCTTGCCGTAGGGATCGGCGCACCACTCCTCGACGAGGCGCAGCCTCGTCGGCTCGCTCTCTTCCACCATCGGCCGCCCTCCCCGTTGTTTCTACGGAGACTTACGGCAAGAGCCGTGCCAGTGGCCGGCCGCACGCACCTCGCCCGCCAAGGCGCGGGGGCCGCAGATCAGAGGCGGCAATCGGCGAGCTGGGCCTGGTAGGACTGGGCGAAGTTCGCCGTCCGCGCCGCCGTGCGGCGGATGCCGGCGTCGTCCTGCCAGCTCCCCCGCCCATAGCCGCTCCAGCCGGTGCGGTAGCTGAGATAGAGCGAATAGGCGTCGTCGCGGGGAACGCCGTAGAGGTTGATGGTCTTCGCATAGTACCAGCCGACGAAGTCGACGGAGGAGCCGAAGTCGCCCCGCCGCGCCATCGACTGACCGGTTTCCTTGCGATACTGCGCCCAGGTGCCATTGAGCGCCTGCGAGTAGCCGTAGGCGGTCGACTGGCGCTTGCCGGGAATGAAGCCCATCACCTTGCGCCGCGGCGGGCGAGCGTTGCCCTGGAAGCCGGACTCCACGCGCATCGTCGCCATCAATATGTGCACGGGAATGCCGTATTTTCGCTCGGCCTTCTTCGCATCGGCATACCAGTTGTCGAACATGCCGCTACGTTGGGAGAAGACGGAGCACACGTCGTTGATGCTCGTCGGCGGCGTGGAGCCGCAGCCCGCCAACAGGAGCAGGCCCGCAACGATCCCCGGGAGGGTCAGCCAACGTGTGCACATGAGGAAGGGGGTACGCCCCCCTCCTTAAATCGGCCTTCGCGGGAATGGTTAGCATCGCCCCGACAGTTCCCGTCGATTTGTCGAGGCCTCAGCCGATGTCCCGCCCCATGGTGTAGAATTCGGCATTGGGGCGCATGTTGGTGACGTTGGCCATGCGGTTGGAGAGGCCGAAGAAGGCGGCAATGGCGGCGATGTCCCAAGCGTCGTCCTCGCTGAAGCCGTGCGCCTTCAGCCGCTCGAAATCCGCATCGCCCACCCCGTAGGCCTCGGCCGATACCTTGACGGCGAAGTCGAGCATCGCCTTCTGCCGGTCGGTGATGTCGGCCTTGCGGTAGTTCGTCGCCACCTGGTCGGCGACCAACCCGTCCTTGGCGCGGATGCGCAGGATGGCGCCATGCGCCACCACGCAATATTGGCACTGGTTGAGCCCGCTCGTCGCCACCACGATCATCTCCCGCTCGGCCTTGGTGAGGTTGCCGGGCTTTTCCATGAGGGCGTCGTGGTAGGCGAAGAAGGCGCGGAACTCGTCCGGCCGGTGCGCCAGCACCAGGAAGACGTTGGGGATGAAGCCCGCTTTCTCCTCCACCGCCAGAATGCGCTCGCGGATGTCGTCCGACATGTCCGCAAGGTCGGGCACCGGAAAGCGGCTGATGGGGTGGGCGGCTGCACTCACGGCGGGAGCTCCTCGTTTCTTATGGCACGCGCCGCAGTCGCGCGTGCCGCCTCACTCGGCGGCGGCCTGCGCGGCCTCGGCGCGGGCAAGGCGCGCGTAGCCGTCGCGCGTCTGCGGCGTCTTCATGCCGAGCACGGCACCCGCGATCTGGGTGCGCAGCACCTGCGCCGTGCCGCCGCCGATGGTGAACATCCTGACATCGCGCGCCATGCGCTCCAAGGGCTCCGCGTCGCCGTAGCCGCGGGCGCCGAACATCTGCAGCGCGTCGTTGACGACCCGGATCGCCGTCTCCGAGGCGAACAGCTTCGCCCGCGCGGCCATCGTCTTGTCGGGAAAGCCGGTGCCCGACGTCGCCGCCGACGCGGCCGCCGCCTCCAGCATCAGACGGGAGGCGTGAACCCCGGTGTCCATGTCGGCGAGCATCCACTGGAGGCCCTGGAACTCGGCGAGCGGACGGCCGAACTGGTGGCGCTCCAGGAGATAGCGCCGGGCGTGGTCGAGCGCCCCCGCCGCGACCCCCATGGCGATGGTCCCGGCGCCGACGCGCTGGCTGTTGTAGGCGCTCATCAGATCGGCGAACCCGCGGGCAAAGCCCGACGGCGGGCACAGCACCATCTCGTCGGGGACGAACACGTCGTCGAAGCGCAGCTCGGCCTCGGGCATACCGCAGAGCCCCATGGTGCGCTCGCGCCGCACGACGGTGAAGCCCGCCGGCCACTCCCCCTTCCGCGGGTCGGCGATGAGGATGAAGCCGCCGATCCCCTCCTCGCGCCCCCGCGCATCGTGGACGCGGGCGAACACCAGATGCACCCGCGAGACCCCACCGCCGGTGATCCAGTGCTTGTGGCCGGCGAGGCGATAGCCGCCGGCGACCCGTCGCGCCGTCGTCACCATCTCCCCGGCGGCGCTGCCGGCGGTCGGCTCGGTGATGCAGATCGCCGGCTTGTCGCCCGCGAGAACGAGCGGAGCGACGCGCTCCTTCTGCGCCGCCGAGCCGTAGGCCATGATGGCGCTGATCGCCCCCATGTTGGCTTCCACCACCACGCGCGCGGTCAGCGTGCAGGCCTTGGCGACCTCCTCGATCACCCCGCAGACTTCGAGAAAGCTGGCACCCCGCCCGCCGTACGCCGTCGGGATCGTCATGCCCATCAGCCCGGCCTCGGCGAGCTCGGCGACGTTCTGCCAGCAATAGTCGCGCGTGCGGTCCCACATCGCGGCGCGGGCGGCGAAACAGGTGGCGGCGAGCTGCCGGGCGACCTCGCGCGGCGAGGGGTCTGATGTCATCACGGCCTCCCGATAACGGTTTCGTGATCCTTCCGTCGCGCGCATCGCTGGTCAATTGAAGAAAAATTCTTCTTATCTTCAGAAATCATGAATTTGCGCGCGCTTCGGACCCTCGTCGAAATCGATCGCATCGGCTCCTTCGCCGCCGCGGCGGAGCGGTTGGGCATGACGCTCTCCACCCTCAGCGTGCAGATGAAGACGCTCGAGGACGAACTGCAGTTCGCCCTGTTCGATCGGCGGCATCGTCCGCCACAGATGACGCCGGCGGCCCGCCAGGTGGCCGTGCATGCGCGCACCATCCTCGCCGAGGTCGATGCCGTGCGAGGCCTCGGCGACGAGCCGGGCGCGCTGAAGGGCGTCCTGCGGGTCGGTTTCGTGGGGACGGCGAGCGTGCGCCTCCTACCGGACTTTCTGAGCGCGGCCGCCCTCCGGCAGCCGGCGGCGCGCTTTGAGGTGGAGAGCGGCCTATCGACCGACCTCCTGCGCCGCGTCGCCCGCGGCGAGCTCGACGCGGCGGTGGTGACCGAGAGCCCGGACATGCCGCTCGGCGTGCGCATCCATCGGCTCCGGCGCGAGGCGTTCGCCCTCGCCTGTCCGCAGGACGCCCCCCAGCGCGATCTCGTGCGCTGCTGCGCCGAGCTCGCCTTCATCCGCTTCCTGCCCTCGACCGGCATCGGGCTGATCGTCGACAACTATCTGCGCCACCATGCCGGCCCCGTCCGGGAGACGGTGACGCTCGATTCGGTGGAGGCGGTGATGGGCTGCGTGAACCGCGGCCTCGGCTTCGCGGTGCTGCCCGAGCCCGACGCGCGCCGCTACGCGAGCGCCGCCCATGTCGCCGCCCTCGATGCGCCCCCGCTGGAGCGCTATCTCAGCATCGCCGTGCAGGAGGACGGGCCCGGTGCCGTCCACGCCGAGGCCCTGCGAGACCTCTTCGAAGCCGTCGCCGCATAGCACCCGATCGCACGGGGCGGTCTGCGGATTGACTCCCATGTCCGAACTTTCTAAGGAGTGCGGCGTCAGCACAACCTGACCGTAAGCGTCTAACGTCAACCAACGCACTCAACGATCCTCGTCGGTCGGAGTGCGTTTTTTTGTGCGCCGCCGTTCGGGGAACAACCCGGATTTTGGTATGACTTCTCCATCGAGCCGTGATCCGGCGTTCGCGCGTCTTCTGCTGCTGACCGCCGTCCTGTTCATCTCCTATCTCTGCGTCGCGATCCCTCTGCCGATCGTGCCGGTCTACGTCGCCGCCCAACTCGGGCTCAGCAACGTGTGGGCCGGGCTCGCCGTCGGCGTCGCCTTTCTCGCCACCATCGTGACCCGCGGCCATGCCGGCAGCCTGTCGGATCGGCAGGGCGCCAAGATCGCCGTGGCGCGCGGGCTGGCCTTCTACATCCTCGGCGCGCTGGTGTCGCTCGCCGCCGCCGTGCCCGTCGGCGCGCCGACGACGGCCTTTCTCGTTCTCCTCGCCGGCCGGCTCCTCCTCGGCCTCGGCGAGAGCCTCGTCGGCGTCGGCGTGATCGCCTGGGGGGTCGGCGTCGTCGGCCCGGCGCGCGCCGGCAAGGTCCTGGCGCTCGCCGGTGCCGCGATGTATGGCGCCCTCGCCGTCGGCGGCCCGCTCGGCCTGGCGCTCTACGACGCGCTCGGCTTCGTCGGCGCGATGGCGGTCAGCGGCCTCCTGCCGCTGGTGGGGCTCGTCGTCGCGTTGCGGATCGTCGGCGTGCCGCCGCACCCGCATGCGGCGCGCCCGTCCTTCCTGACGGTGATCAACCGCATCAAGGCACACGGGTTGATCGTCTGCCTGCAAGGCATCGGGTTCGCCGCGATCGGCGCCTTCTTCGTCCTCTATTTCCATCACCGGGAGTGGAGCTATGCGGGGTTCGGCCTCACCGCGTTCGGCGGCGGCTTCGTTCTGGTGCGCGTGCTCTTCGGTCACCTGCCGGACCGCATCGGCGGCCTTCGGGTGGCGATCGGCTCCCTCGCGGTCGAAACGATCGGTCAAATCCTGATCTGGAGCGCCGACAACCCCGCCCTCGCCCTCCTCGGCGCCTTCATGACGGGGCTCGGGTGCTCGATGATCTTTCCGGCGATGGGGCGCGAAGTCATCCGTCTCGTCGACCCGCATCTGCGCGGCACCGCGCTCGGCGGCTTCGCCGCCTTCCAGGACCTCGCCTACGGCCTGACCGGCCCGCTGGCCGGCCTTCTCGCCGACCGCGCGGGCTACGGCAGCGTTTTCCTGGTCGGCAGCCTCGCCGCCGCCCTCGGCCTCGCCATCGCCCTCTCGCTGCGCATCCGGGAGCGGGGATCGGCGCCTTGAACGAACGGCTGCCTGGCGGCGAACTGGTTCAAACAAGCGCATACGCGATGGTAGACGAAAGGGACATCCGGTATGCACGCCCAGCGCGAAGCATCGTCGTAGAATCAGAACCGCTCCTGAAATTGTGGATAGCAAGTTCAAGAGGTAGTTTTAACTTGCTCCGATAAGGGATTTTCATTCAGAAACTAAGCGCAAGTTCTTGAATGGAGATAGAATCATCAGATGCTGTCACGCTTTCATCAAACTATCTTTGTTCACATCCCAAAGACAGCAGGACAAAGTATTGAAGTAGCATTTTTGAATTCTCTCGGTTTAAATTGGCAGAATCGCGCCCCATTACTACTTCGATACAACCCAGATAGGAATTTCGGCCCAGAACGCCTTGCTCACATGTTCGCTTGGGAATATTATTTTTTTTCTTATGTTTCATTTTATGAATTTAGTCAATTCTTTAAATTTTCTATAGTTAGAAATCCGTATGATAGAGCTATTTCTGAATTTAATTTCAGAAAAAACCACAATTGCACAAGTATTTCTGAATATATATCTAATATTAAAGATGACATGTATAGTGACTATTGGCGACATATCTGCCCTCAACACTATTTTCTTATGGATAAATTTAAAGAAAAAATTATTGTTGATAAATTAATCAAATACGAAGATCTTAAATCGGAATGGAATTCTCTTTCAAAAAAAATATTTAATATAAACGCCCCACTGCCTCATATAAACAAGTCACGTAATAATCTAAATTTCAAATCTCTTTCTCGAGAAGACATAGAATTTATAAATGATAAATATCAAATCGATTTTAAATATTTTGGATATGCGATGAAATAGTATATTTGTATTATTAATATATTCTTACATTTACCTCTAAAATATACCTTTCCCTAGAGGTAAATTGACAATTCTTATGCTATATTTAGCCAAAAATCAAATAAATCTATGCGGAAATTCCTTTGCTATCCTTGTGCTTTCTTTTTATTCATTCCAAATCAGAGTCGAGGAAGATTATATTTCTACCTACTGCGCTGCACCTTACACATCATCATACATCCTGACCGGCTATACCCGACGTGCGCACCGACATATATAAGCCAGCGCCGCTCGGCGCAGGCGCGACCTATCCGGAAGGATACAGATGATGTTCCAATGATGCGGCGGACTGTTCTTCCTGAAGCATGAATTAAAGCGACAGGTCTCGTACCCTCCTCTCGTCAGCTTCCTGACATGGAGGATAGATATGAACATCGTTACAACGCCTCATACCTATATCGCGGCCGAACTCTTCGCAGATCTTCCCGCGATTGCGGTGATCGGCCTCGGGCGCGTCGGCGCGGTGTCCGCCGCCTGCCTCGCGAGCCTCGGCCATCGGGTGATGGCCGTCGACTGCAACGTCGCCAAGATCGCCAGCTTCACCCACGGCCATGCCAGCTTCTACGAGCCCTCCCTCGACGCGCTCCTCGGCGAGGGCATCGCCGCCGGCCGGATCGACACCACCACCGTCATCGCCGACGCGGTGGCCGACACCGACGTCACGATCATCGCCATCGGCACTCCGCTGCGCGACGACGGGGGCTACGACGGCGGGCCGATCCGCGCCGTCGCCCGCGAGATCGGCATCGGCCTGCGCGAGACCGCCGGCTTCCACGTGATCGCCCTGCGCAGCGCCGTGCCGCGAGGCACCACGGAAGCGATCATCGTTCCCGCAATCGAGCGAGCCTCCGGCAAGCGCGCCGGGGTGGACTTCGGGATCTGCGTGATGCCGGACTTCATGGTCTGCGGCAAGGCGGTGGAGAGCATGCTGCGCCCGTTCGAGACCGTCATCGGCGTGAGCGACCCGCGCAGCGAGCAGATCATGCGCCGGCTCTTCTCCGCCATCGATACGACGCCGATGATCACGAGCCTCGACGCGGCCGAATCGATGCGCGAGGCGACCGCCGAGTGGTTCACCAAGGTCCCGGCCGCGCACTCGTCGACAACGCCGGCGGAAGGGCCGCCGGCGCGCCCCCTGACGGCCGTCCTCGCCGCCTATCTCAGCCCGAGCGTGTCGCCGCCGCCCCATCTCGCCCCCTCGCACGAGGACTGCGCCAACGGCTGCGACCTCTACGACACGCTCGTTCCGCTCAGCGAGGTGCGGCTTCTCGACGTGATCGCGGAAGTGAAGGCCGCCCGCCCGCGCAAGGTCGCGGTGCTCGGGCTCGACTTCGCCAATCGGCTCGACGACCTCAGGATGGCGGCGGTTCTCGACATCATCGCCGAACTGCGCGGTGCCGGCATTCTCGTTGCAGCGCACGACCCCGCGGTGACCGACACGCGTGCCCTCGCGCGGGAAATCGCGGTGATGAAGCACTCGAGCCGCGACCTGCGCGCCCTCGCCTTCGTGCTCGACGAGATCATCCGGCCGACCGCCGCGGACGCGCTCTGCGACGTCGACATGATCATCCTCGCCCGCGAGACCGAGGCGACGCGATCGCTCATCGAGGCAAGGCCCCAGATCCGCGTGGTGGACCTTGCCCCCGCTCTCCCCGGCCCCGCGACCGGGTTGACCGAGCTCCGGGCCGCCGCCTAAGGTGGCGTGCCCGCGGGCCGCTGCGCGCCCGCCACCGATACAATCACCAGTTAACGAGCACCATCTGCGCAATCGCGCGGCACGCTCGACGCCGCCGTCGTCAGACCGGCTGCCCGTCCCCCGTCCGGCGATGGTGGGGCGTCTCGTCACACCCATGTCGCCGCAGATCCCGTGCGCCGCGCCGTTGCGCCCGCCCCCATCGCATTCGACCACGCCCTCCGCTGTCCCCTCGACCGTTGGCAACGGACTTGCATTTGCGCTCGGCAAACGGCGAGACGTCGCCATTCCCTGTCACTCAGGCCGAGACCGGCCGCGGAGCTCCGGAGCCCTGCGAGCTTCCCGATACACCCCGAATAGGTCGGACTATGGTACCACCATCACATAGAACCATGCTCGCCTCGCCTGGGCAGCGGACCGAAGGCGAGCGATGAGCATCTTTCTCAACGGGGTATCGAAGACCTATGGCGGCGAGGTCGTCGCGGTGCGCGAGCTCGACCTCAAGTGCCCGACCGGCCAGATGCTGGCGCTGCTCGGCCCGTCGGGCTGCGGCAAGAGCACCACGCTCAAGATGATCGCCGGCATCGAAGAGGTGACGACGGGCGAGATCTGGTTCGGCGATCGCCCCGTCTCGGCGCTGCCGCCGGGGGCGCGCAACATCGCCATGGTGTTCGAGGACTATGCCCTCTACGCCCACCTCTCCGTTTTCGAGAACATCGCCTTTCCGCTGCGCCTGCGTCATCTGCCGAAGAGGGTGATCGAGGAGCGGGTGGAGGGAATGCTCGACCTCCTGCGCCTCGGCGACATCCGCGACGAGAAGGTGCGCAAGCTCTCCGGCGGCGCCCAGCAGCGCGTCGCCATCGGCCGCGCCCTGGTGCGCGACCCGGACGTGATCCTGTTCGACGAGCCGCTGAGCCATCTCGACGCTGATCAGAAGGTGCAGCTGCGCACCGAGATCAAGCGGCTGCAGCAGACCCAGGGCCTCACCTCGATCCTCGTGACCCACGACCAGACCGAGGCGATCGCGATGTCCGACGCCATCGCGGTGATGGACCACGGGGTGCTCCAGCAGGTGGGCTCGCCGCAGGAGCTCTACGAGACGCCGGCGAACACCTTCGTCGCCACCTTCATCGGCGAGCCGCCGATGAACCTCCTGCCGGCCCGCCTCGCCCGCAAGAGCGACGTGCTGTTCCTCGAAGGCACCGGTTTCACCCTTCCCCTTTCGGCGCAAAAGGGCGCCGCCCTCACGGCGACCAACACCACCGACGTCATCATGGGGCTGCGGCCGGAGCACATCGCCCTCGCCCCCGAGACGCCCCTCGAGCATCAGGCGGTGATGCGTGGCGAGGTGTTCTTCCGCGAGCACCGTGGCGATACCGACGTGCTCCTCGTCGACATCGCCGCGGACGGGACGACCGCGCGCGTGTCGGCCGACATCGCCGGTCCGACGGCGCTGCGCGAGGGCGCGTCTGTCGCCCTCGCCTTCGACGACCGCCGCCTCAGCCTGTTCGACGCCGAGACCGGCACCAACCTCCTGACCGCGAGGGCGGCATGACGAGCGGCCTCCATCTCCAGTCCATCGCCAAGGACTTTCTCGGCACCCGCGTGCTGCACGACATCTCGCTCGCGGTGACGCCGGGCGAGATCCTCGCCATCACCGGCCCGTCCGGCGCCGGCAAGACCACCACGTGCCGCCTCGTCTCCGGCCTCGAGATGCCGGACGAGGGCGAGATCTTCCTCGGCGACACCCAGCTCACCGCGCTGCCGGCCTCCAAGCGGCACGTGGCGCACATGTTCGAGTCCTACGCGCTCTACCCGCACCTCAACGTGGCGCAGAACATCGCCTTTCCGCTCACCTCGCCCGCCCGCAACCGGCGCTACAAGCGGGCGGACGTGGAGGCGAAGGTGGTCGAGCTCACCCGTCTCACCCAGATCGAGCATCTGCGGCACCGCCTGCCCGGCGCGCTGTCGGGCGGCCAGAAACAGCGCGTTGCCCTCTGCCGCGCGCTGGCGCAGGACGCCGCCTGCTACCTCCTCGACGAGCCGATCTCCCACCTCGACGCCAAGCTGCGCAACGAGCTGCGCGGCCACATCCGCCGCCGCCAGACCAAGGTCGACGCCCCCACCCTGTGGTCGACGCCCGACGCCATGGAGGCCCTGTCGATCGGCGACCGCGTCGCCGTCCTCATCGACGGGCGGATCGAGCAGCTCGGCACGCCCGAGGAGATCTACTTCTCCCCCGCCACCACCTCCGTCGCCCGCCTCGTGGGCGACCCGGCCATGAACCTGCTGCCGGGCGCCGTCGCCGCGCGCGAGGGAGCGCTCTTCTTCGAGCGGGAGGGCGTGTCGCTGGCGCTGCCCCAGCCGATCGCCAAGCGCATCGAGCCGGTGATGGGGCACGGCCTCTATCTCGGCGTGCGCCCGAATGCCATGGACATTCGCGACGGCGGCGGGCCGGGCACCCTTCAGATGAGCGTCTACGCCTGGGAGCCCTTCGGCAAGTACGCCATCGTGACGGCCAAGCTCGGCGAGGATCTGGTGCGCATCAAGACCCATCGCACCGAGCGCTTCGCCGCGAACCAGCCGATCGCGGTGACCCTCGACCCGACCTCGCTCGTCGTCTTCGACGGCACCACCCGGCGGTCGCTCTGACCGCCTCCCCGCAACCCGTGTGCCGGCTCCGGGCGGCGCGCGCGACAACGACCCTCAAGAGAGAGAGCGACACATGAAGACCGTCATTTCCAGTCCGTTGCGGGACGTCCGAGCTTCGGCTTCGGCGCTCGCCGTTGGCGCCGCCCTCTATGGCGCCGCCGTCACGCCGGCCGCCGCGTGGTCCTACAAGGAGGCCGCCGAGCCCTACAAGGGCACCACCATCTCGATCCTCGACGAGGTGACGCCGCTGCAGGAGATCTTCGCCACGATCATCCCCCAGTTCACCGAAGAGACGGGCATCAAGGTGAACTACCAGCTCCTCAACCACTTCGAGGTGATCAACCGCGGCCAGGCCGACATGCTGTCGGGCCGTGGCGAGTATGACGCCGTGATGGCGCACGGCGTGCAGTACGGTCTGCTCCTCGACGCCGGCGTGATCGAGCCGATCGACGACATGATGGCCGACGCGGCGCTGATGAATCCCGATCTCGACCTGGACGACCTGATCAGCCCGGCCTTCGAGTCGCTGTCGAAGTTCGACGGCAAGCTCTACGGCTTCCTCCTGTGGAACTACAACATGGTCTACTGGGCGCGGCAGGATCTGCTCGGCAACGACGCCGAGAAGGCCGCGTTCGAGGAGAAGTACGGCTACCCCCTCGCCCCGGCGACGACGCTGTCGGAACTCTACGACATCTCCGAGTTCTTCACCCGCTCGGCCGGCGAGACGCTCGCTGGCGAGACGCTGGCGGACGACTTCTACGGCATCGTGCTCGAGGGCATCAACGGCGGCACCACCTATGCGCCGCTCTGGTACGTGTTCATCCGCAACCTCGGCGGCAACATCTTCGACGAGGCGGGCGTGCCCACCTTCGATACGCCGGAGGTGATCGAAGGCCTCAAGCAGTGGTCGGCGCTGTGGAAGTTCGCCCCTCCGGGCCAGGCCGAATACTCGCTGATCGACGTGCCGACCGTGATGGGCAACGGCATCGCCGCGCAGACCATCGCGTGGAGCGACTTCGTGCTCGGCATCGACCAGCCCGGCGCCTCGGCGCTCTCCGGCTCCTTCCTCTACGCCGCCCCTCCGGGCACCGGCGACGGCACCTACTCCTCGGCCGGCGAGCCCTCCGCCTACGTGATCAGCTCCGCCAGCAAGAACCCGGAAGCCACCTTCCTGTTCTTCCAGTGGGCCATCGACAAGATGACCCAGAAGACGTTCCTGTCGGGCGGCATCGGCGTGCCGATCCGCGACTCCTCCTGGGATCAGCTCATCACGCCGGACAACCGTCTCGCCCCCCTCTATGAGGCGATGAAGGGATCCCTGGAGGGCGTGACGGCGGCGCCGAAGGCCCCGCGCATGCTCGAGATCCTCGACGTCTTCAACCGCAACGCCCAGCAGGTCGGCCTCGGCCAGATGACGCCCGAAGAGGGCGCGAAGGCGATGCAGGCCGGCGTCTCCGCCATCTGCAACCCCTGCTTCCTGCAGTAAGCCCGCGACGGGCTCGGCCGGCGCTCCGCTCCGGGGCGCCGGCCGCCGCGTTGTCCAAAGCCACCGAAGTGATGCGATGACCGCCACCGACACTCCCCCCGCCGGCGCCGCCTCGGCCTCGCCTCCTCGCCTCGCCCACCATCGCGAGTCGCGGTGGTACCCCTACGCCCTCATCGCGCCGACGATGATCACCCTCACCGTGGTGGCGCTGATCCCGTTCCTCTACATGGGCTACATCAGCCTGCACGAGGCGCGATACGGGCAGCTGCGCGACTTCATCTGGTTCCAGAACTTCGCCACCCTGCTCGCCGACCCGCGCTTCTGGAACTCGATGTGGGTGGCGCTGGTGTTCGTCTGCATCGCGGTGCCGATCGAATTCATGCTCGGCCTCATCGGCGCGCTGCTGCTCAGCCAGAAGATCCGCTTCCGCAACGTCCTCATCCCCCTGCTGTTCATCCCCTCGATGATGGCGCCGATCATCGTCGGCCTCGTCTGGAAGACCATGCTCGCGGGATCCTGGGGCTTCGTCTCCTACAACATCCTCGAGAACTTCGGCATCCTGAAGGAAACCTCGATCTTCGCGTCTCCCGATCTGGCGCTCTACGGCATCATCTTCGTGGACATCTGGGAGTGGACGCCGTTCATGATGCTGACCTTCTTCGCCGGCATGCAGGCGCTTCCGGTGAACCCCTATTGGGCTGCCGCCGTCGACGGGGCCAATCCGGTGCAGATCTTCTTCAAGCTGACGCTGCCGATGCTGGCACCGCTGCTCTTCGTCATCGGCCTGTTGCGCCTCATCGACGCCTTCAAGGTCTACGACACCATCTTCATCCTCACCAACGGCGGGCCGGGCACGGCCACCGAGAGCCCGTCGGTGCTCGGCTATAAGTATACGTTCGACTTCTGGAACATCGGCCAGTCGTCGGCCCTCGCCGTGGTCATCTGGCTGATTTTCTTCATCTTCTGCAACATCTTCTATCAGGTCGCGAAGAAGCGGCTGAACGTCTTCTGACGGCGAGGGAATTCCCATGAACGCAACCGTCACCGCGCCGCTGCCGGCCCCCAAGACCAAGCCCAAGCGTCGCTACAGCCCGACCTTCACGCTGCTCGTGATCTGCTACGCGATCCTCATCCTGTTTCCGGTCTTCTGGATGTGGCTCCTCGCCTTCAAGCCGGAGACCGTCATGTTCGCGCGGCCGACGGTGTGGCTGTTCGAGCCGACCCTCGACCACTTCCGCTACCTGATCGACAACGGCTTCCACCACTATCTGATCAACTCGATCATCGTGTCGGGGCTGTCGACGCTGCTCGTGATCGTCCTCGGCACGCCCGCCGCCTACGCCTTCGCGCGCTACAAGATGAAGGGACGCGACGATCTCTTCCTCTTCGTGCTCGCCACGCGCATGGCGCCGCCGGTCTGCCTCGTCATCCCGTTCTATCTGATCTATTCGAAGCTCGGGATGCTCGACACCTATGCGGGCCTCGTCATCGTCTATCTGACGTTCAACCTGTCCTTCTACGTCTGGGTGCTGTCGAGCTTCTGCCGCGATCTGCCGCTGGAGCTCGAAGAGGCGGCGATGACCGACGGCTACTCGCGCCTCGGCGCCTTCCTCAAGGTGCTGCTGCCGCTGCTGCGCCCCGGCATCACCGCCACCGCCGTGCTGTGCTTCATCTTCGCGTGGAACGAGTTCATGTACGCCTTTCTCCTCGGCGGGCAGAATGTGAAGACGCTGCCGGTCGCGATCCCGAGCCTCATCACCACGCAAGGGGTGCGCTGGGGCGAGATGGCGATCATCGGCATGGTCGGCACGATCCCGGTGATGATCGTCGTCTTCGTGCTGCAGCGTCACATCGTGCGCGGCCTCACCATGGGTGCAGTGAAAGGATAGTCGGATGGCAGAGCATTATCTCGCGGCAATGCCGGAAACGGTGCACTGGGGCTACTTCGACCCCACCCGCGCGCCGCTTCTCAGGGTCGCCTCGGGCGACACCGTCACCATCGACACCCTGTCCGGCGAGCCGGCCGATATGCCGCACGGCCGGCCCGAGCTCGAGGTGCTGCCCGAGCATCTCGACGTCCACGCCCACGACGGCAAGAGCCTCGGCCCCCACTTCATGACCGGGCCGGTGTTCGTGGAAGGCGCCGAGCCGGGCGACGTGCTGGAGGTGCGCATCAAGCGCATCGTGCCGCGGCAGAACTGGGGGTGGACGCTCATCGCCCCCCTCCTCGGCACGCTGCCGGAGGACTTCCCCGAACACAAGATCGTCCACATCCCCATCGACATCGAGGCCGGCACCTGCACGCCACCGTGGGGCACGACGCTGGCGCTGAAGCCCTTCTTCGGCGTGATGGGCGTCGCCCCGCCGCCCGCATGGGGCCGCGTCTCCTCCGTCGAGCCACGCGAGCATGGCGGCAACATGGACAACAAGGAGCTCGTCGCGGGCACCACCCTCTATCTCCCCGTCTTCAACGAGGGCGCCCTCTTCTCCGTCGGCGACGGACACGGCGTGCAGGGCGACGGCGAGGTCTGCCTCACCGCGCTCGAGACCGCCCTTTCAGGCACCTTCGAGCTGATCGTGCGCAAGGACATGAGCCTCACCCGGCCGCGCGCCGAATCGGCGAGCGAGCTCATCACCATGGCCTTCGACCCCGATCTCGACGACGCGGCGAAGACGGCGCTGCGCGACATGATCGCCCTGCTCGCCAGCGAGCACGGGATGAGCCGGGAAGACGCCTACATGCTGTGCAGCCTCGCCGCCGACATGCGCGTGACGCAGCTCGTTGACGGCAACAAAGGCATTCATACGGTGCTGGCGAAGGCCGCCATCTGACGCCGTCCGGCGGGCGGGGCGGCGGCGCCCCGCCGCGCCCCCCCGATACCCGACCCCGACGGCCCGAGCCTTCCGGAGATCCTTCATGGCGACATTCGTTCTCGTGCACGGCTCCTTCCACGGCGCCTGGTGCTGGGAGAAGCTGATCCCCCATCTCGACGCCGCGGGCCACCGGGTCGTCGCCCCCAACCTGCCGGCGAGCGGCGACGATCCCGCGCCGCTCGAAGCGGCCGACCTCGCAAGCTACACCGCCCGCGTCGGCGAGGCGGTGGCGGCGGCGGGCGAGCCCGTCGTCCTCGTCGGCCATTCGATGGGCGGGCTCGTCTCCTCGAGCCTCGCCGAAGCGATGCCGGAGGCGCTCAAGGGCGTCGTCTACATCTGCGGGCTGATGCTCGCGGACGGCCAGTCGCTCGCAAGCTTCCTCGACGGTGCGGCGGCAAGCCTCGCGGTCGAGGATCTCGTCCTGAAGAACATGGAGGTCGCCGCCGACGGGCGCAGCGCCACCTTCCCCGAGGAGAAGGCGGCCGAGGTGTTCTACAACACCTCTACCACCGAGGACGCCGCCTGGGCCGCAGGCCATTTGCGGCCGCAGGCGACGAAGGTCTACGGTGAGCCACTGGCGCTGACGGCGGAACGGTTCGGCAGCGTCCGCCGCTTCTACGTGAAGGGACTGCGCGACAATGCCGTCTCGCCCACCTATCAGGACGCGATGATCGCCGCGACGCCGTGCGAGGCGGTGTTTCCGATGGATACCGACCATTCGCCCTTCCTGTCGGCCCCCGAGGCGCTGGCGGCGATCCTTCTCGACGTGGAGCAGCGCCTACGCCGATGACGCCCCTCTCCCATCGACCGGCCGAGCCCCTAAGATCGCCGCCGCACGGCGAGGCCTTCCGGAGGGACCGCCTTCCTTGAAGATCCTATCTGTGCGACGTTAGAACCACTTCGAAAGCTTCTTCAGCCTGGACAAGCGTTTAGGACCATGACTGTCTACAGGGCACGAGCCCGCGAGGACGCGGCGCAATGAGTGGCAAGGGTGTCGGCGCCTCGATCCGCCGCAAGGAGGACGACCGCCTGCTGCGCGGCCGCGGCCGGTTCATCGGCGACATGCGCTTCACCGGGCAGGTGGAGGTCGCCTTCGTCCGCAGCCCCGTCGCCCACGGCCGCATCCGCTCCGTCACCGCCCCGGAGGAATTCCGGGACCACGTGTTCGCCATGGAGGACATGACGGGCTGCGACGGCATCCTCGCCAAGTGCGGCATCCCCGGCTTCAAGATCTCCAAGCAATTCCCCCTCGCCAAGGACAAGGTGCGCTTCGCCGGCGAGCCCGTCGCCATGGTCTACGCCGCGACGCGGGCCGAGGCGGAGGACATCGCCGCCACCGTATCGCTCGACATCGAGGAGCTGCCGGCGAACTACGACATGCGCGAGGCGATGAAGCCCGGCGCCCCGCTCGTCCACGACGAGTGGCCCGACAACGCCTTCCTGGAAGGCCTCGTCGACAAGAATTTCGACGCCATGGAAGAGGCCGCGATCAAGGTGTCGCGCACGGTGTCGACGAGCCGCCAGTGCATGGCACCCATCGAGGGCAAGGGCTGCATCGGCGTGTGGGACCGCCAGCTCGAACAGCTCCACCTGTGGACCGCCACGCAGATGCCGCACATCGTGCGCAACGGCCTCGCCGACACCTTGGGGATGGATCAGCGGCAGATCCGCGTCGTTGCGCCCGACGTCGGCGGCGGCTTCGGCTGGAAGGGCATGCTGCAGCCCGAGGAGGTGTGCGTCAGCTGGCTCGCGATGCACCTCGACCGGCCGGTGAAATATCTGGAGGACCGGCGCGAGCACCTCGTCGCCGCCTCCAACTGCCGCGAGCACCACTACGAGCTCACCGCCTACGCCACCGAGGACGGGCGGCTGTTGGGTCTCGACGCCGTCGCCCACGTCGATTCGGGCGCCTACTCCGTCTACCCCTTCTCCGCGTGCCTCGAAGCCGCGCAGGTGGGGTCGATTCTCCCCGGCCCCTACGATTTCGGCGCCTACCGCTGCAAGACCTACGCGGTGTGCACCAACAAGGCTCCGATCCTGCCCTATCGCGGCGTGGCGCGCACCGGCGTGTGCTTCGCCATGGAGCTGATGATCGACGCCGTCGCCCGCGCGGCCGGCCTCGATCCCATGGAGGTCCGCCGCATCAACCTCGTGAAGCCCGAGCAGATGCCCTTCCGCAACATCACCGGGAAGGACTTTGACATGGGCGACTATCCGGAGAGCCTGCGCCGCGCCGCCGAGATGATCGGGCACGACCGGATCCGCGAGCGCCAGAAGAGCGCGGAGGCCGACGGGCGCAAGGTCGGCCTCGGCTACAGCACCTATTGCGAGCAGGGCGCGCACGGCACGTCGGTCTATCACGGCTGGGGCATCCCGATGGTGCCGGGCTTCGAGCAGTCCCAGGTGCGGCTGACGCCCGACGGCACGCTGGAGGTGCGCGTCGGCAACCAGAGCCATGGCCAGTCGCTCGAGACCACCCTGGCGCAGGTCGCCAATGAGGTGCTCGGCGTCGACCCGGAGAAGGTGAACGTGATCCATGGCGACACCGCGATGTCGCCCTATTCCACGGGCACGTGGGGCTCGCGCTCGGCGGTGATGGTGGGCGGCGCGGTCGCCGCCTCGTGCGAGAAGCTCGCCGAGCGGGTGAAGCACATCGGCGCCCATCTCCTCCAGACGAGCCCCGACCACGTGAGGATCGGCGAGGGAGAGGTGCGCAGCGAGACGGGCGCGGTGACGCTCAAGGAGATCGCCGCCACCTGGTATCTGGCACCGCAGCATCTGCCCGGCGACGTCAACCCGGACGGGCTGGAGCTCACCGCCGGCTATCGCCCGAAGGTCGACACCGGCACCTTCTCCTATGCGACCCACGCCGCGCTCGTGGCGGTCGACACCGACACCGGCTTCGTCGAGATCCTCGATTACGTGGTGGTGGAGGACGGCGGCGTTCTCATCAACCCGATGGTGGTCGACGGCCAGATCTACGGCGGCACCGCCCAGGGGATCGGCACCGCCCTCTACGAGGAGATGCCGTTCGATAAGAACGGCCAGCCCCTCGCCTCGACCCTCGCCGACTACATCCTGCCCGGCGCCGGCGAGGTGCCCGCGGTGCGCGTCGGTCACATGGAGACCCCCTCCCCCAACACGCGCTTCGGCCAGAAGGGCATCGGCGAGGGCGGCGCCATCGCCCCGCCCGCGGCGATCGCCAACGCGATCAACGACGCGCTGAAGGAGAGCGGCGTGGAGATGACGGTGTCGCCGATCACGCCGCACCGTCTGCTCTCGGCCATCATGGCGGCGGAGACGGAGGCCGCCCGATGAAGGCCGGCCGCTTCGATCTCCTCCTCGCCAAGGACGTCGGCGAGGCGGTCAAGGCGCTGCAGACGGAGGACGCCAAGGCGGCGAGCGGTTTCCAGTCGCTCGGCCCGATGCTGAACCTGCGCCTCGCCCAGCCCCGGCTGATCGTCAATCTCACCCGCATCCCGGAGCTGTCGGCGGTGGAGGAGACGGCCGACATGGTGGTCTACGGCGCCGCCGTCACCCACGCGGCCATCGAGGACGGCAGGGTGCCCGACGCGGCGGGCGGCGCTCTTGCCCGCGTTGCGAGCGGCATCGCCTACCGCGCGGTGCGCAATCGCGGCACCATCGGCGGCAGCCTCGCCCACGCCGACCCCGCCGCCGACTGGCCCACCGCCCTCACCGCGCTCGGCGCCAAGGTGCGCGTCGCCGGCCCCCGCGGCGTGCGGCGCGCACCCGTCGCAGGCTTCGTGCGGGGCGCCTTCGCCCCGGCGCTCGGCGAGGGCGAGGTGATCGTCGCCGTGGAGGTGCCCAAGGCGTCCGCCGCCGCCCGCTTCGGCTACGTGAAGTTCTGCCGCAAGGTGGGCGAGTTCGCCGAGGCGATGGCCGCCGCCTTCCACGACCCCGACACCGGCGTCACCCGCCTCGCCGTGGGCGCCACCGAGGCACCGCCGCAGCTCCTCGAGGGCGACTTCGCCGACCTCGACGCCCGCCTCGCCACCCTCGATCTCGGCGCCGATCCGGTGCGCCAGCGCCTCCACAGGACCGCCGCCCGCCGCGCGATGGCCGAGGCGACGACAGGAATTGCCGCATGACGCTCGTCAACCTCACCGTGAACGGCGCGCCCGTCTCCTGCGAGGTGGAGCCGCGCACGCACCTCGCCGACTTCCTGCGGGAGCAGCAGCTCCTGACCGGTACCCACATCGGCTGCGAGCACGGCATCTGCGGCGCCTGCACCGTGCTCATCGACGGCGTGCCGGCGCGCTCCTGCATCACCTTTCCGGCGACGCTCGAGGGCGCCGAGATCACCACCATCGAGGGGATCGACGCCGACCCGGTGGCGGTCAAGCTGCGCGAGGCCTTCTCCCGCGAGCACGCGCTGCAGTGCGGCTACTGCACGCCGGGCATGATGATGATGGCGCGCGACATCGTCATGCGCCTGCCCGGGGCGGACGCGGCCACCATCCGCAAGGAGCTCGCCGGCAACCTGTGCCGCTGCACCGGCTATGTGGGCATCGTGAAGGCGATCGAGGCGACCTGCGCCGAGGCCGCCGCCAACGATCCCGTGACCCTCGCCCCGCTCGTGAGCCCCGCTCGCCCGCTCGCGGTGACGCTCGCCGACGAGGCGGGCCCCGCCTCCACCGCGCGCCTCGAGCCGATCACCTTCGAGGAGGCGGAGAACGGGGCGACGCGCATCAACCAGGCCTTCACCGTGGCCTTTCCGCGGGCCCGCGTGTGGGCCTTCTTCGAGGATCCGCGCAAGGTCGTCGCCGCGATGCCGGGCGCGCACCTCACCGCGCTGTCGGACGACCATTTCGAGGGCGAGATGCGCATTCGCCTCGGCCCGATGGGCGCCCGCTTCGCCGGCGAGGGCGAGATCGCGAACGACGCCGCCACCCACACCGGCACCATCACCGGGCGCGGCACCGACCAGGGCAGCGCCACCCGCGCGTCGGGCCGCGTGGTCTACACGCTGAGCGAGCCTGCGCCGGGCACGACGCGCGTTTCGGTGGCGGTGGAATATATGCTCGTGGGCGCGCTGGCGCAGGTGAGCCGCGGCGGCATCGCCCGCGACCTCGCCGCCCGCCTCACCCGCGCCTTCGCCGAGAATCTCGACGCCGCCCTCGCCGGCCGCACCCCGGCCGAAGGCGCCGGCGAACTGAGCGCGGGCGCCCTCCTCCTGTCCGCCGTCAAGGACTGGCTGAGCCGCCTCTTCCGGCGAGGCTGACGTCGCCCCACCCCGCCGGCGAGCCTTGAGGCGACCCGCCGGGCCGGACGCGATCAGCCGCCGAGCCGTTCCCGCAGCGCCGTGACCGCGGCAAAGGCGTCCTCGAGGTCGGCGGCGGCGAAGCCCTCGGCGATCTCGACGCTGTGCTCGGCGAGGGCCGCCCGCGCGTTCGCCGAGTAGGTGACGCGCCCGTCGCGCACCGACACGCCGTCGGCCTCCTCGAACTGCCGGTTCCAGGCGATCGCTTCCGCTTCGGAAAGCCCCGGCGGCAGGTCGAGACGGAGGCCCGTCTCGTCGACCGTCGCCGGATAGCCGCCCGGGAGGCCATAGGGGCCTGGCACGTGGCAGCGCCGCGCCCCCTCCCCGGCGAGAGCGAGGAGCACCGGCACGGCGCTCGCCGCCGAGATCAGATTGAGATCGCGGTAGGGAAGCTGGATGTCGAGGGTCATGGCGTTGATGCCCTCAAGCTCCTTTGCTCCACACCAGGCGCGCACCGGCGCGCCCGCCCGCTCCGGCCCCGGCTTGCGCCACTCGACCAGATGGCGGTGGTGGGCGAGCACGCGGAAGTCCGCAAGGTCTTCGGCGGGGAGACGGCCACCGATGAGGCCCGGGAAGATCCCGATATTGCCGACACCGGTGGTGATCGGAAGGCCCGCCGCCTCGAGGAGTGGGTTCACCCCGTCCGGGTAGCAGGTATTGACGAAATGGCAGCGATCGCCGAGGAGGCGGACCGCTTCCGCCGCCCGCCAGGCGAGCATCGCGTTGAAGGCGATGGTGGTGCCGAAGCCGGCACGGGCCACGAGGTGGCTCCACGCGCTGTCGCCGATGTCCACCTTCCACGGCGACTGGAGCGACGCCGCCTGCACCACCACCTTCGGCCGCAGCGCACCGATCGCCTCGGCGAGCGTCTCTGCCGACGTGAAGTCGACCTCCCGCCAGTCGAAGCGGATCGGCGTGTCGTGGATGACGGCGCGCGAGCGGCAGGCGTCGACGAGCCATCCCATGCGCGCCGCGTTGCGCCCGCCCACCACCACGCGCAGCGGTGTCGTCGCGGTGGCGGAAAGGTCCGTCAGCATCACCTCGGCGAAGAAGCCGGTGCCGAGAAGGAGGATGTCGCAGGCCGGTGGCTGCTGTGTCATGGCGCTTAGCCCCTCAGGCGATGCGGATCATGGTGTCGGTATCGGCCTTGTCCGACAGGAGGACGGAGCCGTTCGCGGTGACGTGCAGCACGTCCTTGTTCTGGACGCCGAAGCCGTAGCCGGTGCGGTAGCAGAGCGGCTCGAAGCCGAGCACCATGTCCGCCTCGATCGTGGCATCGCCGGCCGGCGAGCCGAGGATCGGCGTCGCCCCGATATAAGGGTCCTCGTGAAGGTGCAGGCCGATGCCATGGCCGACGAACGAGATGGGCGGCAGGTTCATCGTCGCCAGGCGGCGGATGAAGTCGTTGTAGACGGCGAGGCAGCTCGCGCCGGGGCGGATCTGGTCGAGGATCGCGTACTTGCACTCGACCATCAGCTTCCAGATCTCCTCCGCCATCGGCGGCGGCTCCTGCACGTAGGCGGTGCGGCAGACGCCCGCCTGATAGCCCGCGATGACGGCGAAGATCTCGACCCGGCAGACGTCGCCCCGCTGCAGGATACGCAGCGAGGGACCGACATTGGGCAGCTGGCTGCGCTCGCCGGTCGCCACGATGAGCAGCTTGAAGTCCTCGGCGCCGAGCTCGTAGATCCGCCGCGTCAGCACCGCGGCGATGTCCATTTCGGTGTCGCCGGCCTTCACCGCGGCGAAGCTGTCGCAGATCGCCTCGTCGGCGATGCGCGCGAGGCGGTGGATGAGGGCGACCTCGTCCGGCGTCTTGATCTGGCGCAGCAGCGCGATGTCCTTCTCCACCGGCACGAAGCGCGCGTCGGGCATGAACCCCACGAGGCGGGCGTAGTCGCCGGCCGGGAGATAATCGAACTCGAGGCCGATCGATGCGGCGGCAAGGCCCAGCCCCTTGAGCGTCTCGGCGAGCACCTCCATCGGGTCGTCGTGGAACTCGCGCCAGACCGAGAGCGGCGTCTCGGGCAGCTTCCCGCGAACGGTGCTCTCCTCCATGTCCACCGCGAACACGGCCTCTTCGCCCGACGCGGTCACGATCGCCATCGCGTGGCGGTGCCGGATCAACGGCTGCGTCGGCACGACGAAGCCCGTGAGATAGGCGAAATTCTCCGGCGAGCTCGTGACGATCGCGTCGAGCCCCTTGCGGGCCAGGAGCCCCGTCATCCGCTCCACAATTGGCGTGCGCATCGGCGGCTCCTCAGAGATTGATCCGGTATTTCGCGACCTTGGCCTCGTCCACCGCGATCCCCATGCCGGGGCCGGTGGGAACGCGCACCCCGCCGTCGGCGAACGTCATCGGCTCGGCGAGAAGGTCGTCGGCGTAGTAGATGCCGCCGATCCGCCCGTTGAGGTGCTCGGCCGGCACCGACACGGGAATGACGTTCGACAAGACGGCGGCGGGCGCCGCGGCGGCGAGATGCACGTTGGCGAGGTTGCCGACGCCGGTCTCCACGGAGCCGTTGACGTTGCAGATGATGCCGGCCGCCTCGCACACGGCCGAGACCTGCATGGCCTTATAAAGGCCGCCGGGCTTCGTCGTGTAGATCGAGACGATCTGGGCGGCCTTCTGCGCCACGATCTGGATCACGTCGTGGGCGTTCCACGCCGACTCGTCGGCCATCACGGGAATGTCGATCGCTTCGGCGACGCGGGCGATCCGCTCGATCCCCATCACCGGCTGCTCGACGTAGATGAGGCCGCACTCTTCGATGCGCCGAATGGTCTGGATCGCCTGGCCGGGCGTCTTGTAGCCCTCGTTGGCGTCGACGCAGAGATTGACGTCGGGGCCGACGGCCTCGCGGATCGCGGTGACGATGGCGACGTCGCGGTCGGGATCGACGCCGACCTTGATCTTGATGGTGCGGATGCCGTCCGCCACCACCTGCTTCACCTCCGAGACGGCCTCGTCGACGCCGAGAAGGCCGATGGAGTGGGTGACGGCGACGTTCTCGCGCAGGAGCCCACCGAGGAGCGCGTGCACCGGCAGTCCGAGCACCTTTCCGGTCAGGTCGTAGTAGGCGAAGTCGAGCGCCGCCTTGGCGTAGGGATAGCCCTTCACCATGGCGTCCATCCGCCGGTGGAGCTCCGCCGGGCGCGCGATCTCGAGACCCTCGATGGTCGGCGCGAGATAGCGCTCGATGACGAGCTCCACGACCGCGGCACTCTCGCCGAAGTAGCGGCCGAACTCGCCGCCCCAATCCTTCAGCGCAGGCGCCTCGCCCCAGCCCACCGAACCGTCGCTGCCGGTCATCTTCACCAGGAGATACTGGCCGATGGGCTCGGTCAGTCCGGTCCATTTGTGCACCCGCCGGGTGGGGAGGCGGACCAGCATTGTTTCGATGGATGCGATTTGGACCATCAGTGGCTCATTCCGATTATGTGATCACTTATTGTGATGACATATGATTGGACGTCAAGATGCCGCGAGCGACCCGCGGCATCGTCGAGGCGGAAAGTGGGCTAGAGGCGCCGGACGGCGGTGTGGTCGAGCGCGTCGAGCGAGGCCCAGCCGCCGATCGTCATGGCGTTGACGAGCTCGGCGCGGATGATGTCGAGGACGGCCTCAACGCCGGCCTGGCCGTTCACGGCGAGGCCCCAGAGGTGGCTGCGACCGATGACGCAGGCGGTCGCCCCGAGCGCGAGAGCCTTCATGACGTCGGTGCCTCGCCGCACGCCACCGTCGAGCAGGACGGGGACGCGGCCGGCGACGCGCTCGGCGACGCCCGGCAGGGCGTCGATGCTGGCGAGCGTGCCGTCGAGCTGACGGCCGCCGTGGTTGGAGATCTGGATGGCGTCGGCACCGCGCGCGATCGCCTCGTCGGCGTCGTCGGGATCGCAGATGCCCTTCACCACCAGCGGACCGTCCCAGTTGGTGCGCAGCCAGGAGAGATCGTCCCAGCCGACCGAGGGATCGAGCACGCTCGCGATGTAGGCGGCCATGTCGCTCATGCCGCCCGTCGCCCTCCCCTCGAAATTGCGCATCGAGAAGCGGCCGCTGCCGGCCATGCGCCGCCACCAGCGCCAATGGAAGGCCGCATCGAGGATCGTCGTCAGCCCGAGCGTCTGGTTGATGGTGAAGCCGTTGCGCTCGTCCCTCTCCCGCCGACCGTGGACCGGGCAGTCGGTCGTGACGCAGACGGCGGTGTAGCCGGCGGCCTTCGCCCGCTGGAGGAACTCGAGCGTCAAGCCGCGATCCTTGTAGAGAAAGAGCTGCAGCCACTTGGGACCGCTGCTCGCGGCGGCGATCTCCTCCATCGGAGCGAGCGAGCCGGCGCTCACCTCCATGATGATGCCGCGCGAGGCGGCCGCGGCGGCCGTCGCCTCCTCGCCGTGCGGCCACAGGAGCCCGCTCGCCCCGGTCGGCGCGGTGAGCACCGGCATCGAGCACGGCGTGCCGAGCAGGGTGAGGCTGGTGTCGATCTCGCTCGACGAGCGAAAGCTCCGGCCCCGCAGCCACCACGACGCGAAGCCCTCGCGATTGCGCGCCGAGGTCCGCTCATCGAGGGCGCCGCCGTCGACGAAGTCGTAGAGCATGCGCGGGAGGACGCGGCGCGCCATCGATCGATAGTCGTCCACGTTGACGGGCGCTCTGGCGGACAAGGCAACCTGCTTTCTACGCTTGATTTGATCACAAATTGTCATCACACTTATGGGGTGTCAATCCGGCACACGCGTTGATGTGGATCCGCATGCGATGGCGCCTGTCCCCCCGCGCGAGCCTCCCCTCCCCGCGCGCGAGCCGTACGTGTCGTCGGCGCTCGCCATCGAGATTCTCGGCGTGCGCAGCGCCACGCTCTACGCCTATGTGAGCCGTGGCCTGGTGCGCACGCGCACGGATCCGGCCGACCCGCGCAAGCGCACCTACAACCTGAAGGACCTCGAGGCGCTCGTGCGCCGCAAGCGGCTCGCGAAGCGCCCCAACGAGGCCGCCATCTCGGCGCTCGACTTCGGCCTGCCGGTGATGTCGTCGGAGATCTCCGCGATCGACGAGCGGCGCATCCTCTATCGGGGGCACGACATCGTGGCGTGGTCCGCCGGGGCGACGCTCGAGGAGACGGCGGCGCTGCTGTGGGACTGCACCGCCGACATCTTCGCCGCGCCACACGGGCCCGAGCCCGCCCCGCGCGTCGGCGCGCTGCGCGAGGGCCGGGTCGAGCGACGCTGTCTCGTGGCGATGGCGCGGCTCGCGGCGAACGCCCCGGCCGATCATCCGCATGCGCGGCAATCCGATCTCGCGGACGCGGCCGCGGTGCTTCGCACGATGCTCGCGGTCGTCTTGGGGCGGCGGGCGGACGCGCGGCCCGTCCACATGCAATTGAGCGAGCACTGGGGGCTCGGGGCCGACGCCGCCGATCTCTGCCGCCTCGCCCTCTCCCTCTCCGCCGACTACGAGCTCAACACGGCGACCTTCGGCGTGCGCGTCGTCGCCTCCACCGGCGCCTCGCTGGCCGCCTGCGTGTGCGCCGGCCTCGCCGCCTACGGCTCGCCGTTCCACGCCGGGCAGATGGCGCTGATCGAACGCGTGTTCGAGGAGGCCGAGACCGAAGATGACGCCGGCGCGCTCCGGGTGCGGCTGGAACGGAGCGAGGCGCCGCCCATCTTCGGTCTGCAGCTCCACGAGGACGGTGACCCGCGGGCCCGCGCGATCCTGGAGCGCCTGCCATCGGGCTCCCCTTGCCTCGCCGTCGTCGACGCCATGGCGGGGCATCTCGGCAAGCACCCGAACCTCAACATCGCGCTCGTCGCGATGCGGCGGACGCTCTCCCTCCCGCCCGACGCGGCCATCACGCTGTTTCTCCTCGGCCGCTGCGTCGGCTGGATCTCGCACGCATTGGAGCAGCAGGCGAGCGACCGCCCGATCCGCCCGCGCGCCCGCTACACCGGCCCGCAGAGCGACCTTTGACGCCCCATCGCGGCGGGTCGATCGTGTACACTCGGTATCGGGAAAGTTGTTCGCGGATGCGACCCGAGCCGTCGCGAGGCTGGGCGGAGCACGGCGCGCCTGCTAGGACCCAAAGTTGATCACGTAATGTCATCACACTACGGTGACGCCACCACCGCAACGGTCTCGAGAGCCAAGATGGACAAGAACGACAAGGAAGACGAGCAACCTAAAGGTGCCTCCTCCACTCCCGGCAAAGGCGGTCGGGTGACGATGCACGACAAGGTGCTGGCGAGCCTCCAATACGGCTTGATGTCCGGCTTCTTCCTGCCCGGCCAGGTGCTCAGCCTGCGCAAGATCGCGGCGAACCTCGACACCAGCCTGATGCCCGTGCGCGAGAGCGTGAGCCGGCTCGTGGCGGCCCATGCGCTGGAAGAGCTGCCGAACCGCACCGTCCGCGTGCCGAAGCTCTCCGCGAGGGGTCTCATCGAGCTCTTCGAGGTGCGCACCCTCATCGAGGGCATGGCAGCCCGCGTCGCATGCGAGAGGGTCACCGACGAGCTGATCGAAGAGCTCGGCGAGATCAACGATCGCCTTCTCGCCGCCCATGCGCAGAACGACATGGGCCAGGTGCTGATCGCCAACAAGGAGTTCCACTTCGCCATCTATCGCGCGGCGAACTCCGATATCCTGATGCCGCTCATCGAGTCGTTGTGGCTGCGCTGCGGGCCGACGATGTATTTCTCGATGAACTCGCCCCGCAACCTGTGGGACACCTCGATGCACCTGCGCCTCCTCGACGCGTTCCGCGCCAAGGACACCGGCGCCGCGGAGACGGCGATGGTCGACGACATCATGAAGACCGGCGCCTATCTGATCGCCGAGGCCCAGAGGGAGCCGGAAACGGGCCCCTTCGCGTCGCTCTCCAACGCCTTCCGCCTCGACCGCGGCCTCTGAGCCTCGCCGCCGAGAGACCCCACGCCGCCGGGCCGACGCCCCCGCTTCGAGCCGCGCCGATCCACGCCCCCATCCAGCCCGCAAGCCCCACAGCGAATGCCGGCCGACCGCCGGCTCCGCCGGGTCTCGTATGCTTGACAGTCGGCAATTGTGATCACAAAATGTGATTCATTACTTCTGAGCACGATGGACCCCATGCGGCTTTCCCCTCCAGGTCAGACTCTGGCCGGGCACCTCGTTCCGATGAACATGAGCGTTGCGGTCCTGGGCGCCGGGGCGGGTGGCATCGCCGCCGTCGCCGAGCTCTCCACCGCCGGCCACGACGTCGCTCTCTGGAACCGCTCGGAGGCGACGCTGGCGCCGCTCAAGGCCCAGAGCGGGGTGCGCTTCAGCGGCGTGATCGGCGAGGGCTTCGTCGAGCTGCCGATGATCACGGGCAGCATCGCCGAGGCGATCCGCTCCGCCGACGTCGCCGTCGTGTGCCTGCCGACATTCTCGCACGCCCCGGTCGCAAAGCTCCTCGCCGAGGCGGACTGGCCGTCGGACAAGCCGGTGGTCCTCAATCCGGGCCACACCGGCGGGGCGCTGGAGTTCGCGACCGCCTTCGCGCGGACGGGGCGGCAGGCGCCGCCCGTCGCCGAGCTCTCGACGCTCACCTACGTGGCGCGCAAGTACGCGCCGGAGACGGTGACCGTCACCTGCCGCGCCAAGAGCGTGCGCGCCGCCGCCCTCCCCGGCGGCGATGCCGCTCTCGAGGCCGCGGTGGCGCTGTTTCCCGGCGCGACCGCCGTGCCGGACGTTCTCTGCTCCTCGCTCGCGAACGCCAATCTGGTGCTGCACCCCCCCGGCTCGGTCCTCGCCGCGGCCTGGGTGGAGGCACGCCAGGGCGACTTCACCTTCTACGTCGACGCGATGACGCCCGGCGTCGCTCGAACCATGCAGGCGCTCGACGAGGAGCGCTGCCGCGTCGCACGGGCGTTCGGCCACGAGATGCCCCACCTCATCGAGGAGATGAAGCTCATCGGGACGGTCGAGCCCGACGCCGACCCGACGGACTACGCCGCGGCGGTCGCCGGCGGCGGCGCCAACAAGAACATCAAGGCGCCCGATTCGCTGACCCACCGCTACTATCGAGAGGACTTCGGGCACGGCGTCCTCCCCTTCCTCGCCCTCGCGGAGATCGCGGGCGTCGAGACGCCGGTCGCCCGCTCGCTGCTGACGCTCGCCGAGGCCGCCGTCGGCGTCGACTACCGCGTCCACGGCCGCACGGCGGAGGCGATGGGCATCGCCGGCCTCGACCGGGACGGCCTGCTTCGCAAGGTGCGCGGCGCATAGGAGCGCCGGCGCAGGCGCCCTCGTCGCCCGCGCCGGCTCCATTCCAACGCATTCGTGGGACTCGTCCACACCGCCGAGGGTTCCGCCGAACGGCGGCCCCTCGGCAACGGAAAGCGCGGGTCAGGCTGGCTGCGCGGCCATCTCCTGCGGGTGCTTGTGGCGCGACGCGACCGCTGGAAGGCCGAGATTGCCGCGCAACGTCTTGCCCTCATATTCGGTGCGGAAGAGGCCGCGGTTCTGCAGCTCCGGCACGATGTGGTCGACGAAGCCGTGGATGTCGGCCGGCTGCTTCGCCGGGAGCACGTTGAAGCCGTCGGCCGCGCCCTCGGTGAACCACGTCTCCATGACGTCGACGATCTCGGACGGCGTGCCCACGACGACGTGGTGGGCGTTACCGATCGAGGTGTACTGGTAGAGCTGACGGATCGACCAGCCGTTCTCCCGCGCGAGGTTGAGAAGAAGCTCGCCGCGGCTGATCACCGGCATGTCCGTCCGCAGCTCCGGCGGCGGCCCGTCGAGGTCGCGGTCGCTGAGGTCGCCGAAGAAGCGGACGAGCTTCTCGAGGCCCACGAGCGGGTCGATCTCGTTCTGCATCGCGCGGTAGCGATCCTCCGCCTCGGCGTGGGTCTGGCCGATGACGGGGAGGATGCCGGGCATGATCTTCACGTCGTCGGGGTTGCGGCCGCTGGCGGCGACCCGCGCCTTCATCGCGGCGTAGAAGGTCTGGGCGTCCGCCAAGCGGTTCTGCACCGCATAGACCACCTCGGCGTAGCGCGCGGCGAAGTCCATGCCGTCGGCCGAGGCGCCGGCCTGCACGATCACCGGCCGGCCCTGCGGCGTGGGCGGCTGGTTCAGCGGCCCCTTCACGCGGAAGAACTCGCCGACATGATCGATCGGGTGCATCTTGGCGGGCTCCACGAACACGCCGCGCGCCCGGTCGCGTACGAACGCGTCCTCCTCCCAGCTCTGCCAGAGGCCGAAGGCGACATCGAGGGCCTCGCGCGCCCGCCGGTAGCGCTGATCCTTGGGGAGGATCCTCTCCTCGCTGAAGTTCTGCGCCTCGCTGTCGCGTGAGGAGGTGACGACGTTCCACCCCGCGCGCCCCCCGCTCAGATGGTCGAGCGAGCCGAACTGACGCGCCAGCTGAAAGGGCTGGTGAAGCGTGGTGGAGGCCGTCGCCACGAGGCCGATGTGGGTGGTGAACTGGCTGAGCGCGGAGAGGAGCGTGATCGGCTCGAACTCCGCCCCCACCGGGGTGCGGCCGAACGCCCCGCGCGGCTCGTCGGAGACGGTGATGGCGCTCTGATCGGCGAGGAATACCAGATCGAGCAGCCCGGATTCGGCCTTCTGGGCGACCTCCAGATAGTAGGGGAAGTTGATCGCCCCGTCCGCCGGAACGGCCGGATCGAGCCACGCGCTCGGATGATATCCGACGCCTCGCATCGACAGGCCGAGACGCATTTTTCGGGTGACGTCCATTGTCTTACTGCCCCTGGTTCACGTCGAGAAATCTTCCCGAATGGTAGAGAAGCGGCGCGCCGCCGCTGATGGCCGCCGCGCGCAGGCCGCCGATGATGATGCGGTGGTCCCCGCCGTCATGGACGGCGACGACGTCGCAGCCGGCCTGCGCGACGGCGCCGTGGATCGCCGGCATGCCGATCGCGTCGAGCGACCAGCCGAGTGCGCCGAACTTGTCCTCGCGCTTGGAGGCGAAGAGGCGCGCCACGTCCTCCTGCCCCTTGCCGAGAAAGTTGATGCAGAAGCGCCCGGCATCGAGGAGTGGCGCGAGCGTCGAGGAGCCGTCGTCGACGCAGATCAGAAACTGCTGCGGCTCCAGCGACAGCGCCGTGACGGCGGTCATCGTGAGGCCCTTGGGCCGGCCGTGCCGGTCGACGGTGGTGACGACGGCCACCCCGCTCGGCCACGCGGCGGCGATGGTGCGGAACCGTTCCGGCGGTAACGGGTCGGGGTCCGCGACGGAAGCGGAGACGGGCTGGACAGACATCATGTGACACTTTGGTTTGTTTCGCTCAACAAAACCGCGGCGAGCCGGCGCCGGTCAACATAGATAGTGGCAATCAACATACGCGAAAACGAACGTCGAACGCTTTCCGCACGATGGTCACTTTTCAACGACTTGTCACATACGGTCGCAACTCGCTCGAATGCTGCGCGCCCGCGATCGTGGTCGATGATGATTGCCCACGCGTCCCCATAAGCGTGCCGCCGGGCGGGGGTCCGGCGGCACGCGACGCGGGAGCGGTCGGTGCTCCCGTTGTCGGCGATGATTAGAAGCTCACCGCTCGACTTCCCGATTCCACCGATCCACGAGTTCAGGAAGCACCGCGGTCAGCTTTCGGTAGTCCGGGAAGAAGATCGTATCGAGGTCGGGGAAGAACTCCTTGACGTCGGCGGGGATCGTGACGCCCGGCACCACCGGCGCATAGCCGGCCTTCAGCGCGATCTTCTCCTGCACGTCGGTCGAGAGGAGGTAGTTCACCCACGCGTGCGCCACGTTGGGATGCGGCCCGTTCTTCACGACGGCGACGGAGCTCGAATAGCCGACGGCCCCCTCTTTCGGCGCCACGAAGCGCACCGGGAAGCCGGATTTCCGGTGGAACATCGCCCGGCCGGCGGCGTGGGACCACACCCACAGCAGCCCCTCCTGGGCGAGGGCGTCCATCTCGCCCGACGCGCTGAAGAAGTCGTAGACGTTCGGCATGAGCTCGGCGAACTTCGCGAAGGCCGCGTCGAAGTCGTAGGGATCGCCCGACAGGATCTTGGCGATCAGCGACACCGTTCCGATCGTGCTGGTGCTGTTGATGTTCAGCATCCCGGTGTGCTGCTTGTACTTCGGATCCCACATGTCCCACCACGAGGTGGGCGCGTCGAACCCCTTCTCGCTCAGGATGTCTCCATTGTAGAGGAGACCGATGACGTTCTGGCCGACGGGAAGCACCTTCGACTCGGTCGCCAGGTTGGGGTAGACGTTCGCCGCGTTCGGGATCCGCTCGGGATCGTAGTCGGCGAGGACGTCGTCGTCGATCGCCTGAAAGGTGGTGGCGCCGGCGAGCCAGATCACGTCGATCGACGGACTGCTGCGCTGCGTGCGCAGCTTCGCGAGGTTCTGCGACGACGGGCTCGGCACGTAGATGATGTTCACCCCGTGCTTTTCGGCGAACGGGGGGATGATGTCCTCTTCCATGATCTTCTGCATGACGCCGCCGGTGCAGGCGAAGATCAGCTCGTCCTCGAGCGGCCCCGTGGCAACGCCGCCGGCGGCATCCGCCCAGGATCGGCGCGAAAGAACGGCGGGGCTGGCGAGCGCCCCGAGCCCGAGAGCGACCATTTTCCGTCGATTCATCGCGAACTTAGGGAAGTCCGAGCGTCTCATACGTTGTCCCCTGGCTGGTTGGAGGGCCCCACGCGGGGCTGAGGAAGTGACAAGGCGAATGTCACGGTGCTTCCATGCGTGCGACAATATCGTGATCACATTTTGAGATCAATACAGAAATAGCCGGGAAACTCGCCTCCTCGCCCCTCTCCACGGTGCGGCGGCGATGCGCCGATCCGCGGGCCCGGATGGCCATGCCGCCGCGCCGTCGCGCCGGGCATCGACGGCAAACGGCCCGCGACAGCGCTGCCGCGGGCCGTTCAGGCTTGCGTCGTGGCCGCGCGAGGGCGGCCGCATACGGGCGGTCTACTCGCCGGCCGGCCGGGACCCCCGCTTGGCCGGCTCATCGCCGAGGATCAGGCGGAGCAGCCCGAACCACCATTCGATGATGATCACAACGACGGCGCTGATGATGATCATCAGCCCGCTCGCGGCGGCGATCACCGGGTCTGAGCCCTGCGAGGCGTAGCTGAAGATCTCGGCCGGCAGCGTCATCTTGCCGGGGAGCGCTGTGAACAGCGAGATGGTGATCTCGTCGAAGGAGAGGAGGAAGGCGAAGAGGATGCCGGCGAGAATGCCGCGCAGCCCGAGCGGCAGCACGACGTGCCGGAGCGTGTAGCTGCGCGACGCGCCGAGCGTGAAGCTCGCGAGCTCGAGCCGCGGATCGAGACCGCCGAGGCTCGTCATGGTGAGGCGCAGCACGTACGGCACGGTAATGAGGATGTGCCCCATGAGCAGCGCGTAGGGCGCGCTCGGGATGGCGAGGCTGCCGAAGAGCTGCAGCAGAGCGATGGCGAGGACGATGTGCGGCAAGGTGAGCGGCATCATCGCGAGCGACACCAGAAAGGTGCGCCCCGGAAAGCTCGGCTTGACGAGGACGACGGCGCTCAGCACGCCGACGAGCCCCGACGCCGTGGCGGTGATCGCCGCGATCTGCAGGCTGAAGCTCAGCGCGTTCATGAAGGTGTTGTTCTGCAGCACCTCCACGTACCACCGGGTGCTGAGGCTCGCCGGCGGAAAGCTGATGTAGCCCTCCCCGGTGAACGAAGCGGCGAGCACCACGACCATCGGCGCCAGCATGAAGGCGGAGAAGAGCACGCCATAGATACGCCCGACCCGGGCGAGAGTGTTCCGGCGCGCCATGATCAGCCGCCCACCTTGTTGACGATGCGGCTGCTCGCGATCGTCACCACGGCGAGGACGGTGGTCGTGATCGCCAAGAGCACGATCGCCAGCGCGCTGCCCGACTGCCAGTCACCGAGCACGAGATTCTCCTGATAGATGAGGAAGGGCATGGTCTTGTTGCGCGCCCCGCCGAGGAGCACGGGCGTGCTGAAGGCGGTCATCGACAGCGAGAAGACGATGGCGGAGCCGGCGACAACCCCCGGCGCGCTGAGCGGCAGGATGATGTCCTTGAAGATCTGCCATCGGCTCGCCCGCAGCGTCGCCGCGGCGCGCAGCAGACGGACGTCGATCTTGGCCATCGCCGAGTTGATGGAGAGGACCATGTAGGGGATGTAGATGTGCATCAGGCCGATGACGATCGCGCCTTCCGTCTTCAGCATCCGCGGGCGGATGTCGGGGGGAAACAGCGAGGCGATGGGCCCCGTCGGTCCAAGGAGCACGATCCACCCGTAGGTGCGCACGATCACGCTGACGAAGAGCGGCGAGATGATGATGAAGAGGAACACGCGCCGCCACCGGCTGCTCGAAAAGACGAGGAGCAGCGCCGCCGGATAGCCGGCGAGGAGCGCCGCGACGGTGGTCACCAGGCCGATGACCAGGGTGCGCACCATCACCTCCAGATAGAAGCCGTCGGTGAAGATCGACAGATACTGGGCGAGCGAGGGGAAGGTCTGCTCCTCCTTGAGGCTCGTCGTCGCCACGATGCCGAGCGGCAGGACGAAGAAGAAGCCCAGGATGACGAGGAGCGGCAGCAGCATCGCCGCGTGGGTGATGAGAAGGGACGTGCGGTGCGCCTTAGCCATGGGGCGCGTCCAACAGAGTCGAGGCCTCCGGCAGCCAGCTCGCGTAGACGTCGTCGGAGCCGAAATCCACGTCCGCCTTCGACGAGCGGCAGGCCTCGAGGACGCCGATGGCCGTCTCCACCCGATAATAGCGGTGCGGTCCCGCCTCCTGGATGGACACCACCTTGGCCGGGAGCGAGTTGCCCTCCCCCGCCGTCTCGGCGAGCATCACCTCCTCCGGCCGCACGAAGAGGTCGTAGCTCTTGCCGGCGGCGACCGCCTCGGGAACGGCGATCCGATGGCCGCCCACCAGGATCGCTCGGTCGCCGGTCCCCTCGCCGGTCAGATGATTGGTCCGCCCCACGAAGCGGGCGACGAAGCGGCTCGCCGGCCGCTTGTAGATCTCGCGCGCATTGCCGATCTGCTCGATCCGGCCGCGGTTCATCACGGCGACGCGGTCGCAGATCCCGAACGCCTCCTCCTGGTCGTGGGTCACGAAGATGGTGGTGACGTTGGCCTCGCGCTGGATCCGCCGAAGCTCCGCCTGCATGTCAGCGCGCAGGCGGGCGTCGAGGTTGGATAGCGGCTCGTCGAGAAGCAGCAGCTCGGGTTGGACGGCGAGCGCGCGGGCGATCGCGACGCGCTGCTGCTCGCCCCCCGAAAGCTCGCGGGGAAGGCGGTGACCCTTGCCGTCGAGGCGGACGAGTTCGAGGAGGCTCGCGACGCGCTGCCGATAGTCGGCGGGCTTGCCCGCGACCCGCAGGCCGTAGCCCACATTCTCGGTGACCGTCATGTGCGGAAAGAGAGCATAGCTCTGGAAGACGACGCCGACCCCGCGCCGCTGTGGCGAGGCCGCGGTCACGTCGCGCTCGTCGAGGAGCACCTTGCCGCGGCTCGGCTCCACGAAGCCCGCGATGACCCCGAGCGTCGTCGACTTGCCGCACCCCGAGGGGCCGAGCAGGCCGAAGAACTCGCCCGGATGAACCGCGAGGGAGAAGCCCGACATCACGTTGCCGGCGCCATAATCGACATCGACGTCCGTCAGCCGAAGCGAAACGCCGCGGCTCGGCGTAGACTGGCTCTGCTCGATCAACGGTCCGCCCCTGCGACCCGACCCGCACGGCCGCCGCAACGAGTTCCGAACCGCTCGCTTCGCGCCGGACGCGCCGACAGAGACGAAAGGCCAATGAGGATGCGTTGCCGGCGGCACGCGCAGCCCGGATTGTCGATCATTCGGAGTTCCCTTGTCCGTTCTTGATGGTCGTAAGGCGGCGCTCCTCTATTCCGCCGTTCTTCCGACCATATCGTGATCACGATTAGTGATCAATAGATGACGATCACCACTCGCGCCCCCGCCGCGGCCGGATGGATTGATTCTCCGAATCAAGATTGACCCGACCCCGACACCCCGCTCCCTTGCGACGGCGCCGCTGCTTGGGCGGGCCCGCCGGTGCAGCGCAACCGCGCCGCCGCCGCGCAGAATGCGGCCCGCCGAGCCGCAGTCCGGCGCCCCGCCTCGCAGGAGAGAATGATGGCCGATACCCTCGCAGGCCGCCCAACGGTGATTTCCGCTCTCGCCGCCTGGGCCGACGCGACCCGCGCCTTCGGCCCCCTCGCGCGGCAGCGGGCACGGGACGCCGTCGTCGACACGGTGGGCTGCATCGTCGCAGGGGCCGCCGAGCCGGCAACCGCCATGGTCCGCGACACCTTCGGCGGCGAGAGCGGTCGCCACGCCGTCGTCGGCGGGTGCACCGCCGCGCCGGGGCACGCCGCCCTCGTCAACGCGACGTCGGCGCATGCCTTGGATTTCGACGACACCTTCCGCCCGCTGATGGGGCACGCGTCCGCCGTGCTGGTGCCGGCCCTCCTCGCCGCCGCCGAGCATCGTGGGATCGCCGGCAGCCGCCTCCTCGACGGCTACGTCGTCGGCCTCGAAGCCCAGGCGACAGTCGGCGCACTCATGAACCCCGACCACTACGCGGCGGGCTGGCACGCCACCTCCACGGTCGGCCTCGTCGGCGCCGCGGCCGGGGTTGCGCACATGCTGGGGCTCGACGGCGCCGGGATCGGCCGCGCCATGAGCCTCGCCTGCAGCATGACGAGCGGCATCAAGGGCCAGTTCGGCACGCCCGCGAAGCCCCTCCACGCCGGCCTCTGCGCGTGCAACGCCGTCGAGGCCGCGCTGATGGCCGCCGCAGGGCTCACCGGGCGCAGCGACATCGTGGAGCACAACTTCGGCTTCCGCCGCCTCTACGCCGGCAACGACACCCCCGCCGCCCCCATCCTCGCCGCGATCGGCGGCGCCCCGGCGATCGAGACCGTCGGGCTGACGCCCAAGCGCTTCCCCTGCTGCGCCGCTACCCACAAGGTGCTCGACATGGTGCTCGACCTTGCGGCCGTCCACCACTTCCCGGCGGACGCGGTGGTGGCGGTCGACGCGCTGGTCGGTTCGATCAACGCCGGCAACCTGCCCTATACGAGCCCGGTCGACGAGACGCAGGCGCGCTTCTCGATGAACTTCTGCGTCGCCCTCGCCCTTCGCCAAGGCAAGCTGCGGGTGGGCGACTTCACCCGCGACACCGTGCTCGCCCCCGACATCCAGCGCCTGATGCCGCGGGTGACGATGTGCGCCTATACCGCCGACGAAGAGCGCGAGACGCGGGACCTGCCGCACAAGGTGGCGATCCGCCTCGCCGACGGCCGCACGCTCGCCGCCGAGCGGCTGATGCAGAAGGGCACCATCGCCGAGCCCTTCGACGACGGCGCCCGCCGCGACAAGTTTCTCGACTGCGCGAGCGGACACATGGACGGGTCGGCCGCGGAGCGCTTCCTCGGCGACCTCGAGGCGATCGCCGCGATGCCCGACGTGACGCCCGTCGCCCAGGCGCTCGCCGCCGTCCGCTGAGAGGCGACCGCGCCGACCCGGGGGAGCGCCGGCGGCGGGGTCAGCCCAGCGCGGCCTTGATTACCGCTCCGCCCTTCAGGATGAGGTCGATGTGCCGCCCCTGATCCTGCAGCAGGTCGATCCGCTCCAGCGGGTTGCCGTCGATCGCGATCAGATCGGCCTCGAGCCCCACCGCGACGCGGCCGATGCGTTCACCCATCTGGAAGAGCTCGGCCGCGGCGACGGTGGCTTGGCGCACCAGCTCCGCCGGCGAGAACACCTCCGCCCGCAACGAGAACTCGATCGACTGATGACGATGCAGCTTGCCGCTCAGATCGGTGCCATAGGCGAGCGGCACGGCGTTGCGGCGCGCCACCTCCAGCGCCCTCATGCCGTGCGCCAGCATCTCCTTGTTTAGCCCGTGCACGCGGGGCGAGATGCCCATCTCGAGCCCCTCCGTCGCCATGGTGTGGAAGATCGCCAAGGTGGGCACGACGCGGGCATCGTGGGCGAGGATGAGCTGAGCCGTCTCATCGTCGAGGAAGTTGGCGTGCTCGATCGAGCGGGCCCCGCATCTGACCGCCCGGGCGACCGAGCGGTTGGTGTAGGAGTGGACCATGACGTAGCGGTTCGCGCTGGCGGCCTCCTCGACCGCGGCGCGAATCTCGTCCTCGGAATATTGGTCCTGGTCGATCGGGTCGGACGGCGAGGCGATCCCACCGCCGACCATCAGCTTGATGTGGTGGGCGCCGCGCCGGATCTCGTCGCGAGCTGCCCGACGGACGGCATCGACGCCGTCGCAGATCTGGCCGAGACCGGGCACGTAGGGATGCTGATCGGCGAGCGTCCGCCCGGGCTGGCGCATGTCGCCGTGCCCGCCGGTCTGCGACAGGGCCTTGCCGCAATAAAGGAGCCGCGGGCCCTTGATGAAGCCCTCCTCGATGGCGCGGGCGAGGCCGAAGTCCGCGCCGCCGCCGTCGCGCACCGTCGTGAAGCCGCGCTGCAGCATGCCTTCCAGCACCGCGGCACTGCGGACGGCGACGTAGGAGGGCGGCAGCCACTCGAGCTCGGCGAAGGAGTTCATGGGCGCGGCGGCGTGGACGTGGGCGTCGCACAGGCCGGGCATCAGGGTCCGGCCGGCGAGGTCGAGCCGGTCCGCCGAAGGGTAGGTGATGGTCCGGTCGATCTCGACGATCCGCCCGCCCGACACGAGGACGTCGTGCTCGCCGACGAGCCGACCTTCGACGACGTCGAGGATGTTGGCGTTCTTCAGCAGCAGATCGGCCATCGACCTCTTCCCACCCCCACCGGCAGCCCCGACCGAGCCCCGCGGGAGCGTGGTAGCTCAGGTTGACGCAAAAGTCATCACGATATGTGATCACATGCGCTAAGCTACTCCCACTCGATCGTGCCCGGGGGCTTGGAGGTGACGTCGTAGACGACGCGGTTGACGCCGCGTACCTCGTTGACGATGCGGGCGGCGACGCGGCCGAGGAAGTTGATGTCGAAGGGGTAGATGTCGGCCGTCATGCCGTCGGTGGAGGTGACGGCGCGCAGCGCCAGCACCCGCTCGTAGGTGCGCGCGTCGCCCATCACCCCCACCGTCTGCACCGGCAGAAGCACCGCGAAGGCCTGCCAGATGGCGTTGTAGAGGCCGGCCGCGCGGATCTCCTCGATGTAGATCGCGTCGGCCTTGCGCAGAACGTCGAGCCCCTCCCTCGTCACCGGGCCGGGGTGGCGGATCGCAAGACCGGGCCCCGGGAAGGGGTGGCGGCCCACCAGAAGCTCCGACAGGCCGAGCTCGCGCCCGAGCGCCCTCACCTCGTCCTTGAACAGCAGGCGCAGCGGCTCCACGAGCTTCAGCCCCATGCGCTCCGGCAGCCCACCCACATTGTGGTGGCTCTTGATGGTGACGGAGGGGCCGCCCGTCGCCGACACGCTCTCGATCACGTCGGGATAGAGCGTGCCCTGGGCGAGGAAGTCGCCGTTCACCCGGCGCGCCTCCTTCTCGAACACCTCCACGAAGAGGCGGCCGATGGTCTTGCGCTTGGCTTCCGGGTCGGAAACGCCGTCGAGCGCCTCGAGGAAGAGGTCGGCCGCGTCCACCTTGTTGAAGATCACGTCGTTGCGGCCGGCGAACATCGCCTCGACGTCCGCCGCCTCGTTCTGGCGCAACAGGCCGTGATCGACGAAGATGCAGGTGAGCCGATCGCCGATCGCCTCGGCGAGGAGCACGGCGGTGACGGTGGAATCGACGCCGCCCGAGAGGCCGCAGATCACGCGCCCCTCCCCCACCTGGGCGCGGATCGAAGCGATCGCCTCGTCGCGGAAGGTGGCCATCGTCCAATCGCCCCTGGCGCCGGCGATGCGACGGACGAAGGCTTCGATCAGCCGCGCACCGTCCGGTGTGTGCACCACCTCGGGATGGAACATCAGACCGTAGGCACGCTTTGACTCGTTGGCGAGGATGGCGAAGGGCGCACCGGGCGAGCGGGCGATCACCTTGAAGCCCGGCGCCGGCTCCACCACGCGGTCACCGTGGCTCATCCACACGGTATGCCGCTCGCCCGGGGCCCAGATGCCGTCGAGGAGCGGACTGCCGGCGACGACCTCCACCTCGGCGCGGCCGAACTCGCGATGATCGTCGGCCTCGGCGCGGCCGCCCATCTGGGTGGTCATCACCATCTGGCCGTAGCAGATGCCGAGCTTGGGAACGTCGGCGTCGATCAGCGCCTGGGGGGCGCGCGGCGAGCCTTCGGTGTGGGTGGAGGCGGGCCCGCCGGAGAAGATCACGCCCACGGGCCGATGCTCGTTGAAGGCCGCCTCCGCCTCGTGGAACGGAGCGACCACGCTGAAGACCCCCGCCTCGCGCACGCGGCGCGCGATGAGCTGGGTCACTTGGCTGCCGAAATCGACGATGAGGATGGTGTCGTGCGTCATGTCGCCTCTTGCCACAGGGCGCCGTTGGAGGCGAGCCCCGCGCGCGCATGACACACATCTTGGCGCGTGGCATCGACCGACCGTCGCGGCACCGCGTCACGCCAATGCGGCACCGCATCACGCCAATGTGAGCCGACGCCTATCCATATGTCCGTGCAAGCGACGCCGCGGACCGCGCCGGACCCACGCCCGCCCGCTGGGCCGTTCCCGACGCTCCTCGCCCCGGTGCGACGGACCATCAGGTCTACGCCTCTGAAGAACTTGAGCGATGGAGGGTGCCCCGACACGGCGGCGATGCCGTACCGTCCGAGGTGCAAGCCGCGCTCGCGGACCTCGGTCCGCGCCGAACACTCCAAGTCGCGGCCGATCTAACGCCTTCGACGGGAAGATCAATTTCGCAAAGCCCGATCGAATCATACCGAGACGAAATGATACGCTCGAGCGGGTCGTGACGACGCCGCCTCACCTTCCGCCGCATTTTTGCCCTATTTTAACATGGCCGGCCGAGTATAGTTTCTTCAATCAGCAAGTCGTTTGAACTGATCGCCATTCCGGATAAATATTCAATTTCAATAGCTTTACAAATCGTCCGAAGAGGATCTAATTTCCGCGGGCAGCCTTTGACCGATACGCCCCAAAAAAGACACATTCTGGAGAAGACCATGGCAAGCGGCACCAATCTTCGAGAAGTCACCGTTACGATCGAGAACTATTTCTACGGACCTGACTTCGTCAACGGTCTCGCGAAGCAGACGAATGAATACGAGATCATTTCCGATACGAAGGCGGTTCTCAAATTCCAGGCCGGCTTCCACTCGGATCGGACGATCGTTCAGGTCGTTACCGGCGAGGGCTTCGGATACGATGCCAATGGCCGCCTCACCGGCATCGTCACATCCTATGTCGGCTTCTATAAGGACACGCCGGACGAGCGCTGGACCTTCACGGGCCTGTCGACCAGTCTCGATCGCCTGAATACGCTTGCCTCGGACCCCGACGTCAAATTCAGCGAGCTCCTCGTCATTCCGCTCCAGTATACGTACGTGGGCGCCGACCGCGAAGACTTCTACATCGAGGGATCGTTCGCCGACAGCGCGCGGGGCTACGGTGGTGACGACTTCTTCAACGGCCTCGACGGCCCCGATACGCTGATCGGCGATGGCGGCCACGACACGCTGATCGGCGACGAGGGCGACGATCTCCTTCAGGGCGGGGCGGCGAGCGACCATCTCCTCGGCCGCTCCGGGTCCGACATCATCGAGGGCGGCGGCGGTAACGACAAGATCGCCGCCGGCGGCGATTCCGACTTCGTCGATGCGGGCGCCGGCAACGATTCGGTCGCCGGTGGCACCGGCGACGACCTGATCATCGGCGGTGACGGCAACGATCAGCTGCGCGGCAACCAGGGCTCCGACACGATTTTGGGCGGTGACGGCGTCGACTGGCTCCGGGGCGACAGCGATTCGGACATTCTCGACGGCGGCAACGGCGCCGACAGCATCCGCGGCGGGACCGGCGAAGACACCATCCTCGGTGGCGCGGGGCACGACAAGCTGTTCGGCGAGGACGACGACGACGACATCGACGGCGGCGACGGCAACGACCAGATCACCGGTGGCAGCGGCGTGAACTACCTCTTCGGCGGCGCCGGCGACGACACGATCGTGGGTGGCACCGACACCGACGAGCTCTACGGCGGCGACGACAACGACATCATCCGCGCCAGCACCGGCGCCGATCTCGTCAACGGCGGCGCCGGCGATGACACCCTCTCCGGCAACGACATCGGCGGCGGCGGCGACTTCGCCATCGACTCGTTCGCCTTCTCTGGCGCGTTCGGCAACGACGTCATCACCGACTTCGAGCTGAACTTCGACCAGATCATCTTCACCGACGGTATCGAGGAAGACGACATCTCGACGACGATGGACGGAAACGACGCCGTCATCACCGTCGACGTCGACGGTGACATTCAGACGTTGGTCGTGCGCAACGCGACCACGCTGTTCAACCCGGAGATCGACATTCTCGTCGCCTGACCGCTCGCCCGCGCCGGCCATGCTCCGGCGCGGGCAACGAGGGGGGCGGTCAGTCGGCCATGCGTTCCAGCACGGCGACGAAGAAGCCGTCGGTGCCGGTGGCGGCGGGGCTCATGGTGAGGCTCATCCCGTCGGCGCTCCACGGCTTGGGCCCGTCGACGCCGAAGAGCTCCTCCCACGCCTCCCCCGCCGAAACGGGGGCGAAATCGGGAGCGCGGGAGAGGAAGTCGTCCACCTGCGCCTCGTTCTCCTGCGGCAGCACAGAGCAGGTCACGTAGACGACGTAGCCGCCCGGCCGCACGAAGCTGCGCGCCTCGTCGAGGCAGGCGGCCTGCTCCTCCACCCGCCGTGCCAGCGCCTCCGGCGACAGGCGCCACTTGGTCTCCGGCCGCCGTCGCCACACTCCGCTGCCCGAGCACGGCGCATCCACCAGCACCCGGTCCATCCGCCCTTTGAGCGCGGAAAGGTCGCTCCTCGCGCCGTGGACCTGGACGTTGCGCACCCCGGCCCGCTTCAGCCGCTCATAGATCGGCGCGAGCTGGCCGGCGTCGGCGTCGGTGGCGTGGATCTGACCCCGGTTCTCCATGTGGGCGGCGATCGCCAGCGTCTTGCCGCCGGCGCCGGCGCACATGTCGAGCACCTGCTCGCCGGGGCGGGCGAACAGCAGGAGCGCGGCCACTTGGCTCGCCTCGTCCTGCACTTCCACGTGGCCGCGCTGGTAGATCTCCTCGCGCAAGATATTGGGCGCCCGCTCCCAGCCCGCCCGCGCCGGCAGCCGTACGCCCACCGGGCTGATCGGCGTCGCTGTAGCCCCATGGCGCGACAGCGCCTTCAGCACCCGCGCCCGGTCGCTCTTCAGCGTGTTGACGCGCAGATCGACCGGCGCGCGCGCGGCGAGCGCCTCCGCCTCCTCGATCCACTCGTCGGCAAAGTTCGCCTCGAACGCCTCCTCGAGCCAGTCGGGAATGTCGGCGACGACGTCGGCGGGCGCCTCGCCGAGCCGGTCGACGGCGAGCGCCGCCCGCTCCGCCTCGCTCAGCGGACCCGGACCGAAGCGCTCCTCGCCCATCGCCTCGAGGTCGGCGACGCCCACCCCCCAGCGGAAGCGCAGCGTCGCGAGCGTCAGCGCACGCGGCGTGTCCTCACCCGCCCGGAAGGCGGACGAGCGGCGCCAGCGCAGCGCATCGTAGACGAGGTTGCCGATGGCCGCCCGGTCCCCCGAACCGGCGAAACGGTGGGAGAGGCCCCAGTCCTTCAGCGCGTCCGCCACCGGCCGGTGCCGGGCGGTCACGTCCCCCAGCACCTCGATGGCGGCGGCGATCCGTCCCGCCGCGCGCACTAGCGCCTCGCCCCCCGCCGTCCGGTCACGCTCAGCGTGCGGACGGGTAGTTGGGGCTCTCGCGCACGATGGCGACGTCGTGGACGTGGCTTTCGGCGAGGCCCGCGTTGGTGATGCGCACGAAGCGGGCCTTGTCCCGCAGCTCCTCCAGGTTCTTCGCCCCGACATAGCCCATCGCGGAGCGCAGACCGCCGGTGAGCTGGTGGAGAATTCCGCTGACGGGCCCGCGGAAGGGCACCTGCCCCTCGATGCCCTCGGGCACGAGCTTCATGGTGTCGCGCACCTCGGCCTGGAAATAGCGGTCGGCCGAGCCGCGGGCCATGGCGCCGATGGAGCCCATGCCGCGGTAGGATTTATAGCTGCGACCCTGGTGCAGATAGACCTCGCCCGGGGCTTCCTCGGTGCCGGCGAGCAGCGAGCCCACCATGGCGCAGGAGGCGCCGGCGGCGAGCGCCTTGGCGAGATCGCCGGAGAACTTCACGCCGCCGTCGGCGACGACCGGCGTATCGGAGCCCGACGCCGCCTTCGCCGCCTCCATCACCGCGGTGAGCTGCGGCATGCCGACGCCGGCCACCACGCGCGTGGTGCAGATGGAGCCGGGGCCGATGCCGACCTTCACCGCATCGGCGCCCGCGTCGATCAGCGCCTTGGTGCCGTCGGCGGTGGCGACGTTGCCGGCGAGCACCTGAACCTGGTTCGACAGCCGCTTCACCCGCGACACGGTGTCGAGCACGCGCGAGGAATGGCCGTGCGCGGTGTCGACCACGATGAGGTCGACGCCGGCGTCGACCAGCGCCTCGACCCGCTCCATCCGCTCGCTGGTGGCGTCGGCCACGCTGGTGGCGGCGGCGACGCGAAGGCGCCCCTGCGCATCCTTCACCGCGTTCGGATAGGCCCTCGCCTTCTCCATGTCCTTGACGGTGATGAGGCCGGTGCAGTTGCCCGCCTCGTCGACCACGAGAAGCTTCTCGATCCGGTGCTGGTGGAGGAGGCGCTTCGCCTCTTCCTGCTCGGCCCCGTCGCGCACCGTCACGAGCTCGCTCGTCATCAACTCGCGCACCGGCGTCTTCGGGTCGGAGGCGAAGCGCACGTCGCGGTTGGTCACGATGCCGATCAGCTTGCCCCGTACGTGACCGCCGAGCTCGCCATTTTCCACCACCGGAATGCCTGAGATCCCGTAGCGCTCCATCAGCGCCAGCGTGTCGTGCAGCGTCGCGTCAGGGCCGATCACCACCGGGTCGACGATCATGCCGCTCTCGAACTTCTTCACCTTGCGCACTTCGGCGGCCTGCTCCGCCGGCGTCATGTTGCGGTGGATCACGCCGATGCCGCCGCACTGCGCCATCGCGATGGCGAGCCGCGCTTCCGTCACCGTGTCCATCGCCGCCGACAGAATCGGGATGTTGAGCGAAAGGTCGCGGGTCAGACGCGTCGCGATCGTCGTCTCGGCCGGCAGAACCTCAGAATGTCCGGGAGTTAGCAGAACGTCGTCGAAGGTTAGCGCTTCCGTCGTCGACAGGCTCACGAATTCAGCCATGGTGTTCCCCCTTCCCCGACGCGGAGTCGTCGGGTCCGGCGGGCCGTCCGCCGTGGGGCGTCATATCGCAGTGCGGCATAGGACTTCAATGTCGGTCGGCTCACCCTCCACGATCTGCATTGCAGACTTGCGAAACGGGGTGCCCTGGTCGACGCCGACGGTGCGCTAAGTTCTGTTTCAGCATACCAATGCATCCTACCCTTCCCGGCCGTCGCCGACGGTCAGTCCAAAGCGAGTCCTCGTGACACGACCCCAGCTGACGGCGCTCATCGTCGCCTCCGCGCTGTTCATGGAGAACATGGATTCGACCGTCATCGCGACGTCGCTGCCGACGATCGCGGGCGACATCGGGTCCGATCCGATCCGCCTGAAGCTCGCCCTCACGGCCTACCTCCTCAGCCTGGCGACGTTCATCCCGATCTCCGGCTGGGCGGCCGACCGGCTCGGCGCGCGCCTCGTGTTCCGCACCGCCATCGCGGTCTTCATCGTCGGCTCCATCCTGTGCTCGATGGCCGATACGCTGGGCGACTTCGTTGTCGCCCGCATCGTGCAGGGCGCGGGCGGGGCGATGATGACGCCCGTGGGGCGCCTCGTCCTGTTGCGCACCACGCCCAAGGCGCAGCTTCTGAGCGCCATGGCCTGGCTCACCGTGCCGGCCCTCGTCGGCCCACTGATCGGCCCACCCCTCGGCGGCTTCATCACCACCTACATCGACTGGCGGTGGATCTTCTGGATCAACATTCCGGTGGGTGCGCTCGGCATCCTGCTCGTCACCATCTTCATCGACGACGTGCGCAGCGAGACGCCCCGTACCCTCGACAAGCTCGGCTTTCTCTTGTCCGGCGTCGGCCTCTCCGGCCTCGTCTTCGGCCTGTCGGTGATGGGGCAGAACATGCTTCCCTTCCCCGTCACGCTGGCGATGGTGGCGGGGGGCGCGGTGTCGATCGGCCTCTATCTCGTCCACGCCAAGCGCGTCTCCGAGCCGCTCCTCGACCTCACCCTGTTGCGCCTTCCCACCTTCTTCACCGGCGTCGTCGGCGGCTCGCTGTTTCGCGTCGGCGCCGGATCGGTGCCCTTTCTCCTGCCGCTCACCCTGCAGGTCGGCCTCGGCATGAACGCCTTCCAGGCGGGCGGCCTCGTGTTCTTCTCCGCCGTCGGCGCGCTCCTCATGAAGGCGACGGCGCAGCCCATCGTGCACCGCTTCGGCTTCCGCGCCACGCTGATCTGGAACGGCGTCGTCTCCAGCGCCACGCTCACCGCGATGGCACTCTTCGCCTACGACCCGCCGGCGATCCTCATCGTCTCGCTGCTGCTCTTCGGCGGCTTCTTCCGCTCGCTCCAGTTCACCTGCCTCAACTCCCTCGCCTACGCCGAGGTGGAGCAGCCGCGCATGAGTCTCGCGACGAGCCTCTACAGCGTCTCCCAGCAGGTGTCGCTAGCGGCGGGGGTCGCCATCGCCGCGGCGGTGGTGGAGCTCCAGCGCGAACTCAGAACCGGCCACATCATCGAGGCCGGCGATTTCGTGATCGCCTTCGCCGTGGTCGGGGCGATCTCCGTCGCGGGCCTCCTCTTCTACGTCCGTCTGTCGCCCGACGCGGGGGCGGAGATGGCGCAGCGCGATCAGCCGGTGCCGCGGAAGCCCGTCGCGAGCACGTAGGTCTCGGGTGATTCGGGGCGGGAGGCCGGCGGCTTCACGTGCCGCACCTGCGCGAAGTCCCGGCGCAGCGCGGTCAGGATCTCCCCTTCCGTCCCCCCCTGATAGACCTTGGCGAGGAAGGTGCCGCCCGGCGCCAGGGTCGCCCGCGCGAACTCCGCCGCCATCTCCACCAGATTGACGATGCGCAGATGGTCCGTCGCCCGATGGCCGGTGGTCTCCGGCGCGAGATCGCTGAGGACGACGTCCGGGCGCCGGCCGCCGAGCGCCTCGATCAGCGCCTCGGGGGCGCTCTCCTCGAAGAAGTCCTGATGGAGGATGCGCACCCCGGGCAAGGGGTCCATCGGCAGGATGTCGATCGCCACCACCGGCGCGCCGTCGGTGGCGCCGATCCGCTGCGCCGCCACCTGGCTCCAGCCGCCCGGCGCCGCGCCGAGGTCCACCACCGTCTGGCCGCGCTTCAGGATCGGATAGCGCTCGTCGATCTCGATCAGTTTGTAGGCGGCACGGGAGCGGTAGCCCGCGGCGCGCGCCTTGTGCACGTAGGGATCGTTGAGCTGGCGCTCGATCCAGCGCGTGGAGGAGAGCTTGCGCCCCTTCGCCGTCTTCACCCGCTGAGTGAGGCCGCGGGTGCCGCCCCGGCCCGAGTCGCCACGCGGCTTCCTGCCGCCGCCGCCACGGGTGCCGCCGCCCGGCCCCCGTCCCTTGGTGTTCGTCATCCTCGCCTCAGGCGTGCGTGGGCGCGCCATGTTCGGCGGCCCGTTGGTGGCGCCGCCGCGATCGGGCGAGCCTGTCGCCCTCGATAAGCTCCATCAGCATGCCCTCGCGCAACCCGCGATCGGCGACACGCAGGCGTTCGCACGGCCAGCGCTGGCGGATCGCCTCCAGGATCGCGCAGCCGGCGAGCACCAGATCGGCCCGCTCCGCCCCGATGCAGGGGTTCGCCACACGCTCCTCGAACCCCATGCCGAGAAGCTGGGCGATCAGCATGTCGACCTGCTGCTGCTCCAGCCAGGTGCCGTCCACCTGGCGCCGATCGTAGCGCTTCAGGCCGAGCGAGACGCCCGCGAGCGTCGTCACCGTACCGGACGTGCCCAAAAGGTGGACACGTCCGCGCGCCACCGCCTCGCTCAGCGTGCCGCGACGGTCGATCTTCTCGAGCAGCGACAGGACGTCGGCCACCATGGCGGCGAACACGTTCTCGTCGACGTCGGTGCCGCCGTGGCGCTCGGCGAGCGTCACCACCCCGACAGGGAGCGACGTCCAGGCGCGGATGCAGCGCACCAGCGCCGTGCCCTCGAGGCGATACCGGCTCGTGAGGTCGAGCCAGACGATCTCCGACGAGCCGCCGCCGATGTCGAAGAGAAGGACGCCCTCGGCCGCGTCGTCGACGAGGGGGGCGCAGCCGGCGACGGCGAGGCGCGCCTCGGTCTCGCGGTCGACCACCTCCAGATCGAGGCCGGTCTCCTCTTGAACGCGCCGGGTGAAGGAGGCGCCGTTCCGGGCAGCCCGGCAGGCTTCGGTGGCGATCAGGCGGGCGCGCGCGACGCCGGCCATGTCGAGCTTGCGCGCGCACACCTTGAGCGCGTCGATGGCGCGATCCATGGCGGCGTCCGACAAGACGCCGTCGCGCGCCAGGCGCTCGCCGAGGCGGACGATGCGCGAGTAGCCGTCGACCACGCGGAAGCCGGAGCCACGCGCCTCGGCGATGAGCAGACGGCAGTTGTTGGTGCCGAGATCGAGCGCGGCGTAGCGGCGGGGCCCGACCGGGCCGTCGTAACCCGCGATCGGATAGCGGCGGCGCCGTGGGCCGTGGGATGAAGCCGTCGCATGCGTCGCCAAGCCGCGCGCCTCCCGCTCCTTCGTGTCGCTCACGACGTTCATCTGCCGCCCCTTCCAGGCCACCGAAACGCGCCCCACGTCTGCCCCTCTTACGGGCTCACCCCTCCTTGGACCGATGCCGCGGCCACCGGCGGCGCACACATCCACACGATGCAAATTGCTTCGCCACCTTTCTTTTGAAGACTAACAAGTTCCACGCCAATTACAAAGGAAGGGTGATTTTTCCCCTCCGGCGCGTCAGCTCGGGGTCAGCGTCCCGCCGCGTCCACACGTCCCCCACGGCAACCGCGCGGCGCCGAACCCGCGGCTCGCAGGAGCGCACCGAGCCGGCTCTCGCCCACCACGATGCGGCCGTTCAAATGAAGTTTCAGCTCGGTGATGTTGCCCCCCTCGCAGCCGAGCTCCACGGCCCGCCCGGCGCCCTCTCCGAAAGCCTCGTCGAAGGCGTCGCGCACGTCCTGCGCGGAGAGGCGGCGGCCGATCGAGCGAGCGAAGAGCGCGCGCACGGCCGACGCGTTCACCGCCTCGAGCAGAAACAGGCTGTCGTCGAAATAGGCATCGGCGGATGCGCCGTAGCAGGTGCCGTGGCGGATCCACTCGTGCCGGTCGAGGGCGGAGCGCGTGCCGGGCATCGCGACGTCGAGCGCCGCGGCGGTCTCCCGGTCGACCCGCGGCGCCGGCAGCGCGCTCCAGCGGCCGCGCTCGTCGCTCTCGCGCACGCGGCCGTCGACGCCGCAGAACTCGCGCGAGTGCGGCTGCGGCCAGAGGCCGTGGAGCGAGAAGGCCTGGGCTGCGGGTAGTCGCGCGCCGCCCGGGCCGTTGAGGCGGCGGCACTCCGGCACGCCGGGCCGGACCTCGCAGAAGGCCGGCTGCCAGCTCAGCGCCAACACGTTGCGCGTGGAGGTCGCGGCCCGTGCGGCCGGCGCCGAGCGGGCCGCGGCGTCCGCGCGCGTGCCGCAGTCGATCGCAACCCAGCGCCGCTGCGGCGCCGGGGCCTCCGCCACCACGATCTGATAATGGGTCGCCCGCTCGCCGTTGACGCCCACGAGCGGGTAGGCCCACCCGGGCTCGGTCGCAACGCCACCCGGGTTGGTGCCGCGGCGGATCGACTGGAGCGCGGGACATTCCGCCCCTGCCACGAAGGTGCCCTCGAGCGGCGTCTGGGCGCGCGCCGTCGCGGTCGTGAGGACCATCGCGACCACGGCGAGCCCCATCATCCACCGGCCTCTCGGCATGATCCCCTCCCGCTTGCGGCGCCATGCGTGTTAGCACGCCCTATCGCAGACGGGGATGCCCGAGCTGTTGAGCGCTCCGCCGCGCCCCTTTCCTCCTCGCACGCCATGGGCGAGGCTCGCCGCCCAAGGGACGAACGATGGCCTTCACCTTCATCCACACCGGCGATCTGCACCTCGACAGCCCCCTCACCGGCCTTTCGGCGCATCAGGGCGAGGACGGCGACAAGGCGAAGATCGTCGCCGGCGCCGGCCGCGCCGCCTTTCGCGATCTCGTCGATCTCGCCATCGAAGAGCGCGTCGACGCGATGCTGATCGCCGGCGATCTGTGGGACGGGGACTGGCGCGATCTCTCCGCCGGCCTCTTCATGCAGGCCGAGACCAGCCGCCTCGCCAAGGCCGGCGTCCGCACCTTCGCGATCCTCGGCAACCACGATGCGGAAAGCCGCGTCACAGATCGCATCCGCCATCTCGACGCGCTCCACCTCTTCAGCAGCGACGCCCCGAGTTCGGTGGAGTGCGGCCCGGCCGTGATCCACGGCCAGAGCTACCGCGAGGCGGCGACCACCGAAAACCTCGCCGCCCGCTATCCGCGCGCCTGGCCGGGGCGGATCAATGTCGGCCTCCTCCACACCGCCCTCGACGGCTCCTTCGGCCACGGCCGCTATGCGCCCTGCACCCTCGCCGACCTCGCCGCCCGCCAGTACGACTACTGGGCCCTCGGCCACGTCCATGAGCGCCGCATCCTGCAGGAGCGGCGGGCGGCCGACGGCGGTGTGGTCGCCTTCTGCGGCGTGCTGCAAGGCCGCCACATCGGCGAGAGCGGGCCGAAGGGCGCCTATCTCGGCCACATCGACGAGAACGGGCCTCACCTCCGGCCCATCGATCTGCCGCATGCCGCCTGGTTCGTGGCCGAGGCGGATCTCTCGCGCGGCGAGGCGCCCGAGCCGGCAATCCGCCGCGCCGTCGGCCGCGTCGCCGAGGGCCTTGCGCCGGCGCTGCGCTGCGCCGTGATCCGCGTGCGCGTGACCGGCGAGACGGCGCGCCACTTCAGCCTCGCCAACTCGCTGCGCGCCCTCACCGACACCGCCCGCCAGATCGCCGCCGGCATCGACGACCGCCTCCTCATCGAGGAGGTGAACCTTCAGACGCGCCCTCCCGTCGATCGCCCCGCCCCGCACCTGCCGCACAATTTCGAGGCGGTCATCGCCCGCGCCGCCGCGAGCGAGGAGGTCGCCCAGAAGGCCGCCGCCGAGGTGCGCGAGGTGCTGTCGCTGCTGCCCGGTCCCGTCAAGGCGAAGGTGCTGGCGCGCATGCCCCTCCTCCTCCCCTTTGACGAGACCGGCAGCATCGAGCCGCTTCTCGCCGACGCCGCCGAGGCCGTCACCGCCCTTGCCGGCGGCGAGGAGGAGTGATGCGCTTCGCCTCCCTCACCCTCTCCCGCTATGGCCAGTTCGAGGAGGCGGCCTTCGCCTTTCCCCGGCGGGGCGACGTCGACCTTCACCTCGTGGTCGGTTCCAACGAAGCCGGCAAGACGACGCTGAAGAGCGCGCTCGTAGACTTCCTCTTCGGCATCGCGCGCGGTTCGCCCTATACGTTCCGCTACCAGCGCCGGCAGATCGCCATCGAGGCGGAGATCGAGCTCGGCGGCGAGACGCTGCGCCTGGAGCGCACCACGGGCAGCGCCGGCCTCGTGCCGCAGGAGGCGGCCGCCCGGCTCGCCGCGGCGCTCGGCGACATGTCGCGCGACACCTTTCTCGCAACCCAGGCCTTCTCCCACGACGAGATGCGCGCCCATGCCGACATGCTCTACCGCAGCCGCGGCGAGCTACGTGAGGTGCTGATGCACGATGCGGGCGGCCTCTCCCACGCCGTCGCCCTCCTCAACACCGTGCGCAAGGAGGCGGGCGAACTCTTCGACCGCGACCGCCGCCGCGCCAACAACGTCGAATATCTGAAGCTCGAAAAGCTCTGGCAGCAGGCCGGCGAGCGCTACGACACGGCCGAGCTTTCCTCCGCCACCCACACCCGGCTGCAGCGCGCCGCCAAGGACGCGAAGGACGCCCTCGACGAGCAGCGGCGCAAACTCCAGGAGGCCGGCGCCGCGGCCGCCGAGCTCGACAAGCTGATCGCCGCCGTCCCGCTGCTCGCGACGATCGAGGAGCGCGAAGAGCGGCTCGCCGCCCCGTCCGGGCCCCGCCTCGCCGACGGCGCGGTGGAGCGGCTGGGCGTGGCGCGGGAGGAGCCGGTGATCGCCGAGCGCGCCCGTCAGGCGGAGGCGCGCGTGAGAGCCGCCGAAGAACGCCTGCAAGGCCTCGTCCTCGACGAGGATGTGCTCGCTCTCGCACCCGACATCGAGCGGCTCGTCCCCGCCCTCGCCCGGCTCGACGAGAAGCACGACACCCGCCGCACGCTCCTCGCCAATCGGAGTGCGGCGGAGGATCTCGCATGGCAGGAGGCCGCGAGCCTCGGCCTCGCCGCCGATCGCACGACGCCGCTCGACCGCCTCCTGCCGCCGGCGATCGAGCGTAAGGCGATGCTGCGCCACGCCGGGGAGCGGGGCGAGCGCGAGGCCGCGCTCGATCGCGCCGTCGACGCCCTCGCCGAGCGTCCGGCCTCGCCTCCGCCGCTCGTCGCGGGCCCATCGGAGGCGCTGCGGGAGGCGATCGCCGCGGCGCAGGCGGCCGGGGCGCCACGGCCCCTCTTCGAGGCCGCCGACGCCGCCCTCACCGAGGCCCGCCGCGCCCTTGCCGCCGCCGCAGCGGCGACAGAGGGCGATCCCGTCGCCACCACGGCGCCGCCCGCCGCCGAGGAGGGCGGCGCCGCCGAAGCCGCCATCGCCGAAGCGCTGCGCGAGAAGAACACTGCGGAAGAACGCCTCGCGGAGGCGCAGGAGAGCCTTGTCGCCGCCCAACGCACCTTGCGGGCGACGTCCGCCGACATCCCGACGCCGGAGGTCCTGGCCGCCGCCCGCGCCGAGCGCGATGCGATCTGGCAGGAGATCCGTGCCGGCCGGCCGCTCGCAGAAGCTGGCGGCCCCTTCGAGGCGGCGGTCGCGAGCGCCGACGGGATCGCCGACGAGCGCTTCCTCCATGTCGAAGCGCTGATCGAGGCCCGTCGTGCGGCCGACGACGTCGCCGCCGCCGAACACCTCGTCGCCCGCCGCACAGTGCGGCGCGATGCTCTCGCCGCCGAACACGAGCGCCTCGCCACGGCTTGGGCGGAGCGCTTGCGGAGCGTCGGCATCGCCCTCCCGCCGCTCGACTATCGCGCCTGGCACGAGCGGCGCCGCGCCCGCGAGGCCGCCGCCGACGCCGTCCGCCGCGCCGAGGCCGACAAGGCCGCGCTTCTCGCGCGCAGCCGGGCCCTCCTCGCCGCATTGACGTCCGCCCTCGCCGATAAGGAGGCGCCTTCGGACCCCCAATCGGCAGCATCCGCTTCGGGGAGCCCACCCCTCTTCGAGCCGACCGGAGCGGCCGACAGCGCCCAGCCACCAGCCGCGACGAGCCGAGGGCGGGAGGGCATCCCCGCCGATGCGTTGCCCCGCGCCCTCGAAAACGCTCTGGAGCGAGCGCTGGAGGCCCACAAGGGCGCCGTCGATCGGGCGGCCGAAGCGCGCGCCGTCCGCAAGGCCTACGACGAGGCCGAGCGCGACCGCCCCGCCCGCGAGGCGGCCCTCGCCAAGGCACGCTCGGCGCTCTCCGAATGGCAGGAGACCCACACCGCGCTCGCGGCGCGCTGTGGCGTTCCCGCCGACATCGACCGCGGCCGCCTCGCCGACCTCTTCGACGGCATGGAGCGCATCGAGCGCCATCTCGCCGACGCCTCCCGCGCCGCCCACGCCATCGCCGAGATCGACGACTTTCTGCAACGCTTCGCCGACGACGCCATCGCCCTCGCCCGCCGGCTCGCAGAAGAGGAAGTGGGCGGGCCGCGTATCCTCGCAAGCCACCTGGTGGAGCGGCTGCGGCGTGCCGAGGCCGTCGCGCACGAGCGCGAGTCGGCCGCCGAAGAGCTCGACCGTGCCCGCCTCGACGCCACCAAGGCGGCAGACGCGCTGCGCGAGATCCGCGCCACCATCGCCACCGATCTCGCCGCAGCCGGGCTCGACGCCGATGCGCCCCTCGCCGATCTCCAGCGGATCGCCGAGGCGTCCGACCGCCGCCACGCCACCGAGCGCAGCCTGGACGAGGCGATGGCGGCGCTGCAGCAGGCCGGCGTCTCGCTCGCCGACGCGCGGGCCGCCCGCGCCGAGGCGGACGCCGCCACCCTCGCCGTGCGCCGCGCGGCGCTCGACGACGACATCGCCGAGCTGAGCGAGGCCGTCCAAACCGCCCACGACGCCTCGGTGACCGCCCGCGAGGCGCTGAAGCATGCCGAGCGGGACGCCGCGCCGGCGACCGCCGCCCACGCCGCCTTCGAGCGCGAGGCGCTGGCGGGCGAGATGGCCGAGGTCGCCGCCATGGCCATCGCCCGACGACTGCAGGCGACCATCCTCGGCGCCGCCCGCGACACCTTCGCCGCCGAGCACCGCTCCCCCGTGCTCGACCGTGCGGCGCGGAACTTCGCCACCTTCACCGGCGGCGCCTACGACCGGCTGGACGTGGACGAGGGCGCCGACGGCGGCTTCCTCCTCGCCCACCGCACGGCCGACGACAGGCTCGTCGACGTCACCGGCCTGTCGGACGGCACCCGCGATCAGCTCGTCGCCTCGGTGCGCCTCGCCGCGGCGGAGGGCTGCCCCCTCCCCTTCATCGCCGACGATCTCTTCGTGAACGCCGACGATCAACGCGCGGCGGCCGGCTTTCGCGTGCTCGCCGCCCTCGCCCGCGGCCGCCAGGTGATCTACCTCACCCACCACGACCACCTCGCCGAGGTGGCGCGGACCGCCGTCGACGGCCGCGCCACCGTGGTCCGCCTCGGCAATCCCCGCTGACCCGGCCCCCGCCCGTCGGTTCGGAAGAAGCCGGGAAACTTCCTCTATTCCATGGAATTGGAGCGCCTCACCGCAGAGGGGGCGCGGGCCGCCCTATCGCCGGCCGGCGGCCACCTTGCGGGCCGCCCTATCGCCGGCCGGCGGCCATCTTGAGGCTCGCCGGCATCCGCCGCAGCACCACCGTCGCGAGAACGCCGATCGCCGGCCCGACGGCGAGCACCGCGAAGACCCAGCGCCAGCCGCCGAGAAGTGCCGCCACATAGGGCATCAGCGCGATCGACACGGTGGTCAGCGCGAAGCCGAGGCCGATCTGCAGCGACAGCGCCGTGCCGACACGACTGCCGGCCGACAGCTCGGTGACGGCGGTGGAGAACTGCGCCGAGTCGCCGGTGACGGCGACGCCCCATACGAGCATGAACGCCACGAGAAGCCACGGCGGGCCGCCGAACACGAACCCCGCCGCGATCGCGCACCCGCCGGAGACGAGGAGAAACAGGCCGGAGGTGGCGGTGCGCCCCACCCGGTCGGACAACCAGCCGCCGAGGAAGCAGCCCACCGTTCCGACCGAGATGCCACCGAAGGCGATCAGCGAGGCGAGCTGCGCGTCGACGACATCGGCGGCCGCCAGCGCCTCGTTGACGAAGAGGACGAGCCACGTCCACATGGCGTAGATCTCCCACATGTGGCCGAAATAGCCGGCCATCGCCAACATCACCGGCCGGTCGGCGAGGACGCGGCCGATCTGGCGCGGATCGAAGCTCGCGCTCTCGAAGCGGTACGGCCCGTCGGCGGCGAACAGCAGGAAGATGCCTGCCGCAAGCAGCGAGGAAAGGCTGGAGGCGATCATCACGAGGCGCCAATCGAAGCCGCCGGCGGTGACGTTGAAGAGGTGCGGCAGCGCGGATCCGAACGCCACCGCCCCCGTCACCGTCCCGAGGGCGAGGCCGCGGCGGGCGACGAACCAGGTGGCGACGAGCTTCAGCGCGGGCGGATAGACGAGCGCCAACGCGGCCCCGAGCACCAGGCGCGAGGCGACGGCGAGCGCCAACGAGGGCTCGAGGAGAAGGACGGCGTTGGCGGCCGCCACGACCGCCGAGCCCGCCGCGGTGAGGCGGTTCGCGGCGACGATGTCGGGCAGCCCGAGGGCGCTCGCTCCGAGGGCGCCGGCGACGAAGCCGATCTGCACGCCGTTGGTGAGCCAGGCGAGATCGGCGGCCGAGAGCCCCCAGTCGGCGGCGAGCTGTGGCGCCGTCGCGGCCGCGCTGAACCAGGTGGTGAGGGCGAGCACCAGCGCGAGCGAGACGACGCCGAGCATCGGCCAGCGGCCGACCGCCTCGTCGCGCAATCGCAGCCCGGCTGCCGCCACGTCGCTCTTCGCCACCGCCATCCCCCTCTGGGCTCTCCGGCTGTCGCACGCCGACGCCGCACGGAAAAGATCGGGCACGGGATGGCACCCATGCCGACCCGCGCCGTCACTCCGCCATCGCCGTGCCCCCGGGCGACGTCAGCGATGCTCAGCCGCCGGCGGGATCGCGCGTAACCCACGATCCTCCCCTGGTGGAGTGGAAATCCGCGATAGGTGTTCGAGCCGATGACGGCGGGTCCGATGAGTGCGAGCCGGCGGGCCTGACGCTCAGAGCCCGCTTCGCGTCCGGGCCCATTCGCACCCTTCAACTGTGTGAGACGCGACGGCGCACGCCGCCCCCCGGAGCGAACCAGAAATCCGCTGCCGACCGGACACCGCCGAGTTAGGGTTCGCGATAACCGAAGCGCCGGCAGATCACCGCCAAGCGATCTCTGAGACCGCCATCGATCGCGGCGAGATCGGCTGCCGTGACCGATGGTTTCTCGCGCGCGAACTTACGTGCCGAGGTGTTCAGACGTCGGACATGCTCGACATTGGCAGAAGACTGGTCGTCGTCGTCCTCCCCGGCCTCGAACTCGTCGAACAAGGGTGGATCGAGGCCTATGTCCTGCTGCGGTGTGCGGCCGATCTTGGCCAGGATGGCGGGCACCGCATTGGCGCTGTCCTCGACGCATATCGTCAGGACGCCCGGAATCGCAAAGGCTATCTCGTACCAGCCCACGTAGGAGGCGACCGCCCGCTCGAGCGCGGTCGTGTAGGACGCGATGTCGTCGCCGCGGGCACGCAGGATGTGCTGGCGGCGGAAATCGAACGACGTTTCGACGGCATTCTCCAACATGATCGAGCCGATGGCTTCGAGCGGATCGCGGCCGTGCACGAGCGTGTGCTCGAAGCTGGTCCCCGGCGGCACCCCGTCGCCGTAGGGGACGGCATCGTCGCGCACGACGCTCATCCAGCTTGATATCCCGTCGCGCAGCAGTCGCTCGTGGCCGATCTCCAGCCCATGCGCCGCGAACGCCGCCGCCATGAAGCCAGAGGCGCAACGCGGATGCCCGACAATCTGAATGAGGTGGCGACGCCCCGGCGGGTGGGTCGGTGCGGGAACGAGATCCGCGATGTTGTAGCGTCCCGTGCGACTGGAGTGGACCCGGTCGGACGGGCCGAGGATTCGCTGAATCTCGTCCGGCTCCGGCATGCCATGGTCGGTGATCAGAGCGTTGGTCAGATTGACTCCAATCGGATCTTCCAAGGGATCGACACGTGTGGCGTAGCCCATCCAGTGGTCGGCGAGGCTGCCGATGTCGAGAGCGATGCCCCCGCGTCGGCGAATATCCTCGCAATAGATCTTGCCGAGGAATCCGGCCGCGACGAGCCAGACCTCGCCGGGCTCAGGATCAAGAGCCGCCCGAACCTCGTCGTGCCGATCGAAGAGGCTGTCGTCGCCGTTCCGGCCATCACCATAGCGACCAAACTTTCCAAAATAGCTGTCCTCGCCTGGAATTTCGACGCCTTTGCGCGTCGCGATGCCCCACGTCCGTGCCAGATAGTCGTGCATGTCGTGACAGGATATCCAGGAGACCGTCCTCGTCTCCGCGAAGATCTCGCGCCACAGGTTCCAGGCGTGCAGGTCGTGGTGGAGATGAGCGGATGTGATGAGAGCCTGTGGCGGTTGGGCGACGACGTACGCGAGGCAGTTGTAGATACCCATCGAAACGACGTTCGTGCTGCTGGTGTCGACGAACCGCCAGGCCGGAATGACGCCGACCACGGTCGCACCATGCACCGCCGCCAGATGGTCTGCCGCCATCTGTTCGAGTATCTCCGGTTCGGGTCGGCGCTCTCCCCACCAGACGCTCAAGACTTTGTCGCGCGAACGACCGATCTCAGCAGCGATCTCGGGTGCAGGCGGCAAGAACGATCCTTCCCCGTCACCCAGCCGCAGCACCGAGGTCGGCGTCTTCGATCTGATGCGTCGGAGGATGAAGCGGGCGAGATCCAGCGCTTCAGCATAGCTGTCGGCGGTGTCGATCAGGATGTCCGGAAATTGGTCCCGCATCGCGTCCAGCAATTTGAGACATGTCGCACGATATACTGTGGCATCGGTCAGAGGTCCGGGCCGAACACACCGGACGGCGGCAAGCGCAGCGGCGACCCGCTGGCGGCCAATGTTCCGGTTTATTCTAAACGCCTCGAATGGCACCGGCGCCGCAGTCGCATCTTCGAGGAGCTCGTAGTCGCGAGCCTGCGCTTGCAGCATTTCCAAAATAGCACATATTTCGGGCGAAACCCCATCGATTTTAGTTAGATTATCAAGCGTACCCAAATCAATGCGCGCGAACCTCAATCCTTTACTTATCTTATCCAAAAGATATGGGGACTTATAACTTGTAATGTACTCAAAGATCGTCGACACTTCGTCGACATTCCACAGTTTCGGATTGGCGAGAGCCAGGCTGTGGAGGTAAACTCTCGTTGGAAGCGCTTCGCGCATGGCCTGCCGGGTTTTCGCAGCCTGATCATCAAGAGACGCCTGCTGCTCCGAGGCGACGAGGGCCAGCCACAGGTCCGGCGACCGCGGATAGACGTCGAGCGCGCTGCGCAGGAGGGCCATGCTCTCGGTGGTTCGCCCACACTGGTCCAGCGTTGCGGCAAGCCGCTCGACGCTCCTCGGAAGCAAGCCGGGCACGGTGGAAAGCCAGTTCGCGAGCGGCTCAATCCTCGGCCAGCTCTTGAGGATCTGATGATGCGCATGCAGGACCACCGGACCCACGACACGCAAATCGCCATGCCGCTCCGGTGTCTGCTGCCAGACGAGCATCTGATCGAGAAGCGCGTTGAGCGCTCGCGTATCGGATGCATCGCGTGCCGCCTGCACCCTACGGCGAACGAGCTCGATCACATCACCGTCCGCGGCGAGTTCGCTAGCCCCAGCAAAGTCGCCGCGGGCGGTACGGCCGAGGAATTGGGCGCGTCGCAATGGGGTCTTGTTCGCCCAACGCCAACCAGCCTCCGCCTCGGCCAATAGATCGTCGAGCCGATCGAGATCGCCGATACCGACAAGACATTGGGCCAACGCGACAACGCCAGCCGGCTTGCCTGTGCTCCATAGCGCCGAGGCGACGTCGTAGGCCTTGGCAAGATCACCCACTTTCAGCAGCGCACTGCACCGCCGCACCTGCCAAACGACGACAGCCGGCTCACGTGCGGCCATCGACGCAGAGAGATCCGCCGCCTCCCGAAGAAAACCGAGTCTGAACCGTGCGCTGATGCAGGCGTCGACGAGCGGCCGCGGCATCACGTCCACGAAGCCACGCTGCCACAAATCGAGGCCGAGACCATCCTCTGCAAGCAAGACGGTAACCGGATCCTCGAGCCGATGGCTCGCGACGGCGACCGCTGTCCAATCCGGCGCCTCCGAGGTGATCCAGTCCTCCACCATGGCGCGGGCGGCTGCCGTGTCGCCTCCGTCGAGCACCGCGTTCAGGCTCGCCAGCCGATCTGGTTGCGGTTCCGTCTCGAGGAGCCGTGCGAGTGTGTCCCAATGGGGAAACGCCGGATCTGCGGCTCTCGATACGCCGAAGAGTTCCCGCGCCTCGCGGAACCGGCCGGCAAGATGGTAGGCTCTGATGCCGAGTGCCGCGACGTGCGGAGGCAGAGCCCGACCGCGCTTGCGGCCCCATTGATCTCGGAGATCGAACGCGGCGCGCGCAACCGTCCCATTGCCACCTTCGACCGCAACCTGCAGCAGCGCGACAAGGTCGCGTGCCGAGGGATTGGATTGTGCTCGAAGGGCCTCGAGGCTTCTCGCGAGCTGCCTCGAGTCTTTTACTTTGTCGACAGCATGCAAAGTCGATCATCCTCGCACAAAGACATTTTGCGGGAACCAATAGGATCCACTGACGTCCGTGCGTGCGACACTATCGGGTGCGGCAGAGTCGGACAAACTGTGAAATGTGACCTGCTCTCCCGAAATGCTGTCGCCGTAAGGTAGAGTTTTCCCGCAGGTGGAGTGCTCCCCGGCGTGCCCCCGCCATCCCGCTTCGATCGGATGGACTCGGAGTGCTCCTGGAGTGCTCCCGTGAAATGCCCTCGTTGTGAGGTAGAGTTTTCCGCGCTGATTCCTTTGGCTGGAGAGGGAGCGGAAAGCGGTGAAGGCATCGCAGTTCACGGGAGCAAACCACCAGGAGAATAGGCGTCCGAGTTAGTCACACAGAGTTTTGATGCATTGGTTCAGCCAGCGGACGCAGGTCCCCTTTGCCCATCCGACACAGACCTTCTTGAATTCTCTACACCAGCACGACGCCACCTTGACCTTGCCGCGATCCTCTTCGAATAGAGGATCGCCTTGCGCGGCATTGGCTTGAGGCCAAACGAACGGGGTGTAGTTGACCGGGCTCAGAACGCCGCTGGTCGCCTCCCGTCCTCCGCGCTGCAGATCGTTCCAATGGTCCCCGAAGTCGGGTTTGGCTTGAATGCCGCACGACACCGTGCCGCCACTCGCCGTCCTGGCCCTGCAACAGCGCCTCTGCTCGCAGCAGCCGGAGCCGCCGACCTCCACAGCGCGCCCACACGAGCTTGCAGCAGCAGGATGAGGGCCTGCCGCCAAAGATGAAATGCCGATCGCAATCGCAGCAAGCACATTGATCATTCTCGCCATTTGTGTCGAACCCTTTGTTCCTGACCATCGCCAACGGGACCAGAGAACAACCTCGACCGGGGCGTGCCATCACCCGTTGGGGTGACCGAGCAACGAAAAACTCAGTGACGAGACGGTCATAGGCAGCCCGCCCGAGCTAGCGCCCGGGCGCCCCGCCATCCCGCTTCAATCGGATGGGCGATGGCGGGAGGACGGCTCGGGGACCTCCTTGCGGGCGCGGTCCTCGGAGGGACGCCCGGGGCTTCGGAAACGCCGTGCGGCAGGCAAAAGGATCGGCCGGCGACGTCAAATGCCAAGACGTCGCACCCCCTGATTCGATTAGATAACTCGTGGTGCAAACAAACAGTGCCGACCAACAGTCGGCCCCTCACTTGCCGAACGAGCCAGAGGCCCATGATCCGATCCCTTCAAGTGGCGCGACCCGCCAAGCCAACAGTCATCGTCGGTCTCGTCCTGGCGACATCGTTCGCCGCGGCAGCGACACGCCCCGCGTCCGCCGACGAGGCCGTCGCGAAGTCCATCCTGAAGTCGATGTCGGACTATCTCGCGTCCCAGCCGTCGATCGCCTTCACCTATGATTCGACCTTCGACGTCGTGACAGACGACGGCCAGACGCTCGGCATCGCGAGCTCCGGCACCGTCGTCCTCAAGCGCCCCGACCACGTGATGGCCACCCGCGTCGGTGGCTTCGCCAACGTCGAGATGCTGTTCGACGGCAAGGACGTGGCGCTCGTCGACAAGACCGCCGACGCGTACGTGGAGATCGCGCTCCCCGGCAGCGTCGACCACCTGCTGCAGGAACTCTACGACAAGTACGGCTTCCCGCTGCCGGCGACCGATCTTCTCGCCTCCGATCCCTACGAGCTCTTGATGGACGGCGTCACCGACATCAAGGATCTCGGCGCGGGCGTGATCGGCGGCGTGGAGTGCGATCACCTCGCCTTCCGCACCGAGGCGGTGGACTGGCAGATCTTCGTCGCGCAGGGCGACGAACCCGTGCCGTGCCGGTACGTGATCACCTCCAAGGATATTCCCGGCTCGCCGAAGTACGAGATCACTCTCGCCGACTGGCAGGTCGCCGACGACGTCCCTGAGACGTCGTTCACCTACGACGACGCCGGCGGCGCCAAGAAGATCACCATCGAAGAGATGCGTGCCGCCGCCAGCGAACTCCCGCCCTTTCTGAAGCCCGGAGCCCAACAATGACCCTGAAGAAGCGTATCGGTCTCGGCGTCTTGTCGCTGATGATCATGGTCGGCGCCCTGGAACTCGGCGCCGCCCTCTCGATCCCGGGCGTTCAAGGCGTCGTGGGACAGGCGCACGCGATCATCGGGCGGCCGCTCACGCCGCTCAGCGTCGCGGGTGTGGCGCGCCGCACCACACGGCGCACCATCCGCCGCTGCGCCGTCGGCATCTACTACTGCTGAGCCGCTCGCCTCAGCAGTGTGGCCCGGCGACATCGATGCCGCCGGGCCGCGCCGATCGGCGAGGAACGCGCCTGCCCATCGCGGGGCCCAGCGCGCCGTGAACGCTCAGCGGACGCCGCGCCGGTTGACCGGACCGCCCGCATTGAGGCCGACGCCCGGCCTCACCCCCACCCCCGGCGCGCCGAGGCCGACCCCAGGCGTGCGCGCCGCAGGTCGGGCGACGCAACCGACGGGTACGCCGGGCGCGGTGCAGTAGGCGACCGCTGGGGCCGGGCGGCGCACGACGCAGCCCGCCGGAACGCCCGGACCGGTGCAATAGACGACCGCCGCGGCCGGCGTGGACGTTGCCAAGGTGCCCGGCACGGCGCCGGCGGCAACCGCCAGCGCGAACGGCACGGCGGCCTTCCGAATGTGCGAAAAACGCATGACCCTATCTCCTTTTCCGCTGCGTGGACGCGTCAGAACTTGCCGCAGTTGTCGAGGATGTAGCGGCCTGCCGCCATGGCGTCGGAGCGTGGATTGTTCGGGAGGCGGCCGCTGCTGACGAGTGACTTCGTCGCCGCCTTGACCTCGTTGGTCACGCGACCGCGATCGTGGCAGATGGCGTTGATGTCGCCGTTTGCCCTGACCGCCGACACGATGGCCTCCGAGCCTGGCGTCAGCGAGCCGGCCAACGCGGCGGTGGCGGAGAGGATGAGAGCGGCCGCGGCGGCACTGGTGCGTTTCATGGCATTTCCTTCAGACGATGGACGGGTGCGGACCCCGAAGTCACCCCCGACAGGTGCTCGTGCCGCCAAGCCCGAGCAACGTCAGATTCTGCACCACCACCGAAAAGCGGGACGCTCCGGCACGGCCCTCAGCCGCGCGAGGGCCCTCCGGAATTTCGCCGCTGGGAAAGCGTTTCGATCGCCGCGGCGGTGATCTTTTCCATCTGCAGGAAGACCGCGGTCAGCGAGTCCATCACGGCGGTCTCGAACACCGGGCTCAATCTCATCCTGTCCTGCGAGCGCTCCAGGAGCCCCGCCTGCGCCGCATCGCGGATCAGCGCCGATACATGAGCGCGCGAAACATGGGTGAGCGCGGCCACCTTGGTGATGTTGAACAGGACGCCCGCGGCCCGCTCCGCGGCCGGCGCCTCGACATGGGCGAGATAGAGGTGCATCGCGACATACTCGCCGCAGTCGCGCCCGATGAAGGGCGAGAGAGCCACCGCTCCGTCGAGCGGACGCATCCCGCTCGCGATCTCCTCGCGCGCGCAGTGGAAGAAGGCGGTGATGAACGCCGGATCCTCGACGAGGTGCAGGCCCTCCGCACCGATCCGCGAGACCTTGCCGAGCGCCTCGAACCCCGCCGACAGCCGGGCGGCCGACAGCCCGATCATGCGCTCGGAGGGCACGTAGACGACGGGCTTGCCGGGTTCCGCACCACCGAGGCGCTTGATGAAGCCCGCGTGCCGCATGAAGAGGAAGATCGCCCGCGCCCGGCCTCGGCTCATCTCGCCATGGGCCGTGAGGAGGTCGCAGAAGCGGTTGACGGTGAGGCCCCACGACCTGCCGGCGACGCGCTCCGCATCGAGCGACATCGCGGTCCAGAAGGCCAGCCGCCGCGCCTTGTCTCCGATCAGAAAACGGCGTCGCCCCACCTCGGCCTGCTGCCGCGTCACGACGACGAAGAGCTGTCGGACCGCCGCCGGCAGCTCGGGGTGGGACCGGATCGCGTCCGCCTCGTCCGCCGCTTGCGTGAGCGCGATGTCGCGAACAGGGTTGTCATCGAGCAATTTGTCTTCTTAAGCTTTTTATCTGACGAATGAATTGACGGTGTCGATGGGTCTGCGGCCCTGGTTGCGATAGCCGAGGTGGGGCCGTTCGGTGTTGTAGTGGACGAGCCAGGCGTCGAGGTCGGCCTGGAGCGCCTCGACGGTGTCGTAGAAGGTCTCGCGCATCACCACGCGGAAGAACTCGTCGAGAACCGTGCCGTTGAAGCGCTCGACGAAGCCGTTGGTCTTCGGGGTCTTCACCCGGGTGCGGCGGTGTTCGATGCCGTTGAGGTCGAGGTAGAGTTCGTAGGGATGGCGCTCGGTGCCGCAGAACTCACGGCTGTTGTCGGTGAGGATGGCGTTCACCGGCAGGTCGAGGTTGCGGTAGAAGGGTAAGACGTCGTTGTGGAGTACCGCCATGGCCGCCTCGGGCTGCTTGGAGACATGCAGGAAACCGAAGGCGTACGAGCCGTAGGTGTCGACGACGGCGTGCAGGTAGACCTTGCCGATGCCCTTCAGATTGCCGACGAAGAAGGTATCGGCGGACAGGAGCTCGCCCGGCGCGCCGCTCTCCACGTGCCGCTCACGGAAGCAGGGATTGAGCTTTTCGAGGAACGCCGCCTGCTCCCGCGTGATCTCGATGACTTTGTCGGCATTGGCCTTTTCGAGCGCCAGCCATCGATCGACGCGCGTACCGAGACCGTTCGCGTTGAGGATCTTCTGGATGGTGATCGAGGAAAGGCGCGTGCCCTCCAGCGCCAGCATCGCCTCGATGCGGTTGCCGCCGTAGGCGGGGTGCTCGAGGGCCAGCGCCTTGATCCGCGCCACGACCGGTTCCGGTGTCGTCCGCGGATGGCTCTTGTGGATCGGCGGTAGATCCTTGAGGCCCTCGAAGCCCTGCGTCTGGAACCGCCGCTTCCACTCGTAGAAGCTGGTGCGATCGAGGCCGCACTGGCGGCAGGCCTCGGCTACGTTCCCCTGCTCCTTGGCGAGCTCCAGCACGCTCAGACGTTGCTGGGCGAGCTTCGTGCCGGCGTCACGCTTCCCGGATCCGGTGGTCGTCGATCCTCTGCCCATGGCGCTCTCCTTCCTTGCCAATAGAGCACGGGAAGAAGCTTAAGAGGACAAGCAATTGGTCTCGGACCACAATCATCTCTCGCAGCGGGTGACCCCTGTTCTTCCGCACCGCGCCGACAGATACAAGAAACTGGATGAACCGAAGCCGCCTGCGGGAGCCACTCCTAGTTCAACGGGTCTGTCATCATGGCCCTTCCTGCGCGGCACGCTGATCGACAAGACCCTGCGTCCACCGCGAGTGCCGGCGGCGCTTTTCGACGGTGACCAAGGGCCGATGCCGTTAGGCAAGCCACATTCCACGCAGTCGCCCACCCCTGAAGCACAAAGTAAACTTATCAGAAAAATACAATTTTGAACAATTTATATTATTGATTTAATATTCAATAAATATATATCTAGATTTTTCTACATTTTACATAATTTATTCTTCCTATAAAAGCCGTTACCCACAAGAGTTAGAAATAATACATTTAATAATCTTAGTTCGGTTTTCTAATAAGAAAGTAATACATATAATATATTAATATATTTTCCTTTTATTTTGTATATATTTGAATAAATTAGAAAATTATATATTGTAAATACAATACATATGCTTTATATCAATAAACAGTTATCTCATAATGAGAAGCCAGAGAACCAGATAAACGCTATTTTGCGTGATATGTTGTGACAATTGAAGGGGACTCAAGATGGAGAGCACTCGACGAGGCTTTTCCGATATATTCCGTAGCAGCACTGCAGAGATTCCTGATCTTTTAGAGAGAATCCATCATTATCTCCCTTTTAAGGCTGTCGTTGGCCCCCGTTTTGATGATCGTCAAATCACGGTGGTCTGCATGACGCCTCGCTCCGGCAGCGGCTATCTCGGATCGATTTTACGAGAGAACGGCTTCGGCCCCACACGGGAACATTTCCGCATCGTCGGAGGGGCACTGGAGCGCGATGCGGCAAAGATTAAACGTAAGTCTTACGAAGAATATTTTCGCAATAAAGTGCAGCAGCGAACTGAAAATAGAAATTTTACAGTAAAGTTGGGCTGGCCTCAATTCGCTCCAATTTATTATTCTGGAGTATTTTCATTTTATCTAAGAGACGCAACATATATTTACCTAACTCGTGAAGATATCATCTCTCAAGCTATCTCACGATATATCGCAAATGAAACTGGATATTTTCATACGCCTGATAAAGGTGACAGTCAAAACGATCTAGTACACTTTGACTACAATGGCATTCGCAAGCACCTTGAATTCCTCGTGGAAATGCAGGGAGACTGGGAACGCTTCTTCGCCAGCGAAGGGCTGTCCCCCGTGCGCATCACCTATGAGCAAGTCGCATCCAATCCGACGGCCGCTTTTGCCAAGATTGCAGAAGCAGCCGGCTCGCCAATGCCGGAGACAATCATCACTCAAACCGAGTTCGGGGTAACCCGCACGAGCAAGAATGCGCATCTACGCGAGGCCTTTATCGAGGAACATCGCCGACGCATGCACAACGGTGTGGTCAAATTTATCAATGCCAACTCTGAGAATACGGGATGATCAACAACGTCCGATCCGGCAGGTCCGGAGCGTGACAGGAGGCACAACAGCGGCGCACAGCTATTAGCAGTCGCCGGACTCAGGAGCCGGCGTTGACGAGGCCGTCCCCTGGCTTCCGCGACGAAATGGTATAGGAGAGGCACGTCACGCGTTCGTCCGGTGTATCGAGGAACGCCGCAAACAATTGCTATTCTCAGGGAAACTGTGGTGGGCGCGACAGGGATTGAACCTGTGACCCCCTCGGTGTGAACGAGGTGCTCTCCCGCTGAGCTACGCGCCCTTCAGTGCGGTGGGACATACGCGCCTTGCCCGCGCCTGACAAGGGGTGAGTGCGCCGCGTTGGGGAAAGTTGGCGACTTCCATCCGCTACGCCGGCCGCAGCTGCTTCCCGCTCCGGCCGGCGGCACGGGCTCAGGGGGCCTCGCGAGCGGCCTCGCGCAGGGCGTCGTGGCGGATCTTGCCGAGCGCGGTGCGGGGGAAGTCGTCGACGATGCGCACGTCGCAGGGCACCTTGAAGCCGGCGAGCCGGTCCTTCATGTGGGCGATCAGCTCCGCCGGCGCGACGCTCTCGCCAAGGCGCACGAAGGCGACGGGCACCTCCTGCCAGCGCGGGTCGGGGCGCCCGACCACGGCGCACTCGGCGACGGCGGGATGCTCCGACAGCACCCGCTCCACCTCCGCCGGGTAGATGTTCTCACCGCCGGAGATGAGCATGTTCTTCTTGCGGTCGTGCACGGTCAGCGTGCCGTCGGCGGCGAGGCTGCCGATGTCGCCCGTCAACACGTAGCCCTCGCGCCGGGCGGCCGCGGAGGCGGCTTCGTCGCGGAAATAGCCGGAGAAGACGGCCCCCCTCACCCCGATCTCGCCATGCGCCCCCTGCGGCAGGTGGCGGCCGGCGTCGTCGAAGATCGCGACGTCGGAGAAGATCCCCGCGCGCCCCGTGCCGCCCTTGACGCGGGAGAGGCCGAGCCGATCGTAGGCGGCGATGGGGCAGGTCTCAGTCGCCCCGTAGACGTTGAGGATCGGGATGCCCCGCGTCTCGAAAGCACCGATCAGGCTCTCCGGCACGATGGTGGAGCCGGTGGCGATCGCCCGCAGCGCCGGGACCGGCGTCGTCGCGAACTCCGGCAGCGCGAGGAGCGCCTGGAGGGTGGTCGGCACCAGAACCGTCAGCGTGACCGCCTCGTCGCGCAGCGCGGCGAGGGTCGCGGCGGGGTCGAAACGGGGATGGAGCGTCACCGTGGCGCCGGTCATCAGTGCCGGCGTCGTCTGGATGTTGAGGCCGCCCACATGGAACATCGGCAGCACCGTCAAGACGTGGTCAGCCGCCGACATCTGATGCATGTGCTGCGACTGGACGGCGTTACCGCGCAGCGCCCCTTGCGAGATCAGCGCCCCCTTCGGCCGCCCCGTGGTGCCGGAGGTGTAGACGAGCAGGCACTCCGCTCCCGGATGGCCCGCGGCGGGGGGCACGTCGTCGTCGCCGAGGAGGTCCCCCGCCGCCCCCATCGCCCGCAGCGCGATGCCGGCGGGCGCGATGGCGTGGGCGGTCGCCGCGTAGCCCGGGCCGTAGGCGAGCAGCTTCGGCTCGGCATGCTCGAGCGCGTAGCGCAGCTCGTCGGGGGCGAGGCGCCAGTTGAGGGGCAGCATGATCGCCCCGAGGCGCGCCGCCGCGTAGAGGACCGCCAGTGTGTCGGGATGGTTTTCCGCGAGCACCGCGACGCGATCGCCGAAGCCGACGCCGGCCCGCGCGAGCCCCATCGCCACGGCGCGCACCCGGGCGGCGAACGCGCCATAGGTGAGGCTCTCCCCCAGGAAGCGCAGCGCCACCTTGTCCGGCTCGAAGGCCGCGTGGCGCTCGATGGGGCCGAAGAGGTCGATCACTCGTCGCTCTCGCCGTCCTCGTAGAGGGCGGCCTTGCCGAGGCGGTCGATGCAGAGCTCGGCCGTCCACGGCAGCATCAGCGAGCCGCAGCGGCTGTCCCGATAGATCCGCTCCAGCGGCAGCGACTTCAGCATCGACTGGCCGCCGCAGGTACGGATGGCGAGGCGGGCGATGTCGTTGGCGAACTCCATCACCGTGTGCTGGGCGGCCCAGGCGCGCATCACCTGGTCCTTGGAGGGGCGCGGCCCCGCCTCCGACACCGCCTGGAACCACAGCGCCTTGGCCTGCTCCAGCTTCACCTTCATCTCGGCGACGGCGATCTGCTTGGTGGGATACATCCGCCGCTTCACCGGCGGCGTGCCCGGCAGCTCGCCCCGCAGATAGGTCACGGTGAAGTCGTAGGCGGCCTGCGCGAGGCCCATATAGGTGGGCGACAGCGTCATGAACATGTGCGGCCAGTTGGCCGCCGCCTGGAAGTAGACGCCGCGGGGCATCAGCGCCTCGCCATCGGCCACGAACACGTCGTCGAAGTGGAGGTTGCGCGAGACCGTGCCGCGCATGCCGAGCGGGTCCCAGGCGCCCGACACCGACACCCCCTCCGCATCCGCCGGCACGGCGAGATAGAGCGTGTTGCGTCGGCTGCGCTTGCCCGACCCGTCGACCTCCGTGCAGAGCACGCCGTAGTAGTCGGCGTTGCCGGAGAGGGAGGCGAAGATCTTCTTGCCGCGCACCCGCCAGCCCCCCTCCACCGGATGGGCCTCAGTGGAGAAGGCGACGGCCCCCGCTGCCGCCGCCCCGCCTTCGGAGAAGGGCTGGGCGTAGACGGCCCCCTCTTCCACGATGCGGCGATAGTGCATCGCGCGGCGCGCCTCGTGGCCGGCGCGGGTCGCGGCGTCCATCTCCAGATCGTCGGCGAGCGGGCCGGACCACAGCGTGGAGCAGACGTGCATGTTCCAGGTGAGCGCCGTCGCCCCGCAATAGCGGCCGATCTCCGCGGCGACGAGCGAATAGGCGCGATAGTCCGCCCCCGCCCCGCCGAAGCGCTCGGGCACGCAGATGCCGAGGAAGCCACCCTCGCGCAAGTCGGCGTAGTTCTCGGTCGGAAAGCGGGCGTCCCGGTCGATCTCGAAGGCGCGGGCGGCAAAGGTCGGCCCGATCGCCCGCGCCCGCGCCGTCCACTCCGCCTCGAACGGGGTGAGGCGGAAGGCGGTCGGCTCGAACATCGGCGCGTCGAGCCCGGTGGCCTCCGCTCCGCCTGGCACAGCGTTCATCTCCGCCCTCCTCCGCCGACGCCCCTTAGGGGTCTACTTCACCTCGTCGGCCGGGATGACCCAGGGCTCGACGACGCCCGCCTTGTACCAGCGCCGATAGCTCGCCTCCTGCTGCACCGCCGCGCAGTAGGACAGCGTGACCTTCGAAACCGGCCAACTATAGCCCGTGAGCCGCGCCGTGACAGGCGCATACATCGCATCGACCGCGCCCCACTCGCCGAACAGGAATGGGCCGCCGGAGCGGGCGATGCGATCGCCGATCAGGGCTTCGATGCGGGCGACGTCGCGCTCGGCGCGGCGGCCGCCGCGTCGCCGGAAGGGGAAGGTCTTGCGCAGGTTCATGGGGCAGGCGCTGCGCAGCGCCTGGAAGCCAGAGTGCATCTCCGCCGACAGCGAGCGGGCGAGCGCGCGCTCCATCGGGTCGGCCGGCCAGATCGGCAGATCGGGATGGCGCTCGGCGAGATATTCGATGATGGCGAGGCTGTCCCAGACGGCGCGGCCCCGGTCGATGAGCGTCGGCACCTTGCCGGCCGGCGAGTAGGCGAGGAGACGGGCCCGCGTGTCCGCCTCGTCGAGGGGCACGAGATCCTCCTCATAGTCGAGGCCGAAATGATCGATCACCAGCCACGCCCGCATGGACCAGGACGAGTAGTTCTTGTTGCCGACAACGATGGTGTAGCTCACGTGACCTCTCCGCTTGGGGCTCCGGCCCCCGATTGCCTCGCCGCTCGGGGCCTCACGCGCCGGGCCCCGGCAGCCATGTATCGATGCGCCCGGTGAGGCGATAGTAGGCGAGCGCCACGTATTCGCGCACCGCCTCGTCCATCTGCCGCAAGCCGCGCGCCGCGGAGAATTGGAGGGAGCGCCACAGCGGCCGGTCGTCCTCCACATAGTCCACCGGCCAGGGCACGAGCTCGGGCCAGCCGGCATGATGGAAGGTCGCCACCGAGCGCGGCATGTGCCAGGCCGAGGTCACGAGCACATAGCGCTCGCCGGGCTTCGGCTGCACCACGTCGTAGCTGAAGCGCGCGTTGTCCCAGGTGGACAGCGAGCGCGTCTCGAGCACGAGCTGGCTCTGGGGCACGCCCATCTGCCGCAGGAGGGCCGCAGCTTGCTCCGCGCCGGAGCGGTTGCGCCGGGTGCCGCCACCGTCGGTGACGATCACCGGCACGTCGGGGAAGCGATGGGCGAGGCTCGCGGCGGCCACGAGACGCTCCGCCGCGTCGTTGAGGTTCACCTGATTGTGGGCGTAGGGCGGCAGCGGGGCGATGAAGCCGCCGAGCACGATGATGCCGTCGGGCGGCTCCACGATGCCCTTGAAGGGGAAGCGCGTCTCGAGCGGACGCAGGAGGAGCTGGCCGACCGGCAGGAAGCCCACGACGCCGTAGAGCACGACCCCGACCGTCAACAGTGCCAGCCCGCTCCGCCGCCGCCGGAAGGCGACCAGGAGACCCGCGAGGAGAACCAGAAAGACGATGTTCGACGGCTGCAGCAGCGCGAACAGCACCTCGACCCCACTCACGCGACCGGATCGTCCCAGTTCGGCGCGAACTCGGGGTCGATGAGCCGCCCGCCGGGGTCGGCGAGCGCCGAGATGGCGGCCCGCTCATCCGCGTCGAGGCTCACGTCGAGCGCCCTGAAATTGTCCTTCAGCCGCTCCGGCGAGGCGCTCTTCGGGATCGCGATCACCCCGTCCTGGCCGATCAGCCAGGCGAGCGCGATGGTCGCCGGCGGCACGCCGTGGCGTCGCGCGATCGCGGCGATCACCTCGTCCTCCAGCACCTTGCCACGGGCGAGCGGGCAGTAGGCGGTGAGGCCCATGCCGTGCTTGCGCAACGTGGCGAGCACCTTCGACTGGTCGAGATAGGGGTGATACTCGACCTGGTTCACCGCGAGCGGCACGTCGGCGGCCGCCACCGCCTCCTCGATGAGGGCGACGGGGAAGTTGGAGATGCCGACGGCGCGTGCGAGGCCGCGATGCTTCACCTTGCAGAGCGCGGCCACCGCCTCGGCGACCGGGGTCGTGCGGCCCGGCCAGTGGATGAGGTAGAGCTCGACCCGGTCGAGGCCGAGCCGCTCCAGCGAGGCCTCGGCGGCAGCCTGGAGGATGCCGTCGGCGAGATGGTCGTGCCAGACCTTGGTGGTGACGAACACGTCGTCCCGCGCGAGGCCGGAGGCGCGGATGCCCTCCCCGACGGCCTTCTCGTTCTGGTACATCTCCGCCGTGTCGACGTGGCGGTAGCCGAGGTCGAGGCCCGCGGCGACGGCGCGGGCGCAGGCCTCGTCGTTCATGCCGAAGGTGCCGATCCCGAGCTTGGGGATCGACACGCCCGCCACATCGAAGGTCGCCGTCATTCTCGTCCGCCTCGCTGGAATTGCGGGTTGCGCCGCCCTCTCGCCGTCAGGAGCGTGCGGTCAGGCGATCTCGTCCGCCCGGCGCACCACGCGGCCCACGAGACCATATTCCACGGCCTCGTCCGCCCCCATCCAGTAGTCGCGGTCGGTGTCCTTCTCGATGCGTGACAGCGGCTGGCCGGTCGCCTCGGAGAAGAGGGTGTTGAGCCGCTCGCGCATCTTGATGATCTCGCGCGCCGCGATCTCGATGTCGGAGGCCGGCCCGCCGGCGCCGCCGGAGGGTTGGTGGAGGAGGAAGCGGGTGTTCGGCGTGCAGAAGCGCCGCTCCTTGGGCACCGAGATGTAGATCAGCGCACCGGCGGAGGCGACCCACCCCATCCCGAGGATGTTCACCTTCGGCGCGATCATGCCGATGGTGTCGTGGATCATGTCGCCCGACTCCACATGGCCGCCGGGGGAGGAGACGATCACGGTGATCGGGTCGTGCGACACGTGCGCGAGGGCCAGGAGACGCTGGCAGACGTCGCGCGCCATATCCATGGTGACGGGGCCGACGATCATAATCTGTCGGGCATCGAAGAGGTGCTTGTCGACCGGTATCGATTGCTGCGCCTTCAGCTTCTCTTCGTCATCGTCGTCGTCGTCGAAGCGGGTGAAAATCGGCATCGCGTCCTGTCCTGATACTAAGGGCGCTATCTATGGAGGTGCGCCACGAAACGCAAACGGGATCGCCCCGGGCCCCTCCCGCGTTGTCACTCCTATGACAGGAGAGAGCGCTATGAAAAAGGACAGCGCATGGGACTGTGTCAACAAGCGTAAGCTTCTCGAGCGCTTCGCCGTGGAGATCGGGCCGGCGCTCGTCTTCGTCGCCGCGCTTCAGGTGACCGGCATCACCGGCGCCACCATCTCGTTCATCGCCGCCACCGCGCTCGTGACGGTCTACTCCTTCGTGGAGAAGCGACATCTGCCCGTCGTGCCGGCGGCGACGCTGGCGCTCGCGGCACTCTTCGGCGGCCTCACCATCTTGTTCGACGATCCGGAATTCATCCAGTTCCGCCCCACGCTCGTGAACGCCTGCGGCGCGCTCGCGATCATCATCTGCCTGCTGTTCGGCCATCTGGTGCTGAAGCAATCGCTCGAAGACGGATTTCGCCTCAGCGAAGGGGCGTGGTGGACGCTGTCGCTGCGCATGGCGCTCTATCTCGCCGCGATGGCGTTCGCCAACGAGGTGGTGCGCCACACCTTCAGCACCGAGACGTGGGCCTGGTTCAAGGCGGTCTCGCCGCTCTTCAACGGCCTCTTCCTCCTCGTCAACTGGCCGCTGATCCGCGACAATCTGTCGGCCGACGAGCCGCTGCCGATGATGGAGAGCCCGCCGGCAGGCCCGAAGTCGGCACTCAACCCGACAGTGAAGATCGCCTGAACCCCGCCGCGCCGCCCAGCAGAGGCGACGGCCACGTTGACGGAACCGGCGCAACGGGGTCTCCTTCCTCCGGAGGAGGATGTTCCATGGCCTTTATCACGATGAACCGCTTCAAGGTGCGCACCGGCTCGGAGGCCGACTTCGAGGCCGTCTGGCTGAACCGCGACACCCATCTGCAGGACGTGCCGGGCTTCGTCGTCTTCCATCTCCTGCGCGGCCCGACGACGGACGACCACGTGCTCTACGCCTCCCACACCGTATGGGACTCGGAGGCCGACTTTCTCGCCTGGACGCGCTCGGAGGCGTTCCGCAAGGCGCACGCGGGGGCGGGCGACAACAAGCCCCTCTATCTCGGCCACCCCGAGCTCGAGAGCTTCGAGGTGATCCAGGAGGTCAAGGCCGAGGCGATGGCGGATTGAGCGGGGAAGCCTCGGCCAACGGCAGAGCCTCGCTCCTCACCGCGATCACGGGACGGAAGGTGCACGTCCACAGCTCCGGCACCTTCGCGGACCAGGACCTTCCCTTCTGCGAGGCGGTCGAGATCGACGGTGTCGTGCTCCTCTCCGGTCAGATGGGGGTCATTCCCGGCAGCCTGCGCCTCGCCGCCGGCGGTGTCGCGGCGGAGACACGGCAGATGATGGAGAATATCGGCGCCACGCTGGAGGCGGCGGGGCTCGGCTTCGCCAACATCGTGAAGGCCACCGTCTTCCTTGCCGACATGACCGAATGGCCGGCCTTCAACGCCATCTATCTGCGCTACTTCGTCAAACCCTATCCGGCCCGGTCGGCGCTCGGGACGAGCGGGCTGGCACTCGGGGCGCGGGTGGAGATGGAGTGCATCGCAGTGCGCTGAGGCTTCACCAGGCCCAGCCGAGCACCTTCGCCGCCTCGTAGGACCCGTCGTAGCGGGGGTCGCCGTCGCGCACCATCACCACGTTGACGGCCTTGACGTCCACCGGCTTTGCCGACGGCGGCCCGCCGACGGGAGGCCCGCCGCCCGGCAGCGCGATCACCTGGGTCCGCCCGTAGAGGACGGAGCGCACGAGATTGTCGGAATGGTCCACCGGGTCGGCCGGAGTGATGAGGAAATGGGTGTAGCCGTTGTCGATCGTCAGCGTGGCGGCCCGGCGCAGCATCTCCGCCTCGCTGATCCGCACGCCGCTGCTCTGCACCTCGGTCTCGAGCCGCCACACGTCAGCCCGGATCGGCACGGCGGTGACGGTGATGCAGCCCGACAGCGCGGCGGCCAGCGCCGCCATCAAGAGCCCTTGCGTCCATCGACTCATTACCAACGCTCCTCTACGCCGCCCGTCTCGATAGCGCACACGTCCATATAGCGCGCCCCCGTCTCTAGCACGGGAGGGCACCCCGCGTCTGCGCACGGGCACGCTGCCGAAGCGTCGCAAGCCCTGCCTCAGACGGCGCGGTCGCCCGCCCCCACGTCGCGCCGGGCGACGCTGGTGGACTTCAGGATCGCGTAGCAGGCGACGCCCGGCGCGAGCCCGAGCGTGCCGACCGAGCGGCGCGTGATGCGCGCGAGAAGCCGATCCTCGCCCGCCTGGAGGCCGACGGCGGCGCCGGGCCCGCTCCCCTCGGCGATCTCCGTCACCATCACCGGCAGCACGTTGAGCGCGGAGATGGCGCTCGGCGGCTCGCGCGCGATGATCACGTCGTGCGCCTCGATGCGCACCCGCACTGTGGCGCCGAGCGGGGCGTCGACCGTCGGCAGGTAGATCGGCCCGGCGGAGGCGGCGAGCTCGGTGAGGCCGTCCGCGTGGTGGCGCACCACGCGGGCCGTCAGGATCGCGCCGGCCTCGCGGTGGCCGAGGACGGGAACGGCGGCCGGATCGGCGAGCACGGTGGTGGTGGAGCCGGCGCGCACCACGCGGCCGGCGTCGATCGCGACGAGGCTCGTCGCCAGTCGCGCCACCTCCGGCAGCGAATGGCTGACGTAGAGGATCGGCACCTCGGTCTCGTCGCGCAGCCGCTCCAGATAGGGGATGATCTCCGCCTTCCGCGCCTCGTCGAGGGCGGCGAGCGGCTCGTCCATCAGGAGAAGGCGGGGCGCGGCGAGAAGCGCCCGCCCGATCGCGACGCGGCTCTTCTCGCCGCCGGACAGCATCCCCGGCCGGCGCCCCAGAAGGTGGGCGATGCCGAGGAGATCGACCACCCGGCCGAGATCCTCCCGCGGCGCGCCGCGCGGGGCGAAGAACGCGCCGAAGAGGAGGTTCTGGCGCACGCTGAGATGGGGAAAGAGCCGCCCCTCCTGAAACACGTAGCCGACGCGGCGGCGGTGGGGCGGCACGAAGCGCCCGGCCGCCGTATCGAGGAGCACGGTGTCGCCAGCGACGATGCGGCCCTCGTCGGGGCGCATCAAGCCGGCGACGGCGTTGACGATGGTGGTCTTGCCGGAGCCGGAGCGGCCGAAGAGAGCGGTGATGCCCGCCGGTGCCTCGAAGGCGACGTCGAGGGTGAAGCCGCCGAAGGCGTGGCGCAGCCGGACGGTGAGGCTCATCGGCCGATCCGTCGCGCGATGCGGGCGGCGAGGATCTCGGAGGCGATAAGCGCCCCCATCGAGATCGCCACCGAGACGGCGACGAGGGAGAGCGCCGCCCCCTCCTCCCCCGGCACCTGGAGGAAGGCGTAGATCGCGGAAGGCAGCGTCTGCGTCCGCCCCGGAATGTTGGAGACGAAGGTGATGGTGGCGCCGAACTCGCCCATCGCCTTGGCGAAGGCGAGAATGGCGCCGGCGAGAATCCCCGGCACGATGAGCGGCAGCGTCACCACCGCGAAGGTCGCGATGCGGGACGCGCCGAGCGTGCCGGCCGCCTCTTCGAGCCGCGGGTCGACGGCCTCGATCGAGAGGCGGATCGCCCGCACCATCAGCGGAAAGGCCATGACGCCGGCGGCGAGCGCCGCCCCCGTCCAGTTGAACGCGAACACGATCCCCACCTCGGCGAGGACGCTGCCGATCGGCCCGCGCCGGCCGAAGAGGATGAGCAGCATGTAGCCCGTCACCACCGGCGGCAGGATCAGCGGCAGGTGGACGAGGCCGTTGAGCAGCGACTTCCCCCAGAAGTGGCCGCGCGCCAGGAGCAGCGCCACCAGGATCGCGACGGGCAGGCTGACGAGCGTCGCCCAGACGGAGACGCGCAGCGACAGGGCGACGGCCTGCCAGGCTTCGGGGGTGAGGACGCTCATCGATGCGCCGGCCCGCCGGCACGCACGCTCGGTGCCGCAAGGGCCGAGCCCCCGCCGAAGCGGAGGCGTGCCGTCGGCGTGGAATTCACTCGATGACCTTGAAGCCCTGGCGCTCGAAGAGCGGGGCGGCGGCGGGCGAGCTCATGAAGTCGAGGAAGTCGGCGGCATCCGGATCGTCGGTGCCGGTGGTGAGGGCGGCGGGGTAGATGATCGGCGGATGGGTGTCGGCGGGGAAGGTCGCGACCACCTTCACCGCCGGCTCGGCGGCGGCGTCGGTCGCATAGACGATCCCGTAGGGTGCCTCGCCGCGGGCGACGAGGGCGAGAGCGGCGCGCACATTGTCGGCCTGGGCGACCTGCGGGGCGACGTCGTCCCAGACGCCGAGCGAAGTCAGCGCCGCCTTACCGTAAATGCCGGCGGGCACGGCGTCGACGAGCGCCATGGCGAGGCGGCCGCCATCGAGGAGGCCGGCGATGTCGACGCCCGGCTCCAGCGTCACCGGCGCGGCGTCCGGATCGGCGGCGATCAGCACGATCGAGTTCGCCAGCACGTCGCGGCGCGTGTCGGCGATGATGAGATCGTCCTCCTCGAGCGTGTCCATCCAGCCGACGTTGGCGGAGATGAACACGTCGGCCGGCGCCCCGGCCTGGATCTGGCGGGCGAGAGCGGAGGAACCCGCGAAGGAGATGGTGGCCGTGCCGCCGGTCTCCTCGTGCCAGGCGTCGGCGACGTCCTCCAGCGCATTCTTGAGGCTCGCGGCGGCGAACACCACCACTTCGTCGGCCGAGGCGGCGGCGGGAACGGCGAGCGCCATCAGGGCGGCGAGGCCGGTTGCGGCGATGCGCCTCGCGGCACCGCGCGCGAAGGCGCGGCGGGGGGCGGCGAGGTCGGCGGCGGTCGAGGCGATGAGGTGACGCATGGGAGCTCCCGATCCGTTATGTTTCACCGGAACTATCGCCAGCCGACCGACGCTGGCAAGCGTTATTTCTCACCGGACATAACGGTTGGTGACGCGTCGAGCATCGCCTCGATGGCGGCGATGTCCTCGGCGCCGGCCGCGCGCGCCCGCGCCTCGAGGCTGCGATAATGGGCGAGCACCTTCTCGCCGCGGTCGGTGAGCGTCGCCCCTCCCCCGCTCGCGCCGCCGCGGGTCCGCTCCACGAGCGGCGCGCCGAAGATGGTGTTGAGCGTATCGATGAGGCCCCAGGCGCGGCGGTAGCTCATCCCCATGCGGCGGCCGGCGGCGGAGATGGAGCCGGTCTCCTTGACGAGCTCCAGGAGATCGGCCTTGCCCGGGCCGATCATGGCGTCCTCGCCAAAAATCAGGCGCAGTCTGAGGCCCGGCGGGGCGGTATCGGACATCGCGATCCTCGCGAGGGGGACGGACACGCAAAAGGCCGAGGCGGCGAGCCCCGGCCTTCGATCGACAATAGCGCCAACCGCCCCGATCCCGCCAGCTGGCGGCTTGGACGAGCGGTTGGCAGGCGTCGCAAGAAGGGACGCCCCGGTGCGTCAGGCGCTCCGGGACGCCCCCCATGTCATGCAGGCGAACTCGATACCAATCGCCGGCAACGCCTTGTCCTGAATTGCGCGGACTGCGCGTCTCCTAGAATTACGCAGCCTGTGCGTCGATGGACTTCGGCGCACCACCATTCTCGATGGCGATGGTGCGGGGCTTTTTCGTCTCGGGCACCTCGCGCTTGAGCGAGACGTGGAGCAAGCCGTGGTCGAGCGAAGCGCCCGTCACGTGAACGTGATCGGCGAGCTGGAAGCGCCGCTCGAACGCCCGCGCGGCGATGCCACGGTAGAGCATGTTGTCGTTGCCGCTCTCGCTCTCGCTCTTCTGACCGGTTACGGTGAGGGTGTTCTCCTTCACCTCCACGGTCAGCTCAGGTTCGGTGAAGCCGGCGACAGCCATCGTGATGCGATACTCGTCGTCCGCCGTACGCTCGATGTTGTAGGGCGGATAGGTCTGCGTCTGGTTCACGGTCGACGCGTTGTCGAGCAGCGAGAACAGACGATCGAAACCGACGGTGGAACGATAGAGGGGGGTGAGATCGAATTGACGCATAGTCGTCCTCCATGAGAAGCAACGGTTTGAAGGGCCCTGCCTTGCTGGCCAGCGGCCCGGTCTTCGGTGCGGCCCCTTGAGTGGCGGCCGCATCAAGAGAGATGGGCGTCTGAAAACCGCCTTTCAAGGGCTTTGAAGCGTGGAGTGAGCGTGGCGACTGGGAATTGGGGGTCCACCGATCTCGGCGGCACCATCGGCACGTTACACGCGGGTGTGAAGCTCAGGGTGGCCCACTGGGCGGGCGCGCCCGCGGGACCCGGCACGGTGATCGTGGTGCAGGGCCGCGGCACCTTCATGGAGGTCTACGGCGACACCTTCGCCCACCTCGTGCGCGAGGGCTTCGCGGTGGTGGCGTTCGACTTTCGCGGCCAAGGCGGGTCGGACCGCAGAACCCGCCCCGGCGGCCACGTCTCCCGCTTCTCCGACTATGTGGACGACCTGCAGTCCGTGGTGCGCTTCGCCGCCCAGCAGGGCCTGCCCCGCCCCTTCTTCGTCCTCGCCGAATCGATGGGTGGGCTCGTGGCGCTGAAGGCCGCCCCCCTCCTCGCCGACCAGGTGGAGCGCATGGTGCTCGTGGTCCCCATGCTGCGCATCGCCCGCCTCCCCGCCAAGGAGTGGCTCCTGTCGCTCGCAACGACGCTGATGTGCGGCGTCGGCCTCGACAAGCGCGCGGTGGCGAAGCCGGCCGGCCCGCCCTACGAATTCCTCGGCAACCGGGCGACCAGCGACCCCGATCGCTACGCCGCCCTGTGCGAGCTCGTCGACGCCAATCCGGAGCTTGCCTGCGGCCCGCCCACCATCGGCTGGCTGCGGGCCGCGCTCCGGGCGACGGGGCAGATCCGCCGCACCGTCGGCAAGCCGCTCGCGGTCCCCACCCTCTTCGTCGCCGCCGGCAACGACACGGTCGTCTCGACGCCGGAGATCAGCCGCTTCGCCCGGGCGACGCCAGGCGGCGGTCTGGTGCTGATCCCGAACGCCCGCCATCAGCTGCTGATCGAGAGTGACGAGCATCGCGAGCCGCTCTTCGCCGCCTTCCGCGCCTTCGTCCGCGACGTGCCGCGGCGGCTGAAGAAGCCCCGCGCGGTGCGGGGCAAGCTCCGCTTCACCCCCGGCGAGGCACCGGCCGCTCCCATCAAGGTCGAGGTCGGCGGCGAGGCGATCCCGATGCCCGCCCCGGCTGAACCCGCCCCGGCCCCCGCCGCTGTTCCCGAGCCGCCCTCCGAGCCGGTGGTTGAGACCGCCGCTCCGAAGACCGCCGCCGCCGAGCCGGCCGAGAGCTCGACGACCGTCGAGGCGACGCCCGACGCTCCGGAACCGGCGGCGCCGCCGGTCGCGCCGACGGACGGCGCGAGCGAGCCGCCGGAGGAGGAGGACGCCCCGCGCTCGCCGCGGGAGGCGCGCCGCGGCCAGGTGCTCAGCGAGCGACTGCGCCGGCGGCGCCATCGTCGGCGGGTCGAGCCGGCCGCCCCGCCGGTCGACGCGGCCGAGCCGGAGGCGGCGCCCGCTCCGAAGCCGTCCGCCCCGCCACCCGCCACCGATGCCGGGCCGGCGGAAGAGACGGCGCAGGGCGAACCTCCCACTCCCACCGCACGCCTCTCCGACATGTTCGTCGACGCGCTGCCGGACGCCCTCGAGACGCCCCTCGACGAGCCGTCGAGTGAGATGCGCGGCAGCGACGAAGCGGAGAGCGATACCCTCCCCGACGACGGCGGAAGCCCTGAGGACGAGGCCGACAGCCGGACCGGCGAACGGCGGATCGATCGCGTGCGCGGCCTCGCCGCTCCGCCGCCCCGGCCCGTAGGGCGCGGCGGTAAGGCCGGCGGCGGCCGCGGGACGACGAGGCGACGCTGACGTGGCGGTGTGGGAGATCCTCTCGCAAGCCGTCCAGTCGGTGGGTGCCGCGGGCGCCGACATCTTCGATCGCCTCCGCAGCGCGACCGGCACCGGCCCCCAGTCGCGGCAGGCGGCCTTTTCCATGGCGGTGGTGGCGCTCGCAGCCAAGATGGCGAAGGCCGACGGGGTGGTGACGATGTCGGAGGCGGCGAGCTTCTGGCGCCGTTTCGACGTGCCGGAGGAAGCGCGGCGCCCCATCGGCCGCCTCTTCGACCTCGCCCAGCGCGACGTGTCGGGCTTCGAGGCCTACGCCCATCGCATCGTCCGCCTCTTTCCCGACGATGCGGCGCTCAAGGAGGACATCCTCGACATCCTCTTCACCATCGCCGCCGCCGACGGGGTGATCCACGAGGCCGAGCTCGCGTTCCTGGAGAGGGTCGCGGCGATCTTCGGCATCGACGGGGTGCGCTTCGAGCGGGTGAAGGCGCGCCACATCGCCGCCGACGGCGACCCCTATGCCGTGCTCGGCCTCGGCCCCAACGCCGACTTCGCCACGGTGACGCGGCGCTATCGCAGCCTCGTCGCCGAGCACCACCCCGACCGGATGATCGCCCGCGGGGTCCCGCCCGAGTTCGTGCGGATCGCCAACGACCGGCTCGCCGCCATCAACGCCGCCTACGAGGCGATCGAGAAGCGCCGCTGATGCCTCCGCCTCCCCCTATGCGCCAAGTGCCCTCCCCGAACCACAATGGCCGGGGCGAGGGCGTGCGGCCGGATATCGTGGTGATCCACTATACCGACATGACCGATGCGGAGAGTGCGGTGCGCTGGCTGTGCAACCCCGCCTCCAAGGTGTCCTGCCACTATCTCATCGGCGCGGATGGGGCGCTCGTGCAGATGGTCGAGGAGACGCGCCGGGCCTGGCACGCCGGCGTCAGCGCGTGGGACGGTACCGGCGACATCAACAGCCGCTCCATCGGGATCGAGCTCGACAGCCCGGGCCACCGTCCCGATGCGCCGTGCTTTCCGCAGGCGCAGATGGCGAGCCTCCTCGCCCTTCTCGACGGGATCCGCTCCCGCTGGCCGGTGCCGCGGCGCAACGTGGTGGGCCATTCCGACATCGCCCCTGAGCGCAAGATCGACCCCGGCGAGCGCTTTCCCTGGGCGGATCTCGCGGCGGCGGGGCATGCGCTCCACGTCGCGCCCGCCGCGGCGGAACCCTTCCAGTCGCCGGCCCTCAGGGCAGAGCTCGCCGCCGGCGGCTATGCGGTCCCACCCCAGGACGGGCCGGCGATGGACGCGCTCGTCGCCGCCTTCCACCGCCGCCATCTGCCCGAGCGGGTCGGCGCACCCGCCGACGGGGTGACGCTCGCCACCGCCCGCGCCTTCGCCGCCGCGGTGGCGGCCGACCGCGCGGCCGGCTGATCCGCGTCGCCGCGCCGCAGGCTCAGCGGCGCTTCAGCTCGTTGAGAAGCTTGGAGGAGGCGAAGCCGTCGGGCACCGAGCCGGAGGCGGTCTGATACTCGCGGATCGCCTTGCGCGTCATCGGCCCGACCTGGCCGTCGATCCCGCCGGTGGAGAAGCCCCGGCGCGTCAACAGCGACTGCATCTCCTGCACTTCGCCGCGCGACAGCGGCCGCTCGTCCCGCGGCCAGGCCTGCTCGAAGTCGCCGCCGCCGATGATCCTATCGGCGAGATGGCCCACCCCCAGCGCATACGCATCGGCGTTGTTATAGCGCTTGATGACGTCGAAGTTGTGCAGCATCAGGAAGGCGGGGCCGTTGGCGCCGGCCGGGTAGAACAGATAGGCCTGATCGTCGGGGCGCGGCCAATCCTTGCCGTTGGCGCGGCGGATGCCGTAGTTCTGCCACTCGCGCAGCGCGCGCTCGCGCTTGCCGTCGGCGAGCTTGTGGTCGAAGTTGCGCGGCACCACCACCTCGTAGCCCCACGTCTGCTGATAGTTCCAGCCGTGCTTGTTGAGATAGTTGGCGGTGGAGGCGAAGGCGTCCGGGATCGAGCGCCAGATGTCGCGCTTGCCGTCGCCGTCGAAGTCGACCGCGTAGGCCTGCCAGCTCGTCGGGATGAACTGGGTATGGCCCATCGCCGCTCCCCACGAGGAGTTCATCTCGCTGAGCGGAACGTGCCCCTCCTGCGCGATCTTCAGGGCGCCGGTGAACTGCTGCGTCCAGAAACTCTGGCGCCGGTCGGTGGCGCAGGCGAGCGTTGCCGACGCGCGGACCGCGTTGTGCCCGCCCATGAAGTTGCCGTAGCTCGTCTCCATCCCCCAGATCGCGATGATCACCTCCGGATCGACGCGATATTTGGCGGCGATCTGGTTGAGGGTGGAGCGGTAGCGCGCGTAGGCGGCCCGCCCGTCGCTGACCCTTTTGTCGGACACGGCGGTGTCGAGATACTCCCAGATCGGCTTCACGAACTCGGCCTGCTTGTTGACGAGCTCGAGCGTCTTCGGGTCGGGCGTCAGCCCACGGGTCGCCTGGTCGAAAAAGCTGCGCGACACGCCGGCACGGCGCGCGGCCGGCCACTTCGAGGCGACGCAGCGCGAGAAGGCGTCGGCCCTCGCGACGGGGGCCGTGATCGCCGCGCCGCCCATCGCGGCCACGACGGCGACGATCCCGAGACTGAGGCGACCAGCGCGAGTCGCGGCGAGAAATTCGCGCTTCATGCGGCTACTCCGGAAAAAATGCCTGTGACAGCTTCAATCACACACAAACCGTTAAGGACGTCCTCATCATCCCTCGAAACCATGGTGGCGATGGGGCAGCGGCGGAGGCCGACGGCGCGCCCTCCGAGCCCGCACCCGCCCCATATGGGAAGGTCCCGCCACGAACCAACCAGATACCTGCCTAATTTGTGAAGACGACACCGTGTCCGCCCCCGCCGGACGCGTTGTGCTAACGTGCCGCGGTCCGAGGCCGGCCGGGCGAGCCGACGCCGGCGCAAGCCGAGGCGAGCCGCGCACTCGGACAACCCGACCCGAACGCACCGGCCCGGGATGCGCAGCGCCCGTCCCTCCCCGGCCCCTCCTTGGAACGACCATGCCGAAACACACACCTTCCCCCGTCGCCGACCCATCGCTGCGGCCGGTGGTCGCGGCCATCGCCATCGTCTTGCGCGAGGGCCGGGTCCTGCTCGTCCAGCGGGCGAACCCGCCCGACGCGGGCCGCTGGGGCTTCCCGGGCGGCAAGATCGAGGGTGGCGAGACGGTGCGCGAGGCCGCCGTGCGCGAGCTTAAGGAGGAAACCGGGATCGTCGGCGAGGCGCAAAGCGTGCTGACCGCCCTCGACGCCTTCGACCGCGACGGGCAAGGCCGACTGCGGCGTCACTTCGTGCTGGTAGCGGTGGTCTGCCGCTGGATCACGGGCGAGCCGGCCGCGGACGACGACGCCCTCGACGCCCGCTGGTTCCCGCTCGCAGAGCTCGAGGCGGGCATGCTCCCCTTGAGCATCGACGTCGCCGCCGTGGCGCGGCAGGCGGCGACCCTCTCTAGCGAGAACGCCGCTACATCATAGAGAACGGTCCGCTCGAGCACATCGCTTGAGCGGGGAAAACCTTCTCATATTTAATAGGATAAGACCTCCCGCTCTCGGTAGAGAGCAGGAGGTCCCATCGCTCCCGATCGCGGCCCGTCAGCCGGCGGCCTTGGTGACCCGGTTGGCGACGTCCACCACCGCGAGCGCCGTCATGTTGAGCACGCCGCGGGCGGTGGAGGACTGCGTCACGATGTGCGCCGGGAGGCGCGTGCCGAGCAGAATCGGCCCCACGTGCAGCGCCCCGGTGATCTCCTTCAACAGCGTCATCGCGATGTGCGAGGCGTCGATGGTGGGGAACACCAGGAGGTTCGCCTCCCCCTTCAGCGGACTGTCGGGCATCGCCCGCAGACGCACCGCCTCATTGAGCGCGTCCTCACCGTTCATCTCGCCGTCCACCTCGAGGTTGGGGGCGAGGGCGTTCAGCCGGGCGAGCGCCTCCCGCATCGTCACCGCCGAGGGGATGTCGCGCGAGCCGAAGCGGGACGCCGAGAGCAGCGCCACCCGCGGCGAGATGCCGAAGGCGGCGAGCTGATCGCAGGCGAGCAGCGTCATCTCGGCGATCTGCGAGGCGGTGGGGGTGTCGCAGACCTGGGTGTCGAGAAGGAAGGTCGCCCGCCGGTCCGACAGGAGAAGCGACAGGGCGGCGAGCTCGGTGACGCCGTCGGCGAGGCCGATCACGTCTCGCACCGCCTTGACGTGCTGGTTGAACGGGCTCTCCACGCCGCACAGCATCGCGTCCGCCTCGCCCCGCTTCACCGCGAGCGCGGCGATCACGGTGGTGTTGGTGCGCACCACCGTGCGGGCGGCCTCCGGCGTGATGCCGCGCCGCCCGACGAGGGCGAAGTAGTCCTCCACATAGTCGCGATAGCGCGGGTCGTCCTCCGGATCGATGATCTCCACCTGGAAGGGCACGCGCTTGAGGCCGGCCCGACGGGCGCGCGCCTCCACCACGCGGCGACGCCCGATGAGGATCGGCACGCCGATCCCCTCCTCGATGGCGATCTCGGCGGCTCGCAGGACGCGTTCGTCCTCGCCCTCGGCGTAGACCACGCGGGCGGTCGACTGGCTCGCCTTCTCGAACACCGGCTTCATGATGGAGCCGGAGCGGAACACGAAGCGGTTGAGCCGGTCGCGATAGGCGGCCATGTCGGTGATCGGCCGCTGGGCGACGCCGGTCTCCTGCGCCGCCTTCGCCACCGCCGGCGCGATGCGCAGGATGAGGCGCGGGTCGAACGGTGCCGGGATCAGATATTCCGGACCGAAGGTCTTCACCGCGCCGCCATAGGCCTTCGCCACCTCCTCGGTGGGACGCTCGCGGGCGAGCGCGGCGATCGCCTCGGCCGTCGCCACCTTCATCGTCTCGTTGATCTCCGTGGCGCCCACGTCGAGCGCGCCGCGGAAGAGGTAGGGGAAGCAGATGACGTTGTTGACCTGGTTCGGATAGTCCGACCGGCCGGTGCACACCAGCGCGTCGGGGCGCACCTCGGCGACCACCTCCGGCATGATCTCGGGGTTCGGGTTGGCGAGGGCGAGCACCATCGGGTTCTGCGCCATCTTCTTCAGCATTTCCGGCTTCAGGACGCCCGCCGCCGAGAGGCCCAGGAAGATGTCGGCCCCGTCGATCGCCTCCGCGAGGGTGCGCAGCTCGGTCTTGCGGGCGAACTTCGCCTTCCACGGGTCCATCAGCGCCTCGCGGCCCTCGTAGACGACGCCTTCGAGGTCGGTGACGATGATGTTCTCCGGCCGCGCCCCCATGGTGACGAGGAGGTTGAGGCACGACAGCGCCGCCGCCCCGGCGCCGGCGGTGACGATCCGCACGTCGGCGAGCGACTTGTCGGAGATCATCAGCCCGTTCTTGACCGCCGCCGAGACGATGATCGCCGTGCCGTGCTGGTCGTCGTGGAAGACCGGGATGCCCATGCGCGCCTTGAGCGCCTCCTCGACGAGGAAGCACTCCGGCGCCCGAATGTCTTCAAGGTTGATGCCGCCGAAGGAGGGCTCCAGCGCGGCGACGATGTCGACGAACTTGTCCGGATCGAGCTCGTCGACCTCGATGTCGATGCCGTCGATGTTGGCGAACTTCTTGAAGAGGACCGCCTTGCCCTCCATCACGGGCTTGGAGGCGAGCGGACCGATGGCCCCGAGGCCGAGCACCGCCGTGCCGTTGGTGACGACGGCGACCACGTTGCCGCGCGCGGTGTAGTCGAGTGCGGCGAGGGGGTCCTTCGCGATCGCGAGGCTCGGCGCCGCGACGCCGGGGGAATAGGCGAGCGAGAGGTCACGCTGGGTCGAGAGCGGCTTGGTCGCACGGATCTCGAGCTTTCCCGGCGGATCGAGCCTGTGGTAGGCGAGCGCAGACTCGTCGGCGGAAGTTGGTTCGTCGGTCATTCGGTCCTCCCCTCGCCATCACGCTTAGGCGTCGCAGGGCCCGCCAGCAACCGCCCGTGACAACAATCGTATGAAGGCCGGCAGCAAAATGTCGGCCGCGTCCCGCGAGGAGACATTCGGTGCCAAGAATCGACGAATCGTTGCCCTTCCACCCGGTGAGTTTCGCCGTCGTCATCGTGTCCGACACGCGCGACGCCGAGACCGACAAATCGGGCGACACGCTCGAAGGGCGGATCAAGGACGCGGGCCATCGCCTCGTCTGGCGCACCATCGTGCCGGACGACCGCGACGCCATCCGCGCCGCCGTCGAGAAGGCTGTCGCCGACGAGGCCGTCGACGTCCTCATCACCTCCGGCGGCACCGGCTTCACCGGCCGTGACGTGACGCCCGACACCATCGAACCGATGTTCGACAAGAAGATGGACGGCTTCTCCGCCGTGTTCCATGCGGTGAGCCGGGAGATCATCGGCACCTCCACCATCCAGTCGCGCTGCACCGCCGGCCTCATCGGCACCACGTTCGTGTTCGTCCTGCCCGGCTCGCCCGGCGCCTGCCGCGACGCCTGGGACAACATCCTCGTGGAGCAGTTCAACTCCCGCTTCATGCCGTGCAACTTCGTGGAGATCATGCCCCGCCTCACCGAGACCTGAGCCGAGAGCGGCGGCTTCACGCCACCGCCGCATGGCCGCAGTGTGATGGGGATAAACGAGAACATAAAGTGATTGAAAGAGAACAAATCCGCGGCTAGCATCCCTGTCGTCCAACAGGGATCGCCGCCATGGCCATCACCCTCCACGTTCCGAAGAGCCCGAAATCGGGCCGCGGGGCCTCGATCAATCCCCACCCCCGCTTCGAGCGGGAGGAGACCGTCGCGTTCGACGACGGCTGGGACCTCGAGACGGACGCCGCCCGCCCCCGCACCACGGTGACGGAGGAGAAGGCGAAGACGATCATCACGCGCAACGCCTCCCCGGACATCGGCTTCGATCGCTCGATCAACGCCTATCGCGGCTGCGAGCACGGCTGCGTCTACTGCTTCGCCCGGCCGACCCACGCCTATATGGGGCTGTCGCCGGGCCTCGACTTCGAAACGCGGCTGTTCGCCAAGCCGGACGCGGCGGCGCTCCTGCGCGAGGAGCTCGCCGCCCCCTCCTACCGCTGCCGCTCCATCGCCATCGGCACCAACACCGATCCCTACCAGCCGGTGGAGCGGGAGCGTCGCATCACCCGCTCCATCCTCGAAGTGCTCGCCGCGACGCGCCATCCGGTGGGGATCGTCACGAAGTCCGACCTCGTCCTGCGCGACCTAGACATCCTGGCGCCGATGGCGCGGGACGGTCTCACCAAGGTGGGCATCTCGGTGACGACGCTGAACCCGCTCCTCGCCCGCACCATGGAGCCGCGCGCGCCGACACCGAAGAAGCGCCTCGATGCGGTGGCAAGGCTCCAGGAGGCCGGCGTGCCGGTCTCTGTGCTCGTCGCCCCCATCGTGCCCTCGATCAACGACCACGAGATCGAGGCGATCGTCGCCGCCGCCGCCGAGCGTGGCGTCGAGACGGTGAACTACGTGCTCCTGCGCCTGCCCCACGAGGTGAAGGACATCGTGCGCGACTGGCTCGCCCGTCACTTTCCCGACCGCGCCCGCCGCGTGATGACGGTGATGCAGGCGATGCGCGGCGGCAAGGACTACGACGCCACCTGGGGCGTCCGCCAACGCGGCGAGGGTCCGTTCGCCAAGCTGATCGCGGAGCGGATGGAGCTCGCCGTCAAGCGCCACGACCTCAAGATCGGCAGCACGCGGCTGAGGACCGACCTCTTCACCCCGCCGCGCCGGCAGCGCCCCCAGCTCGATCTCTTCGACTGACCGGCGAGGAGCGGGCCGGCGCGTCAGCTGGGCCGGCGGGCGGTGTAGAGATTGAGGGCGGCCGGGATCCTGACCGCGCCGTCGACCTCGTAGGCGCGGAGAGCCTCGGTGAGCGAGGCTTCGATCGCCGCCGCATCCTCGGCGCCGGCCTCGTAGAGGCGGAGGGCGCGGGCCGCCGGCCCGATCTGGCCCGCCGTGCGCGCGACGGCGGCGGCGTCGCCCGGCGGCGTCAGCATCGGCGCAATGGCGCGGCCCTCGACCTCGCCGAACCCGGCCGCGCGCAGGATCGCGACGACGCGAGAAATGTCCTGAAAGGCCATCGGCCCGGGGGCGTTCGGATCCCCGGCCGGCAAAGGGCCGAGCCGGGCGACGGCGATCTCGCGCGGCAGGCTGAACCAGGGATTGTCGGCGAGCGCCGCCCAGGTCACGAAGGCGATCCGGCCGCCGGGGCGCAGCGCGCCGAGAAGATTGCCGAAGGCGGCGACGGGATTCTCGAAGAACATCACGCCGAAGCGGGAGATCGCCACGTCGCAGGCAGCCGCCTCGAAGGCGTGGGTCTGCGCGTCGGCGAGCACGAAGCGGGCGTTGGCGAGGCCGGCGGCGCGCGCCCTCTCGCTCGCCCGCTCCAGCATCGGGGTCGAGACGTCGATGCCCGTGACGGACCCCGACGAGGCCGCCTCCGCCGCCATCAGCGTGCTCGCACCGGTGCCGCAGCCGACGTCGAGCACCACGTCGCCCGCCTCGATTGCCGCCGCCTCGATGAGGGCGGCGAGCGGATCGGCGAGGGCCGCGTCGAGCGCCCTCTCCTGTTCGACCCACTTGCGGCCCGACGCCGAGTTCCAGAACTCGGCCTCGGCGGCATTGGCGATCGGCTCGTGAGGATTGTCGAAGGCTTCGGTCATCGTCCGGATCTCCGCCACATGGGCTTGCTCTTCACCTATGGCACAAGTGGCGCGTCAGGCGGCGGCTTCGCGCTCGGCGCTCGCGTGCGCCTCGAGCGCGGCCCGCACCGGGGCGAAGCTGCGGCGATGGTGGATCGAGGCGCCGAGGGCGGCGAGCGCGGCGCGATGCTCGGCCGTCGCGTAACCCTTGTGCCGCTCGAAGCCGTAGCCGGGGCACGAGAGGGCGAGCCGCGTCATCAGCCTGTCGCGGGTGACCTTGGCGACGATGGAGGCCGCGCCGATCGCGGTGGAGCGGGCATCGCCGTCGACGAGGGCGCGGCACTTGGTGACGACCCCCGGCGGCAGGTCCCGCCCGTCGATCAGCGCCACGGTCGGCGCCTGCGGCAGCGCGGCGATGGCGCGGCGCATGCCCCACAACGTCGCCATGCGGATGTTCATGGCGTCGATGCGGGCCGCGCCCACCACCACCGTCGACACCATCGCCTCGCGCACGATGATCTCGAACAGCCTCTCGCGCACCGCTGGCGACAGGACCTTGGAATCGGCGATGCCGTCGATCCGGTGATCCCGTGGCAGGATCACCGCGGCCACCACCACCGGCCCGGCGAGCGGGCCCCGCCCCGCCTCGTCCACACCGCACACGGCCTGCCGAAACGGGCTCGGGTGACGGGGCATCGCGCTTCTCCTGTCCGCGGGCAGCACCGGCAGCGCTGCCCGATCGTCCGCGATCGACGTCGGCATCACCGGCGAATCGCCAACACCAAAGGCCGCCATTGAGCCCTCCTCGGCCGGGCCGCGCCAGTCGTCGGAGGCCTTTTCCACGACCCGCGGTGCCACGGCGCCACCCACTGTTGAAAACGAGCCAAAGCCTTTGCGTGGCGGAAATGCGGCGCGTCCAATTCCTCAAATCAAGGGCGCCGGCGATTTGATTCGGCAGCGCCCCCGGGATGACAGAGGACCCGCCGGAGGGGATGCCGATGCTCAGATCGAGTTCTTATCGCAGCGCCTATGGCTCCTTCGCCGGCGAGAGCGACGCGTGGGGCCCACCCCGCACCATGGAGCCCGCCGGATGGCGCCCCTCCTACGCCGACCGGCCGCCGGTCGAGCCCGCGCGCCGGCCCTATTACGCCGCGAGCGAGCGTCCGCCCCTTCGCCAGAGCGCCGACGCGACGCTGGAGGACTTCCGCAACCTCGCCCGCGTCATCGAGAGCCGTCGCCAGGGCATCGGCACCGCGCCCCCGAGCCGCTCCAACGTCAGCCTCTATCACACCACCGAGCCGCCGCGCGACACGCGCTATCTGCGGGATGAGAGCGGCCGCGACTGGCGCGCCTCCCGGCCGGCCGACGAGCGGCCGGCGAGCACCCGCGCCACGGACTATCGCCGCGAGGACGTCCGCCACGGCGAGCCGCGCTCCGCGACGGACTGGCGGAGCGAGCGGCGACCGAGCGACACGTGGCGCAGCGACAGCTGGCGGAACGACGCTCGGCTCGGCGACCCGCGACGAAGCGAGACGTGGCGCGGCGACGCCCGCCCCGGCGCGCCGTCCTACCCGGAGCGCCCGGCCGAGCCGCAACGCTACGCGTACGCCGACGACACGGCCTCGCGGCGCGCGGAGAGCGGCGTGCGGCGCAGCGAGCGCCGCTCCGGCGCGGCGAGCTGGCTCGACGACGTCCGCCAGCGCGAGACGCGGCCGGCGGAGCCCGCGCGCCCTCCCGTCGATCCGATGAGCGGACCAACGGCGGAACTCGCCCGCGAGCTCGCCCACCTCGCCGACAAGGCCGACGTGAGCCGGCTCGAAGAGATGCTCGGCGCGATCCTCCACCGCCTCGGCAACCTCGAGGAGCGGCCGGCACGCAGCAGGCCGACGACGTCGCGCCCTGCCTCGCCCCGCCCTGCCCCGACGCGGGTGTCGCCCTCGCGCGCGCTCGGCGGATCGGAGACGGACGGCTCGGTGCCGACGCGACGCCTCACCGGTGTGCCCCGCCCCGCGCCGCAGGCCGAAACGACGCGGCCGACCCGGCCAGCCCCCCGCGCCGCCCCCGCCCGCCGCCTCTGGGAATAGACGAAGCCGCCGCAGGGACTACGGGCAGTCGCCGGCACCGGCGGCGCGATCAGCCCTTCTGCTCCCAGCGACCGGCGGCGCTCTGCTGCCAGTAGGTGCAGGCGTGGCCGGCGGCCTTCAGCGGCTTCCACAGGCGGCGCGCCGAGGCCACCGCCACTTCGTCGTCGGCCGAGAACAGCAGCACCACGCGCGCATAGTCCTCCACCCGCGTCGGCTCGGCGCGGTCGCCCAAGAAGCGGACTTCGGCGCCGTTGGGGTTGTCCTCGCCCGTCGTGAGCCACACGGGCTGATGCGCGGCGTTGCCGTCGCGTATCGACCCGTGCGGCAGGAAGCTGTCGTCGCGGTAGGTCCACAGGTGCCGATCGAGGGCGTCGAGACGCTCCTCGTCGGTGAGCTGCACCACCGCCCGCCAGTCGCGCGCCAACGTCTTTTCCAGGAGCGTCGGCAGAACGTCTTCCAACGTCTGCCGTTCGAGGTGGTAGAACAGCACCTCGCTCATCGCTCCTCGCGCCTCAGGAGGCCTTGGTGGCGACGAAGGACGGGCGCGCCGCGATCGGCTCCAGCCAGGCGACGAGCGTCGGATAGCGCGAGCGCCAGCCATAGTCGTCGAAGCGGAAGTCGAGGTAGAGGAGCAGCACGGCGAGGGAGATGTCGGCGATGGTGAGACGGCCGCCGGAGGTCGGCGGCGTCGCCTCGAACATCGTCAGCGCGGCGCCGACCCGGTCGAACTGGTCCTCGATCCACTTGTCCCAGCGCAGCTCCGGCGGGCGCACGGCGATCTCGTAGCGGGAGGCGACGCAGCACTCGGTGGCGCCGCGCGCGATGGCGTAGCGCGTCATCACATCGAAGTGGCTCGGCTGCCCCTGCGCGAAGAGGGCGGTGTCGCCGACGCGGGCGGCGAGATATTCCGCGATCACCGGCGAATCGACGATGAGCTTCCCTTCCTCGGTGACGAGTGCCGGGATCTTCCGCAGCGGCGCGAACTGCTGGTACTCGAGGTTGGGATTGGTCGGCGCCACCTTGGTGGCGATGACCTCGATATCCTCATGCAACCCGAGTTCGTGGGCGACGACCTCGACGGTCCGGCCGAAGGGGGTCGCTGGCGTGGAGTAAAGCTTCATTCACCGCTCCTCTCGCCCGCGGCGCCGGAGCCGGCCCGCCCGGCAAGGGAACGAGCCGGACCGGCCGGAATGGATGGTGACCCGACGTGCCGCGCCCCGAGAACGCCGGCGCGTCAGGCCGCGGGACCGCGGGGCAGACTATCCGCACCCTCCTCATAGAAGTCGGCGACGAAGCGGTCCAGCAACCGGACGCCGAAGCCGGAGCCGAAGGTGCGCGACACCTCGTTCGAGGGCGCCCCCATGGCGGTGCCCGCGACGTCGAGATGGACCCACAGGCTGTCGCCGGCGAAGCGCTTCAGGAACTGGGCGGCGGTGATGGAGCCAGCCCACCGGCCGCCGGTGTTCTTCACGTCGGCGACCTTGGAATCGATCATCCCGTCGTAGTCCTTGCCGAGCGGCATGCGCCACACGAGGTCGCCCGTCGCCGCGCCCGCCTCAGAGAGCTGGGCGGCGACGGTGTCGTCGTCGGTGTAGAGGCCGGCATGGTAGTGGCCGAGCGCCACGATGATCGCGCCGGTCAGCGTCGCGAGATCGATCATCACGCGGGGGCTGAAGGTCTCGATCGTGTAGGTGAGGAGATCGGCGAGGACGAGGCGGCCTTCGGCGTCGGTGTTGATCACCTCGATGGTGGTGCCGGACTTCGCCGTGACGATGTCGCCCGGCCGCTGGGCGTTGCCGTCGGGCATGTTCTCCACGAGGCCGATGATGCCGACCGCGTTGACCTTCGCCTTGCGCGCCGCGAGGGCGTGCATGGTGCCGACGACGGCCGCCGCGCCGCCCATGTCGCCCTTCATGTCCTCCATGCCGCCGGCGGGCTTGATCGAGATGCCGCCGGTGTCGAACACCACGCCCTTGCCGACGAGAGCGACGGGCTTCACGTCGCCCGGCCCGCCCTTCCATTCCATGACGACCACGCGGGCCGGCCGCACCGAGCCTTGGGCGACGGCGAGGAGGGCGCGCATCTCGAGCCGCTCCAGCTCGGCCGGCTCCATCACCTTCACCTCCACACCGAGGTCGCGCAGGCGGCTCACCCGGTCGGCGAACTCCACCGGGCCGAGCACATTGGCCGGCTCGTTGACGAGGTTGCGCGCGAGCACCACCCCGTCCCCCACCGCCTGTGAGACGGCCCAGGCCGCCTCCGCCGCCGCCGTGTCGGCGACGCCCAGGGTCACGGTGCGCTCGAGGTCCGCGTCGTCCGACTTCTTCGATTTGTAGAGGTCGAAGGCGTAGCTGCGCAGCGTGATGCCGAGGGCGATGTCGGCGACCCGATCGGCGCCGAGGGGGCCCACGGGCGTCTCGGCGAACAGGGTGACGTCGCCGTTCGGCCCGCCCGGCAGCGCACCGGCCACGATGCCGCCCAGCTTGAAGTGGTCGAGCTCGGTGAGCTTGTCGGCCTCACCGAGGCCGACGACGAGCAGCGTCGCCACATCGAGGCCGCGGGGCATCACGAGGCTCATGGTGGAGAAGCGCTTGCCCTTGAAGCCCTGCGCCTCGGCCGCCGCGGTGATCAGGCCGCCGCTCGCCGCGTTCGCCTTCTCGGCGGCCGCGCCGAGCGCCACCCCATCGCCGGCGAAGACGACGAGCGTTCCGGCGGCGGGCAGATCGGCAGGAGCGAACTTGATGACGGGGCGCTTGGCCATGGCAACTTCCTTTCGCGAGCTCAACCCGCACCTAGACCCTTTCCGGGCGAGGGACAATCCGGGGACGACGATCGGGAGGACCGGGACGCCGATCGCCGATGGCGAGAACGTCGGGGCTCGCCCTCGGTTCGGTTTCGGTGGATAAGTCGCCCATCAACTGCGGCACGGATGACACGGCGGCAAGCTTTTGTTCACCGCGCTTGCAAGCGATTCTTCAACCCTGACGCCGCCTAGTGTAGGGCACAATGGCGGGGGCGAGTGCGCCCGTGGTTGCGAGTTCACGAGAGGTCCATGCCGCTGATCAACTGGTATATGTGTCGGCGGATCCTCACGCTGTTCCCGGCGGGGTTGTTCATCCTGACGGCCATCATCTGGTCGACCCAGGCCCTCCAGCGGCTCGATCTCGTCACCGCCAAGGGTCAGACGTTCGCCGTCTTCTTCGAGCTCACCCTGCTCGCCGTTCCCTTCCTCGCCACCCTCCTCGCCCCGATCGCCTTCGTCATCGCCATGGTCGCCGTCTACGATTCGCTCAACCGCGACAGCGAGCTCGTGGTCATCGGCGCGGCCGGCGCCGGGCGGCTGCGCCTCCTCGCCCCCGCCCTCTATGCCGCCGCGGTCTGTGCCGCCCTCGTCGCGGTCGGGGTGGTCTATCTCGCTCCCGTGGGCCTTGCGAAGGCGCGGGTGATGCTGACGGAGGTGCGCGCCGACGTCGTCACCTCGATCGTCCAGCCCGGCCGCTTCATCGAGATCGAGGACGGCCTCACGGTGCACATCCGCGACCGCCTCGCCGACGGCACGCTCGAAGGCCTTCTCCTCGACGACCGCCGGCGCGAGGATCTCCACATGACCTATCTCGCCGAGACCGGCCGCGTGGTGGAGGCGGAGGACAACACCCTCCTCGTCATGACCAACGGCAGCGTGCAGCGGATGGAGCGCCCCTCCGGCGAGCTCTCCGTCGTCGCCTTCGACGCCTACGCCTTCGACCTCACCGACCTCACGTCCGGCCCGACGACCACCACCTTCCGCCCCTCCGAGCGCACGCTTCTGGAGCTCTTGACCCCCGATCCGGACGACACTTATCGCGCCGAGCGGGAGGCCCGCTTCGAGATCGAGCTGCACGACCGCCTGTCGCAGCCGCTGGCACCCTTCGTCTATGCGCTCGTGGTCTTCCTGTTCGTGGGCGATCCGCGGATGCACCGGCAGAGCCGGCTCGCCGGGATCTTCGCCGCGGGTCTCGCGGTGGCGGCGGTGCGCGGCGCGACCTACGGCACGCTCCTCGCGGCGGAGAGCTCGCCGGGCCTCGCCCCCCTCGTCTACGTGTTCCTCCTCGCCGTCGGCGGCGGCGCGCTCTATCTCATCGTCACCGACCGCACGATCACCCTCCACGAGCGCGCGGCGGCCCATCTCGTGAAGCTCGCGGCCCGCCTCGTGGCCCATCCGGGCAAGGCCGCCGCATGATGGCGATCGGACCGGGCCCCATTCTCACCCGCTACCTGGCGCTCACCTTCATGCGCTGGATCGGCGGCTTCTTCCTCCTCGGCAGCGCCATCATCTTCCTCGCCGATGCGGTGGAGCTGATCCGCCGCTCCGTCGACCGGACGAGCTTCGACGCCCTCGAGGCCGTCGCCGCCTCGTTCTACAAGACCCCCTCGCTCACCGAGGAGTTCCTGCCGTTCGCCGTGCTGTTCGGCTCGATCGCCGCCTTCATGGCCCTGAACCGGCGGCTGGAACTCTCCGTGATGCGGGCGGCCGGCATCTCGGCCTGGCAGTTCATCTGGCCGGCGGCGATGGTGGTGATCGCCATCGGCGCCTTCGCCACCACGCTCTACAATCCGATCTCCGCCGCCGCCCGCGAGCGCTCCGAGGAGCTGAGCGCGCGCGTTCTCGGCAAGGAGGCGCGGATGCTCACCGGCGGCTCCCATTCCGTCTGGTTCCGCCAGGAGGGCCCCGACGGCGGCTCGATCATGCATGCCGCCGCCGCGAGCTCGGACGGGCTCACCCTCTTCACCGTCGAGGCCCACCTCTTCGACCGGCACGACCGCTTCACCGGCCGCATCGAGGCCGACGAGGCGACGCTCGGCGACAACGCCTGGCACCTCGTCAACGTCACGCGCTACGATGCCGACGGCAAGCGCAGCGTCGAGCCGACGGCGACGGTGCCGACCGCCCTCACCGCGGTGGAGGTGCGCGAGGCGGTGGCCCGGCCCGACGCCATCTCCTTCTGGCGGCTGCCCGACGCGATCGCCCTCGCCGAGCGCGCCGGGCTGCCGACCCACCGCTTCGCCATGCAGTACCAGGTGCTCCTCGCCCGCCCGCTCCTCCTCCTCGCGATGGTGATGATCGCCGCCAGCGTGTCGCTGCGCCTGATGCGGCTCGGCGGCATGACCCAGGCGATCACCGGCGGCGTCGTCGCCGGCTTCGCCCTCTATGTCGGTTCCGCCGTCGCCTCCGATCTCGGCGAAGCCGGTGCCGTGCCGCCGGTGCTCGCCGCCTGGCTCCCGGGGCTCGCCGCCGCCCTCTTCGGCGTCTCCGCCCTCCTCTACAGCGAGGACGGCTGATGCGGCGCCGTCTCGCCTTCCTCGCGCTCGCGATCGCGCTGCTCGTCATGCCCGGCGTGGCCTCGGCGCAGTTCTTCAGCACGGTGACCGAGCCCGACCCCGACGCCAAGATGCTGCTCGAGGCCGATACCCTCGTCTACAACGTGCGCACCAAGAAGGTGACGGCGCTCGGCAACGTCTACATCCACTATCGCGGCTACCAGCTGTTCGCCTCGGAGGTGAGCTACGACGAGACCTCCAAGCGCCTCAGCGCCTCGCGCGGGGTGCGGCTGGAGGAGCCGGAAGGCAACGTCATCATCGCCCGCGATCTGGAGCTCAACGAGGACCTCTCGCGCGGCTTCGCCAACGGTCTCCGAGCCGACACCATCTACCGCACCCGCCTCGCCGCCAACCGCGCCGAGCGGGTCAGCGAGGACGTCACCATCTTCGAGGAGGCCGGCTACACGGCCTGCTGGTCATGCCGCAAGCGGCCCGACCAGCCGCCCTCCTGGGCGATCAAGGCACGCCGCGTGGTGCACAACGACAGCGAGCACACCCTTCGCTTCGAGGAGCCGCGCTTCGACGCGTTCGGCTCCACCGTCGCGGTGCTCCCCTCGTTCACCATTCCGGACCCGACGGTGAAGCGGAAGTCGGGCTTCCTGACGCCGACGGCGGTCTACTCCAACCTCCTGGGCTTCGGCGTTCGCGCCCCCTACTTCCAGACGCTCGGCCCCTCCGCCGACGTGACGATGGCGCTCACCCCGCTCAGCCGGCAGGGCCTCTTCAGCGACATCGAATACCGCCAGCGCACCGCCTCCGGCTCCTTCGGCGTGCGGGCCTCCGGCATCTACCAGCTCGACCCGGACGCGTTCGACGGTTCCTCCGGCGATCGGCTCTTCCGCGGCGCGATCTCCACCCAGGGCAACTTCTACCTCAACCCGATGTGGCAGTGGGGGTGGGAGAGCACCGTCTCCACCGACCGCCGCTATCTGTCGGACTACAAGCAGTCGACCGGCGACAATCTGACGGCGCCGACCAACATCTACCTCAAGGGCCTCGGCGAGAGGAACTACTTCGAGGCGAGCTTCTGGGCCTTCCGCATCCTGCAGGACGACTACGTGTCGAACGAGGTGCTGAACCCGCCCTCCCCCTTCACCGGCGTCGGCCAGCGCCTTCAGGGCAAGCAGGCCTACGTCCACCCCGCCATCGACTATGACGGGGTGGTCGACCGCGCCGTCTTCGGCGGCGAGCTGTCCTACAAGTTCAACGTGATCTCGCTGTCGCGGCAGGAGACCGACGCGTTCGGCGCGCTGGTCGACGGCGTCGACACCGCCCGCTTCCGCGGCGTCGAGGGCACCTACACCCGGGCGAGCGCGGAGGTCGCCTGGCGCCGGCGCCTGTTCGCCCCGCTCGGCCAGGTGCTCACCCCCTCCGCCGGCATCCGCGGCGACCTCTACGCCATCAACAACCGCGACCCCAACGTGACGCAGCTCGATGACGGGTTCGCCGGTCGCGTCATGCCTTATGTGGGCATCTCCTATCGCTGGCCGTGGCTGATCTCCGCCCGCTGGGGCACCCAGACCATCGAGCCCATCGCCGAGATCTACGCTCGTCCCAACGAGACCCACATCGGCAGCCTGCCCAACGACGACGCCCAGAGCGTGGTGTTCGACGACACCAACCTCTTCGGTCCCACCCGCTTTTCCGGCTACGACCGCGTCGAGGGCGGCGTGCGCTCCAACATCGGGCTGCGCTACACGCTGCAGACCTATTCGGGCGCCTTCCTGTCGACGACGTTCGGCCAGTCCTACCACCTCGCCGGCCGCAACTCCTATCGCGTGCCGGACATTCTCGATTCCACCGGCAACTCGGGCCTGACCTCCGACCGCTCCGACTTCGTGGGCGCCGTCTACCTCGACACCAATCAGGGCCTCGCGATGTCGGCCAAGGGCCGCTTCGACGACGAGGACTTCGATCTGCAGCGCGCCGAGCTGTCGGCTTCCGCGCGCGCCGGCCCGTTGTCCTCGCGCGTCGTCTACGCCTTCCTCGCCAAGCAGCCCGACCTCGGCGTGGTGGACGACCGCGAGGAGATCCACGGCTCGGCCTCGCTGCAGGTGCTGAAGCGCGTGCGCGTGTTCGGCCAGATGCGCTACGACCTGCAGGATCGCGACATCATCCGCACCGGCGTCGGCCTCGCCTACGACGACGATGCGCTGTCGATGTCCCTCGCCTTCTCCGAGGACCGCGGCGGCCTGCCCGAGGACCCCGTCGACCGGACCGTCTATTTCCGGATCGGCCTGCGCACGATCGGCGACGCGAGCACCTCCACGTCGCTTGATAATTGACGCTCTATGCGGCTAGAGCGTCAGCCGGCACCGCGGGACGGCGCGCTATCGCGCCACAGGTCTTGGTGGTGACCATGCCGGCAGGTGGCCTAAAGTGGTGCCACCGTGTGAGCCTGGAGTGTTTCATGAGACGATATTTTGCCCCACTCGCCGTCTTACTGGCGCTGTTCCTGTCCCCCGTGGTGCCTGCCGCCGCGCAGACCACGATCGTCGCCGTGGTCAACGGCAAGCCGATCACCAGCTACGACGTCTCACAGCGCCAGAAGCTGCTGCGCCTCACCGGCACCCGCAGCAACCTGCACCAGGTGGCTCTCGATGAGTTGATCGACGAGAAGGTGCAGCTCGAGGCCGCCCAGGCGGTGAACATCACGGCGAGCGACGCCGACATCGACCGCGCGATCGGCGAGATCGCCTCCCGCATCAAGATGTCGCCGAGCCAGCTCACCAAGGGCCTCGCCTCGCAAGGGGTGAACATCAGCACCCTGCGCGACCGACTGCGCGCGCAGATCGCCTTCAACCGCCTGGTGCGCGCCCGCTTCCAGTCGTCCCTGACGGTGAGCGAGCAGGATCTCGTCGCCGCCCTCCGGAAGGACGACAGCCTCGACAAGAAAATCGAGACTGCCGAATACAACCTCACCCAGGTGATGGTCGCGCTGCCCGAGAAGCCGTCGCCCCAGCGCCTCGCCGACGCCAAGCGGCGAGCCGCGGACGTCCGCGCGAAGTTCACCAACTGCCGCGACGGGCTCGCGATGGCGAAGAAGACGCGCGAGGTGGTGGTGCGCCCGTTCGGTCGCCGCACGGCCGCCGAGCTCACGCCCGACGCGCGCGCCGTGCTCGAGGACGTGCCCGTCGGGCGCCTTTCCGAGCCCATCGAGGTGCCGCGCGGGCTCGTCATGTTCGCCGTGTGCGACAAGAAGATCATCAAGTCGACCAACGCCGCCATGAAGGCGCTCGAGCCCGACATGAACAACGAGCGCGGCGAGGCGTTCGCCAAGCAGTATCTGCGTCAGCTCCGCCGCGACGCGGTGATCGAGCGCCGCTAGGGGTGACGGCGACGCCGGAGGGGATCGACGCGCTGCGGCGTCGCGTCGACGCGCTGCCGCCTCTGCGTGAGGTGCTGAGCGGTGGGCTGACCGCCAAGAAGTCGCTCGGCCAGCATTTCCTGTTCGACCTCAACCTCACCGACAAGATCGCCCGCGCGGCGCGGGTCGCGGGCGCGCCGCCCGACGCCCCGCTCGCCGGGGCGACGGTGGTGGAGGTCGGTCCCGGTCCGGGCGGGCTCACACGCTCCCTCCTCAAGGCCGGCGCCGAGGTCGTCGCAGTGGAAAAGGATGCGCGGGCCGCCGCCGTCCTGGCGCCGCTTCAGGAGGCGGCCGACGGGCGCCTCACGGTCCACATCGCCGATGCCCTCACCGCCGACTGGCGGGCGATCGCCCCCGAAGGCGCGGTGATCTGCGCCAACCTGCCCTATAACGTCGCAACGCCCCTGCTCGTCGGCTGGCTCACCGAGGGGCCGTGGCCGCCGTGGTGGGCGAGCGCCACCGTGATGGTGCAGCGCGAGGTGGCGGGCCGCATGGTCGGAGCCCCCGGCCGCGACGACTACGGCCGGCTCGGCGTGCTGACGGGCGTGCGCTGCCACGCGAGCGCGGTGTTCGACGTGCCGCCCACGGCGTTCGTGCCGCCCCCCAAGGTCTGGTCGACGGTGGTGCGCCTCGACCCCAAGCCCGAGGCCGCCGACACGCCGATCGGCGCGCTCAGCCGCGTCACGGCCGCCGCCTTCGGGCAGCGGCGCAAGATGCTGCGCTCGAGCCTCCGCTCCCTCGTGAGCGACCCCGAGGCGCTGCTCGGGGACGCCGGCATCGCGCCCACAGAGCGGGCGGAGCGGCTGGAGCTTCGGGATTTCGTTCGGCTCGCGGAGATCTACGCCGACCGCCTGGCGTCAGCGGTCGAACGCGAGGCGTGAACCGAAGGCGATGAAGATCGCGCCGGTGCAGAGGTCGATCACCCGCCGCGCCCGCGCGTAGGCGCTCGCGACGCGCGGATGGGTGAGCGAGGTGACCAGCGCGCCGTACCAGCTCGCCGAGATCGCCACCATCATCACGACGGCGATGGGGCCATGGCTCCAGTGGGCGCCCTCGGGCAGGGCGGCGGCGAACAGCGAGGCCACGAACACGGCCGACTTGGGGTTCGCGAGGTTGGTGACGAGCCCCAGCCTGTAGGCCGCCCAGGCGCCGAGCGGCGCCACCTGCCGCACGTCCGCCACCACCTGGCGGTTGCGGTTCCTCCACAGAAGCCGCACGCCGAGGAAGGCGATGTAGATGCCGCCGACGACCTTGAGCGCCGTGTAGGCGAACGGGGCGACCGCAAAGAGGGCGGTGATGCCGAGCCAGCCCGCGACACCCCATAGGGCCGTGCCCGTCAGGGTGCCCGCCACCGCCGCCAGCGCGACGGCCCGCGTCCCCGACAGGGCGCAACGCACCACGACGAGAAAGTTGGGCCCCGGCGTGACCGCCGCGACGAACCAGATCAGCGCTACGGTGAGAAGAAACATGCCAGGCGATCCGCGTCAGGAGGAGATGTGCGGATCAATAGCCCCGACGGAGCGCGCTGGCGAGATGCCTCAGAGCGCCTCGACGATGGTCTCGACGAAATTCTCCAGCCCCACCAGGCGGCGGCGCCGCAGCCGCTCGGCCATGAGGATGGCGTTGACCCCGGCGAGAGCCGTCTGCAGCTCCTCGTTCACCACCACGTAGTCGTAGTCGGCGTAGTGGGTCAGCTCGCCGCGGGCGTTGGTGAGGCGGCGCATGATTGTCGCCTCGTCGTCCTCCGCCCGGCGGATCAGACGATTCTTCAGCTCTGGGCCCGACGGCGGCAAGACGAAGATCGACACCAGATCGTCCGGCATCGCGGCGGCGATCTGCTCGGCGCCCTGCCAGTCGATGTCGAACAGCACGTCGCGGCCCTCCGACAACGCCTGCTCCACCGGGTCGCGCGGCGTGCCGTAGCAATTGCCGTGCACTTCCGCCCACTCGAGCAGCTCGCCGCGCTCGCGCATGCGGTCGAACTCGCGCTGGCTCACGAAGTGGTAGTGCACGCCGTCGACCTCGCTCGGCCGCCGGGTGCGCGTCGTGACCGAGATCGACAGCGAGAGCTGCGGGTCGCGCTCCAGGATGAGGCGCGAAATCGTGCTCTTGCCCGCGCCCGAGGGCGAGGACAGGACGATGAGGAGGCCGCGCCTCTTGTAGCCGACGGGCGTCGTCATTCGAGGTTCTGCACCTGTTCGCGCACCTGCTCCACCACCGCCTTGAGCTCCAGCCCCAGCGCCGTGATCGCATGGTGCGGCGCTTTGGAGCAGATGGTGTTGGTCTCGCGGTTGAACTCCTGGCAGAGGAAGTCGAGCTTGCGGCCGATGGGTCCGCCCTCGTCGAAGAGCTTGGTGGCTGCGGCGATGTGCGCCGCCAGTCGGTCGAGCTCCTCGCGCACGTCGGCGCGCGTCGCCATCAGCGCCGCCTCCTGGTGCAGCCGCTCCTGCGACAGGCCTTCGCGGTGGGCGACGAGGTCGTCGATCTGGCGCTCGAGCCGCTCCTTGATCGCCTCCAGGCTGCGCTCCGGATGGGCGTCGATCGCCGCCCGCAGGCGATCGATCTCGGCGAGCTGACCGCGGACCACCGGGACGATGTGCGCGCCCTCCTCCCGCCGCACCGCGGCGAGGGCCGCGACGAGCCGCTGCGCCTCTTCGACGACGATCGGCTCGACGGTGGCGGCCTCGTCGGTCACCTCGGTCTCGATGACGCCCTTGAGCGCCAGGAGGCCGTCGGCGCGCGGGGCGGCGACGGAGCCCGACGCGGCCATCGCCTGGATCGCGTCGAGGTAGGCGCCGAGCTGCCGCTCGTTGACGCTGTAGCGGGCGCTCACCGCCTCCCCGCTCTTCAGCGAGAGCGACAGGCCGACATTGCCGCGCCGGAAGGTGGCGGCGACGAGGCGGCGAAGCTCCGGTTCGACCCGCTCCAGTCCGTTGGGCAGGCGCACCCGCACGTCGAGCCCGCGCCCGTTCACCGAGCGCGCCTCGAACTGCCAGGCGACGCCGTCCTTCTCGCCTTCGAGGCTGGCGAAGCCGGTCATCGACTGGACGGGTTCGGCCACCTTGCTCACTCGGTCGTCGGGCCGCGGCGCTGCCGCTCGACCTCGCGCCAGCGCGCCACGTTCGCCTGATGCTGCTCGTAGGTCTGGGAAAAGACGTGACCGCCCGTCCCGTCGGCGACGAAGTAGAGCTCCGCCGTCTCCGCCGGGTGCGCCACCGCCTCGAGCGCCTCGCGTCCGGGATTGGCGATGGGACCGGGCGGCAGACCGGTGATCTGGTAGGTGTTGTAGGGGTTCTCCCGCTCCATGTCGGACCGGTAGAGGGTGCGGGGCTGGCTCCAGGCGTCGCCGCCATAGAGGCCGTAGAGGATCGTCGGATCGGACTGGAGACGCATCCGCCGCTTCAGGCGGTTGATGAAGACGCCGGCGATGCGCGCCCGCTCCGCGTCGACACCCGTCTCCTTCTCCACGATGGAGGCGAGGGTCACGAGCTCTTCCGGGCTCTGCAGGGGCAGGTTCGGGTCGCGGCCGGCCCATACTCTGGCCAACAGCTGGGCCTGCTCCAGCTGCATCGTGTCGATGAGACGCTGGCGGCTCATGCCGCGGGTGATGCGATAGGTCTCCGGCAGCAGCGAGCCTTCGGCCGGGATCTCGTTGATGCGCCCGACGAGGATCTCGTTCTCGTTGAGGCGCTGGACGATCTGGGCGGAGGTGAGGCCTTCGGCGAGCGTGATCGCGTGCTGCACCACGTCGCCGGCGACGATGCGCTGCATCACCTCCTTCATGGAGGCGCCGGCGGGGATCATATATTCGCCCGCCTGCATTTTGCCGGTCGTTCCGAGAACGTAGGCCGCCGCGATGAAGACGTAGCGGTTGGAGATGACGCCGCGCCCCTGAAGCCCCTCCGCGATATTCTCCATCGAGAAGCCCTGCTCGACGACGACGCCGGTGTCCTCGACGAGGGGGCCGCGCGCAAGGAAGGTGCGCTCGCCGAACACGAAGAGCGCGAGCCCGCCGACGAGCCCCAGCACCAGGAACAGCATGCCGAAGCTGAGCAGGATGACGAGCGGGTGGCGGGCCGCCCGCGAGCGGCGTCGGGATTTCGGCTTCTCGACCGGGCGGCGACGGCGGCGCCGGCCGTCGTCGACGAGGGGCTCCGGCCGACGTCGGCCGCCGCCCTCGCTTCCATTGTCGTCGGGATGGCGGCGGCGTGCCCGCCGGTCGCCTCCGTCGTCGTCGCCTCGCCGACCCTGCCGCACGAGCGCCTCCCCTGTCAGACCCGGCGGAAGACCAGCGATGCGTTGGTTCCGCCGAAGCCAAACGAATTGGACAACACCACGTCGATCGCCTTCTCCTGCGCCTGGTGGGGCACGAGATCGATGGCGGTAGAGACGGATGGATTGTCCAGATTGATCGTGGGTGGCGCCACATTGTCGCGGATCGCCAGCAGCGAGAAGATCGCCTCCACCGCCCCGGCCGCGCCGAGAAGATGGCCGGTCGCCGACTTGGTGGAACTCATGGTGAGCCCGCCGGCCGCATTGCCCATCACCCGATGCACGGCGTTGAGCTCGATCTCGTCGCCGAGCGGCGTGGAGGTGCCGTGGGCGTTCACGTAGTCGATCTCGTCGGGGTTGATCTTGGCCCGCTTCAGCGCCGCGGTCATGCAGCGGAAGGCGCCGTTGCCGTCACTCGCCGGGGCGGTGATGTGGTAGGCGTCGCCCGACAGGCCGTAGCCGATGATCTCGCCGTAGATGCGGGCGCCGCGGGCCTTGGCGTGCCCGTATTCCTCGAGCACCATCGCGCCGGCGCCCTCGCCGATGACGAAGCCGTCGCGATCCTTGTCGTAGGGGCGGGAGGCCTCGGTCGGGCGGTCGTTGAAGCCCGTCGACAGGGCGCGGCAGGCGGCAAAGCCCGCCAGCGCCAGCCGGCCGATGGACGCCTCGGCGCCGCCCGCCACCATCACGTCCGCATCGTCGAGGGCGATGAGGCGCGCCGCGTCGCCGATGGCGTGGGCGCCCGTGGAGCAGGCCGTGACCACCGCATGGTTCGGACCGCGGAAGCCATGACGGATCGACACGAAGCCCGAGGCCATGTTGATGAGCGCGCCCGGAATGAAGAAGGGCGACACGCGGCGCGGCCCCCTCTCCTCCAGCGCCTTCGCCGACCGCTCGATGGAGACGAGGCCGCCGATGCCGGAGCCGATGAGGACCCCCGTGCGGTCGAGCTCTTCCTCATCCACCGGCGCCCAGCCGGCGTCCGCGATCGCCTGATCCGCCGCCGCCGCGGCGAACAGGATGAACTCATCGAACTTGCGCTGGTCCTTCGGGTCCATTGCCGTGTCGGCGTCGAACTCGCCCTCGCCAGTCCCCCGCGGCACCTGGCAGGCGATGCGGGACGCCAGGTCTGACACCTCGCATCTCGTAACCGCGGACGCGCCGCTCTTTCCCTGAAGGATCGCGCTCCAGGAGGCGTCCACCCCGCTCCCGAGCGGATTGACGGTCCCCAGACCGGTCACCACGACGCGACGCACCATCACACTCCGTACAGCGATTGATCGTTGGAAATGGGAAGAGCGCCTCAGGAGGAGGCGTTCTTGTCCAGGAACTTGATGGCGTCGCCGACGGTGAGAATGGTCTCGGCCGCATCATCCGGAATCTCGACGCCGAACTCTTCCTCGAAGGCCATCACCAGCTCGACCGTGTCGAGCGAATCGGCACCGAGGTCGTCGATGAAGCTCGCCTCCTCGGTGACCTTCTCCTTCTCGACGCCGAGGTGCTCGACGACGATTTTCTTCACGCGGTCTGCGGTGTCGCTCATGGGTTGTCCTTCAGATCTTCAGCCAGGAAACTGGCTTGTTGGGTGATGTCGGTCGCGTTTGCAGCGCGTGACGGTCTTAGGGAAGCCGGATTCTAGCGGTTCCAAATTTGCGCTCGCCGGTATCACAACCCTTTGTGGTTTGGGAAGCGGCCGAACGGCGTCGGTCGGAATTAGAAGCCCATCGCCATACCGCCATTCACATGAAGTGTCTGCCCGGTCACGTATCCGGCCTCGGCGCTGGCAAGATAGATCACCGCCGCGGCGATGTCCTCTGGCGTGCCGAGCGTGCCGGCGGGGATGTCGGAGAGGATCTGCTCGCGCTGATCCTCGTTGAGAACGTCGGTCATCGGCGTGCCGATGAAGCCGGGCGCGACGAGGTTGACGGTGACGCCGCGGTTGGCGACCTCGCGGGCGATCGCCTTGGTGAGGCCGACGAGGCCGGCCTTCGCCGCGGCGTAGTTCGCCTGACCCGCGTTGCCGGTGGCGCCCACCACCGAGCCGATGTTGATGATGCGGCCGCCACGACGCTTCAGCATTCCGCGCATGAGCGCGCGCGAGAGGCGGAAGGCGGCGGTGAGGTTCACTTCGATCACCTTGTCGAAGTCGTCGTCCTTCATGCGCAGCATCAGCGTGTCGCGGGTGATGCCGGCGCAGTTGACGAGGATGTCCACCGGGCCGAGGGCGTCGGCCTCCTTGGCGAGGGCGTCGACGGCGGCGCGGTCGCCGAGATCGGCGGCGAGGGCGGCGTCGCAGCCGAGCCGCTCGCGCGCAGCCTCGGCGCGCTCCATCGTGGAGCCGGTGACGATGACTTTCGCGCCGCGCGCCTTGAGGCCGGCGGCGATCGCCCCACCGATACCTCCGGTCGCACCGGTGACGAGCGCGGTCTTGCCCGACAGGTCGAACATCATCAGGCTCCCTGTTGCGCGAAGCTGTGGGCGAAGGCGGCAACGTCCTCCGCCGTGTTGACGGTGACGCCTTTGAGGCCCGGGTCGATGCGCTTGGCAAGCCCCGTCAGCACCTTTCCCGCGCCGATTTCCACGGTGTGGGTGATGCCGTGGCCGGCGAAGGCGGCGACGGATTCGCGCCAGCGCACCCGGCCCGTCACCTGGGCGACGAGGCTCTCCTTGATGGCCGCCGGGTCGGTGAGCAGCGTCACCGAGACGTTGGCGAGGAGGGGAACGGCGGGGGCCGTCATCGCCACGGAGGCGAGCGCCTCGGCCATCGCCTCGGCCGCCGGCGCCATCAGCGCCGAATGGAACGGGGCGCTGACGGGAAGGAGCATCGGCCGGCGCGCGCCCTTTTCCTTGGCGATCTCCACCGCCCGGGCGACGGCGGCGGCGGTGCCCGATACCACGCACTGGCCGGGCGCGTTGTCGTTGGCGACGTCGCAGGTCTCGCCGCCCGTCGCCTCGCTCGCTTCGGCGGCGACGTCCTCGGCGGTCTCGAGGTCGAGGCCGAGGAGAGCGGCCATCGCCCCCTCGCCCGCCGGAACCGCCGCCTGCATCGCCTCGCCGCGCAGGCGCAGGAGGCGCGCCGCGCTGTCCACCGACAGCGCCCCGGCGGCGGCGAGCGCCGAATACTCGCCCAGCGAGTGGCCGGCGACGAGGCTCGCCCTGTCGATGGTGACGCCCTCGGCCTCGAGCGCCTTCATGGCGGCGAGGCTCACGGCCATCAGCGCCGGCTGGGCGTTGGCGGTCAGCCGGAGCGTCTCCTCCGGCCCTTCGAAGATCAGCCGGGACAGCGCCTCGCCGAGAGCCTCGTCCACCGCCTCGAACACGGCGCGGGCGGCCGGATAGGCGTCGTGGAGGGAGCGGCCCATGCCGACGGCCTGGCTGCCCTGGCCGGGAAAGGTAAACGCAAACGTCATCATCTGCCGTTAGTGTGAGCGGCCGAGGCCGCGGCGTGGGCGCAAAGACCACCAGCGCAATCGGCGCGTCAAGCCTCGCTGGAGGATAAATCGCACAACGCGGCGCCATCCCCGCTTGATCTTGAGGCAGGGCACGGCCTATATCGGCGGCTACGTTGGCCGAGGGCTGAACGGAGGAATGGGGCAATGAGGCGCCCCATTAGGGCATCGGACGCCCGCTCCTCCCGTGTCCTTGCCCGTGCGGGGCCGTTTCCTCACCGGCGCTGTCGCGGGGCTTCGCGCCGACCCAGCGTGCCGATGGTCGGCGCGCCATGCAACGAGGACACCAATGCCTTTATACGAGACCGTGTTCCTGGTCCGCCAGGACGTGTCCGGCCAGGCTGTCGACGACCTCGTCGAACAGTACAAGTCCGTGCTCGCCGAGAATGGCGGGTCGGTCGGCCGCACCGAGAACTGGGGTCTGAAGACGCTCAGCTATCGGATCAACAAGAACCGCAAGGCGCACTTCGCGCTGATGGACATCGACGCCCCGGCCGCCGCGGTGCAGGAGATGGAGCGCCAGATGCGTCTCAACGAAGACGTGCTGCGCACCCTCACCATCCGCGTGGAGGAGCATGAGGACGGTCCGTCTGTGATGAAGCAGAAGCGCGATCGCGACGATCGCCGCCGCCGCGAGCGCGGCCCGCGTGAAGACGGTGACGGCGCCCCCCGCGAAGAGCGCAGCGAACGGCGTGAGAGGGAGTCCGCCTGATGGTCGATATCGCGCAGCTTCCCACCCGCCGGCCGTTCTTCCGTCGCCGCAAGACCTGCCCCTTCTCCGGCCCCAACGCCCCGCGGATCGACTACAAGGACGTCAAGCTCCTGCAGCGCTACGTATCGGAGCGCGGCAAGATCGTTCCCTCGCGCATCACCGCCGTGTCGGCGAAGAAGCAGCGCGAACTCGCCAAGGCCATCAAGCGCGCCCGCTTCCTCGGCCTGCTGCCCTACGTCATCAAATAAGTCGGACAGGCGCCCGCCCGATCGATCGGGCGGGCGCCGTTCCATTGAGCTGACGCGTATCGGCCGCACCCTCGGTGCGGTCGTTCCGCGTTCCGGCGCGAGCCGGCTTCACCTGCGGGAGACCACCCGCTTCTTCGGACGCCATGTCCGCCATCTGGGGCGCCGCCCCTAACCGCCGCAGCGCGGGACAGATCGGAGAACCACCATGCAAGTCATCCTTCTAGAGCGCGTGCCCAAGCTCGGCGAGATGGGCGAAGAGGTGCGCGTGCGCGACGGCTTCGCGCGCAACTTCCTGCTGCCCCAGGGCAAGGCGCTGCGCGCGAACCGCGAGAATCGCGCCCGCTTCGAAGCCGAGAAGGCCAGCCTCGAGGTGCGCAACCAGGAGCGTCGCGCCCAGGCCGAGGCGATGTCGAAGCGCGTCGCCGGCAAGACCTTCGTCGCCATCCGCCAGGCCGGCCAGACGGGCCAGCTCTACGGCTCCGTCTCCACCCGCGACATCACCGAGGTGCTGGCGGGCGAAGGCATCACCATCGAGCGCCGCCAGGTCGACATGACGATGCCGATCAAGTCGATCGGCGTGCACGAGATCCAGCTCGTGCTGCACCCCGAGGTGATCGTGCCGGTGATGATCAACGTCGCCCGCTCCAACGACGAGGCCGAGCGCCAGGCCGCCGGCGAGGACGTGCTCGCCCCGGACCTCGACGACGAGGACGAAGACGAGGAGGAGTTCTACGACGAGGCTTCCGACGAGGAGGCCACCGCCGAGGCCGGCGAGGAAGAGCAGGCCTGACCCCTCCCTGTCGCTTCGGCGCCACGTGCGCCGGAGCGATACCCAAGCGTGGCCTGACCGACACCCTTAGGTGCCAAGCCACGTTCTTGCCCCCAGCCTATGGCACGGAGGTCTTGACATGACGCCCCGGCGTCTCAGACTTCTTCTAGGCTGCGGCAAGACGAATATCGAGAATGAACTCCCTACTATCGCAATTGTTGAAGCGCATCGTGTGGCACGGCTCGTTGACCGTGACGGACGCGAATGGGCGCGATCATGTGTTCGGCGACGGGACCGGTGAGCTGCAGCACATCGTGTTGCACGACAGCAGCGTGGAGCGGCGCCTGCTGCGCGATCCAGAACTGACGCTCGGCGAAGCCTACATGGACGGCGAGTGGAGCATCAAGAGCGGCTCCCTCACGGCCCTCCTGACCCTCTTCATGGCCAACCTGAAGGGCTCGGCGCCTCCCTCGCGCTTGCGCCGCCTCATGCGCCTCGCACTGCGCCGCGTCGCGCAGCGCAACACGGCGCGCGCCGCCCGCAAGAACGCCACCCACCACTACGACGTCGGCAACGAGATCTATACGCTGTTCCTCGACGAGGACTGGCAGTATTCCTGCGCCTACTTTCCGAGCGCAGACGCCTCGCTCGAGGAGGCGCAGCTCGCCAAGAAGCGCCACATCGCGGCGAAGATGCTGCTCGAGCCGGGTCACCGCGTGCTCGACATCGGCTGCGGCTGGGGCGGCATGGCGCTCTATCTCAACGAGTTCACCGGCGCCGAGGTGACGGGCATCACCCTCGCCGACAACCAGGTGGCGCGGGCGCGCGAGCGGGCCAAGGGCCGCACCGGGCTCGACTTCCGCGTGCAGGACTATCGCGCGGTGCCCGAGACGTTCGACCGCATCGTCTCGGTGGGCATGTTCGAGCACGTCGGCGTCGGCTACTTCGACGACTACTTCCAGGCCGCCCACCGCCTGCTCGAGGACGACGGAGTGATGCTCCTCCACTCCATCGGCCGCTTCGACGGTCCGGGATCCACCAACCCCTTCATCGCCAAATACATCTTCCCGGGCGGCTATATCCCGGCCCTGTCGGAGGTTCTGCCGGCGATCGAGCGGGCCGGCCTCTACGTCACCGATGTGGAGATCCTGCGCTTGCACTACGCCGAGACGCTGAAGAACTGGAACGCGCGCTTCCACGCCCATCACGACGAGGTGGTGAAGGAGAAGGACGAGCGCTTCTTCCGCATGTGGGACTTCTATCTCGCCGGCTCCGAGGCCTCCTTCCGCGCCGGCGACATGATGGTGTTCCAGATCCAGCTCGCCAAACGCCTCGAGACCGTCCCCCTCACGCGCGACTACATGGCCTCCACCGAGCGCGCCCTGGCCGCCCGCGACAGTGGCCGCTCGACGGGACCGGCGCTGATCGCCGGCCACGGATGAACAAGGCGCCCGCGTTCGACGCGGACGCCCTCGGCGAGCTCTACGACGCCGCCCGCAAGGCGGAGGACGCCGGCGATCTCGCCACCGCCGAGCGGCTCTTCAAGGAATGCCTCTCCCTCGACCCCGCCGACCATTGCGGGGTCGAGATGCGGCTCGCCGCCTACGGCCTCGCCGCGCCCGAGGCGGCGCCCGCCGCCTATGTCGCCACCCTCTTCGACCAGAACGCCGAGACGTTCGACGAGGTGCTCGTGGAGCGCCTCGGCTACCATGTGCCCACCCTCGCCCGCCGCCTCTGCGAAGGCCACGCCAAGGCGGACAGCCACATCCTCGATCTCGGGTGCGGCACCGGCCTCGCGGGCGTCGCCTTCGCCGGGCTCGCCAACACCCTCGTCGGCGTGGACCTTGCCGAGGGGATGCTCGCGATGGCCGACGAGCGCGACGTCTACACCGACCTCTATGTCGGCGAGGCGGTCGCCTTCCTCTCCGGCTGGGACGAGACGCCGTTCGACATCATCCTCGCCACCGACGTGTGGCCCTATCTCGGCGGGCTCGACGCCTTCATCGCGACGGCACGGGAGGCGCTCGCACCGGGCGGCCTCCTCGTCACCTCGACCGAGCGGGCCGACGATCTGCCCGACGGCTGGCGCGTGACGACGACCCAGCGCTTCGCCCACGGCACGCACTATGTCCGACGCCTGCTCGAGGGCGCCGGCTTCACCGTGGCGGCCATCGAGCCCATCGTGGTGCGCCACGAGGAGGGCGTGCCGGTGGCGGGCGATCTGGTGCTCGCCCGCCGCGCGGACTAGCCGCACCGCCCCCTCGGATCGCAACCCGCCGCTCGCCCTGGCGAGCGGCGTCGTGGTGCGCGCCGGCGGCGGCTTCCTCACGCTCGGGCGACGCGCGAATTAAGGCGCTGTCAACGCTCGATGCGTCCTTCTTCTCGGCGGTGCTGAGATCGTGGATAGCGGTTGAGAAGGTGTCCCACCGGCGGACTGCCCGCCCTCGCCGCGCTATGACGGTCGCCAAGGAAAGGCGAGGCTCCATGAACAAACCGCTCGACCACACTCACCTCGAAATGGCGCGCACCGCGCCGCAGAACACCGAGATCGAGCAACAGCTGCTGGGCGCGATCCTCGTCAACAACGAGGCGTTCTACCGCGTCAGCGACTTCCTGAAGATCGAGCACTTCTTCGTCGAGCCGCACCGCAAGGTGTACGACATCACCTCCAAGCTGATCCGCGCCGGCAAGGTGGCGACGCCGCTCACGGTGAAGACCTTCTTCGGCGCCGACGAGACCATCGCCGACCTCGCGGTGGTGGAATATCTCGGCCGCCTCGCCGCCAACGCCACCACCATCATCAACGCCGAGGATTACGGCCGCACCCTCTTCGACCTCGCCCTGCGCCGCTCGCTCATCACCATCGGCGAGGACATGGTCAACGAGGCCTACGACGCGCCGCCCGAGACGACGCCGCGCACGCAAATCGAGGGCGTGGAAAAGCGCCTCTACGAGCTCGCCGAGACCGGCCGCTTCGACCAGGGCTTCGTCGGCTTCGGCGACGCCCTCACCGCCGCGGTCGACATGGCGGCGGCGGCCTACGACCGGGCGGGCGGCCTCTCCGGCATCGCCACCGGGCTCTCCGACCTCGACCGGCTGATGGGCGGGCTGCAGCGCTCCGACCTCATCATCCTCGCCGGCCGGCCGGCGATGGGAAAAACCTCGCTCGTCACCAACATCGGCTTCGCCGTCGCCCGCAACTTCAAGCCGAGCCCCGAAGGGCTAGCCGGCAAGTCGGCCGACGGCGGCGTGGTGGGCTTCTTCTCGCTCGAAATGTCCTACGAGCAGCTCGCCACCCGTATCCTCGCCGAGCAGTCGGGCATCTCCTCCTCCCACATCCGCCGCGGCTCCATCGACGAGAGCCAGTTCCACGACCTCGTGGAGGCGGCGAAGGCGATGCAGACGCTGCCCTTCTACATCGATCAGACCGGCGGCATCACCGTCGGCCAGCTCGCCGCCCGCGCCCGCCGACTGAAGCGCCAGAAGGGGCTCGACCTCCTGATCGTCGACTATCTCCAGCTCCTGTCGGGCTCCGGCAAGACCAACGCGAGCCGCGTCAACGAGATCACCGAGATCACCACCGGCCTCAAGGCGCTCGCCAAGGAGCTCGAGGTGCCGATCATCGCCCTCTCCCAGCTTTCCCGTCAGGTGGAAGCGCGCGACGACAAGCGGCCGCAGCTTGCGGACCTGCGCGAATCGGGCTCCATCGAGCAGGACGCGGACGTGGTGATGTTCGTGTTCCGCGAGGAGTACTATCTGCAGAGTCGCAAGCCCGCCGAAGGCACGCAGGAATTCTTCGAGTGGGAGGCCAAGATGGAGGCCGTCCACGGCGTAGCGGAGGTGATCATCGGCAAGCAGCGCCACGGGCCGACGGGTACGGTGAAGCTGCAGTTCGAGGCCGAAGTGACGCGCTTCTCAAACCTCGTCATCGACGACCAGTCGGCGTCCGATCCGTTCTGAGCCCGGCGCCCGGCGTCGGCGAGATCCGAAGGAGACTTCTGATGGCCGAACGCGATCTATCCACGGTGGACATCGGCTACGTCCACGCCACCGTGACGCTCAGGGGCGAGGCGAAGCTCCTCGCCGCCGAGTTGGAGCGCCTCAGGGTCGGCGGTCTCGTCGACCGGGCGAATCTGGAGGTGGTGGTGCCGCGCGGCCGACTCGATCCGACGCCGGAGACGAAGCGCCTGCCGCCGATCCGCGACGGCGAGGCCGAGGCGGCCCGCGCCGAGCTGCAAACGGTGGAAAACCGCCTCACCGACGATCAGGTGACCTATGTTCTCGACATGATCCGTCGGCTGGAGGCGATCACCGCCTGAGGCGCGATCGCCCTGCCGGCTCCCCCGCCCCGCCGCGGATAGAATGGGCCCGCTGCGGATAAAGTGGGCTCGCCACGGATCGGATGGGCCCGCCGAGCGGCACCATCCGGCGACGATGCCCCATTTTCCCGCCCCCCTCACCGGGACTAGGATAGGCGATGCACCCAGCCGACCGCGCCCTGATCACCGACCTTCTCGCCCGCTTTCTCGGAGGTCGCATCTCCTCCCCGGGCTTCCGCGACGGCATCGTCGCCGCCCTCTCCGGCCTGCATCGCGACCCGAGCCCGAAGCTCGCCGCCGCCCTCGCCTCCCTCTCCCGCGAGATCGACGCCGCACCGCCCAAACCGGAGCCCGCCGCCGCACACGGGTTGGAGGAGAGCGCTCCCCCGGCCGACGCCGACGGCCTGCGTTCGGCCGCGGCCGACGCCTTCCTCGTCCTCAATGCCCATCCCGCCGGCGAGGAGAACTGGGAGGGCGTGCGGCTCACCATCGATCCGGAGGCGGTGGTGCGCAACTGGCGCCGCCTCGCCGCCCTCACCGGCGCCGAATGCGCGGCGGTGGTGAAGGCCGATGCCTACGGGCTCGGCATCGAGCGCGTCGCGGTGCCGCTCGCCGCGGCCGGCTGCCGCACCTTCTTCGTCGCCCTTCCCACCGAGGCGATGCGGCTGCGCCGCCTGCTACCGGGCGTCGTCATCTACGTGCTGAACGGCGTGTTCGACGCGGTGCGGGAGGCGCGCGAGGCGGGGCTGCGGCCGCTGATCTCCTCGCTGGAGGCGCTCTCGGAATGGCCCCAGGGCGCCTTCGCCCTCAACGTCGACACCGGCATGAACCGGCTCGGCGTCACCCTCGCCGAGCTCGGCACGGTGACACGACGCCCGGCGCTCCTTGCCAGCCACTTCGCCGCCGCCGACACGCCCGACCATCCTCTCAATGTCATCCAGGAGGCGAATTTCGCCGCCGCCCGCGCGATGATGTCGGACGTCGCCGCCTCGTTCGCCAACTCCGCCGCCCTCCTCACCCGGCCGACGAGCCACTACGATCTCGTGCGCCCCGGCATCGCCCTCTACGGCGCCGCCTCCGCACCCACCAGCGTGCCGCTGGAGCCCACCGTGAAGCTCGAGGCGCGGGTGGTGCAGGTGCGCGAGGCCGCCGCCGGCGAGACGGTGGGCTACGGCGGCGCGGTGACCCTCACCCGGCCGACCCGCATCGCCATCGCCTCACTCGGCTATGCCGACGGCTATCCGCGCGCCGCCGGCAGCTCCGACACCGCCGCCGGCGCCCCCGTCGCCGTCGCCGGCCGTCGCACGCACCTCCTCGGCCGCGTCTCGATGGACCTTCTCGCCATCGACGTGACGGGGATCGCCTGTGCCCGCGGCGACTTCGTGGAGATCTTCGGCCCCACCGTCGGCGTCGACGAGGTGGCGGCGCGGGCCGGCACCATCGGCTACGAGCTTCTCACCGGCCTCTCGCGGCGGGCGACGCGGGTGACGGGGCCGCTCTGATGGCGCGCCGGGCGAGCCGCTTCGTCTGCCAGGCCTGCGGTGCCGTCACCACGCGCTGGGCGGGCCGCTGCGAAGCCTGCGGCGAGTGGAACACCATCACCGAGGAGGCCGCCACCGAGGACATCATGACGGCGGCGACCGGCAAGACGTCCCGCACCAAGGGCCGCCGGCTGGCGCTCACCTCGCTCGACGAGCCGATTCCCGAGGCCCCGCGCATCGTCACCGGCATCAGCGAGTTCGACCGGGTGACGGGCGGTGGACTGGTGCCGGGATCGGCGATCCTCATCGGCGGCGACCCCGGCATCGGCAAGTCGACGCTGCTCCTCCAGACCGCCGCCGCCCTCGCCAACCGCGGCGCACGGGTGGTCTACGTCACCGGCGAGGAGGCGACGGCACAGGTCCAGCTTCGCGCCCGCCGGCTCGGCGCCGACCGCTCCTCGGTGGGCCTTGCCGCAGAGACCAGCGTCGAGACCATCATCGAGACGCTCCAAGGTGGTCCGCCGCCGGCGCTCGTCGTCATCGATTCCATCCAGACGCTCCACACCTCCATCGCCGAGGCCTCCCCGGGCACGGTGACGCAGGTGCGCGCCTCGGCGCAGGCGCTGATCCGCTATGCGAAACTGTCGGGTGCCGCCGTCATCCTCGTGGGCCATGTGACGAAGGACGGGCAAATCGCGGGGCCGCGGGTGGTGGAGCACATGGTGGACGCCGTTCTCACCTTCGAAGGCGACCCGAGCCACGCCTTCCGCCTGCTGCGCGGCTCCAAGAACCGCTTCGGCCCGACCGACGAGGTGGGCGTCTTCGAAATGACCGGCGGCGGCCTCTCCGAGGTGCAGAACCCGTCCGAGCTCTTCCTCGGCGAGCGCGACATCTCCTCCCCCGGCGCCGCCGTGTTCGCCGGCATGGAGGGCACGCGACCGCTGCTTGTGGAAATCCAGGCGCTCGTCGCCCCCTCGCGCCTCGGCACGCCCCGCCGCGCGGTGATCGGCTGGGACGGCTCGCGCCTGTCGATGGTGCTCGCCGTCCTCGAAGCGCGCTGCGGCCTTGCCCTTTCCACCCACGATATCTACCTCGCAGTGGCGGGCGGGCTGCGGATCGCCGAGCCCGCGGCCGACCTCGCGGTGGCCGCGGCGCTGATTTCATCGCGGGCGGGCGTGGCCCTGCCGGCCGATGTGGTCTATTTCGGCGAGATCAGCCTGTCGGGCCGCGTGCGGGCCGTTCCGCACGCCAACGGGCGGCTGAAGGAGGCCTCGAAGCTCGGCTTTCGCGGCGCCATCGTTCCACCGCTCGCGGGGGCCGACGCCGACGGCTGCGCCACGAGCGAGGTTGCATTGCTCGGCGATTTGGTTCACCGGATCGCACCGGACGGCCTTGCCGACGATCGGCGGGGCGCCTTCTCTGGAGACGATTGATGAATATCGCGATCCTCGACGGCGTGGTCATTGCCGTGGTGTTTATCTCGGCGATCCTCGCCATGTTCCGCGGTTTCGTACGCGAAATCCTGTCGATCGCCGCATGGGTCGCTGCCGCGGTGCTCGCCTATCTCTTCTATGGGGAGCTGCTGCCCTACGTCAGCCAATATGTGGACAACCAGACCGTCGCGATCGGTCTTTCGGCCGCCGGCATCTTCCTGGTGTCGCTGATCGTCGTCAGCCTCATCACCATGAAGATCTCCGACTACGTGATGGATAGCCCCATCGGCGCGCTCGACCGTCTCCTCGGCTTCGTGTTCGGCGCCGCCCGCGGCGTGCTCCTCGTGGTGGTCGCGGTGATCTTCTTCAACTGGCTGGTGGACGAGCCCAACCGCCCGTCGTGGGTGACGCAGGCGGCGAGCTACCCGCAGCTCTCCGAGCTCGGCGACCGCCTCCTCGCGGTGATCCCGGACGATCCGGAATCGGCGATCCGCGGCGCCTTCGAGGGCGGCAGCGACAACCCGGCGAGCGCCCCCACCACCAGCACGCCGACGCAGACGGCCCCCGCTCCGACGACCACCACCCCCGGTCAGCAGAGCCAGATCGACCAGCTGATCGACGCGACCAGCGGCAACGGATCCTCCACCACCCCCGCGCCCACCACGGGAACCACGTCAGGGAGCAACAACTAAGTTGGCCTCACGGCGCATCATCGACATCAGGGAAGGCGACCGCTTTCATGACGAGTGCGGCGTCTTCGGCGTCTTCCGCAACAGCGGAGCCAGCGCGCTCACCGCGCTCGGCCTGCACGCTCTCCAGCACCGCGGCCAGGAGGCCGCGGGCATCGCGACGTGCGCGCGTGGCGCCTTCCGTGTCGAGCGCCACATGGGTCTCGTCGGCGACAACTTCACGAGCCAGGGCGTCATCGACCGATTGAAAGGCGACAGCGCGATCGGCCATACGCGCTACTCCACCACCGGCGAACCCGCCCTCCACAACGTTCAGCCGCTCTTCGCCGAAACCGCGATGGGCGGCTTTGCCGTTGCGCACAACGGCAACATCACCAACGCCGGCATGCTGCGCGGAACGCTGCGCGAGCGCGGCTCCATCTTCCAGTCGACGTCCGACACCGAGGTCATCATCCACCTCACCGCGACGTCCACCAAGAACTCCTTCATCGAACGTTTCATCGACGCGATCCGCCAGCTCGAAGGCGCCTTCGCCCTCGTCGCGCTGACGCCGTCGATGATGATCGGCTGCCGCGACGCGCTCGGCATCCGCCCGCTCATCATCGGCGACTTCGAGGGGGCCTACGTGCTCGCCTCGGAGACCTGCGCCCTCGACATCATCGGCGCGCGCTACGTGCGCGACGTGGAGCCGGGCGAGATGGTGGTGATCACCGAGCAGGGCCTCGAATCGATGCGGCCCTTCCCCGAGAGCCACGACCGCTTCTGCGTGTTCGAGTACGTCTACTTCGCCCGCCCCGACTCCTCGGTGGGCGGACGCAACGTCTATGGCGTGCGCAAGCGCATCGGCGCCGAGCTCGCCCGCGAGTCGCCCGCGCCGGCCGACGTCGTCGTGCCGGTGCCCGATTCGGGCACCCCCGCCGCCATCGGCTATGCCGAGGCCTCGGCGCTGCCGTTCGATCTCGGCATCATCCGCAACCACTATGTGGGGCGCACCTTCATCGAGCCGTCGGACCAGATCCGCCACATGGGGGTGAAGCTGAAGCACAACGCCAACCGCGAGGTGCTCGCGGGCAAGCGCGTGGTGCTCGTCGACGACTCCATCGTGCGGGGCACAACGTCGCTCAAGATCGTGGAGATGGTGCGCGACGCCGGCGCCACCGAGGTGCACATGCGCATCGCGAGCCCGCCGACCACCGATTCGTGCTTCTACGGCGTCGACACGCCGGAGAAGTCGAAGCTGATCGCCTCGCGCATGAGCGTCGCCGAGCTCGCCCGCTACATCAAGGTGGACAGCCTCGCCTTCCTTTCCATCGACGGCCTCTACCGGGCCGCCGGCGAGATGCGGCGCGACCCGGCGGTGCCGCAATATTGCGACGCCTGCTTCACCGGCGAGTACCCCACCCCCCTCACCGACCGGGCGGCGCGCACGCCGCACCCGCAGCTGTCCTTTCTGGAAAACGCCGAGTGACCGACCCGCTATCGACGATCGACCTCACCCCGCTCGCCGGCCGGCTCGCGGTGGTGACGGGGGCGACGCGCGGCATCGGCTGGGCGGTCGCGACGGAGCTCGCCCGGCACGGCGTGCACGTGATCGCCGTGGGCCGCAAGGTGGAGGCGCTCGAGGAGCTCGACGACGCCCTGCGCGCCGTCGGCACCGCCGGCACGCTGGTTCCGCTCGACATGACCGACGGTCAGGGCGTCGACCGCCTCGGCGGCTCGATCAACGATCGCTGGGGCAAGGTGGACATCGTCGTGGGCAACGCCGGCGTGCTCGGCCAGATCTCGCCGCTCGCCCACGTCAAGGCGCCCACCTGGCAGGAAACCCTCGACGTGAACGTGACCGCCAACTGGCGGCTCATCCGCACCCTCGATCCGCTGCTGCGCCGCTCCGACGCCGGCCGCTGCGTGTTCGTGACCTCCGGGGCGGTGGCCAAGCTGCGGCCGTTCTGGGGGCCCTACTCGGTCTCGAAGGCCGCCCTCGACGCGCTGGTGAAGACCTACGCCAACGAAACCGCCACCACCGCGGTCCGCGCCAACCTCTTCAGCCCCGGCGCGGTGCGCACGGCGATGCGCGCCGCCGCCGTGCCGGGCGAGGACCCGGACACGCTGCCCACCCCGGCCGACGTCGCCCCCTCCATCGCCGCCCTCTGCGCCCCGGGCATGGAAAGAAGCGGCGCCACCTACTCCTTCCGCGACCGCGACTTCATCTGATCCGCGCGCCCGGATGGGCTGCGCCTCAGTGGGACGGCGCAGCGGCGAAGGCCGGCAGCGCCTCCGCCCGCGTGGAGAAGTGGGCGAGGCCCGGGTAGGCGTCGGCGGCGACCACGTCGGGGATCATCATGCGGATGAAGTCCCACACCACCGCGACGGTGGCGTCGACCTCGAGCGGTCGCTCGTCGACGAGCCAGCGGTCCCCCGCGCCGACGATCTCCTCCAGCCCGGCGAGCGCGGCATGGAGTTGACCCGTCACCCGGTCGACCCAGGGCTGATGGAGCTTCGCGGCCGGCCGCAGATTGTGCTCGTAGACGATCTGCACCGCCTTCTCCGCCGCCGCGAGGGCAAGACCGGTGATCCGCAGCGCCCGCGTGCGATCGGCGGGCGAAGCGGCCCGCAACGTGGCCCCGTCCCGCCGGCCGATCTCCTCGACGTGCTCCAGGATCAGGGTGGAATCCATCAGCGTCACGCCATCGTCGGTGACGAGAGTGGGCGCCTTGACCACCGGGTTCACCGCGCGAAACTCGTCGAAGGTGCTGAAGACCGAGAGCTTGGTGTGCTCGTAGCTGATACCGAGAAGGTTCAGCGCCACGGCGACACGCCGCACATAGGGCGAGTCCAGCATTCCATAGAGATGCATCGGCCGATCCTTTCCGAAGGTGTCGGAGCAACGATCTTATGCCCGCCCCTGCCTTCGTCCCAAGCGCCCGCGGCGCAAGGCAGCCTTGCGCGCTCAGTCCGCGTAGGGGTTGTCCGGCTTTCTGAGGTTCAGACGGATCGGCACGCCCGGGAGGTCGAACTTCTCCCGGATCGAGTTGATCAGGTAGCGCTGATAGGCGGGTGGCAGCGCCTCCGGCCGTGAGCAGAAGGCGACGAAGGTGGGTGGCCGCGTCTTCGCCTGCGTCACGTAGCGGATCTTGATGCGCCGGCCGCCGACGGCGGGGGGCGGGTGGCGCGCCACCGCTCCCTCGAGCCAGCGGTTGAGGCGGCCGGTGGAGATGCGTGCCGACCACCGCGTCACCGCCTCGGTCACGGTGGCCATCAGCTTGTCGACGTTGCGTCCCGATTTCGCCGAGACCGGGACGACGCGCACCCCCGCCGCCTGGGGCACCAGCCGCGTTGCCGCCTCGCGCGCCGCCCTGATGGTCGGGTCGGGCTCCTCCACGAGGTCCCACTTGTTGAGCGCGATGACCACCGCCCGCCCCTCGCGCACGATGAGGTCGATGATCTGCAGATCCTGCTTCTCGAAGGGCTGGGTGGCGTCGAGCACCACCACCACCACCTCGGCATATTTCAGGGCGCGGATGGTGTCGCCCGTCGACAGGCGCTCCAGCGTGTCGGTGACCTTGGCGCGCCGACGCAGCCCCGCCGTGTCGACGAGCTTGAAGCGCTGCTCGTCGATCGTGAACTCGACGGCGATCGAATCGCGCGTGAGGCCCGCCTCCGGCCCGGTGAGCATCCGGTCCTCGCCGACGATGCGGTTGACGAGGGTGGACTTGCCGACGTTGGGGCGGCCCACGAAAGCGACCTGGATCGGGCGGGCGAGGTCGATCGCCGGGCTCTCGTCCTCCTCCGCCACGGGGGGGACGCGCTCGAACGCCTCCGCCAGCGCGTCGCGCAGATCGGAGGTGCCCTCGCCGTGCTCGGCCGAGATCGCCACCGGATCGCCGAGGCCGAGGGAGTAGGCCTCCATGCTCGCAAGATCGCCCAGCCGGCCCTCGGCCTTGTTGGCGACGAGCACCACCGGCTTGCCACGCCGGCGCACGTCGGCGGCGAGCGTCTCGTCGAGCGGTGTCACCCCGGCGCGCGCGTCGACCACGAAGAGGTAGACGTCCGCCTCGTCGAGCGCACGGGCCATCTGGCTCCACATGCGCGCTTCGAGGGTGCCGTCGTCGGCTCCTTCGAAGCCGGCGGTGTCGACGAGATCGAAGGTGAGGTCCTGCAGCCGCGCCGGCGCCTCGCGCCGATCCCGCGTGACGCCCGGGGTATCGTCGACGATGGCGAGGCGCTTGCCCACCAGGCGGTTGAACAGGGTGGACTTGCCGACGTTGGCCCGCCCCGCGATCGCGACCTTCATGGCCTACCGCAGGGCGGTGATCTCGCCCGCGTCCGAGACGATGATCATCTGGCCGGAGGCGAGGATGGGCGCCGAGTAGGCCGCCGACCCAATCGTGCGATCGGCGACCACCTGCCCGTCCTTCGGGTTGAGCTGGGCGAGGCGACCGTCGTTGGAGATCGCGTAGAGCGAGCCCCCGGCGAGGAGCGGACCGGCGTAGGCGCGGTCCTTCTTCTTCTTGGGCTTGGGCAGCTCCGTCATCCACAGCGTCTCGCCGCTCGACTTGTTGAGCGCCACCATGCGGTCGGCGAGATCGACCAGGAAGAGCGCGTCACCCGAGACGATGGGCGTGTGGGCGGAGCCGATATTGCGCTCCCACTTCATCGATCCGTCGGACAGGTTCACGGCGATGGTGCGGCCGGAGACGCCGGTGGCATAGACCGTGCCGCCGTCGATCACCGGGCTGCCCGACACGTCGGTGAGGCCGGACACGGCGAGGGTTCTCATCGAGCGCGTCACGAAGCTCTGCCACTTCGGCTCGCCCGTGTCGGTGGAGAACGCCATCACCTCGCCGGACGAATAGGGAATGACCACGGTCGAGCCGGAGATCGCCGGCGACGAGGTCGCGAGCAGGCCCGCCTGCTCCGGAATGCCGTCGTAGGTGAAGGCCTCCGTCCCGTCCGCCTGGTCGATCGCGAACACCTTGTTCTTCTGCGACACCACGAACACCTTGCCGGCGCCGGCCGTCGGCGCGCCGCGGGCGGGCGTATCGAGACCGCGGCGCCAGATCTCCTGGCCGTTCTGGGCGTCGAGCGCCGCCATCTCGCCATAGCCCGTGGCGACGAACACGCGGTTGCCGTCGACGGTCACGCCGCCGCCGGCCGCCGCGTCGCGCTCGCCATCGGGACGCAGCGAGGTGGACCAGATGCGCGTGCCCGAACCGAGCGACAGCGCCGTGACGGTGCCGTTGGGCGCATAGACGAAGACGCGGTCGCCCGAGACGACGGGCCGCGCCGAGATCCGCGGCGTGCCGCGCGCCACGGACAGGCCGCCGGAGCCGGAGCCGCCCACGGAGGCCCGCCACGCCCGCACGGCGCCGCCGCTATAGGCGAGATGGCCGGGGTCGTTCTGCGCGTTGCCGCCGGGCTGCGGCCAGTCGTTGTTGGCACGCGCCGGACCGACCGACGCGGGCTTGGGCGTCGCGTCCTCCGGCATCTCCGTGTTGGTGGAGAAGACGGTGGTGCGCTCGCCGACGAGATGCTCGTCCTTGGCGCCGAACGGATTGAGATCGCTGATCGACCCGCACCCCGTAAGCGCCGCCGCGAGGACGAAGGGGACAACACGCATCAGTTCGTCTCCTGCGCCGTCTCCGCCGCCTCCCCGTCGGCATCGGCCGGGTCGGGGGCGGTCTGGGTGATGAGAGCGAGCATCAGCCGGGCGCGCTGCACCATGGGCTGCGGTGCGCCCGCAGCATCGCGCAGGGTGGCGAAGTGCTGCCGGGCTGCCTCGAGATCGTCCTCGGTGTAGGCGGCAAGGCCCATCAGCTCTTGCGCCGCGAGATAGTAGGGGCTGCCGGAATCCTCCGAGAGGCCGCCGATCGCCTTGCGCGCGCCGGCCGCGTCCCCCTCGTCGATGAGGATCTGGGCGAGGCGCAGCGAGGCGAGGTCGCGGTAGAGCGGGGCGACGTCGCTGTCGGCCGCGAGGCCGCGCAGGATGTCCGCGGCGCCGGCATCGTCGTCCTGCGCCGAGAGGGCCGCCGCGGCCCGGAAGCGCGCCAGCATCTGGAAGCCCGCCGGCGCGTCGTCGGCATACTCGATGAGGCTCGTGACGGCCGAGCTCGTCCCGGTCTCGTCGACCGCCTTGACGACCTCGAGATAGGCATCGCCCGCAGCCCGCTCGCGACCCGTGCGCCAGGCCTCGTAGCCGCGATAGCCGGCGGTGATCGCGACGATCAGCACCGCCACGAGAATGATGTAGATGCCGAATCGATCCCAAAGCTTGCGCAGTCGCTCGCGCCTGAGGTCTTCTTCGACTTCCTGAAAGATATCCGACATGTCTATCCCGGTCGGGGTTCACTCACGACACCGCCCCCATGGGGAGCGGCGAAACCCCTATTAGCCACAGATGCAGCTTCCAAACAAACAACACGTAAACGATAACCCCGACGACGATGGCGACCGCGTCGCCGCTCCACCGCGCAGTGAAGGGGCGACGCACGATCACCCCCGCCCGCTCCCGGCGTTTCAGGATGATCCGATCCACCACCGCCCAGGCGAGGAACGCCCCGAAGAGCACCACCGAGGCGACGTCGCCGTTCGCCAGAAGGTGGGCGAACGCCCAGAGCTTCACGGCGACGAGCATCGGGTGCTTCAACGCCTTGCGCATATGGGACGGGGTATAGGCGGCGACCAGGGAGATCGAGGCGAACAGCATCAGAAGAAGCGCCAGATGGGTGACGCCGGTCGGCAGCCGATAAAGAAGCGGCGAGCCCTGGAAGCGCCAGTCGCCGTAGCCCATCGAGACCATCACGATGCCGACGAGGGAGACGACGGAGAAGAGCCCCTTGTAGCCATATTCGCCGAGCGCTGCGACGAGCGACCCGCGCAGGCCCGTCGCGCGCGGCACGAGGTGGGCTCCGAGAAACACCGCGAGCCCCACTATCATCAGCACCATGATCGTCTCCGCCTGTCTGACCCTGCGGCCCTTGCTTGCCCCCAAAAGATGGAGGAGCGGGGCAGCGCGGCACGGCGCCGCGTTTCGCCGATTTTAGTGATTTTTTGAGCGTCTCCAATCTACTCACGGTGCGGCGATACGCCGATCCCCTGCCCGACATGCATCGAGGTCATGCCATGATCCGTCTCCTGTTCGCCGTCACCCTCCTCGTCGCCGGCATCGGCCATGCGTCCGCGAAGACGCTCGTCGCCGACGTCGATCTTTCGACGCAGCGGCTCACCATCATCTACAAGGGCGAGCCGCTGGCGGAGTGGAAGGTGTCGACGGGTCGGGCCGGCTACCGCACTCCCACCGGCACCTTCCGGCCGATGCGGATGTATCGGGAGTATTTCTCCAAGGAGTACGACGGCGCGCCGATGCCCAACGCCGTGTTCTACGATGGCGGCTATGCCATCCACGGCAGCTACGAGATCGGCAGCCTCGGCGCACCCGCCTCGCACGGCTGCATCCGCCTGCACCCGGCGGACGCGGAGAAGTTCTTCGATCTCGTGCTGACGGTGGGCGCCGAGAATACCGAGATCAGCATCCGACGCTGAGGGCGGGTCAGTATGTCGCGCGGCCGCCGGACAGGTCGAACACCGCGCCGGTGGTGAAGGTGTTCTCCTCGCTCACGAGCCAGGCGATCATGTTGGCGGCCTCGTCGAGTTCCAGGAAACGCCCGCGGGGGATCTTCGACAGCATGTAGCCGATGTGCTCCTCGCTCATCTGGTCGAAGATGCGGGTGCGGGCGGCGGCGGGCGTGACGCAGTTCACCGCCACGTTCACGTCGGCGAGCTCCTTGCCGAGCGACTTGGTGAAGCCGATCACCGCGGCCTTCGAGGCCGAGTAGGCGCAGGCGTTGGGGTTGCCTTCCTTGCCCGCGATCGAGGCGATGTTGACGATACGGCCGTAGTTGCGGGCGCGCATCGCGGGCACCACCACCTTGTTCACGTGGAAGGTGCCGTTGAGGTTGATCGCGCAGATCCTGGCGAACTCGTCCACCGGATAGTCGGCCACGGTGGCGTTCATCCCGGCGATGCCGGCGGAGTTCACGACGATGTCCACCTCGTCGAACACCTCCAGCGTGGCAGCATATGCCGCCTCCACCGACGCCCAGTCGGCGATGTCGACGTCGAAGGCGGCAGCGTTGCCGATCTCGGCGGCGTGGTCCTCCGCGAGCGAGCGATCGACGTCCCACAGGGCGACGCGGGCGCCGTTCGCGGCGAGCTTGGTCGCAACCGCCCCGCCAATCCCTTGGGCGCCGCCCGTGACGACCGCGACGCGGCCCGTGAAGTCGTAGGTATTCATCGCCGGATCCTTCTTCTGCCCGCGCTTCGGGTGGCGCGTTGGCGTGTCCTCCATTGCACTTCCTAGTGGTTCCGGCGGAGGTCGTATATGGCAAAGCGAGGGGGCTCCACGGCGACCGCCGTAGGGCCCCCTCGCCTCACTTCAGAGCGCGACGCGGTCGACGAACGCCACGAACGCGTCGACCCAACGCTTCAGGAAGGCCTCGGTGTCGGGCACCGTGACATTGGAGGCGTCGTCGATGAGGTCGGGCTTCATCTGCAGGTAGACTTCCGGCTGCCCCATCGGGATCACGCCGAGGACCGGCAGGAGACCGCGCAGGTCCACCTGACCGGCCGCCGTGCCGATGGCGCCGGGCGACGTGCCCACCACCGCGCCGGGCTTGTGCATGAAGCTCGACTTGCCGTACGGCCGCGACGCCCAGGCGATGGCGTTCGCAAGGAGCGGCGAATAGGTGCGGTTATACTCGGGCGTGACGAAGAGCACGGCGTCGCTCTCGTCGATCGCGCTCTTGAGCGCGGTCACGCTCGCCGGCAGGTCCGACCACAGATCGTCGTTATAGTGGGGCACGCTGCCGAGATCGGGATAGACGAATTTGAGGCGACCCTCGGCGAGCTTTTCGAGAGCCTTGGCCAGCTTGAGGTTGAAGGAGCCCGAGCGCAGGCTCCCCACGAGGACGGCGATGGTTTTCATAGGAGACTCTGGTATCAGTTGGAAACCGACGGGAGGACCTACACCTAACCGACAGGACGCCCACGGCAAGTACGCACATGAAAGCAACCTCGGTCACGTCCGTGAAACCCATCAAGCACACATCGAGCCCCGACTGTCGACACGTTCGCGAGCTTCTCGCCCGGATCGGCGCGAAATGGTCGATGATCGTAGTGACGCGGCTCGCCACCGGCCCGATGCGCTTTTCCGAATTGAAGCGCGACATCGGCACCATCAGCCAGAAGATGCTGACCTCGACGCTGCGCGAGCTGGAGCGCGACGGCTTCGTGACGCGCACCGTGACGCCGACCATCCCGCCCCGCGTCGACTACACGCTGACCGATCTCGGGGTGGACCTTCTCGGGCCGCTGGAGGCCCTCGGCGAATGGGCCGTGCGCAACCAGCACCGGGTGGAGCAGGCCCGCGAGCGGGCGCGCGAGGTCGGGGTATAGACGTCGCCGCCGCTCAGTCCGTCGCCTCGGCCCCGAGGAGATCGACGAGCTCGCCGACGGTCGCGGCGCGGGCGAAATCCTGCGACGAGGCGCCGATGCAGAGCTCTTCCATCGCGAGGCTGACCGCCGCCTCCCGCTCGAACGGGCCGACGCCGAGCTCGGCGAAGGTGTCGACGCGAGAGATCTCCCGATGGGCGAGCTGGGGCGCCACGGCGCGAAGCTGGGCGACCAGCACGCGGAAGACGGATTCGGGCTCCATAGCGCGTCCTCCCACCGCGACGCGCGGCGAACGATCCGACACCATAGTGACGCAGGACGGGTGTCTCGACCATCTCAATCCGCGGCGGTCCGTCATTGTTCCTGTGCCGGAGCGTCGCGGGTGAGGCTGCTTGCGATCAGCGACCTGCATCTCGCGAGCCCGGTGAACCGCGATGCGCTCGCCGCCCTGCCGGACTTTCCCGACGACTGGCTCATCGTGGCCGGCGACATCGCCGAGCAGCCGAGCCGGGTCGCCGCGGCCTTCACCGCGCTCACCCGCCGCTTCGCCAAGGTGATCTGGACACCCGGCAACCACGACCTGTGGACGGTGCCGGGGATGGCCTGGCGCGGGCCGCGCAAGTACGAGGCGCTGGTGGACCTCGCTCGCGAGCACGGGGTCGTGACGCCGGAGGACCCCTTTCCCGTCTGGCCGGGCCCGGGCGGCGAGGTGGTGATCGCCCCCCTCTTCCTGCTCTACGACTACACCTTCCGGCCGCCGCACCTTCCGCTCGCCCGCGTGGTGGAGTGGGCGCGCGAGGAGCGCGCCATGTGCGGCGACGAGTTCATGCTCGCCCCCACCCCCTACGCCTCGCGGATCGCGTGGTGCCACGCGCGCTGCGCCACCGCCGCGGACCGCCTCGCCGGGCTCGAGGGCGCACCGACCATCATCGTCAACCACTATCCGCTGCGGCATGATCTCGTGCGCATTCCGCGCGCGCCGCGCTTCTCGCCCTGGTGCGGCACGGTGCTGACGGAGGACTGGCACCGGCGCTTCAACGTCAAGGTCGCCGTCAGCGGCCACATCCACCTGCGCCGCACCGACTGGCGCGACGGCACGCGGTTCGAGGAGGTGTCGCTCGGCTACCCGCGCCAGTGGCGGCAGGAGCGCGGCCTTCAGGCCTATCTGCGGCAGATCTGGCCGACGCCGGAGCCGCCGCCCGCCGCCGGCTTCGGGCCGCGATGAGCCGGCGGGGCTTCCCGCCTCAGGGAAGAACCCCCGCCTCGGCGAGCTTCGCGAAGGCCGCCTCGGGCTCCAGCGGCACAGGGATCACCTCGCCCTGACGGGCCGCCGTCGCGTCTGGATCCTTGAGCCCGCCGGCGGTGAGGAGGGCGACGACCCGCTCGCCGTCCCCAATCGCCCCCGCGCGGCGCAACGCGGCGACGGCGGCGATGGAGCCCGCGGCGGCCGGCTCCACGTAGAGCCCCTCGGCGCTCGCAAGGCGGGCCTGCCAATCCATGATGTCGTCGTTGCCCACCGACACCGCCGTCCCGCCCGAAGCCCGCAGGGCGTGGAGCGCCTGGTAGGTGCTCTGCGTCGCAGTGGTGGACTTTGCGACGGTCGCGTGGGTCTGCGGCATGTCGGGCAGCGCGTCGCTTCCGGAGGCGAGGGCAGCGCCGAGCGAGCCGTAGATCTCCGCCGCCATCATCCGCGGCAGGCGGTCGATCCAGCCAGCCGCCTTGAGGTCCAGAAAGCCGCGCCACATGCCGATGAGGGCATCGCCGTAGCAGACCGGCAGAACGCATACGTCCGGAACCTGCCAGTCGAGCTGCTCCACCACCTCGTAGGCGAGCGTCTTATAGCCCTCGATGCCGACCGGGTTGCTGCCGACCACCGGCGCGAAGAAGGGCGAGGTGGGAAAGAAGCCGAACCGCTCCACGCCATAGCGCATCAACGGCCAGCGCCCCGCCTTCGTCGGGACCGCCACCACCTTCGCCCCGTAGGCCTTCATCTGGGTGAGGAGCGGACCGACGGCGCCCTCGGCGGTGAAGACGATCGCCGGCAGCCCCGCCCGCGCCGCATAGGCGGCGACGGCGGCGCCGGCATTCCCGGTGGAGCTCGACACGATGGCCGGCGCCCCGATCGAGCGCGCATAGGCGACGGCGATCGCGGCGAGACGGTCCTTGAAGGAGCCGGTGGGGTTGCGCGTCTCGTCCTTGCCGAGGAGGGTTGCGACGCCCGTCGCGGCGGCGATCCGCTCCAGCGCCACGAGCGGCGTCGACCCTTCCGCAAGGCTCACCGCATCGGCCGGCGCCACGGGCAACACGTCGCCGTAGCGCCAGAGACCGCCGCCGTTCCCTGTCGGGCGGCGCAAGGCGGCGGCGGGATCCTCGGCATAGGCGACCACGAGATTGCTCGGCGCCTCGGCATGACAGCGCGGGCAGTCCTGCGCGTAGGCGTCGAGCCCGTAGCGCGCCCCGCAGCGCAGACAGTCGAAGCCCACCACCGTTGCCATGCCCGTCTCCTTGCCGGCCGCCACCGGATTTGACAGCGGCAGTTGTTCCACTTAATGGAACATTGTTCCACATATAGTCTGAGCGGGTGGGACGGGCGCGTCAACACGCTTGCGCATCGGGATGCGCCTTATCATCGACCGCTGCGCGGGCCGGCCGGCCACGAGCCTCACGAGGTACGAGATTGAGCAACCCACCAGCAAGCGGCGAGAACCAGTCCGTAGCACGAGCGCTGTCGATCCTCGACCTTCTCGCCGACAGTCCCGAGCCGTTGGGCGTGCGCGAGATCGCCCGCCGCCTCGGTCTGCCGCCGAGCAACGTGCAGCGCCTCATCAAGACGCTCACCCGCGCCGGCTATCTGGAGCAGGCCGACGCCACGCTGCGCTACGCCATCGGCTACCGCGCGTTTCAGGTGGGCAACGCCTTCGTCGGCCAGACGAGCCTCGTCTCCGCGGTGATGCCCGAGCTCTACGCCCTCGCCGACGAGCACATCACCGGCTTCCTGGGCGTGATGCGCGACCGCAGCGTCGTCTATCTCGCGACGGTCCAGAGCGAGGGACCCGTCGCGATCAACCACCGCCCGGGCCACCAGACCCACCTCCACTCCACCGCCATGGGCAAGGCGCTCCTCGCCGAGATGAGCGACGAGGCGGTGATCAGCCTCCTCGGCTCCGATCCCCTGCCCCGGATCACCCAGTCGACCCGCATCGAGCTGCCGCAGCTCCTCGCCGACCTCGCCGAGTATCGCAAGCTCGGCTACTCCTACAGCGACGAGGAGAACCGTCAGGGCTTCTTCTCCGCGGGCGCGGTGGTGCGGGACGCGACGGGCGGCGTGGTGGCCGTTCTGAGCGGCGCGGTGCCGGCCGTCGACCTCGCCGCGGATGCCCGCGCCCGGATCGGCATGCGCGTGCACGACGCGGCCCAGCGCGCCTCCCGCAAGCTCGGCGCCCCGACGCCCCGCGCCTTCGGCCACCCCGCCGGCTGAGCCTGCGCCCCACTGCCGCGGGCAACGACAGCGCCCACCGAACGCGCAGCCGTTCGCCACCCGTCGGGCGGTCGGCGGGCGCCGTCCGCCCCTGCACACATCACGGTCTGCCCAAAAAAAGTGCCTGCTGGCGAATTGACTCGGTTTCGACCCCATGTGAGCATTTATTAGAACGCTGTTCTTATTATTGGAACAAATGACCGGCCATACGCATGGCCGGCGGCACTTCGGAGCACGGCCGGCATGGGTAGGACCATGGGCGAAACCACGACAGCCACGGGGTGCGGTGCCGCTGCGCGTCGCGCCCGCCGGTCGCGCTCGCCCGCTGCTCTTCGCCAGATCGAGACGCCGTGACCCACCACTTCGAATTCCAAGGCACGCGAGTCCCGCTCGACACCGACGAGCTCGTGGAGCTCGCCCTGGCGCTCTGCAACATCGAAAGCCCGGCGGGCGAGGAGGCCGAGGTCGGCGCCTTCATCCACGACTGGATGGCGCGCGAAGGCTTCGCGCCGCGCAAGATCAGCATGTTCCCGGACCGCTTCAACGTGCTCGGCACGCTGCCGGGCGCCGGCGACGGCTACAGCCTCATCTTCAACAGCCACATGGATACCGGCCGCAGCAAGGCGGACGTGTGGAGCATCCGCGACCCCGGCGTCGGCATCAATCACGGCGCCTGGGTGAAGGACGGCACGCTGTTCGGCGAGGGCATCGTCAACGACAAGGGGCCGATGGCCGCCTTCATGATTGCGGCGAAGGCGATCAAGGCGGCCGGCATCGCGCTGCGCGGCGACCTTCTCCTGTCGGCGGTGCCGGGCGAGATCGGCTACGAGGCCGTCGACGAGTTCGCCTCGCCCCGCTATCTCAGCAAGGAGGTCGGCGCGCGCTACCTCGTCCAGCACGGCGGGGTGGCCGACTTCGCGCTCGTCGCCGAGGGCACCGACTTCCGCTATTCGGGCATCGAGGCCGGCAAGGCCTTCTTCAAGATCACGGTGTTCGGCGCGCCGCAGTTCTATACCCCGTTCACGCCGATGGCCGAGGTCGGGCCCGACCATCCCAACGCCATCGTGCGGGCCTCGCTCCTCATTCCCCGCCTCCAGGCCTGGGCCAACGACTACGAGAAGCGCCACACCCACACCACGAAGGACGGCACCATCGTGCCGAAGGCGGTGATCGGGGCGATCCGGGCCGGCAACCCCTATCACGTCACCCGCACCTCCGAGCTCTGCGCCCTCTATCTCGACTGCCGCCTGACGCCGGTGTCGGACCCGCTCGAGATCCGCCGCGAGCTGCGCGATCTCCTCGCCGAGACCGGCCTCGAAGGCGAGGTGGAGCTCTTTCTCTACCGCCGCTCCTATGGCGCGGGCGACAACGAGGTGCTGCTCGACGGCCTGCGCAGGGGCCACGAGGCGACCATCGGCGGCGCGCTCGAGCTCGCCGAGCCGGTGTTCTCCAGCATGTGGCGCGACGTTCTCATCTTCAACGAGATGGGCATCCCGGCGATCACTTACGGCCCGCCGCGCAGCTTCCGCCAGCAGGCGATGAGCGTCGACGATCTCGCCCGCAGCGCCGCCGTCTATGCCCGAACCGCTCTTGAGGTGTGCACGCGCGAGAAGCCGCGGCGGCGCGCCACGGGTGCCGCATGAGAGCCGCCGGAGCCCTCCCGCCCCGGCCGAACCGAACCAGATGGAGATCTCCCATGAACAGGTCCATGCCCTGCCTCGCCCTCGGCGCCCTCGCCGCGGTGCTGGTCGGCTTCGGCGGTGACGCCGAGGCGCAATCCTACCCCGACAAGCCGATTTCGGTGATCGTGCCCTTCTCGCCCGGCGGGCAGACCGACATCGCGAGCCGCACTCTCGCCGACGCCCTCTCCGAGGCCCTCGGCGAAACCGTCAGCGTGGTGAACCGCGCCGGCGCGGGTGGCGCCATCGGCACCGCCGAGATGGCCGCCGCCGACACCGACGGCTACACCCTCGGCGTGACCGCCTCCACCCCGCTGATGCTGAAGCCCTTCGTCAGCGACGTGCCCTACACGGTCGACAGCTTCGACTATGTCTGCCGCGTGTTCGAGAACCCGATGTTCTTCGCGGTGAAGGTCGATTCGGACATCGCGTCGCCGAAGGCTCTCGCCGACTATGCCGGCAGCGAGCGGCTGCGCTACGGCTCCTCGGGCAACGGCTCGGTCCAGCACCTCGCCATGCTGCAGTTCTCCGATCTCGCCGGCGTCGAGGGCGTCCACGTCGCCAACAGCAGCGACGCCGACAACCTGCGCAACATCCTCGCCGACGTCATCACCGGCACCCTCACCTCCTCGAGCGTCATCAAGAAGAACGAGGACACGCTGAAGCCGATCGGCGTGATGAGCCGCGAGCGCTCGCCGATCTTCCCCGACGTTCCGACCTTCGCCGAAGAGGGCTTCCCGGTCTATTATTCGCTGTGGGGCGTGCTCGTGGGGCCGAAGGGAATGCCGGAAGACGTGCTGGCGACGCTGCGCAAGGGTTGCGCCGATGCGCAGAGCTCGGAGGCCTTCCAGAGCCGCATGAACGAGCTCGGCATGGTGCCCGCCTACATGGACGGCGCCGAGTTCGAGCCGCTCGCCAAGGAAGAAAGCGCCACCTCCAAGGCCCTCCTCGAAAAGGCCGGCCTCATCCAATGAGCGGCGAGGCGTCGCCGCGGATCCGCCGGGTCGCGACCGGCCTCGGTCTCTCCGCCGCGTGCCTCCTGTTCGCCGCCGCCGGGGGACTCCTCTCCCCCGGCGACTGGCTGCGTGCGGCCCAGTCGAAGACCATCTTTCCGGTGGTCGTGCTGGCGGGGGCCATCCTCTGCGGGCTCCTCATCGCCGCCGGCGCCGCCCGCAACAGCGACACGCCGTTCGCCACCGCCGGCCTCCTCAAGGCCGTCGGCATCGGCGCGCTCGCCGCGATCTATGCGATCGCCCTGCCCCGCGTGGGCTTCCTGATCGCCACCACGGCCCTTTCCGTGCTCCTGCCCGTCCTCCTCGGCTATCGCAACATCGTGGCCATCGCCGCCTTCACCATCGCGATCCTGGCGCTCGTGTGGCTCGTGTTCATCCGCCTGATGAACGTCCCGCTGCCGCTCTAGGAGGCCATCTTGCTGAACGACGCCCTCGCCGCCGTCACCCTTCTCGTCGACCCCACGACGCTCGTCGCACTCCTCGCCGGCGTGGTGGTGGGCACCATCATCGGCGTCCTGCCGGGGCTCGGGCCGAGCATCGCCATCGCCCTCGCGCTGCCCTTCACCCTCAACATGTCGCTCGGGCCGAGCGTCGCCCTGTTGATGGGCCTCTACTGCACCTCGATCTATGGCGGGTCGGTGGCGGCGATCCTCCTCAACGTGCCGGGCACGCCCGCCTCGGCCGCCACCTGCTTCGACGGCTACCCGATGGCGCGGCGCGGCGACGGCGACCTCGCCATCGGCATCACCACGATCGGCTCGGCGATGGGGGGCATGTTCTCCATCGTGATCCTCGCCTTTCTGGCGCCCTTCCTCGCCCGCTTCGCCCTGCGCTTCGGGCCGCTCGAGATGTTCCTCGTCGGCGTCTTCGCCCTCTGCTGCGTCGCCATCATCGAGCGGGCGATCCTGGTGAAGGCGGTCGCCGCCGGGCTCGTCGGCATGGCGCTCGCCTCGATCGGCCAGGACCCCGCGTCCGGCGACATGCGCCTCACCTTCGGCTACTTCCCGCTCGCCGCCGGCATTCCCCTCGTGCCCCTCCTCATGGGCCTCTTCGCCATCTCCGAGGTGATGATGCGCGTCGCCGAATATGGCCGCGGCCCGGCCGAGGGCACGCTGGCGCGCATCGGCTTCCGCGTGCCGGGGCTCCACTTCTGGCGCTCGGCCTGGCGCACGGTGGCGAAGTCCTCGCTCATCGGCATCGTGCTCGGCATCCTGCCGGGGGCCGGGCCGACGGCAGCCTCCTTCATCAGCTACTCGGAGGCGAAGCGCTCCTCCAAGGACCCCGACAGCTTCGGCAAGGGCAACCCCGAGGGCATCCTCGCCTCCGAGGCGGCCAACAACGCGGTGACGGGCGGGGCGCTGGTCCCTTCCCTGTCGCTCGGCATTCCCGGCGACCCGATCACGGCGATGATCCTCGCCGCCCTCGTACTACAGGGGGTGACGCCCGGACCGCGGCTCTACACCGAGCACATGGACCAGGTGCTCCTCATCCTCTTCTCGCTGTTCATCGCCAACATCGGCATCCTCGTCGCCGGCGGCTTCGGCGCGCGGCTCTTCACCCGCGTGCTGCGGCTACCGGAGCCGCTGCTCCTCGCCGGCGTGGTGGTGCTCGCCTCGGTCGGCACCTTCGCCGGCAACAACTCCGCCTTCGACCTCGTCATCATGGCCGCCGCGGGCTTCCTCGGCTGGGGCCTGCGGGTGCTCGGCTTCCCGCTCGCCCCGCTGATCATCGGCTACGTGCTCGCCCCGATGGTGGAGGTAAACTTCAAGCAGGCCCTCATCGTCTACGGCACCGACCCGGTGGTGTTCCTGGAGCGCCCGGTCGCCGCCGCGCTGCTCGTGATGATCCTCGGCGTGCTGCTCTACCCCACCATCGCCCGTGCCGTCGGCGGCATGCGCCGCCGCATCGCCTCGCGCTGAGGCGGGGCGCGGCGCCACCCCCACGCACCGAAACGCGCCGACGCAACAAGAAAGGCCCGCCGAGGCGGGCCTTTCGTGGATGCGGCTCGAGGCGGCGGCGTCAGGCGCAGTGGGGCATGATCTCCTCGGAGAACCAGTGCAGCTGCTCCAGATATTCTTCCTGGCTGTTCACCGCGAGGGCCATGGCGGCGCAGTGGTCGACGCCCATCGCCTTCAGCTCGTGGATTTTGGCGATGATCGTTTCGGGCGAGCCGACGAGGTTGCCGGAGACCTGATAGGCCGGATCGCGCCCGGTGTGGGCGAGCGAGACGCGGTGCGCCACGAGGCCGCTCTTCATGTAGGTCGCCTCGGCCTCCTCCTGGGTCTTGCCGATGAGGAGGGAGAATTGCGGCGCCACCTCGATGGACTTCGGGTCGCGCCCGATCTTCTCGGCCGCCGCGTGCAGCGCCTCGATGCGCTCGGCGATCTCGTGAAACGGCCGCCAGCCGGGCAGCCAGCCCTGGCCGATCTCGGCCGCCCGCTCCACCGCCTTCATGTTGTGCCCGCCGATGAACAGCGGGAACGGGTCCTGCTTCGGCTTGGGGAACATCTCGATGTCGGTGTACGAATAATACTCGCCGTCGAAGGAGGAGACCTTCTCGGTGGCGAGGCGGCGGAAGATCTCGAGCCCCTCGGCCATCATCTTGCCGCGGTGGGGCTTCTCGTAGCGATGGCCGACGAACGCCTCAAACTCCTCGCGATAGGCGCCGAGGCCCACGGCCATCATGAAGCGGCCGCCCGACATCTGATCGAGGGTGAAGGCCTGCTTGGCGAGATAGACCGGCTCGCGGTTCGGCACGACGAGAAGCGCCGTCCCGACGCGCAGCGTGGTCGTCGCCTGCGCGATCATCGCAAGCGCGATGAGCACGTCGTAGAAGTTGGGCGAGGCGTCGAAGTGCTCGCGCACGTAGCGCGGCGGGGTGATGTGGTCGTTGCCCCACACCGAATCGAAGCCGAGCCGCTCGGCCACCTGCGCGTGGCGCACGAGATCCTGCGGCGCGCAGAAATTGACCGGAAAGGCGAGCCCTTCATAGCCGGTCGACAGGCAGACGGAGTATTTCATGAAAGCGTCCTTGCGCAGCGCCGAGAGCGGCTCCCGTCCTCTCTTGACCCATCGGACGGGAAGAAGCCGCTCGCTCCCAAAGAGTTAGACCACGCGCAGCGCAGTCGGCAGCGTCATGAAGGATTCCACGCCGTCGCGCGTGACGCGCAGCATGTCTTCCACCTGGAAGCCGCCGAAACCGAGCTCGTAGTAGGGGGTCTCGAGGCAGAGCACCATGTTCTCCTCGAGCACTTCCGGTGCGGCCTCGGAAATCGTCGGCGGATCGTAGCCGTCGATGCCGATGCCATGGCCGACGTGACTGCGGCGGAAGCCGGGGATCCCCTCGCGCCGCACCGTCTCCACCACCTCGGTGAAGAGGTCGGCGACCTTGAGGCCGGGCTTGATGATCTCGTAGCTGCGCTCGATGCCCTTCTCCACCGCGGCATAGGCGGCGGCGGTGCGCTTGTCCGGTTCACCGAGAACGGCGCCGCGGGCCATGTCCGAGCGGTAGTGCTTGTAGCGGGCGCCGACGTCGAAGCGGATGAGATCGCCGGGCCTCAGCTGCCGGTCGGAAGGCTGGGCGTTGATCATGGCGCTGCGCGGGCCGAAGCCGATGCACCCCGTCACCGGGAGCGCGTCGTCGGCGACCAGCGAGCCGTTGAAGGCGCGCAGCATCTCGCGCTCGCTCACCCCCTCGCGGGCGACGGCGAGAGACGCTTCGATCGCCCGCTGGGTGATCGCCGCCACATCGCGCAGGATGTCGATCTCGACCGGCGTCTTCACCGCCCGCACGCGCTGGAAGAGGCCGAAGGAGCGCACGAAGGTCGCCTCCGGCAACGCCGCGAGGAGCTCGTCCATGCACTGGGGGGTGATGCCCGTCTCGTCGAGGGCGATGCGCCCCTTGGCAACGCCCTTCTCCTTCATCGCGGCGACCAGCGCCTCGACCGAACCCGCATAGGCGTCGGTGGCGAAGAGCTCGCTCTGGGTGGCGTCGTCCGGCTCGAGCGTCGCGCTCGCGTCGACGTCGATCTGGAAGTAGCCGTAGCGGCGGACGTCGCTCACCCAGGGCTTCTGATCGGCCACGAGGTCGAGGATGCTGGAGTTCGCGATCAGCGCCGGCTCTTCGCCGTTGAGGGGGTAGAGACAATATGCCTGCGGGCCGCGCCGGACCCACTGGGACATCGCCCAGAAACCGCTGAGATAGGTGACGTTTTCCGGTGATGTGGCGATTACGGCGTCGAAGCCTTCACGCTTCGCAAGGTCGTTGAGCCGGGGAAGATTGGCGAGACAGGCGTCGCTTGGCATCGGGATTCCTCAAAAGCGTTCCTTTATATGGAACACTGTTTCAACTACTGTGAGTGAGCGCAGATGGCCTGTCAACCGCCGGCCGGCCTTCCGCCCGTCGGGGCGGCGGTCGATTGACAGGCATCACTGCCGATGCCATCATATTTTGGAACAATGTTCTATATATTGGAACGATGTTCCGTCCCGTCCGAGCGGGCGGGCGCGTTTCGCCATCGGGAGCCCCCGCACTTGAAGCTGCCGCCGGTCGCCTACCGATGCCCGGAAAGCCTCGACGAGGCCATCGCCCTCCTCGCGGCCGACGACGAGGCCCAGATCCTGAGCGGCGGCCAGAGCTTGATGCCGATGCTCGCCTTCCGCCTCGCCGCGCCGAGCGTGCTCGTGGACCTGAGGCGCGTGCCGGGGCTCGACCGCATCGCGATCGACGCGGAGGGAACGCACGTCGGGTCGCGGGTGACGTGGCGCGCGCTGGAGCGCTCCCACGCGCTCGCCGCCGCCCAGCCACTCCTCGCCGCCGCCCTCCCCCACATCGCCCACTATCAGATCCGCAATCGCGGCACCGTCGGGGGCAGCCTCGCCCACGCGGACCCCGCCGCCGAGCTGCCGGCGGTCGCCCTCACCCTCGACGCCACCATCGAGGTCGCCGGCCCCGCCGGCCCCCGCCGCATCGGTGCGCAAGACTTCTTCCTCGGCGCGATGACGACGGCGCTCGAACCGGGCGAGATCGTCACCGCCCTCCATCTGCCGCCCGCCCCGGCGACGCGGCGGCACGGCTTCGAGGAGTTCGCGCGCCGGCGCGGCGACTTCGCCCTCGCCGGCATCGCCCTCTCGCTCGACGTCACCCTCCCGCTCGACGTCACCATGGCGCGCGACCGCGCAGCGCCGCGGATCGAAGGCGCGCGCATCGCCGCCTTCGGCATCGCCGACGTGCCGCTGCGCCTCGACGCCGTGGAAGCCGCGCTCGAAGGCGCCGTCGCCGACGCGTCCGCCGTCGCGGCGGCGGAAGCGGCCTGCGTCGCCAGCGTCACCCCGGACGGCGACCCGAGCGCCGACGCCGCCTACCGCCGCGCGCTCCTCGCGACGCTCCTCGGCCGTGCGCTCGCCTGCGCGCTGGAGAATCCCCCCGCCGAGCGCGCCGCATGAGCCGCACCGTCCGCTTCGCGCTCAACGGCGTCGCCACCGCACTCGACGTCGCCGACCGCACCACCCTCGCCGACGCGCTGCGCGACGGCGCCCGCCTCACCGGCACCCACCTCGGCTGTGAGCACGGGGTCTGCGGCGCCTGCACCGTGATCGTCGACGGCCTCGCCGTCCGCGCCTGCCTGATGCTGGCCGTCCAGGCCGACGGCGCCGACGTCGTGACGGTGGAGGGGCTCGCCCCCCGCGACGGCGGCCTCGGCGCGTTGCAGCAGGCCTTCCACGAGCACCACGCCCTGCAATGCGGCTTCTGCACGCCGGGGATCCTCACCACGATGCACGCGCTCCTCACCGAGGAGCCCGAGGCGGACGAGGCACGCATCCGCGACGTCCTCTCCGGCAATCTCTGCCGCTGCACCGGCTACCTTCCCATCATCGCCGCCGTGATGGCGGCGCGCGGCGCCTACCGTCGCGAGGGCGTGGAGTGAGCCGCTCCAACGCCTTCGTGGGGAGCCCGATGCCGCGGATCGAGGACGCGCGCCTTCTGACCGGCGGCGCCCGCTTCGTCGCGGACCTTGCCCGCCACGACCTCCTCCACGCCGTCATCGTGCGCAGCCCGCTCGCCCATGGCCGCATCCTCGCCGTCGACGCCGACGCGGCGCGGGCGATGGACGGCGTCGTCGCCCTCTTCACCGCGGCCGACATCGGCGAGGTGCCGCTGATCCCGATCCGCCAGCACGGCGTGCCGGAGGGCGAGGCCTACCGCCAGCCGGTCATCGCCGCCGATCGCGTGCGCTATGTCGGCGAGCCGGTGGCGATCGTCGTGGCGCGCGAGGCCGCCGTCGCGGAGGACGCCGCCGAAGCCGTCGTCGTCGACATCGACCCGCTGCCGGTCGTCGCCGACACCGCCATCTCGGCGCGCGACGAGACGCTGGTGTTCGCGGCCCCCACCAACCGCGTCACCACCTTCCGCGCCCGGGCGGGCGGGGCCGACGCCGCCTTCGCCGCCGCCCCCTACACCCGCCGCGCCCGCTTCGCTGTGCAACGCCACACCGCCTCGCCCATGGAAACGCGCGGCCTCCTCGCCGAGTGGGACGGCGAGAGCGGGCACCTCACCGTCCACGGCGCGACCAAAGTGCCCTTCTTCAACCGCGATACGCTCGCCACGATGCTCGGCCTCGGCGCCGGCGACGTGACGCTGATCGAGGTGGACGTGGGCGGCGGCTTCGGCGCCCGCGGCGAGTTCTACCCGGAAGACTTCCTCATCCCCTTCGCCGCCCGCCGCCTCGGGGCGCGCGTGCGTTGGCTGGAGGACCGCCGGGAGCACTTCTCGGCCATGAACCACGCCCGCGAGATGACCGCCGAGATGGAGATCGCCTGCGAGCGCGACGGCCGCGTCATCGGCATCCGCGGCACCGTCGACGTCGACCTCGGCGCCTACGTGCGCACCAACGGCCTCACCACCCCGCGCAACGTCGCCCAGTTCGTGACCGGGCCCTACCTCGTGCCGCACATCGCGATCGACGTCGCCGTGCACGTCACCAACAAGACGCCGACGGGCACCTATCGCGGGCCGGGGCGCTACGAGGCGAGCTTCTTCTGCGAGCGTCTCTTCGACATGGCGGCCCGCGATCTCGGCGTCGACCGCGCCGAGTTCCGCATGATGAACCTCATTCCCGAAGAGCGGCTGCCCTATCCCCTCGCCCACATGGACGGCCTCGACGCCAGCTGGCAAACCGAGCTCGACAACGGCGCCTACGGCGAGGTGATGGCGCGCTGCCTCGAGACCTTCGACTGGGCGGCGAAGTCCCGTCTCGACGGCCGCCTGGTCGACGGGCGGCACCACGGCATTGCCGTCGGGGCCTTCGTGGAGGGCGGCGCGGGCGGTCGCGGCGAGACGGCGCGCATGACCATCACGGCCGACGGCATGGTGGAGGTGGCGGTGGGCTCCACCTCGCTCGGCCAGGGGCTCGTCACGATCCTCACCCAGATCGCGGCCGACGCGCTCTCGCTCCCGATGGACCGCATCCGCCTCGTGCACGGCTCCACCAACCTCGTGAGCCAGGGCGGCGGCTCCTTCCACTCACGCTCCACGGTGATGGGCGGCTCGGCGATCCTCCTCGCCGCCGAAGCGCTGCTCCAGGCGATCGGCGAGGCCGCGCCGCACCATGAAGCCGCCGGCAAGGTGCGCATCGAGGACGGCATGGTCGCCGTGGGCGACGCCCGGCTGCCGCTCGACGCCTTCGCCGGGCTCGTCGTGGAGCGGCAATTCTTCAACAAGAAGCTGACCTACAGCTACGGCGCCCATGCCGCGCACGTCTCCGTCGACCCGCGCACCGGCGACGTCGCTGTGCTCGACTACGTGACGGTCGACGACGTCGGCCGCGTCATCAACCCGCTGACGCTCCACGGTCAAGTGGTCGGCGCGCTGGTCCAGGGTCTCGGCAGCACCTTCTTGGAAGAGATCCGCTACGACGAGGAGGGCCAGCTCCTCACCGGCTCATTCGCCGACTATCTGATGCCCACCGCGACCGAGGTTCCGCCGGTGCGCGCCATCTCGCTCGGGTTGCGGCCCTGCCCCAACAACCCCATCGGAGCAAAGGGCGCCGGCGAGGGCGGGCTCATCCCGGTGGGCGGGGTGATCGCCAATGCCGTCGCCGCGGCGCTCGCCGACTTCGCCGTCGAGCCCAACACCCTGCCCCTCACGCCGCCGCGCCTGTGGCACCTCATCGAGGCCGGGCGGCGGGCCGCATCCGATACCACCAACGCCGACGATCCCACCAACGCCGAGGCCCGACCGTGAGCGCCCTGCCGAAGATCAGCATCCGCCTCGATGGAGGCATGAGCCCGGCCGAGTGCGTGAGGCTCGCCTGCGCCGCCGAGGCGGCGGGCTTCGCGAGCGTCTGGTTCGCCGAGAACGCCTTCGCCCGCGGCATCCTGCCGGCGGCGGCGGCCTGCGCGGCGGCGACCTCGCGCATCGCGATCAACGCCGGCGTGTTCAACCCCTACAGCCGCCATCCCACCATGATGGCGATGGAGATCGCCGCGCTCGACGAGTTGGCGGGCGGACGCGTCGGCCTCGGACTCGGGTCCGGCATCGCGGCGGCGACGCGGCGGCTCGCGATCGACCCCGACAAGCCGCTGCCCGCCCTGCGCGACGCGCTCGCCATCGTGCGCGGCCTTCTCGCCGGCGAGACGGTGGACCATGCGGGTGATCACTTCAGCGCCCGCGGCGTCGCGCTCGAGTGCCCGGCGCGGGCGGACCTGCCGATCTATCTCGCCGGCCGCGGCCGATTGACGGTGAAGTTCGCCGGCGAGGCGGCGGACGGGCTGATCGTCTCCAACATGTGCACCGTCGCCTTCGCCGGCGGCCTCGCCGCGACGGTGGCCGCGGCCCGGGGAAGCCGCCCGCCCGCAGCGATCGTCCAATATATGCCTGCCGCCGTCGGTGCCGACGGAGACGCGGCGGTGAAGCGGGCACTCGGTGCGGTGGGAGCGATGGTGCCGCGCTACTGGGCGCTCGCCGCCAAAGTGCCGGCGGCGAAGGCGGCGCTCACCGAGGGCGCCGGCATCGACGACGAGACCTTCGCCGACGCGGCCCGCCGCCTCGCCGACGAGCCGGCCGACCGGGCGCTCGACGGCCGCTTCGCCCATGCCTTCGCCCTCGCCGGCACGGTGGACGACTGCCTCGCCCGGGCCGCGGACTATCGGGCGGCGGGCGTCACCGAGCTCGCCCTCACCTTTTCCGGCCCCGACGCCGCCGACGAGATCGCCGCCCTCGGCCGCGCCCTCGCCTGAGCGCGCTCCGCCCTACCCGAAGAGGTCGATGTCGAGCCGCACGCAGTCGCCGCGGTAGATGATGTTGCCGTAGTAGATCACGCGGTCGGCACTGTCGGTCACCACGAGGTGGCCGTCGGCGGTGGGAAAGCCGATGCCGATCTTGAGGAGATCGGCGGTGCGCGTGTCCGCCGCCGCGACGACGAAGGACTGCCGCGCCGACTTCACGTCGAGCCCCTCGAGGGTGGCGACCACCGAGATCGACGGCTCCTTGGCGAAGCGGTCGGGCGCCATCGCCACCACATGCTCGGCGACGTGCACGCAGGCGAAGGAGAACGGCACACCGCGCCGCGACTGCACGCTCTCAAGATAGCGATACTCCTCGGCCGGCCGTCCTTCGTCCTCCCCCAAGGAGGGGGGTTCGGCGTCCGACACGACCTTGAGGAAATGGGGCGTGTTGGCGCCGATCGTCTTGGCGAGCGACTGCCAGCGCAGGTCGAGGCGCAGCCAGCGCTTGTCCTCCACGTTGCCGGACACGAAGGTGCCCTTGCCCTGGATGCGCTTCAGCAGCCCCTCGTTCTCGAGGAGCTCCACCGCCTGGCGGACCGTGACGCGCGCCACCGCGAACTCGTCCTCCAATGCGGCGAGGGTGGCGATCTTCTCGTTGGCACCCCAATGCCCCTCCTCGATGCGCCGCCGAATGGCGGCCGCCACCTGCAGATATCGGGGAAGCGGGCTGCGGTTGTAATCGGGGACGGTGATGGTCTGACCTCTGATGGGCGTCCGTTTCACGACGGATGACCCACGTTAGTGGCGTCGACAACGCCGGAGATCAAGTTTTCACCGCTGAGCGCGGCGAGCGAGGGCTCGGCCGCGGTTTGCGCCGGGGCCATCGCGCCGATCCGCCGAGCGAGGGCGGCTTCCGCGTCGCGTCGGATCACCTCCGCGTCGGCCACCGACACGGCCTCAAAACGCACGACTCCTCCGGGGCCGAGCCGCCCGGCGAGCGGCAGGTCCGCCGAGATCACGTTGGCGATCTTGGGGTAGCCGCCGGTGGTCTGATGGTCGGCGAGGAGCAGGATCGGCAACCGCGAGCCGGGCACCTGGATCGCCCCCGTCGCGATGCCGTCGGAGACGAGATTGTAGCCGCCGACGTGCTCGATCTCCGGGCCGTTGAGCCGCATGCCCATCCGATCGGTGGCGCCGTCGATGACGTAGGGTTCCTCCAGGAAGGTGGCGATGCCCTTGTCGGTGAACCAGTCGGCCTGCGGGCCGAGGACGACGCGAAGCACCGTATCGCCGGCGGGCGCGGGGATCGGCTCGACCGCGAGCGGCGGGCCGGCCGGCGCGCCCTCCCCGATCGCCAAGCGGTCCCCGGCACGCAGCGCCCGCCCTTCGTGCCCGCCGAAGGGGCCGCGCAGGTAGGTCGCGCGCGAGCCGAAGAGCGGCGGCACGTCGACCCCGCCCGACACGGCGAGGCAGGCGGTGACCGATCCCTTGAGCGGGCCGATCTTCACCACCGCGTCCGCCGGAAGGTCGAAGGCCTGGTGGGCGGGGACCGTGCGCGTCGCCCCGTCGGCGAGGGTGATCGTCAGCTTCGCCTCGCTGCCGGCGAGCGCCATCCGCACGGTCCCCTCCGCCGCCTTCAGCGAGGGGCCGACCATGCGCATCTCGAGGACCGCCGCGTCGCCGCCGTTGCCGACGAGGGCGTTCGCAAGGCGCATCGCCTCGAAATCGAGCACCCCGGAGACCGGCACCCCCAGCGCCTGATAGCCGAAGCGACCGCGATCCTGCACCGTGGTCTGCAGCCCCGGCTCGACAACCTCGATGGTGGTCACGCCGCGTCCTCCCGCTCCACCTCGTAGCGGCCCTCGCGGCAGAGGGCGGCGATGTCGTCGTAGGCCGCGTCGTCGACGGGCACGAAGCGGACCCCGTCGCCGGGGGCGAGCAGCGCCGGCCGCTCGGCCGCAATGTCGAAGAAGCGCACCGGCGTCTTGCCGAGGAGGCGCCAGCCGCCGGGCGATTCGAGGGGATAGACCGCGGTCATCTGCCCGGTGAGCGCCACCGAGCCCGCCGGCACCCGCACCCGCGGCGTCTCCAGGCGCGGCAGCCGCAACGGCTCCGGCGTGTCGCCGAGGTAGCCGAAGCCCGGCAGGAAGCCGAGCATGTAGACGTTGTAGACGCTGCCGGCATGGAGGGCGACGGCATCCGCCTCGCTCATCCCCGCGGTGGCGGCGACGTCGGCGAGATCCGGCCCGCCCTCGCCGCCGTAGAGCACCGGGATGCGCCACACATGGCGCATCGCCGACGCCTCCACGTCGTCGAGCGGCATCGCGGCGATGATGTCGGTTATCGTGGACGCCGAGGTGATCGTGGGATCATAGTGGACGAACAGGGAGCGAAATGTGGGGACGAGCTCGGTGACACCGTCGAGCGCGGCGTCGCGGATCATCTCCGCCGTCTTCATCACGCGGGCGGAAATCGTACGGTCGACGGTGTCGCCGAACTCCACCACGACGCCGCCGTCGCCGGCGGAGAGAAAACGGGCCTTGTCCGCCACCGTGTCGGCTGCCATCGCAATCCTTCCATGTCCCCGCGCCGCCGGTCCGCAGGTCTGTCCGAACTTGATTTCGGCGTGGGATAGAGTATGGTATTAATCATAGAAACACACGACTAAAAATTGCAAATTTTCTAGTCGCTTAGCTCAAAAACCAGACATCAGCCGAGAGGAGAGCGGACGTGGTCACGCGCATCAACATCAACGCCGACATGGGCGAAGGCTACGGCCACTACCAGATCGGCGACGACGCGGCGATCCTGACCATCGTCAAGAGCGTCAACCTCGCCTGCGGCTTCCACGCCGGCGACGCCACCGTGATGCACGATGTGTGCATGCAAGCCAAGGAGCTCGGCGTGTCGGTGGGCGTGCATCCCGGCTTCAACGACCTGTGGGGCTTCGGCCGCCGGCGCATCGACATGAGCCCGCGCGACCTCGAATACATGGTCGCCTACCAGATCGGCGCGCTGAAGGGCATGGCCAAATATGCCGGCATCGAGATCACCCACCTGAAGCCGCACGGCGCGCTCAACAACATGGCCGCCGACGACCCCGAATATGCGCTCGCCATCGCCCGCGCGATCAAGACGGTGGACCCGTCGATCTACTACCTCGCCCTCTCCAACTCGGAGATGGAGAAGGCCGCGCTGAAGCTCGACGTGCCGCTCGCTCGCGAGGCCTTCATCGACCGCCAGTATACCGCCGACGGCAACCTCGCCTCGCGCAAGAACCCGGACTCGATGATCCGCGATCCGAAGGTGGCCGCCGAGCGCGCCGTGCGCATGGTGATGGATCAGGAGATCGTCGCGATCGACGGCACCAAGATGCCGACGCCGTTCGATTCGCTCTGCATCCACGGCGACGAGCCGACCGCCATCACCGTCGCCCGCGCCGCCCGCGACGCGATGGTGGAAGCCGGCATCGAGATCGTGACGCTGCCCGAAGTGATGGCCGCGAAGGAAGCGGCGTGAGCGAGTTTCCGAAGCCGCTGGCGATCGTCGGCGGCACCGGGGCGCTCGGCGGCGGGCTCGCGATCCGCGCCGCCCGGGCCGGCTGCCCCGTGGTGATCGGCTCGCGCACCGCGCAGAAGGCCGAGGCCGCCGCCGCCGCGCTGCGCGAGACGGTGCCGGACGCCGACGTCGTCGGCCTGGAGAACGCCGCCGCGGCCGCCGCCGGGGAGATGGTCGTCGTCACCGTGCCGTTCGCGAGCCAGGCCGACACCCTCGCCGCGATCGCCCCGATGGTCGGCGGCAAGGTGGTGGTCGACACCACGGTGCCGCTGGTCCCCCCCAAGGTGGCGCGGGTGCAGCTTCCGCCGGAAGGCTCGGCCGCCCAGCGCGCGGCGAAGGCGCTCGGCGAGGGCGTGCGCCTCGTCACCGGCTTCCACAACGTCTCCGCCAAGAAGCTTGGCGAGGAAGGCCCCGTCGCGTGCGACGTCCTGGTGTTCGGCGACGATGTCGACGCGCGCCAGCTCGTGGTCGACCTCGCCAACGCCATCGGCCTGCGCGGCCTGCACGGCGGCGTGCTCGACAACTCGGCGGCGGCAGAAGCGCTCACCTCGGTGCTGATCGCCATCAACAAGCGCTACAAGGTGGCCGAGGGTGCGGGCATTCGCATCACCGGCCTCGGCGAGGCGTGAGGGCCTAGCCCCTTGACCCCGCAGGCCGCCGGCGCGATCCCTGAACCGTCGTTAGAATGCTTCAGGGATCCGCGCCGCGCGGCGACGTGCCGGGCAGTCGGTCCGACCAGCGAGCGCGCATGACATCTGTCAGCCTCATCGGGCTCAACACTCTGCCCACGATCACCAGCGGGACGGATCTCGTCGCCGAGATCCTCGACGCCGCCGACCGCGAAGCCGTCGCATTCCAGGATGGCGACATTCTGGTCGTCGCCCAGAAGATCGTGTCGAAGGCGGAAGGCCGGCTGCTGCCGCTCTCCGCCCTCGCCCCCTCGGCGGACGCTGCGCGCCTTGCCGAGGTGACGCAGAAGGATGCGCGCCTCGTGGAGGCGATCCTTTCGGAGAGCGTCGGCACGCTGCGCACGCGGCCGGGGCTGATGGTGGTGGAGCACCGCTTGGGACACATCATGGCGAATGCCGGCATCGACCGGTCCAATATCGGCGGCGACGCCGACATGATCCTGCTCCTGCCGGAGGATCCGGACGCGAGCGCCGCGGCGCTGCGCGAGGGCATCGCCGCCGCGACGGGCAGCGAGATCGGCGTGATCGTGTCCGATTCCTTCGGCCGGCCGTGGCGGATGGGCACGACGGGCGTCGCGATCGGCGTCGCCGGACCCGCGATGCTCCTCGATCGCCGCGGCGAGGCCGACCGCGACGGCCGGCGCCTCGAGGTGACGGAGGTGGCGTTCGCCGACTCGGTCGCCGCCGCCGGGGTGCTGGTGATGGGCGAAGGCGCCGAGGGCCGCCCCGCCGTCGTGGTGCGCGGCCTCGACTGGACGCCCACCCATCAAGGCGCGCGCGACGGCCTGCGCCCGGCCGGCCAGGACCTCTTCCGTTGAGCGGCCGCGGCTCGGTCGTCGCCCTCTGCGGCGGGATCGGTGGGGCGAAGCTGGCACTCGGCCTCAGCCACGTGGTGCCCGCGAAGAAGCTCTCCATCATCGTCAACGTAGGCGACGACTTCCGCCATTTCGGCCTCGCCGTCTCGCCCGACGTCGACACCGTGCTCTACACCCTCTCCGGCCGCGTCAATCCCGCCACCGGCTGGGGGCGCAACGAGGAGACGTGGCGCTTCATGGAGGCGGTCGGCGAGCTCGGCGGCGAGACCTGGTTCAACCTCGGCGACACCGACCTCGCGATGCATGCGGTGCGCACCGCCCGGCTCGCCGCCGGCGCCCGACCCACCGAGATCACCGCCGCCTTCGCCCGTGCCCTCGGCATCGCCCCGGCGATCCTGCCGGCGACCGACGCCCACGTGCCGACCGTCGTCGAGACCGACGAGGGGGTCCTCCCCTTCCAGCGCTACTTCGTGGGGCTGCGCTGCGCGCCGGTGGTGCGGACGCTACGCTATCACGCCGCCGACGAGGCCGAGCCGACGCCCGAGGTAAAGGCCGCGCTCAACGCGCCGGACCTCGCCGCGATCATCCTCTGCCCGTCCAACCCCTACCTCTCCATCGATCCGATGCTGGCGATCCCGGGGCTACGCTACGCGCTGGCGACGGCGAAGGCGCCCACCATCGCGGTGTCGCCGCTCGTCGGCGGCGATGCGGTGAAGGGGCCGCTCGCCAAGATGATGGACGAGCTCGGCCACGCCCGCACCAGCGCGACGATCCTCGCTCACTACGGCGACCTCGTCGATCTTCTGCTCCTCGACGAAAGGGACGCCGCCGAGGCGACCGACCCGCGCATGGCGGTCGCCAAGACCATGATGGTGACGCTCGAAGACCGGATCGCCCTCGCGCGCGCCTGCCTTGCCGCGGCGGATCGCCTCGCGGGCCGCGCATGAGCCGCCGCATGTCCGCCGCTCCGGCCCCTGCCCATGCGCTGGTGCCGGTGAAGCGCCTCGCGGCGGCGAAGAGCCGCCTCGCCCCGGCGCTCTCGCCGCGCGATCGGGCGAGCCTCCAGCGCCACATGCTGCGCCACGTCCTCGCCGAGCTTCTGGCGATGCCGGAGCTTGCGGGGGTGCGGGTGATCTCGCCCGACCCGGAGGTGCACGCGATCGCCGCTACCGCCGGGGCGACCACCCAATGGGAGACGCCGCCGGGCGGGCTCAACGAGGCGGTGCGCGAAGGCGTCGCCGCGCTCGCCGCCGCCGGCGCCCGCTGGGCGATGGTGGTGCCCGCCGATCTCCCCGACCTCGACGCCGCCGAGGCGGCCGAGGCGCTGGCGCTCGCCCGGCGCACCGGCAGCCCCGTCGTGGTGCCGGACCTCGCCCGCACCGGCACCAACGCCCTCGTGGTGCGGGCGGCGCGCCCCCCCGCCTTCCAGTTCGGCGAGGAGAGCTTCGCCCGCCATCTTGCCATCCCGGGGGCCGTCCCCTGCCCGCTTGCCTCCTTTGCGCGCGACCTCGACCGCCCGGCCGATCTCTCCGCCTTCCGGGCGGCGCGCACCCTGATCGACGAGGAGATCTTCTGATGCACGACGTCGCTTCCTTCGCCCGCCGTGTCGCGGCCGGCGAGCGGCTCGACGCGGCCGCGCTCGCGACCCTCGGCGAGGCGCCGCTCGCCGCGCTGATGGCCGGGGCGGCGCGCCTGCGCGACAACGGCTTCGGCCCGGTCGTCACCGTCTCGCGCAAGGTGTTCATCCCGCTGACGAAGCTCTGCCGCAACGTCTGCCACTACTGCACCTTCGCCCACCCGCCGCGGCCGGGAGAGCCGATTTTCCTGTCGCGCGAGGAGGTGCTGGAGATTGCTCGCGCCGGCGCCGCGGCGGGGTGCGACGAGGCCCTCTTCACCCTCGGCGACAAGCCGGAGATGCGCTACCGGGCGGCACGCGAGGCGCTGGCGGCGCTCGGACACGAGACCACCGTCGCCTATCTCGCCGAGATGGCCGCGGCGGTGCTCGCCGAAACCGGCCTCCTGCCGCACATCAACGCCGGCGTGATGAGCGAGGACGAGATCGCCGCGCTGCGCCGCGTGTCGGCCTCGCAAGGCATCATGGTGGAGGCGACCACCGACCGGCTGATGCAGCGCGGCATGCCCCACTTCGGCTCGCCCGACAAGGCGCCCGCGGTGCGCCTTGCGACGATCGCCGCCGCCGGCCGGGCGAAGGTGCCGTTCACATCCGGCATCCTGATCGGCCTCGGCGAGACGCGGCAGGAGCGCATCGACGCCTTCCTCAAGCTGCGCGACCTGCACGAGGAACACGGCCACATTCAGGAGATCATCGTCCAGAATTTCCGGGCGAAGGCCGGCACCAAGATGGCGAACGCGCCGGAGCCGGCGCTCGAGGATCATCTCTGGACGATCGCCATGGCGCGCTTCGTGTTCGGGCCCGCGATGTCGATCCAGGCGCCGCCCAACCTGCGCGACGGCGACCTTCTCCCCCTCGTCGAGGCCGGCATCAACGACTGGGGCGGCGTCTCCCCCGTCACCCCCGACCACGTGAACCCCGAGGCGCCCTGGCCGGCGCTCGCCCGTCTCGCCGCCGAAACCGCGGCAGCCGGCAAGATCCTCACGCCCCGCCTCACCGCCTACCCGGCCTACGTCGCCGACGCCGAGACCTGGATCGATCCCGACGTGCGGCGCGTCGTGCTCTCACGCTCCGACGGGGCGGGCCTTGCCCACGAGGGTGCCTGGCGCGTCGGCCGCTCCGAGAGCGTGGTGACGATCACCCCCCAGGGCTTCGCCGCCCCCGCCCTCGGCAGCGCCTTGGCGGCCGCCATCGACGCCGGCGTCGCCGGCCGGCCGCTCGAGGAAAGCGCCATCGTCGCCCTCCTCTGCGCCCGCGGCGGACATGCCGACGCCGTCGGAGCCGCCGCCGACGCAGTGCGCCGCGAGCGGAACGGCGACACCGTGAGCTACGTCGTCACGCGCAACATCAACTACACCAACGTGTGCGGCTACGGCTGCCAGTTCTGCGCCTTCTCCAAGGGCAAGGCCGCCGAGCACCTGCGCGGCAGGCCCTACGACCTCACCTTGGAGGAGATCGAGCGGCGCGTGGTGGAGGCTCACGAGCGCGGCGCCACCGAGGTGTGCATGCAAGGGGGCATCCACCCCGACTATACGGGCGAGACCTATCTCGAGATCGTCCGCACCGTGAAGCGCGCCGTGCCCGAGATGCATGTCCACGCCTTCTCGCCGCTGGAGGTGACGCAGGGTGCGCGCACCCTCGGCCTTTCGGTGGCGGAGTTCCTGTCGGAGCTGAAGGCCGCCGGCCTCGGCACCCTCCCCGGCACCGCCGCCGAGATCCTCGACGACGAGGTCCGCCGGCGCCTCTGCGCCACCAAGGTCTCCACCGACGAGTGGCTCGACGTCGTCGGCACGGCCCATCGGCTGGGGCTGAGGACCACGGCGACGATCATGTTCGGCCACGTCGAGGCCTACCATCACGTCGCGCGCCATCTGATGCGGGTGCGTGCGCTGCAGGACCGCACCGGCGGCTTCACCGAGTTCGTGCCGCTGCCGTTCGTCCACATGGAAGCGCCGATCTATCTGAAGGGCGCCGGCGCGCGGCAGGGGCCGAGCCTGCGCGAGGCGGTCTTGATCCATGCGGTGTCGCGCCTCGCGCTCAATCCGGTGATCGCGAACATTCAGGTGAGCTGGGTGAAGATGGGCGAGGCCGGCATCGCCGCCGCGCTCGAGGCCGGCGCCAACGATCTCGGCGGCACGCTGATGAACGAATCGATCAGCCGCGCCGCCGGCACCGAGCACGGCCAAGAGATGCCGCCGGAGCGGATGGAGGCGGCGATCCGGCGCCTCGGCCGCACCGCACGCCAGCGCACCACCCTCTACGGCGATGCGCCCGCGGTCCAGCAGCGCCGCGCCTTCCAGGCACCGCCCCTCTCCGATGTCGTCAACACGGCGGCGGCGAAGCTCGCGCGCGTCGGGAGCGCCCGCCGCCGCGCCGGCGCCTGAGCCGGGGCCGGCGCTCGGCCACGGGATCGGCGCGAGCGCTCAGTTCGACGCGAGGTCGAGCCGTTCGACGCCGCTGTCGGGCAGGAAGTGGTGCATGGTGTTGAGCCACAGCACGAACTTCAGCCCCTCCGGCGTGCGCTCCACGATCCAGTCCTCCCCCACGATGCAGCGCAGCGGCGGCGTCCGGTCGTCGGCGACGTGCGCCTCCCAGTAGAGCGAGCCGATGGCGCGCGCCCGCTCCGGCGCATCCGACAGCGGCGCGACCACGAAGTCGCCAAGCCGCAGCACCTGGCGCGCGAACTGGGTGTGGTAGGCGTGGTGCTCCTCGAGCGTCATCGAGGCGCCCGTCTCCTGCACGTAGATGCGCGCCGGATGATGGACAAAGAAGCGCTCCCGCTCGGCGACGGTGCCGCCGTTGCGCAACGTGTCGCACCAAGCCTCGCCGAGGGCGAGAACGTCGTCGAGGGTGATCGGCATCGGGCCTCCTCAGAATGCGAAAGGGCCGCGCGACCATAGCCTCACGCGGCCCTCGGGCAACCCTCGTGGCGCCGGGCTCAGCCCTTCAGCGCGAGCGGAATGACCTCCTTGGCGATCACCTCCACCTGCTCGCGCTCGTAGCGGTAGGGCACGAAGATGATCTTCTTGAGACCGGTGTCGAGGTGGGCGCGCAGCTGCTCGGCACACTCTTCGGGCGTGCCCATGATGGCGCTGTCGTAGGTGGATTCGGAGCCGGAGGAGATGTCCCAGTCGGAGTTCAGCCACTCGTTCATCGGCTCGGCGACCTTGTCGCGCGGGCCGACATAGATCGCGAGCTGGTTGAGGCTCGTGAGGCTGTCGGGGTCGCGGCCGGCCTCCTCTGCATAGTTGCGGATCTTGGTCCAGGAGCGGGTGAAGGCCTCCGGCTGGTAGAAGTAGGTGAGCCAGCCGTCGCCACGGGTGCCGGCGCGCTTCAGGACGGGCTCGACGTAGCCGCCGATGAGGAGCGGCGGCCGCGGCTTCTGCACGGGCTTGGGATACATCACCGCCCGGCGCAGCACATGCTCGTCCCACTCGCCCGTCACCTGGTCCTTGGTCCACAGCTCGGTGAGGATGTCGAGGTTGCGGTCCATGATCTTGCCGCGGCGGTGGAAGGGCACGCCGACGGCGTCGAACTCGCGCTTGTACCAGCCGGCGGCGGTGCCGAGCATCAGGCGGCCGCCCGAGATCTGGTCGATGGAGGAGAGCTGCTTGGCGAGCAGCACCGGGTTGCGCAGCGGCATCACCAGAATGCCGGTGCCGACCTTGATCTTCTTGGTGCGCGCCGCCACCGCGGTGATCAGTGACAGCGAATCGAGGATCGGGAAGTAGGGATCCGTGCCGAGCAGGATGTGATCCCACACCCACACCGAATCGAACCCCAGCTCCTCCATGTGAACGCCGTAGTCGATGATCTCCTGCGCGTTGGGCTCCTCGGGCGCGCGGGTGAAGTTGCGCATGGCAACGCCGAAGCGGGTGTTCTCGACCATGGCTTGGTCGTCCTTCCTGTCGACAGTGGTGGCGCCGGTGGGCTCGCCGCCCGGCCGGCTCGGTTCAGTGCGTGTAAAGGCGCTCGGGATCGAGGTTCTCGAGGATCGCGAGCTCGGTGGCGGTCGGCGCCTCGGCGATCGGCACATCGTCGGGAATGACGAGATCGAAGCCGGTGTTGTCCTGCACCTCCTCCGCCGTCACGCCCGGCTGCAGCGCGTCGATGCGCATCAGCTTGGTGTCGGGATCGAAGCCGAGGAGGGCGAGGTCGGTCACCACCTTCTTCACCCCGCCATAGGGCAGGCCGCAGCGGGCGCGGCTGTCGCCGCCGTCGATGAAGCCGGGGCTCGTGACGAAGTCGACCTTCTCCACGAAGCGGCGCTTCTCGTGCTTGGTGGCGACGATGATCTCGGCGAGGCTCGCGATGTCGTTGCCGCCGCCGGTGCCCGGCAGCCGCGTCTTCGGCATGTCGGGATCGCCGATATAGGAGGAGTTGAGGTTGCCGTAGCGGTCGATCTGGGCGCCGCCCATGAAGCCGATGTCGACATAGCCGCGCTGCAGGAGAAGGAGCACGTCGGTGATCGGCACCAGCATGTTGGCGCGCCGGGTGCAGCGCTGCTCGTTGGTCGAGGGCGGCAGCTCGCCGGGCTGGATGAAGGGGCCGATGACGCCGCCCTCGAAGAGGATGGTGAGGCCGGGCGCATGGGTGCGCTGGGCGAGCGTCGCCGCGAGCAGCGTGATGCCGATGCCGGCGAACACGATCTGCCCGTCCTCCAGCACGCGGGAGGCGGAAATCGTGAGGAGCTGCGACTTCGTGTAGGGCTTGGTGTCGGCGGGCGGGGTCGCGAGGTCAGTCGTCATAAACCCTCCTGCCGCGCTTGGCGGCGTCAAGAATGTCGGCCACCCCGATATGCGACAGGTAGCCGGCCCAGTCCTCGGGCTCGTAGAAACAGCGGTCGAGATATTTCCTCACCCCCTCCTCACCCTCGGTGGCGGTGATCTTGGCGTAGGCGTCGAGCTCGTTGAAGAACGGCTCGTAGACGCCGTAGCACTCGTGCGGAGCGCTGCCGTAGGGTGCCTCCACCACCGCGTCGACGGTGAAGAAGGGGATCTTGGTCTGATCGGGCGCGCGGCGGATCTGGTCGTTGGAGACGATCCGCTCGGTGGTGATGATCACCCGGTTCGCCGCCATCGCGATGTCGATGTCCATGAACTGGAGACCATCGATCTGCGCGTTGCCGTAGGCGTCGCAGCGCTGCACGTGGATGAGGGCGACGTCCGGATTGAGCGCTGGCAACAGGAGGAGACGCTCGCCGGTGAAGGGGCAGTCCATCTCCTTGGTGCCGGCGACGCGGTCGAGCACGTTCGAGCCCATCATCGAGCGGGCCGGCATGAAGGGCACGCCCATGGCGCCGGCGCGGTAGCGCAGGCCCATCGCCATGTGGCTCCATTCCTCGAACTCGGCGCGGCCCGATTCGGTGTAGGCGCGCATCACCTTGGAGAGACCCCAGACGATCCCCTGCGCGAACCACGACGTCATGATGTGCGAGGAAAGGCCCGAGACGTAGGCGAGATCGCCTTCGTTGGAGGTGATGGAGCGCGACAGGACGAGGTCCTTGCGGCCAGCCCGGATCAGCGCCCAGATCGCGGCGATCGGCGTGCGCGACAGGGTGCAGCCCCCGAGCGCGACGTGATCGCCGTCCTTCACCAAGGCCGCCGCCTCCTCGAACGACATGACCTTTTCGGTGAGCGAGCGGTCGCGCGCGCGGGTGCGTTCGCGAATGGTCTCGTAGGGCGTGACGGCCACGCTCTCTCCTTCCTCGTCGTCAGGCGGCCCGCTTGAGGCCGGTGTCGTGGTTGATCTTGTCGATGAGCGCGTCGAAGCCGGGAAGCTTCTCGCGCAGCCCCCTCCAGAAGGACTGCGGGCGGCGGCGCTCGAAGTCCTCCACCGAGATCCCCTGCTGCTCCACCCACGTGTAGTAGCCGAGATTGAACATCCGATCGCGATCGCGCGTCATCATTTCGACGAGATGGTCGGAATCGCCGCCGAGGATGTGGCGGCCGAATGCCTCGCCGGCGTCCACCATGTCGAACGAGCCGCCGAAGCGCGTCTTGAGGCGGTCGTCACGCTCGCTCTCGTAGAGGGCGGCGGAGTCGGTGGCGACGGTCACGATCACGTCGTCCGGGCCGAGCTTCAGGCGCTTCGCGACCTTGATGGCGGCGAGCATGTTGCCGATGCCGGAAAGGCCGAAACCGGCGATCCCCTTGATGGTCGCCTGGTCCACCTTGCGCCGCTCGGCGAGATATTGGCGGCCGGCGCCGGAGTTGAACAGCAGATAGAGGTCGTCCGTCCCCTCGTCCGACACACCCACGGCGATGTCGGTGTTGGTGACGTTGTGGATCAGCGGCACGTGCTTGTCGCCGATGCCCTGGATGTTGTGCTCGCCGAAGCCGTTGTAGAGCAGCGTCGGGCACTCGATCGGCTCCATCACGGCGATCTTGGCGTCGTAGTCCTCCTTGAGGCGGTCGCCGGCGGCGAGCGTCCCGGCCGAGCCCGTCGCCGCCACGAAGGCCGCGAGCTTGAGGTCGGCGTTCTCCTCGCGATACGCCTCGAAGAGGGCACCGGCGGCCTGACCCGTCACCTCGTAGTGACCGAGATAGTTGGGGAACTCGGAGAACTGGTTGAAGATCATCGTGTCGGGCTGGCGCTCCAGCTCCGCGCACGCGTCGTAGATCTCCTTGACGTTCGATTCCGAGCCGTAGGTGCGGATGATGTCGGCGGGGTCGGTGACCCACTCTTCGAGCCACCGGAAGCGTTCCGCGCTCATCCCCTCGGGCAGCACCGCGATGCCGCGGCAGCCGAGGATGCGAGAGATCGCGACGCCGCCGCGGCAGTAGTTGCCGGTGGAGGGCCACACGGCGCGCTGGTGCGCCGGATCGAAGGCGCCGGAGGCGAGGCGCGGCGCGAGGCAGGCGTAGGCCGCGAGCACCTTGTGGGCGTGGATGATCGGGAAGTTCTCGCCGAGCATCACGAGGATGCGGGCGTCGACGCCGGTCAGCGCCTTGGGCAGCTCCACGTGCGCCGGCACCATGCGGCCGGCGACCGTCGCCGGATCGTTGTACCAGTGCACGCGGAAGAGATTTCTCGGATCCGCCGCGTCCGGATCGACGGACGGGTCCACCGCGACGGGGGAGACGAGCTCAGCGAAGCGGGGCAGCACGACGCCGTGGGTCCTCAGATGGTCCACCGCGCGCCGGTACACCGCCTCGTCGACAACATCGTTCGGCAGGTCGAACGGATTGACCACACGCTTCTCCTTATTCCGAGAGCCCGCACGCCTCGTGATGAGGACGAGGTCGTCGAGTGGTTCCATTAGTAGATTCAATTTTCCGGTTAAGGCAATGGTTTCCGCTGTTTCCCATTCAATTAAACGCCGAGATAGGCTTGCCGGATGGCGGGGTCGTCGGCGAGGACCACCGTCTCGCCGGCCTTGGCGATGCGGCCGGTCTCCACCACGAAGGCGCGGCTCGCAAGCTCGAAGGCGGTCATCACGTCCTGCTCCACGAGCAGGATCGTGAGGCCGTTGCCGTTGATCGCCTTGAGGCCCTCCGACAGGCGCTCGATGAGCGCCGGCGCGAGGCCGAGCGACAGCTCGTCGATCATCAGGAGGCGCGGACGGGACATGATGCCCCGCGCGATGGCGCACATCTGCTGCTCGCCGCCCGACATGGTGGTGGCGTCCTGGCTGTGGCGCTCCTTGAGGCGGGGGAAGAGGTCGAACACGTAGTCGAGATCGTTCTGGATCTCGGCCTTGTCGCGCCGCAGATAGGCGCCGAGGAGGAGATTATCCTTGACCGACAATCCCTTGAAGAGGCGCCGTCCCTCGGGGACGTGGGCGATGCCCGCGGCGAGGACCTCGTCGGGGCCGGCCTTCGAGATCTCGCGGCCTTCGAAGAGGATGGAGCCGGCGCGCGCGCCGACGAGACCGGAGATCGTGCGCAGGAGCGTCGTCTTGCCGGCGCCGTTGGAGCCGACGATCGCGACGATCTCCCCTTCCCGCACGTCGAGGTCGATGCCCCAGAGCACCTGGACGTCGCCATAGCCGGCGGTGAGGCCGGCGATCCTCAACAGCTCAGGCATGGCCCATCTCCTTCAACCGCTTGGCGAATTTCTCGCCGAGATAGGCTTCCACCACGTGCTGGTCGTTCACCACCTTCTGCGGCTCACCCTCGGCGATCAGCGCTCCGTGGTGGAGCACCAGAAGGCGCTGGGAGACGCTCATCACGACCTTCATCAGATGCTCGATGAGGAGGATGGTGATGCCGCGCTCGGAGATGCGGCGGATGAGGTCGAGCGCGGTGTCGATCTCGCCGGTGTTGAGGCCGGCGTTGACCTCGTCGAGCATCAGCACCTTGGGGTTCATGGCGAGCGACTTCGCCAATTCGAGCCGCTTGCGGTTGGGCAGAGTGAGGGAGGCGGCGGGCTGGTCGGCGATCGGGTCGAGACCCACGAAAGCGAGGTGCCTGTGGGCGTGCTCGCGCGCCTCGGCGAGCCCTTCCGGCGAGCCGCCGAAGAGGGCGCCGGCGGCGACGTTGTCGAGAACGGTCATTTCCGGGAAGGGCTGGACGATCTGGAAGGTGCGGGCGAGACCGCGGCGGGCGGCCTGGAAGGGCTTTTGCCGCGTCACCTCCTCGCCCTGGAAGATCACCCGCCCCAAGGAGGCCGGGTGCACGCCGGTGATGACGTTGACGAGGGTGGTCTTGCCCGCCCCGTTGGGGCCGATGAGGCCGACGATCTCGCCCTGCTTCAAAGCAAAGCTGACGTCGTTGACGGCGCGGATGCCGCCGAACGTCTTGGAGACGTTCTCGAGGCGCAGATAGTCGCTCATGCCGACGCCCCCGCGCTCTCCCGGCCCCTGAGGCGGCGCACCACGCGGCGGAAGGAGGTGTTGAGGAGCCCCCCCGGCAGGAAGAAGATCAGGAACACGATGATGAGGCCGAGGATCGCCCGGTTCCAGGACAGGAAGTTCGCCCAGAAAAACTCCTCCAGCACCACGAAGGCGGCGGTGCCGATGGCCGGACCCAGCACCGTTCCCGCCCCGCCCAGAAGGGTCATCACCGGCACCTTCACCGTGAGGAGGATTTGGAAGGAATCCGTCGGGTCGATGTAGCCCACCCACGAGGCGTAGACCGCCCCCGCCGTGCCGCACAGGAAGGCGGAGAGGACGAAGGCGATCACCTTGTAGCGCGTGGTGTTGACCCCCACCATGTCGGCCGCATCCTCGTTCTGGCGGATGCACTTGAGGCCGAAGCCGAGCCGGTGGTTGTCGACGAACACCGTGATGGCGAAGACGATCGCGAGCAGGCCGAGCATCACGTAGAGGAAGAACATCGCCACCGTGTTGGGGTGCCACATGAGGAGCGGCACGTTGAGCCCGTTGCCGCCGCCGGTGAGGCTCGACCACGACGAGACGACGAGCCGGCACACTTCGACGATGGCGATGGAGCCGATGGCGAAGTAGTGGCCGCGCAGGCGCAGCACGATGGCGCCGAGCACCGCGGCGAACAGCGCGACGAAGACCGTGGCCGCGATCCAGGCGAGCGCCATCGGCACCCCCGCGTGCTCGACGATCGCCCCCGCGTAGCAGCCGAGGCCGAAGAAGGCGGCGGTGGCGAAGGACGGGTAGCCGGTGAAGCCGCCGATGAAGTTCCACGAGTAGGCGAGCACCGAGTACATGGCGAGCATGATCGCCGTGCGCACGATGTTGTTGTCGGCGAAGAAGGGCGTCGCGGCGAGGACGGCGATCCAGGCGACGAAGAGCAGGACCTTGGCGGCGCGCATCACTCGTACCCCTTCACGCCGACGAGGCCGGTGGGCCGCACGATGAGGAGGAGCAGCATGACGAGGAAGCCCACGGTGAGTGCGTGCTGCGGCCCGAGGAGGACGCCGGAGAAGCTCTCGATGATGCCGAGCGCGAGGCCCCCCACCAGCGCCCCCGGCACCGAGCCGAGCCCGCCGATGACGCACACGACGAACGCCTTGCCGAGGAAGACGCCGGAGAGGTTGGTGGTGATCGGGAACACCATGGCGAAGAGCGCGCCGGCGGCCCCCGCCATCAGCGCGCCGATGCCGAAGGTGATGGCGTAGATGCGGTTGACGCGGATGCCCATCAGCGCCGCCGCCGACCGGTCCATGCGCACCGCCACGATGGCGCGCCCGATGCGCGAGCCGCGCAAGGTGACGTAGAGCAGCCCGGTGAGGAGGAGCGCCAGCGCCATGCCGAGGAGGCGCACCACCGGCAGGTAGACGCCGAAGAGCTGGATCGAACCGAGCCCCAGCGTCACCTGCCGCGGCGTCGCCGAGAAATAGACCGTCATCAGGTTGTAGAGGATCATGTCGAGGCCGAAGGTGAGCGTCAGCGTGACGAGCACCGGGGCCGTGACCACCTTGTTGATGAAGATCGCCTGCAGCGCATAGCCGACGACGAACAGGAAGGCGGCGACGATCGGCAGCATGATCAGCGGATGGATGCCGAACATCTGCCAGGCGAAGTAGGTCAGATAGCCGCCGAGGATGATGAACGAGCCGTGCAGCATGTTGATGACGTTGAGCACGCCCCACACGAGGGAGAAGCCGACGGCAAGGCACGCGTAGAGCGCGCCGAGCACCACGCCGTTCGCCAGGATCTGGGCAAAGTCCACGCGGGGTCCTTCATGTTTGCCGGGCGAGGCCGGAAGGGTTCGGCAATGGGGCAGCGCTCCGGGCGAGCCGGAGCGCTGCATCGCTCTGGGCGAGGCGACCCGACGGGCGCCGGGTCGCGCGTCCCCTATTCGGACAGAAGCTCCAGCTCCGCGGTCGCGATGGACGCGGGGTAGAGCACCTCGATCGCCTCGTCCTGCACCTGGATGATGGGCAGCTCGCGCGCCTGGTTCATGCCATTCTCACCGAAGTTGATCGGACCGTAGAACGTGGTGATGTCGGTGTCGGCGAGCGCCTGGCGGATCGCCTCCCCGTCGAGCGAGCCGGCCCGCTTCAGCGCGTCCTCGAGCACCACCAGCGCGCCGGCGCAGGAGCCGTGCACGTAGTCCGGATCCTCGCCGCCCGAGGCTGCGAGGAAGTCGTCGTAGAACGCCTTGGTGGTCTTCCAGGCGCCCTCCCCCTCGTAGGCGACGGAGTGGTGCCACCAGGTCTGGCTGGTCACCCCGTTGGCGAGCTCGCCGAGACCCTCGGTGAACTCCACGTAGGCCGGGCCCGTCACCATGGTGATCACCGGCGCCTTGACGCCGAGGTCGGCGAGCTGGCGGCGGATCAGGATGAGGTCCTGGGTGTAACCGGTGGCGTAGACCCAATCGGGCTCGGCGGCGACGATGGAGGAGATCGCCGCGGCGTGATCCATGGTGCCGACGGGATAGAGCTCGTTGTAGACGACCTCGAGGCCGCCCGCCTCGGCGGCCGCGGCGGTGGCCGCCGCCATCGACTTCGGAAACACGTCGTCACGGCCGTAGACGGCGACCTTCGACAGGCCGTCGACGTTCTCCTTGAGGTACTCGACCATCGCCGCCGTCATGTTGGCGTTGGGCGAGAGGGTACCGAAGAGGTAGGGGTTGCCCTGCGAGTAGACCGACTCGGAGGAGGCGACGCAGGCGAGCGTGGGGATGCGGTAGCGCTGGCCCACGGTGGCGGCGATCTTGGTGTGGCCGGAGCCGAACGGGGCCATCAGCACGTTGACCTCGTCCTCGGTGATGAGGCGCTCGGCGAGCTGACCGGCCCGGGGGCCGTCGGTCTGGTAGTCGTATTCGATGATCTCCACCGGATACATCTTGCCACCGATTTCGATGCCGCCGGCATCGTTCACCTTCTTCTCCCACATGTCGTAGACGAGGGCTTGCTTCTTGCCCTCGTCGGCGAGCCCACCCGTGAGCGCGAGGGGGGCACCGATCTTCACTGTGTCCTGGGCGGCGGCGGACCCGACCGCGAGGCTGAGCGCGACGAGGCCTGTGGTGGCCGTCGCGAGCGCGCGCTGGCTGCGCGGCTTGGGCAGATGGCGGTTCGACATGGGCTCTTTCCCTTTGGTTCGTCCGTTTTTCAGCGGTCTCGACCAAGGCTCGGCACCGTGACGCCCGCATGGCCGTCCCGGTCCGCCTCAATGGTCCTATGGTTAGCCTGACCATCCCAATGCTAACGGCGTCCCGCGCCAATGAACAAGCGCAAACTCTCGGCGACGATTGCATCGAGAATAAGCAACTCGCCCGCCGCAGTCAGTTTTCGCACTGCTTTGTCATGAAGTCCGGACAATAGAGTGCGAACCATGTATTAATTCATCGATTAATCAATATAGTTTCAAAGTACTGAGACCGCCCGTAGGCGCACTCTTTCCGCTCGGCTCACGCGCCGCGGCCGGTGGCACGACGTCGCCGTCGGCCGCGGCCTGCTCGACCTGCAAAACATGGTCGACCGAGGCCGCCGTGTCTGGTATGGACTGGCGCGCCGACCAACCTCCAACTCCATGAAAGGTCGTTTCATGAACTTCACCCGACTGATGCGTCCGTGGGACGCCATCGTCGGTGACCGGATGGATCTGACCCTCTAGGCCCTCGCGGCCAGAGGCTTCTCTCCACGGCGCCGGCGTCTTTCAAGACATGCTATGGCCATCGTGGAGTGAAGCCGTGTTTCGGCGCTTCGAAAAAATCATCGACCCCTTCGCCTCGGCGCGGCTCGACCAGCCGCCGACGGGACTTCTCGCGTTCTATGCGCACTATGTCGGGCAGGCCCGCCGTCCGATCGCGATCGCGCTCGTCGCCACCGGCCTGCTCGCCGTGATCAACGCGATGACGTTCGTGTTCGTCGGCGTCGTCGTCGACCGGATCGGCGCGGCGGAGACGCCGGCGACCTTCTTCGCCGACAACGCATTGCTCATCGCCACCATCGCGGTGCTGCTTCTCGTCGTCGATCCGCTGCTCGCGTTCGTCGAGATCGGCATCCTCAACCAGGCGCTGGTGCCGAACTTCACCAACCTCATCCGCTGGCAGACGCACCGCTACGTGCTGCGCCAGAGCGTCGGCTACTTTCAGAGCGACTTCGCCGGCCGCATCGCCAACAAGGTGATGCAGACGGCGCTCGCCGTGCGCCGCTCGGTGCGCGAGCTGATCGAGGCCATCTGGCAAGCCCTGATCTTCGTCGGCACGACGCTCGTCGTCCTCGCCGATTCCGATCTGCGCCTCACCGTGCCGCTGCTCGTCTGGCTCGCCGGCTATCTGACGCTGCTCGTCCTGTTCGTCCCGCGCATCAAGGAGAGCTCGGCGCGCACCTCGGAGAGCTATTCGAGTCTGATGGGCCGCGTCGTCGACAGCTACTCCAACATCCTCACGGTGAAGCTGTTCGGCCACGCCGCGCGCGAAGACACCTTCGCGCGCGACGGCATCGAGCGGCAGCAGCACGAGACGTGGCCGCTGATGCGCGCGATCTCCCAGCTCGATCTCCTCATCGGCGTCTGGAACATGCTGATGGTGCTCGGCCTCGGCTGGCTCGCCATCTCGCTCTGGAGCGTCGGCGAGGTGACGGTGGGCACCGTCGCGACGAGCCTCACCCTGGCGCTGCGCATCAATCAGATGTCGTTCTGGATCATGTTCATCACCACGAGCATCGCCGAAAATATCGGCATCGTCCGGGACGGGATCGACACCATCGCGGTGCCGCGCGAGGTGGTCGACGCGCCGCGCGCGCTGGCCCTCGCCGTGCCGCGCGGGGCGATCTCCTTCGAGCGCGTGTCGTTCCACTACGGCCGGGCGAAGGACGAGGGCGGCGCGGTGATCGACGACCTGTCGCTCGCCATCGCCCCCGGCGAGCGGGTGGGCCTCGTCGGCCGCTCCGGCGCCGGCAAGTCGACCCTCGTCCAGCTGCTCCTGCGCCTCCACGACGTGGAAAGCGGGCGCATCCTGATCGACGGCACGGACATCGCCACCGTCCGCCAGGAGAGCCTGCGCGAGAGGATCGGCCTCGTGACGCAGGACACCTCCCTGCTCCACCGCTCGGTGCTCGACAACATCCGCTACGGCCGCCCGGAGGCGACGTTGGCGGAGGTCGCCGCCGCCGCCGAGCGGGCGCAGGCGCATAGCTTCATCGAGGGTCTCGTCGATGGGCGCGGACGGCGCGGCTACGAGGCCCACGTCGGCGAGCGCGGCGTGAAGCTCTCCGGCGGCCAGCGCCAGCGCATCGCGATCGCCCGCGTCCTCCTGAAGGACGCGCCGATCCTCGTCCTAGACGAGGCGACCTCGGCGCTCGATTCGGAAGTCGAGGCGGCGATCCAGGAGCAGCTCTTCAACCTGATGGCCGGCAAGACGGTGATCGCCATCGCCCACCGCCTGTCGACCATCGCCGCGATGGACCGCCTCGTGATCATGGAGAACGGGAGGATCGTGGAGGAAGGCAACCACCAGAGCCTTCTCGCCTCCGGCGGCCTCTATGCCCGGCTGTGGTCGCAGCAATCCTCGGGCTTCGTCGCCGCCTGAGGCGGCATCGTGGTGCCCGATCTCCGCCCCGGTCTAGGGCCGGAGATCGGGCACCAGCGACACCGCCGGCGGGGACCTGCGCCGGAGCCTCGATGCGGAGGAGCTCGCGAGAGGCTCGGGCGCTGGCGGTGTCTGAGATCAGGCCGGCTCGCGCACCGCCTCGCGCAGGAGGACGAGCGGCAGGACGATCACCGGGATCGCGATGAGGTCGGTCAGGACACCGGGCATCATCATCGCCACCGAGCCGGCGCAGACGATCACGCGGCGCCAGATGGAGAGCGGCCCGCGCCACCACCCCGTCGTCGCGATCGACAGCGCGTAGACGCCGACGAAGCTGGAGACGATCGCGATCACGATGTCCACCGGCTCGCCGATCAACAGGATCTGCGGGCCGTAGACGAAGATGAACGGCACGATGACCTTGGCGAGGCCCATCAGGAAGGCCTCCACCGACGTCTCCAATGGTCGAGACTTGGCGATCGCCGCCGCGGCGTAGGCGGCGAGCGCCACCGGCGGCGTGATCGCCGAGACGAGCCCGTAGTAGAAGATGAAGAGGTGCGCGGCGATGAGGGGCACGCCCATCTGCGTCAGCGCCGGCGCGACGAGCACGGCGAGGAGCAGGTAGACGCCGACCGTCGGCAGGCCCATGCCGAGGACGATCGAGGTCACCGCCGTCAGGCACAGCGCGATGAAGAGCGAGCCACCGCTGGCATCGACGATGAGGCCGGAGAGCTTCAACCCGAGCCCCGTCAGCGTGAGCATGCCGATGACGATGCCGGCGCAGGCGCACGCCGTCGCCACCGGCAGGAGCCCCATGACGGTGGCGCGGCAGGTGGCGAGGAGGCGCTTGGGCGTCGGCCGCGACTCCTTGGAGAACATCGACAGGAAGAGCGCGGCGACGATCGCATAGAAGCCCGCCCGATAGGGCGTGTAGCCGTCGAGCAGGAAGTAGAGCAGGATCGGCACCGGCAGGAGCATGTAGCCGCGGGTGATCAGGAGGTGCTTGAAGTCCGGCACGTCTTCCGCGGAGATCGGGCGCACGTGGTTCTTCGCCGCGTGGAGCTGAACCGCCGCGAACACCGCCCCGAAATAAAGCAGCGCCGGAAACAGCGCGTGGCCGATGATCTCGACATAGGGAATGCCCGTGAACGAGACCATGAGGAAGGCGGCCGCCCCCATGATCGGCGGCATGATCTGCCCGCCGGAGGAGGCCGCCGCCTCGATCGCCGCCGCGGTCTGCGGCTTGTAGCCGGTGCGGATCATCAGCGGGATGGTGAAGGTGCCGGTGCTCGCCACGTTGGCGACGGCGCTGCCATTGATGGAGCCGAAGAGCGCCGACGAGATCACCGCCACGTAGGCCGGGCCGCCGGCCTTCCGCCCGGTGAGGGCGTGGCCGAAGCCGATGAAGATGTCGCCCATCCCCGTCGTCTGGAGCAGCGCCCCGAAGAGCACGAAGATCGCGATATAGGTCGCCGAGGCGCCGACCGGGGTGCCGAGCACGCCTTCCGTCGTCAGGAAGAGGTGCGAGACGATGCGCTCCACCGAGTAGCCGGAGTGACCGATCGGGGGCGGGAGGTAGTTGCCGAACGCCGCATAGGCGAGCGCGACGAGGGCGATGATGACGAGCGGCCAGCCGATGACGAGGCGTGTCGCCACCAAGATCGCGGCGATCAGGATCACGCCGAGCCACATCTGACGCTCGGTGACGATGCCCGCCGTCTCGATGATCTCCTGGTAGTTGAGGCAGATATAGAGGGCCGGCAACGCCACCAGAACGGCGAGGACAATCAGGCTGGCGCGGCGCCACAGTCCGCTCGCCCCGGCGGCCGCGATGAACAGGATCGCGCAGATTCCGGAGACGTGGACGACGCGCTGCTGCAGCGCGGTGTAGGGGCCGTAGTAGGCGGTGTAGAGGTGGAACAACGCGAACGCGACCACCCCGACACCCACAATGATGCGCAGGATGAGGGGCCCGCGCCCACCCATCTGCTTTTCCGAAACGGAATCGGGATCTTCGATGGGCGGGTGGCCGCTGCCGGCCTCCCCCGCAGCAGGCGAGGTGCTGTCGTTCATCACTTCATTGACACTTTGTGACAGAAAGAACGGGAGCGGCGGGGCAACGGCCCGCCGCTCGGTACGTCGCGATCGAGCGCGTCAGTGCAGCGCGCCGATCTCGCCATAGTAGCGCTCGGCGCCCGGCGCGAGGTCGATCGGCGTATCGACCGCCGTCTCCGGCGTGATCTGGTTGGCCGCCGGGTGGATCGCCCGCAGCTCGTCGATGTGATCGAAGATGGCCTTCGTCATCTTGTAGACGAGCTCGTCGTCGGTCGCTTCGTTGACGAAGAGAATGTTCCAGATGTTCATCGTGTGAACGTCGGTATCCTGGCCGTCATAGGTACCAGCGGGGATGACGCCCTCGATGTAGTAGGGATACTTCTCGTGGGTCTGCTCGATGTTCTTTTCGTCGAGCGACAGCACCTTGATGTCGGCGGTGGTGGCGAGGTCGATCACGGTCGGCGTCGGGAAGCCGGCGAGCACCACGGACGCGTCGAGATTGCGGTCCTTCAGCGCCTCGGTCGCCTCGGTGAAGTCGAGATACTCGCGCTGCACGTCGATCCCCGCCCCGTCGAAGACGGCGTCGGCCATGACGCGGGTGGAGCCGCCCGGAGGGCCCACCGCGACGCGCTTGCCTTCGAGGTCGGCGACGCTGTCGATCCCGGAGTCGGCGCGCACGATGATCTGGATCGTGCTCGGATAGAGCGCGGCCACGGCTTCGAGCGGCCAGGCCTTACGGAAGGGCTTCTCGCCGTTCTTGGCGAAATAGACGGTGTTGGCGTTGCCGATGCCGAGCGTCATCTCGCCCGAGCCGACGCGGCGGGAGTTCTCGATCGACGCGCCCGTCACCTCGGCCGAGGCCGACACTCCGTCGATGTTCTTAGAAAAAATCTCGGCCATGCCACCACCGAGCGGGTAGTAGACGCCACCGGTGGAGCCGGTGCCGATGGTGATCCGCTCCTGCGCCGAAGCGGCGAACGGTGCGGTCGAGACGAGAACGATACCGACCGCTGTCGTCAGCCGTTTGAGGGCTTTGGTCGTGAGCGCCATGGTTTCCTCCACTTGGTCTAGGCGGCGTGTTCTGGTGGCGCGCGGCGATCTTGCGCGCCACAGGATGCGACTGTATACATTCGAACCAGATAACTTCAATCAAAAATCAGGGTCGCCCCACACATGGACCCCTCCAGCGCCGCCTCGGCGTCCTCCCCCACCCTCGTTCACGGCAAGCCGCTCTGCGCCCCGCCCCTCACGAGCTCCAAGCGTCCACGCGCCACGATTCCGACGGGGGGCTGGGATTCTCACTGCCACCTGTTCGGCGCGCTCGATCGCTATCTGCCGGCCGCCACGGCGACGCACATGGCTCCCGAGGCGACCCTCGCCGACTACCGCGCCCTCCTCGACCGGCTCGGTCTCGCCAAGGGCGTGTTCGTCACCTCCACCGTCTACGGTACGGACAATCGTCTTCTCCTCGAAGCGTTGCAGGAGGCGAATGGTTCGGACATTGCCGCCGGATGGCTGCGCGGCATCGCCGTGATCGACGCCTCGATCTCCGACGCCGCGCTGCGACAGATGCACGAGGTCGGGGTGCGCGGCTTCCGCATCAACCTGATGCAGAAGACGGGGGGCGCCCACTTCAGCGGCGGCGTCGGCTACGAGAACCTCATGCCGCTCGCCGAGCGGGTGAAGGAGATGGGCTGGCACGCTCAGCTCTGGGTCGATTCGGCGCTCCTCGGTGAGCTGAGGGCCGATCTCGCGGCGCTCCCGGTCCCCTTCGTGATCGACCATTTCGGCCGCACTCAGGCCGCGCGCGGCGCCGACGATCCCGGCTTCTCGCTGTTGTGCGACATGCTGGCGGCGGGCGAGGCCTACGCCAAGATCTCCGGTGCCTATCGTATCTCCAACGCCGCGCCGGACTATCCCGACGTGACGCCGATGGCCGCGAAGATCATCGCCGCCGCGCCGACCCGCCTCGTCTGGGGCACCGACTGGCCGCACCCCAATCACGCCGGGATCATGCCCGACGACGCCGACCTTCTCGACGTTCTCGCCGGCTGGTGCGAGGGCGACGACGCGACACTGAAGGCGATCCTCGTCGACACCCCCACGAGCCTTTATGCCTGACCCCGCGATGATCGATACCCCCGCCGACGCGACGACCCGCTTCGATCTCGCCGACCTCACCCCGCGCCAGCGCTACAAGCTCCTGTCGAGCGCCGTCGTGCCGCGCCCGATCGCGCTCGTCGTGACGCTGTCGGAAGCCGGCCACCACAACGCCGCCCCCTACTCCTTCTTCAACGTGTTGTCGGAGGATCCGGCGATCGTGGCGCTCGGGCTGCAGGTGAACGCCGCCGGCGAGCACAAGGACACGGCCGTCAACATCGCCCGCGACGGCGAGTTCGTCGTCAACCTCGTGGACGACGCGCTCGCCGAACAGATGAACATCTGCGCGGTGGACCTGCCCGCCGAGGAGAGCGAGATCGAAGCGGCGAAGCTCAGCGTCGCCCCGTCGAGCATGATCAAGCCGGGCCGTATCGTGGAGAGCCCCATCGCGCTCGAGTGCCGCGAGGTGCAGACGCTGCAATTCTCGCCTCGCCGCAACATCGTTCTGGGCGAGGTGGTGTGCGTCCACGTGCGCGAGGGGCTCGTCGACAGCGAGACCTTCAACATCGACATCGAGCGTTACAAGCCCCTCGGCCGCCTGTTCGCGAGCCTCTACTCCCACCAGAACGAGCGCTTCTCGATGCCGCGCATGTCGCTCGAGGAATGGCGCGAGCGCACCGCCGAGCTCGACTGACCCCACCGGCCGCCGCCCCAACTGCCGCCCCGACCGCCGAGACGCGACGATCGCCGGGGCGGCGTTCGGTCGCGATCGGCGGCGCGCGGTTTGACGATGCGCAAATGGTGCACGCACCATTCGCGTAATGCTCTTCGTCGGCTGCACCAAAGGGGTGCGCCCGTCGCGAAGGGCATGAGACCATGAACTTGCCATTCCTCAGAAAACACGCCGAAGCGTCTCCCACCGACGCCAATCCATTCGTGTCCCTGCAGCGCGAGGTCGAGCGGGTCTTCTCCGACTTCCATCGGGGCTCGCCCGGCGTCTCGTTCGACTGGCCGAAAGTCGCGGTCCCGCTCATGGACATCGTGGAGAAGGACGGTCGGATCGAGATGACCGCCGAGCTCCCGGGCCTCGAGGACAAGGACGTCGAGATCGAGGTCAACGAGAACGTCCTCACCATCAAGGGCGAGAAGAAGACCGAGCGGGAGGAGAAGCAGGACGATAACTGCTTCCTCTCCGAGCGCGCCTATGGGACCTTCACACGGATGATCGAACTCCCCGAGGGGGTCGATTCGGACGCCGTGAAGGCGACGATGGCGAAGGGGATCCTCACCATCACCGTCCCGAAGCCGGCGGAGACGCCGAAGCCGGAGGCGAAGAAGATCTCCATCGAAGGCTCTGCCTGATCCATTCGGCACGGGGACGACGCTCCCCGCCTCGCCGGCGGTCCGCCCGTCCCACGCCGGGCCGGCAAAGCGCGACCCATCGCCGATCGTACGGTGAGGGTTCCCTGATCCCGGGTCCTGCCATGCGGCCAACGCTCGGCCGCGAACCTTGGCGTGGATCGTCCCTATCCGCCACCGGTTTGGCAGATCGTGGCAGCTCATGAAGAACATCAAGGCCAATGCGCAGAGCGATCATCACAGCGCACGTACGCACCTCTTCGATCGGTCGCAGCGACTCGTCGACTATGCCGACCCGCTGCCGCGATCGGTGCTGATCATCGCGCTCGGGCTGATCGCCAATGCGCTGGTACTCGCCGTCGATCTCTCAATGCCCGCACAGTATGCGACCGCCGTCCTCTACGTCGTCCCGGTGCTGATGGCGTTCTGGCTACCATCTCCGCGAGCGACGATCATCCTGGCGATCGCCAGCAGCGCCTGCTCGGCGATCGGCTACGCCATGTCGCCCATCGCCACCCCGGCGGGGCCGATCGAAACGCTCGTCTATCGCGGCGCCGCCCTCGCCGTCCTCTGGGGCACCGCGGCGCTCGCGATCCGGCACCAGATCGCCCGCTCTCTCGCCGACCGATCCGCGATCGCCGGCCGCCACCAAGCCGCCCTCCTCAAGGCGATCCTCGACACCGCCCCCGACGGCCTCATCGTCATCAACCAAGAGGGTATCATCCAGTCCTTCAGCCGCTCGGCCGAAGAGCTCTTCGGCTATAGCGCCGCCGAGGTGATCGGCCGCAACGTCTCCCTGCTGATGCCGACCGGCGACAGCGAGGCGCACGGCGGACATCTGGAACGCTATCTGCGCACGGGCGAGCGCCGCATCATCGGCATCGGCCTCATCGTCGAAGGCGAGACCAAGAGCGGCCGCAGGATCCCGATCGAGCTCTCCGTCGGCGAGGTGAAGCTCGCGACCCACCACGTCTTCATCGGCTTCATCCGGGACCTCTCGGCGCGACAGCGGATCGAGGAGGAACTGCGGCAGTCACAGAAGATGGAGGCCATCGGCCAGCTCACCGGGGGCATCGCGCACGACTTCAACAACCTCCTCCTGGTGATCTCGGGCAACCTCGAGCTCATCGAGGCGCGGCCGGACCGCCCCGACCCGGTGGCGTTGAAGGAAGCGCGCGAGGCGGCCCAGCTCGGAGGTCAGCTCGTGTCCCAACTGCTCGCCTTCGGCCGCAAGCAGCCGCTCGACCCCAAGGAGGTCGACGTCGCCGATCTCGTCGGCACCGTCGCATCGATGCTGCGGCGTACGCTCGGCGGTCGGATCGAGATCATCGTCGACATCCACGATGAGCCGGGCAAGGCGGTGGTCGACGCCGCCCAGCTTCAGACCGCGCTCCTCAACCTCGCGATCAACGCGCGCGACGCGATGGGCGGGAACGGCCGGCTCGTCTTCTCGGTCTTCGAGACGGCGCTCGATGCGAGCTACGCGAAGAACTATCCGGAAGTGCACCTCGGCCAATACACCGCGATCCAGGTCGCCGACAACGGTTCCGGAATGAGCGAAGAGGTGCTCGAGCACGCCTTCGAGCCGTTCTTTTCCACCAAGAGCCAGGGCTCGGGGACCGGGCTCGGCCTCTCGATGGTCTACGGCTTCGCCAAGCAGTCCGACGGTCACCTCGAGATCGAGAGCATCCTCGGGCGCGGCACCACGGTGACGCTCTACCTGCCATGCGCCGAGGACGTTCGCCGGCGCGCCACGTCGGAGCGGTTCGACATCGCCGCCTATGCGGGCAAGGGCGAGACGATCCTCGTCGTGGAGGACGATTCGCGCGTGCGACGCATCGCAATGGCGCGCCTCACCGAGCTCGGCTATCGCGCCTTCGACGCGAGCAGCGGGCCGGAAGCCTTGCAACGCCTGAAGAGTCTGCCGCACGTCGACCTCCTCTTCACCGACATCGTCATGCGTGACGGCATGTCTGGCTTCGAACTCGCCCGCCTCGCCCGGCATGACATGCCGACGCTGCGGGTCCTGTTCACGAGCGGATATGCCGATCCGGACATCATCTCGCAGGACGGGACATCGCGCCCCCCGGCCAACCGGATGCTGCGCAAGCCCTATTCCAAGGAGGAGCTCGCCCGCACCGTGCGCGCCGTGCTCGATGCGCCCGCCTAAGTCGGCCGGGGATTGATCTCCCTCAATGGCGGCGTCCCGCGAGGTTGTATTCTGTATTCTGGCAATCACGACACTCTCGCGCCGCAAGGGACGCCGTTCATGCCGCAGATGATGAAAGCCGCAATCTTCGTGGAGCCCGGCCGCATCGTGCTCGACGAGAAGAAGGTGCCGGACCCCGGCCCGCTGGACGCCCTCGTCCGCATCACCACCACGACCATCTGCGGCACCGACGTCCACATCCTCAAGGGCGAATATCCGGTCGCCAAGGGTCTCACCATCGGCCACGAGCCCGTCGGCATCATCGAGAAGCTGGGATCGGCGGTGGAAGGCTTCGAGGAGGGCCAGCGCGTCATCGCCGGTGCGATCACCCCGTCGGGCATCAGCAATGCCTGCCTCTGCGGCTGCCACTCGCAGGACGGCGCCGGCACCAAGCACGGCTTCAAGCCGCTCGGCGGCTGGCGCTTCGGCAACACGATCGACGGCGCGCAGGCCGAATATGTCCTCGTCCCCGATGCGATGGCGAACCTCGCCCCGATTCCCGACGGGCTGGAGGACGAGCAGGTGCTGATGTGCCCGGACATCATGTCCACCGGCTTCTCCGGCGCGGAGTCGGGCGCGGTGAAGATCGGCGACACCGTCGCCGTGTTCGCCCAGGGTCCCATCGGCCTCTGCGCCACCGCCGGAGCGCGGCTGATGGGCGCCACCACCATCATCGGCGTCGACACCGTGCCCGCCCGCATGGAGATCGCCCGCGCGATGGGTGCCGACCACGTCGTCGACTTCAAGGCGGTCGATCCGGTCGAGGAGATCATGCGCCTCACCGACGGGCGCGGCGTCGACGTCGCCATCGAGGCGCTCGGCACGCAGCCGACCTTCGAGGCGGCGCTCCGCGTGCTGCGGCCGGGCGGCACGCTGTCTTCGCTCGGCGTCTATTCCGGCGACCTCACGCTGCCCCTCGCCCCGTTCTGTGCCGGGCTCGGCGACCACACGATCCGCACCACCCTCTGCCCCGGCGGCAAGGAGCGGATGCGCCGCCTGATGGAGGTGATCGCCTCCGGCCGGATCGACACGCGCCCGCTCGTCACCCACCGCTACGCGCTCGACGACATCGAAAGCGCCTACGACCTCTTCTCCCACCAGCGGGACGGAGTCCTGAAGATCGCCATCCAACCCTGATGGGAAGGCGGCGCTCCCTAGGTCGCCATAGTGATCAGTCGCACCGGAAAGGCGATCCGGTAGCCGACCTCGCGCACCGTGCTGATGGTGCCGGGCGGCAGCTTCTTGCGGAGCCTCGCGATGGTGCTGTCGATCGCCCTGTCGAAGGCGTCGGCATCGTCGCCGCGCGCGTCGATCAGCGCCTCGCGCGACAGCGCGCGGCCGTTGGCGCGGATCAAGGCGGCGAGGATGTCGAACTCGCCGCGCGTCAGCGCGATCGGCTCGCCCTCGGCATCGAGAAGCAGCCGGGCGGAGGGGACGAGCTTGAGGCCGGCAACCACATAGCCCATCTCCTCCTCGCCGCCGAGGCTGTCGGACGCGGACGACGACGCGCGTAGCGAGACGCGGCGAAGCACCGTCCGCACCCGCGCCAGAAGCTCGCGCACATGGAAGGGCTTGGCGACATAGTCGTCGGCGCCGACCTCCAGGCCGACGATGCGGTCGATCACGTCGCCCTTCCCCGTCACCATGATGATCGGCGTGTCGGTCCGTCGTCGCAGCCGCCGCGTGATCTCCAGCCCGTCGGTGCCGGGCAGATTGAGGTCCAGCGTGATGAGGTCGTAGTCGCACGCGATCAACCGGGCTTCGAGCTCGGACTCGTCGGCCGCCTCGTCCACCTCGAAGCCCTCCGGCTCCAGTGACCGGCGGATCAGTGAGCGAACCCTCGCGTCATCATCGACAACCATGATCCGGATCGGTGTCATCTGAGCAATCTTGCTCCCTACCGAGCATATTTAACCAATAACATATGTACGCAACAAAGTTGCCACGCATCAGACAAATCGTTGCGACGTGGGCCTGCTTCAAATGCATGATAGCGCCAAAAACCTTACCCCTCGCAGGAGGCCAACATGTTCGCAACGTCCGTCGCAAGCCCTGCACTGCCCGAAGCGTTGTGGCCAGTGCCTGCGTCGACGCTGCGGTGGGACAGCCAGGAACACCTCTTCCACGAGGGCGATCCCGTATCGGCTATATTCACTATAGAAAGTGGCGCGGTCGTGATCTACAGGACCGCGCGCGACGGCTGTCGACAGATCCACGGCATCCGCTTCCAGGGCGAACTCGTCGGCATCGGCTACAACGTGACCTACGGCGTGAGCGCGGTCGCGGTGCGCCCGACTTCGGCGCGGGCCGTGTCGCGGGCGACGCTCGACCGGCTGCTCGACAATGATCCCACCCTCGCCCGACAGATGATGCGGGCGCTGACATCGGAGCTGAGGCGCACGAGCAATCTCTTGATGGTGATCGGCAGTCGCACGGCGATCGGCCGCGTTGCCGCGTGCCTCATCGACTTTTCGAATCGCGCCGCCGACAGCGACGACACGTTCGTACTTCCGCTGAGCCGCGGCGAGATGGGCGACCTTCTCGGCCTGACGATCGAGACGGTCAGCCGCGCAATGACCCGCCTCAAGGTCCTCGGCATCATCGCCCTGCGGCGGACCGACACCGTCACGATCCGCAAACGGGCGACCCTTCTCGCGCTCGCCGAGGAGGACGGCGACGGCGCGGCCCGTGGCCGCCTGTGCGCCTGCAGCGAAGCCCGCTGCACCCGCTATCCCCCGAACGAGATGACCACGACCGAGAACCGGCGCCCGCCCGTCCACTGAGACCGGCCCCACCGCCCCTGACGCCCGAGCTGCGACACCCCGGACGGGCGGCATAGCCGCGCACCCCCGACGTCTGCGGCGCGTCCCGCTGCTAAATCATTGACCGTCGTCAAGCTGTCGCCGAGATCGTCAGCAACGATGGAGCGTGGGCGCGACCTGTCCTGCCGCAAGAAACGAGGGGAGCCGGAATGAGCACCGACACGATCATATGGCTTGAGAAGGCGCGCCGCGGCGACGTCGGCGAGGTCGGCGGCAAGAACGCCTCGCTCGGCGAGATGATCGCCGAGCTCGGCAGCAAGGGAATCGCCGTGCCGCCGGGCTTCGCGACGTCGGCCTCGGCCTACCGCGCCTTCATCGCGGCGAACGGCCTCGAAGCGCCGATCGGCCAGCACCTCGACGATCTCGCACGCGAGCGCACCTCGCTGCCCGAGGCGGCGCGCGAGATCCGCCGGGCGATCACCGACGCCACCTGGCCGGCCGACCTCGCCGAGGCGATCACCGGGGCCTACGCCGACCTCTGCCAGAAGGTCGGCCGGTCCGACGTGTCCGTTGCGGTCCGCTCCAGCGCGACGGCCGAAGACCTCGCCGACGCGAGCTTCGCCGGCCAGCAGGAGACCTTCCTCAACATCGCCGGACCCGAGGCGCTGCTCGACGCGGTCAAGCGCTGCTTCGCCTCCCTCTTCACCGACCGCGCGATCGCCTACCGGGACGCGAAGGGCTTCGACCATCTCGCCGTGGCCCTCTCGGTCGGCGTCCAGCTGATGGTGCGCACCGACATCGGCGGCTCGGGCGTGATGTTCACCATCGACCCCGAATCGGGGTTCGACCGCGTCGTCGTCATCAACGCCGCATGGGGGCTCGGCGAGACCGTCGTGCAGGGGGCGGTCGACCCGGACGAGTTCGTCGTCTTCAAGCCCGCCCTCGCCGATCCGGCGCTGTCGCCGATCATCGAGAAGCGGCGCGGCGCGAAGACGATCAAGATGATCTACGGCACCGGCGCCGAGCGCACGCGCACCGTGCCGACCTCGAAGCGCGAGCAGAAGAGCTTCGTCCTCTCCGACGCCGACATCCTGACGCTGGCGCGCTGGGCGGTGATCATCGAGGAGCACTATGGCTGCCCGATGGACATCGAGTGGGCGAAGGACGGCGGCAACGGCGGGCTCTACATCGTCCAGGCGCGGCCGGAGACGGTGCGCTCGCAGGAGCACACCTCGGCGCTGCGCAGCTACCACATCGGTGAGAAGGGGGCGACGCTCCTCACCGGCCTTGCGATCGGCGACGCCGTGGTCGCGGGCGAGGTGTGCCTGATCGAGGACGTCGCCGACGAGGACAAGTTCGTCGACGGGGCGATCCTCGTCACCCGGACGACGGACCCCGACTGGGTGCCGGTGATGAAGCGGGCGGCAGCGATCATCACCGACCACGGCGGGCGCACCTCCCATGCGGCCATCGTGAGCCGCGAGCTCGGGGTGCCGGCGATCGTCGGCACGGGCGACGCGACCGAGCACCTCCACACCGGCCAGACGGTGACCCTCTCGTGCGCCGAAGGCGACATCGGGTCAGTCTACGACGGCACGGCGACGTTCTCGGCCGAGACGGTCACCCTGTCCGACCTTCCCGAGACGGAGACGAAGGTGATGGTGAACCTCGCCAACCCCGGCGCCGCCTTCCGCTGGTGGCGTCTGCCGGCCGACGGGGTCGGCCTCGCGCGCATGGAGTTCGTGATCGCGAACCAGATCCGGGTGCATCCGATGGCGCTCGTCCGCTTCGACGCGATCCACGACGCCGCCGCCCGCGCCGAGATCGAGGCGCTGACGGAAGGCTACGAGGATCGCGGCGACTACTTCGTCGAGCGTCTGGCGCGCGGGCTCGGCCGGATCGCGGCCGTGGTGCATCCCAAGCGCTGCCTCATCCGCTTCAGCGACTTCAAGACCAACGAATATGCCGGCCTCGTCGGCGGCGCGGAGTTCGAGCCGAAGGAGGAGAACCCGATGCTCGGCTTCCGCGGCGCCTCACGCTACGCCGCCGACGCCTATCGCGAGGCGTTCGCGCTCGAATGCCGCGCCATCGCCATGCTGCGGCGCGAGCTCGGCTTCACCAACGTCGCGGTGATGATCCCGTTCTGCCGCTCGATCGCCGAGGCCGACAAGGTCCTCGCCGTGATGGCCGAGCACGGCCTGCGCCGCGGCGAGGACGGACTCGAGGTCTTCGTCATGGCGGAGATCCCCTCCAACGTCGTTCTCGCCAAGGCGTTCGCCGAGCGCTTCGACGGCTTCTCGATCGGCTCGAACGACCTCACCCAGCTCACCCTCGGCGTCGACCGCGACTCCGACATCCTCTCCGACCTCTTCGACGAGAACGACGCCGCGGTGAAGTGGATGATCTCCACCGTGATCCGCGAGGCGCACGCGGCCGGCGCCGTCGTCGGCCTGTGCGGCCAGGCGCCGAGCGACCATCCCGAGTTCGCCGCCTTCCTGGTCGGCGAAGGGATCGATTCCATCTCCGTCACCCCCGACAGCTTCATTGCGGTCAAGAAGGCGGTCGCGGCCGCGGAGAGCGAGAAGAAGGCCACGGACCTGCGCGCGACGGCCTGAGCGGCCGCCGCGTCGAGCCCCGCCGAGCGCATGGCGCTCGGCGAACGGTCGCCGCTCTCTAGTGGGCCATCAGGAGGGGTCGGTCGGTCGCGTCCATCAGATCTCGCGTCGGACCGCCGAGGATGATCTCGCCGAGGCGCGAATGGCCGTAGGCGCCGGCGACGATGACGTCGGCACCCATGCCCTTCGCGTGATGGAGGATCGCTTCGGCCACCGAGCGGTTCTCCCGCGGGATGGCGTCCACCGTCACCGGCAGGCCGTGGCGGGCGAGCATCGTCGCAAGGTCGGCGCCGGGCTCCTCGCCATGGCTGTCCGCTCCGACGCGCGGGTCGATCGTGACGACGCGCACGTCCTCCGCTCCCGCGATGATGTCGAGGCCGCCGCCGACGGCGCGCGCCGCCTCCGCGCCCGCATCCCACGCGATCAGAACCCGGGCGCCGATCTTGTCCAGCGACGCCCCGCGCGGCCACAGGATCACCGGCCGGCCGCTCTCGAACAGTGCCGCGTCGACGAGCTGGTGCCAATTTCCGTCACTGTCGGCCCGCGGCAGGATCACGAGGTCCGCATAGCGGGCCTGGCGGGCGACGGCGACGCCGGCCGCCCCCGCCGTTGCGATGATCCCGCGAACCTCGAAGGAGGCGCCGGTGGGAGCGAGGCGCTCGTTCATCCACGCCACGGTGTCCTTGAGCTCCTGGCGGACCGTTTCGAGGTCCATGAAGTAGCCGTCCATCGGGATGTCGGGGAGGCCGGAATAGGCCGGCGTCGGCTCCAGGCCGACCGTCAGCGCCACGAGGTGCGCCTCGCGCGCCACGGCGAGTGCAGCCGCCTCGGAGAGGAGTTCGCCCCCCTCCTCCCCCTGAGCGACCAGCACGAGAATTGTCTTGATTCGAGCCATCGAGGCCTCCCACCCTTTCTTACCGCAAGAGATTGCGGTCTCGCCCCCTCGCCCGATTGACGTTCGTCAACCCGCCTCGGAGGCCCACGGATCATCCTTCATAGGCGATGCGGCGAAGCGTTTCACGATGGGGGTAGAGAGTTCCGCGCTGGTGCGACAATCGTCACGATACGGTGATCATGCCGCACTATGTCCGCTGTTCTGGGGACCCTGGGCGTGTAGACTGGGCCGGCGTCGCCCGTGAGACGACCGTTCGCGTCGGATCCCCCGAGAGGAAGCGGCTCGGCCTCGACCGTCTCGGTATCCGCAAGCTCGAGGATATCGCCTGAGCCATGACCGCTGCCACACGAGCGACCCGACAGATCGTCTGCCCGCATTGCACCAAGACCAACCGCGTGCCCGTCGACCGGCCGATGAGCGCGGCACGTTGCGGGGCGTGCCACCGCCCGCTGTTCGACGGTCATCCCGCCGCGGTCGACGCTGCCGCGTTCGACCGGCATCGCCGCAACAACGACATTCCGATCCTCGTCGACGTCTGGGCGCCGTGGTGCGGCCCCTGCCGGGCGATGGCGCCGATGTTCGAGCGCGCCGTGACGGAGCTCGAGCCGGACGTGCGCCTTCTGAAGCTCAACTCCGACGAGGAGCCCCGCATCGCCGCCGAGCTCGGCGTGAGGGGGATCCCGGCGCTGTTCCTGATCCATCGCGGCCGCGTGGTCGCGCAGAGCGCGGGCGCGCAGGAGGCGAGCCGGATCGTCGCGTGGGTGCGGGCCCAGATGGCGTCGGCCTAGCGGGCGGCGGGACGACCCGCGCGGGGTTGCCGATCCTCGCCGGTCGCGCCATGCGTCGGCCGAGCGGACGGTGCGATGCCGGTCGAAACGAAACGAGGAGTGCGGCTCCGAGCCGACCCAAACGACAGGTGGGAGACTGACAGATGGCGTCAAACCTCGTTCGAGGAGGCATGCTCCTCGGGATCGGCGTCGCGGTGGGCGTCGGCGCGACGTTGTTCGGTCCGTCGATATGGCGGGCGACGCGGCCTGCCGCGAAGTCCGCGCTGCGGGCCGGGATCGACGGCTACGCCGCCGCACGCCTCGCCGCGGCGAAGGTGGGCGAAGAGGTCGAGGATCTCGTCGCCGAAGTGGTGTTCGAGATGAGCGAGGAGAAGGCGGCGGCCGACTCCTCGGAGGAGCCTTCGGCGCATGCGCCGGGCGAGAGCGAGGCGCGTGGTGCGGCAGCCGCGGCCTGATCCGGCGCGCGGCCGGCTGCGTCACGCCGTCGGCGGACGTGCGCGGATCTCGCTGGCCGCCCCCGTGCCCGCGAAGGACGATCTCGACGTGATCGCGGCCGACGCTGCGGCGATCCCGGCGGTGCGCGGCGTCGACGTGCGGGCGCGCACCGGAAGCCTCATCCTCCACCACGACGGGCCGCTCGAGCACGTTCTCGCCGAACTCTCCGAGGCGGGCCTCCTGGAGCTTCTGCCCGACGAGCCGGCGGCACCGGTCGACCCCATCGGCACCGCCAAGGCGCGGCTCGCCGAGGCGGATCGCTTCATCACCCGCGTCACCGCCGGCCGGGCCGATCTGTCGGGCACGACCTTCGCGGGCCTCGTCGCGGCCGGCCTCGTGCAGCTCGCGCGCGGCCGCGCTTTCGGCCCCGCCCTCACGATATTCGGGCAGGCGGCGACGCTTGCGTTGATGAAGACGGCGTCCGCTCCGGCCGAGCCCGGGAGTGACGCGCCTCGGCAACCGCGAACGCCGTCGCCGTAAGCCCGAGCGACAGGGCGAGCTCGCCGCCGGTGAGGCGCCCGATCCCGAGCACCCGTCCGAGACCCGGCACGACGAACGGCACCGCGAGAACGCCGGCGGCCGCGGCGAGCATCGCCTCCAGCCGGCGCTCCGACAGCCGCGCCGCGGCGCCGCCCGTGCGCGACCGATCGCGCAGAACGAGCCCGTGGACGATCTGCCCCAAGGCGAGGGTGAGGAACGTCGCCGTGCGCACGCGCGGCCCGATGCCGGCGCGCGCCAGCATCGTGAAGTGCGCCGCGAGGGCGGAGGTCGCGAGGCCGGCCGCGTCGAGGGCGACCTCGCCGACCTCGCCGGTGTCGAAGAGGCCCGCGGAGGTCGGGCGCGGCGGCCGCAGCATCACGTCGCCGCGCGGCTCGGCGAGCGCCAGGCCGAGCGAGGGCATCACGTCGGTGGCAAGGTTCAGCCACAGGAGCTCCAGCGGCGTCTCCATCTCGCCGCGCCCATGCAGCGATTCCACCAGCATCACCAGAAGCTCGGAGAGGTTGGTGGAGACGAGATAGCGGATCGCCGCGCGCACGTTGTCCTCGGCGGTGCGGCCGCGGGCGATGGCGCGCGCGAGCCCGGTCAGGTTGTCGGTGACGACGATGTCGGCCACCTCGCGGGCGACGTCGGTGCTCGCGGCCCCCATCGCGACGCCCACCGCCGCCGCGCGCAGCGCCGGCCCGTCGTTGACCCCGTCGCCGATCATCGCGACGGATCGGCCGGCGCCCTGCAGCGCCCGCACGATGCGCAGCTTGTCCCCCGGCGTGACGCGGGCGAACACCGAGGTGGCGAGGGCGAGCTCGCCGAGCGCCGCATCGTCGAGGCCGACGATCTCGGACCCCTCCACGACCTTGAGGACGCCGGTGCGCGAGAGGTTCAGAGCCTCGGCGACGGCGAGCGCCGTCGCCGGCTGATCCCCGGTGATCATCACCGTGCGCACGCCCGCATGGTGGAAGACGTCGACCGCCTCGCGCGCTTCGGCGCGGATCGGGTCGGCGAGCGCGACGAGGCCGAGGAATTCGAGATCGTCGAGCGCGCCCTCCCCCATCACGCCGCGTCGGCGGGCAACGCCGAGCACGCGCAGCCCCCGCCGCGCCATTCCGTCGTTGAGGGTGAGGATCTCGTGCCGCCGGACGTCGTCGAGCCGCCCCGAGCCCGAAGCGGTGAACTCGGTGGCCGAGAGCGCCAAAATCTCGTCGGGCGCCCCCTTCACGGCGACCTCCGCCTCCCCCGCCCGGCGATGCTCGGTCGCCATCCAGCGGCGCAGGTGGTTGCGGTTACGCGAGGCCGTCAGCGGGGCGACGTCGCGCATCTTGTGATGATCGACCCCGACGGCGTCGGCGAAGCGCAGGAGCGCCGTCTCGGTGGAGGAGCCCGTTCCGTGGGTGAGGCTCGCCTCGTTGCAGAGCGAGACCGCCTCGGCGAGCGCCATGAGCTCGGCGTCGTCGCTCGCGGCCCAGCGTCCCCCCTCTCCGCTCCAGGACCGCCCCGCCGTCCACGCGGTGACGACGGCCATCCGGTTCTCGGTGAGCGTTCCGGTCTTGTCGAGGCAGATCGTGTCGACGGAGCCGATCGCCTCGACCGCCGGCAGCGCGCGCACGAACGCGCCCTCCCGCTCCATCGACCGCGCGCCGAGGGCGAGGACGGACGTCGCCACCGCCGGCAGGCCTTCGGGAATGGCGGAGACGGCGAGGGCCACCACCGCCTTCAGGAGCCCCGAAGTCGGCTCCCGGCGCAGGAGGCCCACGCCGAGCACCAGCCCGCAGATGGCGACGGAGCCGAGCGTGAGCTGGGTGGTCAGCGCGCCGAGCTTCTGCTCGATATGCGGCTTCGGCGGCTTCGCCGCGCCGATCATCTCGCGGATGCGGGCGATCTCGGTGTTCCGCCCGGTCCCGACGACGACCGCCCGCCCGTCCCCGCCGGTGACGACCGTACCGGCATGCACGATGTTGGTGCGCTCGGCGAGCGGGACATCGCCGGCGGCGAGCGCCCCGGGCGACTTGACGGTGGGCAGGCTCTCCCCGGTGAGGGCGGATTCGTCCACCGAGAGGTCGCGCGCCTCGATGACCCGCGCATCGGCCGGCACGAAGGCACCGGGCGCGAGAAGAACGATGTCGCCCCGCACGATGCCGCGCGCCGAACAGCGACGGGAGACCCCATTGCGCACGACGAGGGCGTCGTGCTCCACCGGGCGCGACATCCGCCGGATCAGTCCTTCCGTCGCATTCTCCGACGAGAAGCCGATGCCGGCGTTGAGCACCACGACGCCGAGCGTGACCACCGCGTCGAGGATGCCGCCGGTGAGGAGGGAGAGGACGGCGGAGCCGGCGAGCAGCGCGACCGGGATCGTCGCGAACTGCTGCGTCAGGATCTCGCCGCGCGAGCGACCGCGCGACGGGGGCAGCGCATTGGCGCCGGTGCGCGCGAGGCGCCGCTCGACCTCCGCCTCGCTGAGGCCGCCGGTGGCGCTGCCGACGGCGGCCAGCGTCGCGCCGACGCCGAGCGCAACGACGCTCTCGCACCCGCCGAACTGCCGGACGCCGTCGGAGCCCGTCGCGCCGGGTGCCCCCTCCTCGCCGAAGAGGTCTTCGAGCAGCGCCTTGATCGCGGCGGGCGCATCGGAACGTCGATGCAGGACGAGGAGCGACCCCGTCCGCGGGTTCGCCGACCCGAGCCTCATCCCGTGCGCCGGCAGGACGTCCGCCGCCCGGTCGAGCGCCGTGTCGTCCGGCCAGCCCGCCACGTTGAAGCGGGTACGGCCCGGGATGTGGTGGCGGACGGACAGGCACGGTCTGCGGAAGTCGTTTCCGTCCATGAAGCGTCCCGTTGTCAAAGGCGCGCGAGGGCGTCGGCGCGAGAGCGTGCACGCCGGTGCCGGTCCTCGCGCAGTCCTTGAAGGAGGTGGGGCCGTCGTCCCTTGCGCTTCGTCAAATCGGCGCTCCGGACCCTGGCGGCGCAGGGCGGAGATGACTTTCGTCAAACGGCGTCATGGCAGCGGGGTCCACCGTCGCGCGTTGGAGGACAAGGAACTCATCCATGACAAAGATAGACGTCCACCTGCGCCACGGCGACATCGTTGTCGTCGCAGACGGAAGCAAGGCGCTGCTCCTCGTCAACGAAGGGGACGTACCATCCCCGAGCCTCAAGACCCAGCAGGTTCTCAACCTCGACAATCCGCCGACGCACGAGAAAGGTACCGAGCGACCCGGCCATTTCGACAAGGGGTCGCGGTCGCGCCGCGGGGCGTTCGAAGCGCGCGACCTCCACGAGGACGCCGAGGACGCGTTCTCGGCGCAGATCGCCGAGATGCTCGATCACCTCGCCCCCGAGATCATCCAAACCCGGGTCGTCGTCGTCGCCCCGCCGCGCATGCTCGGCCGCCTGCGCCACCATCTGTCGGAGACGGTTCGCGGATGCGTCGTCGCGGAACTGGACCGCGACCTGACAAACTGGCCTATAACGGAAATCGAGACGCTCTTTTCGGGGCAGTAGGTCCGACCGGCACCCACCGCCTCGACGCGTCGCAACAACACCCGCGGCGAGCGAGGGGGGCCTAGCGCAATGCCAGACCCCCTCGCTCGCCGCGGGCCAGATAGGCTTGTTCTCCCTCCAATGGCGACGAGGTCGGCACCATGCTGCAGCGCCACAACCAGATTCACTTCTGGTATATCGTCATCGCGATGCTCGGGATCGTGTTCCTGCGCGATCTGTGGACCCAGTACCGGACCGTCGAGCCGATCCCCTACAGCGAGTTCGAGACCGAGCTCGGCGGCGGCGCGATCAAGGACGTCGTCGTCAGCCCGCAGACGATCCGCGGCACCTACGTCTCGCCACGCGACGGCAAGACCTCGTTCGTGACGACCCGGGTCGATCCCGCGATCGCCGAGCAGCTTCGCAAGTCGGGCATCACCTTCTCCGGCCAGGCCGAGAACACGCTGCTGACGACGGTCCTGTCGTGGGTGCTGCCGACGCTGCTCTTCTTCGGGATCTGGATCCTGCTCATCCGCCGGATGGCCGCGAACGGCGGCATGGGCGGACTGATGTCGGTCGGCAAGAGCCGCGCACGGATCTACATGGAGACCGACACGAAGGTCGCTTTCGACGACGTCGCGGGCGTCGACGAGGCGAAGGACGAGCTGAAGGAGATCATCGAGTTCCTCAAGGCGCCGAAGGAGTATGGCCGGCTCGGCGCGCACATCCCGAAAGGCATCCTCCTCGTCGGCCCGCCGGGCACGGGCAAGACGCTGCTCGCCCGAGCCGTCGCCGGCGAAGCGGCGGTGCCGTTCTTCTCGATCTCCGGTTCGGAGTTCGTGGAGATGTTCGTGGGCGTCGGCGCGGCGCGGGTGCGCGACCTCTTCGAGCAGGCGCGGGAGAAGGCGCCCGCCATCATCTTCATCGACGAACTGGACGCGCTCGGCCGCGCCCGCGGCGCCTCCCAGCTCACCGGCAGCCACGACGAGCGCGAGCAGACGCTCAACCAGCTCCTGTCCGAGCTCGACGGGTTCGACCCGAGCGTCGGCGTCGTCCTCCTCGCCGCCACCAACCGGCCGGAAGTCCTCGACCCGGCGCTGCTGCGCGCCGGCCGCTTCGACCGGCAGATTCTCGTCGACCGGCCCGACCGCGCCGGCCGTATCCAGATCCTCAACGTGCATCTGAAGAAGATCGTGCTCGCGGGCGACGTGAAGGTGGACGAGGTCGCCGCCCTCACCACCGGCTTCAGCGGGGCGGACCTTGCGAACCTCGTCAACGAGGCGGCGCTCCTCGCCACCCGCCGGCGCGCCTCGGCGGTCGGCCTGGAGGATTTCACCCGCGCCGTGGAGCGCATCGTGGCGGGGCTCGAGAAGCGCAACCGCATCCTCAATCCGCGCGAGCGCAAGGTCGTCGCCTACCACGAGATGGGGCACGCGCTGGTCGCGATGGCGCTGCCGGGGGTCGACGAGGTGCACAAGGTCTCGATCATCCCGCACGGCATCGGCGCCCTCGGCTACACCATCCAGCGGCCGACCGAGGACCGCTTCCTGATGACCCGCGGCGAGCTCGAGAACAAGATCGCCGTCCTCATGGGCGGACGCGCCGCGGAGGAGCTGATCTTCGGCCAGCTCTCGACCGGGGCGGCCGACGATCTGGTGAAGGCCACCGACATCGCCCGCTCGATGGCCGCGCGCTACGGCATGGTGGAGGACCTCGGCAACGTCAGCTACGACCGCGAGCGTCCCAACTTCCTCGGCGAGGACAACCTGCCGAGCTTCGACCGCGGCTACAGCGAGCGGACGTCGGAGCGGCTCGACGAGGCGGTGCGGTCGATCATCGACGACGTCTACCATCGGACGCTGGAGATCCTGCGCCGCAACAGCGAGCTCCTCCACCGCGCCGCCGACGAGCTTCTCGTCCACGAGACGCTCGATGCCTCCGTACTGGTGGAATACAAGAAGGCCCTGAAGCCCGCTCCGGCGCAGGACGCGAAGACCGGCGCCTTCGCCCCCGCCGCCCAGTAGGCGACGGCGCCCGGCTCACGCGGCGTCGCGGCGCCGGCCGAACGCCTCGGCGAACCAGCCGGCCGCGACGGCGGCGGCGACCTCGAGCGTGCCCGGCTCCTCGAAGAGGTGGGTGGCGCCGGGGACGACGAGCAGGCGGGACGTCCCCGCCAGCCGCTCGAGCGCCTTGCGATTGAGCGCGAGGACGTCGACGTCGTCCCCTCCGACGATCAACAGGGTCGGCGCCGTCACCCTTCCGAGCGCATCGCCTGCAAGGTCCGGCCGCCCGCCGCGCGAGACCACCGCGGCGACCGCGTCGCCCTGGTCAGCCGCCGCAATGAGAGCCGCGGCCGCACCCGTGCTCGCCCCGAAATAGCCGAGCGGGATCGCCCCGTCCCCGTCAACGTTGGCGCGCACCCACGTGCCGATCCCCTCGAGGCGGGAGGCGAGCAGCGGGATGTCGAAGCGCAGCTCGCGCGTCCGGCGGTCGATCTCCTCCTCGTCCGGCGACAGCAGGTCGACGAGGAGCGTGCCCATGCCGTGCTCGCGCAGCACCTGCGCCACCAATTGGTTGCGCGGGCTGTGCCGACTGGAGCCGCTGCCGTGGGCGAAGACCACGATGCCGCTCGCCCGCGCCGGCATCTCCAGCACCCCCTCCAGCACCACGCCGCCGGCCTCGATCGCGACCGCCCTCCTTCTGTCCATGTCCACATCCGCCTCCCTCGGATTGCCGCCCGAACCGGCTAGAGACCCGTCGGATAGGTTTCGTAGACCTCGTTCGGCTGGCGGGACGGAGCCCGCGGCAGCGGGTCGAGCGCGCTGGTCTCGTCGATGTGGACGAGGGCGTCGAACTGGTCGGGAAGCTGAGCGAAGAAATAGTGGCTCTGGCGCTCCGTCTCGGGCAGGTAGAGAACCCCGATCGCCCGCTGGAGGCGCGAGAGGTCGAGATGCCGGTGGAGCGTGTCGTTGTCGCGCAGGACGATCAGAAAGTCCGACAGACCGACCGCGTGGAAGAGCTGCTCGTAGCTTCCCGCGATCGCCGGGCGGACCGACTTCACCTCCCCCGCCCCGTCCCACTCGCTCGCCGCCCGCACGCTCCCGTGGTGGGTCGAAAAGCCGACGAGCACCGCGTTGCGCCCATGCGCCTCGCGGATCAGCGAGCCGATATTGCACTCCCCGCGCTCGCCCATCTCGGTGGCCCGCGCATCGCCCACGTGGGAATTGTGCGCCCACACGACGATCTTCGGCGCCTCGCCCCGTTGCAGGTGGAGGTGGTCGGCGAGGCCGTAGAGCGTGCTCACCATGTGATTGTCGCGCAGGTTCCAGGACGAGACGCGCCCTTCGAACATGGTGCGATAGTACTGCTCCGCGTTCCACACCACGGTGGCGTTCTGCTCGGCGCAGTAGAACTCCTCGCCGGCCGCGAAGCCGTCGCGGGTGATGTACTCGAACCGATTGCGACGCAGCGCGACGAGCTCCGCGAGCACCTCCCGCTCGCAGCTCGGCGACACGCCGAGCATCGTCGCGTAGCCGTACTGCTGCGGGTTGCGCGCATGGTGATGGTCGAAGCAGCCGTAGTGGGCGCGGGCGAGCTTGGCCGCCACCGGGTCGACCTTGTCGAGGTAGGCGACCACCGCCGCGATCGAGGCTTCGAGGCTGTAGAGGTCGAGGCCGTAGAACCCGGCCTTGCGGCTCGGCTCGGCGATCGCGTCGTTGTGCCGACGCAGCCAGTCCGCGAAGTCGCGCACCACCTTGTTGCGCCACATCCAGTTCGGAAAGCGCTCGAAGTCGCGCAGAGCATCGTCGGCATCACCGATCGTCGGCTCGCCCCGCACGTAGCGGTTGACGCGGTAGGCGTCTGGCCAGTCGGCTTCGGCGGCGACGGCGGCAAAGCCGTGCTCGGTGATGAGGCGCTTGGTGAGCTCGGCGCGCATCGCGTAGAACTCGCGCGTCCCGTGGGTCGCCTCGCCGATGAGCACGAATCTCGCGTCGGCGGCGAGGGCGAGGATGCGATCGAAGGCGGCGTCCGACCCGGCGAGCGGGATCGCCTCGCTCCGAATCTCTTCGATCAATCGTTCCGGCATGTGCATTTGGGCGTCCTCCGTGCGATTGGGCTCCTCAGGTTGGCGGAACGCGAGCGTCCTCAAGGAGCCGCTTCACATCGGCATCGGGGGTCTGGCCGAACTCATCGTAGTGGAGACCAACGCCGATGAACGGTTCGGGTACCGCGAGCGTGACCACCTCGTCGGCGATCGCCCGCAGCAGTGTGAGCGCCTCGTGGGAGGCGACGGGGGCGGCGGCGACGACGCGCGCGGCATGCTGGGCGTGCGCCGCCTCGACGGCGGCCCGCATGTCGGCGCCCGTCGCCATGCCGTCGTCCACCAGAATGGCGGTCTTATCGGCGAGGTTCGGCGCGGTGGCACCGGCGCGGTAGAGCTTGTTGCGCCGGGCGAGCTCGGCGCGCTCGCGCACCGCGACCGCCTCGACCGCGCTCGCCGGGATCCTGAGGCTGTCGACGACGTCCTGATTGAGCACCTGGACGCAACCATCGGCGATCGCCCCCATGGCGAACTCTTCGTGGCCCGGAACACCGAGCTTGCGCACCAGCATGATGTCGAGCGGCAGGTGGAGCGCTCGGGCGACTTCGTAGGCGACCGGCACACCGCCCCGCGGCAAGGCGAGGACGACTGTGTCCGTCCCCTCATATGGGGCGAGCGCCGCGGCGAGCCGGCGCCCGGCCTCCCGGCGGTCTGCGAAGAGCATGGGTCCTCCTGAGGGGATGTGCCACTTTGGCCGGAATGGTGGCGCAGACGGCCGCAGGACGATTTGCGAAGTATCAATCGCAAGATCGGATGATCCTCCGACGCCGCTTCGGCCCCGGCTCCGCCGGCCCCTGCGCCGAAATATCGGCGCGGCCGGGTGCGCTCAGCCTCTGAGGTACGCCTCTAGGCGATCGAGGAACGGGCGTTGGCCGGCGAGGAGCTTGTTGCGCGCCTCTGAGAGCGCGAACCATGCCGCGCGGTCGACCTCCGGGAAGGAGCGGACCTCACCGCTCCGCGGCGGCCACTCGATGGCGACGGTGCCGCCCCCGGCGATCTCGTCCACCGCGAGGTCGCCGGCCACGGCGAAGGCCTCCACGACCTTGCCGCCCGCCTGGCGCACCGTGCCGAGCGAATGGAGCGCCCCGGCGGCGGGCTGGCCGATCTCCTCCTCGAACTCCCGCCGTGCCGCGACCGCGGTCTCTTCGCCCGTCTCCGGCAGCCCTTTGGGGATCGACCAGGCGCCCTCGTCCTTGCGCCGCCAATAGGGTCCGCCGGGGTGGACGAGGAGCACCTCGACGCCGCGATCTCGCCGACGGTACATCAAGATGCCGGCGCTCAGGACCACGTCCGCCACCTCACCGAGGCGGATGTCGGCAGCGCCGGTGCCGGAGGGGCCCGATGCCGCCCCGCCGTGCCCCCGATGAGGCTCGCCCCATCGCGCGCGGCCGGCCGGGTCAAGCGTGCGCCGCGATCCAGTCGGCGATCTTCGGCCACGTCTCGGCGTGCGCCCGGCGACCCGCGAGGACGCCGAGATGCTGCAGCCCGACGCCGATCTCCACCGGCTGCTCGATGATCCTGGTGTCGACGCCGTCCATCCGGATGAAGAAGGGCTCGACGGACGCGCGCGGGCCGATCTCGTCGGCATCGTTGACGACGCCGAGGACGGGAACGCGCAGGTCCGTCGGCCCGAGCGTCCGGCCGTCGAGCTCGAGCGTGCCCTCCTGGTAGCGGTTCTCGCGGTAGAGCCACTCGACGATCTGATGCACCAGGCGGCCCGGCAGCGGCACCTCGTCGAGCGCCCAGCGCTCGATGCGCACGTGGGTGTCCATCGCGGCCGGGTCGCCGAGGCTGAGGAAGCCGTCGACCCAGCGCGACCACACGAAGGTGCCGGGCGAGATGAGCGCGCAGGACTGCGACAGCTGGGTGCCCGCGACGGTGCCGTTCTCGGGCGTGCCGTGCCCGTTCGCGACCACGAGATCGCGGAACCGGCTCGAGCCGCGCCCGAAGCTGAGCGGCGCGCCGAGGAGCACGAGACCCTGCGCGAGCTCGGGCCGCAGGCTCGCGGCGATGGCCGCGATGGTGCCTCCGAGCGAGTGGCCGAGGACGAACGGCTTCCTCCCCGCACGCGCCGCGGCGATCGTCTCCCCCGCCTCGATGATCGCGTGCGCATAGGCCCCGATGCCGGCGCTCCCGTCGCCCTTCTCGGGCGGCAGCCACTCGATGAGGTGGACGCCGAAGCCGCGGTCGCGGCAGAAGCGCACGGCGCTGACGCTCGGCGCGAGATCCCAGATGTAGGGCCGCTTGATCGGCGCCGGGACCATCAGGAGCGGAGCCCCGCCCCCCTTTCCGGGATAGCGCCGCAGGCGCCAGCCGGGGCCCGATGCGACCACCTCGTAGCGGCACTCGCGAGCGCCGAAGCCGAAGAGGTCCAGCGCGCGGGCCTGGGCGCCACGCCACTCGTCCATCGCCGACAGCTGCGCCGTGCGCAGCGCGCCGAAGAATCCGTTGTCAGGAGGCGGTGTGTCCTCACTCATCAGCGTTGCACCCAGGCTTCGCCGCTCTTGACGTAGGAGCGCTTAACGGCGGCCCAGGCGACGCGGTGCGCCCGCTCTTCGCCTCCCGGTTCGCGGAGCCGCACGTCGAAGGCGTGGTTGAACGCCGCGCGATAGATGTCCTGCGCGTGGGGTGGAAGGTGTTGCCGCACCGACGGCGGCAGCTCGTTGTTGGTCGCGTAGGGCATCGGCGGTCTCCTGCGCCATTCTCGCATGCCGGCGCTTCAACCGGTCATTGGGGCGCTATAGTTGTAGTTCGGGCTCGGTGGCCCGCGGCGTCGACTCCTCCGGTATCTCCGTCATGGTCGCCTCGGTGAGCAGCAGGACGCTGGCAACCGAGACGGCGTTCTCGAGCGCGATGCGAACGACCTTGGTCGGATCCACGATCCCCGCCTCGATCAGGTCGACATAGACCTTGCGGCCGGCATCGAAGCCTTCGCTCGCCTTGCCCTCCAGCATCCGAGCGACCACCACCCCGCCGTCACTCGCCGAGTTCTCGGCGATCTGGCGCGTCGGTGCCTCGAGCGCCCGCCTCAGGATCTGGACGCCGGTGCGCTCGTCGCCCTCGCACTTGTCCTCCTCGTCGGCGAGCGCCGCGACAGAGCGCAGCAGCGCCAGGCCACCGCCCGGAACGATGCCCTCGGCGACCGCCGCCTTGGTGGCGCTGATCGCATCGTCGAGCGCTTCCTTCCGCGCCTTCATCTCCGATTCGGAAGGCGCTCCGACCCTGATCACGGCGACCCCGCCGGCGAGCTTGGCCAACCGCTCCTGCAGCTTCTCACGATCGTAGTCGCTCGTCGACGTCTCGATCTCGCGGCGGATCTCGGCGGTGCGCGCGTCGATCAGCGTGCGGTCGCCGCCGCCACCGACGATGGTGGTGGTGTCCTTGTCGACCACGGCGCGCTGCGCCCGGCCGAGCTGGTCGACGCGCGCCTGATCGAGCTTGGTGCCGAGCTCCTTGGAGACCACCTCGCCGCCCGTCAGGATGGCGATGTCCTGCAGCATCGCCGTGCGGCGATCGCCGAAGCCCGGCGCCTTCACGGCGCAGCACCGCAGCGCGCTGCGCAGCTGGTTGACGATCAGCGTCGCGAGCGCCTCGCCCTCGACGTCCTCCGCGATCAGCAGGAGGGGCCGGTCGAGCTTCGCCACCTCTTCGAGCAGCGGCAGGAGATCCTGGAGATTGCCGATCTTCTGATCCGACACCAGCACCACGGCGTCTTCGAGCACCGCTTCCATCTGCTCCGGGTCGGTCACGAAGTAGCGCGACAGGAAGCCGCGGTCGAACCGCATGCCCTCGACCACTTCGAGGACGGTTTCGGTGGTCTTCGATTCCTCCGTCGAGACGACGCCCTCGTCCCCCCACCTTCTTCATCGCGTCGGCGACGAGCTCGCCGATCGTCGGATCGTTGTGCGCCGAGATGGTGGCGACTTGCGCCTTCTCGCGGCGCGTGCGCACCGGACGCGACAGCACCTGGAGCGCTTCGACCGCCCGTCGCGTGGCACGGTCGAGCCCGCGCTTGATGTCGATGGCGCTGGCGCCGGCCACCACGTTGCACACCCCGTCAGCGAAGATCGCATGGGTGAGGACGGTGGAGGTGCTGGTGCCGTCGCCCACCATCTCGCCGGCCTTCTCCGCCGCCTGCCGCAGCATGCGCGCGCCGAGATTCTCCTCCGGGTCCTTGAGCTCGACCTCCTTGGCGATCGTCACACCGTCGTTGCAGACGATCGGCGCGCCCCACTTCCTCTCGATCAGCACCGACTTGGAGCGTGGGCCGAGCGTCACGCGCACCGCATCGGCGAGCTGGGTCGCCCCGCGCAGGATCTTCTCGCGGGCCGGCGAATGAAACAGAATCCGCTTGTGCGCCATCTGATCGCCCTCAAGGAAGGCTTCAGCCATACGTCGCGCCGGGCCGCCGCGTTTGACGGACGTCAACCCTCGCCGTCGCCCCATGGGCGAACGCGGCGGGCCATCACGCCGGCAAGGTCATGCGCACAGGGGGCGCCCGGCGCCGCGAGCGGGAGCGATCGAGAAGACGGGCTCGGCTCAGACGGCCGAGGGTGGAGAAGCCAGCATCGCCAGGAACCCCGCGAGGGCCTGCGCCTTCATCTCGAGGCTGGGGGTCTCGACATATTCCTCGTCGCTGTGGGCGCGACCGCCTTGGGCGCCGAGGCCGTCGAGCGTCGGCACTCCGGCTGCCGCGGTGAGGTTCCCGTCGGAGGCGCCGCCGCTCTCGGCCGCACCGATCTCGTAGCCGAGGGCCGAGGCGGTCCGGCGGTAGACCTCCAGGAACGCCCGCGCCGCGTCGGAGCATTCCATCGGCGGACGGTGGAAGCGGCCGCTCAACTTCGCCGTCACGCCGGGGGCGAACCCCTCCGCCGCGGCGGCGGCAAGACCCGCTTCCACGCGGGCCTGCTCGGCGGCGTTGGGGACGCGGGTGTCGATCGAGAGACGGGCCCGGCCCGGCACGACGTAAGGCTTGGTGCCGCCCTCGACCACGCCGGGTGTCACCGAGGTGCCGGCGGCGAGATCGTTCAGCGCCGCGATCTCCAGCGTCTTGCGGGCCAATTCGACGATGGCGTTGAGCCCCTTCTCCGGTTCGGCACCGGCATGGGCCTCCCGCCCTTCGACCTCGAGCTCGAAGATGCCGACGCCCTTGCGCGTCATGGTCAGCGCCGGGCCGGGACGGCCGGGTTCCAGCACCAAGGCGAGGTCGTGATCGGCCGCCTCCCGCAAGATCACCTCGCGCGAGGCGGGCGAACCGATCTCCTCGTCACTGTTGAAGATGAAGGTGATGTCGAGCGGCGGACGGCCGCCGGCTGCGGCGGCCAGGGCTTCGATGGCGAAGAGGCCGATGGCGAGCCCGCCCTTCATGTCGTAGCAGCCCGGCCCCGTGATGATGCCGTCGCGATTGGTGAAGGGACGCTGGGCCGTCGCGCCGGCGGCATAGACGGTGTCGAAATGGCCCACCAAGAGCACTTTCGGCGTGTCGGGCGCCGCCCCGCCGCGCCAGCGGGCGATGCGGTTGTCGGCGAAGCGGTCCTGCGGATCGCGGGAGGTCTCGGCGCCCAGCGCCTCGGCCTTCGCGGCCAATAGGTCACCCACCAATTCGGTCAGGGCACGGTCCTCGGTGGGGCTGTCGTGGTCGACCAGCGTTCCGAGGAAGGCGATCAGCGCCTCGGCCCGGGCCGAGACCTCGGCCGCCGCCTTGACGGCGAGCGGCGGCAGATCGGAAAGGGCGGGGGCGTCAGGCGACATCGGACAGGCCTCCCTGGGCCGGAATGAAGTGCGGGGGCGCGCCGGGATCGAGCATCACGGTGCCACGCCATTGGGCCGAGGGCTTCGGGAAGTCCTCGCGGAAATGAGCCCCCCGGCTCTCCTGCCGGAAGAGGGCGCTCGCGAGCGACAGGCGCGCCGTCTCGGCGAGGAAGCCGAGCTCGTGGTGAGCGCGGGCCGTGGTCGGGGCGACGGGGCGGGCGGTGACGTCGGCCGCGATCTCCTCGGCCCGGGCGAGCGCCGGGGCCATGCGGTTGCCGTGGCGCACGATGCCGAGAGCGTCCCAGGCGAGGGTCTGCAGCTCGCGCAGCCGGGCGGCGAGCTCGCCGTCGGCGAAGGGCTCGCCGGTGGCGGGCACCGCCGGGGCCGGCGCACCGGGGTGGTGGCGTGCGGCATAGGCCGCGGCCTCGGCGCCCGCCCGGGCGCCGAACACCAGCGCATCGGGGAGCGCGTTGGAGTTCAACCGGTTGGCGCCGTGGATACCGCCGGCGGCCTCTCCTGCGGCCCAGAGACCCTCGAGCGTCGTCGCGCCGACGGCGTCGGTCGCGAGGCCACCCATCCAGAAATGAGCCTCGGGCGTCACCACGAAGGAATATGTGCGATGGTCGATGCCGACCCGGGCACAGTGGCGGGCGATCTTCGGGTTGGAGCGGGCAAAGGTCTCCGCATCGAGATCGGAAAGGTCGAGCCGCACGCCCTGCCCGCCCTTGCAGGCGACCCCGCGGCCGGCCTGAATCTCCAGGAAGATGCCGCGGGCGCAGAGGTCCCGCGTTCCGGCCTCGGCCCCTTCCGGGTTGAAGGTGAGCATGAAGCGCTCGCCCTCGGCGTTGTAGAGCTTGCCCCCCAGGGAAAAGGTCGAGGGTTGCACCGCGACGCGCGCCCGGTCGAACGGATCGATGCAGCGCCAGGGGTAGAACTGAATGAACTCCATGTCCCTGAGCCGGGCGCCGGCGCGGGCGGCGAGGGCGTAGGCGTCGCCGGTCACGTCGTTGGGGTTCGAGGTCAGCGGAAAGAGCCGCCCCGCCCCGCCGGCGGCGAGAATGGTGGCGCCGGCCCGGATCTCCACCGGGCGCGCGTCTTCGCGCAGGGCCACACAGCGGGCGCCGAGCACCCGGCCTTCGCCATCCTGGAGCAAGGCCGTCGCCATCAGGAATTCGCGGCCTTCGACGCCGAGCGCTCCGACCCGTGCCGCGAGCGGAAGGGTGAGATCGGTGCCGATGTGGTTGGGCGGCACGATCACACGGGAGCGCGAGTGATCCCCCGACGGCGACAGGTGCCGGTGCGGCACCCGCTGTGGATCACCGGCATCGTTGGCGGCGCCGGGCACGGGGTCGCCTTCGAAGACGGCGCCGAGGGACTCCAGAAACGTGACCTCCTCCGCCGCACCGGCGCAGAGAACCTCGACCATCTCGGGATCGGCCACCTCGGCGCCACCGCGAAAGGTGTCGGCGGCGTGGCGAGCGATGCTGTCGTCGACGCCCTCCGGCAACACCGCCGCGTAGCCGGCCGTGGTCATCGCCGACGCACCCGACTTGCCGATCTTGCCCTTCGAGATCAGCACGACCCGTGCCCCCGCCTCGCGGGCGGCGATGGCGGCGCGCAGCCCTGCGAGCCCCGCACCGACGACGAGAACGTCCGTTTCCAGGATATCGGGCGACGCCGTCGCGGGCATCAGGCGATCCGAAGCTCGCGCGGGACGGTGCCGAGGGGCTCACACCCGGTCTCGGTGACGACGATGGTCTCGGAAAAGCCGAGGCCCGCCTTGCCGTAGTCGCGCAGCGCCATCGGCAGGTGGAAGCACATGCCGGGCTTCAGGACGGTGGGGTCGTCCTCCTTGAGGGAAGCGATGCCGCCCTCCACCCAGGTGGACATGCCGAGCCCCACCGAGTAGCCGGCGCGCTTGCGGTAGTTCTCCCACATGCCGGCGCGGTTGATCACCTCGCGCGCGGCCGCGTCCACCTCGGCCGACGTCGCGCCGGGGCGGATCTTCGCCATCGCCGCCTCGAGGGTCTCGATGATCACGTCGGCCATGCGGCGGATCTGATCGGAGGGCGGGCCCACCACGGCGCCGCGCATCATCGGAGCGTAGTAGCGGTGATAGACGCCCGAAAGCTCGATCAGCACCGCGTCGCCGGGCTTCAGCGTCTCGCGCATGTAGCAGGCGTGGGGCAGGCCCGAGCGGGCGCCGGTGCACACGATCGGGTCGCGCTGGAGATATTCGGCACCCGCGCGGGTCATCGCGTCGAAGGCGGCGGCGGCGACGTCGTTGTCGGTGCGGCCGACGGCGATCTCGTCGAGGGCGGCGGTCATCCCGAGGTCGGTGAGGCGGCAGCTCTCGCGCATGAACTCGAGCTCGCGGGGGGATTTGGAGGCCCGCACCGGCTCGACAACGCCCGAGCCGTCGATGAGGTTCGGCAGGCTTGCAGCGAGCTTCTTCCAGTCGGTGACGCGCAGGAAATAGGCCTTTTCCTCGATCCCGATCACACCCTCGGCAAGACCCCGCTCACGCAACGCCGTGATGGTCACCTCGGTCGGATCCTGAGTGTCGTCCCAGGGCACCACCTCGTCGGTCCAGGCGTAGCGGGCGGCGAGCACGCTCTCCATGAAGCGCAGCACCAGGAAGGGCTTGCCCTTCGCCGGGATCACGCAGAGCTGGTAGTTGTGGAAGCCGAAGGTCTGGTAGCCGGTGACGTAGAGGATGTTCTCCGGTCCCGCGAGCACCAGCGTGTCGATGCCGCGCGCGGCCATGCCCTCGCGGATGGCCGAAAGGCGCGCGTCGTATTCGCTCTCTTCGAAGAAGAGCTCGCGCTGGATGGCCGACAGATCGAGACCGGCGACGTTCATTGACGGTGTCCTTGGGTTGAAGCGGCGGTCGGGACGAGGTCCTGCACACGCACGACACGCCCGCCATTGGCGCCGGCGTAGGCGATGAAATCGAGCGCCTGGGGCCGCCACACCGGGTGGGCGAGGCCATAGGCGTGGGTGAGGAAGTTCACCCGGCGCGGCCCGGTGCCGTCCGCCGCCCGGCGCACCACGGCGTCCCAGGTGCGGCGGAGGTCGTCGGGGCCGGCGCGCTCGTTGAAGAGATAGTCGCGGGCGAGGTCCGTCCCCTCCCCGCTCCAGCCGATGGGGATCTCGCGCAAGGGCGTGGGGGCGAAATAGTCCTCCGCCTCGCTCGCGACGGGCCAGTCGATGTTGCGCGAGGCGTCGTGCTGACCGGGCCCGGCCGAGAGATCGAGCGCAACCCCCGCTTCGGCGAGAAGGCGCGGCAGGTCCGGGTGGAAGGCGAAGAAGCCGGAGCGGAACGCCTCGAAGGTGATGCCCGCCTCCCGCGCCCGGGCGACGAAGCCCGGAATCAGCTCGGCGAGGTGCGCGCCGTCGTCATAGAGGTTGGTGCCGTCGACACGGTCCTCGTGCGGATGGAGAGCGAGGGCCGCCCCGGCGGCGCGATAATCGTCCCAGACGGAGCGGTAGGGCTCGCGCAGGAAGGTGTCGCGGTAGCGCGGGCTCGTGTGGAGGGTGACGGTGGCGGCCCCGTCGGCCCCCTCGCGGATCGCCGACAGGACGGCGTCGAGCCGGCCGAGCACCTTCTTCTCGTCAGGCTCGGGGGCGCCGGGGCGAGCCGGGTAGAAGGCGCGGCCGCCGCCGATCTCGCTCGGCGGATCGAGGTCGACGAGCCAGACGATCTCGACGTCGCCGGACGCGGCAGGGGCGGACGTGGCAGGGGCGGACGTGGCAGGGGCAGACGCGGCAGGGGCGGACAAGGTCATGCGAAGGGAGTCCCGAAATGGGCGACGGGGGTGAGGCCGTCCTCGTCGATGGTGATGCCGAGACCGGGGCCGTCCGGCAGGCGGATCGTCCCATCGACGAACTCGAGCCCCGAGAAGGGCTGTGAGCCGACGCGCTGGAACCCCCAGAGCTCGCAGGAAAAGGGGTTGGAGGCGGCGGCGCAGTGGAGGGCCGCCGCGGTGGCGAGCTGGCCCTCGTCCATCTGGCCCATCATGTAGCCGAGACCCGCCGCCTCGGCGATCGCCACCATGCCCATCAGCTGGCGCGGGCCGCCGGCCTTCACGAGCTTGAAGTGGAAGCCGTCGGCGGCTCCCGCCTCGATCACCTGCATCAGCGTCCCGGGAGTCCCGACGCTCTCGTCGGCGATGATCGGGATGCCGGCGCCGTCGCGCACCTCCTTCAAGCCGCGAATGTCGGCGGCGCGCACCGGCTGCTCCAGGAAAGCGAGGCCCAGCCTCTCGAACGTCGCGATGCGCCGGAGCGCCTCCTTGGCGTTCCAGGCCTGGTTGGCGTCGGCGGCGATCTCGGCCTCGGGGCCGGCCGGATGGTTCTTCAGCACGTCACCGATCGCACGCATGCGGGCGACGTCCTCTTCGAAGGAGAGGCCGACGCGCTGCTTGATCCGCCTAATGCCGATGTCGAGATAGCGCTCGGCGCGGCGGGCGGCCTCGTCGGGGGCACAGAAGGGGATGGTGCCGTGCACCCGGACGGTCTTGACGTCGCCGGCGCCGAGCATCGCCTGGAGGGGAAGCCCCGCCTGGCGCGCCCAAGCATCTTCGGCCGCGATCGAGACCGCGGCCCGGGCCGAGGAGTTGCCCATGGCGAGTCCCGCCAGGAGCCGGTTGAGCGCGGTGGGCGTCGTCGGGCGGGTGGCGACGACCGCGGGCGCGTGCACGTCCGAAAGGGCCGCGACGATGCGCGACTGGGTTTCCCCGGTGACGTAGGGCGCGTTGCCCCGCACCTCGCCCCAACCGACGGTTCCGTCGGCGAGACCCACCTTGACCACCACCTCCTCGAGCCGGTCGATGAGACCGGAAGAGGCATGCTGGAAGCTCTGGGCGAGTGGCAGCGAGGCCGTCAACACCCCAACCGAGACGATGGCCCGCTCAGGGGTCGGCGCCACGTCGGCCGAATGAGACATCGCGCTCACTCCCCGCCGGCGAGATAGCGGAAAACCCCGATGGTTCGGTCGAGCACCACGAAGAGCACCGCCCCGACCACCGCGAGCACGAAGGCGGCGGCCGGGATCACCGGCGTCATCCCCCCCACATACATGCGCTGGAACATTTCGACGGGCAGTGTCCGCTCACCGATCCCCGAGAGGAACAGCGCCAGCGTCACGTTGTTGAAGCTGAGGATGAAGGTGAAGATGAAGGCGGCGATGACACCCGTCTTGATCTGGGGCGCGGTGACGCGAAAGAAGGTCTGCAGCGGCCCCGCGCCGAGGATCGCACTCGACCATTCGAGCCGCCGATCGAGGCCCGACACCGACACGAGAACCGTGCGGAAGGCGAACGGCACCGACACGACGAGGTGGGCGAGCACGAGCCCGAAGAAGGTCTCCGCCATGCCGAGCGTTTCGAACCAGATCAGGAGGCCGAGGGCGAGCACGATCTGGGGGATCGTCCGCGGGCTCGTGATCAGGGTTTCCATGGCGGTGCGGCCCGGCATGCGGCTGCGCTCGATGGCGAAGGCGCAGGGGATCGAGATCACCACCGCCGCCCCCGCCGCGAGGGTCGCGAGGAGGAAGCTGCGCCAGGCCGCGGCCATCAGGAGCTGATCCTGAAAAATCCCGATGAACCACTGGAGCGACAGCCCCTGGGGCGGAAAGCGGATGATGCCGGCCGAGGTGAGCGCCACCGGCAAGGTGACGATGATCGGCGCCACCATCAGCGCCACGACGATGTAGACGAAAACACGCAAGATCATCAGACCATGCTCCATTCGCCGCGGCGAGTCAGGCGGTTGGACAGCGCGATGAAGAGGTAGGTGAGCACCACCACCACCACGAGGAGGATGAAGGCGAGCGCGCCGGCCATGTTCCAGTCCAACAGCTCCGCGGCGTAGCTGTAGATCGAGATCGGGATGAACTGCCCTCGCGGCCCGGTGATCAGGATCGGCACCAGGTAGGAGGAGACCGACAGCGAGAACACGAGGATCGAGCTCGCCACGATGCCGGGCATCGACAGCGGCAGAAGCACCGTCCACAGGATCCGCGGTCCCGAAGCACCGAGGATCCGCGCCGCGGCGATCTTGTCCGCCGGCACGTTCTGAAGGCTCGCGGCGAGGATCAAGACCGCGAAGGGCACGTGCTCGTAGGTCAGCACACCGACGAGCGCCCAGAAGCTGCGCAGCCAGCGCAACGGACCATGGATGAGGCCCAGCGCGTCGAGCGCCTGCTGGATCACCCCGAACGGCAGCATCAGAATGTACCAGCCGAGGATGCCGACGATCACGTTGACGAAGATCGGCAGAAGGCAGGCGAGCGCGATCAGGGTGCGCTCCCAGCCGCCACAATGGGTGAGGCGCCAGGCGACGGCATAGCCGATAGCAAGGCTCGTCAGCGTCGCGCAGAACCCGAGCGCCAGCGAGTTGCCGAGCATCTGCCAGTACCACAGGTCGCCCAGGATCTTGGCGTAGTTGACCAGCGAGAAGCCGCCGGCGCCCGCCTCGGGATGCTTCGCCTGGAAGCTCATCGACAACAGATCCGCCACCGGCAGCGCGAAGAACGCCGCCATCAGCACGATCACCGGAGCGATGAAGAGAAGCGGCGCCACCCGGCGCAGCCCGGACGTCCCGTCCATCACACCGTCTCCGTCAAGGGCCGGACGGCGGCGCCGGCCATCTCACCGTCGGCGAGCGGAATGACGTCCTGCCGCCCGAAGGCGAGGGCGACGCTCTCGCCCCGTTCGAAGAGCCGGCCGCCGGCCCGCGGCAGGGCGAGGGCCGTCAGGTGCGGAGCTCCCTCCGCGGCGAGTTCGTAGGTCACGGTGCCACCCTTGAAGATGCGGTCCGTGACCGTGGCGGACCAGACGTGCTCCGCCTCCACCGGCCCCGGGCGCACGGCGAAGGACTCGGGGCGGATCGCGAAGGCCGCCTCCCCGCCGATGGTCCATTCCGGCCGCGCCGTCGCCGACAGCGACAAGCCCGTCGGCAGCACGATGCGCGCAACGCCCGCGTCCAGCGCCTCGACACGGCCGAGCATCACGTTGGCGTCGCCCACGAAGGTGCACACGAAGGAGCTGCGCGGATCGGCGTAGATCTCCGCGGGCGGTGCGATCCGCTCGATCTTGCCGCCACGCATCACCGCGATGCGGTCCGACATCACCAACGCCTCCTCCTGGGAGTGGGTGACGAGGAGGGTCGAGACCTTCAGCGTCTCGTGGATGCGCTTGATCTCGACCTGCATCTCCTTGCGCAGCGCGGCGTCGAGGTTCGAGAGCGGTTCGTCGAGGAGCAGGAGGTCGGGCCCGGTGACGAGCGCGCGGGCGAGCGCGACGCGCTGCTGCATGCCGCCCGAGAGCTGCGAGGGGAACTTGCCCTCCGCCCCCGGCAGACGCACGAGCTCGAGCATCTCGTCCACCTTGGTCTTCACCACGGCGGCGGAGGGCGAGCCCTGCATCTTCAGCCCATAGGCGATGTTGTCGAACACCGTCATGTGCGGGAACAGCGCCCAGGACTGGAACACCATACCGAGGCGGCGCTTGCGTGGCGGCAGGCGGTCGGCAGCACGCCCGCGCAAGGTCATGCGCCCGCCGTCGGGGCTCAAAAGACCCGCGACGATGTTCAGCGTGGTCGACTTCCCGCAGCCCGAGGGACCCAGCAGGGTCAGGAACTCGCCGCGGGCGATCTCCAGGTCGAGCGCGTCGAGCACCCTCTGGTTCTGGAAGGTCTTGGAGACGCCTTCCAAACGTAGGATGAGCTCCGGGTCGGCGCTGGGATCAGGCATAGGCAAAAGAATCCGTTTCGTCGGTCGCGCGGCGCGAACCTCGCGCGGGAAGCGATGGGGCGGCGCCGGGGGACCGGCACGCAGAAGCGGCGCATGGGATCGCGCCGGGCGGGAGCGGGCCTCGGTCGAGGCGCGCTCCCACGGAGCATCGCCGGCGGAGGGCCTGCCCGAACAATCCTCCGCCACGGCAAAAACCGCGGGACCGGCGAACCGGTCCCGCGGTGGCGCAGCAGGGTCCGGTCAGCGGATTTCGCGGTTCCAGCGCTCGATCCACTCGGGGCGCACGGCGTTGATCGCCTTCCAGTCCAGCGCCTCGAGCTTGTCGAACTCCTTCGACGTCAGGTCCATGTCGGCCTTGGTCTCGTCGGGGATCTTGTCCCAGGCGGTGGGCGACGGGCTTGCGAGGCCGCCGTCCTTCACGCGCAGCAGCTGGAACTCGTCGGAGTAGTAGAGGTCGAGATAGCGGTAGGCAGCTTCGGTGCAGGGTGCGCCCTTCACGAAGCTCAGGCCACCGGCGGCGACGGGGCTGCCCTCCTCCGGCAGGACCCAGCGCACCGGCAGACCCTTGGCGCGCAGCGCGGCGCCCATGTTCGAGCCGGTGGTCGACAGCCAGACCTCGCCGAGCTGCATCAGGTTCGACATCTCCGACGACCAGGTGTGGACGGTGTGCATGTTGTCCATCAGCGACTCGGCGAACTCGAAGCCGGGGTCGATGTTGTCGACGCCGCCGCCGCCCATCTGCGCCCATTTGACGAGCTGAGCCGTCCCCCAGGTCGAAGCCGGCGCGGTGATCGAGATGCGGCCGGCGAAGCTCGGATCGGCGAGATCGGTCCAGGAGGTCGGCGGCTCGATACCCGCCTCCTTCAGCGCTTCCTCGTTGTAGAGGAGGCCGACGCCGAGCACGTTGGTGGCGAGCACGACCACGTCGTCACCGTCCTTGGTGTAGGCCCAGTCGAACAGCTTGCCGGCGTTCGGCGCCTTCGACAGGTCGATCGGCGCGCACATGCCGTCGGCGCAAGCCGACACGCCGATCGGCACGTCCCACTGGGCGATGGTGACGCGCGGGTTCGGCATCTGGGCCGACAGGCGCTCCACCATGTTGGCCGAGCCGATCTCTTCGGCGACGAGCGTGACGCCCATCTCCTCCTTCAGCTTCGGCGCGATGTAGGACATCACGTTGTCGCGGTGAGCGGGCGAGATCGACAGGAACACCTGCATTTCGGTGCAGGCGTCCTGCGCGGTCGCCGCGCCGGCGACGAGCGCCGAGGCGGCGGCGCCGACCAGAAGGGCGACCAGGCGGTTGCCGCGATTGCTTTGCATGGGACTGGCCCTCCGTCGAGCGCTCTGTTTCGGGAACTAAAACCCGGGTTGCGGGTAAGGCGGCGCGCCGCCTCGCCCGATCAGTAAAGAAGACGAGAATGGGCTTGTCCAGGCAGAGATTGCTTTTTTGGAGCAAAAAACAACAATTTAGCGCCAACGCTGAATCTGGGTGCAGGATGCCTCTGAATTCGCCTCATTCTTAGGCATCGGCCATCCCCGAGCCTCGCGGCGCAAGCGACTGCTCCGCTATTGTCGCGAGGGCTTGCGGCACCCGGAGGCAGCACCTTGGAGGCGGCGGGTCGAGGCGGGCCGAGGCCGCTCGGGGGCGGGTTCGATGATCGTCTGTCGACGGGAAATGCTGCATTGCAGCATGAACTTTCTTCGCCCCTCCGAACGATCATCTTCGATCGTGAAGGGCAGCGCACCGCATCGCCCGCCCGCGTCTCGCAAACGGGCCGAGCGATGTGTCGGCTTCGCGGCTCACCCCGTCGGAGCGGCAACCTCGCGCGACCAGAGCTCGCGGCAGGCCCCGGCGTCGAAGGTGAGCGCGAGGCCCGGCCCCTCGGGGGCGATCAGGGCCCCGTCACGGTAGGCGAGCCCCGCGGCCGGGTCGTTCAGAAGGCCGTAGCAGCCATAGAGCTCGGCGTGATCGGGGCGCGCGGCCATGGCGCAATGGGCGGTGATGGCCGTCGCCATCGCGCCTTCGTTCATCTGGCCGATCATCACGCCGATGCCCGCCGCCTTCAGTCGCCGCGCCGCGTCGGTCACCGCCCGGGGCGAGCCCATCTTGGCGATCTTCAGATGGCCCATCGGCCCCGACCCTCGTCCCGCGCGATCGAGCAACCGCTCGAGATCGTCCGCCGTCGCGAGGTTCTCGTCGAGCATCAGGGGCATCGGGGCGCGGGCGAGAACATGATCGAAGGCGACCCAATCGCCCTTCGTCGTGGGCTGCTCCACGTAGGCGAGGTCGAACTCGGCGAGGGCGCCGAGCTTGCGCGCCGCCTCCTCCGCCCCCCAGGACGCGTTGGCGTCGGCCGCCACATGCACCTTCGGCCCGCAAATCTCGCGCAATCGGCGCAGGCGAGCGAGGTCCTGATCGAAATCGGCGATGGCGATGCGCACCTTGATCTCGCGAAAACCCTCGTCGAGATAGCGCCGCGCCAGAGTCTCGAAGCGCTCCTGCGGCCCCCAGAAGAGGCACTGGTTGGAGGAGAGCGCCGGCACGAAATCGCCCCCCAGAAGCGCCGCGACCGGAACGCCGCGCATGCGGGCGAGCCCGTCGAGAATGGCGCTTTCCACCACCGCGCGGGCGGTGGCCGGCGCCCCGTCGGCGACCGCGTCGAAGGCGGCGAGAAGATCCTCGGCCGGAACGCTCCAGTCGACCCGCTCGCACAGGATACCGATGGCGGCGGTGGCGGTCGCCTCGTCGAGGCCGGTGAGATAGGCGACGTTGGCGCGCACCTCGCCGACGCCGTGGAACCCGTCCTCGCGTCGGATCTCCAGATAGCGCGCCGCGAGCGCCGGCACCCGGCCGGAGGCGGCGGTGTGAAGGGCGAGGTCATCGGGGTAGTCGAGATCGGCGGCGAGGAGGCGCAGACGGGCGGTGGTCATGGTCGGAGGCCTTTGGGGACGGGCGGCGTGGCGCTCAAAGGACCGTGCGGCCCTTGGCGCCGTCGATGGTGATGCTGGCGCCGTTGAGGAAGCGCGCCCGACCGCCGATGACGAAAGCCACCACCTCGGCGAGTTCGTCCGCCTCGCCGATGCGGCCCATGGGCGCCTCGCCGGCGACCTCCAGTGCGGCCTCGGGGCGGGAAAGGCCCGTCGCCACCTTCTCGTCGATGCGCGCGCGCACGCGGCCGGTGTCGAAATAGCCGGGCGCGACGGTGTTCACCCGGATGCCGTCGGGGGCGAGGTCGTGGGAGAGCGACTTCGCAAGGCTCGCGACCCCCAGCCGGAACACCGAGGAGAGCAACAGGTGCGGCGCCGCCTGCTGCAGCGTCGCGGAGGTCAGGAACACCATGTCCCCGCCGCCGGTGGCCTGCATCGCCGGGATGGCGGCGCGGGAGAGGCGCACGGCGCTCATCAGAAGGAGGTTGAACGCCTCGTGCCACTGCGCGTCGGTCAGGGTGCGCAGTCCGCCATAGGCGATGTGGCCGGAGTTCACGACCAGGATGTCGAGGGCGCCGAAACGTTCGGTGACGGCCGGAACGAGACCCTCCACCGCCGCCGCATCGGTAAGATCGGCGCAGAGCGCGAGCGCATCGGGGGCACCGGCGGCGCGTAGGCTCGCCTCGGCCGCCTCGAGCTTCGCCGGATCGCGGCCGCAGATCGCCACCTTCACCCCCGCCTCGGCAAGGCGCCGCGCGCAGGCGAGCCCGAGCCCGTCCGAGCCGGCGGTGACGAGAGCCGCCCGGCCGGTGAGGTCGAGATCGAGCGTCGTTCCGCTCATCGGATGCGCGCCAGACCGTCGGCGAGAAGCCGGGTGGCGCACTCGAAGTCGTCCATCTCCATCGCCTCGTCCGGGTTGTGGCTGCCGTTGGCGTTGCGCACGAAGAGCATGACCGAGGGCACCCCGGCGCCGGCGAAGGTCGCCGCATCGTGGCCGGCGCCGCTCGCCATCTCGAAGCGCGGCAGGTCGAGATCCTCCATGGCCGAACCGAACGCTTCGCGCAGCTCCGGATCCATCAGCGCCGGTGTCGAGCCGGTGCGCGGGCCGGGATCGATCCGCACCCCGTGGGCGGCCTCGACCTCGGCGAAGCGCTCTTCGAGCAGCGGGCCCAGCTCTTCGAGAAGCGCCGGGTCGTTGGAACGCAGATCGAGCGAAACGAACACTTCGCCGGCGATCTTGGAAAAGGCGTGCTGGGCGGGATCGGTGAAGAACTGTCCGGCGGTGAAGGTGAGGTCACGCCCCTCCGCCTCGAGGCGCAGCCAGTCGGCCTGGAGGCGCATCACGAGGTCGGCCGCGCCGATCACCGCGTCGGTGCGGAACGCCCGCGGGGTGGCGCCCGAATGGGCGTAGGTTCCGAAGACCCGGGCCTCGCGATAGCGGATCGAGCCGCGGATGCCGGTGACCACCGCCGCCGGCAGGTCCGCGCCGATGAGGGTCGGCCCCTGCTCGATGTGGAGCTCCACGAAGGCGCGGATGCGGCTCTTGTCCACCTGGGGCGTGCCGGCGGCGATCACATCGGGATCGAAGCCGAGCTCGGCCATGTGGTCGCGCAGGGTGCGTCCGGTGTCGGAGCGCTTCAGCTCCAGGGTTTCGGGCGGCAGGAGGCCGAGCGCCATCTTGGAGCCGGGATAGGAGACCGGGAACCAGTTGCTCTCCTCGGCGCGCAGGGCCACCACCACGAGGTCGTCGGCGAGCGCGAAGCCCGCCTTCTTCCAGCCCGCGGCGACGGCGAGCGGTGCGAGCACCCCCGCCGCCCCGTCGAAGTTGCCCCCCATGGGCACGCTGTCGAGATGCGAGCCCGCGAGGATCATGCGTCCCGTCCCGCCCGTACCGGGCAGCCGCAGATAGAGGTTGCCGCCGGCGTCGGTCGACACCTCCAACCCGATCTCGCGGCCGGTCTCGGCGACGAGATCGTGGGCGAACTGCTCGCCCCGCCCGAAGGCCTCACGGGTGACACCGGCCACGTCGGCCGTCTCTTTCGCGAGGATGTCGAACAGGCGGGCGGCGAGAGCGTGATCGGGCTCGGGCGGACGGTTGGGACGCATCGGATCAGGCGACCACGAGATCGCGCGGCAGGGTCGACAGCGGCACGCCGCCGTTCTCCGTCACCAGCACCGTCTCGGAAACGGCGACGGTGAAACGGTTGTAGGAGCGCAGCGTGATCGGCACGTGGAAGGCCATGCCGGCCTCGAGCGGCACGTCGATGCCACGGAAGAGGCTGAGGATGTTGCCCTCGCCCCAGTCCGGCGCGAAGGAGATGCCCATCGAGTAGCCGGTGCGCTTGCGGTAGCCCTCGGTCTGACCCGCGTCGTCGATCACCTTCTGCACCGCGTTGTGGACGTCGGCGCAGGTGTTGCCGGGGGCGAGCTTGGACACGGCGGCGTCGAGGCCCGTCATGCACACGTCGAACATGCCCGGCGCGTCGGCCGGCACGTCGCCGATGAAGACGGTACGGAAGAGCGCGGCGTGGTAACGGTTGTAGCAGGCGGAGGTCTCGAGCACGGCGACGTCGCCCGGGATCAGCTTGCGCCGGCGCCAGGTGGTGTGCGGGATGCCTGAGCGCGGGCCCGAGGTCACGAACGGCGCCATGCCCACATATTCCGAGCCCGCCGCGATGGAGGCCTGCATGATGGCCGCGGCGACGTCGTTCTCGGTAGAGCCGGCGCGGGTCGCTTCGAGGCCGGCCTTCATGCCGGCGTCGTTGGCGGCGGCGGCGGCCTTCAGCTGCTCGATCTCGAGCGGCGACTTCACCCGGCGCAGCGGCTCCACCATGCCCGAGGCGTCGAGCGTGTCGCCCAGCGCGTCGGCGAGGGTGGCGTAGAGGTTGACGGTGAGGAACCAGGCCGACTTGTCGAGACCGACCTTCTTGCCCATCCAGCCGCGCGCCTTCAGCGCCCCGGCGAGCGCCTCGGCGGGGGAGACGTCGTCGGCGTAGCCGGTGATGTCGCCGATGAAGCTGTTGAGGCGGGCATTCATCGCCTCGAGACCACGGCAGACCAGGAACGGATCACCCTCGATCGGCACGCACAGAGCCTGGAAGGTATAGTAGCCGGGGGTCTGCTGGCCGCTGAGATAGAAGATGTTCTCCGGGCCCGAGGTGATCATGAGATCCATCCCGCGCGCCGCCATGGACGCGCGCAGAGCGGCGATGCGGGCGTCGTATTCGGCTTTGGGGAAGGCGCTCTCGGCGCCTTGGGGAACGGCGCGCATGATGTCGGCGAGGTCGGTCTGGGCCACGAAAGGGGTGCTCCTGGCTGGGTCGGGTCGCAGTTTCGGCGCAGAGGCCGATACTTGATTGCACTTTAGGTCTTTATTTGTGCAATGCAAGGCGACCTGCTGCGGCACGGCAAACCCGCGCTTGGACCGGCCTTGGCCCGCGTCATGGCGAGGGAATTTCGCGTGACCGGCGTATCGCGCCGGCGCGCATTCACCGCTAGACAAGAAATAAAAAGTGCATAATCGGCGACGGTGCGTTCCCTCGGCGGCGGGTCGGCGGATGGTTGGAGCGGGGCGGATGAAGGGAAGGATCGGAGGATGACAACGGGCAAGGCGCGCGCCGGCGGCGTGGGCGACAAGGTTCGTCACCAGCTCTCCAATCAGATCCTCGACATCGTGCGCGACCGACGCATGGACCCCGGCGACCGCCTCGCCGAGATCGCGCTCGCGAGCGAATTCGGCGTCTCGCGCACGCCGGTGCGCGCCGCCCTGCTGCTGCTCGCCGAGAAGGGCGTGGTCGAGGCGCGCCCCAATCACGGCTTCTCGCTGCGCAAGGGTTGGGCCGAGCTGAAGACCACACGCCTCGCCGTGCCCGCCACCCAGGAGGACGATCTCTACATGCGCCTGATCCGGGAGCGGGTGGAGGGTCTCATCCCGGCCTCGGTCACCCAATCGGCTCTCCTGGAGCGCTATGGGGTGAACCGGGCGGTGCTGATCAAGACCCTGTCGCGCATGGCCGACGAAGGGGTCGTGTCGAAGAATCGCGGCCACGGCTGGACCTTCATGCCCGCCCTCGACAGCGGCGACGCACTGCGCGACAGCTACAATTTCCGCCTCACCCTGGAGCCCGCCGCCCTACGCCTCGCGGACTTCCGGGTGGACCTTCTGGCGCTCGACCGGATGCGGCGGCGCCATCTGTGGCTGCTCGAGCAGGGCGAAAACATGCAGGTGCAGGGCTGGGAGCTCTTCGAGCTCGACGCCAACTTCCACGAGACGCTGGTCGGCTTCTCCGGCAACGCCTTCTTCACCCAGGCGATCCAGCAGCAGAACCGACTGCGCCGCCCGCTCGAATATCAAGGCTACCGCGACACCGCCCGCACCGTGGCCTGGATGAAGGAGCACATGGCGGTGATGGACGCGCTCTACAGCCAGGACATGGACGAGGCCGAAGCGCTGCTGCGCCGGCACCTGTCGAAGGCGCTCGACGCCGGCCTGCACGAGGTGGCGAGCCGCACCCCGCAGCCGACGGCCGGGGACCCCTGGTCGGCGAGCCCCCCGCCCTCCGCCGCCCGCGGCTGAGGGAACGCCGCGACCCGATCGCCCCCTCGCAAAGGCGCCCCAGACCGCCCGTCCGGGACGGGCTTCGCTTTACATTGCATATTTTGATCGATTAAGTGCATTCCTAAACAGAGGATGCTCGATGCTCGACCACCCCAGGCTCCGCCTCGCACCGCGGATGAGCCGGCTGCGGCCTTCACCGACGGCGGAGATTTCCCAACGCCTGCGCCGTCTCGCCGCCGAGGCGCGCGAGGTGATCAATCTCGGCGAAGGGGAGCTCGACTTCGATACGCCCGTCCACGTTCGCCGTGCCGCCCATGATGCGATCGAAAGGGGCGAGACGAAGTACACCTCCGTCGCCGGCACTCAGGTCCTGCGCGAGGCGATCCGCGACAAGCTGCACAACGAGAACGGCCTCGACTACACGCTGGACGAGATCATCGCCGGCCCCGGCGCCAAACCGCTCATCCTCGACGCGCTGATGGCGACGGTCAGCCCCGGCGACGAAGTCATCATCCCGGCCCCGCACTGGGTCAGCTATCCCGACATGGCGCGCCTTGCCGACGGCGAGCCGGTGATCCTGCCCTGCGACGCCGCCTCGGACTGGAAGCCGACGCCCGAGCGGCTCGCCGCCGCCCTCACCCCGAAGAGCCGCTGGCTGGTGCTGAACTCGCCCAACAATCCCACCGGCGCGATCCTGACCGCCGAGGAGCTGAGCGCCCTCGCCCGCGTCCTCGCGCCCTACCCCGACGTGCTCGTGCTCTGCGACGACATCTACGAGCACATCCGCTACGACGGCCTGCCCTTCGCCACCATGCCTGAGGTCGAGCCCGCGCTGAAATCGCGCTGCGTGGTGATCAACGGCGTGTCCAAGGCGTTCTCGATGACCGGTTGGCGGCTCGGCTACGCCGCCGGCCCGGCCCCGCTGATCAAGGCCATGGAGACGCTGCAGAGCCAGAGCTCCACCAATGCCAGCTCCATCAGCCAGGCCGCCGCCGTGGCGGCGCTGCGCGAAGAGCGGGACTTCATGGACGAGTGGCTGACGACGCTGGACGAGCGCCGCCACATCGTGCTCGAGGCCATCGAGCGCGCCCCCGGCCTCGCCTGTGGCCGGCCCCAGGGCGCCTTCTACGCCTACATCGACTGCTCCGGCCTCATCGGTCGTAAGCGGCCCGACAGCGACGTGATCAAAACCGACGGCGACGTCGCCGCCTGGATCCTCGATGCTTCGGGTGTGGGCCTGATCCCGGGTGCGGCCTTCGGCACCTCCCCCTATCTGCGCCTCGCCTATGCCGTGGATACCGACGTCCTGCGCCGCGCGATGCAGGGGATCGTCGATGCCTGCAAGCAGCTCGGCTGACTAAGAATCGTATAAAGGTCGTAAGAAAATGCACGCTGGCGACAATCTTCGCCCCAACCTGGACCGCATGATCGCGGACCTCACCACCCTCACGGCCTTCGACACCCAGAACCCGCCGGGGCGCGAAGCGCCCTGCGCCGAATTCATCGCCGCCCAGCTCGAAGCCGTCGGCTTCACCGTCACGCTGGATCGGTTCGAGGCCCATGGCCTCCCCGACCGCGTCAACGTGGCGGCGCGGCTCGAGAACGGGCCCGGGCCGGTCTTCGCCTTCAACACCCACATGGACGTGGTTCCCGTCGGTGAAGGCTGGAGCCGTCCGCCGCTCACGCTCGCGGAAGCCGACGGCAAGCTCTTCGCCCGCGGCGCCTGCGACGCCAAAGGCCCGCTCGCGGCGATGCTCGAGGCACTGCGCCTGCTCGCCGCCCAGCGCGAAGCCTGGAGCGGGACCCTCCTCGGCGTCTTCGTGGCGGACGAGGAGGTCGGAAGCGCCGGCGCCCGCCGCCTCGCCGAGCAAGCGCCCAAGATCGACCTCGCCATCATCGGCGAGCCGACGTCGAACCGCACCATCATCGCCCACAAGGGCAGCTTGCGGCCGATCGTGCGGGTGAAGGGGACGGCGGCCCATTCCGCCTCGCCCCAACTCGGCGTCAACGCCATCTTCCAGACCGCCCGGCTCCTGCCCCGCATCGAGGCGCTCGGCGAGGAGATCGCCGCCCGGCCGCCCCATCCCTTGGTGGGCGGCGGCAGCCTGACCGTCACGCGCGCCAACGCCGGCCTCGCCGACAACATGGTGCCCGACCAGATGGAGCTGATGCTCGACCGCCGCATGATCCCCGGCGAGGACGAGGCGTCGGCGACGGCGGAGATCGAAGCCCTGCTCGTCGCCGCCCGCGAGGAGCTCGGCGTCGAGGCCGAGATCGTCCGCTTCGCGCCCACCACGGGCGGTGCGGCCGAAACCCTGCCCGATCACCCTCTCGTCGCCGCCGGCCGCGCCGCCGGGCGCCGCCACGGCGCGGGCGAGGACGACGCCCCCCTCGGCTTCTCGGGCGCCTGCGACCTCGTCCACTTCCGCACCCTCGGCGCGCAGGGGATCGTCATCGGCCCAGGCTCCATCGGCGTCGCCCACAAGCCGGACGAGTTCGTGCCCATCGACGAGTTCGAGGCCTCCGCCCGGATCTACGCCGACGTCGTTCTCGAAATGATGCCGCGGGCCTGATCCCGCTCGGCACACCACAAGAGACCGTGATGCCCACCCTTCCCCGCACCCGGCACGGCCATGGCCTCGACGGCGCCCGCACCGCCAGAGCCGTCGAGAGCCTCCTACCGGGTGGGTGGGCCATCACGGTCTCGCCCCCCTCGCCGAACCGTCCCGCCACCGGGGCGAACCCCAATCCCATCCAACGGAGTTCCGTATCGTGACCGCGACTGTGCCCGTCATCCCCTTCGTCGCGCGCGAGGTCACGCCGGAGTGGCTCGCGGCCCTGCGCACCGCCTTGCCCGAAGCGCGCATCGTCCCCTTCGCCGAGACGACCGCGGCCGAGCGGGCCGCCGCCCGCGTCGCCGTCGTCGCCAACCCGGAGCCGGCGGAACTCGCCGAGCTGCCGGCCCTCGAATGGGTGCAGAGCCTCTGGGCCGGGGTGGAGCGGATCGTCGCCGAGCTGCCCGAAAGCCTCAAGGTGGTGCGCCTCGTCGACCCGCAGCTCGCCCTGAGCATGGCCGAGGCGGTGCTCGCCTGGACCCTCTATCTCCACCGCGACATGCCCCACTATGCCGCGGCCCAGGCCCGGGTCGAGTGGTCGCCCCGCCCGATGCGCCTCGCACAGGAGCGCCCGATCGCCATCCTCGGCCTCGGCCATCTCGGCCGTGCCGCCGCCCGCGCCCTCCTCGCCCAGGATTTCCCGGTGATGGGCTGGACCCGCACCCCGACGGAGATGGAGGGCGTCGAGACCTTCCACGGGCCCGAGGGCCTTGCGGAAATCCTGTCCCGGGCCGAGATCGCCGTCAGCCTTCTGCCCCTGACGCCCGAGACCCGCGGCCTTCTCGGCGCCGAAGCGCTGGACAAGCTGCCCAAGGGCGCCGGGCTCATCAATTTCGGCCGTGGTCCGGTGGTGGACGTCGCCGCCCTCGCCGAGCGGCTGAGCGACGGGCGGCTCGGCCATGCCGTGCTCGACGTCTTCGCAGTCGAGCCCCTGCCGGCCGACGATCCGCTCTGGCGCCATCCCTCGGTGACGGTGCTGCCCCACATCTCGGCGCCGACCCACAAGGCGAGCGCCGCCGCCATCGCCGCGGGCAACGTGCGCCACTATTTCGAAACCGGCGAGATTCCCGCCCTCGTCGACCGCACCCGCGGCTACTGACGCGGGGGGCTTCGGCCCCCGCACCGACAAGCTCAGGCGAGGTTCAGGGCGTGCAGGAATTCGCGGGTGCGCGGGTTCTCGGGCGCGTCCAGCACCTGTTCGGGCGGCCCCTGCTCGACGAGGCGGCCGTTCTCGAGGAAACAGACCCGATCGGCGAGCGCCCGTGCGACACCCATCTGGTGGGTGACCACCAGCATCGTCAGTGAGGTTTCCGACGCGAGCTCGCGCATCACCGCGAGCACCTCGCCGATCAGCTCGGGGTCGAGCGCCGAGGTCACCTCGTCGAACAGCATCACTTCCGGCCGCAGGGCCATGGCGCGGGCGATGGCGACACGCTGCTGCTGCCCGCCGGAGAGCTGCAGCGGGTAGGAGCCCAGCTTGTCGCCGAGCCCGACCCGGCGCAGCAACGCTTCGGCCTCCGCCTCCGCCTCGACCCGCGAACGACGCAGCGAGAGGCGCGGCCCGCAGGCGACGTTCTCGAGCGCACTCATGTGCGGAAAAAGATTGAACTGCTGGAACACCATGCCGACGTGGCCGCGGATCTTGCGCAGCCGGCCACGACCGCGCGGGGCACGCTCGACGCCGTCGAACCGGTCGGTCAACGTCTCGCCGCAGATCTCCACCCGGCCGGATTCGATCCCTTCGAGCGTCATCAGGATGCGCAGCAACGTCGACTTGCCCGACCCGCTGGGCCCGATGATCACCGTCTTCTCACCGCGGGGGATGTCGAGGTCGAACCGATCGAGCACCCGCGTGTCGCCGAAGCTCTTGCAGGCGGCGGCGAAGCGGACCGCGGGCGCGTCGGTGGCGGTTGCGCTCACGGCCGGCTCCCCGGCAGCGTCATGCGACGCTCCAACAGGCGCACACCGACGGCGCCCAACAGGCTGAACACCAGGTAGATGAGTGCGACGACGATATAGGCTTCGTTGTAGCGGAACTGGAGCGAACCGATCTCATTGGCCACGAACATCATCTCCGCGAGGGAAATGGAATAGAGCACGGGCGTGTCCTTGAGCATGGAGATGAAGAGGTTGCCGAACCCCGGCAGCACCGGTCGCGCCGCCTGGGGGATCAGAATACGGGTGCGCCAGGCGCCTTCGGGCAGGTTGAGGGCGATGGCGGCCTCGCGCTGGCTGCGCGGCACGCTGTCGAGCCCAGCCCGCATGATTTCCGATGCGAAGGCCCCGTGGTGGAGCCCCAGCGCCACGACACCGGCGACGAAGGGGGCCATCGTCAGCCCGAAATCGGGCAGCGCGAAATAGAGGAAATACGCCTTCACCAGGAGCGGCGTGGAGCGCAGGAACTCCATCACCCAGCGCGTGACCCCCGACACCAGACGGGGCGTTCCGCGGCGCAGCGCCGTCAACCCCGCCCCGACGAGGATCGCGAGGAGAAAGCCGACGAGCGTCGCCTCGATGGTCACCACCGCGCCACGCAGGAGCTTGGGCAGGATCTCGAGGGCGAAGGCGAACGAGAACTCCATGGCTCAGCGCTCCTCCGTCCGGCCGCGCCAGGCCCCGCCGAGCCGCGCCTCGAGCGCCCGGGCGCCGAAGCTGATGAGCTGCGCCAACACGAAATAGGCGACCAGGAGCACCGACATCGCCTCGACCGTGTGCAAGGTCAGCCGCATGATGCTGCGCGCCTGGAAGGTGAGGTCGGCGAGGGTGATCAGCGAGACGAGCGAGCTCGCCTTCAACAACTCCACCATCAGGTTGCCGAGCTGTGGCAGCATCACCAGAAGCGCTTGCGGCAGGACCACGCGGGTGAGGGTCTGTGTCCCCGTCAGGTTCAGTGCCACCGCCGCTTCGCGCTGGGCGCGGGGAAAATTGTTCAGCGCGCCGCGCACCACCTCGGAGCAATAGGCGCCGTAGCAGAGGCCGAGCCCCACCACACCGCAGGTCATCGGGTCGAGCCGCAAGCCCATCCCCGGCAGGACGAAGAACAAGACGAAGAGCTGAACCAGCGCCGAGGTGCCGCGAAACACCTCGACATAAATGTGCACCGGCCAGGCGATCAGCGGCGGTCCGCGCCGGGCGAGCCCCGTCGCGATGCCCAGCGCCAGCGCCAACAGTCCGGCAAGAACCGTCACCTGCACGGTCACACCGAGACCCTGCAGCAGCAACCAGCGATAATTCCAGATCGTGTCCATCCGGCCCCGTCGATCGTGTCTCGGTGGGTCGGCGCAGGCGCGAGCCTCCGCCGGATTTCAGCCCGCGCCGCACTCCCGGATGGGTGCCGCCCCCGTTGCGGGGAGCGGCGACGCAGCGGCGCGGACGAGCGGATCAGCCGCCGCAGAGTTCGGCGGTGGTGACCTTGCCGGGAAGCTCCGCTGCGGTGAGGCCGAAGGGGCGCACCATCTCGAGATATTCCGGCGAGGCGAGGATCTTCTTCAGCTCGGCGTTGAAGGTGGTCAGGAACTCTTTGTCCTCGGGACGGAAAGCGAAGCTCCCATAGCTCACGCGGGGCTTGCCGTTGATCACCGGCGTCTCGAACGGATCGGCACGCTCGATGGCGGTGTCCTTGGAGGCGTCGATCAGGGTCTGGGCCGACAGGGCGGGATAGAGCGCGGCGTCGACCCGGCCGGACTTCACCGCCGCGATCAGCGCCGGACCGTCCGGCAGCGCCACCAGCTGGCTTTCCGGCACGCCCATCTCGAGTGCCTCACCGCGCAGGCGCGAACCCATGGTGTGGCCCGCCTTCAGCGACGGATCGGCCTCGAGGTCGGCGTAGGAGTGGAGGTTCTTCGGGTTGCCCGCCGGCACGATGAAGGTGTTGCCGATGGCGAAGATCGGCTCGGCGAAGGCCACCTGCTTGCAGCGATCAGGGCTGATGTAGAGGCCCGCGGCGATGATGTCGAAGCGGTTCGCCTTGAGGCCCGGGATCAGCGCGCCGAACTCGGTCAGCACGCCCTCGGTGCCGCTGACACCCATCGCGTCGAGCACCGCGTTGAGCAGCACGATGTCGGAACCCTTCAGCGCACCGTCCGGGCCGATCGATGAGAACGGCGCCTCGTTGGCCGTTCCGACGGCGAGCGCGGCACCGGACTTCGCCTTGTCGCTCAGCTCGTCGGCGGCGGCGGGAAGGGTGAAGATGGCGGTGGCGAGCGCCATGGCACAGAGGGGCTTGAAGACGGTCATCGAGGTCCTTTCTGGGGGCTTGCCCGGCGGCGAGCCGGCCTGGCGGGAGAAGACGAAGGGCGTGGCGCCGCGCTCAATCGAGCGCAGCGGCGATGAAGGCGTCCCACAGACGCGGAAGGCGGGGGCAGGCCCCCGTTTCGGGATGGCCCTGCAAGCCGACATGGAAGCGCCGGGTGGGATCTTCGGCGGCGTCGGCGACCCCCGTCTCGTGCACAGCGACGACGCGGAAGCCGCCGGCTTCCATGGGTTCACGCGCATCGGGGGCGAGGTTGTAGTTGTGATGCATGCGCACCCGCGTCTCACCACCGAGGATCGCGGCGAGGCCGGTGCCGGCCTCCGGCGTCAGGAGCGCGTCGCCGCGTCGCTGGCGGAAGCCGCCGTCCGGGGTGCGCATGCGCACGAAGCCGCGCTGCTCGCCCGGGCCGTGGATCTCCTCGAGCACCGCTTGCGCCCATCCCCCGCGACGCATGGCGGCGAGCGCCATGTCCTGCATCCCGAGGCACAGCCCGAGGGTCGGCAGATCCCGCTCCCAGGCCTCCTGGGCGACTCGAATTTGAGGCTCGACCTGGGACATGTCGGAGCCCCCCGGCAACACGAGCCCGTCGAGCCCTCGAGGCAGCCCACCGGCGGCCTCGGCCGAGGAAATGATGCGCAGGTCCAAAACGGCGCCCGCCCGGTCGACGGCGTCGGCGAGCGTCGCGATCACGATGGGATTGATGTAGCGAAGATGCGGGGCTTCGCCGACCACGCCGATGCTGAGCCGGCGCCCGCCGGTCTTCTTGTCGCCCGTATCGATCTCCGCATCAGGCACGCCGGCGACCGAACCCGCGAGGCGCGACCGCCCGTGCTCGTCCGTGGCGATGGGGATGTCGGCAGCCTCGATCACCAGGGCGTCGCGGGGCGGCGTCGCCCCGGGGGCGACCTCGACCACCAGCATATCGGCGCCCGGCTGGTCGTCCCCGCCGGTCCACACATCGCCCTCGACGCGCTCCAGCCAATGGACCCCGTTGGGCGCCGGACGGCCGTCGGCGGTGACGAACTCGCGGGAGCCTTTGACGAGGCTGTCGTCGAGCTCCGAGGCGATGCGGTCACTCTTCGCCCGAACGCCACCGGCCCGCAGGCCACCCAAGAGGGCCGCAGCGGCCCGACAATGATCGGCCGGCATGGCGCGCGAGCCTACGACGGCAATCCTCGGCGGCGTAGAGATGGCGATCTCCCTTTGGGTCAGGCGGGGGCGAGGCCGGCCCGTTTCCGGATAAATCGCACTTTATAATACCCTTTGTGCAATTCAAGGCAGATTCGCTGCGCTGCAAGATTCCGCTTAATCCGTTATCTTATATTGAGTTTTTCTAGGTTTTGGTTGATCTCGGGTGCGCTGGAAGTCGCGACGATCGTGCATCGAAGGCCGCCGAGCCGGAACAAAGAACAACAATCCAAAACCCTGTCATCCGCGACGACGCGGCGGTTCGAGCCGGCGGTGGCGCGGGTTCGCCCTCCGAGCGGGTTGCGGTGTCAGGCGCGCCGCGTCAGCGCCGCCACCTCGCCGAGCGTCACCGGCCGGAACGGCGGACGCACCGTCGAAAGCCCGACCTCACCGACGTCGGCTCCCCGCGCCTCGGCGACGATCGCCGAGAGCGTCAAGCCACATTGCCGCCCCTGGCAGGGGCCCATCCCGCATCGGGTGAAGGTCTTCACCTGGTTCGGCCCGGCTTCCGCCGTCGCGGCGGCGATCCGCACCTGCCGCACGGTCACCTCCTCGCAACGGCACACGATGGTCTCGTCGGGCGGCACAGAACGTGGCGCCGGAAAGAGGGCGTCGAGAAACGCTCGCGGCGCCAACGCCCGCGCAAGGCGGCCGGCGTCGGCCGGATCCTCGGCCACGGAAACGCCCAGACGATGCGCGATGGCCCGTCCCGCCGCGGCACCTTGCAGGCACGCCGCCCGAGCTCCGACGATCCCGCCTCCGTCGCCCGCCACGTAAAGGCCGGGCACCGAGGTGGCCCCGCCGTCGTCGCATCGGGGCACGAACGCCCGCTGATCGGCACGCCACGTCACGTCGCAACCGAGCCCGAGCGGCATCTGCACCGCCGGGATCACCCCTTCATGAACCGCGAGCTGCCCCGCCTCCACCACGCCGGTGTCCCCGCCGCGGGTGGTATAGGCGACGCGCCGAAGCCGCTCTTCGCCCTCGGCGCGAAGGCTCGTGACCCCGCGCACCCGCCGCACCCCGGCCCCCGACAAACGCCTCAGCCAACTGAATCCCTTCATGAGGTCCCGCCACCCCCCGAGCGCGGCGGGAAGCCGGGACATGGCCTCCGCCGAGATCGGCGGCGTGGTGTCGAGCCAGGCCGCGATCGGCCGGCCGGCGGCGAGGAGCTGGTTCATATAGAGGAGCGGCAACGGACCCGAGCCGGCCACCACGAGGGGCCCGGAAGGCACCTGGCGCGCCGATTTCAACAGGGTCTGCGCCGCTCCCACCGTGACGACGCCCGGCAAGGTCCAGCCCGGAAACGGGGTCGGCCGCTCCTGCGCGCCCACGGCGAGGAGCACCGCCCGCGCCGCGACGATCTCGCTGTGGGCGCCCCGCGAGACGTAGAGATCGAACCCCTCCTCGATCTGCCACACCCCCGAGCCACCCCGGAATTCGGCACCGCACGCCCGGAAGCGCCGCACGAGATCGGCGCCCGCGGCGTAGTCGGCCCCCATCGATCCGGCCGAGCCGTCCGCCGTGCGGGCCTCGATGGCCCGCCAGATCTGGCCACCGGGCGCTTCCTGCTCGTCGAACACCACCACCGAGAGCTTCGCCTCGGCGAGCACCACCGCGGCCGACAGGCCGGCCGGCCCCGCCCCCACGATCGCAACGTCGAACGTCATGATTGCGCCTCCGGCCCGCCGCGCTCGATCACCATCCCCTCCCGCACCGGAACGAGACAGGTGCGCACCCTGATGCCGTCCACCCGCGCCAGACATTCGAAACACGCCCCCATCTGGCAGAACGGCGCGTGGGCGGTGCCCCCGGCCATCGGCGGGCGGGCAAGGTGCGGCGGCGTGCGCAGGAGAAGCGCGGCGACGCTCTCTCGCGCGTCCGCCGTCACCGCCACCCCGTCGAGGGTGACCGTGACGTGCCCCGCCGCCCCGTCGTCGATCGGCTCAAACATCGAAGCGCCTGTGGTCGAAGCCGGCGATGTCGGGAGCGATTGCACCGGTCGCCATGGTCTCGGCCAGCGCCTCGGCGTGGGCCGCGCACAAGGTGGCGCCGGAGTGGCACAGCGCCACGAACGCACCGGGCATCGTCTGGGACTCTTCGTAGATCGGGTAGCTGTCGGGGGTCATCACGCGCAGTCCCGCCCAATGGCGCACGAGGTTCACGTTCTCGAGGGCCGGCAGAACGCGCACCGCCCGGTCGGCCATGTTCGCCGCGTCGGCGACGCGGGTGGAGGTGTCGAACCCCACCTCCTCCTGCGTACCGCCGACGAGGTAGGTCCCCTCCCCGGTCTGTCGCACCCCGGTGATGGGCAGCGGCAGCATCGGCGGCATGCGCTCGGTGATCATCACCTGCCCCCGCTGGGGCCGCACCGGAACGTCGATGCCGACCTCTCGCGCGATCGCCGCGGATTTCGAGCCCGCCGCGACGAGAAGCCGGTCCGAGCGCACCTCCCCCCGCGCCGTGCGAGCGAGGAACGTGCCGCCCTCGCGCGAAATCGCCTCGACGCGGGCCCGCCGTTCCAGGCGCCCACCGAAGCGCAGAAACGCCACCTGCAACGCCCGCAGAAGCGCCAGCGGGTTGAGATGGCCGTCGCGCCAGCAATAGCTCGCCCCCACCACCTCGGGGCCCAGCGTCACCTCCGGCAGCAAGCGCTCCAGCGCGGTGCGCTCGACCATTTCGGTGTCGTAGTCGTTCGTGCCGAACTGGGTGCGCAGTCGCTCCACATAGGCCGAGCGTTCGGCGAATTCGGCCTCGCCGAGGGCGACCGTCAGCCCCCCGTCACGGCGATAGTCGAAGCCGATGCCGCTCTCCTCGGCAAGACGGGCGGCGAACTCCGGCCAACGGTTGCTGCTGAGACGGGTGAGGCGCTGGTAGGCGGGCATGTCCATGCCCTTGCCCTGCACCCAGACGAGGCCAAAATTCGCCCGAGCGGAGCGGATGTCGGCATCGTCCCCGTCGAGAAGCACCGTCTTCACGCCGCGCCGGGCGAGCCCGTAGGCGGCGGCGGAGCCGATCAGGCCACCGCCGACGACGGCCACCTCCGCATGGATCGCATCCGCCATCGTCGGTCAGGCGGCCCGCCGCGTGCCGCCGCCGAAGCGGGTGATCCGATAGGGCGCGATGTCGACCGACGGCGTCGTGCCGGACACGAGCTCGGCCGCGAGGCGACCCATCATCGGCGCCGCGGTCAGTCCGAAATGGCCGTTGCCGAACACGAACACCACGTTGGCGTGATGGGGCGAGCGGTCGACCACGGGCAAGCCGTCGGGCATCGACGGGCGCGGCCCCATCCAGCGGGTGTGACCCTCGGTCTTCAGCCCCGGATAGAGGTCGGCACCATGCTTCAGGAGGATCTCCGCCCGGCGCCAGTCCGGAGTGGCATCGACCTCGGCGAACTCGGCGGTGCCGGCGATGCGCAGGCCGAGCTCCATCGGCGCGGTGGCGAAGGCGCGATCGCGATCCGTCACCGGCCGCTTCGGCATGACGCCCGGATCGGGCAGCGTGACGTGGTAGCCCCGCTCCGCCTCGAGCGGTGCATCGACGCCGAGCATCTGAACGAGCTTGCGCGACCAGGCCCCGGCGGCGGCGACCAGATGGTCGAACGGCACCTGCCCCCCGTCGGCGAGCCGCGCCGCGCTCGGCCCGCTCGGACCCATCTCGAACCCGGTGACCTCACCCTGCAGCACCGTGCCGCCGCGCCGCGCGAACGCCTCCGCCAAGACGGTGACGAGGCGATGCGGGTTGGCGCAATTGCCGTTGCCGGGCAAATAGAGCCCGCTGACGAATTTGGGCGAGACCGCCGGCTCGACCTCGCGGATCTGCGGTCCGGCCAGCGGCTCCACGTGCACGTCGGCCGCCTCGCGCATCCGCGCCACGAGCGCATCGCCCTGCGCACCGTTGGGACGGCGCGACACGTAGAGCTGGCCGGTGCGCTTGATGAGATCGGGCTCCCCGATCTCGGCGAGCAGCGGCAGATAGTCGTCGAAGGTGTGGGCGTGCATCGCGTGCATCGCCCGTGACACGGCGAAGGCGTTGGACGGCTGGCTCGCCTTCAGCCAGCCCACCAGCCACGGCGTGAGGCGCGGCAGGTGGCCGGCGCGGATCGCGAGCGGTCCGGTGCGGTCGAGCACCCAGCGCGGCACGTCGAGCAAGGTGCCGGGCATCGCGTAGGGCACGACCCCGCCGGGGCTCACATTGCCGGCATTGCCGAAGGAGCAGCCGTTGCCCGGCGTGTTGCGATCGACGAGGGTGACCGCATAGCCGCGCTCCTGCAGCGCGAGGGCGGTCATCGCCCCCACCACCCCGGCCCCGACGACGAGGACTTTGGAGGAAGACATCATCGGAAATATTTCCGCTGGTAAGCCGCCTCGAACACGCGAGCGATCACGGTCAAGGGAACGATGATAACGATGAAGAGCAGCGCCACCACCGTGAGAACCTCGAGGGGACGGAAGGTCTGGATGGAGATCTGCTGCCCCTGGTAGAGGGTTTCGGCCACGGCGATGTAGCCTGCGAGCGAGGTGTTCTTCACCACGAGGACGCACTGGCTGACGAGCGGCGGGAACACCCGCTGAAACGCCAGCGGCCCGATGATCCGCCGCATCGCCTGCATCCGCGTCATGCCCACGGAATAGGCCGCCTCGATGTGGCCGATCTCGATGGACTGCAGCCCGGCGCGGAAGATCTCGGCGAAGAAGGCCGCGCTATAGAGGGCGAGCGCCACCACGGCGGTCTGAAAGGCGCTGAGCGCGAGACCGGTGAGGATGGGCAAGCAATAATACATCCACACGATGAGCACGAGCGGCGGCACCGCCCGCACGAGCTCGATGAAGGCGCCCACCGGCAAGGTCAGGGCGCGGATGCGGGAGCCGCGCAGGAGTGCGAGCAGAAAGCCGAGCACCATCCCGAGGACGATGGTGACGGCGGCGAGCTCCAGCGTCATCACGATGCCGCGCAGGAAGACCTCGCGATATTCCCAGATGACGTCGAAATTCCAATGATATTGGTTGGGCATGGGCGATCCGATACGACGCTGCGGGGTCAGGTGGTCGCGGAGTTCAGATACTCGCCGACGAAGGCGCGCGTGCGGGAGTTCGTGGTCGTGCCGAAAATGTGCGAGGGCGGTCCGCTGTCGACGATGTGGCCCTTCTCCAGGAACAGGATCCGGTCGCACACGTCGCGCGCGAAGCGCATCTCGTGGGTGACGATGATCATCGTGCGGCCTTCGTCGGCGAGCGCGCGGATGACCTTCAGCACCTCGTTGACGAGCTCCGGATCGAGGGCCGAGGTGGGCTCGTCGAACAACAGGATCTTGGGCTCGAGAGC
>NZ_JAEKJA010000001.1 GCF_016411865.1 Acuticoccus mangrovi | reverse complement strand
CTGGTGCGCAACGGCACCTGCCTGAAGTGCGACACCTGCGGCTCCACCTCCGGCTGCAGCTGAGCGAAAACACCGACAGTCCCGCGAGAAAAGAAGGCCGGCCCCCGCCGGCCTTCTTCACGAGAGCGGACCCTCGAGCACGGCATCGAGCGGTTGCGGGCGGGTCAAGGCCGGCGCAGCCGCCCGCAGGGCTTGGCCTTGACGCGTCCGCAACCGCTCCCACGCTGGACGAGGTTTGCCGGTCGGCCGAGCGCGCAGCGTTCGTCCGTCCTGCAAACCTGCCCATCGGCGAGATGGGGGAGCGCGAGGGGGAACACCCTCGCCCGAAGAAGACGAAGCCGGCGCGCAGCGCCGTCCGCTTCCCCCTACCGCCGCCCGCAAAATCCCACGATCTCAGCGCGTCTCGAGGCGTCGCCGCAGGTGCCGCACCTCGTCGTTGAGCCGCTCGATCTCGGCGCGGGCATCGGCGAGCTCGCGGTCGCGGCGGGCGCTGCGCGTCTCGGCCGCGGCATAGTCGTCGTCCCGCCGCGCCAGCTGCAGCTCCAGCGCCTTGATGCGCTCGTCGCGCCGGCCGAGCTGGATCGTCAGCGCCGCGAGGTCCTCTTCGCGCCGCCCGGTGCGGATGTCGGAGGCCGTCGTCGCCCCGCGCGTGGTGCCGAGGCGCTCGCGCAGCTCCTCGATCCGGGCGTCGCGGCGGGCGAGCTCCGCCTCGAGCTCGCGCACCCGCTGCTCGAGCGCCGCCCGCTGCTCCCGATCACGCTCGGGCCGATGCTGAACCGCCACCACACCGCTCGCCACGCCGACCCCGGGCGCCGACGCCGACGCCGACCCCTGCACGGGGCCGGCCGCCGAGGCCATCGCGAGCGGAACGGTAAGAGCGAGCGGCACGGCCAGAGCAAGGGTCGAAGCGCGGAACCTATTCACAGTGCGATCCTCCGAGTGAGCATCGCAGGAATAGCAACACGCGCCTGAACCGCGGGAGAATGGGGCGTCCATGCCCCATTCAGAGAGCTTAACGAACCCTTTCGAGACGCTTCGGGACCGCACAGTGCGGCCCCGACACGTCCGCCCGGGTCGCCGTCAGCTCGGCAGGTTGAGGCGGATGTGCAGCTCGCGCAGCTGCGCCGTCGTCACCTCCGAGGGCGCACCCATCATCAGATCCTCGGCGCGCTGGTTCATCGGGAACAGCGTCACGTCACGCAGGTTCTCGCGCCCGCACAGGAGCATCACGATGCGATCGATGCCCGGCGCGATGCCGCCGTGCGGCGGCGCCCCATATTGCAGCGCCGACAGCATGCCGCCGAACTTCGCCTGCAGCACGTCATCGCCGTAGCCCGCGATCTCGAAGGCCCGCCGCATGATCTCCGGCTTGTGGTTCCGGATCGCCCCCGACGAGAGCTCGATGCCGTTGCAGACGATGTCGTACTGGAAGGCGTCGATCGTCAGCGGGTCCTTCTCGTTCAGCGCCTCGAGCCCGCCTTGCGGCATCGAGAACGGGTTGTGCGAGAAGTCGACCGCCCCGGTCTCCTCGTTGGTCTCGAACATCGGGAAGTCGACCACCCAGCAGAACGCGAACTGGTCCTTCTTGGACAGCCCCAGCTCGTCGCCCACCCGGTTGCGCGCCTCCCCGGCGAACCGCAAGAAGTCGTCCGGCCGCCCGGCGACGAAGAACACGGCGTCGCCCGCCTTGAGGCCGAGATCGGTGCGCAGCGCCTCGGTCCGCTCCGCGCCGATATTCTTGGCGATCGGGCCGGCGCCCTCCGCCTCCCCCTCGCGCCAAAAGATGTAGCCGAGCCCCTTCTGGCCGGCCGACTGGGCCCAGTTGTTCATCCGGTCGCAGAAGGCGCGGCTGCCGCCCGTCGGCGCCGGGATCGCCCACACCCGCACCTTGGGATCGGCCTCGATCATCCCGGCGAACACCTTGAAGCCGGAGCCGCGGAAGGTTTCCGTCACGTCGCTCATCAGGATGGGGTTGCGCATATCCGGCTTGTCGGAGCCGTACTTTGCGAGCGCCTCGCGGTAGGGAATGCGCGGGAACACCTCGGTGACGGGCTTGCCCTCGCCGAACTCCACGAAGAGATCGCGCAGCACCGGCTCCACCGCCTGGAACACGTCCTCCTGCTCCACGAAGCTCATCTCGATGTCGAGCTGGTAGAACTCGCCGGGCGAGCGGTCGGCGCGCGCGTCCTCGTCGCGGAAGCAAGGGGCGATCTGGAAGTAGCGGTCGAAGCCCGCGATCATCACCAGCTGCTTGAACTGCTGCGGCGCCTGGGGCAGCGCGTAGAACTTGCCCGGATGGAGCCGCGAGGGCACCAGGAAGTCGCGCGCGCCCTCCGGCGAGGAGGCCGTCAGGATCGGCGTCTGGAACTCCATGAAGCCCGCCTCGGTCATCCGCCGGCGGATCGAGGCGATGATCTGGCCGCGCTTCACGATGTCCCGGTGCAGCGTCTCGCGGCGCAGGTCGAGGAAGCGATATTTGAGCCGCGTGTCCTCCGGATAGTCGGGCTCGCCGAACACCGGCACCGGCAGGTCCGGCGCCGTCGACAACACCTCGATCTCCGACCCGAACACCTCCACGCGCCCGGTCGGCAGGCGGTCGTTGATGACGTCGGCGTCACGCAGCTTGACCACGCCGTCGATGCGGATCACCCACTCGGAACGCACCGTCTCGGCGACCTTGAAGGCCGGCGAATCGGGGTCGGCGACCACCTGGGTAATGCCGTAATGGTCCCTGAGGTCGATGAAGATGAGACCGCCGTGATCGCGCACCCGGTGCACCCAGCCCGAGAGGCGAACATTCGCGCCGGCGTCCTCGGCACGAAGATCGGCGCAGGTGTGGGAGCGATAGCGATGCATGACGGGCCTTTCAGAGCTGATGGCGCCGCATGGGGCATTTCGCCCGGCTCCTGTCAAGGCGCGAATGGGAAGGGCAGCCATCGCGCGGGCGATCGGCGCCGCGGGCGGCCCCCCGCCGAGCGGCGCACGACGCGCCTGCAAGCAAGCCGATGAGCGCCGCGACGGGCGGGCGGGCCGATTCGCCCATCATCCTCACCCTGCAGCTCGACGCCGCGGCCATGGCGCGCTTCGAGGCGGCGCGCCGCGCCCACTTTCCGCCGAGCCGCACCCTGGTCGGAGCGCACCTCACCCTGTTCCACGCCCTCCCCGGCGCGCTCCGCGCCGAGATCGTCGCCACGATCGCCCGCGAGGCGCCCGCCGCGCCGTTTCCGATGGCGGTGGACCGACTGATGCCGCTCGGCCGCGGCGTCGCCTACGGCGTGTCGTCGGCCACCCTCCTCGCCTTCCGCGAGCGCCTCGCCCGCGCCTTCGCCGGCCACCTTTCGGGCCAGGACCGCGAGCGCTTCCGCCCCCACGTGACGGTGCAGAACAAGGTGAGCCCCGCGGAGGCCCGCGCCACCCTCGCGGCGCTCTCAGCCGACTTCGCCCCCTTCACCGTCACGGCCGAGGGCGTGCAGCTCTGGGCCTACGAGGGCGGACCGTGGGCCCCGCTCGGCGTCGTCTCCTTCGCCCGCCATACCGGCGACGTCGGGTGAGCACCGGACCACGGGAGCGCCATGTCGTACGGGAGCCGGGTCATGGGGCCGCCGGGTCATGGGGCCGCCGGGTCATGGGGCCGCCGGGTCAGAGATGGGCGCCCCGCTCCAGCAGGGCGAGCAGACTGGAGCCCGGCGACCAGCGGACGCCGGCCCACCCCGCCCCGATCGCGGCATCGATGTTCGCGGCCGTGTCGTCGACGAGCACGAGGTCCCGCGGCTTGGAGCCCGTCATCGCCGCGGCGGCCTCGAAGAACGCCTGCTGCGGCTTGCGCGCCGCGACCGCCGCCGAATAGACGATCCCATCCACGTGCGCGCCGAGCCCGAGCCGCTCCATTAGATAGCGGGCCCGAAGGTGCTCTTGGTTGGTGGCGAGGACGACGCGCACCCCGTTCGCCCGCAACGCGTCACAGTCGGCGAGAACCGCCGCGTCGACGGCCGCATCCCGCTGAAACCAATAGTCGAGGAACGCATCGACGCTCACCGCGGCGGAGAGCGCCGGCAGGCAGCCCCGCAGCACCTCCACGAGGTCCTTCCTGCCGACGACGACATCCCCCCAATGGGGCGCGAAGAAGACCGCCTGGAGCCGTTCCGGCGCGATCCCGAGGTCCCGCTCGATGTCGGCGGCCCAGGATCGCCCGTCCTGCGGGCGCCCGTTGACGAGCACCCCGTCGACATCCAGCATCACACACCGCGCCATCACCCGCCTTCCGCAGCAACGGACCCAGTCCGCGTCCGTTCCTCTCCCGTTTCCAGCGACGACGCAACAGCTCCGGGACTGCGCTTACTTGCTATGTTCGCCGCGGATGGTGCCCCGCGCGGCCACTCGCTGTGAACTCTCAGAAGGTTGTTCACCCGCATCGGGTTTAGGCTGGGATTGCCAAACCACCAGCAGAGCCAGACGAGATGAACAACCCGCATCAGAATGCGCGCACGACGGTTCACAGTCGGGCGCTGATGGTGGCCCGCCGGACCGAGGAACGTCCGGTCAGCCAGATCGCCGTAGAACTCGGTGTGTCGACCCGCACGGTATAGAAGTGGCGGCGCCGTCACAGCGAAGGTGGCGCCACAGCGCTCGCCAATCGTGCCAGCACGCCCAGAAGCGCCTGTGGGCCAGCGGGCTGGTCGGCCATGGCGGTGCGGCTGCGGCGGGAGTACCGGCTCAGCGGCGCCGAGATCGCCGACAAGCTGGGCCTTCCCCGGTCGGCAGCGGCACGGCGCACTGGCTCGCCAAGGCCGGCCTCGGCCGCCTGAAGGCGCTGGACCCGAAGGACCCGCCGCGGCGCTACCGGCGCGAGCGGCCTGACGAACTGGTCCACCTCGACATCAAGAAGCTGAGGCGCTTCGAGCGCGCCGGCCACCGCGTGACCGGCCGGCGCCGGAGCTGCCGCAACAAGGGCGCCGGATGGGACTTCGTGCATGTCGCCATCGATGATGCGACGCGCCTCGCCTACGTCGAGGTCCTGGCCGACGAAAAGCGCGGCACCGCTACCGCCTTCCTGGCTCGGGCGCTGCGCTGGTTCCGCACCCGCGGCGTGAAGACCGAGCGGGTCATGACCGACAACGGCTCGGCGTATGTCTTCAGACTGTTTGCCAAGGCGCTGCGCTCGCTGGGCATCCGCCACATTCGCGCACGCCCCCACAGCCAGAAAACCAGCAGCACGGCCGAGCTTCATCCAGACCCTTCTTCGCGAGTGGGCCTACGCCATCCCTTATCGCTCTTCACACAGTCGAACGCACGACCTGCCGCGGTGGCTCTCGTGGTACAATGAATATTGGCCACACGCGGCTCCCGACAGCCTCTCTCCCGGCGCCGCCCTGAACAACCTCATGAGAAGTCACACCTAGCCCCAGGAAACCCGGCCCGAACCCTCACCCCGTTCGGTGGGGCCGCTATTCGGCCGTCATGGCCGCGGGGGCGGCGGCGTCGACGTAGCGGGCGGCCGTCGCGCGCAGCCGCTGCGCGTGGTCGTAGATGTGGTCGAGGGACTCGATCTTCACCCGCTCTTCCTTGTCGCCGTCGAACAGGCCGATGGCCTTCGTGCGGCCGTTGAAGTGAAGACGCGTCAGCGGCTTGCGGTTGTTGTCGTCGACGAGGACGCCGCAATAGGACTTCTGGTCCCGCATCGAGACCCGCCGCACCTCGATCACCTCGCGCACGATCGCTTTGACGATCATGAAGCCCTCGAGCTCCTCCTGCGTCGTGACGATCTCGTCTTCAGGCACGCTCACCGGTCGGGCCTCGTCCTCCGGCTCGGCCGTGGTGCTCGCGAGCGCGCTCGACAGGCGCGCCTGCACCGCCTCGCGCAGAAGCTCGCGAAAGGCGCCCCGAACCAATGGCGTGAAGCGTTCCCGAACCGCCTTCGTGAAGTGCCCGTCGTGCAGCGGCGCGCAGAGGCTGCGAACGAAGTCGTCCGTCGGCTCGTCCATCAGGCGGTTGATCTCGTGCTTGATCGCCGAGGTGTATTTGAGCCGTTCGGCCGAGGCGACGATGCCGGCGACGTCGAAGTCGGCCTTCTGGAACTTCCGCAGCTCGGCGAGAAGCACGGGCTGGGGATCGGAGAGGTCGAACACCAGGAAGGGTCGGGCGTCGAGCTTGTTGGGCTCTTCGATGTCGGTATGGAAGTGGAAATAGCGCCCGTTGGTCAGAATCGCGAACTTCGCCGCGGTCACGGTGAAGTATCGGAAGAGCTGAGCGAGATGCGCCGTGCCGAGGTCGGTGGTGATCGGCTTGCACTCGATGAGGATCTTCACCTCGCCGTCGTGCTTGATCGCGTAGTCGACCTTCTCGCCCTTCTTGCCCACCGCGTCGGCGGTGAACTCGGGCACCACCTCGCGCGGATTGAACACGTCGTACCCGAGGGCGTTGAGGAACGGCAGCACCACCGCCGTCTTCACGGCCTCCTCCGTCGCCATGACGTCGGCCTGGTGGTTGACCCGTTCTGAAATGATGCGAATCTCGTCTTCGAAGCTCACGATCCCATCTCCCCCGTTCCAAATTCTTGTTGTTTTTCGAGCGAATACGGACAGATCGAACGCGCTGCGGCGGCACGGCGGCCGCGCTCCGCGGCCGGCGCATCGGCCGTGCGTCATCGCGACGCGACCACAGCGTGCATCGCATCGAGGATTGGGGCAAGTTTGTGTCGATGAGCCGGCGGCATCGCCTCGTCCGACAGCCGCCTCCACGTCGAGACGGGACGCCGGCGCCCCCTCCCCGACCTGATTCGCGCGGCCCCCTCGGCTCAGACGATGAAATCGCCGCCCGTGAAACTCTCGCTCGCGGCGCCGAGGAGGCGCACCAGCTCGCCGCCGGTGTCGAAGATCATGTCGACGCCCGCCGCGCTGAGGCGGGCGAGCGCCTCGCCGGCGGTGATGTTCAGCGCGGTCACGTCGAGCCGATCGCCCTCGCCGGTGCTGAAGTCGCGCACGATGTCCGCCCCGGCCGTCCGGAACACCTTGAACACGTCGGCGCCGGCGTCGCCCGTCAAGGTATCGTCGCCATAGCCGCCGATCAGCGTGTCGTTGCCCGTGCCGCCGGCCATGCGATCGTCGCCGGCATTGCCGACGAGGCTGTCGGCGCCGCTGCCGCCGAGCATCGCGTCGTTGCCGAGCCCGCCGACGAGAATGTCGTTGCCCCCGCCGCCCAGCAGCCAGTCGTTGTCGCTGCCCCCGTTCAGCGTGTCGTTGATGGACCCGCCCAGCAGCGTGTCGGCCCCCCAGTCGCCGAAGAGCTGGTTCGCCCCCGCCTCACCGGCGAGATGGTCGTCGTCGGGCCCGCCATACATCGTGTCGTTGCCCGAACCGCCGCGCATCACGTCGTTCTGCGGGCCGCCGAGCATCCGGTCGGCGCCCTCCGCGCCCCCCAGCGTGTCGAGCCCGTAGCCGCCGATGAGCGTGTCGCCGCCCGTGCCGCCGTGGATCAGATCGTCGCCCACGTTGCCGTCGAGATGGTCGTCGCCGCCTTCGCCGAACATCCGGTCCTCGCCCCGCCCGCCCCGCATCACGTCGCGATCGGCACCGCCGAAGAGGGCGTCGTCGCCGTCGCCCCCGTCGAGCGTGTCGGCGCCGCGCAGGCCGAGGGCGCGGTCGTTGCCCGCCTCGCCGAAGAGGCGGTCCCCGTCGTCGCGACCGATCAGGTTGTCGGCCCCGCCGCCGGCCCGGATGGTGCTCGAATCGTTCACCCCGATCAGCGTCTCGTTGCGCCCCGTGCCGGTGATCGCCATCGTCTGCGCCGCCGCGTTCCACACCGCGCTCACGCCATCGAGCCCGGCCGCTGGGCCGTAGAGAGCCCGCAGCGCCGCCACGTCGAGCACCTGAAAGGTGCTCTTCGGTCCGCTGACGGTGGTGTAGCTCATCAGCGTGTAGTCGGTGTTGTCGAGGCTCTCCGCGAGCACCGGGCTGTCGTCGAAGGGATGCTTCAGACCCATCGCGTGGCCGAGCTCGTGGAGCAGGATCTCCCAGCCGAAGCCCCAGTCCCCTTTTGACGAAGTTGTCGAACACCGTGCTCATCGCCACTTCGCCGCCGGTGTTCGCATAGTTCTGCGACACCACCGGATAGTTCGCGAACGACACCCCGTCCTGGCGCAGATTGTAGTGGACGCTCACCATCGCGTCGGCGGCGTTGTCCACCTCCACGAAGAGCACGCCCGTCACCGTGGCGATGTAGCTCGCCGCCTCCCGCATCGCCGCGATCAGCTTGGTGTCGGCGGACAGCCGGTTCGCCACCGGCAGGTCGTCGTCGGTGAGGCGATAGGTGACGATCACCGGCGCGCCGCGGTCCGTCATGCCGTTGAGGCGGTACGGATCGCCCGCGATCACCGTGCAGTAGTTGCACATCGGCCCGTCACTCCCTATCACACCGCAGGTTCCGCCATCCGGCGGGCCCGTCGCACTCTATCAACAGCCCCGTTGCGCGCACCGGCCGGCTGGCCTTGACCCGAAGCCCGGAATGGCTTTGGACGTTAAAGGCGTGCGGCGAGCGGTGACATCCTGGCGAACGATCGTTAGATGTCCTCCAAAGTCGTCCCGAGTAGGCTCTGTCATGCAAACTGTCATCATCGTCATCCACCTGATGATCGTGATCGCACTGATCGCGGTGATCCTCCTGCAGCGGTCCGAAGGCGGCGCCCTCGGCATCGGCGGTGGGGGCGGCGGCGCGATGTTCTCCGCCCGCGGCAGCGCCAATCTGTTGACGAGGGCGACGACGATCCTCGCAGCGATCTTCTTCATCACCTCGCTGGGGCTGGGCTTGCTGGCGAAGTCGCAGCAGGGCACCCCGTCGATCCTCGACGGCGGCGCGACGCCCGCCGGCACCGCGGCGCCGCTCGGCGATCCGACCACCCGCGGCTCCGGCTCCGGCCTCCTCGACACGCTGCGCGAGCAGTCCGGCGACACCCCGGCGCCGCCCACCGACGGCGGCTCGGCGACGCCCTCCGGCGCCCCCTCGTCCGGCACCTCCTCGTCCGGCACCTCCTCGTCCACGGCGCCCGCGGCCCCCGCCGCGCCGCAAGTCCCGACGAGCGAGTGATCGCCGGGCCTCACACCCGCCACTTCCGCCGGGGCCTCCCGCCCCGGCACGATCTTCCCTCCCCGAAAGGCGGCCCGGTCGGTGCCCGGCGCCGCTCGCAACCGATGAGCTTGCTGTGACGCGCTACGTCTTCATCACCGGCGGCGTGGTGTCGTCGCTCGGCAAAGGTCTGGCGTCCGCCGCCCTCGGCGCCCTCCTCCAGGCGCGCGGCTACACGGTGCGGCTCAGGAAGCTCGACCCCTATCTCAACGTCGATCCCGGCACCATGAGCCCCTACCAGCACGGCGAGGTGTTCGTGACCGACGACGGCGCCGAGGCCGACCTCGATCTCGGCCACTACGAGCGCTTCACCGGGCGCGCCGCCAACCGGCACGACAACATCACCACCGGCCGGATCTATCAGGACATCATCGCCAAGGAGCGCCGCGGCGACTATCTCGGCGGCACCGTGCAGGTGATCCCGCACGTGACCGACGCCATCAAGGCGTTCGTGCTGTCCGACAACGAGGCCTACGACTTCGTGCTCGTGGAGATCGGCGGCACGGTGGGCGACATCGAGGGGCTGCCCTTCTTCGAGGCGATCCGCCAGCTCTCCACCGAGCTGCCGCGCGGGTCCACCCTCTTCATCCACCTCACGCTGATGCCCTGGATCGCCTCGGCGGGCGAGCTCAAGACCAAGCCCACCCAGCACTCGGTCAAGGAGCTGCGCTCGATCGGCATCCAGCCCGACATCCTGCTCGTGCGCTGCGACCGGCCGATCCCGCCCGGCGAGCGGCGCAAGCTCGCCCTCTTCTGCTCGGTGCGCGAGACCAGCGTCATCCCCGCCCTCGACGTGTCGACGATCTACGACGTGCCCATCGCCTACCACCAGGAAGGGCTCGACGACGAGGTGCTCGCCGCCTTCGGCATCCCCGACGCCCCGCCCCCCGCCCTCACCGGCTGGGCCGAGATCTCCAAGCGTCTGCGCACGCCCGAGGGCGAGGTCACCATCGCCATCGTCGGCAAATATACCGAGCTGAAGGACGCCTATAAGTCGCTCATCGAGGCGCTCACCCACGGCGGCATCGCCAACAACGTGCGGGTGAACCTCGAATGGATCGAATCGGAGGTGTTCGACACCCAGAACCCCGAGGCCCACCTCGAAGGCGTCCACGGCATCCTCGTGCCGGGCGGCTTCGGCGAGCGCGGCTCGGAGGGCAAGATCGCCGCGGCCGGCTTCGCCCGGCGCCACAAGGTGCCCTATTTCGGCATCTGCTTCGGCATGCAGATGGCGGTGATCGAGACGCTGCGTCACGAGGCGGGCCTCGCGGCGGCGAGCTCCACCGAGTTCGGCCCGACGCCCGAGCCCGCCGTGGGCCTCCTCACCGAATGGCTGAAGGGCAACGCGCTGGAGAAGCGGGCGGCCGGCGGCGATCTCGGCGGCACCATGCGGCTTGGCGCCTACCCGGCCGAGCTCAAGGCCGGCACCCGCATCGCCAAGATCTACGGCAACACCCTCATCAACGAGCGGCACCGTCACCGCTACGAGGTGAACATGGAATATTGCGACCGTCTCGAGGCCCACGGCATGGTGGTGTCCGGCACCTCCCCCGACGGCGTACTGCCGGAGACGATCGAGCTCGCCGACCATCCCTGGTTCATCGGCGTGCAGTTCCATCCGGAGCTGAAGTCCCGCCCCTTCGAGCCGCACCCCCTGTTCGCGAGCTTCATCGAGGCCGCGGTGGAGCAGTCGCGGTTGGTGTAGGGCACCCGCTCGCCCTAACGACGCGCGGGTTCTGCCGAATGCGGAGCCTCGAGCGCCGGCAACCGTCGCCTCGCAGAAAGCGCCCACACGTTTTCCGTCATTCCCGGTTCAGCTTCGTGGCAGTATGGTCTGCGATGAAAATGTGAGGGACATCACGGCCGGCTTGATCAAGTCGCCCCATCTACGCCTCTGGACGGAACATCCCGCCACAGGCTGAAGGAGTAGACGATGACTATAGTTCGGACATGCGCTCTGCTGGCACTGATCGCTGCCGCCGCGCTCTCGGTACAACCCGTCACCGCCGGCCCGGCCAGCGGCAACGTCGCCTCGGATCTGCGCGTCCCGCCCTGATCGTCGACGGAGTACATGCTCCTCATCGTCATCGGAACGAGTGCTCCCTGATCGTCAAAGCGGCGCGCCCCATCGTCAGAGGGACTCGCCGGGCTCGACGCCCAGCTTTTCCAGTGCCCGCGCCGACTTGGTTTGCAGATCCTCCAATTCGTGTTTGGTCTTAAGCAATTTCCTCATATTCACTTCATCGACGTTCCCCGGGTGCGACGCCTCCGCGATCTTGACGTTCACGTCGTCCAAATGCTGCTGCAACAGCGCATTCGACTTCCCCAGAAGCTTGCTCAGCCGCGCATAGTGCTGCTCGCGTACCATACGCTTTGACAGATCCTGCGCTGCAATCAGCTCGAGTTCGAAGCGGATCAAGGTGCTCGCAAAAATCACCTGGATGTCGCTCACTTGGGTATCAGGAAATACATCCTCGAAGCAGTTGAAATTCAATCCAAGGAGTTTCTTTGACATTTGATCGGCTGTCGCGCGATAGGACATCGCCTTCGATGGAACGGGTAAATCCCAAATCGTCGGCGTCGTTGCAACGGCATAGATAATATTATTTATTGCGAATAGATAATCTAAATAAATTCTCCGAAAATATACACTCGTTGGACAGGATACGCCACCAAAGCTTAACAATTGATCGTCATAGAGGCGCTGCGACAATCGCTCTTCAATCCGTCCTTCCCGTCTCGATTTCACCAGTCCTGGCACAGCCGGCAGAAAATGATCTTCAAATTCCTGAACATCCGCAAACAAATACTCCAGATGCGGAATCACCGTTCCGAGGCGATCCGGCCGGTAGAGCTCACGAACAAAACGGCGAATATACGTACGAATGAGAAATTTTTCTCGAATCTCTCGAGCATCGTCGCCATCCTCGTATTGGAGTGCCGTCCCATCCAACGTGGCCTGAATGCCATTCGCCGCAATATTTTTGTCGAACAATGTCAACTTTAAAGCAGACGAGATAAATCTATTAAAATTTATATTAGTTGACTGTTTATCTTTCAGCATCTTCTGAAAGATAGGCCAACTATACGAAACAAAATCATTGGCTTTACCATAAATATCCCAGCCATCCCAACGATCAACTTCATCAGCAATCGGACGCCACACCTCTTTCCAATCTGCTGCATTTGCGTATTGCTCAATTTCAAGACGATTATTGTGCATAATACTAACAAACATAACACAATTTTGCTCGAGGGTTCGCTCAAAAATGGAATTTCCATAAAATTCTGTGAACTTTTGCAGCGTCACCAAAATAACATTGCGCAATGTATTCTTATACAAATTTTCGAAAATTGAAGCATCACCCGGAGACGTCGCACCTTTCGTCTGATCCAAATAGTCTACTAGTTCTTTGAGGCGAAAAAGTCGCATATCCAACCCAGGCAATCCTTCAATTTGTCGAATTGCCCAATTACAAGAAATTAAAGATTGTAAACCATACTTAATCGCATAAAAATAATCTGTTTCTTGCCATTCCTGAATCGTGATACCCTCCAACGGATGACGATTCCTGGTATAAGCTCTGTCATCGATGTCGGATTGATAGACGATCTTCGCCAGCTGAGGATAGAGCCGGGTGGCGTAGATCAGCATCGCAATGCCGATGTCCGTGCTGGTCGGCCCAAAGGGGCTGTGATAGTCGCTGTTCGCGTTGTGAATCGAGACACCGACCTGTTCGGTGGCAGGCTCCTCTTTCGCGCGCGAAAATTCGATGCCCGCCCCACCCGGCAGCGTGACGTGGTGGATCCGATCGAGCACCCTGTCGAGCAACGTCCCCGGCACAAAAATCATCAGAAAGATCAGAAGAAGCGCGAAGATCCCGAAGCCGAAGCGCTTGTGCTTGGCCCACAGCGACATGCTCCGCTTGCTCACCGAGATGTTGGGCAAGCGTTCGGTCTGCAGGAACCAGACGCCCAGCAGCGCACCGATCGACATCCCCGCCAAGACTTCCGCCAGCGACCGGGCATGCCCCCGCGCGAAGAAGCGGTGCATGCCGCCGACGAGGTCGTTGGTCAGGTAGAACTCGTAAGGGGCATAGAGCGCCCCGTAGAAGGCGTAGACGATCGCCGTCAGATAGGCGGTGATGAGCACGGCGCGGACCCGCCAGTCGAGCCGCAAGAAGGGCCTCTTGCCCGTGCCCCGCCACCGCGATACCGACGCCCCCCAAAAATAGACGCCGCCGCAGGCCGTCATCGCGGACAGTATGAACAACAGCATAGAAGTCGTCCCGAAAAATATAGAATTATGAAAAGATCATCCGCCCCGCAGGATGGACGACAACGACGAAAAACCCTGTCGATCCCGTCAGAGTGACACGAGCCCCCGGGCCGCGCAACGTCGACCGCCGCGGCCCGACCCGCGCCGCCAACGCGCGCCGCAGCTGCCGGTCGCGCCCGAGCCTTCGCGCGCGACACTTATCCCCGCCCCCCGCGCCGGCCCCTATCCTGCCCCCGTCGCTCGATCCAAGGGGAGGCGTGGCCGGACCGTCCACCATGAGGATCGAGGGCTCCGGGGTCGCGCCCGCGGCGGGTAACGCACGCCAACGGCGCGGCATCGACCGGACGGGCCGCTCCGCAGACGCGCCCACCTTCCACGTGAGCAGCGTGGACGGGCGACAGCCAGGGTCAACCCCGAGGGCCTGTAAGAGCGGACGGACGGCGGGCTCAAAAGGCCCGTCGCACCGGGCCGGGCGCTCGCGCCCGAAAGCAGCCCCGCCCGCAAGAGCCCGGAGACGGGACGCGTGGGGACGGCCTCACTCTTTCCATCGGGTCGCCCCCTCGCGTCCCGTCGATCCCCAATCCTCGGCCGCCTCGCGGCGCGAGCGCACGCCCGCGCGCCCGCTCGCCGTCGTGAGCCGCCGCCCACTCCTTGGTTTCGCCGGCGCCCGTCCGCCACGGCCGCCGCGCGCAGCAACGCCGTCCACCCCAATCGGCGGCCCAGCCTTGAGCCCGCGCCCCATTCGAGCTACCTACCCCTCGCGGGCGCCTGTAGCTCAGCTGGTAGAGCATCCGACTTTTAATCGGACGGTCAGGGGTTCGAGTCCCCTCGGGCGTACCACCCCCGCCTCCCACCCTCGGCCGCTTCGCGGCGGCCCTCCGCAGCCGATCGCGGCGACGCGCCCGGAAGAGCCCCTCGGCCACCCCGTCCCCCGCTCCCTTCCTCATCGACGGCGACCCCGGCACCGCCAGCGCCCTCGCGATCCTCACCCTCGTCGCGCCGGAGTTCCACCCCACGGCGATCACCACCGCCGGCAACGGTCCCGTCCACCAAGTCGGCGTCCCGGGCAACGGTGCCGCCACCGCCGAGTTCAACGTCCTCCACGATCCCCCAACCGCCGAGACCGTCCTCACGAGGGTGCCCCCGTCACCCTCTGCGGCTTCGACGTCACCCGCCACGTCCGCGCCGGCTGCGCCATCCTCGACACGCTGCGCGCGCCAGGCGGCGGGGCGGCGGGGCGGCGAAGGCTGCAGCCGCCATGCTCTCCGCCGACGCCGAGCGCGGTCCCACCCTCCACGACCCCGGCGTCGTCGCCCACCTCCTCACCCTGGATCTCGCGACCGGCCGCCCCGACCCCATCGAAGGCACCACCGTCCTCGTCGAAGCGCCGCCGCCGGATGCCCCCCGCGTCGCCCTCGTCGACACCATCGGCGCCGAGGCACCCTCGCCCTCGTCGCGGTGCGCATCGCCACCCTCCCCCGACGTCCGCCGCGACGGGCGAAAGCATCCCCGCTCCGCACGGCAATGCTATCGTGACGCCGTGCCGACCACCCTCCGGCGGGTCGTCCGGTACCTCGTAAGGCCTTGTCTTTGCGGCCACGGCATGCAGGCTTGACGTAACCGGACCGGCACGCCGCCGGTCGAAGAACAACGCCAAGGGGTCGTGGACGGGATGAGCATCGGAACGCGGATCGGCCGAGCAGTCAGACTCACCCGCCAATCCCTCGCCATCATCGGCGACGACAAGAGCCTTCTCGTCCTGCCGATGATCTCCGGCATCGCCTTCTTCCTGGTGGCGGCCGCCTTTCTCGCCCCGGTCTTCGCCAGCGAGCAATTCCGAACCCTCCTCGAGGGCGACACGCCGAAGACCGAGTACATCCACTACGTCTACGGCTTCCTCTTCTATCTCGCCGCCTACACCATCATCACCTTCTTCAACGCCGCGCTCATCCACTGCGTGCTGGTGCGGCTCGGCGGGGGGCGCGCGTCGGTCGGCGAGGGCATCGGCTTCGCCCTCGCCCGCCTGCCGCAGATCCTCGCCTGGGCGGCGGTCAGCGCCACGGTCGGCCTCGTCCTCAACATCATCCAGCAGCGGGCGGGCTCGGCGGGGCGCATCCTCGCCGGCCTCGGCGGCCTCGCCTGGTCCATCGCCACCTATTTCGCGGTGCCGGTGCTCGTCGCGGAGGGCGTCGGGCCGGTCGAGGCGATCAAGCGCTCGGCCGCCGTGATGCGGCGCACCTGGGGCGAATCGCTCGTCGCCAACTTCGGCGTCGGCATCCTCGTCACCATCATCGTCGTCCTCGCCGGTCTCGTCTCCGGCCTCGTCGCCGCGGCGGGGGCACCCCAGGCCGTCACCCTCACCGTCATGACCGCGATGGCCGCCGTCATCGGCCTCACCGTGCTCGTTGCGACCACCCTCGGCGTGATCCTGCGCGCCATGCTCTACGACTATGCCGCAAACGGCCACATTCCGCCCGCCTTCGACGCCGCCGAGCTCCAAAGCGCCTTTACCCCCAAGCACAAGGCTGAGTAGCACCGGAGCGACCGCCAACCCGGCCCCGCCCCCACACACCGCCGGCGCGCAGCGAGGAGACATCCATCTTGGCACAGGCCGCGACCCATCCGACCCACCCGCTCTGGGTCATCCTCGTCCCCCTCGTCGCCGGAGCCCTCGTGGTGCTCGAGGAAACCCACGTCGTCCACCTCGACACCCTCGCGATCCAGCTCGTCGCCGCCCTCATCCTCGGCGCCGCCGTGTTCGCCGCGGTGCATCACGCCGAGGTGCTGGCGCTCAGGATCGGCGAGCCCCTCGGCTCGCTGGTGCTCGCCGCCGCCGTCACCGTCATCGAGGTCTCGCTCATCATCTCCATGATGCTCGCCATCGAGGGCGGCGGCTCGGAGATCGCCCGCGACACCGTATTCTCGGCGGTGATGATCGTCCTCACCGGCATCATCGGCCTCTGCCTCCTCGTCGGCGGCGTCTTCCATCGCGAGCAGGGCTTCCAGATCCAAGGGGCGAGCGGGGCGCTCAGCGTCCTCGCCACCCTCGCCACCCTCGCCCTCATCCTGCCGAACTTCACCGTCGCCGTGCCCGGGCCGGTCTACTCCACCGGCCAGCTGATGGGCGTCGGGCTGATGTCGCTGCTCCTCTACGCCCTCTTCATCTTCGTCCAGTCCTGGCGCCATCGGGACTACTTCATCGACATGGAGAACGCCGAAGAGGCCCACCCCCGCCCCGACGGTCGGCTCGTGGCGGTCAGCATCGTGCTCCTCGCCGTCTCGCTCCTCTCGGTGGTGCTGATCGCGGAAGGCCTGTCGCCGGCCGTGGAGGACGCCGTCTCCGTGGCCGGCCTGCCCGACGCCTTCGTCGGCGTCGTCATCGCCGCCCTCGTCCTGTTGCCGGAGGGACTCGCGGCGCTGAGGGCGGCGCGCGCCAACCAGCTTCAGAAGAGCCTCAACCTGGCGCTCGGGTCGGCGCTCGCGAGCATCGGCCTCACCATCCCCGTCGTGGGAGCGGCCTCGGTGATGATCGGCGCCCCGCTGAGCCTCGGCCTCGAAGCCGAGCACATCGTGCTCCTGGTCCTCGCCCTCTTCACCTGCACGCTGACCCTCACCACGGGGCGCACCAGCATCCTGCAGGGCGGCGTGCACCTCGTGATCTTCGCCGCCTTCCTCATCGTCGCCGCCGTCCCTTGAGATGGCGCGCCGAACGCCCCCAGGCCTCAGCGGCCCCTGGCAATTCCTGTGGCAGCGTCGGAGCGCAGCACCGCCACCACCCAGTCGACGATGAGGCGGTAGCTCGCCTCCCCCGTCTCGGGCAGCGCGTTGGCGGGATCGCCGGTGGGGCCGTCGGAAAACCCGGCGAAGCTCTCGTCGTCGTAGCGATAGCGGCCGATGGCGCCGCCGAGATAGGGCATCCTCTCCTCCACCTCGCTCGCCGGAAAGGAGGGATGCCACGACACCGCCCGCTCCATGTGGACGAGGTGCGGCGCCGTCACCAGCATGCGCGCCGTCTCCCCCTCGCCCGCGTGACCCTGCGGCTTCTCCGACTTCAGGATGCCGCTGCGATAGGTCTTCTGGGTGCCGACGAGCCAGTTGAGCGTGACGACGTTGGCCGGCGTCTGTTCCGTCACCTCCTTGGCGACGATCTGCATCGCCGGGTCGCTCTCCGCGTTCGCCATCAACAGATAGATGGTGCGAAAGCCGGAGCGGACGAGCTCGCGCACCACGGCGTCGGTGAGGTCGATCAGGAGGCGGTTGGAGATCGCGATGGTGCCGGGCCGGTCCTTCGGCGATTCGGAGAGGAACATCGGCGGGCCGAACGGGATCACCGGGCCGAGCACCGCGGCAAGCCCCTCGCCGGCGAGGCGGTGGATCGTGCGCCGCGCCACCTCCACGCCCTGATAGGTGTCGGTGCCGAGCGGCAGATGGGAGCCGTGCTGCTCGGTCGCCCCGAGCGGCACGATGACGGGCGCGCCCGCCGCGACGGCCGCCTCCACCTCCACCGAGGTCAGCGCCTCGAAGAGCGGCACGTCGGCGGGGGTGGCGGGAATGGGAAGGGTCATGAGCGGGGCTCCGGAAGAAGAGTGTCAGGCGCCGGTGCGGGCGCGCGAATAGGCGTCGATCACGGCGAGCGCCTCGGCAGGCAGGGCGCGCCGCGAGGGCTGCAGCCGTGCCTCGATGGGCCGGCTCACCTCGGTGCGCAGCACCATCGAATCGAGCGGCAGGGCGCGCGGCGTGTCGGGCCGCCTGGCGTAGATCTCGGCCGTCTCGCCAAGGGCCGCGCCATAGACCACGGCGTCGAGGTCGGCGGCGAGGATCGCCGCCGTGCACATCGAGCAGGGCTCGCACGAGGTGTAGATGGTGCAGCCCTTGAGCGAGGCGGTCTGAAGCGTGGCGCAAGCGGCACGGATCGCCACGATCTCGCCGTGCGCCGTCGGATCGTGGTCGAGATAGGTGGCGTTCACCCCCTCCCCCACGATCGTGCCGTCGCGCACCACCACCGCGCCGAACGGGCGCAGCCCGTCATTGGCGAGCGCCTGCTCGCTGAGCGCGATCGCCCGCCGCATGAAGTCGTCGTCGTTCATCGGTCCGCCCTCGCAAAGGACCGACGTCGGTGTCGGCCCTTCGGCGTGAGGGCAAGGACCGTGCCGCCAAAGGCCGTACCTTCAGGCGGGACCGCCGGAGATACGCGGCGTCTCCCCCGGCGCCGGCGTATAGGGGAAGCTGCCCGCGCTCATCACCTTTTCCGACCCGCCCAGCGCCTCGATGCGGGCGGCCTGGTCGGCGAAGGCACGCGCATTCACCGCCTCCGGGTCGCAGATCTCGCGCAGCCGCCGCTCGCCCTCGACGAGCACCGCCTCGTAGCCCGCCTCGAGCGCGAGGTCGCGCGTCTCGAAAGGGTCGGCCTCGAGGTCGTAGAGCTGCGGCCGGTGGTCCACGTAGTAGACGTACTTGTAGCGGCCGAAACGGACCATGAAGATGCCGGTGATCGAGGCCACCGCGTGATATTCGCTGAACGCGGTGCGGTCGAAGTCGGCCCCCTCGACGATGGCGAAGAGCGAGCGTCCCGGCAGGTCCGCGTCGGCGGGATCGGGCGCGACGCCCACCGCTTCGAGGATCGTCGGATGGGCGTCGATCAGCGACACCGGGGTGGCGACGCGGCGTCCCGCGGGCACGTCCTTGCCGGCCATGATCATCGGGATCGCGGCCGACTCCTCGTACATGTTGGACTTTCCCCAGAAGGTCCGCGTGCCGAGATTGTCGCCATGGTCGGAGGCGTAGATCACCACCGTATCCTCGGCGAGGCCGGTCGCCTCCAAGGTGGCGAGGATGCGGCCGACATTGTCGTCGAGGAAGGACACCATGCCATAGTAGGCGGCAACCGCGATGCGCACGTGCTCCTCGTCGCGGAAGTGGTCCTCGTAGCTCTGGACCGCGCGCAGGGTGCGCAGCACCGGGTGGTCTGGAAAGTCTCCGGCCTCGCGCAGCCGCGGCATCGGCACCTCGTCAAGCGGATAGAGGTCGAAGAATTCCGGCGACGCCACCAGCGGGAAGTGCGGGCACACGAACGAGACGAAGCAGGTCCACCCCTCGCCCCGCTCCCCGGCGGCGGCGGCGCGGAGCCAGTCGCAGGCGGCGTCGCGGATCTGCCGATCGTAGGCGATGTAGGTCGATTCCCCCGGCCCCGCGTCGCCGGCGAGCTGGGCCGTCGACGGGCGCTTCGGCGGCGGGCGGCGGATCATGCCCTGAATGTCGCCCTCGCCGTTGAGGACGTGAAGCGGCAGGATCTCGTCGTCGAAGCCGGCCGGATCGGTGGAGCCGCGATAGTGCAGCTTGCCGATGGAATCGCAGCGGTGGCCGGCCGCCTGCAGCCGATGGCCCCACGCCGGCGGCGTCCCGGCATAGGGGAAGGCGTTGTCCCAATGGCCGATCTGATGGACGTAGCGGCCGGTGGCGAAGGCGGCGCGCGCCGGCACGCAGATCGGGCAGTTGGTGTAGGCGGCGTCGAACACCGTCCCGCGCGCGGCGAGCGCGTCGAGGTGGGGCGTCTTGATGGTCTCGTTGCCGTAGAAGCCGGCGACGCGCTTGGAGTGCTCGTCGGACATGATGAAGAGGACGTTCGTCACGAAAGAGTCTCCTTGGCGCGACGGTTGCGGGACTTCGAGAGGGCGGACTGGGCGAACGGCCAGACGAGGGTGAGCGCCGAGACGGCGAGGAAGGCGAGCGCGATCGGCCGGTCGAGGATCGCCCAGAAGCCGTCGGCGGTGAGCTGCATGCCCGAGCGCAGCTCCTCCTCCAGAATGCCGGCGAGCACGAAGCCGATGACGAACGGCCCCAACGGCACCCGGCAGCGCGCCATGGCGAACCCCACGAGGCCGAAGAACAGCATCACCCACACGTCGAAGATGCGGTTATGAAGGGCGTAGCAGCCGACGACGCAGGCGACGAAGATCGCCGGCAGCATCAGCGCCCGGTCGATCAGCATCAGCCGCGCGAGCCAGCGGACCGAGACGGTCATGATCGCGAACATCAGGACGTTGGCGAGGAGATAGGCCGCGACCAGCGCCCACACGAAGTCGCCGTTGTTCACGAAGAGCAGCGGGCCCGGCTGGATGTTGTGCAGGATGAGCGCGCCGAGCAGGATCGCGTCGATCGGGCTGCCCGGGATCCCCATGGTGATGAGCGGGATCAGCGCACCGCCCACGTTGGCGTTGTTGGCCGCCTCGGAGGCGACGATGCCCTCCTCCGAGCCGGTGCCGAACGCCTCCGGCGTCTTCGACATGCTGCGAGCGGTGGCATAGGCGACCATCGAGGAGATCGACGCCCCCACCCCCGGCAGGATGCCGATCCAGGTGCCGATGACGGAGGAGCGCAACAGGTTCGTCCCATGCTGGCGCCAGGTGCGGCCCGACAGGAGAAGCGACGCGCCGCCCACCTTGATGGGCGTCGCGTTCTTCTCGATGTCGAAGGCGTCGACGATGATCTGGCTCATCACGAAGACGCCGAGGAGCACCGGCAGCAGGGCGAAGCCGCCGTCGAGCTCGTGCCAGCCGAAGGTGAGGCGCAGCTGGCCGTCGGACGGGTTGAGGCCCGGAAGCGCGAAGGCGATGCCGAGGGCACCGGCGAGGAGGCCCTTCACCATCGAGCCCTGGCTGATCGAGGCGATGAGCACGAGGGCCATCAGCACCATCGCGAAATATTCGAACGGGCCGAAGGTGGTGGCCCAGCGCGACAGCGGCACCGAGAGTACCACCAGGAAGACGCCGGCGACGAGACCGCCCACCAGCGAGGCGCCGATCGAGAGGGCGAGGGCGCGCTCGGCTTCGCCCCGGGCGGCCATCGGAAAGCCGTCGAAGGTGGTCATCACCGACGACGGGGTGCCCGGCATCTTGAGGAGGGTGGCCGAGATCAGGCCGCCCGACACCGAGCCGACATACATCGACACCATGAGCACCAGCGCATGGGTGGAGTTCATGGTGAAGGTCAGCGGGATCGACAGCGCGATCAGCATGCCGCCGGTGAGGCCCGGAACCGCGCCCACGAAGATGCCGAGCGTGGTGCCGAGGAGCACCCAGAGAAACGGCACGGGGCTGAAGATGTAGCCGAACGCGCCCAGAAGGTCAGCGAGCATGTCGCCTCTCAGCGTGGGAGATCGATGAAGAAGAACTCGGTGAAGAGCAGCGTCCCGCCGATGCCGAGGACGACGGCGAGCGCGAGGCCGATCAGCACCTGGCGCCGGCGGAAGGTCGCGAGCAGCGCCGTTCCGAGCGCCAGAAACAGGATGGTCGCGACCATGAAGCCGAGGACCCCCGCCGCCATCACCCCGACATAGGCGACGGCGAGGGCGACGATGCCGCAGGCGACGTCCGGCCGGCGGCGATATCCGGTGTCCCGCTCGAGCGCGGGCCAGGGACGGGCGAGGAGCGCGCGGACGAGAACGATCGCCGCGAGCAGCAGGAGGACGACGGCGACGCCGCGCGGCACCGCCGCCGATCCGAGCGGATCGAAGAAGGGCGGCGGCACCTTCGCCGCCTGCCACAGGAGAAGGGCCGCGAAGGCCGCGACGACGAGGGCGAGGCCGACGTCGCCGCGCGGGGTATGGCTCGTGCCGAAGATCCGGGCGAGCCGTTCCGAAGCACGCATCGGCGAACCTCCCGGGACGCGGCCTGCTACTGCACCGCCTGCCGCGCCGCCGGCACCAGCGGCAGCGTCTCGGCGAGCGCCTCCTCGAGCTGCGCCTTGACGACGTCGGGCTCGACGAAGGTCGGGTTGAGGCCGAAGTCGCGCAGCTGCTGGGCCACCTCCTCCTGCGCCATCGCCTGGCGGAAGGCGTCGCGCAGCAGCTCAAGACGATCCTCCGGCGCCCCCTTCGGCGCGAGCCAGATGCGCTGGGAGGGCACCACCACGTCGATGCCGAGCTCCTTGGCCGTCGGCACGTCGGGAAGCTCGGGCACCCTCTCCTCCGTCAGCATGATGACGGGCTTGAGGCCCGATTCCTTAAACTGCACCAGCTCCTGCGTGGCGAACATCGCGGTGTCGGTATGGCCGCCGAGGAGCGACTGGTAGCGCTTCGCGCCGCCCCCCACCTGCACATAGCGCAGCTCCGCCCCCCACCTGCACATAGCGCAGCTCCGCGCCCGCCTCGGTGGCGACGCGCATCGGCACGAAGTGAACCGGCAGGCCGATATTGGCGGCGACCGTCACGGTGTTGGGGTTCGCCTTGGCGAAGGCGAGCATCTCCTCGAACGAGCCGAACCGGCTCTCCGCCGAGATCGCGAGGCCGAGGTCAGCAAAGCCCGTGGCGCCGATGATCTCGAAGTCGGACTGGTCGAAATCGACCACGCCCATCGCCTTGGAGGTGACGATGCCGTCGTGCCAGAGGCCGATGGTGTAGCCGTCGGGCTCGGCGTCCTTGATGGCGCGCGTGCCGATGGTGCCGCCGGCGCCGGCCATGTTGATCACCGCCACGTCGGGCAGGATGTCGCCGGTCTCGAACGCCTTCTGGAAGACGCGGGCGAGCCCGTCGATGGCGCCGCCGGGATCGGTGGGCACGATGATCTTGATGGGCTCGTCGGGATAGGCGAACGCGCCAGCGGGGGCGGCGAAAGCGAGTGCGCAGGCGAGCGCGACCCGTCGGGTGAAGTTGGGAACCATGTCCATCTCCCTTCCGGCCTTCGGCCTTCTTGTTCTTCGAAGGGATGGTGACAGCGGCTCGTTTAGGCTACAAGCTCTATCTGTTTAATAGGCAATTACTGAAGGTTATCGCCCATGGAAGGCAGACTGGCCGGTTACCTGATCGCCGTGGCGGAGCACGGCAGCCTGCGGGCGGCGGCCGAGCGGCTCGGCATCAGTCAGCCCGCCCTCACCAAAGCCGTGCTGCGGCTCGAGGACGAGGTGGGCGCGCCGCTGCTGGAGCGTGGCTCGCGCGGCGTGACCTTCACCACCTACGGCGAGGTCCTGTTGCGTCACGCGCGGGTGGTGCGGGCGTCGGTGCGCGAGGCGCGGGAGGAGATCGCGGCGCTGAAGCAGGGGCTCGCGGGCCGGGTGCGGATCGGCGCCGGCCCCTCCTGGCAGCGCCGGGTGCTGCCGGAGGTGATCGCGGCGTTTCGCGAGGACTGGCCGCTCGTGCGCCTCGAAGTCGTCGGGGGGATGGACGACCAGCTCAAGGCGCGCCTCCGGGAGGGCGAGCTCGACATCGTGCTCGCGGCGATCGCCTCCCCCGCCCCGATCGAGCCGGACCTCACCGGGCGGGCGCTGATCGACGACGAGTATCAGATCATCGCCCGCGCCACCCATCCGCTGGCGAGGCGGGAGACGCCGGTGGGTCTTGCCGAGCTTCTGACCCATCCCTGGATCCTGCCGGGCCGCACCTCGCTGATGGTGCAGCGCCTCACGGCGATCTTTCATGGCCACGGCCTGCCCGCCCCCGACGCGGTCGTCGAGACCGACATCGCCCCCCTCAAGATGGCGCTGATGCGGGAGGCGGACTATCTGAGCTTCCACGCGCTCGGCCAGCTGCGCGAGAGCGACCCCGGCCCGATCGTGGCGATCGACGCGCCGGAGGCCCGCTGGCGCCGCTCCGCCGGCATCATCATGCGCCGCGGCTCCGAGCCCAACCCCGCCGCCGGCGCGGTCATCGCGCAGATCGAGCGGATCAGCCGCACCGCCCTCGACCTCGTGCCGGTGGAGAGCTGAGGCGGCCATCGTCTCAGCGCACCGCGAGGGCGTTGATGGCGGGATCGAACGCCCAGACGTGCTGGCTGACGGGTCGCACCGTCCGCGCCCAGGCGGCGAGGATGTCCTTGTCGAGACGGGCGGCACGCATGCGCCGCGCGATCTCCTGCGCGTCCCATCCCTCGCCGAGGCGATGCTCGAGCTGCCGGCGGACGGTGTCGTAGGCGGGATGATCGGCGAGGTCGCGCGTCTCGCCGGGATCGGCCTCGAGATCGAAGAGCAGCGGCGGCTCGGCGTCGTAGAGGGAGAGCTTGTAGCGGCCGCGGCGGATCATGCGTTGCTGCACGGCGCGCCCGCCCGTCCAGTAGGGCACGGGGTCGGTGCAATATTCGCAGAAGGTCTCGTCGAACCAGGGCGCCGCCGCGTCCTGGGCGTGGCGCCAGAAGCTGACGCCGTCGGCGTTGGGCAGGCTGGGCGCCCCCATCGCCTCCAGCATCGTCTGGGAGAGGTCGATGAGGTTGACGACGGCACCGCGCCGCTCGCCCGCGGGCAGCACCCCCGGAAGGCGCATGAGGAGGGGGACGGCGGCCGATTCGTCGAAGAAGGTGTGCTTCCAGAAGAGCCCGCGTTCGCCGATGTGGTCGCCATGGTCGGAGGCGTAGACCACCAGCGTCTCGTCGAGCACGCCGAGGCGCTCTAGCGTGGCGAGAAGGCGGCCCATCATCTCGTCCATGCGGTGGACGAGGCCGTAGTAGGCGGTGCGGGCGCGCGCCTCGGCGGCCGCGTCCGGCAGGCCGATGCCGCGATCGCGCCGCCACCAGGCGTGGAAGGCATGCTCGTTGTCGGGCACACGGCGCGTCGGCGGCGGCACGCGACCCTCGTAGAGGGCGTAGGCCTCGGCGTCGGCGACGTAGGGGGGATGCGGCAGCATCAGGCCGACGGTGAGGCAGAAGGGCTCGCGCCCGCACTGCTCCAGCCAATCGACGGCGGCGGCCGTCACCGCCTCGTCCTTCGCCTGATAGGCGCTCATGCCGGGTCCCGAGGCGCTGCGCGAGCGCGGATCGGGGTCGTTGGCGCCGGCAAGCGGTCCGAGATCGTGCCGCGGCGGCCCGGGATAGTTGGGCGAGTGCTCGCCGACCTCGCGCTCGGCGTAGCCGTGAAGCTGATCGGGGCCGATCGCATGGAGGCGCCCGATGAGGGTCGGACGATGGCCGCCCGCCCCCATGGCGTGGAGCCAGGTGGGCAGGCTCGAGGGCAGGATGTCGTCGTTGGTCCAGCAGCCTTGGCGGAACGGCCAGCGTCCGGTGAGCATCGCCATGCGGCTCGGCACGCAGATCGGCGACGGGCAGTAGCAGCCATCGAACGTCACCCCCTCGCGGGCGAGACGGTCGAGCGTCGGGGTCGCGACGACGGGGTCGCCGTAGGCGCCGGTGACGTGCCGCGCATGCTGGTCGGAAAAGATGAAGAGGAGATTCTTGGCGTCAGCCATAGGCCTTGCTCCCCTGCGCCCGCCGGCTCTCGAGGTTGTGTTCGTGGACGTGGTCGCCGGGCGCGATCGCGGCCGTCGCGACGCCGATGACGGCGCCGTATTTGCGCACCTGTGCCCCGGCTTCGCACCCGCGCACCGCCACCTTGTGGCAGCGGGCGATGGCGCTGCGAGCCGTTACGGATTGCGCGGCGAGCGGCGCAGCCCCGCCGGGACCGACGAGCTCCAGCACCTCCCCCGCCGCGACCGGGGCGAGCACCGTCGCGACGTCGTCGTCGGCGTGGAGGATGATCGCGCGGGGCGTCTCGCGGCTCATAGCGAGGCTCCGAACCGGGCGATCACCTCCTCCCCGTCGCCGAGGATCTCGGCGAAGGTCATGGCGCCCGAGGCGGTGGCCCGCATCGCCTCCAGAAGCCGGCGCGCCGCCTCCTGAAGCGTCTCCTCGCCGGTGAAGGCGGCGGCGAGGTCGACGTCGATCTGGGTGCCGAGGCGGCGGGCGCTGTCGGGATTGCCGGTGATCTTGACGGTCGGCACCAGCACCGAGCCGAACGAGTTGCCGACGCCCGTCGCAAAGAGGTTGAGCGTCGCGCCCGCCGCCACGAAGCCGGTGAGCGATTCGGGCGCATAGGCCGGCGCGTCCATCAGATGGAGGCCGGGACCCGCCGGCGCCTCGCCATAGGCGAGAAGGCCGCTGATCGGGCTCTCGCCGGATTTCGCCACGGCTCCCAGCGACTTCTCCTCGATGGTCGTGAGGCCGCCGTCGATGTTGGTGCGGCTGGGGTTGGTGCCGGTGAGGTCGAGGCCCGCCGCCACCGCCTGCCGCTCGCGGGCGAGCACCGCGTCGACGAGGCGGCGGGCGAGATCGGGATCGGCGGCGCGCGCGGCGATGCGGTCTTCAGCGCCGAGCCATTCGGTGGTTTCCCCGAGGATCGCCGTGCCCCCGGCGCGCACCACCTCGTCGGCGATGCGGCCGATGGCGGGGTTGGCGACGAGGCCCGACGAGGGGTCGGAGCGGCCGCACTCGAGCCCGAGGACGAGCGCCGACAGCGGCGCCGCCACCCGCTGCGCCGCCGAGATCTCCTTGGCGAGCCGGGCAGCGTGGCGAACCCCGTCGTCGACGAGGCGCAGGGCGTCGTGGCCGGCGCCGTCGAGGGTGAGCGCCGCAACCGGCGTGCCCCGGGCAAGGGCCGCCTCGGCGATCTCCTCGACGAGCGGCGGGTCGGCCCCCACCACCAGCGTGGCGCCGGCGTTGGGGTGGGCGGCAAGGCCCTCGAGGGTGCGCAGGTGGGCGGCCTTGTCGGCGCCGAGGAGGCCGCTGCCATAGGGGGTGCCGGCGAACACCGCCCCCCTCACCCGCTCCGCGATGCGCCGGCCCGTCGGCCCCGTCAGCCCCGTGACCGAGAGGACGAGGAGGTGGTTGCGCGTTCCGACCCGCCCGTCCGGCCGGGCGAAGCCGGCAAAGCCCGCCGCGCTCACCGGGGCGCCCTCACGAGGAGGCCCCGTCGGCGCGAGCGTCGAGGCGACGCCGGGCCGACCGCGCGACGCGCCAGGCGCGGAACGCCGGCAGCAACAGGAGGAGGATCGAGATCAGCAGGAAGATCAACGGCAACGGCCGGGTGAAGATCGGCTCGATGGAGCCCGCCGTCATCATCAGCCCGGAGCGCAGCTTCTCTTCCATCAGCGGTGCCAGCACGAAGCCGATCACGAAGGGGCCGAGCGGGAAGCCGCCCTTTTCCATGGCGAAGCCGAGAACGCCGAAGGCGAGCATCACCCAGACGTCGAACATCGTGTTGTCGAGGGCGAAGGTGCCGATGACGCAGAACACCAGGATGACCGGCAGCATGAAGGTGCGCGGCACGTACATGATGCGCGCCACCACGCGCACCGATCCCATCATGACGACGTACATCACGACGTTGGCGACGAGGGCGGCCGCGATCATCGCCCAGACGACGTCGCTGTTGGTGATGAAGAGGGTCGGCCCGGGGGTGATCGAGTGGATCATCAGCGCACCGATGAGGATCGCGTCGATGACGGAACCCGGGATGCCCATGGCGATGAGCGGGATGAGAGCGCCGCCGATGGTGGCGTTGTTGGCCGCCTCGGAGGCGACGATGCCCTCCTCCGAGCCCTTGCCGTACTCCTCCGGCCGGCGCGACATGTTGCGCGCCGTCGTATAGGCCATGATGGACCCGATCGACGCGCCGATGCCGGGCAGGATTCCCACCGCGGTGCCGATCGCCGACGAGCGCAGCATGTTCCACATCTGGTCGCGCCAGTCCTTGACCGTCATCAGCATGCCGGAAACGCGCGTCTCGACCCGCTCCATGCGCTTGCCGATGGTGACGATGTCGCCGATCACCTGACTGACGGCGAAGATGCCGATGAGCACCGGCAGGAGCTTCAGCCCGCCGTTGAGCACGTACCAGTCCCAGGTGAGGCGCGGCTGGCCTGCGGAGGGGTCGACCCCCGGCATCGACACGAGCATGCCGAGGAAGCCCGCCACGAGGCCCTTCACCATGGAGCCCTGCGACACCGAGGCGATCAGCACCATCGCCATCAGGATGAGCGTGAAATATTCGAACGGGCCGAACCGTGTCGCCCAGATCGACAGGGGCTTGGCGAGGAAGAGGAGCACCACCCACGACACCAGGCCGCCCATGAAGGAGGCGGCGATGCCGAGGCCCAGCGCGCGGCCGGGGCGCCCGGCCATCGCCATCGGGTGCCCGTCGAAGGTGGTCACGACGTTGGAGGGGGTGCCCGGCATGCGCAGCAGCGTCGCGGTGATGAGGCCGCCGGTGATCGAGCCCACGTACATGCCGATCAGGAGCACGATGGCGTTGACGGGCTCCATGTAGAAGGTGAGCGGCAGCGTGAGGGCGATGAGCATCGCGCCGGACAGGCCGGGGATCGCGCCGACGACGATGCCCGCGACCGTGCCGATCAGCACGTAGAGGAAGGGCATCGGCGTGAAGATGTGGAGGAGCGCGCCGGTGAGACCGTCGATCATCGCATGCTCCGGGGGCATGAGGTTCGCATTAGAGGCCAGGCAGGTCGACGACGAAGAGTCGCGTGAAGACGAAGGCTGCGCCCCACCCCATGATCACCGCCACGAGGGCCGCGAGGACGAGGCCGCGCACGCGGAAGCGGATCAGGTAGCCGATGGTGAGGATGAGGTAGAGCGCGGTGAGCGGCGCGAAGTCGAGGACGTGCGCGCCGAGGACGGCGACGTAGATCACCGTGAGGACACCGGTGACGACGGCGTCGAGCGGGCGCGCCTCGTCGACGATCTCGGGCGCGGGGTCCCGCTCCCCGCCCGTGAGGGTGCGCCAGGAGCGGGCGGCGACGGCAAGGCTCAGCGCGATGATGAGGAGCGCCGTCGCCTGCGGCACTGGAGCCGAGCCGAGCGGCTCGAAGGTGCCGGGCGGGATGTCCCGCGTTTCCCAGAGGACCGCGAGGCAGCCGAGGATGAAGAAGAGGCTGACGCCGAGCGCCCAGCGAGCGGTGATGACCATCGATCAGCCCCACCGCCCGTTCGGGGCGACGGCCGCACGGAAGCGAGCCATCGCAGCGCCTACTTCTGCGCCGCCTGCTTAGCGACGGGCTCGATGCGCGCCCAGGTGTCGTCGAGCGAGGCCGCCATCTCTTCGCCGCGCAGGAAGACCGGGCCGAACATCTTGTCGTCGTAGAACTTCTTCACCCGGTCGGTCTGCGTCGCCTTCTGCAGCGCGTCGGCCACGCCGTCGATCGCCTCCTGCGGCGTGCCCTTGGGGGCGAACCACCAGCTCTGGACGCAATAGGTCATGTCGTAGCCGAGCTCCTGCATCGTCGGGACGTCGGGCAGGCCCTCGACGCGCTCGGCGCCGGTATAGGCGAGCGGCTTGATCTGGGTGTCGGCGATCTCGGTGCCGTCGGGATTGCGGGTGAAGTTCGCCACTTCGGCCGCCGACAGCACCGAGGCGTTGGTCTGGTTGCCGGTCAGCGCGGTGAAGTTGGCCGTCCCGCCGCCGATCTGCACGAAGCGGAACTTCGCCCCGTCGACGAGGTTCTGCAGAAGGATGCCGCCCATGTGGTTGATCGCGCCGAGGTTGGCGCCGAAGAGCAGCGTATCGGGCTCGTCCTTCGCCTTCTGAAGCAGCTCGTCGACCGAATCGATGCCCGAGTCCTTGCGCACCACCGGCAGGACGCAGAACTCGCCCGTCGTCGCCACCGGCTCGAAATCGCGGTAGCCGAAGTCGAAGATGCCGCCGCCTTCGCCCCCCATCAGCGCGATGTGGAGGGAGAGGAAGGTGTAGCCGTCGGGCTGAGCCTCCATCACCTGCCGCGCGCCGATCGAGAAGTGGCCGCCGACATTCACGACGGTGAGCGGCTGCGGCAGCAGATCGTTTTCCTGGATCGCGGCCTGGAAGGCCCGCACCACCTGATCCGACGTTCCGCCGGCCTTGAAGGGCACGATCACCTTGATCGGCTTCTCCGGCCATTCCGCGTGGGCCGCCGTCGACAGGCCCGCGAGCACGGCCGTGGCGAGCGCCACGCTTCGGGTGAAGTTGAGAACCATATCCATCTCCATTCCGGCATTCGCCGTCTTGTTCTTCTTCTGGATGTTGACAGCGAGCCGGATAGCTCGCAATCTCTATCTGATTAATAGTCTATAGCTACAGGTTATCGCTCCATGCTCCATGAGACGCCCCGCCGGTCGAGTGAGGCCACCTGCGACGACGCCCCGCCGTGCCTTCGCAAGGACGTCGCGCTTCCTGGCGCGGCGGTTTCCAAGGTCGCCACGCGTTCTCGCGCGGCAGCGTCCAAGGCCGTCGCGCGTCCTCGCGCCACGGTGTCGAGGCGCGGCGACGGGCAGCCGGCGGGCGGAGCGTCGGCCCGTTCGGTGGGGGTGTGGTGGCGGGGCGAGCGATCGCGCGCGTCGCGGGCGCCATGGCGGGGCGATGCCGACGCGCGTCGACCCTTGCCCGGCACAATCGTTCAGATCGAAACCTTCGCCCGTGTGACGTGGAGCACCGTGGAGACACGTGCTCACACGGCAGCCGCCGGCGCGGTGAACGCGCAGCGCCTCATCATGGTCGTCTCTCCCGGTCCGCATCTCTCCCGCCGTAAGTGGCGGTGGACGCGTGTGTTTTCGTTGGTTAGACCAACACACTATAAATGGAGCGCCCGGCCGAGGACAAGCCCGGTAAAGCGGCGCCGCACGGGAGAAACAGCATGAATATGACCGAGAAGCGGCCGAATGTGCTGCTGATTGCGGTCGACCAGTGGCCCGGACATCTGTTCGGCTACCGGGGACATCACGCCATCGAAACGCCGACCATCGACCAGCTGGCGCGCAACGGGGCGATCTATCCGCGGGCCTACTCGGAGTGCCCGATCTGCATTCCGGCGCGCCGCACGCTGATGACCGGCACCAGCCCCCGCACCCACGGCGACCGCCTGTTTCAGCCGGCCGCGCCGATGCCCGACCTGCCCACCCTCGCCGGCACCTTCCAGGCCGCGGGCTACCAGACGGCGGCGGTGGGCAAGATCCACGCCTTCCCGCCGCGCGCCCGCATCGGCTTCGAAGAGGCGCTGATCGCCGAGGAAGGGCGCCCGCAGCTCGGCGCCGTCGACGATCACGACCTCTACCTCAGCGATCGCGGCTTCACCGGCAAGCAGTTCATGCACGGCATGTCGAACAACGACTATGGCTGGCGCACCTGGCACCTGCCGGAGGACTGCCACGTCACCAACTGGACGACGTTCGCGATGTGCCGCACCATCAAGCGGCGCGACCCGACGCGGCCCGCCTTCTGGCACCTCTCCTACACCCAGCCGCATCCGCCCATCGTGCCGCTCGCGGCCTATCTGGAGCGCTACACGCGGCGCGAGATGCCCGCCGCCCTCAGCGCCCCCTGGGGCGACGACGTGCCCTATGCCCTCCAGGCGGTGCGCGGCTACTGGGACCAGCTCCCGTCCGACCGCCTCGCCGACGTGCGGCGCGCCTTCTACGCCCTCTGCACCCACATCGACGCCCAGCTGCGCCTCGTGATCGGCACCCTGCGCGAGGAGGCCGTGCTCGACGACACGATCATCCTCTTCTGCGGCGACCACGGCGACATGCTGGGAGACTTCGGCCTCTACGCCAAGCGGCTGATGTACGAGGGCTCGGCCAACGTGCCGATGATCCTGATCCCGGCGAAGGGCGATCGCCGCGTCGCGCCCGGCACCACCGACATGCGCCTCGTCGGTCTGCAGGACGTGATGCCCACCCTCCTCGACCTTGCCGGAGTGCACGTGCCGCAGACCTGCGACGGGTTGCCGATGACCGGCGAGGCGCGCCGCGAGACCCTCTACGGCGAGGCGCTCGAGGGGTCGCGCGCGACGCGCATGATGCACGACGGCCGGCACAAGCTGATCTGGTATCCGACCGGCAACGTGGTGCAGCTCTTCGACCTCGAAGAGGACCCCGACGAGCGCGTCGACCGCGCCGGCGACCCCGCCTACGGCGCGGTGGAGGCCCGCCTCACCGAACGCCTCATCGGCGAGCTCTATGGCGTCGACGGCGGGCTCGCCGAGGCCGGCCGCCTCGTCGGCACGCCGGCCGAACGCTACGTGCCGGTGCCCAATCGCGGCCTCTCCGGCCAGCGCGGGCTCCACTATCCTGAGCCCCCGCTCGACGATCCCGCCAACGTAGTGGGAGCGGGCTGATGGAGTTCGGCATCACCGTCCTGCCGGAGTGGGCGCAGGCGGAGGGTATCGAGCGGGTGCTCGACAATCTCCAGGCGGCGGGCGCGACCGCGGTCGCCACCAGCCCCTACGTGATGGAGCCGATGGCCGACGGTGCCGGCTCGCGCGAGCCGCCCGCCGACGGTGGCGCGGGCAAGGTGCGCCTCCTCGACCGTCCGCTCTGGGGCCGCCGCTCGCTCCACGTGCGCACCGCGCCGAGCTTCATTCCCGACCGCGCGCTCTATGAGGGCCTCGCCTACCAGCCCCCCGCCCCCGACAGCCTCACCGAGCGGGAGGGCCACGTGGTGGCCGACTTCATCGCGGCGGCGAAGGCGCGCGGGCTCAAGGTGCACCTCCAGGTGCAGTCCGCGATCCCGCCGGGCTACCGCGTGCAGTTCGGCGGCCCGCGCCCCGAGGACCAGCCGCTCGGCCCCGACGGCGCCCCGGTGCCCGACCGCGTCGACCTCAACGCCAGCCTCGCCGCGCCCGAAATCCTCGCCTACGCCGCGGCGCTCGCCAAGGATCTCGCCCGCGCCTATCCGCAGATCGACGTCCTGCGCATCGACTGGCCGGAGATGCCGCCCTACCAGTTCGACGCCCTGTTCTTCGACTTCTCCCCCCACGCCGTGGCGGTTGCGATGGAGATGGGCATCGACGTCGCTCGGATGCGCCGCGACGCGCTGGCGCTGAAGGCGATCCTCACCGGGGGGCTGACCGACGGCGGCCTCGAAGAGGTGGTGGCCGACCCCTCGCCGGTGCGCTGGTACGCCCTCCTCGCCGAGCGCTTCGCGGGCGTTGCCGACCTCCTCGTCCTGAAGCGGCGGCTGCCGCACGATCTCGTCGCGCGCTGGCGGGAGGCGCTGCCCGCCTCGATCGGCCTCCTGCCGCAGGCCTTCCCGCCGCCCTTCACCATCGTGTCCGGCTTCGACTTCGCCGCGATCGCCCCCCTCGCCACGGAGATCGGGGTGAAGCTCTATACGATGCACTGGCCGATGATCCTCAGGGACTGGGGCACGGCGATGTCGGGGAGCGCTGTCTCCGACCGCGCTCTCGCGATGGCGCTCGTCGCGCTGACGGGCACCGGCAGCGGCGAGACGAGCCTCGACGCGCTCGTCTATCCCGAGCCCGACGTGCCCCACAGTGCGGGCGACGCCGCGATGGCCGGCAAGATCGCCGCCGCCCGCCGCGCCGTCGCCGGCCGGGTGCCGATCGCCGCCTTCGCCCACGGCTACGGGCCGGTGGACGACGTCGCCCGGCGCGCCCGCGTCGCCTTCGAGGCCGCCGAGGGGCGCATGTGGATCAACCGCTACGGCTATCTCTCCGACGAGAAGCTCGCCGCGCTCGGCGCGATCGTGAGGAACGAACGATGACAGCGACGGATATCGAGCCCATCACGCTGCGGCGCGTCGCGACGATGGTGCTGCGCGTGCCCCTCGCCGAGCCGATCCCGACGGCGTTCGGCGGGCGGATGGACGCTCGCGTGACGCTTCTTGTCCGCCTCGAGGACGCCGAGGGCGCCGTCGGGTGGGGCGAGGTGTGGTGCAACTTCCCCACCTTCGGCGCCGAGCATCGGGCGTTGCTGATGGAGCGCATCATCGCCCCGCTGGTGCTGTCGCAGCCGCTCGTCCCGGCCGAGGCCGCGGCCGCACTGGAGCGGCGCCTCCACACCCTCTCGCTGCAGACCGGCGAGTTCGGTCCGCTCGCCCAGGTGCTCGGCGGCTTCGACATGGCGCTGTGGGACCTCGCCGGGCGGCGGGCGGGTGTTCCCACCCATCGCCTGATGGGTTCCACCGTCGATGCCGTGCCCGCCTATGCGAGTGGCATCAACCCCACCCGCCCGGACGAGACGGTGCGGGCGGCGCAGGCGGTGGGCTTCCGCGCCTTCAAGCTGAAGGTGGGCTTCGGCCGCGAGCGCGACCTCGAGAACGCCGCCGCCGTCGCCCGCTGCCTGCGGCCGGGCGAGGTCTTCGTGGTCGACGCCAACCAGGCATGGAGCGTGGAGGAGGCCTGCCAGATGGCCGAGGCGCTCGCCCCGCTCGGGCCGCGCTGGCTGGAGGAGCCGCTTCCCGCCGACGCCACCCCGGCGGACTGGAAGCGCGTCGCCTCGGTCGGCGTGCCGCTCGCCGCGGGGGAGAACATGCGTGGCCTTGCGACGTTCGTCGCGGCGCTCGCGGAGGGCTGGCTCTCCGTCGCCCAGCCCGACGCCGGCAAGTGGGGCGGCCTCTCGGGCGGCCTCAAGGTCGCGCGCCGGGCGCTCGGCGCGGGGCGACGCTTCTGCCCCCACCATCTCGCGGGGGCGATCGGCCTCACCGGAGCCGCCCACCTCCTCGCCGCCTCGGGCGGCGACGGGGTGCTCGAGACCGACGTCAACGACAATCCGCTCCGCTCCGTTCTCGCCGGTCCCTTGCCGGGGCTCGTCGACGGGCGCTGGCCGCTCGCCGACGCGCCCGGCCTCGGCCTGTCGCCCGACCGCGTCGCCATCGCCGCCTGGGTGGCGCGGGAGGGAGAAGTTTGCGCGGGAAGCGTGTAAACTGGTCGTACCAACGCATGACACGACCCGGAGACATCGAGCCGATGACGGTGAAGCTCTACCAGACGATCGCCGCCGACCTTCAGAGGGAGCTCGACGCCGGCGTGTGGAAACCGGGCGACCGGCTGCCGCCGGAGCGCGTGCTCGCCACCCGCTTCGGCGTCAGCCGCACCTCGCTGCGCGAGGCGCTTCTGGCGCTGGAGTTCGCCGGGCGGCTGGAGATTCGCGACAGGGCCGGCGTCTATGTCCGCGAGCCGGAGGCGACGGTGGCGCTGCCCGCCTTCGCCGACCTGCCCGGCCCCTACGAGGTTCTGGAAGCGCGCCGCCTGATCGAGGGCGAGGCGACCTACCGCACCGCCCTGCGGGCAAGCCACGCCGAGCTCGCGGTGATCGTCGACGCGGCACGCCGCCTCGCCGCCATCGACCAGAACGATCTCGTCACCTTTCAGCGGATCGATCGCGCCTTCCACGTCCACATCGCCCACGCCTGCGGCAACTCGGTGCTCGCCGAGCTCGTGGTGGCGCTGTGGGACCAGCGCGACGGGCCACTGTGGAAGAGCTGGTATGAGGGCACCCGCTCCACCGAGAACCGCACGCGCTCGAGCCAGCAGCATCTCGAAATCGCCGCCTTCCTGGAGGCGCGCCAGGCGCAGCCTGCGCGGGCGGCGATGGAACGACACATCGACACGATCATCGAACGCTTCCTGCGCTACGGCGCGGAAGCGACGGACGCTGACCCGATGGTGGCGCCCCGCACCAAGGCGAAGGCCAGCGGATAGACGTCACCGATTTTGGTTGGACCAATTCCTTGCCGGGTGCTAGCGTCCCGCCCAACAAGGATAAGATTTCGGGAGGATCCCATGTCGCCGACCCGCCGTTCCGCGCTCCGACGCGGCCTTGCCCTGTCGCTCGCCGCCGCACTCTCTCTCGCCGCCCCGCTCGTCGCCGGCGGCACCGCATCGGCGCAGGAGGCCTGGCCGCAAAAGCCGATCCGCGTCATCGTCCCCTTCAAGCCCGGCGGACGCACCGACGTGGTCGCCCGCCTTCTCGGCAAGGTGATCGAGGAAAAGGGCCTCCTGCCGCATCCCCTCGTGATCGTGAACATGGATGGTGGCGGCGGCGCCATCGCCGGACGCGCCGCGCTCGACGCGGACGACGGTCACACCGTCCTCCACTGGCACCACCAGATGCTCATCGCCAACGCAATGGGGCTGATCGACTTCGGGCCGGACGCGTTCACATCCATCGGCTTCACCGGCGGGGGCAGCCCGGTGTGGGCCGTGCGCGCCGATTCCGGCTACGAAACGCTCGCCGACGTGGTCGACAAGCTGAAGGAGGAACCCGGCAGCCTCGTGGAAGCGATCGGCATCGGCTCGATCCCCCACTTCGTCGGCGCCCTCCTCGCCAAGGAGGCCGGCTTCGAGACGCGCAAGGTGCAGGCCAACAGCGGCGCCGACCGGCTCAAGATGATCGCCGGCGGCAACGCCGACATCGCCCTCTTCGCCGCCTCCGAATATCTCAACGCCAAGGACGTGGCGGGCGGTCTCGACGCCGTCGTCTTCTTCGGCCCGAACCGGATCGACAACATCCCCGACGTGCCGACCGCCAAGGAGCTCGGCTACGACGTCACCTGGGCCAACCCCAACTGGTGGCTCGCCCCGGCCGACATGCCGGCCGAGCACGCCGCGATCCTCGCTGAAGCGCTGAAGACGGCGATGGAGGACCCCTCGATCCAGGAATATTTCGCCGAGAACGCGCTCGACGCCTACTGGACGCCCGGCGACGAGGCGCAGGCCGAATCCGAAGCCCTCCTCGAAGACCTCAAGGAGATCGCGGCCGAGATCCGCTGACGCCCGTGACCCCACCGGAGCGCTCGCGCATGATCCCTTCGCGCCAGGCGGCCGGCGACCTCGCCCTCGCCGCCGCCGTGATCCTCGTGGCGGTGGTCGTGTGGATCGCCACCGCCGACCTGCCCCCGCCGCGCTACGAGCCGGTGGGCTCGGCCGCCCTTCCCCGTGGCATCTCCGCCATCATGGCGCTCCTCGGCGCGCTCCTCGCCGCCCGCACCCTCATCGGCGCCGAGGCCCCCGCGACGGCAGCGGGCGAGCGGGTCGGGATGCGCGCCGTGGTGCGGCTTCTCGTCCTTTGCGGCCTCACCCTCGCCTACGTCGCCGCGATGGACGGGCGCCTCGTCGGCTTTCGCCCGGCGACCATCGCCTATCTCTTCCTCGCGACCCTCGCCCTCGCCGGGATCACCCTCCGCCGCGTCGTGACGGCCTTCGCCTTCGCCGCCCTCCTCGCGGTCGGCCTCCACGCCCTCTTCACCCACTTCTTCTACATCGACCTGCCGTGAGCGCCCGGGATGCTTGACGCCTACGTCGCCCTCATTGCCCCGTGGCCGCTCCTCTATCTCGCCATCGGGACCGCCCTCGGCATCGTTATCGGCTCGATCCCCGGCCTCACGGCCTCGATGCTGATCGCCCTCACCCTGCCGCTCACCTTCCAGATGGACGCGACCAACGCCATGACGCTGCTCATCGGCGAGTATGTCGGGGGGATCTCGGGCGGTCTCATCGCGGCGACGCTGTTGCGGATGCCGGGCACGCCGGCCTCGATCATGACCACCTTCGACGCCTTCCCGATGGCCCAGCGCGGCGAGGGCGAGCGGGCGCTCGGCCTCGCCGTCGCCGCCTCCTTCTTCGGCGGGTTGGTCTCGTGGGGCTTCCTCGCCGTCCTCTCCCCGCCGCTCGCCCGCCTCGCACTCACCTTCGGGCCGTGGGAGTATTTCACCCTGGTGCTGATGGCGCTGGTGATGCTCGCCTCGCTCTCGCAAGGCTCGCTCCTCAAGGGCCTGATCGGCGCCTGCCTCGGCATGCTCTTCGCGATGCCCGGCATCGACCCGTCGATCGGCCAGCTCCGCCTCACCTTCGGCTTCAACGACATGACGGGCGGGCTCAACCTCCTGCCGGTTCTGATCGGCACCTTCGCCGTCAGCCAGATCATCAAGGACGTGCTCACGATCGACGTGGCGCTGCCGCGCGTCGACGTCGGTCGCGGCGTGAAGGTGGGCCTCGGCGACGTGCGCCGGCACGGGCCCAACGCGCTGCGCTCGGCCGTCATCGGCACCTGGGTGGGGCTCCTGCCCGGCATCGGCGCCAACATCGCGGCGATGCTCGCCTACGCCACCGCCCGGCAGGTCTCGCGCGAGCCGGAGAAGTTCGGCACCGGCCACGAGCCCGGCGTCGTCGCGGCCGAGACAGCCAACAACGCCTCGATCGGCGGCGCTCTCATCCCGCTCATCACGATGGGCATCCCCGGGTCGGTCACCGAGGCGATCCTGATCGGGGCGCTGATCATCCACAATCTGCAGCCGGGGCCGCTCCTCTTCGCCACCAATCCGGAGGTGGCCTATGGCGTCATCGCCTCCTATCTCGGGGCCAATCTCGTGATGGTGGTGTTCATGCTCGCCTCGATCCGCTGGATCGCCAGGCTGATGTACCTGCCGCGCCCCTATCTCGTCAGCGCCATCCTGATGTTCTGCGTGGTCGGCGCCTTCGCTCTCAACAACCGCTTCTTCGACGTGTGGGTGATGCTCGCCTTCGGCGCCATCGGCTACTTCCTGGAGCGAGCCAAAGTGCCACTCGGACCCTTCGTGATCGGCTTCGTGCTCGCCCCGATCGCCGAGGAGCAGTTCCGCGCCGCGCTGATGAGCTCGGCCGGCGACCCCTTCACCCTCTTCACCCGCCCCTTCGCCACCGTCTTCTTCTTCGTTTCGATGGCGACGCTCTCTTGGCCGTTCATCACCGAGCGGCTGCGCCGGCGTCGCGCCACGTCCCACGGAGCCGACCGCCGATGATCGACCGCCCCAACATCATCCTCATCATGACGGATCAGCAGCGCTACGATTCGATCGCCGCGCTCGGCTACCCCTATGTGGAGACGCCCACCCTCGACCGTCTCGTCACCGAGGGGACGATCTTCACCAACTGCCACATCACCGCCGCCTCGTGCGTGCCGTGCCGGGCGAGCCTCTTCAAGGGCTACTACCCGCACACCACGGGCGTCCTCAGCAACGGCCAGCCGTGGCGCCATACCTGGGTGGAGCAGCTCGCCGAGGCCGGCTACCGCTGCGTCAATGTCGGCAAGATGCACACCATCCCCTACGATGCGAAGGCCGGCTTCCACGAGCGCTACGTGGTGGAGAACAAGGACCGTTACATGGAAGGGCGCTGGTTCTTCGACGAGTGGGACAAGGCGCTCGCCGCCCACGGCCTCGTTAAGCAGCAGCGCGAGCTCTACCGCCAGCGGGCCGACTATCGCGAGCGCCTCGGCGCCTTCGAGTGGGAGCTGCCGGAGCATCTCCATTCCGACGTCTTCGTCGGCAACATGGCGCGCTGGTGGGTCGACACCTACCCGCCGACGCAGCCGCTGTTCCTGCAGGTGGGCTTTCCCGGCCCCCACCCGCCCTACGACCCGCTGCCGGGCCTCGCCGAGCGCTATCTCGGCCGCAACGACCTGCCGCTGCCGAAGCCGACAAGGGACGAGCTCGACCGGCTGCCGACGCCGTTCAAGGAGCTGCGCGCCCACAATGTGGAGGTGGACCACGATTCGGTGGTCTGGTCGCTCGATCCTACCGACGACCAGCTCCAGCGGCTGTGGGCCCACTATCTCGCCAACGTTACGATGATCGACGCCAAGATCGGCGAGCTCCTCGCCTCGCTGAAGGCGCGCGGCTATCTCGACAACGCCGTGGTGTTCTTCGCCTCCGACCACGGCGACTGCATGGGCGACCACGGCCAGATCCAGAAATGGTCGATGTACGAGGAGATCACCCGCGTGCCGCTGATCGCCTGGTCGCCCGGCCGCTTCGGGGCGGGCAAGCGGGAGGATCGGCTCTGCCAGCTCTTCGATCTCGGCCCCGCCATCCTGGAGCTCGCCGGCGTCACGGTGCCGGAGAGCTTCGAGGCCCGCTCGCTGCTTCCCGCCATGGAGGGGCGCGCCTGGACGCCGCGAGACTACGTGTTCTGCGAGCAGGCGGGCGACGTGAACCTCACCGGCACCTCCTTCATCACCATGGTGCGCTCGAGCCGCTACAAGCTCGTCTACTTCAAGGGGATCGAGGAAGGGCAGCTCTTCGACCTCGAGGCCGATCCCAAGGAGGTGGACACGCTGTGGGATTCGCCCGCCCATCAGGCGATCAAGCAAGAGATGCTGGGCGTTCTGCGCGACTGGCTGATCGACAGCAACTACCACACCCGCGACTGGATGAGCGCGGCGCGCTGACCCGATGACGCCGCGCCTCGTCCGCCTCCGCTCCCACACCGTGCCGGTCTCGGCGAAGACGGCGTGGATCGTCCTCGAAGCCGCCCTCGAGGACGGCACCGTCGGCTATGGGGAGGCTTCGCTGTTCGGCGAGGAGGCCGCCGTCGTCGCCGAGGTCGCGGCGTTCGATGCGGCGCTCGGCGAGGGCCTTCCCGTCGTCGGCCCGGTGCTCGCCGTGCTCCACCAGGTGGGCACGCCCCCGGCGCGAGCGGTGCTGAAGAGCGGGCTCGAAGGCGCGCTTCTCGACGGGCTCGCGCGGCGGGCGGGGCTTCCCCTCTGCGCCCTCCTCGGCGGCCCCTACCGGCCGCGCATCCCCGCCTACGCCAACATCAACCGCGGCACGCTCGATCGCTCGCCGGAGGGCTTCGGCCGCCGGGCGCGGGAGATCGTCGCCACCGAGGGCTATCGCGAGATCAAGATCGCCCCATTCGACGGGGTGCGGTGGCGCGAGGCGAACGCGGACGCCCTCGCGGCGGGGCTCGCCCGCATCGCCGCCGTGCGCGAGGCCGTCGGGCCGGAGGTCGGCATCCGCGTCGACTGCCACGGCCGCTTCAACCGGCCGATGGCCGAGCGCGTCGTCGCCGCCGTCGCGGCGCTCGATCTCGTCTGGATCGAGGACCCTCTCGATCCAGACTGCCCCGCCGAGGATCGGCGTGCCGTGCGCGATGCCGCCCACCGCGCCGGCATGATGGTCGCGGGCGGCGAAGCCATCGCGACCCTCGCGGACGCCCGCCGCTTCGTCGCCGAAGGCGGGCACGACGTCATGCTGCCCGACCTGCGCGAGACTGGCATCCTCGACGGCCTCGCGATCCTGCGCCTCGCCGTTGCCGCCGGCCTCCATGCGAGTCTCCACAACCCGGCGGGGCCGGTGCTCGACGCGCTGTCGCGGCAGGTGGCGGCGGCGCTCCCCTCCTTCCTCGTCCTGGAGCGGCAGGTCGGCGAGAGCCCGCTCTACGACGCGCTGCGCGGCGGGACCTCCGTGCCCGTCACCGACGGCACGGTCGGCCTCGACGAAGGCCCCGGCATCGGCTTCGCGCCCGACCCGGCGACGCTCGCGGAGGCCGCCCGCACGCCGCTCGCCCTCGCCCGCTCCTTCGCCGGCATCCCCGGCGCCGGCCCGAACGCCTGAGAGGGGTCGACGGCGAACGTTGAAGCGGCGCGCGGCGGCTGCTAGCCAGTCAATCTCGCCCGAGCGTCCGCTCGCGGCATGGTCCTCTGCCAACGATGGTCGGCGGGCACCGTCTCGGCGGAGCCGCCGGCATCGCTGCGCACCCGCTCGGTATGTCGATGCTTGAATTCGCTGCGGCCATCGTCTTTCTCATGGGGACCCCGGGGCCGGGGGTCCTGTCGGCCGCGGGCGTCGGCTCCGCCTACGGCGCGCGGGCGGGCGGGGCCTACGTGGCCGGCCTCTTCGTCGGCAACTATCTGGTCGTGGGGCTCGTCGTCTCCGGCATCGCCGCCCTCGCGCTGGCGCTTCCCTGGCTGCGCATGCTGCTCTTGTGGGGATCGGTCAGCTATCTCCTCTACCTCGCGGCCAAGATCGCGCTCGCCGGCAGCCGCATCGCCTTCATCCACCGCGAGTCGCCGCCGGGCTTCTGGAACGGCGTGGTGTTCCAGCCCATCAACCCCAAGGCCTATGCGGTCAACACCGCCCTCTTCTCCGGCTTCGCCTTCATGCCGCAGGCGCCCGCGACCGAGGTGCTCGTCAAGGCCCTCATCATGGCCGCCATCTGGATCCCGATCCACATCGCCTGGCTGTTCCTCGGCGTGACGCTGCGCCGGCTCGACCTCTCCGAAACCGCCAATCGCGCGATCAACTTCGTGATGGCGTTCGCGATGGTCGCGGTGGTCGCGATCGCCATCACCGCCCAGTTCTGAGCGGCGCGACCCGCCGGCAAGGCGGCACGCCGGGCGGCCGACGGATTGACCCGCGGGCCGCCCGCACGGCATTCTGGAATCTGGCAATCCTCTGCTCGCCCTAGCGGGATTTGCCTGCGGTTTGGTCAATTAGCGCCCAAATCTTCGCCGCCTGCGGTGCGGGATCCCCACTTGACGGTATCTATCAGACGTTGATTGTATATGATCTGTTGGATGGGCCGATCGGGACGGCGCATTCGAGCCCATCGATTGTGACATGAACGGACGGAGCGGAGCCGAATGATCGACACGCCGTCGCCCTCCCCGCGCCGCCCGCAGCCCCCGGCGGCGGCGCTCGCCCCGCCACCGGTGGACGGACGCACCAAGTCCGCCATCATCGCCGACTCGGTGCGCACCCGCATCGTCGAAGGCTATCTCGCACCGGGCGAGCGCATCACCTTGCGCATGCTCGCCGAGGAGTTCGACTGCAGCGCCATTCCGGCGCGCGAGGCGATGCGCCTCCTGGAATCGGACAAGCTGATCATCTTCGTGCCGCACGGCGGCGCGCGGGTGGCCGACGTCAGCGTCGACGACATCATCCATCTCACCGAAGCGCGCGCCCTCTTGGAGCCGGAGGCCACCTGCCTCGCCGCCCAGAAGATCGATCACGCCGGCATCGAGCGGCTCGAAATCATGCTGGGCAAGATGTCGTCGCTGAGCCTTGCCGACGACGGCGACGGCTATTCCCGGCTCAACCGCGCCTTCCATTCCGCGATCCTCGCCCACTGCCCGAACCGCCACCTCGCCGATCTCATCGACAACCTCTGGGACAAGGCGGAATGGGGGCGGATCGTCCATCGCCTCGACCCGGGTCACACCCGCGTCTCCCTCGGTCAGCACGAGGAGATCGTCGCTGCCATCCGGGCGGGCGAGCTCGACCGGCTGCGCAAGGTGGCGATCGCGCATAGCCGCTTCGGGCTGCAGTCGCTGCGCCGCGTCCTCACCCGCAGGAGGTAGGATGACGCTGTCCACCGCCGACGATGCCCTGAGCCCCGCCGCCGACGCCGCCAAGCCGCGTCGGCGCCTCCTCACGTCGCCGTTGGCGCTGCGCCTCGCGCCGCTCCTCTTCGTCGCCCTCCTCATCGCGATCTGGCAGGTCTCGGTCGACGCCTTCGAGATTCCGCCCTTCCTGCTGCCCTCGCCGCTCGCCATCGTCACGCTGATGTACAACGAGTGGGGGCTCATCCAGATGCATGCCCTCTCCACCATCGGCTCGATCGTCAGCGGCTACTTCGCGGCCGTCGTCTTCGCCCTGTCGATCTCGGCGCTGATGATCCGCTTCCGCGTGGTGGAGGCGATCATCATGCCGATCTTCGTGGCGCTCCAGAGCGTGCCCAAGATCGCCATCGCGCCGCTGATCCTCGTCTGGGTCGGCGCGGGCATGGGCTCGAAGATCCTCGTGGTCGCCTCGATCGCCTTCTTTCCCATCGTCATCAACACCATGGCCGGCTTCAAGCAGGTCGATCAGGGGCTGACGGACGTGTTCCGCTCGGTCGCCGCCAACGAGCGGCAGACTCTCTTCATGCTGCGCCTGCCCTACGCCATCCCCTACATCTTCGCCGGCCTCAGGATCGCCACCACCCTTTCGGTGCTCGGCGCCATCGTCGCGGAGTGGCTCGCCGCCTCCAACGGCATCGGCTACCTCGTGCTGTCCGGCAGCTTCAACTTCAACACCGCCCGCTCCTTCGCGGCCGTGATCGTGCTCGCGGTCATCGGCACCGTCTTCTTTACCTCCATGTCGTGGGTGGAACGCCGGATTTCCTGGAAGGTCGACAGCCAGACCAGCACCAACATCTGACGCGCTCGCTCGTCGGCGAGCCAATCGAAGAGGACGATATGGCCCTTCTCAAGACGCTGTCCCGCGCCGCCACCGCAGGTGCCCTCTCCGCCCTGGTCTCGCTCGGCGCCATCGACGCCGCGGCGGCGATGGACGACGTAACGCTGCGGATCAACTTCACCCCCTGGGGCATGCACGCGCCACTCTACGGCGGGCTGAAGCAGGGGTTCTTCGAGGACGAAGGCATCAACCTCACCATTCGTCCGCCCTCCGCCGGCCAGCAGAACGAGGTGTTCATCGGCACCGGGCGGGAGGAGTTCGGCCTCGCCAACGCCGACTCCTTCATCAAGGCGCGCGCCTCGGGCCTGCCCGTCATCGCCTTCATGGCCGACGAGCCCGACACCCCCTTCTCCGTGATCACCCTCAAGGAGAGCGGCATCGACACGCCCGAGGAGATGAAGGGCAAGAAGCTCTCCTGGTTCCAGACCAACGTGAAGGGCCTCGTGGAGCCGCTCTTCAAGGCCGGCGGACTGACGCTCGACGACGTGGAGTTCGTGGTGGTGTCGCGCGGCGCCGAGCAGCAGATGCTTGCCGCCGGCCAGGTCGACGCCCTCTTCGGCTACTCCTTCGGCCAGGCGCTCACCATGGAGATGCGCGGCTATCCCACCAACGTGATGGCGCTCTCCGACTATGGCGTGAAGTTCTACGGCACCGTGTTCTACACCAGCGAGAGCCTCCTCGCCGACGACCCCGACCTCGTGGAGCGCTTCGCCCGCGCGGTGCTGAAGAGCTACATGTGGGCCGACGAGAACAATCGCGCCGCCGTCGAGGAGATCATCAAGGTCTCGCCGGACCGCGATCTCGACCTCGAGACGAAGAAGAGCGAGATCATCTTCGACCTCTACAAGTCGCCAGACTACAAGGACAATTTCGGTAAGATGTACGCCGACAAGTGGGCGTCGTCGATCGACATTCTCGACGGGGCCGGCTTCCTCGACACCAAGCCCGCGCCCGAGGATCTCTTCACCAACGCGATCGTGGAGAAGCTGCCGGAGTCCGCCGCACTCGCCAAGCAGCTCCAGGGCTCGGGAAGCTGAGGCGCCCGCGCCCCCATCCGCCGGGCCGCGCCGCGGCGCGCCCGGCCAACCGTGGCCACTGACATGTCCATCGCCGAACCCGCCGCCGCCCCAACCACCGCCGACGCCGGCTCCTCGTCCGCCATCTCGATCCGCGACCTGCGCGTGGTCTACGGCGTCGGCGACGCGAGCCGTGCCGTCACCGCGGTGGAGGCCGTCGACCTCGAGGTGGAGGAAGGCTCCTTCGTTTCCCTCGTCGGCCCGTCCGGCTGCGGAAAATCGACGCTCCTCAAGGTCGTCGCCGACCTGTTGCGGCCGACGAGCGGCCACGTCGCGATCGGCGGCCGGCCACCGTCGGCGATGCGCGAGGAGGGCCGCGTCGGCTTCGTCTTCCAGCAAGCCAATCTGATGCCCTGGCTCAAGGCGCGCGACAACGTCTCGCTCTTGCGCCGCATCGTGAAGGGCCGCGGCCTCGCCGCCGATCGGGCCGTCCTCGACGTCGACGAGCTCCTCTCGGTCGTCGGTCTCGAGGGCTTCGAGGACAAGCGGCCGAGCGAGCTCTCCGGCGGCATGCAGCAGCGCGTGGCGCTCGCCCGCGCGCTCGCCCTCGACCCCAACATCCTGTTGATGGACGAGCCCTTCGCCGCGCTCGACGAGATCACCCGCGAGCGGATGGCGGTCGAACTCCTGCGCGTCTGGTCCCGCTACAGGAAGACCGTGCTGTTCGTCACCCACTCGCTGGAGGAGGCGGTGCTCCTGTCCGACAAGGTGGTGCTGATGGCCGCCCGCCCCGGCCGTATCCACCAGATCTTCGACGTCTCGATCCCCCGCCCGCGCGACCGCGAGACCCGCCTCACCGACGCGTTCCACGAGACGGTGCGGGAGGTGAGCCGCGAGCTCTATAAGGTGATGGCATGACGATGCACGACTTCGACCCGGCCTGGCTCGCCTCGAGCGCCCTCCTCCTCGTCGACATGAACCGCTCCCACCTCGACCACGAGATCGGCCACCTGCTGGTGGAAAAGTCCGAGGCGGACCGCATCATCGCCCGCGCCGCGGAGGTGCGCGAGGCGTGGGCTCTCGCCGGCCGACCGGTGATCTTCGTGCGCACCCATCACCGCTACGACCCGGCGAGCGGCACGATCGTCGACAACCACAACCCGTTCTGGAAGGCGCAGCAGGCGAGCGCCATTCCGGGTCTCGGCAAGAAGCGCAAGTCGATGGCGATCGAGGGCTCGCCGGTGACCGAGATCGTGCCCGCTCTCGCCCCCCGGCCCGGCGAGCACACGGTGTTCAAGCACCGCTACAGCCCCTTCCACGGCACCGACCTCGACATGCTGCTGCGCAACCTCAAGGTCGACACGCTGGTGGTGGCGGGCGTCAACACCAACAACTGCGTGCTGTGCACCTGCTTCGAGGCGTTCAACCGCGACTATCGCGTGGTGCTGATGGACGACGTCTGCGCCTCCATGAACGGACCCGACTATCACGCGCGCGCCGTCGCCCTCATCGAGGCGGCGCTCGCCTGGGTGGTGCCCTCGCACAAGGTCATCAGCGTCGCCAAGGGGCTGCCGGCGGCCGCCTGACCATCCAGAAAGACACGGAGTGATCGGCATGATCCGCAGAAGCGGTCAGCAATGGGTGATGGACCAGCTCTTCCGGATTGCCGGTCACGACCTTCTCTTCCCCGGCGCCCTCGGCTTTCGCCTGGAGCGCGGCTACCGCTACGCCGAGGTGGAGCGGACCATGGAGCGGGTCCAGACGTTCCGCCAGAACGCCCGCGAGTGGGCGAAGACGGCCGCCCAACTCGAAGCGATGGCGCAGACCGCTGAGGCCCGCGGCCACACCGTCACGGCACGGGAATTCTACTATCGCGCGTCGATCTACTATGGCCGCGGCCAATGGTCGATCCTGCGCGACACCGACGAGAAGCGCGCGCTCTACGACAAGTGCGTCGCCGCCTTCGAGAAGGTGGTCGCCTCCTCCGACGGCGCCATCGAGCGCGTCGCCCTCGATGTCGAGGGCGAGACCGTCTACGGCGTGCTCCACCTGCCGCCAGAACGGACGGGGCCGGTGCCCGCGGTGGTGTTCTTCCCCGGCATGGACATGTTCAAGGAAGAGTTCCCCGACGTTCAGAACAACGCCTTCGCCAAGCGCGGCCTCGCCGTCCTCAGCCTCGACGGTCCCGGTCAGGGTGAGACGCGGGTGAAGGGCTGCACCGTCACCGACGAGAAGTACGTCAAGGCCGGCAAGGCGGCGATCGACTGGCTGGTGGCGCGCGAGGAGATCGACGCCGGGCGCATCGCCGTGTCGGGCGCGAGCTTCGGCTCCTACTGGGCGCCGATGGTGGCCGCCCACGACGACCGCGTGAAGGCCTGCGCCGGCATCATGGGCGTGCTCTATTCGATGACGCCGATCTTCGAGCTCGCGCCGCCGAGCTTCAAGGCCAACTTCATGTACATGGCCGGCATCGAGGACGAGGACGACTTCGACCGCATGGCCGCCCGGATGGGGCTCTCGTGCGTCGGCGCGAAGATCACCTGCCCCACCCTCATCACCCAGGGCGATTGCGACTTTCTCTGCCCCGTCGAGGGAGCCGACCGCTTCTTCTGCGAGCTCGCGGGGCCCAAGGAGATGTGGCTCTTCGAGAACGAATATCACCCGCTCGGCGGAGTGATGGCCCACCTCATCCCCTGGCTCGCCGATTGGCTCAACGACGCCTTCGCCGGCAAGTTCGCCGCCGACCACGCCGTGCGCACCGTCCACGAACCGCTCTGACACCGGACCCTTCGATGCCCGATCTCGTTATCAAGAACGCTTCCGTTCCCGCCTGGGGCGACCAGCTCGTCGACATCGCCATCGAGGGGGAGACCATCGCCGGCGTCGCGCCGAGCATCCAGGCCGATTGTCCGGTCCACGACGCCGAGGGGCTGCTCGTCGCCGCCGGCCTCGTCGAGACCCACATCCACCTCGACAAGTCGCGCATCATCGACCGCTGCGAGCCTGAGACGAAGCGGCTGCCGGAGGCGGTGCGCCGCGTCTCCGACGTCAAGCACACCTTCACCGTGGAGGACGTCGTCGCCCGCGCCGACGAGACGGTGCGCAACGCCGTCGCCAACGGCACCACGCGCATGCGCACCCATGTGGAGGTGGACCCCAAGGTGGGCATGCGCGGCTTCGAGGGCGTGCAGGAGGTGGCGAAGCGCTGGAAGTGGGCGATCGACATCGAGATCTGCGTGTTCCCGCAGGAGGGGCTGACGAACAGTCCCGGCACCGACGAATTGATGGTGGAGGGGCTGAAGCGCGGGGCGACCGCCGTCGGGGCGGCACCGGGCTATGACACCGACCATGCCGGGCAGATCCGCCGCGTCTTCGAGCTCGCCCGCGAATTCGACGTCGACATCGACATGCACCTCGACTTCGGCAACACGCCGGACGATCTCGACGCCATCCTCACCTGCGAGCTCGCCAAGGAGCACGGCTACGAGGGCCGCGTCGCGATCGGCCACGCCACCAAGCTGTCGACGCTCTCCGTCGACAAGCAGAAGGAGGTCGCGTTGCGCCTCGCCGATGCGGGCGTCGCCGTCACGGTGCTGCCGGCGACCGACCTCTTCCTGATGGGCCGCGACCAGGACCACAACGTGCGCCGCGGCCTCGTCGACGCCAACATGTTCGCCGAGCACGGCTGCAACTGCTCGCTGTCGACGAACAACATCCTGAACCCCTTCACCCCCTACGGCGACTGCTCGCTGATCCGCATGGCGAACCTCCATGCCAACGTGCTCCAGGTGAGCCACAAGGAGCGCCTCGCCGACTGCTTCGCCATGCTGACCGACCGCTCGGCGAAGCTCCTCAACCTGAAGGACTACGGGATCGCGGCCGGCAATCCCGCCGATCTCGTGATCATCGACGCGGCGTCCCCGGCGGATGCCGTCGCCCGCATCGCCCAGCCGCTCGCCGTGTTCAAGCGCGGCCGGCGGACGGTGACACGCACCCGCCCCGAACTCCACCCGCCCCACTGAGGAAAGGATCCGCCCGTGACCCCGTCCCTGCGCGCCTTCCCCGTCCTCGATCTTTCCGGCGACGATCCGGAGGCGCACGGCCGTCTCCACGGCGAGCGCTTCACCGCCTCGGTGGCGCATAATCTCGCCACCTATCTCGCCCGCTTCGAGGCCTCGGGCCTCGACCGGGATGCGGCGATCGCGGAAGGCGCGCGGTGGGCTGGCGCCATCGCCGAGGCCGCCCCCGCCTACGCCGCCGAGATGCGCGGCATCGCCGCCGGCGCGGGCCGCACGCTCGGCGAGATCGCTCTTCTCAACGCGCGCTACGAGATCGCCTTCACCCTTTTCGGCCGCGAGGCGCGCAAGGCCGACGGGCCCGCCGCCGAGCCCGACGGCTGCACCACCGCCGGCCTCCTCGGCGAGGCCTGCGCCGATGGTCACACCCGGCTGCTGCAGAATTGGGACTGGATCTCCACGATCCGCGGCCACTGCCTGGTGCTGCGCGTGGCGCGGCGGGAGAAGCCCGCCTTCGTGGCGCTGACCGAGGCCGGCATCGTCGGCGGCAAGATGGGGCTCAACGCCGCCGGCATCGGGCTGGTGGAAAACGGCCTCGCCGGCGCCGTCGACGGCAAGAACCCCTACGAGAAGCCGTTCCACGTGCGCTGCCGCGAGGTGCTCGACGGCGAGACGCTGCACGATGCGATGCGCCCGGTGGTGGCGACGCGCCGCACCGCCTCAGCGAATTTCGTGATCGGCTGCGCCACCGGCGAGGTGATCGACCTCGAGACGAGCCCGGACCTTGCGACCCCACTCCATCCCGTCGACGGCGTGGTCTCCCACTCTAACCACTTCCTCGACCCCCGCCACGGCCCCTCGCAGATGGAGCGCATCAGCCCGTCGACCCTCTTCCGCGCCGAGCGGCTCGGCCGGCTGCTGCGCCGCCACGCCGGCCGCATCGGCATGGCAGAGATCCGGGCAGCGCTCGCCGACCACACCTCCTATCCGCACGGCATCTGCCGCCACTCCGACCCCAAGATGCCGCCGGTGCGCCAGACGATGACGCTCGCGAGCGTCGTCCTGGACCTTTCGGCGCGGCAGATGTGGATCGCCGAGGGCACGCCCTGCGACACCGACTACGCCTTGATCCCGCTCGAGCGCGAGAGCGTGCGCGCCGGAGTCGCCGCATGACCCACATCGCCTGCCTCACCTTCGACTTCGACGTCTGGTCGGGCTTTGCGGCGCGCGACATGCAGACGCCGACGCCGATCTCCCGCGGCGAGTTCGGCCTCGTCGCCGCCCGGCGCATCCTGTCGCTCCTGAAGTCGAGGGGCGTGCGGTCCACCTGGTACGTTCCGGGCGTCATCATCGACACCCACGAGGCCGACGTCGGGCGCGTGGTGGAGGCGGGGCACGAGATCTCCCACCACGGCTACTCCCACCTCGTTCCCGCCTCGATGCCGCCGGAGCACGAGGAGGCGGAGATGGTGCAGGCGATCGAGGCGATCCGCCGCGTGTCGGGCCGGGCGCCGCGCGGCTATCGCTCGCCCTCGTGGGACCTCAGCCCGGTCACCATCGACCTCCTGCTGAAATACGGCTTCGACTACGATTCCTCCATGATGGGCGACGACTTCACCCCCTATTTCGCCCGCCGGGGCGACGTCGTGACGGTCGATGCGCCGTTCCGCTACGGCACGCCCACCCGGCTCCTCGAAATGCCGATCTCCTGGTCGCTCGACGATCATCCCTATTTCGAGTTCTTCCGCATCGGCCAGGCGGTGATGCCGGGTCTCGCCAACGCCGACATGGTGCTCGAGAACTTCCTCGGCGACTTCGAGTACATGCGCCGGCACAGCGACTGGGGCGTGCTGACCTACACCTTCCACCCCTACGTGATCGGCCGCGGGCACCGGATGCTGATGCTGGAAAAGCTCATCGACCGGCTCGGCGAGATGGGCGCCACCTTCATGGCGATGGAGGACGCCGCCGACACCTTCCTTTCGAGCCGCGCCGCGGCCTAGCCTGCCTCGCCGCCACGCGGCCAGACACCCCAAGGACAGAAGATGGCCAAGACGATCGGCATCATCGTGAACGGTGCCACCAGCGGGATCAGCAATCGCCAACACCTGCCGCAGGCGCTGGTGCCGATCATCCGTGAAGGCGGGCTCGACATCGGCGGCGAGCGCTTCGTGCCCGATCTCCTGCTCCTCGGTCGCAACGAGGCGAAGCTGAGGCGCGTCGCCGCCCAGTACGGTCTCGACAAGATCGCCACCGATCTCGACGCCGCCCTCGCCGATCCCGCCTACCCGATCTTCTTCGACAGCGGCGTGACGGGCCATCGCCCCACCGTCCTCAGGAAGGCACTCGAGGCGGGCAAGGACATCTATACCGAAAAGCCCGTGGTAACCGCGCTGGAGGACGGCAAGGCGCTGATCGCCCTCGCCACAGCGCTCGGCCGCAAGCATGGCGCGGTGGAGGACAAGTTGTTCCTGCCGGGTCTCGTCAAGCTGCGCCAGACGGCCGAGAGCGGCGTCCTCGGGCGCATCACCACCTTCCGCCTCGACTTCGGCTACTGGATCTTCTCCGGCCACGGCGCGATCCCCATGCAGCGCCCGAGTTGGAACTACCGCGCCGAGGACGGTGGCGGCCTGATGATGGATATGTTCCCCCATTGGCGCTACGTGATCGAGGGCATCCTGGGGCCGATCCGGCGCGTGGTGGCGCGGGGGTGGACGGCGCTGCCGGAGCGGGTCGACGAGACGGGCAAGCCCTTCGCCGTCGACACCGACGATTCCACCGCCGCCATCGTGGAGCTCGAGTCGGGCGCCGTCGGCGTCGTCACCAGCTCGTGGGCGACACGGGTCCACCGGGAGGACCTGTTGACCTTCCACGTCGACGGGATCGGCGGATCGGCCGTCGCCGGCCTCCACCGCTGCGCCCTGCAGCCCGCCGCCGTCACGCCGAAGACCCGCTTCGACCCCAACACCGACCTCGGCGTCGACTATCGCGAGGGCTGGGTGGACGTGCCCGAGACGCTCCCCTTCGCCAACGGCTACCGCAAGGGCTGGGAGGCGTTCCTACGCCACGTCGTCGCCGGGGCGCCCAAGGCGGCGGATCTCTCCGACGGCCTGCGCGACGTGGCGCTCGGGCGGGCCGTGTCGATCAGCTCCGCGGAAGGTCGGTGGGTCGATATGAAAGAGCTCGTCTAGAGGCCGATCCCCGCGCCGTCCGCGCGCCCCTCCCACCACCTGCGATGCGAGCGCCCACCCGCGCGAGAGGACGCCGATGACCATCTACCGCTGCGGCGCCGTCCCCGATCGCTTCGACACGATGGTGCGCGATGGCCGCGGCCGCCACCACATCGTCGACATCCACGCCCACATGGGGGTGCCCGCGGCCGCCGCGCTGGCGCAGCCCCATTTCGACCCCTCCCGCGACCCGAACGCCCGCTACACCTCCCCCGCCTCGCAGGCGGTGAACCGCCGGATGGCCGAAACGATCCGCCCCGCCCTCACCACGGTGGAGGCGAAGCTTGCCGACATGGATCGCATGGGCATCGACATGCAGGTGCTCTCACCCGCTCCGCCGCAATACTATTATTGGGCGGATCCGGAACTCGGGCTCGCCACGTCGCGCCTCATCAACGAGGCGATCGCGGATGCCGTCGCCCGCCACCCGGACCGCTTCGCCGGCTTTGCGACGCTCCCGATTCAGGCACCGGAGCTCGCCGTGCGCGAGATGCGGCGGGCAGTCGACGAGCTCGGCCTCAAAGGCGTCGAGATCTCCACCAACGTCGACGGGCGGGAGCTCTCCGACCCCGCCTTCGCCCCGGTGTTCGCCGCCGCCGAGGACATGGGGCTCGTCGTCTTCCTGCATCCGCTCGGCTTTTCCCACGGCGAGCGTCTCGCCACGCACTATCTCAACAACATCGTCGGCAATCCGCTGGAATCGACGGTGGCGGTGAGCCATCTGATCTTCGGCGGCGTGCTCGATCGCCATCCCGGCCTCAAGATCTGCGTCGCCCACGGCGGCGGCTACCTGCCCGCCTATTCCGGCCGGATGGACCACGCCTTCCATGCGCGGGACGACTGCCGCGGCTGCCACCACCCTCCGTCGCACTACCTGAGGCGGCTCTATTTCGACACGGTGCTGTTCGACCGGACCCAGCTGCGCCATCTCGTCGAGGTCTACGGCGCCGACCATCTTCTGATGGGAACCGACCACCCGTTCGACATGGGCGAAAGCGATCCCGTCGGCTTCGTCCGCGGCACGCCGGGTCTCAGCGAGCGCGACGTCGACGCGATCCTCGGCGGCAACGCCACCGATCTCCTCTGTCTCGATCGCACGCTGCGCTGACATCCGCAGCCAAGAATCCCCGGATTTCGGGGCTTCTATAGGCATCGACTCGACTTTGGGGTCGCCGAGATGCATGTTTGCATCGCTGCTTAATTAAATTAGAAGCATGACAGCCATGAGCCCGTTCACGGGACCGGACGACCCAAGCGGCATGAGGTTGCCTTCGACGGAGCGCCTGTCCGTTCTCGTCGTGGAGGACGAGCCGCTCATCGCGATGCACCTGAAGCTCTGCGTCGAGGCGTTCGGTCACAAGGTGTGCGGCGTAGCGGCCACCGCGGACGATGCCATCGAGCTCGGCCTTACGCATCGCCCCGACGTGATGCTCACCGACTTGCGGCTGCGCGGCGGCACCTCCGGCGAACACGCCGCCCGGGTGTTGTTCGAGACGATCGGGCTGCGGGCGATCTTCGTATCCGGCAACCTCGACCCCGACATGCGGGCGCAGCTCAGCGATCTGTCGCCGATCGCGATGATCATGAAGCCGTTCGGCATCCAGGAGATCGAGCGCGCGCTCAGCCTGGTGCGACCTCCCCCGCAGTCGTGATCCACGGCCGGCCCCAAGGCTCAGCCGAAGGGGAAGGCGCGCGGACAGAGCTCCTCGATGCGGCGGCCGGCCCAGTCGCGGCCCCTCACCCCGGCGATCGCCTCGCGCTGCGCCTCTTCCAACGCCGCCGTCGCGGCGTCGAGGTCGATGGTGGTGACGCGCCCGTCGGCAACCACGCGCTCGCCGTCGACCCAGACGTCGCGGACGACGCGGCTGTCGGCGCTATAAAGCAGGGTCCGGACCGGATCGTAGATCGGCCGCATCGCGGGATCCGTGAGGTCCACCAGCACGAAGTCGGCCTTCGCGCCCGGCGCGATGCGGCCGATGTCCTCGCGCCGCAGCGCCCGGGCGCCGCCGACGGTGGCCGCGGTGAAGATGTCCGCGGCGGTGTGGTCGGCGACCGTCTCGGCGATGGTGCGGGCGGTGTAGCTCGCGGTGCGCAGCTCGGCGACCATGTCGTGGGGGTAGGTGTCGGTGCCGATTCCGACGTTCACCCCGGCGCGCTCATAGTCCCCGAAGCTGCGCAGCGCGATCCCCCGCCGCACGAACACGGTGGGACAGTGGGCAACGCTCGCCCCCCGCTCCGCGATCAGCCCCAGATCGCGCCGCGAGGTCCAGTGGAGCCACGGATGATGGTCGAGGAAGATCGCGTGGCCGAGGATCGTGCGCTCGTCGAGAATGCCGAGGCTGTCCATCCAGGCGATCGGCGTCATCCCGGTGCGGCGGAACATTTCGTGGAACTCGGCGACGCTCTGGGAGACGTGGATCTGGAAGGGCAGGTTGCGTTCGCGCGCGAAGGCGTGGCTCTCGACGAGGAGATCGGCGGTGCACGTGTCGATCTGCGCCGGCGCCACCATGGCGCTGAGGCGGCCGGAGGGATGCTGCCGCGCGCGCTCGATGAGCCGATGCGCCGCCGCCATGGCGCGCCCGCCGGCGGCACTATCCCACTCATATTCGAGGGCGTGGCCGTTGCTCGTGAACCAGCGCGCGTCGCGATACATCGGCGCGGCACAGGCCCGAATGCCGCTCTCGCCGAGAATATCGAGCCAACCCTCGAACGGCACCGACAGGTCGACCACCGTGGTGACGCCGCTCTTCAGGAGCTCGGCGACGGCGATCCGCATCGCCGCGGCCGCCCCTTCGGGCGTGGTGGTGATGACCGGCAGATATTCGTAGAGCGAGGAGTGATGGAAGCCGGGGCTCAGGATCTCGTCGGTGAGGCCGCGTCTCAGCGGCTCGGACGTCGGGTGGGTGTGAATGTCGACGAAGCCCGGCATCAGGAGACGGCCGCGGCCGGAGTGGCGCGCCGCCGCCTCCCCCTCGTAGCGCTCGCCGACGAAGACGATCGCACCATTGTCGAAGGCGATGTCGACGTCGCGCCGGTAGACGTGCCGGCCGGCCTCCGCGTCCCACAGGACCGCCCAGTCGACGTGCTCGATCACGATCGGCGCCATGACTTCTCCTCTGCCTTCCCCGACGTTCAGCGTTCAGGACGCCGGCTGCAAGTCCGCGGCCGAGTGAGGGGCGAGACGACCCGATCCAAGCAAAGTGGCTGCGAGGCCCGGCTTCGCACCTCGGTCGACGGAGTCCGGGCCCGCCACGGTCGCCATATTTCGGCGACTTAGGCGGCCGTCGGCGGCCCGTCAGTCCGACGCCTTGGCACTCCGTGGCAACTCACATCCGCCGCAAGCATCGGTCGGATGCGGATACGCGGTGCCTCGCTGAACACGATCGAGGCGCAACGGCGGAGCGCCTCAGAAGGGGCTCAGGTCACGACGCGCGGCGAGCTTATTCGTAAGGGCGTACACCTTTCCCCGATGGATTGAGAGCGGTGCGTCGATCGCTCGCGCACTCCAATCACGGATCCAGAGCCGCTGTCGCCGCCGGAAAAGGCCGGCGACGTCACCCGCACGGGTGATGCGGATCCATCCATTCGGCGGGACCCTTCACGCAACGCCTCACGCAGGCCGAGTGTTGAAGGGGTCTCGACGATGGGCAGCAGAGCAAAGGACAAGATCGCACAAAGCGCCGGCGAAGCGGCCCGTCGCGAGACGATCCGCCGGGAGGCGTCGGCGCTCGCTGCCACGGGGTTCGCCGAGGTAAGCGTGGCACGGGCACCAGCCGTCGCGGACACTGCCGGCCGCACAGGGTGCAATGGTCGTTGACGGGTTCACCCGCGAATGCCTGGCCGATGGCGAGCGACCCGCCGCGGTCCCCCGCTCCCGTGACCCGGAATCTCCATCCCCTGATCGCCCAGCGGGACGAGCCGGCCGCCGACCGGCCGCACATCAGCTTGGGCGGCCTCACCCCAAAAGCGCCTGCGACCCCGCCCCGGCGGAACCCCGACGTGAACGGAGGCCCGCGTTGAGCGGTGACCCCTCGGGGGCAACATCACGACGCCCTCGCCTCGTGCCGGTCGATCGCAACGCCGAGGATGGTGCCGGGACCACGCCCCGCATGCTTGCGACCACGTTCAACCTTCCGGATGGCAAGGCGGGTCTTCTGTCGAGGGGCGGCCACAGCACGGTGGTCGTGCTCGGCGCCGGCCGTAGCGGGACCACGATGACCGTCGGCATCCTTCAGAGAATGGGGCTCGAATTCGGTGATCGGCTGAACGCCGTCGGCGAGGACGTCGACCTGATCGCCCGCTTCAAGCCGACGGGTCGGGCGATGCTGCCGTGGAATCTCGTGCGACTGCCGTTCCGCTTCGCCGCGATCTTGAAGCGGCGCCGTGCCCAATTCGGCACCTTCGCGTTCAAGTGCCCCTACATGAACCCGTTTCTCCTGCTCGTTGCTCCGCGCATCCCGAACGCGATCTACATCGTCGTGATGCGGAACCCGCTCCAGACCAGCCTCAGCGGCGAGCGCTATGTCGGCCCTCCCCTGACGGCGCGCCTCCTCGAGACGGTGGTGGCGGAGCTGTGCATCGCGCTGCTTCTCAGGCTCACCAAGCGGCCGGTGCTGATCTACCCTTACGAAGCGGGAGTAGCGGAGCCGGAGAAGCTCGTGGACGCGATCGCGACGTACACCGGGCTCGCGGTGTCGGAACCCGCGCGGCGCGACGCGGAGGCGTTCGTGGCACCCAACTCCGGCTACAAGAGCGTGCGGCGCCTCGTCGGCCACATCGAGGCCATCACGCCGCACGGGGCTCGGGGCTGGGCTGTCGATACCTTCGCTGACACGCCCGTGCCGTTGGCCTTCATCGCGGACGGCCGGACGATCACGGAGACGGTGGCCGACCGGCAGCGCGACGACGTGGCCGAACTCGCGCTCCACCCGACGGGACGATGTGGCTTCGTCGCCTCATTCGATCCGCCGCTGAGCGAGGCCCAGCTCAAGACATTGCGCGTCAGAACCACGGACACGGGCTACGAGCTCCTCAACCGACCGGGCAACGCCGCAGCGCGCTGATGCCGGACTGCCACGCGGCAGCTCAGGGCGAGGCCATGTTCCTGATCATGTCGATCAGCTGCTTGTTCCGAGCGCGCCGGTCGCGGGCCAATTCGACGTGGCTGAGCGAACCCGTCACGACGATGCGATGGGCAAGACCCGACGCTTCTTCGATGATGAAGTCCTCGAGGCTGCGCTCGGCGATCACGGCGGCCTCCTGAAGGATCGAATGCTCGACCGGCTCGATGGACAGCGTGACGGGGATCATGTCGGATGGGCCGGGATCGGCATCGTCGATGACGACGGGGCGTTCGGCCAGAGCCTGGCGCAATCGCGCCAACATGTCGGCAGCGTCGGTGTCGGCGAGCACCGCGATCATGACGCGGACGGCGGCCGGAGAACCAGCGGCGGCAAGGGCCTCGATCCGATCGGCGTCGCTCTCGGCATCGTCGGATGCGGGAGCGACCGCTTTCAGGATCTCGATCACTTCGGGCGCATAGCCGAGCGCGGCGAGTTCGGCGGCGGTCACGCTCGTTCGCACCAGGACGCCGTGCAGCCAGACGGCATGTCGCTCGGCGATCGATGCCTCGGGATAGAGCCGGGCCAGCGTGGCGGCGACGCGGATCAGATGATCGACATAAGGCTTGCCCGCGCGATCGAGCTGCCCGGCATGGAACGAGGCGGCATAGGCTGCCGTCGCCTCCAGCGTGGGGTGGCCGGGTCGAGGGGTGCTCCCCGGGGCGCCGGTGGTCTCATTCATCGCCGGGACCCCAATCCTCGATGGTCGCCGTCATGGTGCCGACGTCGATTTCGAGACTTCCACGGCCTTCAGTCTTCAGCGTCTCGAAGGCGAGATTGAAGAAATGGCTGCCTTCGCGCACGACGGACATCGGATGCATGGAGAGGTCCGATGCGCCGTCGTCAAGATCCCAATAATCGATGACAACGATATTCTTGTCCGCGAGATAGTTGAACGCGGCATAGACCTTCGCCCGTCTGACCCCTGCAAGCCAGCTCATCGCGACCGACCCCTCATCGGTCTGGCCGAGGGCGTCGCCCGCGGCCGCCGGGCCGACCAAGGCGAGCGGCGGCCCCCTTTCGTCGGCCCGGCCACGCTGTGATCGGCACGACGCCGCTGACGGCATCCTTGGCCGTCGCGAACCGAGCATGGCGAAATGCACAGCATCCGGCGTCGCGGCTGGAGAGGACAACGTCCCGATTTCCAGACGGAGGGCGACCTTGCCAAAGTCATGGGCGGCACCAAAGAGGGGAACACATCACGGGACGAGAGGCAGTGTGCGCTTGATCCGGCCACCCGGCAAGAATGCGCCGGCGGGTTGGTTCCATCACTCCGACATGCCACGCGGGGCGCCCCGGCAGCGTGCGTCCCGCACAACGCCGGTAAGGCGAACATGGAGACCCACCCCCGAGCGGGGATGCCAAACATCCCGACCGAGAAGGCTTGAGGACTGAAGCGAATTCGAACGGTGAGTGGCTGGGGGACCAGGATTCGAACCTGGACTAACGGAGTCAGAGTCCGCTGTTCTACCGTTAAACTATCCCCCAAGAAACGGCGCCTTCGAACGCGGGGAGCACTCGGGCGGCCCGTGCGGTGCGGTGCACCGACGATGCCCTCGCCGTCTCGTCAGGTGCGCCTCTTTGGCAGTCCGGGCGGCTCGCGTCAAGTGCGGCGGGCAAGGTTCTGCCCGCGTCGATCAGCGGCGCAGCGGGGCGCTGCCGGGCCGATCGCGCGACAGGCCGTGGGTGGCGAGGTCCTTCTCATAGTCGCGCCAGTTATCGTCCTGCGATGCGCCGAGGGCGAAGAGGTTCTCGAACGTATAGAGGCCGCTCGCGTGACCGTCGGAGAAGGCGATTCGCACCGCGTAGCGCCCGACCGGGTGAATCGAGGAGATCGTCACCCCGCGCTTGCCGCCCAGCACCATCGGATGGCCGTGCCCCTTGCGCTCGGCCGACGGGGTCAGCACGCGCAGATATTCCGACGGCATCGCGTGGGACGTGCCGTCCTCGTAACGCACGGTGAGGCTGTCGCGGGCGGGCGACACGCGCAGTTCCAGCGGCCAGGGCGCAGTGTCGTCGGCTGCGTTCGGCGTCTCGCTCAACGGTCCCTCCCTCGCCTCCCCTCATTGCATCCGAATGACGGGGGGTGCGAAATCCATATTCATCGACATATAAAGGGATGACGGCGTTCCGAAAGAGATCATATGACGGCACCGCTCATCGACACCTTCGGCAGGACGGTCAGCTACCTGCGCATCTCGGTCACCGACCGGTGCGACTTTCGCTGCGTCTACTGCATGTCGGAGCACATGTCCTTCCTGCCGAAGAAGGAGCTCCTCAGCCTCGAAGAGGTCGACCGCGTGGCGAGCGCCTTCGTCGCGCGTGGCGTGAAGAAGCTGCGCATCACCGGCGGCGAGCCGCTCGTGCGGCGCAACGTGATGAGCCTGTTTCGCGCCCTGTCCCGCCATTTGGAGAGCGGCGCGCTCGAGGAGCTGACCGTCACCACCAACGGCTCGCAGCTCGGCAAATATGCCGCCGAGCTCGCCGACTGCGGCGTGCGGCGGGTGAATGTCTCGCTCGACACGCTCGACGCCGACACCTTCCACGCCATAACCCGCTGGGGCGATCTCGACCGGGTGCTCGGGGGCATCGAGGCGGCGACGGCGGCCGGCCTCAAGGTGAAGATCAACATGGTGGCGCTGAAGGACACCAACGCCCACGAGATCGAGCCGATGCTCCGTTTCTGCCACGAGCGCGGCCACGATCTCACCCTCATCGAGACGATGCCGCTCGGCGAGATCGAGGCCGACCGCACCGACCAATATCTGCCGCTGACGGCGGTGCGGGCGGGGCTCGAGGAGCACTTCACCCTCATCGACCTGCCCGACCGCACCGGCGGTCCCGCCCGCTACGTGCGGGTGGCGGAGACCGGCGGGCGGATCGGCTTCATCACCCCCCTCACCCATAATTTCTGTGAGAGCTGCAACCGGGTGCGCCTCACCTGCACCGGCACGCTCTATCTGTGCCTGGGGCAGGATCATGCGGTGGACCTGCGCGAGCCGCTGCGCCAGTCGGAAGGCGACGAGGCGCTGCACCGGGCGATCGACCACGGCATGATGATCAAGCCCAAGGGACACGACTTCGTCATCGAGCGGCGCAATGCTCGCCCGGCCGTCGCCCGGCACATGTCGACGACGGGGGGATAGAGCGCCCTGCGTCCGATCGCGCGCGGGATGCCCTATTTCGTTGAATAGGAGCATGTCTTATTCGCTCGAGTGCGTTCATTCGAGCGGAACGTGAGTCTGCGACCGCCGCCCACCGCGGCGCGAGCCTGCCCTTCGGCCGCCTCGTCCCCCAACGAGCGGAAGGGCCAATGAGACGGCGGCAAGGCCGCAGAGGACCAAGAATGTCAGAGGACCACAGCCGGCCCGCGTCTGCCGACGTCTCCGCCGATCCCGTTCTTTCGGTGACGATCGACGAGCGGGCCCCGGCCCTCGATCGCGAGCGCCCCGTCCCGGTGGCGGCTCCCATCGGGCTCTTGGTGCTCGTCTCCACCGTGCAGCCGACGGCGCTCAACATGCACATGCCGGCGCTCGCCCGGATGCAGGAGGATCTCGCCACCTCCACCTCGGCGATCCAGCTCACCCTGTCGGCCTACCTCGCGGCGACGGCTGTCGGGCAGATCGTCGTCGGCCCGGTCTCCGACATCTACGGCCGCCGTCCGGTGCTCCTCGCCGGGCTGATGGTGTTTCTGATCGGCACCCTCATCTGCGCCCTCGCACCCACGGTGGACGTGCTCGTCGCCGGGCGCATCGTCCAGGCGTTCGGCGGGTGCACCGGCCTCGTCCTGTCGCGCGCCATCGTGCGCGACACGCACGGCTCGGCGAGCGCCGCCTCGATGATCGGCTACGTGACGATGGGCATGGCCATCGCGCCGATGATGACGCCGGCCCTCGGCGGGGTGATCTCGGAGGCGACCTCGTGGCGCCTCGTCTTTGCCGCGATGGGCCTTCTCGGCCTCGCGGGGCTCGTGCTGACGGCGATCCGCCTCAAGGAGACCCACCCGGCCACCGGCACGACGCACGCCTTCGCCCGCTTCGTGCGCGAGGTGGGCGAGCTCGCCCACGTGCCGGCCTTCTGGCTCTTCGCCCTCACCCTCTGCTTCCTCAGCGTCTCCTTCTTCGCCTTCGTGGCGGGGGCGGTGTTCGTCTCGCAGTCGGTCTACGGGCTGTCGCCGGCAGGCTATGGGCTCTACTTCATGTTCCTGCCGGTGGGCTACATCATCGGCAACTTCGTGACCGGCCGCTTCGGACAACGCTTCGGCATCATCCCGCTGATCGTGGTCGGCAACATCCTGTCGCTGCTCGGCACCATCGTCTCCGCCGTCGGGGCGCTGCTTCTCATCCACCACCCCGCCGCCCTCTTCGCGCCGATGCTCCTGGTGGCGGTGGGCAATGGCCTGTCGCTGCCCAACGCGCTCGCCGGCTCGGTCAGCGTGGAGCCGCGGCTCGCGGGCACCGCGTCGGGCTTTGCCGGGGCCCTGCAGGTGGGTGGCGGCGCCGTGGCGAGCGTGCTCGTGGGCCTCCTCTCCGACGCCGGAATCTGGCCCGACTCGGCCTGGCCGGTGCTGATGCCGATGCTCGTGTGCGGCGTCGTCGCGGTGGGCCTCAGCTTCACCCTCCGACCGCAGATGATGCGCTGAGGCCTACCCCTCGGCGACGATCCGCATCAGGTGATTGTCGAAGGCGAGCGCCACGGCGCGCTCCTCCTCGCCGGCGAGGATGTGGCCCGATCCGGTGGAGACCAGGAAGTCGACCGAGCGCGGAGCGACGCCGCATGCGTCCGCCTCCCGGCGCACCCGCACCGGCGCGAGGCTCGCGACGTCCCACTCCACGACGCAGCCGCCCCGCGGGCTCGTGGTGGCGACGGTCGCCCCGTCCCGGCTCACCGCCACCGAACCGACATACTGGTTCATCCCGGCATAGATGTCGTCGTCGGCCTCCACGAGGGTGAGGCCGCGGTCGCGATGGAGGCTGCCGACGAGCGGCACGCGGTCGGTCTTCGGCCCCTCATATTGGCCGCCGAACCACACCGACCCGTCGCCCGCCTCGGCGATGTGACGGATGGAGAGCTGATGGAGCCGAGGATCGAGCACCGCGTTCTCGAGGAGATCGCCGGTCGCGATGTCGATGAGAGCGAGCGAAGGCTCCATCGTCGGAATGTTGAGGTCGAGGCGGGGGAAGTCGGGGTGGGTGAGGATGCCGCCGTTCGCCACCGCCGCGGTGCGTCCGTCCGACAGCAGCAGCGCCTCGTGGGGGCCGATGCCGTGGGTCGGAAACTCGCCGATGCGGCGGAAGCCGTCGGTCGCGTCGTAGACGCCGATCATGCCACGCTCGCCGTCGAAGTCGTTCTCGGTGGCGTAGAGCACCTTGCCGTCGGGTTGGAAGAAGCCGTGGCCGGCGAAGCGGCGGTCCTCCGGCGGAGCGAAGGCGGCGACCCGCTCGCGCCGTGCAAGGTCGAGCACCACGGCGAAGCGGCCCGGCCGGCGGGCGAACACCACCGCCTTGCCGGCGTCGGGGGAGACGGCGGCGCCGTGCCCGCGGGCGTCGAGCTCCTCGGTGAAGAGGATGCGGCCGTCGCCGTCGAGCACCACCGCGGCGAAGGCTCCGTCGGGCTTGCGGCAGCACGAGACGAAGGCGGGCGCTCCGTCGGCGGCGGCGAGCGGCATGCGGGCCCAGCCCGCGAGAACCCCTGCACCGGTGGCGGCGAGCATTTGACGTCGGCTGAGCATCATCAATCCCCATCCATCGAGTTGAAACCGGCGACGAAGCCGAATGCGCCGGGGATGCGTGTGGCGAGGAGACGGTTCGCGGCGGCGATCGGGCTTCGGGCGTAGGTCAGGCGGCGGTGCGGCTCCGCCTCCGCGGCGAGCGTCTCGAAGGGCGTGCCGCTCGCGATCAGCGGATCGAGGGCGCGGGCGACCTGCGCCAGCTCGAAGCGCACGCTCGCGGCGAGGTTGCCCTCCTCCGCCAGCAGCGCCTGGAGCGGCTCGCCGGCGATCGCCGCGACCCCCTCGGTGTTGGCAAGGATCGAGGGGAGCGTGAGATTGGAGCGCCAGAAGGGGGCGCGCTTGGGGTGGGCATCCTCGGGCGCATCGCCGATCACCGCGCCGAGCTTCAGCTCGTCGACGAGCTGAAGCTCCTCGGCGCCGGCCTGCAGGATGTCCTGCAGCGCCTCGCCGTGCGAGCGGTAGAGCCGGTTTTCCGGTCCGGCCGTTTCCATGAGGTGGGCGAAATCGCCCCGCCATCCCGCTTCGATGCTCTCGGCGACGTCGAGGATCGCGGCGGCGATGGTGGCTCCATAGCGGCACCGGAAGGGCGCGCCGGTCGCCAGCTCCTCCGCGTCGTTGCCGAAGAGCACATATTCGAGCGCCGGCAGGCCCTGCACGGCGACGCTCTTCGCCTTCAGCGTCGCAAGCTCGGTGGCGCTCTCGTCCTCGGTGCGGATCACCTCCGTCACCTGCCGTAGACCGCGGCTGCGCCGATCGGGCCAGAAGAACAGGCGCTCGAAATTGTTGTCCTCCCGCGCCGGCCCGAACCGGTAGAGCTCGATGCGCGAGAAGCGGACGACGAGGGTGCCGAACGCCTCGCGTGCGGTCTCGAGCGTCGTTTCCGCCGGCTCCGCGCAGAGCGAATCGAGCGCGACGCGGTTCATCTCCGCCGCCGCCGTGAACGCCTCGTGCGCCGGCACGATCACGGTCCTGATGATCGCCTCCACGGTGGGGCGAAAGGCAAAGCCCGTCGGCCCTTCCGCACGGGCCGGCCCGGCCACGACGGAGGCGAGGACGGCTGCCCCGATCAGACTGAGCGAGCGAAGCGTCATAGGGACTCCAGGAATGCGAGCAGCGCCTCGCGCTCGCCGCGGGACATGTCACGCACGCGGGAGGCCGCGGCCTCCGCCTCGCCACCATGCCACAGGATCGCCTCGAGCAGACTGCGCGCCCGGCCGTCGTGCAGGAAATAGGTGTGGCCGTTGACGGTCTCGGTCAGGCCGATCCCCCACAACGGGGCCGTGCGCCACTCGCTGCCCGACGCATTGCCCACCGGTCGGCCGTCGGCGAGCCCCTCGCCCATGTCGTGGAGGAGCAGATCGGTGTAGGGCCAGATCAGCTGAAAGCGTTGCGCCTTCCCCTCCGCCTTGCGGCTCGTCACGTATTTCGGGGTGTGGCAATCGACGCAGCCCGCTTCGTAGAAGAGCTTCTTGCCCTCCAATACCTTGGGATCCTCGACGTCGCGGCGCGCCGGCACGGCGAGGTTCTGCGCGTAGAAGGTGACGAGGCCGAGGAGCGGATCGGGCGCCTCCACGTCGCCGAGGCGGCGCTGGACGCCGGTCGGCTGATCGCGGCAGATCGACTGGGCGATGGAGCACTCTCCGAAAGCGTCGGTCACGATCGGGGTGGAAATGCCGATGTCTCCCGAAAAGGCCTCGGCCGACTGGACCATCACCGACGGGGTCGACGCCTTCCAGCCGAAGCGACCGATGGTGAGATCGCCGGTCACGGGATCGCGGGTGACGGAGATCTTGCCGGAGATGCCGTCGCCGTCGGCGTCGTCCGGATCGGCGTTCGCCATCAGATCGGCGGGGTGGATCGCTTCCAAAAGACCGAGCCCGATCATCGGGTTGGCGACGCGCGGGGAGAGCTGCACGGCGGGATCGATGGGCCCGTAGCCGAGGTCGGCGATGCCGTAGGTCGGCTTGCGCAGATGAACGACCTCGCCATCGGCGAGGGTCACGGGGATCTCCTCGTAGTCGATGGTCATCTGCCCCTCGGCGGAGAGGCCCGTCACCGCGAAATTCTGCAATTGACCGCCGTAGGTCGGCTCCGGGATCCGCAGGGTCTCGAAGGCGGCGAGCGCGTCGTGCTCCTCCACCGTCCGCGGCGGGACGGAGAGGCGCAGGAACATCGAGCTCGCGACGTCGTCGGGCCCGTCGGGCGGGTGGCCCCGACCGTCCTTCAGATGGCAGCGCTGGCAGGCGCGGGCGTTGTAGAGCGGCCCCAGCCCGTCCGACGCGGCGGTGGACGACGGCGCCGCCACCCACAGCTTCTTGAAGATGCCGTTGCCGACGAAGAAGGTCTGCCGCTCCTCGAAGTCGAGGTTGGCGGAGGGGTGGGAAAAGGCGTCGCGGGTGATGCTGGCGGTCGAGGTGGCGCCGCCGCCCGGCATCGCCTCGAAGCGCTCCGCGGCGGCGAAGTCGTCCGTCTGCCGGGTGACGGCGCGCACGCGCGCCCGATCCTTGGTGGAGAGATCAGTTCGCCGGGTGGGCAGGTCGAGGGTCGGTCCGGCCCGGTCGGCCACCGCGAGCGCGATCGGCGCGGCCAGGACGAAGAGGCCGGCGCCGACGGCGACGCGGGCACCCCACCGCGCACGGCGAAGCGCCTCGCGATGGTGGGACAAGGGTCGCGCAGTGAGATCGTCAGTCGACGTCGTCGGCCGAATCGGCTTGGAGCAGCGCATACCGCTCCGCGCCGATCTTGTCGAAGAGCGCAAGCTGCGTCTCCAGAAAGTCAATATGGCCTTCCTCGTCCTGCAGCAGCTCTTCGAACAGCTGCATCGTCACATAGTCCCGCTTGTCGCGGCAAACGTCGCGCGACTGGGCGTATGACGTGCGCGCGTCGTACTCGCCGGCGAGGTCCGACTCCAGCACTTCACGCACGTTCTGGCCGATTCGCAGGGGCGCGAGGGTCTGCAGGTTCGGGTGCCCTTCGAGAAAAATGATGCGCGCGGTCAGCTTGTCCGCGTGCTGCATCTCCTCGATGGATTCCTTACGCTCCTTCTTGGCGAGCTTCGTGAGCCCCCAATCCTCGAGCAGGCGGTAGTGGAGCCAGTACTGGTTGATGGCAGAAAGCTCCAGAAAGAGCGCCTCGTTGAGGCGCTCAATCACCAGGGGATCGCCCTTCATTGGTTAGTCCTTCGGCAGCAGGTGTCCCCCCATAGAAACCCTACCGAAGGTCGTTCCGTCCACCTCTTTCATCGCCTCGGCGAGAAGTTCGTCCACGATCCTGTTCACGGACGGGAAACATCCGCAGCAGCGACCGCGCTTTTGCAGCTCGCGGTAGACGTACTGAGGTTCCAGCCTGCCTGCTGGATCCTCGGCGAGAATGCGGCGCACCGCATCCTCGATCTCAGCTTTCACGATGACGTTGCAGTGGCAAACGATCATACGTGGACCCTACTGAAAGACGGCGTTCGGATCGTCGAGGCTGTCGGAGCCCTCGATTTCGATGGCACCGAGATCCATCGCCGCGACGACCCGCTCGATGAAGGGAGTCTGCGCGATCAGCGCGTCGATGGCCGCCTGAACGATGGCGTTGCCCTCCTCATTGCCCTCGCCGATCATCTGATCGTAGGCCTCGATGCTCTCGGCGCGGGCCTTCATCACCGCCATGGCGTCGACGGTCGCATCGAGCTTCTGGAGAAGCTCTTCGTTGAGGGCCGGGTCCTTGGCCGCCATCATGTCGGCGATCGAGGGACCGGAGACGATGCTGCCGTCGATGCGCCGATAGTGGCCGGTGTAGACGTTGCGGATGCCGATCGCGTCGAAATAGTGCGAATTGTGGGTGTTGTCGGAGAAGCAGTCGTGCTCCTCTTCCGGGTCGTGCAGCAGCAGGCCGAGCTTCATGCGCTCGCCGGCGAGCTCGCCGTAGGAGAGCGAGCCCATCCCGGTGAGGATGGTGGCGAGACCCGTCGCCTCGTCCGCCATCACCGCCTCGCGGGCGGCGCCGCCTTCGGCCCAGTTCGCCACCATCTCCTCGAGGTCGGCGATGAGCAGCGTGGACGCGGCCTTCAGATATTCCGCCCGCCGGTCGCAGTTGCCGTTGGTGCAGTTCTCGGTGTCGTAGTCGCTGGCGGGACGGCTGCCGGCACCCGCCTCGGTGCCGTTGAGGTCCTGACCCCACAGCAGGAACTCGATGGCGTGGTAGCCGATGGAGACGTTCGCCTCCACCTCCTCGGCCTCGTGCAGCGTGTCGGCAAGCAACGCGGGGTCGATCACCGAGGCGTCGACCGTCTCGCCGTTCACCGTGATCTCGGGGTTCGCGATCACGTTGATGGTGTAGAGAGCGTTGGCATCGGACTCGGTGCCGTAGCTCGGCGCCACGTAGTCGATCAGGCCCTCGTCGAGCGGCCAGGCGTTCACCCGGCCTTCCCAGTCGTCCACCATCGCGTTGCCGAAGCGGTAGGCCTCGGTCTGCTGATAGGGCACACGCGCGGCGAGCCACGACGCCTTGGCGGCGAGAAGGCTTTCCTCGGTTGCGCTGTCGATGAGGCCGTCGATGGCATAGTCGAGCGCTTTCGCGGCGAGGAGGGAATCCTCGTAGCCGGCGTGTGCGATGTCGGCATAGGTGGCCAACACCGCGGACGGGTCGACCTCGTCGGCCGCCGCACCACCGGTGATTCCCAGCACCACGGTCGCTGCCCAGGCGACGGTCTTCATGCAGGCCTCCAATCGCTCAGTTTCTGACTGGCCGCGGCGAGGCGTTCCGCCCCGCGACACCCGCTGCCAATATTCGTTCTGACTTGCTTGGTGCTGGGAAACAAGCCACAAGTCAATACGAAGATTCGATTGAACGACTCTAGATTACCGACGAAGAATTCAGTCTAGAAGAATTCGAAATTCGATTTATACTGGTTCTAATGTGAAGGGCCGTCGACACCGCCCTGCCACCGCCCCGCGCCTGCCGAAAACAGAAACGGCGCCCCGAAGGACGCCGTTTCTGCCGTCGTGCGCGCTGCCGCGTGCGTCAGCCTGTCGCGCCCGCTTCGGCCTCCACCGCCGCCGCCAGCTCGGCCATGCTGTTGAAACGGAAATCAGTGGTCGGCCGCTCGCCGGGGTCCATGGTCGCGCCGAAGCCTTCGTCGGCATGGCGGCGATAGATCCAGCACGTCGCGAGCCCATGGCGCACGCCCGGAACATGGTCGTGGAACAGGCTTTCCGCCGTGTGCAGGATGTCGCCCTTCTCGATCCCGAGCGCGGCGAGCTTGTCGAGCATGTAGATGAAGTTCGCGTCGGAGGGCTTGTAGGCGCCGACGTCTTCGGCCGTATAGATCGCATCGAACGGCACCTGGAGGCGCGCGTTGCTGCCGGCAAAGCTTTCATTGTCGACGTTCGACAGGATGACGAGCTTGAAGTGCGTCTTGAGCACCTTCAGCGCAGCGGCCGAATCGGGAAAAGCGGGCCACTGCGGCACGGAGCGGCCGTAGGCGAGGCATTCGGACCAGTCGACCGTCAGCCCCCACTCCTCGGCGATCCGCTTGTAGACCACCGCCAGGAGCTCCTTGTAGGGCTTGCCGGGCGTCTGGCGCTGCTGCGCGGATTCGTGACGCGCGTGGGTCTCCAGGATCACATTACGCGTCGGCGCCTGCGGCAGGCGGGAGACGAGCGGCGAGAGGCCGGCCACCATGCCCGATTCCCAGTCGATCAACGTGCCGTAGCAGTCGAACGTCAGCGCCTTGAAATCCGTCAGCCTCTTGCCGGTCATCGTGTCCGCCATCCTCGTTGGAGTCCACTCGTAGCTACCCGAGTGGGCGGAGGGAGGAAACGGCCGATACGAAAAAAGCGCGCCGCACGGACGCGCTCCCCTCCACGCCGCGGATCCCCTATCCGCGGCGCGCCTTGGTCGCAGGGACCCTAGAGGTCCTCGCGGTAGAACAGCTCCGGCTGGTCCGCGCCGGAGGCGAGCGCCTGCCGGAGCTCGGCCGGGGCCTCGACGGCCGGCGCCGCCGTCACCACGCGCAGCTCGGCGATGGCGTCCGGATCGTCCCGCACGGTGATCGAGGGGATGATCGCATCCTTCGCGATGATCGTGGTGTTCGACAGCGGATCGTGGGTGTAGACCTCACGTCCATCCGGATCGAGCAGCACAATGCGCTGCTTGGAGCCGCCGCCGATCACCTCCACGTGGGTCACCACCGAGGCCGACTCGATGCGATCGGTATCCCGCTTGACACCCACCCCGTCATCCGAGTAGTCCGCGAGGTGCCGGTCGCCGGACACCATGGACCCGGCCAACATGAAGTTCTCGGTCATCCCGGCGACCGATCCGGTGACCTTGTTATAGAAGTCTTCATGATTGGCAGCGTATGCTGCCGCAGCAACTGAACCAGTGAACACTAGCGCCGCGACCGCGTATCGACTGAACACTGACATCCGCGCTTCTCCTTCCGTGGGCTCCCGCCCCAAATCCGTTGGTCTACGTCAAATTGTCGGCGCTTGATTAACTGTGTCGAAACGCTAGCGCCCTAAACTTACCGTCGTCAGATGGTGCTGTGGCTTCAAAGCCACAAGACTGTGGATGAAAAATCGTTCACTAAAAAAATGAGCGAGTTTCCGCTTTGTCGTCGTTCCGATAACGGATAACGTCGCCATTCGGTTTCACAATCCGTTCGATTTTTTATACCCTTCGGTAGAGATCCGAGCAAGCTGGCGGATGGCCAACGAGCGCACGCGCGCCCTCAACATCGCGCGACCCCGAAGTGAACGGCCCTACGTTCTCTACTGGATGAGCCACAGCCAACGGGCCGATGCGAACCCCGCGTTGGAGCGTGCCGTCGAATGGGCCAACGAGCTCGGGCGCCCTCTCCTCGTCCTCTTCGTCGTCGATCCGTCCTATCCTGAGGCAAACGCTCGCCATTTCACCTTCATGCTCGAAGGCGTGAAGGACGCGATGACGCGAATCGCCAGGCGCGGCGCCCATTTTTCCCTCCAGATCGGCGCACCACCGAAGATTGCGGCAAGGCTTGCGCAGGCCGCGGCCGTGGTCGTGACCGATCGCGCCTATCTGCGCCACCTCGTGGCCTGGCGGCGCGAGCTCGCCGAGGGATGCGACGCTCTGGTGGAGGAGGTCGAGGGCGACGTGATCGTCCCCGTCGGGGAGGCGTCCACCAAGCTCGAGAGCGCGGCGAGAACGATTCGGCCCAAGCTTCACAAATGCGTGAGCCGCTTTCTCACCCTCCCCACAACGCACACGCTGAAGGTGCCCGCGGCCGATCTCGCCCAAAAGGACGATGTCGCGCTCGACGACGTCGCCGCCTTCGTGAAGCGCCTCGGTGTCGACGACAGCGTCCCTCCGGTCGCCGTCAGGGGCGGACAGACCGAAGCCCGTCGCCGCCTCACGGCCTTCCTGAAGAGCGACCTCGCCCACTATGGCGAGGGGCGCGCCGACATCGTCGACCGTCACGTGTCGATGATGAGCCCCTATCTGCACTATGGGCACATCTCGCCGGTGGAGATCCATCAGCGGGTTCGCGACGCCGCCGTCACGCCCGAGAGCGCCGACCGCTATGTCGAGGAGATGCTGGTGCGGCGCGAGCTCGCCGCCAACTTCGTCTGCCACGCCGAGGACTACGATGCGTGGAGCGCCCTCCCCGCCTGGGCGCGCGAGACGCTCGATGCCCACAAGGACGATCGGCGCGAGGCCGTCTACACCCGCCGCGAGCTGGAGGCCGGGGCGACCGGCGACCGCTACTGGAACGCCGCCATGCGCGAGATGCGCGTGACCGGCTATCTCCACAACCACATGCGCATGTACTGGGGAAAGCGGATCCTCGGATGGACCAACACGCCCCGCTACGCCTTCGAGACGACGCTCTATCTCAACAACAAGTACCTACTCGACGGGCGGGACATGAACTCCTACGCCAACGTCGGCTGGATCTTCGGGCTGCACGATCGCGGCTGGCCGGAGCGCCCGGTCTACGGCAAGGTCCGCACCATGACGCCTGGCGGGCTGGAGCGTAAGTTCGACGTCGACGCCTACGTCGCCTGGGCCGAAGCGCTCTGAGGCCTCGCCCCGCCGAGCATCGCCCGGCGCGGGAGGCTTGGCCGTCCGTCAGGCGGCGGCGTTCTCGGCGGTGTTGAAGAACAGCGCCTGGCTGATCACCGCCTTCACCGTGTCGGTCTCGAACGGCTTGGTGATGAGGAAGGCGGGCTCCGGCCGCTCGCCGGTGAGAAGACGCTCCGGATAGGCGGTGATGAAGATCACCGGCACCGTGATCGAGTGCAGGATCTCGTTGACCGCATCGAGACCGGAGCTGCCGTCGGCGAGCTGGATGTCGGCGAGCACCAGGCCCGGGCGGCGGGACTTCACGGCGGCGACGGCCTCGGTGTGGGTCCGCGCCATGCCCGCCACCTCGTGGCCGAGCCCTTCGACGAGCGCTTCGAGGTCCATCGCGATCATCGGCTCGTCCTCGATGATGAGGACGCTCGTCGCGACCTGCTCGGCGATGGAGCGACCCGCCTCGTCGATCAGCGTGCGCACCTCGTCCGAGGAGGTGGCGAGGATTGCGGCCGCCTCCTCGACCGTGAAGCCTTCCACGGTGGTGAGGAGGAAGGCCTGCCGCGCGCGCGGCACCATGGCGTCGAGCCGCTTTTCGTAGGCCGCGGAACGGGAGACGACTTCGTGATTGAGGTCCACCGAGTCCCACACCTTGATGAGGATCCGGTAGAGGGCGACGCGCGGCGCGAGATCCTTGGCGAACATCGCAGGATCGGCCAAGAGCGCCTGGAGCACCGCTTCCACGTAGGCATCGCCGCTCGGCTGACTGCCGGTCAGGGAGCGCGCGAAGCGACGAAGGTAGGGGATCTGCGGCGCAATGATCTTGGCGAGCGACATGGGGAGTCCTTGACAGCGACGAACCGTGAATTTTGCCAACGCTTTAATCATCCCACCCTGTGCCGGCGCTGGGTTCGACACAGGGTGGGATGATATTCGCTGGTCTCTTGGAACGAATGAGCGGGCGAAACGTTCCCATGTGTCGGACGGAATTTGCGGCAACGCTATTTCAGCAAATTCGCCCCCACCTGGAACGCGGCAAGATGGAATTGAGTTGACTATGACGACGAGGGTCTTGGCCGATGGCTGAGGAGAATGAGGATCACTACCGTGGAGATGACGCCATGCAGACGCTGATCGGGAAGCAACTGCGCGATCTCTACGACTCCGTCCTCGTTGAGCCCCTGCCGGACAAGATCGTGGAGCTTCTCACCAAGCTCGACGACCTGACCGGTGACGACGACAACCAGGATAGCAGTGGCAGTAGCAGTGCAGATTCGGACCGCCAATGAGCGTTCGTGACGAGCTGATCCGCCAAATTCCCAACCTGCGCGCCTTCGCTGTCTCGCTCTGCGGCAATGCCGAGCGGGCGGACGATCTCGTGCAGGAGGCCTTGATGAAGGCCTGGGCGAGCATCGACATGTTCGAGGCGGGCACCAACATGCGGGCCTGGCTCTTCACCATCTTGCGCAACGTCTATTATTCCGACTTCCGCAAGAAGCGCCGCGAGGTGGAGGACGCCGACGGCAAACTGGCCGCCAACCTCGCGAGCCATCCCGAGCAGCACGGCCATCTCGACATGGTGGACTTCCGCAGCGCGCTGGCCAAGCTCGCCCCCGATCAGCGCGAGGCGCTGGTTCTGGTGGGCGCCTCCGGCTTCTCCTACGACGAGGCGGCGGAGATCTGCGGTTGCGCCGTCGGCACGGTGAAGAGCCGCGTAAACCGCGCCCGGACCCGCCTTGCCGAGCTCCTCTCCGTCCAGTCGGGCGGCGAATACGGACCGGACCACCAAAGCCGCTCCGTCGTCGAGGCGCGCCGCTTCTGACCAACCCGGACGGGCGGACCGAGCCGCCGATCACGCGAGCACGAAAAAGGGGGCGCCCGGCCGGCGCCCCCTTTCCCGTTCCAGCGCTTTGCGGGCGCTACATCACGACCTTGCGGTTGTCGCCGATCGCCGGCGCCTCGTCGGAGGTCGTCGTCAGCATCTTGAGGGCCACGATGAGGTCGGAATTGGGGTTGTCCCAATATTCGGCCATCTCCGGTCGCACGCCGATCAGGATCGCGTCGGGGTCCTCCGGGCCGCCCTCGAACCAGGCGTCGATGGACGGCGTCCACAGCGCCTCGAGCTTCGAGCGGTCGGTCACCACCGCCCCGCGGCCCGACACCGACACGTAGGTGTTGCTGCCGGGGTCGGCGTAGGTGAGGCAGATCCTCGGATCGGCCGCGACCTCCTCGTCCTTGTGGTTTTCGCGGGACGCCACGAACCAGATCATGTTCGCCTGCCGATCCGGGGTCCCCACCATCGGGCGCGCCCGAATGGCGCCGGAGTCGTGCGTGATCATCATGCAGGTTTCGATGCGGCTGATCTCCTGCCACACGAGTTCAAGATCCTCGGTTGTCATCATCGCTCCAAACATCACCTCGCCTCGTCCGCGAGGGGCGCTTGCATGACCTGCGTCGCCTTGTTGCACATCTGACTTATCAACAAGATGGCCGATGAAAGTGTTCCCATTCGTCCCACGATCCACACGGCGACGCACCGGTCGCACGGGCCGAGAGAGCGGGACGCGCCGCGGAGCTAGGACGCCTGGGCGAGAGCGATCCGGTCGGGCGAGGGGATCGGCACCACGCTTTGCAGGGGCAGCGTCATGCGTGCGGTGAGCCCGCTCGCCTCGAAGGAGAGGTCGACCTTGGCGCCGAGAGCGCGTGAGAGGTTGCGCTCGATCACCGTCATGCCGAAGCCGCGGGTGGTCGGCTCCACCACAGCCGGCCCGCCCTCCTCCACCCAGGTGAGCGACAGGCGTCCGCCCTCGTCCTCACCCTCGAGCTCCCAGGAGACGGCGAGCGTGCCCGTCCCGTTGGCGAACGCGCCATACTGCATGGCGTTGGCCGCGAGCTCGTGGATCGCGAGGCCGAGATTCTGCGAGGCCTCCGGCGACAGGATGAGCCGCGGCCCGTCGATGGTCACGCGGTCCGACATCGGCGGCACGAACTGACCCACCAGCACGCGGATGAGGTCGCCGATGTTCACGCCCGCCCAATCGTCGGCGACGATGAGGTCCTGCGCCGCCGAGAGCGCCCTCAAGCGGGCGATGAGGGCGGGAACGAACGCCTCCACCGTCGTCGCCTGGTTGGATGTCTGGCGGGCGATGGCGATCACCACCGTGAGAAGGTTCTTCGTGCGGTGGGTGAGCTCGCGCATCACGAGGCGCATCTGCTCCTCGTTGCGGCGACGATGGGTAATGTCGATGGAGGCGCAGGTGATGCCCGACACCGAGCCGTCCGGCTTCAGGTTGGGCTCGACGTGGAGATCGTACCAGCGCCGCTCGACCCCCTCCCCGATGCCGATCTCGGCTGAGGCGGGGCGCTTGGTCTCGATCACTCCCCGCTTCAGGCTCACGATGGGGTCGAGGTCCTGCGGCGACAGGATCTCCTCGTCGGTGCGCCCGATGATCGAGCCGACCTGCGTCTCGTCGGAGTTGGCCCAGGTGTAGCGCAGCGAGAGGTCCTGCGAGAATACGGTGATGCGCTCGCTGCGCAGCGCCAGATTGAAGCGCTGCAGCGTCTCGGCGAGGCGGCGCGAGAGGTCGGTGCGCATCATGTCGAGGCGCTTGGAGCGGGTGATGTCGATGGCGGTGCACACGAGTCCCACCGGCTCGTCGCCGTTGTGGCTGATCGGCACCACGTCGATGCGGAACCAGCTCCGCTCCTCCTCGCCCGGCACCTCGATCTCGAAGGTCTGGGTGCTGGAGGTGGTGAGGGCGCGTCGCTTGTGGCCGATCACCATGGGGCGGATCGCTTCCGGCAGCACGTCGTCGGTCCGGCCGATGGCGTGGCTCGGCGTCAGTGCGGAGCGCGGGTTGACGATCCATTCGTAGCGCAGATCGGCGTTCTGGTAGAACACGGTGATCTGCGAGTTGCGGGTGGCGAGCTCGAAATAGCGGTGCATCTCATTCACCGTCTCGAGCCGCCGATGCTCACGGCGCAGGAGGCCGCTCAGCCGTCGCCGCTTGACCTCGGAGACGCGCAGCTCGCGCGCCTTCGCCCGCGCCGCCGCCCGCCGTGCCGGCAAGGCGGGCGCGAAGAAGCGCTCGGCGAGCATCACCCCGGTGACGAGCACGGCCAGGATGACGCAGACGACGGCGACGCTCTGCGCCGCCGTCGCAAGCGATCCCTGTCCCGCGAGCTGGGGCAGCGCGTCGATCACGAGGACCAGCGCACCGAGTAGGCAAACCAGCCGCATCTTGTTGGCTGTCGCGACGATGCCGACGGCGATCAAAATGAACGCGATCGCCCACGGCATCAGGGTCGGAAACCACGCCGCAGCCCCGTTCATCGCAGACTGGTGATGGCGCGCGGGAACAACCTACGGCCGCAACCGACGTCCGGTCGCGACCGTCTTTCCTGCATCGCTTGAGCGTTGATCGACAAGGCCGCAAGCCTCCGGCGTTAAAGTCCTTTAAGAGACCTAGAGCCGCGACAGCCAGGCGTCGACCGCCTCGCGCGCTTCTTCTTTACTTTTGCCGTACCGTTCCTGGATCTTGCCCTCGAGGCGGGTGCGGTCGCCCTTGACCTCCTGCAGGTCGTCGCCGGTGAGCTGGCCCCATTCGGACTGCGCCTGGCCGACCATCTGCTTCCAGTTGCCTTCGATCTGATCCCAGTTCATCTGAAATCCTCCTTCAGTGGATGCCCCTACCAACGGCAAAGCCCGCCGTTGCGTTGCATCGGCCTTGCGGCGAGATCAGCGCACCCCGCGCGGCAAGGCCCGCGCCGGCCTCGCTCTCAGCTGCCGAACGCCTTTCCGACCGTGTCGGCCACGTAGGCGCCGCGCCGTCCCATCGGCTGATCGGGCCCGATGGTGGTGTCGACCATCGTCTGATGCTCCACCTCGGCGGCGAGCTGGGCGCCGAGGAGGAGGATGTAGATGGAGATGTAGAACCAGAACATCAGCGCGATGATGGTGCCGAGAGAGCCGTAGATGATGGCGTAGTTGGCGATGTTGGAGAGGTACCAGGAGAGGAGCGTCGAGGCGGCGAGCCAGCCGACCGCCACGGTGACCGCGCCGACGGAGATCCACCGCCAGCGGGCCGCCTTTCGGCTCGGGCCGAGGCGATAGATCGCGGCCGATCCGAGCGTCACCACGATGAAGAGAGCCGGTGCGGTGAAGCGGCGCCCACCGTAGGCGGGACCGTCGCCGCCGAAAAGGAGCGGCAGCAGCACGATGACGCCGACCACCAGGAGCCCCAGCACCAGCGAGGTGATGGTGACGGCGAAGGTGCGCACATAGAGGGCGATGATACCGCGCTTCTCGATCTCGCCGTAGGCGATGTTCATGGCGCCGAAGAGGGCGACCATGGCGTTGTTCATCGACCACAGCGACAGCGCGATGGAGAGGGCGAAGGCGACGGTCAGCCCGTTTTCGCGCAGGTGCGACACCCGGCCGATCTCGGTGCCCATCCAGTTGATGGCCTGCTCAGGGAGATAGCCGCGCAGGAAGCTGACGTGCGATTCGAGCGTCAGCGCATCGGTGATGAGACCGTAGAAAGACACCACGGCGACCATTGCCGGAAGCAGCGCCAGAAAGACGTAGAACGTCACCCCCGCGGTGATCAGCCCAAGATTGTCGATGGAGACGCGCTCCACGAGCCGCACCGTGATGTCGAGCCAGCCGCGCCAGCCGATCTGGAACGGGTTGCGCGCCGCCCGGCCCCGCAGTCGTTCGTGATAGGGCAGCTTTTCCGGCCGCGCGGTGTGGCGATGGTCGCGCGGCTTCTCTCTTTGAGCACTCAACCGCGCCCGCCTCCAAAATTGTCCGGACCGTCTCCGCCGACGACAAAGCGAACGCTCGGGCCTGTCGCCGCGTTAGGCCTCAATGGTGCATTCGTCTACCCCTTCGAAGGAGCCACGGCCTTGAGCCTCGCGACCGACTCGACATCCAACCAAGAGCCGCAACCCGAAAAAGTGAAGGTCCACGTCGGTGCGGGGGTGAAGATCCCCCTCCTCATCATCTCCCTCGTCGCCCTGTTCGGCGCGCTCGACTACGCCCAAAGCCTGATCCTACCGATCGTGCTCGCCTTCATCATGTCGCTGACGCTCACGCCGATCAATCTGTGGCTGCAAAAGCGGATCTACCCCGGCATCTCCGCCTTCCTGCTCGTTGCCGCGGTCACCGGGGTGTTGGCCATCGGCGCGCTGACGCTGAGCCAGCCGATCGGCGCCTGGATCGACAACGCGCCGAGCATCGGCATGAAGCTGCGCATGCGGCTCGCCGAGCTGCGGGAGCCGGTGGAGGCGGTGACGCGGGCGAGCAAGGAGGTGGAGGACATCGCGAGCGCCACGTCCGATCCGGAGGTGCGCGAGGTGGTGCTGCGTCAGCCCGGGCTGATGAACCGTGCCGCCACCAACATCGGCAGCATCGCGTCCACCCTCGTGGTGGCGATCGCCCTCTCCTACTTCCTTCTCGCTACCAATCGGCTGATCTACGAGAAGATCGTTCAGGCCGCGCCGAAGCTGTCGGACAAGAAGCGATCGCTCACCATCGTCAACAACATCGTGACGGTGGTGTCGAAATATCTGCTGACGATCACCGTCATCAACGCCTGCTTCGGGCTCACCATCGGCCTCATCATGTGGCTTCTGGGCATGCCGAGCCCGGTGCTGTGGGGGCTCGCGGGTTTCCTGCTCAACTACCTGCCCTTCGTCGGCTCGCTCACCGGGACGGCGTCGGGCGCGCTGGTGGGCCTCCTCACCTACAATCAGCCGGAGTGGGCGATCGCCCCCGCCCTCGCCTATTTCACCCTCACCACCATCGAGGGCAACTTCATCACGCCCTCGATCCTCGGTCATCGGCTGGAGCTGAATCCCGTCGCGATCCTCATCTCCATCGCCCTCTGGGGGTTCATCTGGGGTGTCGCCGGCATCATCATCGCCGTGCCGCTCCTCATCATCATCAAGGTGATGTGCGACAACATCCCGGCGCTCGCGGCGTTCGGGGAGTTCCTGTCGGGGGCAACGGCGGCGGAGCAGGCGAACGAGGAGCCCATCGCCTGAGGGAGCGGCGCTCACTCGCCACGGGCGCGGATGGCGCTCGCCCGGGCGAGGATGGGGCCGGCGTGTCGGACCGCCTCGCAGCGGTCCACGGACCCGGAATGGCCGACAGCCGGCACTCTCGAGGCAGGCTGTCGGAAGCCATTCGTCCCACGGGCATAAGAGACGATCACGCCCGTGCGATTGTCGTCGGCATGGCCTCGGGCCAGGCCGCTTCGAAGGGCAGGCGTCCGAGGACGCCGCCGCGCCGGATCAGGCGTTGAGGGCGTCCTTGAGCGGCTTGCCGGGGCGAAACTTCGGCACCTTGGCGGCCTTGATGGTGATCGCCGCGCCCGAGCGCGGATCACGGCCCTGGGACTCGGGGCGTTCGCTCACGGCGAACACGCCGAAGTTGGTGATGCGGACCTCGTCGCCATCCTGCATCGCCTTCACGATGGCGGCGAAGGTGGCATCCACGGCCTTGGCCGCATCCTTGGCGCTGAGATCGGTGGTCTCCGCCACCTGGGCGGCAAGTTCTGCTTTTTTCATCCCGTCTCTCCTTCTCACGGATGACCGGGTCACACTCTCACCAGCGCGGCTTGCTTGAAAAGCGAGATTTGCGCAAAGAGCCCCGGTTCCCCTGGAAAATTGGGGAGCAATCCTTTCAAAACGACAAAAATTCGACGGAGCTCGGCAAAACGCGACAATTGATAGCCGGGAAGGGGGCGAAGTCGCTCACAAAGCAGGCAGGCTGAGGAAAAAGGCACGAAAAAGGGCGGGTTTCCCCGCCCTCTCCGCTTAGCGCTTTCGGCTGATTCGCGCGGCCTCAGTGGGCGCGAAAGGTGGCCGATTCGTCGTCCTCCGTGCGCTCGGCGCGGGTGTAGGTCGGCTCGGTCCACTCGATGGGCTCCGGCATGCGCACCAGGGCCCGCTTCAGAACCTCGTCCATCCGCGACACGGGGACGATGTCGAGCGCGTTCTTCACGTTGTCGGGGATGTCCGCGAGATCCTTCGCGTTCTCCTCCGGGATCAGAACGGTGCTGATGCCACCGCGCAGCGCGGCAAGCAGCTTCTCCTTGAGGCCGCCGATGGGCAGCACCCTGCCCCGCAGCGTGATCTCGCCCGTCATCGCGAGATCGCGACGGATGGGGATGCCGGTCATCACCGACACTACGGCCGTCGCCATCGCGATGCCGGCGGACGGACCGTCCTTCGGCGTCGCGCCTTCCGGCACGTGGACGTGGATGTCGCGCCGGTCGAACATCGGCGGCTCGACACCGAGGTCGGTCGCCCGCGAGCGGACGTAGGACGCCGCGGCCGAGATCGACTCCTTCATCACGTCGCGCAGGTTGCCGGTCACGGTCATCTTACCCTTGCCCGGCATCATCAGACCTTCGATGGTGAGGAGCTCGCCGCCCACCTCGGTCCAGGCGAGACCCGTCGCGACGCCCACCTGATCCTCGAGCTCGGCCTGACCGTAGCGGTAGCGCGGCACGCCGAGATATTCCTCGAGCTTCTCCGGCGTCACCGTGACGGCCTTCACCTCGCCCTTCGACGAAAGGATCTCCTTGACCGCCTTACGGGCGAGGGTCGCGATCTCGCGCTCGAGGTTACGCACGCCCGACTCCCGCGTGTAGCGCCGGATCAAGGTCCGCAGGGCCTCGTCGTCGATGGCGAACTCGCCCTTCTTGAGCCCGTGATCGTTCTCGGCCTTGGAGATCAGATGGCGACGCGCGATCTCCACCTTCTCGTCCTCGGTGTAGCCGGCGATGCGGATCACCTCCATCCGGTCCATCAGGGCCGGCGGGATGTTGAGCGTATTCGCCGTGGTCACGAACATCACGTTCGAGAGGTCGTATTCCACCTCCAGATAGTGGTCCATGAACGTCGAGTTCTGCTCCGGATCCAGCACCTCGAGGAGGGCCGACGACGGGTCGCCGCGGAAGTCCATGCCCATCTTGTCGATCTCGTCGAGCAGGAAGAGTGGGTTGGACTTCTTCGCCTTCTTCATCGACTGGATGACCTTGCCGGGCATCGAGCCGATATAGGTGCGGCGGTGACCGCGGATCTCGGCCTCGTCGCGCACGCCGCCGAGCGACATGCGGACATACTCACGGCCCGTCGCCTTGGCGATGGACTTCGCGAGCGAGGTCTTGCCGACGCCCGGAGGGCCGACGAGGCACAGGATCGGCCCCTTCAGCTTGTTGGCGCGAGCCTGCACCGCGAGGTACTCCAGGATCCGCTCCTTGACCTTGTCGAGGCCGTAGTGATCCGTCTCGAGCACGCGTTCGGCATGCTCGAGGTCCTTCTTGATGCGGGACGGCGCCTTCCACGGGATCGACAGGATCCAGTCGAGGTAGTTGCGCACCACCGTCGCCTCGGCCGACATCGGGCTCATCTGGCGCAGCTTCTTCAGCTCCGCCTCCGCCTTCTCCCGCGCCTCCTTGGAGAGCTTGGTAGACTTGATGCGCTCCTCGATCTCGGCGAGCTCGTCCTTGCCGTCCTCGCCGTCGCCGAGCTCCTTCTGGATCGCGCGCATCTGCTCGTTGAGGTAGTACTCGCGCTGCGTCTTCTCCATCTGCCGTTTGACGCGGCTGCGGATGCGCTTCTCGACCTGCAGGACCGAGATCTCGCCGTTCATGATCCCGAGCACCTTCTCGAAGCGCTCGATCACCGACGGGGTCGCCAGGATCTCCTGCTTGACCGGGATCTTGACCACGAGGTGCGAGGCGACCGTGTCGGCGAGCTTCGCGTAGTCCTCGATCTGGCCGACCGCGGCGATCACCTCGGGCGAGATCTTCTTGTTGAGCTTGACGTAGTTCTCGAACTCGGAAACCACGGACCGCGACAGGGCCTGCGCCTCCGTCTCGTCGAACGACGGCTCGTCGACGGTGGCGGCCTTGGCTTCGAAATAGTCTTCGCGGTCGGTGAAGGTCTCGACCTTCGCCCGCGTCGCCCCCTCCACGAGCACCTTCACGGTGCCGTCCGGCAGCTTCAGGAGCTGCAGCACCGTCGCGAGGGTCCCGATGGGAAACAGCCCTTCGGGGTTCGGATCGTCGTCCCCCGCCTCGCGCTGCGTCACCAAAAGGATCTGGTTGTCCGCCCGCATCACCTCTTCGAGGGCGCGGATGGACTTCTCTCGGCCGACGAAGAGAGGGACCACCATGTGCGGAAACACGACGATGTCGCGCAGCGGCAGCACCGGATAGGTGCCGTTGCCGCTCGCCGGCCGCGCCGCGGTGTCCCGATTGTCGTCCGACTGTGTCATGGAACTGTCCTTTCAGCTTGGCCCTGCTCGCCAATCATGCACGAGTCGAGCCACCCTACACCGCAACTTTCGCCGGCAACCCGAACCGCCCACTGAAAGTCGAGCGGAGTTGCGGTGCTTTCTAGGGATGCGTCATCGCATCCTGTTATTGCGAAGTGGCGTCGTGCGAAGCTCACTTCAAGCCTCAGGTCAGCAACCTGAGGATAGGGCGGCTCGATACCCGCCGCAGCTCTAGAGTCCTGATTCCGGTACCCTGCCCCTCGCTCATCGAGGCGTCTCGTCCGCTGGCTGGCCTGGGCCTCGCCGATCCAGCCTGCGGCGAGCGGCGCGCGAATGGTCGCATGCTCGAGCGGCACCTTCGCCCCTTCGGCGCAGCGGCGGCGAACGCGAGTGCCGCAGCGCACATACATGACATCGGCCCGGCGGAAGGGGCGCCGCCGGTCCGGCTCGGGACCGCCACCTCGGGGCAGCGGTCCCGCAGGATCACGCGGAGGTCCGCGAGGGCTCGGCGGCCCGATCGTCGTAGATGTAGAGCGGTCGGGCTGTACCGCCGACCACCTCTTCGGAGATCACCACCTCACGCACCCCGTCCAGCCCCGGTAGCTCGTACATGGTGTCGAGGAGGATCGCCTCCAGGATAGACCGCAAGCCTCTTGCTCCGGTCTTGCGCTCGATCGCCTTGCGGGCGATGGCGCGCAGCGCGTCGGAGTGGAAGGTCAGCTCCACGCCCTCCATCTCGAAGAGGCGCTGATACTGCTTGACCAGCGCGTTCTTCGGCTCGGCGAGGATCTGCACCAGCGCCGCCTCGTCGAGGTCCTCGAGCGTCGCGAGCACCGGCAGGCGCCCGACGAACTCGGGGATCAGGCCGAACTTCAGGAGGTCCTCCGGCTCCACTTCGCGGAAGAGCTCGCCCGTCCGCCGATCCTCGGGTGCGAACACCTGGGCCTTGAAGCCGATGGAGGTGCCCCGACCGCGGTCGGAGATGATCTTCTCAAGCCCCGCGAAAGCGCCACCGCATATGAAGAGGATGTTGGTCGTGTCGACCTGGAGGAACTCTTGCTGCGGGTGCTTGCGGCCACCCTGGGGTGGCACGGAAGCCACAGTGCCTTCCATAATCTTCAGAAGGGCCTGCTGCACCCCCTCGCCCGACACGTCCCGCGTGATGGAGGGGTTGTCGGACTTGCGGGAGATCTTGTCGACCTCGTCGATGTAGACGATGCCGCGCTGGGCCCGCTCGACATTGTAGTCGGCGGACTGGAGCAGCTTGAGGATGATGTTCTCCACATCCTCGCCCACATAGCCGGCCTCGGTCAGCGTGGTGGCGTCCGCCATGGTGAAGGGCACATCGAGAATGCGGGCGAGAGTCTGCGCCAGCAGCGTCTTGCCGCAGCCCGTGGGGCCGATCAGCAGGATGTTCGACTTCGCCAGCTCCACATCGTTCGACTTCGAGGCGTGGCTCAGCCGCTTGTAGTGGTTGTGCACCGCGACGGACAGGATCTTTTTCGCATCCTGCTGGCCGATCACGTAATCGTCCAACACCTTGCGGATTTCCAACGGGGTCGGAATGCCATCCCGCGACTTCACCAACGAGGACTTGTTCTCCTCGCGGATGATATCCATGCACAGCTCGACACATTCGTCGCAGATGAACACGGTTGGACCCGCAATGAGCTTGCGCACCTCGTGCTGGCTCTTGCCGCAGAACGAGCAATAGAGCGTGTTCTTGCCATCACCCGTGGTCGCCTTGCTCATATACTCACCTCTGCTTCCGCCAACTCTCGCGCCCGGCAGGCGCCTCGCGGCCGGAACGACCCGGCTCGACGTCCCCTACATCGATATATTGGGCAGCGCGTCGGCCCGATGCAAACCGACTCACCCGACAGTCAACGGATGATGCCGTTACCAAACACAAAATTTATCGACCTGTCTCGGTTATCCGCAAGCGCCGCGTTCCGCGAGTGTCGCCCCCGGCATAGCAGCCAGAGGCTCCATTCCCGACAGAAAGCACCCTATAGTTGTCCTTACGCCGCGTCCAGCGCCGCGCGGCTCTCGATCACCTGATCGATGATGCCGAACTCCAGCGCCTTGTCCGGCGTCATGTAGTTGTCCCGCTCCAGGGCCTTCTCGATCACATCGAGCTCCTGGCCGGTGTGCTTGCGGTAGATCTCGTTCAGCCGACGCTTCAACGCCAGGATTTCCTGGGCCTGAAGCTGAATGTCGGCCGCCGTGCCGCGGAACCCGCCGGACGGCTGGTGCACCATGATGCGCGAGTTGGGGAGCGAGAAGCGCATCCCCTTCTCCCCCGCCGCCAAAAGCAGCGAGCCCATGGACGCCGACTGGCCGATGCACAACGTCGAGATCGTCGGCCGCACGAACTGCATCGTGTCGTAGATCGCGAGACCCGAGGTCACGATGCCGCCCGGCGAGTTGATGTAGAGCGAGATTTCCTTGTTGGGATTGTCGGCCTCCAGATAGAGGAGCTGGGCGCACACCAGGGTCGCCACCGTGTCCTCGATGGGACCGGTGATGAAGATGATGCGCTCCGACAACAGGCGCGAAAATATGTCGTACGCCCGCTCGCCGCGGTTCGTCTGCTCGACGACCATCGGCACGAGCGTCGACATCGCATACTCAACAGGATCTTTCATCGCGCGCCCTAATGATCGTGGTGGTGGTGATGGTCGTGATCGTGGTGATGGTCGTGATCATGATCATGGTGAGCATGATCGTGGTCATCCTCCTCGGCATCCGCAAGGAGCTCGTCGCTCGGTACCGGCTTGTCGGTCACGCTCACGAGCTCCAGGAGGTAGTCCACCACCTTGTCCTCGAAGATCGGCGCGCGCAGCCCGGCGATGGCCTGCGGGTTGGAGCGATAGAACTCGATCACCTCGCGCTCCTGCCCCGGGAACTGCCGCATCTTCTCGGCGAGCGCCCGCTGGACCTCGTCGTCGGTGACCTCGACCTCGGCCTTGGTACCGATCTCCGACAGGAGCAGGCCGAGACGCACGCGACGCTCCGCGATCGCCTGATAGTCGGTGCGGAGCTTGTCCTCGTCGACCTCCTCGCCGCCCTCACGCTGGCGCCGAATATCCTCTTCCACCTGACGCCAGATGGAGTTGAACTCGGTCTCCACCAGCTTCTGGGGAAGCGTGAAGGTGAAGCGCTCGTCGAGCGCGTCGAGCAGCGCCCGCTTCACCCTGTTGCGCGTGGCGCCGTCGTAGCCCTGCTGCATCTGCTGGCGCACCGCGGTCTTCAGCGCGTCGAGATTCTCGAGCCCCAGCTTCTCGGCGAAGGCGTCGTCGAGGTTGGGCTCCTTCGGGGCCGCGACCTCCTTCACCGTCACGTCGAACTCGGCTTCCTTGTCGGCGAGAGTCTCGGCCGGATAGCCCTTCGGGAAGCGCACGGTCACCTTGCGCTCCTCGCCGACGGTGGCGCCTTCGAGCTGCTCCTCGAAGCCGGGGATGAAGCGGCCCTCGCCCACCACGATGTCGATGTCCTCGGCCGACCCGCCGTCGAACGGAACGCCGTCGACGCGGCCGACGAAGTCGATCTTCAGCCGGTCGCCATTCTCGGCGGCGCGCTCCACGGCCTCGTAGTCGCGATTGGCGGCGGCGAGCTTGCCGAGCTCGGTCTCGAGCTCCTCGTCGGAAACCTGGGCCACCGGTCGCTCGATGCTGATCGCCTCAAGGCCGGTCACCTCGATGACGGGCAGAATCTCGTATTTTACGGCGAAGGCGAGATCGCTCTTGCCTTCCATCACGTCCTCCATCGACCCCTGATCGAGGTCGATGTCGGGCTGCAGCGCCGGCTTCTCGTCACGCTTTTCGACCGCGTCCTTCACGGTCTCGGACATCACTTCGTTGATGACCTCGGCCATCGCCGAGCGACCGTACATGCGACGCAGGTGGGCGAGCGGGACCTTGCCGGGGCGGAATCCCTTCAGCTTCACTTTCGTACGCATATCGTCGAGGTACGCCGTGAGACGCTCGTCGAGGGTCGCTGCGGGAACCACCACTTTCAGCTCCCGCTGCAGGCCGTCCGCGCGGGTCTCGGTCACTTCCATGGGCTCACTTTCCGCAGAGTCTATCCGGGTTGTCGGGGAATGGCGCTCATGTCGCCCTCTGGCCCGATGAAGTCAATGGCGGGCATGCCCTCCCCGCGCGATATTGAGACGCGAAAGCGTTTTCGCACGAGGATTGCCCCGCCGAGCCGAGGCGACGGCCGCACGCCGCTCCCCCCGCGAGGCGACGCCGAGGCAGATCAAGTCCGAACAGCCCCACCCCGCGCCCAAGTAGCCCGAGGGGCGGTAGCGCCACACTCTCAAGCAGGCGGAGGCCAGTAGCACCCCCACGCGCTCAAGCAGGCCGGAGGCCGGTAGCGCCCCCACGCGCTCAAGCAGGCCGGAGGCCGGTAGCGCCACGAAAATGGTGCGGGTGGAGGGACTCGAACCCCCAAACCTTGCGGCGCTTGGACCTAAACCAAGTGCGTCTACCAGTTCCGCCACACCCGCTTCGCCCAACCTCTAGAGCGAGGAGCCGGCCGAGGGAAGGACCCCCGCCTCAGAGCATGTCGAAAGCGGCACGGGCAGCGCGCAGACCGTCGATGAGGTCGTCGGCGATGAGGCCCGGGCCAATGCGCGTCGCAACGAGGCCGTGCAGGAACACCCCCATCGCCGCGGCCTCGAAGGCGGGCACGCCCTGGGCGAGGAAGCCGGTGATGATGCCGCCGAGCACGTCCCCCGCTCCCGCGGTGGCGAGGAAGGGCGGGGCGTTGGCGTTGATGGCGGCGCGGCCGTCGGGGGCGGCGATCACCGTGTCCTCGCCCTTGAACACCACCACCGCACCCGACGCCGCGGCGGCGGCGCGGGCCCGGGCGAGCTTGTCGCCCCCCTCGCCGCCGAAGAGGCGGGAGAACTCGCCGGCATGGGGGGTGAGGACGGCCGCCCCCTCGCCCACCGCCCGCTTCAGCCCGGCAACGTCGCCGGCGAAGGCGACGACCGCGCCCGCGTCGAGCACGGCGGCCGCCGGCGCGGCGAGAGCGGCCTCGGCCATCGCCCGCGTCGCCGCGTCGGGCGGCATCCCCGGCCCGAGGAGCACGGCGTTGCGGCGCCGATCGGTGAGCGCCTCGGTCAGACCCGTCGCGTCGTCCACCCGCGCGAGCATCACCGTCGTGAGGTGGGCGGCGTTGACGAGCAGCGCATCGCCCGGCGAGAGCAGCGTCGCAAGCCCCGCACCGGTCCGCAGCGCCGCGGTGATCGCGAGCCGCGCCGCCCCGGTCGCCGTCATCGGCCCGGAGACGGCGACGGCGTGGCCGCGGTCGTACTTGTGCCCGCCCCGGGCAAGCTTGGGGCGATGCGCACGCCAGAGGTCCGGCTCGTTGGCGAAGGTCGTGACGGCGAGCCCCTTCAGCGTCGCCGCGGCGATGCCGATCTCGGCCACCGTGACCTTGCCGCAATAGTGCCGGCCGGGCACCAGGAGATGGCCGGGCTTGCGGCACTCGAAAGTCACCGTCCGGTCGGCGCGGATCGCGACGCCGCGCACCATCCCGGTCGCCCCGTCGATCCCGCTCGGCAGGTCGATGGCGACGACGTGGGGCGCGGCGCGGCTGCGCACCCGCGCGCGGTTCACCCGCGTCACCAGCGCCGCCATCGCACCTTCGAGATCGCGCGACAAACCGCCGCCGAAGAGACCGTCGACGATCACGGTGGCGGCCTCGACGGCCGCGTCGATGGCGCCATCGTCGGCCGCCACGCGCGGCCCGCGATAGGCGGATCGGGCGGTGACCGCCTCCTCCGAGCCCCCCTCCCCGGCGAGATCGAGCACAGCGACCCGATAGCCCCGCTGGCGCAGCACGCGCGCCGCCACGAAGGCGTCGCCGCCGTTGTTGCCGGGTCCGGCGAGGACCAGCGCGCTCACCCCGTGACCCAATGCCGCGACGGCATCGGCCACCGCCGTGCCGGCCCGCTCCATGAGACGGGACATCGACGTGCCCGCCTCCGCTGTTCGCCGATCCGCGACCGCCATCTCGCTCGGCGTCGGCAACTCGATCATGCCACGGACATCCCTACGTTGATTGATTGACTACACATCGAGCACGATGATGCGATTTTCGGCAGTCATAGTGCCCATGCGGTCGGCAAATGCCGCTCTTTCGCACAAGCGGGCTGACGGGCCATCTGGCACACTCCGTGCATTCCGTATCACGGCCAGCGGACGGAACGCCGCGACGCCGCCCAACGGGGTCTTATGAAGAAGATCGAAGCCATTATTAAGCCGTTCAAACTCGATGAGGTGAAGGAGGCGCTGCAAGAGGTTGGCCTACAAGGTATCACGGTGCTCGAAGCGCGCGGCTTTGGCCGCCAGAAGGGCCACACCGAACTGTACCGCGGTGCGGAGTACGTCGTGGACTTTCTGCCCAAGGTGAAGATCGAGCTCATCGTACCCGACAACCTCCTGCCGGCCGCCGTGGAGGCCATCCGCAACGCGGCCCAGACCGGCCGCATTGGCGACGGCAAGATCTTTGTCCTTCCCGTCGAAGATGCTATTCGCATCCGCACCGGCGAAGCCGGTGAGGACGCCATCTGACCACCCCGTTCCCCGCACCACACTCCAGAAGCGCCAAAGAAAGCGAAGGCGAATGAGCACAGCGCAAGACATCCTGAAGGACATCAAAGACAAGGACGTGAAATTCGTCGATCTGCGTTTCACCGACCCGCGTGGGAAGATGCAGCACGTCACGATGGACGTCGGCGTTATCGACGAAGAAATCTTCGCCGACGGCACGATGTTCGACGGCTCGTCGATCGCCGGTTGGAAAGCGATCAACGAGTCCGACATGATCCTCATGCCGGATCCGGAGACGGCGCACATCGATCCGTTCTTCGCGCAGACCACGATGGCGGTCTTCTGCGACATTCTGGAGCCCTCGTCGGGTGAGGCCTACAACCGCGACCCGCGCACCACGGCCAAGAAGGCCGAGGCGTACGTGAAGTCCGGCGGTTTCGGCGACACCATCACGATGGGCCCGGAAGCCGAGTTCTTCGTGTTCGACGACGTCCGCTTCTCCACCGAGCCGTACAACACCGGCTTCCAGCTCGATTCCATCGAGCTGCCGTCGAACATGCCGACGGAGTACGAGACCGGCAACCTCGGCCACCGTCCGCGCACCAAGGGCGGCTACTTCCCGGTGCCGCCGATCGATTCGGCCCAGGACATGCGCTCCGAGATGCTCTCGGTCATGACCGAGATGGGCGTCACCGTCGAAAAGCACCACCACGAGGTGGCCGCGGCCCAGCACGAGCTCGGCCTCAAGTTCGACACGCTGACCCTCATCGCCGACAAGATGCAGATCTACAAGTACGTCGTGCATCAGGTGGCGAACGCCTACGGCAAGACGGCGACGTTCATGCCGAAGCCCGTGTTCGGCGACAACGGCACCGGCATGCACGTGCACCAGTCGATCTGGACCGACGGCAAGCCGACCTTCGCCGGCGATCTCTACGCCGATCTGTCGGAGTCGTGCCTCTTCTACATCGGCGGCATCCTGAAGCACGCTAAGGCGCTCAACGCCTTCACCAACCCGTCGACGAACTCCTACAAGCGTCTCGTCCCGGGCTATGAGGCGCCGGTGCTCCTCGCCTACTCGGCACGCAACCGTTCGGCCTCCTGCCGTATCCCGATCTCGTCCTCGCCGAAGGGCAAGCGCCTCGAGGTCCGTTTCCCGGATCCGTCCGCGAACCCCTACCTCGCCTACGCCGCCATGTGCATGGCCGGCCTCGACGGCATCAAGAACCGCATCCATCCGGGCGAGCCGATGGACAAGGACCTCTACGATCTGCCGCCGGAAGAGCTGAAGGACATCCCGACCGTGTGCGGCTCGCTCCGCGAGGCCCTCTCCGCCGTCGATGCGGACCGCGACTTCCTGAAGGCGGGTGGCGTGTTCGACGACGATCAGATCGATGCCTACATCGAGCTGAAGATGGAAGAGAACATGCGCTACGAGATGATGCCGCATCCCGTGGAGTTCGACCTCTACTACTCGGTCTGATCGATCCGATCGGACGACCGGAAAGGGCGGCTCACCGAGCCGCCTTTTTTGTTGCGCGACGCGGCGGCCGGGCGCCGGGCCGGGGGCACGGATCGTGCACGGCGGCCGGCGGCGACGCGATGCCGACACGATACCGACGGAGACCACGATGACCACCTCGCTCGGCGGCCTGACGCCGGACCGCGAAATCACCCAAGACACCATCCGCTCTGCCTACGACTTCATCATCTGCGGTGGCGGATGCGCCGGCAGCGTGGTGGCGCGGCGTCTGTCCGACAATCCCGAAGTCAGCGTGCTGGTGATCGAGGCGGGCGGCAGCGACCGCGTGCCGACGGTGATCGATTCCACCCTCTGGATGCAGAATATCGGCAGCGAGCGGGACTGGGGCTATCACGCCGAGCCCTCCCCCACCCTCAACGGGCGCACCCCGCCGCTGCCGATGGGCAAGGTGCTCGGCGGCGGCTCCAGCATCAACGGCTCGGTCTGGGCGCGCGGCCACAAGAACGACTTCGAGATGTGGGCGGAGGCGGCGGGCGATCCGGCCTGGAACTACGAGTCGGTGCTCGCGATCTATCGTCGCATCGAGGACTGGCACGGGCCGTCCGATCCGTATCGCCGCGGCACCGGCGGCCTCCTCAACATCCTCCAGCCCAACGATCCGGTGCCGCTGGTGCCCGCCCTGATCGAGGCGGCCGACGCCCTCGGCATCCCCCGCGTCGACGACATCAACGGCGCGGCGATGGAGGGCGACGGCGGCTGCGGCCTGCCGAGCGTGCTCGTGCAGGACGGCAATCGCCGCGTCTCGATGGCGGCGACCTATCTCCACCCGGTGATGGGCCGGCCCAATCTCCACATCCTGCTCTGTTCGGAGGTGACGCGGATCGCCATTGCGGGCGGGCGGGCGCGCGGCGTCTCGTTCGTCCACCGCGGGCGGCGCTACGAGGTGGAGGCGACACGCGAGGTCATCCTGTCGCAAGGCGCCATCAACACGCCGAAGCTGTTGATGCTCTCCGGCATCGGCGACGAGGCCGAGCTCAAGGCGCACGGCATCGACGTCGTGCAGCACCTGCCGGGGGTCGGCGCCAACTTTCAGGACCACATCCTGCTCGCCGGCTGCTGCTTCGAGTACGTGACGCCGGAGGCTCCGCGCAACAACGCCGCCGAGTTCGTGTTCTACGCCAAGAGCCGCAGCGACATCGCGACGCCCGACCTGATGCCGGTGCTCGAGGAGATCCCGTTCGGCAGCGAGGTGACGGCCACCGCCTACGACCTGCCCACCGCCGTCGACGTCGCCTGGACACTCGCTCCGGGGCTCGCCCGGCCGGACAGCCGCGGCCGGGTACGCCTTGCGAGCGCGGATCCCTTCGCCGCCCCCCGCATCGAGGCGAACTTCCTCGGCACCGACACCGACATGGCCGCGATGCTGCGCTGCGTGGAGCTCTGCCGCGACATCGGCAACTCCGCGCCGGTCGCCCCGTTCGTCAAGCGCGAGCTGATGCCGGGACCGCTCAAAGGCGCGGCGATGGAAGACTTCATCCGCAACGCCGCCGGCACCTATTTCCACGAGAGCTGCACGGCGAAGATGGGGCGGGACGAGATGTCCGTGGTCGACGCGAACCTCCGCGTCTACGGCATCGACGGCCTCAGAATCGCCGACGCCTCCATCATGCCGGAGATCTCCACCGGCAACACCATGGCTCCGACGGTGGTCATCGGCGAGCGCGCGTCGGAGATCCTCGCCACAGCCTACGGTCTGGCGGCGCCCACGTAGGCGCCACGGGTCGCTGTCAGGATCGCCGTCAAAAGAGATTTTGCTGCTTGGCGATCATCGCCGCGTGCGTGCGGTTCTTAGCGTCGAGCTTGCGGCAGAGAGTGCGCACGTGAAGCTTCACCGTGACCTCGGCGAGGCCGAGCTCGCGGGCGATCTCCTTGTTGGCGAAGCCGCGGCAGAGGCGGTCGAGCACATCGCGCTCGCGCTGAGAGAGGCGCTCGGCGATGGCGTTCGCCGGGTCGTCCGCCGCGGTGTTCATGAAGGTGATCGGCGCGTACTGCTCCCCCGCCAGCATGATGCGCACGGCGTGGACGAGCGACTTCCCCGGCATCGTCTTCGGCACGAAGCCGGCGGCGCCCGCGTCCAGCGCCTCCTGCGCCACACGGCGGTCGGCGATCCCCGACATCAGCGCCACGGGCTGCGGCGCGTTGAGGGCGATCGCCTCCGAAAGGCCCGCGAGGCCGCTCATCCCGGGCATCTGGTAGTCGAGGAGGATCAGGTCGAACGGGCCGTGGCGACCGACCGCTTCGGTCGCCGCCGGATAGTCCGGAACGCTGACGATGTCGAAGTCGCCCTCGCGCTCCAAGAAGGCGACGAGCATGTCGCGCACGAGGTCGTGATCGTCGGCGATGAGGACGGAGATGGCCATCGTCTCAGTCCTCGAGGAGGGTCGCGAGGGCTTCCACCAAGCGCTCCGGGCGGACCGGCTTGGCAAGGACCAGGTCGAAAAGGTGGTGCACGGGGGCAGCGCGGTCGGGCGCGCCGGTGAGGAGCACCAGCCCGGTGCGCGGCCGCCCGGCGCGGATCGCCGCCGCGACGCCGTCGCCCCCGACGCCCGGCATCTCGTAGTCGATCACCGCGATGTCCCACACCGCCGCCTCCTCGCCGAGGAGAGCGAGCGCCGCGGGACCGCCGTCGCACACAGTGACCGAGCACCCCGCGTCCGTCAGCACCATGGCAACGAGCCGGGCGACCTGCGGATTGTCGTCCACGACGCGGACGCGCCTCGCCGAGAGGATGGTCTCGCCTCTGGGACTCATTGCGGAATCGCCCGGTGTCCGAGTGATGTCGAATAGCGGCAGCGCGGTCATAGCCTCACCCCGTCGGCGCCGACGCACACACGCCGGCGCAGTCCTGCGGGTCGCGCCGACGCAGCCGCCGACGCAACGCCCACACCCACCATAGGAACGGAAGGTTGCGCCCAGCCGACTTCGTGACGAAAACGCACCCTTAAATTGCATTCATCATCGCGATAAAATCTCGAACTGTAAAGCCCGTGCCGATCAATCCCCGGTGGATGCCGATGGACGAGGGTAGCGGCCGGGGACGCCGGCCGCCGGCGCCTCAGTCGTCCTTCAGATAGTCGTAGACCACCTCGCCGAGGCCGAGGGTGAGGTCGGCGATGTAGTGGCTCGCCGAGACTATCTCGCGCACCGGGAGCTTGGCGACGTCGCACATCGCGTGCTCGAAGAACTGCAGCGCCGCCGGACCCGTCCAGGCCCCCTTCAGCGTGACGTCCTCCATGTAGTAGCGCACGAGCTCGCAGACCCGGGCCGTCCCGTCGACGTGCGGGATGATCTTGATCATGAAGGCCGGCTTCGCCATGCCCGCGCGCACCGGCTCGAGGTCGAGCTCGCGGTGCTTGTAGCCCATGGTGGCGACCACGCAGGGGATCGAGCCGTAGTGCAGCGTCCCCACCAGCGTCTCCGCCTGGTGGCTGATCTTGGGCGTCGCGAGCTTCTTCGGAAATCCCCAGATCTCGCGCCCGCCCGCGATCGGCGAGTTGTCGTCGAGATACATGGCGTGGACGAAGCCGCCCTCCTGCACCTCGCCGGAGGGGGTGGTGAAGCGCACCGGGATGACCTGCCCCGTCTCGGTATAGTCACCGAAGCCGGTGGAGTCGGGCATCCGGATGAACTCGTAGGCGACCGTGTCCCCCACCACCTCGAGCGGCTCCGGCACAACCGCCTGCAGCCGCTCCGGATCGGTGCGGTAGGTGATCACCACGAACTCGCGATTGTAGAACTTATAGGGTGGGCGCGGATAGGCGGGGTTCGTCAGCGGCATGGCGAATGCGTTGGCGCGCACGTCGGCAATCTTCATGGGAGCTCTCGTCGGTTGGGGGCTGGCGAAGGTCGGATCGGACGGGGCTACTCCCCCTCCCGCTCCGTCATGTCGAATGTGGCGACGCCTTCCGCGGCGGCCGTTCGCTCGAGCACCTTCGGAAAGCGCAGCGTGCGCACCACGTCGTTGTAGCCGGCCGTCCAGTGCTCCTCCATCGTCGCGCGCGAGAACTCGTAGTCCTTCGACGATCCTTCGTATCTCTTCGCGCGATAGATCAGGTGGACGATGTTGTAGACCTTCTCGTCGGCCTCGGAAATGAGCTCCTTCACGTCGTCGTCGAGCTCGGCGAGCGCCTCCTCGGGCAGCGCCTTGACGAGCTTGCCGAGCGCCCGCCGCATCCGCTGCATCCGCGTGAACTGATCGGTCGCGGCGCGGGTGCGGCTCGAGAAGCGGATATCCTTCTGGCGAAGCTCCTGCTCGACGAGATCGCGGGGGAACTCGCCGCGCGCGCTCCACAGGTCGACCTGAAAGGCCAGTGTGTCGAGGCGTGGCCGCGTGTTGAGCACCCACTGAAGCGGCGTGTTGGAGACGAGGCCGCCGTCCCAATAATATTCGCCGTCGACCTTGGCGGCCGGGAAGCCCGGCGGCAGCGCACCGCTCGCCATCACGTGCTCGGGGCGGATGGTGTGGGTCTCGCTGTCGAAATAGGCGAAGTTGCCGGTCCGCACGTTCACCGCGCCGACGCAGAAGCGGGTTTCGCGGCTGTTGATGCGCTCAAAGTCGACGAGCCGCTCCAGCGTCTCCTTGAGCGGCGAGACGTCGTAGAAGCTCTCCGCCTCGGCGCTTCCCGGAGGGGCGAGATAGGGTGGAATCGGGCGCGGCTTGAAGAAGCCCGGTGCACCGCCGAGCGCGGTGGTGAAGGCCCGGGACTGATTGAGCCAGCGGTGGAAGTCGTCGCCCTTGAAGGGCAAGCTGTCGAAGAACGGGGCCGTCAGCGACTGAATGCTGAAGGAGGGCGAGGTGACCTGCTCCCAGAAGGCGCGCAGCGCCGCCACCCGCTCCGATGGCGCGTTGCCCGCAATCAGCGCCGCGTTGATGCCGCCGATCGAGATGCCGGCGACGCAGTTCGGGTGGAGATCGGCGTCGGCGAGCGCCTGGTAGACGCCCGCCTGGTAGGACCCGAGCGCGCCACCGCCCTGAAGCAGCAGCGCGACGCGTTCAAATTCAGGCGGCTTAGCATGGTGTGCAGTCTGTCGATGGGCCATGGAGATCTTCCGGTCGGACGGGCTACTCCACTCGTCCTACCATATTCTGCACCCGCGTCTTGCCATTGTGCGGCGCGACAAGCCGACCGTCGCGCCGCCGACCCGCTCAGTCGCGGTAGGACGGATCGTGCCGATCGAGCTTGCGCAGAAGCGCCGGCCACTCGAGCACGCCGAAGGGACGACGGACCTCCGGACGGTAGAGGTGGTTGGTCTTGTCGATGATCTCCTGCGGCGGCGTGCTGATCGCCGTGTTCGCCGACATCGCCATCACCTGCGTACGGCAGGCGAGCTCGGCCCGGTAGATGTTGCTGAACGCCTGGGCGACGCTCGGCCCGACCACCAGGAGGCCGTGGTTGCGCAGAATGAGGAGATCGGCGTCGCCGAGGTCGGCCACGATCGATTCCTGCTCGGCGAGATCGACGGCCACCGACTGGTAGTCGTGATAGCCGATCTTGGCGAAGCGCATCGCCGTCTGGGTGAGCGGCAGCAGGCCGCAATCCATCGTCGACACCGCCATGCCGGCCGGGGTGTGGGTGTGGATCACGCAGAACGCGTCGGGGCGCGCCCGGTGGATGGCGCTGTGGATCACGAAGCCGGCCCGGTTCGGCTCATAGTCGAAGTCGGGCTTCAGGATCACGTTGCCGTCGAGGTCGATCTTGATCAGGCTCGACGCCGTGATCTCCTCGTAGAAATAGCCGTAGGGGTTGATGAGGAAGGTGCCCTCCTCGCCCGGCACGGCCACCGAGATGTGGTTCGCGATCATCTCGTCCATGCCCCACATGGCGACGAGACGGTAGGCCGCGGCAAGGTTCACCCGCGCGTCCCACTCCGCCTCGCTCACCTTGTCGCGCATCGAGGGGATGTCGGTGGTGTAATTCTTGGTCTTGAGGACCGCCATCGGATCCTCAGGGGTCAGGCCACGCTCATGCTTGGTCACGGGGCATCCTCCTGTTGGGGCGTACCATTCGCCCGATCGGCGCGAACCTAGACGGCTAAACGGCAAACATCTATTCACTAATCAGCCTCGATCGTTTCCCGACAGGAACCAATGGACCTTCGCGACCTCGCCTATTTCGAAGCCGTCGCCCAGTGCGCCTCCTATGAAGAGGCGGCGGAGCGGGTCGGCCGCACCAAGCCCGCGCTCACCAAGGCGGTGCGGCGGCTCGAGGATTCGCTCGGCGCGCGTCTCTTCCATCGCGAGGGGCGCGGCAAGCGGCTGACGGAGGTGGGCGAGGCGCTCTTGGAACGGGCCCGCCGGCTGCGCCGCGACACCGAAGCCGCCGAGCGCGACGTCGGCGCCCTCGCCCGCGGCGAGGCAGGCGTGCTGCGGCTCGGCGCCGGCACCACCGTCGCCGAGCATCTGTTGCCGGAGGCGTGCGCGCGGCTGAAGGCGGCCGCGCCCGACGTCGCGATCGCGCTTCAGATCGGCATGAGCGACGTGCTGCGCGCCCTGCTGCGGGCCGGCGAATGCGATCTCGTCATCGCCCCCCTCTCGCCGGGCGCGCCGTCGGAGGATCCGGAGTTCAACGCCCACGTGGTGTTCGTCGACGAGATGGTGGTCGCCGCGGGACCCGATCATCGCCTCGCGGGACCCGCGCCCGACGGGCGCGCGTCGCCGCAGCTCGCCGACCTCTCCGCCGAGGAGTGGGTGCTCCCCTCCCGCTCGGTCGCGACGCGGGCCTGGCTCGACGATCTCTTCGCCTCGCACGGCCTGCCGGTGCCGCGGGCGAAGGTAGAAGCGAGCTCGCTCGCGCCGCTCCCCGCCCTCGTCGCCGACACCGGCCTCCTCACCTTCGTCGGGCGTGATTCGCTCGGCCCCCTGGTGGCGCTCGACGTCGCCGAGGCGCGCCTCGTCCGCCGCTTCGCGATGCTCACCCGGCGGCGCGAGCTGCCCCCCGTCGCCGCCCGTTTCGCCGCTCTCCTGATGGACCTCGCGCCTCAGCCCGTGCCCGGCGACAGCTTCAGCCGCATCGAATACTCGAACCGGCCCGCCGGATAGGTGTTGACGGACGCCTCCATGACGTCGCCGTCCGCCATCAGATACTGGCGCACGATCTTGAGCGCCGGCGCGCCGAGGGGAATGTTGAGGCGTGTGGCATCGGCCTCGTCGGCGGCGATCGCCTGCATCGACTGGCGGATCTCCGAGATCTGTACTCCAAAGGCCTCGCGCAGGATCTGGTGGATCGGCTCGCGCAAGGGCGCGTCGCGGCTCACCATCCGCTGCACGGCGGCGAAGCGGCCGGCGACGTAGGCACTCGTGAAGCAGAACGGCCCGTCGGGGTCGCCGGGCACGGCCCGCGTGCCGCCGAAATGCACCCATCGTCGCCCGGTCTCGCCGCCGATGATGCCCACGAGCGCCTCGTCGGCCACCACCTCTTCCATCTCGATGAGGGTCAGCTCGGTCTCGGCGGCATACTGCATCACCCGTTCCGCCGACTGCGCCGACATGATGTAGGTGGACTTCGCGTGCCGCTCCTCCACGCGGGTGCCGATCCCTTGGGTGCGCGAGACGAGGCCGAGCTCCTGCAGGCGCCGCAGCGCCTCGCGCACCGTGGAGCGGCTGACGCCGAACTGGGTGCAGAGTTCGGCCTCGGTGGGCAGCATGCCGCCGACGGGATAGCGGCCGTCCGCGATGTCGGCCGCCAACGCCTGCGCGATACGCAAATAGCGCGGCTGCTGCCCCGTCACGCCGAACACATCCGTCACGCGCCGCCCCTCCATCTCCACCGGCCGTCCGCGGGTGCGGCCGGGCCGAGGCTGCTGTGCGCGGGCCGCGCTGTCAAACCTCAGCCGACGCGGTAGGTGAGCGGCGTCCCCTCCGTCGCCGCGGCGATGCTGCCGAGGGCGCGCTCGCACTGGAGCCGCAGCCCCATCGGCGAGCGTCCCGCCATGTGCGGCGTCATGACGAGGTTGGGCGCGCCGAGAAGCACGTCGGGGACCTCGGGCTCGCCATCGACCACGTCGAGGCCGGCAGCGGCGATCCGGCCTTCGCCGAGGGCGACGGCCAGCGCCGCGCTGTCCACCACCGATCCGCGCCCGATATTGACGAGGACGCCCGACGGCCCCAGCGCGTCGAGCACGGCGGCGCTCACCATGTGGCGCGTCGCCGGTCCCCCCGGCACGGCCATGACAAGAAAGTCGCTCACCTCGGCGAGGGAGAGGAGGTCCGGCACGAAGTCGTAGGGCGATTCGGCTCGCGCGGTCCGCCCGGTGTAGCGGATCGTCGTGCCGAAGGCCGCGGCGCGCGAGGCGATCGCCCCGCCGATCGCCCCCAGCCCGGCAATCCCCACGTTGGCGCCGGACAAGGTGGGGCGGTAGCGCTTGCGCGCGTCCATCCAGCGCCCGGCGCGCACCGCGGCGTCCATTTCCGGCAGCGCCCGCGCCGCCGCCAGCATCAGCATGATTGTGTGGTCGGCCACCGTCTCGCCGTTGGTCGCGGGGGCGTTGGTGACGGGGATCCCCCGCTCCGCCGCCGCTTCGAGGTCGATATTCTCGTGACCGACGCTGAACGAGGCGACGACCTTCAGCCGTGGAAAAAGGTCCATGTCGGCGGCGGAAAAGCCGACGATGCCGCTGGTGATCACCGCTTCCACCTCGGCGCGCGTCGCCGCGTCGAGCGCGGCGAGGCCGTCGCGTCCGCTACGATGGTCGATCGCCCGACAGCCGCGCTCCACGTAGGCGTAGGCGGCGTCGACGAGGGGGGCGACGACCAGCGTCGGGACGTCCAGCGAGCGCTCTGGCGCGCCGAGATCGAGGGGAGGCGAAAGGGTCATTGCGGCAAGGCCCATGGCTGGACAGGTGAGTGGGAATTTGCTTCTTTCATCATGTTGTCCGGACAATAGGGGCGAACGTCGCCCCATGGGAGTCCCCTTTGGTTGCCATTCCCCAATCGGCGGGCGCGACCGCGACGTCGACAGGCGGCCTTGCCGAACGGCTCGGCCCCAACGTGGTGGGCGCGCTGTGGATGTTCGCGAGCGCCATCGTGCTCACCTTGCAGGCCGCGGTGGTCAAACACCTCGGCCAGGAGCTGCCCATCGCGGTCATCCTCTTCCTGCGCGTTCTGATGATCAGCCTGATGGTCGGGCCGATGCTGATCTGGCGCGGCGGCCTGCGGGCGCTCGCGACGCGCCGCCCCCTCGGCCATCTGATGCGCGCCGTGTTCGGCCTCGGCATGATGGCCGGCAGCTTCTACGCCGTCACCGTGCTGCCGCTCGCCGACGCGACCGCCCTCTCCTTCACGCGGCCGCTGTGGTCGATGCTCACCTCCTACCTCGCCTTCGGCGAGGTGGTGGGCTGGATCGGCGGCATCGCCACCTTCTCCGGCTTCGGCGGCGTCCTCGTCATCGCCCAGCCGCAATCCGGCATCCACCCGGGGATGATCATCGCGGTGCTGGCGGCGGCCTCCTCCAGCCTCGCCCTCGTCTGCATCAAGCGCCTCACCACCACCGAGCCGGTGCAGCGCATCCTGCTCTATTTCGCCCTCACCGGCACCATCGTGCTGGCGCTGCCGGCCTATCTCACCTGGCAGACGCCCACCCTCATCCAGCTCGGCTGGCTCATCGCCATCGCGATCACCGGCTCGGCGGGCCAGCTGATGTCCTCCCTCGCCGTCAAGCACGGCGACATGACGGTGGTGACGCCCATCGACTTCGTCCGCGTTCCCGCCGCGGCGTTCATCGGCTTCCTGCTGTTCGCCGAGCTGCCGGACGTGTGGACCTTCCTCGGCTCGCTCATCATCTTCGGCTCCACGGTGGCGATCCTGCGGCTGCGCCGGCGGCCGCCGGTCGCCCCGATCGAGGATCCGGGCCACAGCCCGCCGACGCCGACGAAGAGCTGACGACATCCCGCTCAGTCGCAGAAGCGGACCGCGCCGCACGCTTCGAGCGCTGCAACCCTCTCGGGGGTGAAGCCGAGATCGGCGAGAGCGGCGCGCCCTCCCTCGCCGACGCGCGGCGGCGTCGCGGCCGCCGCGGCCCGCTCCGAGGGTCGCGGCAGACCCGGCAGCCGCGTCGCCGGCAGCTTGCCGATCCCCGGAATCTCCGCCCAGCCGATCGCCTCCATGTGGCAGACCTGCGGGTCCTCCATCAGCTCGCGATAGTCATGCACCTTGGCGTGGAGAATGTCGGCGTCGGCGAGCTTCTCCTGCCAATAACGGGTGGGCTCGGCGGCGATGAAGGGCTTGACCAACGCGTTGAGCGCCGCCGCGTTGACGATGCGCTGCTGCTCGGAGGCAAAGCGCGCGTCCTCCCGCCATTCGGGATGGCCGAGCATGTCGGTGAGGGCGCGGAAGTGGTTGTCGCGGCGTGCGTTGAGGCTCAGATAACCGTCGGCGGTGCGGAAGGTGCCGACGGGCGCGCCCACCGGCTTCACCGCCGCGCCGTCGAACACCTCGGCGACGATACGCGACTCCTGGAAGGCCATCGCGCACTCGAGGAGGCTGGTACGGATGTGCACCCCCTCCCCCTTCACCGCGCGACGGTAGAGGGCGGTGGCGACGGCTTGCGCCAGATAGAGGCCGGTCGACACGTCGATCGCGAGCATGTTGAGCCGCCGCGGCACGCCGGCCGCGTCGCGGTTGATCGACATGAAGCCGGTATAGCCCTGCATCACCGTGTCGGTGGCGGGGAGATCGCGGTTCGGCCCGCTCTCGCCGAAGCCCGTCACGGTGGCATAGACGACGCTCGGATTGACCGCCTTCACCCTCTCGTAGTCGAGGCCGAGCCGCGTGGTGACACCCGGCCTATAATTCTCGATGACGACGTCGGCCCGCTCCAGGATAGCGAGCGCGGCGCGCTGGCCCTCCTCGGACTTGAGGTTGAGCGCCAGGCTGCGCTTGCCGCGGTTGAGAACGATCGATTCGGCGGAAAAATCACCCTCGCGCCGGCCGAGGCCGCGGCTCCAGTCGCCGTAGCCGATGGGCTCGATCTTGATCACGTCGGCGCCGTTCTGGGCGAGCATCATGCCGCAATAGGGAGCGGCGACGCCCTGGGCGAGCTCGACCACCGTCAGCCCCTCGAAGGCGGGCGAGGCGGTCATCGGCGGGCGCTCTTGTCGAGGAAGGCGCGCACCGAGTCGCGATGGTCGTCGGTGGCGTAGCACACCGCCTGCGCCTCCGAGCTCAGCGCCAGCACCTGCTCCACCGGCAGGTCCGGCCCGCGGTTGAGAATGGATTTGGCGAGCGCGAGGGCAATCATCGAGCCCTCGGCGAGCTCGCCGGCCCAGGCGCGGGCCGCGGTGACGACGTCCCCGTCGGCGCGCCGGTCGGCGAGGCCGATCGCCAGCGCCTCGTCGGCCCCGACGGTGCGGGCGGAATAGATCAGCTCCTTGGCCCGCGGCAGGCCGACCCGGCGCGGCAGGAAATAGAGGCCGCCCCCGTCCGGAATGAGGCCGCGCTTGCGGTAGGCCATGGCGAAGGTCGCCGCCTCCGACACCATGACGAAGTCGCAGGCGAAGGCGAGATCGGAGCCGAGGCCCGACGACGCGCCGTTGACGGCGGCGATAGTGGGCTTGTCGAGGGTGTGAACCGTCATGATGAGGCGGTGGGTGGACTTCTGCCGCTTCCACCCGTTGAAGCCGACGCGGCCGACGGGCGCCTCCATGCGCTCCTTCATGCCCTTGATGTCGCCGCCGGCGCAAAAGGCGCTGCCCGCTCCGGTCAGCACCACCGCGCGCACGCTCTCGTCGGCGTTGATGTGCTCCAAGGTGTCGATCAGCGTGAGGCGGGTGGCGTCATCGATGGCGTTGCGCCGCTCCGGGCGATTGAGCGTCACGGTCGCGACGCCCTCCGCGATGTCGAGGAGCACGGCGTCAGGGCGGTCGTTCATGGATGGCCTCGCGTGGACAAGGGTGACCGGCGCGGTCGATCCGCGCCGGTCGGGTAGACACCGATCAGTGCTCGATCCAGGGGTTCTTGTCCCAGATCGCCTTCATTTGGGTGTAGGTGTCGTTCATGTGCGCGGCGTAGTCGTCGGGGGCGAGATAGTTCAGCGGCAGAGACTGCTTGCGGGCCGCCTCCTGGAACTCCGGATCGTCCATGATCTTCGCCACGGCTTCCGCGAGCTTGTCGCGCGCCTCGTCCGGGATGCCGGCCGGGGCGGCGAGGCCGCGGTCGGAACCGGCGACGATCGGATAGCCGAGCTCGGTGAAGGTCGGCACGTCCGGCGCCTCGGACCAGCGATCCTTGCGCATGGTGGCGAGGATGCGCAGCTGCCCTTCGGCGGCGAGCGGCGCCGCCTCGCCGATGCCCATCACGCTCGCGGCGACGTGGCCGCCGAGCAGCGCCGTGCGGCTCGGCGCGGCGCCCGGGAAGGGCACGTGCGTCACTTCGAGATCATTGGGGTTCAGGAAGCGCAGGAAGCTCGTGTGCGTCGCGCCGCCGAGCGAGGAGTTGCCGACCGGCACCGCGCCCGGATGCTCCTTGATGTAGGTGATGAAGTCTTCGAGCGTCTCGAACTCCGAATCGGTACGCACCACGAGCGACGTCGCATCCGACACGATGTTGCCGATGGGGGCGAAGCTGTCGATGTCGTAGTCGGGATCGCGCTGGATCATCGGGTTGATGAAGGACGGGATGTTGAGCATCCCGATGGTGTAGCCGTCGGGCTTGGCTTCGGCGATCGCGGTGAAGCCCAGCTCGCCGCCGGCGCCGGGCTTGTTCTCCACCGTCACCGAGACGTTGCCGCCGAGATATTTCTCCAGGAACGGCGCGAGGGTGCGCGCCATCACGTCGGTCCCGCCGCCGGCGGAGTAGCCGACGATCATCGTGATGCCCCGTTCCGGATACTCGGCGAGCGCCGGGCCCGCCGCGAGAGCGAAGGACGCCGCGAGGACGGCGACGGATGTCTTGAACTTGAATCTCATTGAGCCTCTCTCCCTATGAGCGCGGTTGTGGTGTCGCGTCTTTGCGCCGGCCGTCAGGCCGGCCATCTGGCCAACGGCCTCGCGACCGCTTGGCGGGAGAGTAGCCTTGAGGCGCTCTCAAATACAACAGCATACATTCGCGCGCCGCTATTGTCGGCTCATAGCTTCCGTTGCACCCTCCGACGCGCTAGCCGGACCGGGTGTACGTTCACGACCCGCGGACCGCCGCACACCACCACGAGGACCCCTTGATGCTGACTGACCCGCTGAGCGTCGCCGAAACCATCCTGAAGCAGCGGGACTCGCACGATCCGAGCGAAGTTCTCGCCGTGGTCGAGGCGGCATCGGAGCGGGTGGAGACCCCGTGCGGCGACGGGAGCATGGTCTGGCGCGTGTTCGGCGACGGGCCGCCCCTCGTGCTCCTCCATGGCGGGCACGGCTCGTGGCTGCATTGGATCCTGCCGATTCCAACGCTCGCGCGGCACCGGAGGCTGCTCGTCGCCGATCTCCCGGGCTTCGGCGAATCCGCCGCCCTTCCCGACGGCACCCCGACGCGCGGCGGCGAGGCGGCCGCGGCCGTCGCGGCCCCCGTCAAGGCCGGCGTCGACATCATCACCGGCACCGACGCGCCCGTCGCGGTCGCCGGCTTCTCCTTCGGCGGCGTGATCTCGACCTACCTCGCCGCCGCCCTCGGCGAGCGCTGCGAGCGCCTCTTCCTGCTCGGCGCACCGGGGTGGGGGTTGCCGGTGATGGAGCGCCCGCCGCTGCGCCGCGTGCGCGACGTCACCAGCGCCGACGAGCTCGCCGAGGTCCACCGGGCCAATCTCGCGGCGATGATGCTCGCCGATCCGGCGAACATCGACGCGCTCGCCGTCAAGATGCAGACCCTCAACGTGCCGCGCGCCCGCACCCCGAGCCGTCCGGTCTCGCGCACCGAGGCCCTCATCTCCACGCTGCCCAAGGTGAGCGCCCCGGTGACCGCGATCTACGGTGATCTCGACGTGGTCGCCCCGCAGCATGCCGAGCGCGAGGCCCTCCTCAAGGGCGTGCATCCGGAGGCCGAGCAGTACGTCATCGCCGAGGCCGGCCACTGGGTGATGTATGAAGCGGCCGACCGCGTGGCCGAGATCATCCTCGAGATATTGTCGCGATCCTCCACATGAGGATGCCGCGACTGATCCCCTTGTAGACTAGAGTATACATAGCTAGTGTCCGAGGCCTGCACGGCTTGGAGCCGACGATAAGATCGGCACGTGCGGCGCTTTCACAGGGAGGACGAACGCTCGTGACGCAGACGATGGCGGCACCGCGCCGCAACAGTTGCTTTCCGGCAAGCCCGGCCAAGGCCTATCCGGTCGCCGCGGCCTCACATCGTGAGGCCATCCGATGACCTACGGCAAGGACAGGATCGCCGCCGTCATTCTATTCGCGGTGGCCGCGGGCGTGTTCCTCTACGCCGGCACCCTCCCCTTCAAGTCGATGATCTTCCCGCGCATGATCACCGCGGTGATGGCGATCGGCGCGGTGATGATGTTCCTGCGCACCGTCTCCATCGCCGGCCGCACGCCGCAGGCCGCCGACGATCCGAAGCTGCATCAGCCCTTCTTCCGCAATCCGCTGAACTTCGTGATCACCGTCGCGGCGATGCTGCTCTACCTCTTCACCATCTCCCAGCTCGGCTACTTCACCGCAACGCTGCTCGTGATCGTGCTCCTGTCGCTCGCCCTCGGCTTCCGCGACTACCGCACGCTGGGGCTGACGACGATCGCCTTCCTCGCGCTCGTCTACGTGATCTTCATCCTCATCTTCGATCGGCCGCTTCCGCAGGGCCTCATCTACTGACGGGGACGGCCCCTCGGGCCGCTCCTCACGGAGACTGTCGTGATCGACCAACTGCTTCACGCCCTGCCGTACGTCTTCTCGCCGATGAACCTCCTCGCGATGGTCGGCGGCACGGCACTCGGGATCGCCATCGGCGCGCTGCCCGGCCTGTCGGCCACCATGGGCATCGCCGTGCTCATCCCCCTCACCTTCGGCCTCGACCCCATGGTGGGTCTCGGCATGATGGCCGGCATCTACAACGGCGCCATGTACGGCGGCGCCATCCCGGCGGTCCTGCTGCGCATTCCAGGTACCCCCGCCTCCATCGTCACCACCTTCGACGGCTATCCGATGGCCCAGAAGGGGCAGGCCGGACGGGCGCTCCAGATCGCCGTGGTCTCCTCGGCCATCGGCGGCATGGTGAGCGCCATCGTGCTCATCACCCTCGCCCCGCCGCTCGCAAGGGTCACGCTGGCGTTCGGTCCGGCGGAATATTTCTGGGTCGGCGTGTTCGGCCTCTCCGCCATCGCCGTGTTCGTCGGCAAGAACCCCATCAAGGGCATCCTGTCGGCCTGTATCGGCCTCCTCGTCGGCACGGTCGGCATCGACACGATCTCGGGCGTCGAACGCTTCACCTTCGGCATGACCGGGCTCTATGACGGCTTCCACATCGTCGTCCTCCTCACCGGCCTCTATGCCGTGCCGCCGGCGATCGCGATGGCCGAGGAAGCGGTCAAGACCGGCATCAGCCGCGCCAAGCTGCGGGTGAAGAGCGAGCACGGCATGTTCGACGACTGGCGACTCTTGTGGAAGACGTGGGCGCGCTCGTCCTTCATCGGCGTCCTCGTCGGCCTCCTGCCGGGCGCGGGCGGCAACATCGCCGCCTTCCTCAGCTACAACGAGGCGAAGCGCGCCTCCCGCACGCCGGAAGAGTTCGGCGAGGGCTCGCCCGAGGGCGTCGCCGCCGGCGAGTGCGGCAACAACGCCGACAACTCGGCAGCGATGGTGCCGGCGCTGACCCTCGGCGTTCCGGGAAGCTCGGTCGCCGCGGTGATCCTCGGCGGCCTCCTCATCCACGGGCTGCGCCCGGGGCCCGGCCTCTTCCGCGACCATCCGGACGTCGTCTACGGCTTCATGATCCAGATGTTCCTGACCTCGCTTCTCCTGATCTTCATCGGCGGAATGATCGGGACGCGCGTGTTCGCCCACGTGCTGCGCCTGCCGCGCGTGCTCCTGGTGCCGCTCATCACGGCGCTGACGGCGGTCGGCGTCTACTCGATCAACAACTCGATGTTCGACCTCTACATGATGCTGGCCTTCGGCATGCTCGGCTACGCCATGGAGCGGCTCGACTTCCCCCTCGCCCCGGCCGTGCTCGGCCTCATCCTGGGGCCGATGGCGGAGGAGAACATGCGCCTCGCCATCCTGATCTCGCAGAACGACTGGTCGGTCTTCATCACCCGCCCGATCTCGCTGATCATCGCGACTCTGACGGTTCTGGTGCTGCTCTTCCCCGTGATCCGCGGCTTCTTCGACAAGCGAAAAGCGGCGCGCGCCTCCGCCTGAGAGCGCACCTCCCGCGCACGAAAAAGGCCCGGCGTGCCACGCACGCCGGGCCTTCTCTTTTGACGGCGGCCGCCTCAGGCGCTGATGCGGCGCTCCTCGCCCCGCACCGCGGCGGGCAGGTCCATGTTCTTGCGCTTCTCGAGCCCCCAGAGGGCGGCGAGCAGCACCTCGGCCGGCTCCTCGCCGAGCACCGAGCCGGCGAGCTCGCGATACTTCTCCGACAGCTCCTCGTCGGTGAGCGGCATGTCCGGGTCACCCTTGCGCGTCGGCTGGAGATACTCGAACGTCTCCCCATCGACCGTCTCGACGGTGACGCGGGCGGCGCGCTGGGCGGGGAACAAGGCGTCGAGCTCCGGATCGAGCGACACCGTCACCCGCGAGGCGAGCGAGCGCAGCACCGGGTCGGCCATCCGCTCCGGGGTGAAGGCGGCGAGGCGCGCCCCGCCATAGACGACGCCGTGTGCCACCACGTATTGGACGCTGAAGCGGCGGTCGACGGGCGTCTGCGGGTCCGGCCGATTGCAGATGTCGAAGGTCGGCTTATAGCCGCCGACGTGGATGCTCTTGATCTTGTCGGCGGTCAGCCCGTGCTTGGCCGTCAGCACCATCACCCCGTCGATGGCGGCGAAGGTGTGGCCGCAGCAGCCGTGATTCTTGAACGTCATCCGCTCGATGATGTAGTCGCTGCCGAGCCCCGCGGTGGCCTTCTCCCAGTGCGCGTTGCCGCTCATCGCGACGCCCATGCCGACGGGGCCGTCGAGCACGTCGAGCGCGCCCGTCACCCCCTCGCGGGCGACGAGGGCGCTGGTGATGCCGGCTTCGGCCGCGTGGCCAGCGTGGATGGGCTTGCTCATCGCGTCGGAGCGGAACGCCTGCTGCAGCCCCGCCGCCATGGTCGCGGAGGTGGCGATGGCGTGCGCCGTCTGCTCCGCCGTTAGACCCAGGATGAGGGCGGAGGCGGCGGCGGCACCGAAGGTGGAGATGGTCGCCGTCGCGTGCCACAGCGCGTAGTGCTCGCGGCCCATGGCGAGACCGATGCGGGTCGACACCTCGTAGCCCGCGATCACGCCGCGCAGGAAGGTGTCGCCGTCGACGCCGGCGTGCTGGGCGGAGACCAGCGCCGCCGCCACCGTGGCACAGCCGGGATGGACGGCCGAATCGCGATGGATGTCGTCGAACTCGGCGGTGTGCGACGCCGTCCCGTTGATGAAGGCGGCGGTGCGCGGCGTCGCCATCTCGCCGTCGGGGAACACCACGGCGCGGCCGCGACCGAGCTCGTCCTTCAACGCCCGCCGCAGCATCGGCGTCGGGTTCTGGATCGAGCCCGGATACATCGCGGCGAACCAGTCGATCACCGCACGCTTGGCATGATGCATCGTCTTGTCGGACAGCGCATGCGTTCGCTCGTTGGCGACGTACTCGGACATCTGGGTGAGAAGCATGGGTGTTTCCTCATGGATTCTGGGCCGATGGCGCGGCGATCGCGACACCGTCGGTCGGGATCGGCTTGTGGGCGCCTTCTCTGTATGCAATTGAACTCAGAACACGTTGGTCGGTCAATCGGACAACGTGAAAGGGCGATATTTCGGAGGAGTCGGACGATGGATCTCAGTCTTGCGGTGCTTTCTGGCGATGGCATCGGACCGGAGATCACCGCGGCTACGCTGCACGTCGTCGCTGCGGCGGAGCGTCGCTTCGGCCTCGGCCTCCGGCTGAGCGAGCACCCGGTCGGCGTCGCCGCGCTCGCCGCCACCGGCTCCACCTTCCCCGCCGAGACCGCCGCGGCGATCAAGGCGGCGGACGGGGTGATTCTCGCGCCCGTCGACACCTACGCCTACCCGGCGGGTCAGCCGAACCCATCCGCGATCGTGCGCAAGAGCCTCGACCTCTTCGCCAACATCCGCCCCGCCGTCGCCCGCCTTCCGGCCGCCCGGCGCCGGGCCGAGATCGATCTCGTGATGTACCGCGAGAACACTGAGGGCTTCTACGCCGACCGCAACATGTTCGACGGCTCGGCCGAATTCCTCGCCACCGAGGACGTCGCGCTCGCCGTGCGCAAGATCACCCGGGAGGCGTCGACGCGAATCGCCCGCGAGGCGTTCCGCGCGGCGGCACGGCGGCGCGGCCTCGTCACCGCCGTCCACAAGGCGAACGTCCTAAAGCGGTCCGACGGGCTGTTCCTCGAGGCGGTCCGGGCCGTCGCCAGCGAATTTCCCGAAGTGCGGCTCGAAGAGGTCATCGTCGACGCGATGGCCGCCCACCTCGTGCGCGACGCCGCGCGCTTCGACGTGGTGGTGACGACCAACATGTTCGGCGACATCCTCTCCGACGAGGCGGGAGAGCTCGCCGGCGGGCTCGGCCTCGCCCCCGCCCTCAACGCCGGCAGCGACCACGCCGTGGCGCAGGCCGTGCACGGCTCGGCCCCCGACATCGCGGGAGAGGGCATCGCCAACCCCGCGGCGCTGATCCTATCGGCCGCCCTCCTTCTGCGTTGGCTCGGAGAACGGCACGCCACGAGCGCGCTGGTGGACGCGGCGGGAGCCATCGAAGGCGCCGTCGACGCCGCCCTCGCGGACCCCGCGGCCCACACCCGCGATCTCGGCGGAACGGCCACAACCATGGTGTTTGCCGAGCGCGTCGCCAACGCTCTCAAAGATTGACGACTTAAGGCTGTCGAGTGGGCTCGACCTTGCGTCGATCATCGATGTATACATTCGTATCCTATGAAGCGACAAGATCGGAACGTGTCCGACATGAAACGCCCGACTGCCCCGCCCGGGGCCCTTAAAGTGGATGTTCTGGTCGCCGGTGGCGGCAACGCGGCGATGTGTGCCGCGATCACCGCCGCCCGCAACGGCGCCAGCGTCCTCGTGGTGGAAAAGGCGCCGAAAGCCTGGCGTGGCGGCAACACGCGCCACACCCGCAACATGCGCGTCGCCCACGACGAGGGGAACGGCATCCTCACCGGCCCCTATCCTTTCGAGGAGTTCTGGGACGACCTGCAGCGCGTCACCAAGGGCAACACCAACGAGGAGCTCGCCACCCTCACCCTGGAGCGCTCCAAGGAACTGTGGGACTTCCTGTGGGCCCAGGGCGTGCGCTTCCAGCCCTCCCTCGGCGGCACCTTGTCGCTCGGGCGCACCAACGCCTTCTTCCTCGGCGGCGGGCGCTCGATGCTGAACGCCCTCTACCGCACCGCCGAGGATCTCGGCATCGACATCCGCTACGACACCGAGCTCATCGACATCGACGTGGAGGACGGCTTCTTCACCGGCGCCACCATCCGTGACGGCGACGGCACGCACCGGGTGGAGGCGCGCGGCTTCGTCGCGGCGTCCGGCGGCTTCGAGGCGGATCTCGACTGGCTCGCCGACGCCTGGGGGCCGCCCGCCAAGAACTTCCTCGTCCGCGGCACCCCCTACAACACCGGCTCGGTGCTGCGCCTCCTCATCGACAAGGGCTTCGACCAGATCGGCGACCCGCAGCAGTGCCACTGCGTCGCCATCGACGGCCGTGCGCCGAAGTTCGACGGCGGCATCGTGACCCGCCTCGACTGCGTGCCCTTCGGCATCGTCCTCAACGCCGAGGGCGAGCGCTTCTATGACGAGGGCGAAGACTTCTGGCCGAAGCGCTACGCCATCTGGGGGCGCCTCGTCGCGGCACAGCCGGACCAGGTCGGGCACGTGCTGATCGATTCCAAGTCGATCAACCTCTTCATGCCCTCCGTCTACCCGCCGGAGCGGGCCGACACGCTCGAAGAGCTGTGCCAGAAGATCGGCATCGATCCGACGAAGGTCGCCGAGACCGTCGCCACCTTCAACGCGGCCTGCCGCGGCTCCCACTTCGACCACACCGTGCACGACGACTGCCACACCGAAGGGCTGACGCCGCCCAAGACCCACTGGGCGCGCCCGATCGACACCCCGCCCTTCTACGCCTACTCGCTCCGGCCGGGCATCACCTTCACCTACCTCGGCATCCGCGTCGACCGCGAAGGGCACATGCTCTTCGCCGACGGTGCCGTCTCACCCAACATGTTCGCCGCCGGCGAGATCATGGCCGGCAACATCCTCGGCGAGGGCTACCTCGCGGGCATCGGCATGACCATCGGCTCGGTGTTCGGCCGCATCGCAGGCCAGGGAGTCTCGACCTATGTCCGCAACTGACGCCTTCGCCTCGCCCAACCTCGCCGAGGTCGACCGGCAGATGAATTTCTGCAACGCCTGTCGCTATTGCGAGGGGCTGTGCGCGGTGTTTCCGGCGATGGAGCTGCGCCGCGTCTTCACCCCGGGCGAGCTCGATTATCTCTCCAACCTCTGCCACAACTGCGGCGCCTGCTTCTACGACTGCCAGTACGCGCCGCCGCACGAGATCGCCATCAACGTGCCGGTGGCGATGGCCGAGCTGCGCGAGGAAAGCTACGCCCGCTACGCCTGGCCGCGCGCCCTCGCCCCCGTGTTCGCCCGCAACGGCGTCTGGCTGACGGTGGGGGCCGCGCTCTTCGTCGCCCTCTTCATCGGCGGCTTCATGGCGTGGAAGGACCCGCAGGTGCTGTTCGGCGTGCACGTCGGCGAAGGCGCCTTCTACAAGATCATGCCCCACTACGGCATGGTGGGCCTCTTCGGCGCCGCCTTCCTCTATGCGATCGTCGCGAGCGTGATGAGCCTCGTCACCTTCTGGCGCGCCGCCGGGCCCATCGAGGGGCTGTCGGCGATCTCCGTCGCCCGGGCGATGCACGACGCGGCGACGCTGCGCTATCTCGACGGCGGCGGCATGGGCTGCATGCACGAGAGCGAGCGGCCGAGCGACCGGCGCCGCCTCTACCATCACTTCACCTTCTACGGCTTCCTGCTCTGCTTCGCGGCGACGGGGGCGGGCACGCTCTACCACTATGCCGGGGTCGAGGCCCCCTACCCTTATTGGCACCCGGTGGTGATCCTCGGTGTTCTCGGCGGCATCGGCCTCATCGTCGGCCCGCTCGGCCTCCTCGCCACGCGCCGCGAGCGCGATCCCGCCATCACCTCCGCCAACGCCGACGGCAGCGCGCGCGACATGGGCACCGCCTTCATCATCATGCTGGTGGCGACGAGCGCGACGGGGCTCCTCCTCCTCGTCCTGCGCGCGACGCCCCTCATGGGCATCACCCTCGCGCTCCATCTCGGCGTGGTGTTCGCCCTCTTCGTCAGCCTGCCCTACTCGAAGTTCGTGCACGGCATCTACCGCTTCGCCGCGCTGGTGCGGCATGCACACGAGCAGCGCGTGGCGCACGGCGCGCCGGCCGCGGCACCGGCGCCCGCCGCCGAGCGGCGCGCCGCCTGAAGGTCAGGCGTCCATCGTCCCCTCGATGGGCGCCCAGCCTCCGGGGACGCGCCGAAACAGCGGCCCGGCGAAGACGCCGGTGACGAGCGCGGCGTCCGCCTTCAGCGCCGCGCGCCACAGGACGCCCTGGCGCATCGCGACGACGATCTTCTGCGGCCGGGCGCCGAGGCGGGCGAGAAGGCGCATCACCGCCACCATGGTGGTGCCGCTCGACACGGCGTCGTCGACGAGCACCACGCGCCTGCCTTCGAGCCGCGGCAACAGATTGGGATCGATGAAGACGCGCTTGCCCGCGCCGGGCGTCGTCACCGAGCGGACGGGTTCCGACAGGGCCTCGCGGTACCAGAATTTCTGCGAGTAGCCGAGCGGGATGTAGTTCGGATGGCCGAGGCGCTCGGCGACGAGCGGCGCGAACACCAGACCCAGCGTCGGCATTCCCACCACCACCTCCGCGTCGCCGGCGAGGCTCGCCATCGTGTCGGCGAGGGCGGCCGCCACGGTGAAGCTCGCGTGGTTCGCGATCAGCGAGGCGACGGCGCGCTCCCCGTCCGGCAGCCGCCGCAACGGCAATTCCAAAACGCGCCCGTCGAGAAGGCGAGCCGGATAGGTGTAGCGATAGGGCGGCTTGGCGGCGCCGGCCGGGTGGTCGGCCGGCAGGATCGTCTGCCACCGGTCGGTGGTCGGAGCCACGAAGTCGTCGTCGCTCGGAGCGCTCGGGATGTCGTCCATCGGTCCTCAGGCATGGCGGGCAGGATGCGGGCGGACCCTGCCGCGCACCGGCCGCGGCCGTCAATGGCGCCGACCCCACGCTCCGCCGCCGAATTGCGCTCGTCCCCGTGACGCGCGACTACCACCCCGGCCCCATCGACTGGTAGATCAGAGCGAGGCGGCAACGGCATGGGAGGACGATGATGACGACGGCAGCGACCGACAAGGGCCTCGGCGTCGCGGGCATCGACCACGTGGTGCTGCGCGTTCTCGACATGGACCGGGCCCTCGCCTTCTACACGGGGATCCTGGGCCTGCCGCTCGCGCGACGGCGCGACGATCTCGGCATGATGCACCTGCGGGCCGGCGACGCGCTGATCGACCTCGTGGCGGTGGACGGCGTGCTCGGCAGGAAGGGTGGTGCCGCCCCCGGCGCGGAGGGCCACAACATGGATCACCTCTGCCTGCGTCTCGCCGACTTCGATGCCGATAGGGTGATCGCCCATCTGAAGGCCCACGGCGTCCCGGTGGGCGACGTCGGCGTGCGCTACGGCGCGACCGGCGAGGCGACGTCGGTCTATCTGAAGGACAGCGAGGGCAACAATCTGGAGCTGCGCGGCTAGAGCCGGCTCGATGAACCCGCGCACGCCGAAGCGGCTCCAGCGTCCCCTTCTGCGCGCGTTCCGAGCGGAAAACCGGCTCCACTCTTTCCGAACGCACTCTAGCTCCGGCCGGTGCGGGCGGCCGGCAGGCGCAGGCTCGCTCTGAGGCCGGGGGCCGCGTCCTCGAGCGCGAGGCGGGCGCCGTGACGCTTGGCGACCGCGGCGACGAGGGAGAGGCCGAGCCCCACCCCGTCGGCTCCACCGCCCGGCACGCGGTAGAAGCGCTCCGTCACCCGCCCCCGCTCCGCGACGGGAATGCCCGCCCCATGGTCGCGCACGCCGACCTCGACCGCTTCGCCGGAGCGCCGCCCGTGGAGCTCCACGACGCCGCCGCCCGGGCCGTACTTGATGGCGTTGTCGAGGAGGTTCGACACGGCCTGGAAGAGGAGGTTGCGGTCGCCCTGCACGACAAGGCCAGTCTCGATGTGGCAGGTGATCCGCTGCGCCCGCGCCTCGGCGGCCGGCCCATAGAGGTCGGCTGCGTCGGACAGCAGCACGGTGAGGTCAACCCGCTCGCTCTGGTTGCCATGGCGGCCGGTCTCGATGCGGGCGATGCGCAGAAGGGCGTCGAACGTCGCCTGAAGCTCCACCGCCTCGCGCAGCGCCTGTTCGGCGAGGAGGCGCCGCTCCGGCGTGTCGGCCGCCGCGGCGAGATCCTCGAGATCGGCGTGGAGCCGCGTCAGCGGCGTGCGCAGCTCGTGGGCGATCTGGTCGGAGACGCGGCTCACCGCCTCCACCAGCTCCTCGATGCGGGCGAGCATCGCGTTGAGCGTCTCGCCGAGCCGGTCGAAATCGTCGCCCGTGCCGCGCACCGCGACGCGCCCGGAAAGGTCGCCCGACATCACCCGGCGGGCGGTTCGGCTCACCGCCTCGATGCGCCGCGCCACGACGAGGCTCATCAGGATGCCGCCGAGGAGACCAAAGAGAAGCGCCGCCGCGGAGCCCCAGCCGACGGCGTTGGCGATCAGCTCCTCCCGATCGTCGAGCTCCTCGATGTCGCGCCCCACGAGGAGACGCGCTCCGTCCGGCAAACCGACATCGTAGGCGAGCACCTCGCGCTCCCGGCCGTCGGGCATCTCGAACTCGTCGAGCTCGAACTGCAGCCAATCGCCGTTCCCGCGCGCCGGCCAGCGCGTCATGTTGGCGGCGAGGATGCGCCCGTCGGCCGACACCAGCGCATGGAGACCGTGATGCTCACCCGGCGTCTCGCCGCGCAGGGCGAGGCGATCCACCAGCGGCCCCGGATCGGCGGGGTCGTAGAACGCGGCGAGGGCGACCGCCTCGGCCGCCACGCTCTCGCGCACCAGGCGCAGCGGCTCCAAGACCGCGAACCACCAGACGAGGGCGAGAAGGCCCGCGATCGACAGGGTGAAGAGGGCCAGATAGAGCAGCGCCAGGCGGAAGGTGAGGCTCCGGAGGATCCGCGGCAAGCGGTCAATCCTCCTCGCGCAAGGCGTAGCCCGCGCCGCGCACGGTCTGGATGAGCTGCCTCTCGCCGAGGTGATCCACCTTCTGGCGCAGGCGGCTCATGTGCTGGTCGATGATGTTCGTCTGCGGGTCGAACTGGTAGTTCCACACCCTCTCCAGCAGCATCGAGCGCGTCACCACCTGGCGGGCGTGGCGCATCATATATTCGAGGATCAGGAACTCGCGCGGCGTGAGGTCGATGCGCCGACCACCCCGCCGCGCCTCGCGCGTCGCAAGGTCGAGGGCGAGGTCGGCGAACTCGAGCCGCATCCGTTCGCCCGCCGGCGCGGTGCGGCGCACCTGTACCTCGAGCCGGGCGATCAGCTCCGACATCGCGAACGGCTTGACGAGATAGTCGTCGCCGCCCGCCTTGAGGCCGGTCACGCGCTCGTCGACCTCGCCGAGGGCGCTGAGGATCACGACCGGCGTCGTGTTTCCCGCCGCCCGCATGGTGCGCAGGATGGTGAGCCCGTCGACCTCGGGCAGCATGCGGTCGAGGATCACCGCGTCGTAGCTCTCCCCGGCCGTGCGGTAGAGACCCTCGCGCCCGTCCCCCACGACGTCGACGGTGTGACCCGCCTCGCCGAGGCCCTTGGCGATGTGGGCGGCGACCCGGCGGTCGTCCTCCACGAGGAGCAGGCGCATGCGGTTCTCCCAGGTGCGCTTCGCGAGCCGACGCGACCGCCTCAGTCGACGTCGCCGAGGAGCACCTCGCCGGTCGCGAGATCGACGGCGACGTCCACCTCCCCGGTCGGGGCGAGAAGCTCGAATTCGTAGTAGAGGCGACCGTTCTCCTCGTCGAGGGAGAGCTCCTTCGCGCTGCCGCCGCCCCGCTCCTCGGCGGCAGCGATGAACTGCGCCAGCCGACCGCTCGCGCCGCGCGCCGCCTCGAAGCGCTCGGAGGCGAACCAGCCCCGCCACATCCCCTCGATGGCGCGCGTTTCGGCCGACACCACCTTGCCCGTCGCAGCGTCCACCACCACCTCGTGGAGCGTCTCCGTGCCGGCGATCTCGATCTCGTAGACGAGCCCGCCGCGCTCCCGCTCGAGCTCCGCCTCGAGGACGCCCCCGGGCACCTCGGCGAGCGCCGCCGCGACGGCCGCGCCCATGCCGATCCGCGAGGGCGAGGCCTCCTGCGCCAGCGCGAGCGGCGCGCCGAGCCCCGCGAGGACGGCGGCTGCGGCGATTGTCTTCATGCTCATGGTCGTCCCCTCCATCCAACGATTTCGGGGAAGGATCTATGGAGGCGCGCGGCCACTGTCATGTCGGCAACATTTGATTTTGGCCATACTTCAACCGCGGACCTCGCCTCGGCGTTATGCCCTGACAACGAGACGAGGAGAGTCATGTTCGACTGGATCACGGCGCTGGTGGAACGAACCGGCTATCTCGGCATCGCCATCCTGATGCTGGTCGAAAACGTCTTTCCCCCGATCCCGTCGGAGGTGATCATGCCCGTCGCGGGCTACTCGGCCGGCTCCGGCGGGCTCAACCTCGTCGCCGTCATCGTTGCGGGCTCGGCCGGCTCGGTGGGCGGCGCCTACTTCTGGTACCTCGTCGGCAAACGCCTCGGCCTCGCCCGCGTGGAGCGGGCCACCGCGCGCTGGGGCCGCTGGCTCACCATCGAGCCGCAGGACATCCACCGGGCGAGCGCGTGGTTCGCGCGCAACCAGGAGCGCGCCGTGCTGATCGGCCGTCTCGTGCCGACGATCCGCACGCTGATCTCGATCCCGGCCGGCATCGCCCACATGGGAACGCCACGCTTTCTCGCCTTCACCACCGTCGGCTCGGTGCTCTTCTGCGCGGCACTCGCCGTCGCGGGCTACGCGCTCGGCTCCCAGCACAAGCTCGTGTCGGAGTGGATGAATGTCGGCACGAACCTCTTCCTCGCCGCCATCATCGCCCTCTATCTCTACCGCGTCGTCACCTTCCGCCGCGGCGGCCGCCGCATCAGCTCAGGGCGAGGCGAATTGCAAGGTAAATGAGGGCGGACAGAAGCGCCGAGGCGGGCACCGTCACCACCCAGGCCGCGACGATGGTCATGAAGTGGGACCGCCGCACCAGCTTGCGACGCTTGCGCTCTTCCACCCCGTGCCGCTTGCCCGCCTTGCGGCCGCCGTCGGCACGGCGCACGCGCCGCCCCTCGTCCCACTCGCGGTAGAAGCCCACGCCGAAGACGCCGCCGACGGCGATGTGGGTGGAGCTCACCGGCAAGCCCAGCGTGGAGGCGAGGATCACCGTCACCGCCGCCGACAGGGCGACGCAGTAGGCCCGCACGGGGTTCAGCTTGGTGATCTGGTCGCCGACCATGCGAATGAGGCGCGGACCGAAGAGAAACAGGCCGACCGAGATGCCGAACGCACCGATGACCATGACCCACTTGGGGATCGCCACCTGGGCGGTGACGTCGCCGGAGCTTGCGACGTGCACCACGGCGGCGAGCGGGCCGACGGCGTTGGCGACGTCGTTGGCGCCGTGGGCGAAGGAGAGGAGCGCCGCCGACAGGATGAGCGGGAGCGCGAAGAGGGTCTTCAGCGAGCGCTTGCGGTTCTCGAGCCCGCGCGCCCGCCGCCGGACCACCGGCACGCTCAGCAAATAGCCCGCCAAGCCCGCGGCCACGCCGATGAGGAGCGCCCCGCTGAGGTCGACGGCAACGAGCTTCTTCAGCCCCTTCAGCGTGAGATAGGCGGCGAAGGCGCCCGCCATCAGCGCCACCAGCACCGGCACCCAGCGCCGGGCGGCGCCGAGGATGTCGGGCCGGTTGACGATCCGCCAGTTGATGAAGGCGAGGATCGCCGCCGCGATGGCGCCGCCGAGGACCGGCGAGATCACCCAGCTCGCGGCGATCGTCCCGATCGTGCCCCAGCTCACCGCCGACAGGCCGGCCGCGGCGATGCCCGCCCCCATCACCCCGCCCACCACGGCGTGGGTCGTCGACACCGGCGCCCCGATCGCCGTGGCAAGGTTCACCCACATCGCCGACGATACGAGGGCGGCGAGCATCGCCCCCACGAAGACGCTGGTGGAGGCGATGCCGGCGGGATCGACGATGCTCTTCGAGATCGTCTCCACCACGTCGCCGCCGGCGACGAGGGCGCCAGCGCTCTCGAACACGGCGGCGACGAGCAGCGCGCCACCCATCGTCAGCACGCGCGCTCCGACCGCCGGGCCCATGTTGTTGGCGACGTCGTTGGCACCGATGTTGAGGGCCATGTAGGCGCCGAAGGCGGCGGCGCAGATCACCACGAAGGGCGTGTCGTCGAGCCCGAGGAAGAGGGCCGACAGCATCGCCGCGAACACGATGAAGGCGAGACCGAGAGCCGGTGCGATCAGCGGGCGCCCGACGGCCTGCGTCGCATACTCGACATGGCCGATGCGCCTCAGATCCTTGTCGAGCTTACGAAAGGGAGTGCGGGTCTCGTCGATCGCCACGCGGGGGTCCTTCGCTCAGTCGTGAGGGTGTCGCGACCGGGCGCGGCACGGCCGGCGCCCGGTTCGCGGCGGATCGCGCCGCTCTCAAAGCGAGGCGAGCAGTCGTTTGAGGTCGGCTTCCACGACCATCTGCGCGGCCTTCTTCGGGCTGACCCAGATCCGCCGCCGTTCGCCCTTTTCGGGGAAGTCGTCCGTCATCGCCTCCACGCTCACCCGGTAGACGAGGACGTCGCACGGCATGCTGTAGCCAGCGTCTTGCCGCTTGACGGCACGGTAGCGCCCCACGGGCTCGGGAGCGGCCCGGGCGCGCAGCACCCCCGCCTCCTCCCACGCCTCGCGCAGCGCCGCGCCATGCCCTTCCGTTCCCTTGATCGGCCAGCCTTTGGGCAGGATCCAGCGTCCGGTGCCGCGGCTCGTCACGAGCAGCACCTCAGGTCGCCCCTTCCCCTCGCGCAGGCACAAGGCCGCCACCTGCAGAAGCGGCGGCCGCCGGATCAGGGGCAGCAGTAGATCGTCGCGAAGAGCCGAGATGAACGCTTTCATGCGCCCCTTCATGACAACTCTTCGCCGCAAAATGAAGTGGGTTGTCACAATTGACCACCGGGCAGGCGGAGAGCGCCGCGAACCGCCCGGTCGCTGGCGCTCGAGGGGGCTCGGCTAGGCCAGATACGCGCACAGGATGCGCATCCGACCCGCGACCCCGATGCATTCCGGCAACGCGCGGCAAGCCCCGCGCAAGCCTTGCCGCCAGATCGGTGCGCGGCTTCAGCGTCCTCTGAAGTTCGGCTTGCGCTTCTCGTTGAAGGCGTTGACGCCCTCGTGGCGGTCCTCGGTGGGGACCATCCGGTTGTAGGCTTCGATCTCGAAGGCGAGGCCGTCGCCGATCGCCATGTCGAGCCCTCGATCGATGGATTGCTTGATCTGCCGCACCGAGATCGGCGCGTTCTCGGCGATCCGCGTGGCGGTGGCGACGGCCTCCTCCACCAGTCGCTCCGGGGCGCAGACGCGGTTGACGAGACCCCACCGCTCCGCGTCCTCGGCGCTGAAGGGCAGGCCCGTGAGGGTGATCTCCTTGGCCCGCCGCGCGCCGAGGGCACGGGCGAGGTTCTGAGTTCCGCCCGCGCCGGGCATGATGCCGAGCGTCACCTCGGTCAGTGCGAAGCGGGCCGTCTGTGCGGCATAGATGAAGTCGCAGGCCGCCGCGATCTCGCAGCCGCCGCCGAAGGCCGCCCCGTTGACGGCGCCGATCTTGGGGATCGGACAGGCGAGGAGCGCACGCATCATCCGCTCGAAGATCGCGTGCTGCTGCTGCCACGTCTCGTCGCTCATGCCGCGCCGCTCCTTGAGGTCGCCGCCGGCGCAGAAGGCCTTGTCGCCCTCCCCGGTGAGGACGATCGCCCGCACCCCGTCGGCGGCGATCTGGAAGCGCTCGAAGAGCGTCATCAGATCGAGGCCCATCTGGGTGTTGAGCGCGTTGCGCGCCTCCGGCCGATGGAGCGTCACGAGGAGAACGTGGGGCGCCGGGGTCCGAAGGGTCAGCGTCGCGAAACTCGTCACCGGCTCGGGGATGGGCAGCGTCACGCCTTGATCCTTTCGTCGTGCTCGCCGAGGGCGGGCGCCGGCTTCGTGGCGCGCGGGCGGGCCCCGTCCATCGTGAGCGGCACGCCCATGAGGCGCAGCCCGTCGGCCTCGACGGCCATCTGCAGTGCTTCGGTCTGCTGGTGGCGCGCCACGGCGTCGACCGACAAGAGCGGCGCGTTGGGGACGCCGACCGCGTCGAGCGCTCCGGCAAGCGCGTCGAATTCCTGCGCCGCGACGGCCTCCGCCACGAGCGGGACGAGGATCTCGCGGTTGCGCACCCGGTCGGCGTTGGTGAGGAAGCGCGGATCCTCGGCGAGGTCGAGCCCGAGGACGCGGCAGAGCTTGGCGAAGAGGGCATCGTTGCCGGCGGCGATCATCATCCACCCGCCGCGCGTCTGGAACGCCTGATAGGGGCAGATCTCGGCGGCGCCGGAGCCATAGGGCCGGCGGACCTCGCCATCGGCCTCGTAGCCGGCGAGCGGCAGCGTCATCCAGGCGAGCCCGGTCTCGAACAGCGAGGTGGAGACGCGCGCCCCCTCGCCCGATCGCTCGCGGGCGAAGAAGGCGGCGAGCATGCCGATGACGCTCCACATGCCCGAGCCCATGTCGATCAGCGAGACGCCGACGCGCACCGGCGGCCGCCCCGCCTCCCCGGTCACGCTCATGATGCCCGAGGTCGCCTGGGCGAGCGGGTCGTAGCCGGGCTTCGCCGCGAGCGGGCCGACGGAGCCGAACGCGCCGAGATCGCACCAGACGAGGGAGGGCTTGTCGCGCAGCATCGCCGCGACGTCGAAACCGTGCCGCTCCAGCGTGCCCGGACGCAAATTCTGGATGACCCCGTCCGCCTCCTCGGCGATCAGGCGGCGCAGGCGTGCCGCGTCGACCGGGTCCGCGAGGTTGATGGTGATCCCCTCCTTGCCCCGGTTGAGGGCGGCGAAGGCGGACGCCGTCTCGCCCCAGAAGGGCGGCCCCCAGCCGCGCGCATAGTCCCCCTTGCCGGGGTTCTCCACCTTGATCACCCGCGCCCCGAGATCGGCGAGGATCATCCCCGCGTAGGGCGCGGCCACGCTGTGGCCGAGTTCCACGACGGTGATCCCGTCGAGCGGCTTGTTGGCGTCCATCCCGGTCCTCTTCTCATTCTTGGCCGGACCCTAGAGTGGCTGCCGCGACCGGGTCAATGTAACGTTTCATCATTCGTCGAACTCGTTCCGAGTCATTCGCCGAAACTGTCGAGAACCAGGAGATACCAGGCGTCGAATTTGCATGTAGGCATCATGAAACGTTGTGAATTCTCTTGCGCCGCGGCCGGCGCACCCTATTGAAGGCCTGCCCTCGGAGCGGATGGAGACGGAATGCGCAAGACGGTCGGACGCATCACGATCAAGGACGTCGCCGAAGCGGCCGGCGTCTCGGTCGGCACCGCCTCGCGCGTGATCAACAACAAGGCCACGGTGCGACCCGAGATCCGCAGCGCGGTGCTCTCGGCGATCGACCGGCTCGACTATCAGCCCAACGCCGTCGCCCAGTCGATGCGCCGCCGCTCCACCCAGCTCGTCGGCTGCATCATCCGCGAGATCAACATTCCCGCGCTCGCCGCCTTCGTGCGCGCGGCCCACGACGAGCTCGACCAGGCGGGTTACTCCCTGGTGATCTCCAACTCGGAGGGCCGCCGCGCCCGCGAGGAGGAGCTGATTCACCGCTTCGGGCGCCTCCAGTCCGACGGCATGCTCCTCGGCCCCTACACCCCCGTCGACCCCGCCTACGAAAAGCTCCTCAGAGGGTTCGGCGCGCCCATCGTGCTCTTCGATCGCAACGAGCCGGAGTGGGCGGACGCCGTGGCGGCGGACCATGCGGGCTCCATCGACCGCGCGACGAGCCGCCTCCTCGACCTCGGCCACCGCCGCATCGCGATCCTCACCGGCAATCCGCTGCTCTTCCCGGCCGCCGAGCGCATCCGCGGCTACCGGCGCGCGTTTCAAAGGGCCGGCCTCGCGGTGGACGAGAGCCTCGTGCGCGGCACCGGCTTCCTCGCCGCCGAGGGGTTCCGCAACGCCTCCTCGCTCCTTGCGAGCGCCGCCCCGCCGACCGCCCTCATCTCCGGCGGCATCGACATGCTGCCCGGCGTCCTGCGGGCGATCCGCGTGCGCGGCCTGTCGATCCCGGACGACATCTCCGTGGTCGGCTCCGGCGATTCGGAGCTCGCCGAGCTCCACACCCCGCCGATCTCGGTGGAGCGGTGGGACATGGCCGAGACCGGCCGCACCGCCGCCCTCCTCCTACTGCGCCGCATCGGCGGGGAGCGTGACACGCCGCCGGAGCACGTCCTCCTGCCCGCCGAATTCGTGGAGCGCGCCTCCCTCGCCCCACCCCGCCAAAGCTAGTTGGGCGGGGTCAGCGGCAGATCGCGCAGCGAGGCGAGGTCGCCGAGGCCGAGGAGCGCGTCGTAGAGGGCACCCGCCGCCGCGGGCTCCAGCCGCCGGCGCGCGCAGTCGAGAAACTTCTCGCGCAGCTCGTCGTCGGTGAGGCGGCGCTCCCAGCTGCCCTTGGCATACTCCACCGGCGGACTGTCGATCCGGCGGCCCCGCGCGGTGACGCTCACCCGGTCGCTCGGCGCGAAGGGGGTGCCGGGAACCACCTCGGCCGTCGTCGAGAAGCTCACCTTCTCCATCGCCGCGAGCACCTCGGGCCGGCGCACGAATCGGTCGGTGAGCTCGGACAGGCCGACGCGCCGCGCGACGAGCGCCGAGGCCATCGCGAACTCCATCGAGAACTTCGCTTCCAGCCCGGTCGTCGGGCGATGGTTGCGCAGCATCCCCATCTGCGTCTCGCCGGTGTGGACGTGCACCGCCTCCACCTCGTCGGGGCCGAGGTCGTTCTCGAGCACGATGTCGAGCATCGCGTCGATGGCGCGATGGGTCGAGTAGCAGAGCGGATACCGCTTCACGCTGACGCCGAGGTCCGGCAGCCGCCAGGAGGCACCGAGCGCGTGGTCGCGATCGGAAAGATCGGGCGCGCCGGAGGGCGAGTGGGCGCGCATGAAGCCGGTGCGGTGCTCCAGCGCGTCGGTGGCGCCGGTGAAGCCCTCCTTGGCGAGACGGGCGGCGAGCACGCCCGCTTCGGCGGCGCGGCCCGCATGAAGCGGCTTCGTCATGGTGCCGAAATTCGCGACGAGGCCCGCCGCCAGCGAGGCGGCGATGGCGATCGCATGCGCGGCCTGATCGTCGCCGAGCCCGTTGAGACGCGCGCACGCCGCGGCGGCCGCCACGGCGCCCCAGGCAGCCGTCGGATGAAAGCCGCGGTCGTGGAGCTGGCCCGGCTCCAGCTCCCGCAGAAGCGCCCAGATCTCGTAGCCCACCACGTAGGCCTCCAGCGCCTCGCGGCCGGAGGCGCCGAGCGCCCACCCCTCGGCGAGGATCGCCGGCGCGAGGACGGTGGAGGGGTGGCCGTCCATCGCGACGTCGTCATAGTCGAGGGCGTGGCCCGCGACGCCGTTGACGAAGGCCGCGTTGGTGGCGGTGAGGTTGCGGCCCGAGGGGATCGCCGGCGCCCCGCTGTTGTTTGTGGACGTCTCGACCATGCGCGCGGCGATGGCGGCGGCCGGCTCGTCGGCGCCGGCAATCATCACGCCCACGCAGTCGGTGATGCCGATCCGCGCCGCCTGAAGCGCCGCCTCGGGCACGCCGCCGAGTGGCCGGCAGACGGCGAACGCGGCGGTCTGGCGGGTCAATCCGTCCATATCAGGTCCTCAGTGGGTGAAGGCGCGGTCGGGGCCCGCCGGCGCTGTGTGGGGATCGCAGGACGGTCGCGATCGGGCGCTGCAGCACGGCAGCGCCTCAGTCGTCCCTCGCGTGGCGGTCGATCCGTGCTCCCCCACCGGTCCCGGCAAGCTCCATCGATGGGGAAACGCGCCCTCTCTCAAGGTTCGCCGCACGCCGATCGTGCGGCGAACCCCTTCGGCGTGACCCCGGCGAGAGCGCCGGGCGCGTCGTGTTGGGCGCGGCGGGTTGAGGAGTGACTCCGGTCCCGCTTCTGCGCTTTCGTCACGGCGTTTCCTATCCCGCGGGTACGGTAGGTGGGGGCTTGAACGTTGTCAATGTAACGTTTCACGGCGGTTGGCCCGATCGTCGCGCCCGCCGCGCGCCGCGATCTCCCGCGCCTAAGCCGCCTCGCGCGCCGGCTGGAGACGCCGGGCGATCTCCTCCAGATGCGTCTCGCAGGTGCCGCAGCAGCCGCCCCAGATGTCGAGATTCGGGTAGCGCCGCGCGACGTCGGCCATCTGCTCGCCGAGCTCCACGGGGTCGCCTTCTTCGAGACGGCCGAGCTTACAGAGGGCGATCTTGTCCATCTTCGCCGCGTTGGGACGGATCGAGCGCAATCGCTCCATCGCCGGGCCGGGGGCGAGCGCGGGCTCGAACTCCATCGGATGGGAGCAGTTGAGCGCATAGAACGCCGGGTAGGCGCCGCTTGCCGCGTCGACCTCCGCGATCGCCTCCGACAGGGTGCGTCCGGACGCGAGCCGCGAGTTCGAGGCGAGCGAGAAGGAGAGCGCCAGCGGCACCCCCTCCGTCTGGGCGGCCCGCACCACGCCCTTCGCCTCGGCGGGGTTGTTGAAGGTCACCGCCCAGGCGAGATCCACTCCCGCCTTGCGCAAGGTGGCGAGCTGCACCGCGTGATAGTCGGCCGCCTCGTCCTCGCCTATGGTGCGGTTGAGGCGATAGGCGTCGCCGCGAGGGCCAACATAGCCGACGATCCGGGCGTCGGGGATATCGCCGCGATACTCGGCCGCCATCTCCTGCAGGAACCGGATCGCGCCGATGTTCGCATCCGCCAGCGCCGCCGCCGAGTAGCCGAGCAGATCACCCCAGTCGGGGCTCGCCCGATAGTCGAAGCCGCCGACGAGGGCGGCCATCCCATGCCGGGCGGCGACGTCGAGATAGCGGCGGTAGATGCCGCGGATCGCCTCGCGCGGCGCAGCCCGCTCCAACAGCGGAAACATCGCGAAGTGCGGCAGCTCGTAGCCCCACTTGTACATGATCTCGGTCTCGATGCCGCCTTCGGTCAGCCACAGGAGACCCGGACGGCGCGGTGGAATGTCGGCATGCTTGGTCATGAAGACACCTCGTTGAACTGTCGTGCGAGGTGGGGCGGGCGAGCCGGCACAAAAGTGGACTCGTGGTAGGGTCGGGCACCCAAGGGAGGAGACGCGAGACATGACGGTCAGGGCGACGCAGCGCAGGGGGCAGTCGACGCGCGAGCGCATTCTCGACATCGCCGAGGCGAGCGTCCTCGCCAAAGGCTTCGGCGCCACCTCCATCGAGGAGATCATCGCCGAGGCGGAGCTGACGAAGAGCGGCTTCTTCTACCACTTCCGCGACAAGAACGCCCTCGCCCGCGCCCTCCTCCAGCGCTACCTCGACACCGAAGAGGCGCTGCTCGACGAGGTGTTCGCCGCGGCGGCCGGCATGTCGGACGATCCGCTGGAGCGCTTTCTCGCCGGCCTTACCGGCCTTGCGGAGATGATGCGGGACCTTCCGGCCGGCCACCCCGGCTGCCTCGTCGCCACCATCTGCTATTCGGAGCGCATGTTCGACCGCGAGGTGCGCGAGCTGAACCGCGCCGCCGTTCTCGGCTGGCGTGCCCGCTTCCTCGCCGTGCTCGACGAGATCGCCGAGCGCCACCCGCCGCGCGAGAGGGTCGACCTGCGCGCCCTCGCCGACATGATCTCCAACACCGTGGAGGGCGGCATCGTGCTGTCGAAGGCGCTCGGCCAGCCCCCGGTCCTCGCCGAGCAGATCCTCCTGCTACGCTCCTATCTCGGCCTGTTGTTCGGCGCCTCGCCTCAGCCGTCGGCCACCACGTAGCGCGCCGCGACGCGCACCGGAAAGTTCACCGATCGCGCGATGAAGCAGACGTCGTGGATCCTGCCGTGGATCGCGTCGGCACGGGCAGGGTCGGCGCCCGCGGCAAGGCCGATCTCCGGCCTCAGCTCGGCGCCGACGAAGCGGCCCGCCCCGCTCCTTTCCGCCTCGCCGTAGCCGACGGGCGTGTCGATGTAGGACGTCACCACCAGTCCCGCGTCACTCGCAAGGTGCAGGTACCAGAGCATGTGGCACGACGAGAGGGCGCTGAGGAGGAGGTCCTCGGGGTTCATCCGCCCGGGATCCCCGCCGAGCGCCGGATCGTTGGAGCAGTGGATCACCACCTTGCCGGGCACGGCGATATCGAAGGTGCGGTCGTAGGCGCGATAGTGCGCCGTCCCCTCCCCGCGGTTCCCGGTCCAGACGATGCGGCTCGTGAAGTCGTGCGCCTTGACCATCCTCGCTCCCCCTTGGCCGAAGCGCCATAACCCGCTCGGCCGGCACGCGAAAGCGCCGGAACCGCCGATGCGCCACACCCTTGCCGGAAAGCCACCCGCGCTGCTACCGAATGGCATCAGACAAGCAGCCGACGGACGTGCCGGCAACCCGGAGAAAGCACAGCAAAAGCTTTAACGATTTCAACGCTGCGGGCGTGATGGAATGGTAGACATACCGGACTTAAAATCCGGAGGCGAAAGCCGTGCGGGTTCGAGTCCCGCCGCCCGTACCATCTTAGTGGCGCTACCGCCCTTCGGGCTGCTTGAGCGCGCGGCTCACCGGTTCGGCCTTCGTCCGCCCCGGCGCGCCGGCTTGGTGGCGCTACCGCCCTTCGGGCTGCTTGAGCGCGCGGCTCACCGGTTCGGCCTTCGTCCGCCCCGGCGCACCGACTTGGTGGCGCTACCGCCCTTCGGGCCGCTTGAGCGGGGGGCTCACCGGTTCGGCCTTCGTCCGCTCCGGCGCGCCGTCTTGGTGGCGCTACCGCCCTTCGGGCTGCTTGAGCGCGGGGCTCACCGGTTCGGCCTTCGTCCGCCCCGGCGCACCGGCTTGGTGGCGCTACCGCCCTTCGGGCTGCTTGAGCGCGGGGCTCACCGGTTCGGCCTTCGCCCGCCCCGGCGCATCGGCTTGGTGACGCTACCGCCCTTCGGGCTGCTTGAGCGCGTAGCTCACCGGTCCGGCCTTCACCCGCTCCGGCGCATCGGCTTGGTGGTGCTACTGACCTTCGGGCTGCTTGAGCGCGGGGCTCACCGGTTCGGCCTTCGTCCGCCCCGGCGCGCCGGCTTGGTGGCGCTACCGCCCTTCGGGCCGCTTGAGCGCGTGGCTCACCGGTTCGGCCTTCATCCGCTCCGGCGCGCCGGCTTGGTGACGCTACCGCCCTTCGGGCTGCTTGAGCGCGGGGCTCACCGGTTCGGCCTTCGCCCGCCCCGGCGCACCGGCTTGGTGACGCTACCGCCCTTCGGGCTGCTTGAGCGCGGGGCTCACCGGTTCGGCCTTCGCCCGCCCCGGCGCATCGGCTTGGTGACGCTACCGCCCTTCGGGCTGCTTGAGCGCGTAGCTCACCGGTCCGGCCTTCACCCGCTCCGGCGCATCGGCTTGGTGGTGCTACTGACCTTCGGGCTGCTTGAGCGCGCGGCTCACCGGTTCGGCCTTCGTCCGCCCCGGCGCGCCGGCTGGGTGGCGCTACCGCCCTTCGGGCCGCTTGAGCGCGGGGCTCACCGGTTCGGCCTTCGGCCGCCCCGGCGCGCCGGCTTGGTGGCGCTACCGCCCTTCGGGCCGCTTGAGCGCGTGGCTCACCGGTTCGGCCTTCATCCGCTCCGACGCGCCGGCTTGGTGACGCTACCGCCCTTCGGGCTGCTTGAGCGCAGTGCGCCGAGGCGCCTTGCTCCTCGCCCTGAGCCCGTCACTGCCGGAGCGGACGGTGGGTCGCCGAGCGCTGCGGCTTCAATCCTGCACCAAGGTCGAAAGGTCGAAATCGACGTCCTCGGGGATCACGACCTCGAAGAGCGCCCGGTTCCGCTTCAGCCGCTCGGGGTCCCAGTGCCACCAGGCGAGCGCGGCGAGCTAGCGACGGACGTTCTCGTGGAAGCGATAGCGCTTCATCGTCGCCGGCGCTCCGGCGACGATGGCGAACGGCTCCACGTCGCGCGTGACGATGGCGCCACCCCCGATGATCGCGCCGTCGCCGATCGTCACGCCGGCCAAGACGATCACCTGGTCCCCGATCCACACATTGTGGCCGATCTCGATCGGTCGCTTTCCCCGCGACTCGTTGACGGCTCCCACCTCCTGCTGCAGCCACACCTGAAGGTTTACGATCTGCGTCTCGTGCCCGCTCGCGATGAAGCGGCAATTGTCGCCGATCGCGCAGTAGCGCCCGATGGTGGCCGGCCGCCGCACCTTCATCGTGCCGTTGATCGACGTATGGTAGCCGACACGAAACGCGCCCTTCACGTCCCACCGCTCCGCCGGACCGCGAATCCATCCCTCGGCCTTCGCCTTGGGGTCCATCGGGTTCCAGTAGTCATCGCTCATGGTGTGGCCACGCCTCCTGCCGATCGTCCGGTCGCAACGCGTCCCCTTATAGCCAGGCGGAATCGCTTGCCACCATCCATCACCCCATGACCTCGGCGAGGCGGGCGATGCCGGCTTCGATCTGCTCCTCGTTGAGAGAGGCGTAGCCGAGGAGCAGCCAGCCGTCCTCGTAGCGCGAGCCGCCATATTCGTGGCCGCCGCCGGAGGGAACGGTGTAGACGCCGATGTTGCGGCGCCGCGCCTCCACCTCCACCCGATGGGCCGGCCCGAGCTCGGCCGGCAGGCGCCACGAAAGATGGGTGCCGCCCGAGGTCCCCCTCAGGTCGACGGCGCCGAACCGGCCCCTGAGCGCCGCGACCAGCGCATTGCGCCGCGACAGGTAGCGCTGACGCACCCGCCGCAGATGCCGCACGAAGCCGCCGGAGTGGACGAACTCGGCGATCGCCGCCTGCTCCAGCCACACCTGGCCGTTGTCGAGGAGAGCCTTCGCCGCCGCCACCGCCCGCGTCAGGTGCTCCGGCACGATGGCGTAGCCGGTACGCAGCCCCGCCCCCAGCGACTTGGAGAAGGTGCCGAGATAAATCACCCCTTCCGGCCGCATCGCCTTCAGCGCCGGCAGCAGCGGCCCGTCGTAGTGGAACTCGCTGTCGTAGTCGTCCTCGATGAGGTAGGCCCCGCTCGCCTCGGCCCAATCGATCAGCGCCCGTCGCCGAGCCAGGGACAGCGTGTCGCCCATCGGAAACTGGTGGGAGGGCATCACGTAGGCCGCCGCCGCGTCGACCCCGGCGAGCGCATCGGTGACGAGCCCTTCGGCGTCGACGTCCACCGGGTGGAGCCGCAGCCCGAGGCTCTCGAAGAGATAGGCCGCGCCCTGGCTGCACGGGTTCTCCACCACCATCCCGTCGCCCTCGCGCACGAGCACGCGCATCGCGAGGTTGAGCGCGAGCTGGGCACCCGCCACGATCACCACCTGCTCCGGCCGCACGTGGATGTCGCGCGTCTTCGCCACATGCTCGGCGATGGCGCTGCGCAGGCTCGTCAGCCCGCAAGGGTCGCCATATTCGGTGAGGTTGTGGCCCGCCGTCGCGAGGGCGTGGAGCACCAGCCGCCGCCACGTCTTCAGCGGAAAGGCGCGCGGATCGGTGCGCTGGGTCCAGAAGTCGATGGGGATGCGGCTGGTGTTGAGGATCGCGTGCTGGCGCCCCTTGAAGGCGGCCGGGGCGCGCTTGTCGCCGGCGGGTCGCTCCGGTCGCACCGTCTCTGCGCCCTCGGCCGTCGACATCGCCTCTTCCGGCAACAGCGAGGCGACGTAGGTGCCCACCATGGGGCGCGTCACCAGATAGCCTTCGTCGATCAGCCGCTCGTAGGCGAAGGTCACCGAATTGCGGGAGACCTTCAATTCCTGCGCCAGGCTGCGCGAGGACGGCACCGCCGCGCCGGGCTTCAGCCGACCGTCGAGGATCTGCCGGCGGATGCCGTCGAAGAGCTGCTCCTGAAGGCTGGTCGACAGCGAGCGATCGAGCGTCACGAGCACGGTTCGCGTCCCCTCAAAGCGTGCGAGGCGTCTTGATAGAAGCGCCTGCGCCATGGGTCCAGCATCGCGTCCGAACAAAGGGACCAGCGGGAGGGTCCAGTCGCTCGCGAAGCATTGGAGCCAGGCGACCGGCCATGTTGACTTCGACGGGGCCCACCAACCAACTCGACACTGGCCCTCTTCGAATACGGCACCTTTTGATGACGAACTCGCTCGCCTCCATCGACAGCCTCTTCCCCGCCGAACTCCTCGAGAAGGCCGCCGCCGTGCTCGCCGCCGCACGGGCGAAGACCATCCGCCTCGCCACCGCCGAGACCGTCACGTCGGGTCTCGTCAGCGCCTGCATCACCTCGGTGTCCGGCGCGTCCGAAATCTTCGAGCGCGGCTACGTGCTCTACCACGCGAGCGCCAAGGCGACGGGGCTCGGCGTTCCCGCCGCGATCTCGGCTGCCCACGGCGCCGTCAGCGCGGAGGTGACGGAGGCCCTCGCCCTCGGCCTTCTCGACCATTGCGACGCCGGTGCCACCGTCGCCGTCACGGGCTACGCGGGCCCCGGCGGGGGCAACGCGCAAAATCCGGTCGGCACCGTCTTCGTCGCGTCCGCGTTGCGCGGCGGCGACGTCTTCGGCGAGCGCCACGTCTTCGCCGGGGGCCGCGATGCGGTGCGCCTCCAGGCCGTCGGCGCCGCCCTCGACCTCCTCACCCGACGGATCGGCCTATGACGCCAACTCCCGTCGTCCTCCTCACCGGCTTCCTCGGCAGCGGCAAGACCACCCTCCTCAACCGGCTGCTCGGCTCCCCCGACTTCGCCGACACCGCCGTCGTCATCAACGAGGCGGGCAGCGTGGGTCTCGACCATGCGCTGATCGAAAAGGGCGAAGAAGATGTCGTGATGCTCGAAGGGGGGTGCATCTGCTGCCGCCTGCGCGGCTCGCTCAACCGGACCCTCAACGACCTCGTGCGGCGGCGCGCCAAGGACGGCATGGGCTTTTCGCGCGTGGTGGTGGAGACGAGCGGCCTCGCCGACCCCGAACCGATCCTCCACGCCCTCGTCGCCGATCCGCTCTTCGTGCGCCACTACGCGATGTCCGGCGTGGTGACGGTGGTCGACGCGGTGCACGCCCTCGACACCCTCGCCGATCACGTCGAGGGGCGGATGCAAGTGGCGCTCGCCGATCGTCTCCTCATCACCAAGACCGACATCGCCACGCATCGCCGTGCGCCGCTCGAAAGCGCCCTCACCGCACTTAATCCGATGGCCGATCGCCTCGTCGCCGCCGAGATGCCGGACGCGGCGCTCGTCTGGCTCGATCCGGGTGCGGTCCCTTCCCGCCGCCCCAACCGCACCCCGCGGTGCCACGCCGTGCCGTCCGACGCGGTCGAGATCGCCACCGCCTCGCGCGTCTTCCCCGGCGCCCTCTCCCGCTGTGCCATCGACGATTGGCTCGACCATACCAGCGACCTCTTCGGCCCCGCCCTCCTGCGCCTCAAGGGCATCCTGCAGGTGGAGGGCGTCGCCGAGCCGGTGGTGCTCCACGGCGTTCAGGGGCTCGTCTATTCGCCGGGCACAGCCCCCCGCGAGGCGGGCCGCGACAATCGCATGGTCCTGATCGCCCGCGACCTTCCCGCCGTGCTCCTGGAAGACGCGCTCGACCGCCTCGCCGCCCGCGTCGTCCACTGAGCCACCAACAAAGGGCGAGGGACAAGGGGCGCGGGGCGAGGCGTCCATGGTGCCGCCCGTTGCCAACTGGCCTCATCGTTTGGAAAGGGCCAGGCGCTACCCGACCCCGCGCCGGCATCGCTAGAGTCCCCGTCGAACGAAAGGGACAGAAGATGCCGACAGTGTTTTCCGGGAAGATGGGCATCGTGCCGGCGCTCGACGTCGACGATCTCGCCGCCTTCGAGCGCGTGGTGAAGGCGACCACCGGCGTGGAGGGCGTCGCCGGCTACAAGCTCGGCCTCACCACGGTGCTTCGGGTCGGCCTCAAGGCCTCCATGAAGGCGCTGCGCGACCTCAGCGACCTTCCCGTCCTCTACGATCACCAGAAGGCCGGCCCGGACATGCCGGACATGGCGAAGAAGTTCACCGCCCTCGCCGCCGAGGCGGGGGTCGACGGGCTCATCCTCTTTCCCGTCGCCGGCCCGACCGCCGTCGACGCCTTCGTGGGCGAAGCGGTAAAGGCCGGGATCGCCCCCGTCGTCGGCGGCGAGATTCCAGTCCCCGACTACGGCATCTCCGGTGGGGGATATCTCGTCGACGATGCCCTCGACCGCATCCTCGTCCGCGCCGCGGCGGCCGGCGCCGACCACTTCGTGCTGCCCGCCCACGACGCGGCGAAGGTGAAGCGCTGGGCGGCCTGGATCGCGCAGAACGTGCCCGAGGCGACCACCTTCCTCACCGGCTTCGGCTCCCTCGGCGGCACCATCGAGGGCGCCTTCGCCACCGCGGACGCCCTGCCTCGGCGCTTCGCGATCGCCGGCCGGCTGATCACCGGAGCCGCCGACCCCGGCGCCGCGGCGCGCGACCTCTACGCCCGCATGCAGGCGGTCGCGGCGTCGGCCTGAAGATGCGCACAAGCCCCTTCGTCGCCGGCGCCTTCGTGCCCGGCGAAGCGGCCACCCGCCTGGTCGATCCCTGGACCGGCGTCGACCTCGCCGAGGTGTCCTTCGCGGGTGCGCACGACGTGGCGTGCGCGATCGCCGCCGCCCGCACCGCCTTCGACGACGGCGACTGGTCCCACCGCGCCCCCGCCGAGCGTGGCGCCCAGCTCGACGCGGTCGCCGACGGGATCCTCGCCCGCCTCGACGAGTTCGCCCGCCTCGAGGCGCAGAACGCCGGCAAACCCCTCGCCGCCGTCCGCCGCGAGATCGAGGGGGCGGCCGGGGTCTTCCGCTACTACGCCGGCGCGATGGACAAGTTCTTCGGCGAGACGATCCCCCTCGGCAGCGGCCTCCTCGACATGACGCTGCGCGAGCCGCTCGGCGTGGTCGCCCAGATCGTGCCGTGGAACTTCCCCCTCCTCGGCGCGTCGTGGAAGGTCGCCCCGGCGCTCGCGGCGGGCTGCACCGCGCTCTTGAAGCCGTCCCCCGCGACGCCGCTCACCGCGCTTCTCCTCGCCGAGGTCGTCGCCGAGGCGGGCGTGCCCGCGGGCGTCCTCTCGGTGCTGCCCGGCGGGGCCGAGGTCGGCCGCGCCCTCGCCGAGGATCCGGCCGTCGACGGCATCGCCTTCACCGGGTCGACCCGCGTCGGGGCGGAGGTCATGCGCCTCGCCGCCGGCACCATCAAGCGCGTCGCCCTGGAGCTCGGCGGCAAGAACGCCAACATCGTCTTCGCCGACGCCGATCTCGACCGCGCGGTGGCGAGCGCCGTCGGCTCCGCCTTCGGCAATGCCGGCCAGTCCTGCTCGGCGCGCTCCCGCCTCCTGGTGGAGCGTCCGCTCTACGACACCTTCCTCGCCCGCTTCGCCGAAGCGGCAGCGGCGGTGCGCACCGGCGCCTACGACGACACGGCGACCACCCTCGGCCCGCTGATCTCCGCTTCCCATCGCGCCGGCGTCCACGCCGCCGTGGAGGAGGCGCTTGCCGCCGGCGCCCGCCTCGTGACGGGCGGCACCGCCATCGACGGACCGGGCGCCTTCTACCCCGCCACCATCCTCGCGGCAGAGGCCGACAATCCCGCCTTCCATCGCGAGATCTTCGGCCCGGTCGCAACCGTGACGCCGTTCGACACGGAGGGGGAGGCGATCGCGCTCGCCAACGCCTCCGAGTACGGCCTCAACGGCTCGGTGTGGTCGCGCGACATTTCGGTGGCGCTGCGCGTCGCCCGTGCCGTGCGCACCGGGATGGTGGCGGTCAACGGGCTGCCGAGCGCATCGCGCACCAGCGTCTACGCCCCGTTTGGCGGCTACAAGCGCTCCGGCATCGGCCGCGAGCTCGGCATGCACGGCCTGGAATTCTACACCGAGGTGAAGAACGTGGTGGTCGACCTCAGCTGAGGCGCCCCACCCGCCCCAGCCCGGGCCGCAGTGCGGGGCGGCGTCAGCGCATTTCCTTGGTTTCGAGGAATTTGATGTCGGGGTTGCGCTCGCGCACGTAGTTCAGCTCCCAGGCGTTGCGCGCGAGGTAGACCGGGTCGCCGTCCACATCGTCGGCGACGGTGGACTTATTGCCGTCGACGAACGCCTTCACCAGCTTCGGGTCGCCGCCGAGCCAGCGCGCCGTCGCGTAGGGCGCCGGCTCGAAGTCGATGGTCACCTTGTACTCGGCGGCGACGCGCGAGGCCATCACGTCGAGCTGCAGCGCGCCTACGACGCCGACGATGTGGTCGCCGCCGAGATGGGTGCGGAAGACCTGCGCCAGCCCCTCCTCCGAAAGATCCTGCAGGGCGCGGCGCATCTGCTTGGTCTTCATCGGATCGCCGAGCCGCACGCGGCGCAGGATCTCGGGCGCGAAGCGCGGCAGGCCGGTGAAGCGCAGGTCGGTCCGCTCCGCCAGGGTGTCGCCGACCCGCAGCGTGCCGTGGTTCGGAATGCCGATGATGTCGCCCGCCCAAGCCTCCTCGGCAAGCTCCCGCTCGTCGGCGAGGAAGAAGATCGGCGCGGTCACCGCGAGGCTCTTGCCCGTGCCCACCTGGTTCAGCTTCATGCCGCGCGAGAAACGGCCCGAGCAGATCCGCGCGAAGGCGATGCGGTCGCGGTGGTTGGGGTCCATGTTCGCCTGGACCTTGAAGACCAGCGCGCTGACGGCGTCCTGGTTGGGGTCGACGGTCGCCTCGCCGGCCGGCTGGGGCCGCGGCGGCGGTGCCCAGGCGGCGAGCCCGTCGAGAAGGTCGGCGACGCAGAAGTCGCGCAGCGCCGAGCCGAAGAACACCGGCGACAGGTGGCCCTCGCGATAGGACTCCATGTCGACCGCCGGCAGAGCGCTCGTCGCAAGCTCGGCCTGGGCGCGGAACTCCTCCAGCACCCCGCCGTTCACCGCCGCATCGAGCGCCGGATCATCGAGACCCGACAGCTTGGTGGTGCCGCCATAGCCGGTGCCGCCGGCGTCGGTCACGCGGTGGAAGTCGTTGGTGGTGAGATTGAAACAGCCATGGAACTGGCCGCCCATCCCGATGGGCCAGGTCACCGGCGAGAGCTCCAGCGCCAGCTTGTCGGCGATCTCGTCCATCAGCTCGAACGGGTCGCGGCCCTCCCGGTCCACCTTGTTGATGAAGGTGATGATCGGAATGTCGCGCAGCCGGCAGACCTCGAAGAGCTTCAAGGTCTGCGCCTCGATGCCTTTCGCCGCGTCGACCACCATCACCGCCGAATCGACGGCCGTCAGCGTACGGTAGGTGTCCTCCGAAAAGTCCTCGTGGCCCGGCGTGTCGAGAAGGTTGAACACGAACCCGTCGCGCTCGAACATCATCACCGAGGACGACACCGAGATGCCGCGCTTCTTCTCGATCTCCATCCAGTCGGAGCGCGTGCGCCGACGCTCGCCGCGCGCCGCCACCTCGCCGGCGAGGTGGATGGCGCCGCCGAACAGCAGCAGCTTTTCCGTCAGCGTCGTCTTGCCCGCGTCGGGATGCGAAATGATCGCGAAGGTGCGCCGGCGGGCGATCTCGGGCTTCAGCGCCGCTTCGGCGGACAGATTCGGCAGAAGTGTGTTCATGGACGCGATGTAGCCCTTGTACCACGGGCTGAGAAGTGGCCGGACATCGACGAAATCATCCCGCGAACAGCCGCACGGCTCGCTCAGGCCCCCTTGCGTCCCAGCGCCGCGGCCTTGGCGGGCATCCTCGTGCGCCGCTCCGCACCCTGAGCCGCCGTTCACTCGAAGGTGAATAAGCTCGTGAAGCGGACATCCGTCGAGGCTAGCCGCCGCCTCTCAAAACTCGCCGAGTGCCGCCGTTTCGCGAGCGGGTTTCTCGAGATAGATTTGAGAGGGGGTATCCCAAACGGGGGAGGCGGTCTTGGTAGGGGCCCCACCAGGTGCCGAAAACGTTCGTTTTTGAGAGGTTACAGGCGAGGATATCAAAAACTTCATATTGCTAACAAGGGCTAACCTATAGAGGATAGTCCCCCTTAGTTTTTGATAGCTGACGCAGGAGCTACGAAGAAGCCGGATGGACCCATTCGAGAACCCGTTTGCGCCAGGTGCTGGGTCAAGGCCACCCGAACTTGCAGGCCGGGAAGCCGTGATCGGCGACGCGAAGATTGCGCTGCGGCGCTCAATAGAGCGGCGCAGCGCACAATCCCAAATCCTGCTGGGGTTGCGGGGGACAGGTAAGACTGTCCTTCTAAACGAGATACGGGAATCCGCTCAGCAGGCGGGGCACTTAACATCGTTTGTTGAGGCACCTGAGAACAAGGCGCTCGCTGAGCAGCTGTATCCCCATATCCGCCAAACGTTGCGGAAACTATCGACCACGGAAGCCGCCAAGCATCAAGCTCTCTCTGCTATGCGTGCCTTGAGAGGGTTTGCATCTGCATTCAAGATAAGTTGGGGCGATGTCGAGCTCGGCGTCGATCCTGATCCTGGAACCGCTGATAGCGGGGACCTCGAACTCGATTTATCTGATCTATTTGAAGCTATCGGCCAAGCAGCTCTGAAGGCAGAGCGTGGGTGGGTACTTCTAATAGATGAGGTGCAGTACCTTGAGGATTTTGAGTTAGCTGCTGTCATTGTCGCCGTCCATCGTATGGCCCAGCGCAATCTCCCAGTGATGGTATTTGCGGGCGGGTTGCCTCAAATTGCAAAATTATCGGGTGACGCAAAATCCTATGCAGAGCGTCTTTTCATCTTTCCAAAAATTGATGCGCTTGAGCGCAATGATGCAAGTAACGCTTTAATAAAACCACTGAGCAGTAAGGGGGTGGATATTACCCCAGAAGCGTTGGATATAATACTGGATAGGACTTCTGGGTACCCATTCTTTCTCCAAGAGTGGGGGCATCATGCTTGGAATGTTTCGGAGCTGAGCCCTATTGGAGTGGACGATGTTAATCGAGCAACGGAGCATGCCCTTCGTCGACTTGATAACGGGTTTTTCAAAGTGAGGTTCGAACGTCTTACCAAGGCCGAAGTGGATTACGTTCATGCTATGGCCAACCTCGGACGCGGTCCGTATGGCGTAAGTGACGTGGCCATAAAGCTTGGAAAAGATCAACGAGCTCTTGGACCAAGACGCGCAAGCATAATCAAGAAAGGGATGATCTACAGCCCGAGTTTCGGTGATGTAGATTTTACAGTTCCGCTCTTCGATGATTTTTTAAGGCGAACCAATCGAAGCGCAGGAGCGCGGCCTTAGCCCCTCAAAAACCGTCGTTTTTGAAGGGCCGGATGTCCGCTTAAGGCACGACTGATCAGTCGCGGCTACGACCGCAAATGGCACAAATGCGACGTCCCATCGCCCGCCCTCCCTCAGAGATCCTTCGGGCTAGCGGGCCGCGGGCCGGGCCGCTTTGATCACCATCAAGAGGCGATCACCAACGCATCGCCGCGGTGTGGACGGGCGCATCCCACAGCGCCGCCTTCTCCCCGTCGAGCCGGGTGAGGGTGATCGACGCCCCCGCCATGTCGAGGGACGTGCAGTAGTTGCCCACCAGCGAGCGGGCGACGGCCACCCCGTGGTCGCCGCAGGTGCGCAGCGCCGCATCGTAGAGGCCGTAGAGCTCCAGGAGCGGAGTGCCGCCCATGCCGTTGACGAGAAGCAGCACCTCCTCGCCCTTGGCGAGCTTCACGTCCTCGACCACGGCGCCGACGATCTCCTTGGCGATCGCGTCGGCCGTCATCATCGCCACGCGGCGGCGGCCGGGCTCGCCGTGGATGCCGATGCCCATCTCCATCTCGTCCTCGGCGAGATCGAAGGTGGGGCGACCGACCGCCGGCACCGTGCAGCTCGTGAGCGCGACGCCCATCGTGCCCGACCCCGCGTTGACGGCCTCGCCGAGCGCCTTGAGGGCGGCGAGATCGTCGCCCCGCTCGGCCGCGGCGCCGACGATCTTCTCCACGATCACCGTCGCCGCCACACCGCGCCGCCCCTGGCTGTGGGTCGAAGCCTCCACCGCCACGTCGTCGTTGGTGAGCACCGTCTCCACCGCCCCCTCGGCGATCTCGGCGGCCATCTCGAAGTTCATCACGTCGCCGGCGTAGTTCTTCACGATGAGGAGCACGCCGGCACCGCCGTCCACCGCCTCGATGGCGGCGACGATCTGGTCCGGTGTCGGCGAGGTGAACACCTGGCCCGGACAGGCCGCGTCCAGCATTCCCATGCCCACGAAACCCGCATGCATCGGCTCGTGGCCGGAGCCGCCGCCCGAGACTAGCGCCACCTTGCCCTTGCGCGGCGCGTCGGCACGCGTGACGAACATCGGGTCGAGGCGCACCGTCACGAGACCCGAATGCGCCGCGCTGAACCCGCGCAGGCTCTCGGTGAGGAGAGTGTCGGGACTGTTCATCAGTTTCTTCATGATTGGCTCCTCCCAGGGTCCGTCTGACCGCGCAGCGCGAGGGCGATCACCCGCTCGGCGAACTCGCGGATCAGCTCCTCCACCTCGCGGCGCGTGGTGGGGTCGTCGAAATGCGGCATCGGAATGCGCAGCACGTCGGCATCGATGCGCGACAGCTCCTCGATCGCACCCGCCTGCCCGGGATGGGCCTCGGCGTAGGCATCGAGAAAGCGGCGCTTCTCCTCCGGGCCGAAATGGCACACCCGAAAGAGCGTCGGAATGTGCTGCGCCGGCAGCGGCACGCGATAGGAGGGGTTGGTGACCTGGCTGATGAAGCTCTTGTGGGTGCCGATCGCCTCGGCGAGCTTCTGGCGCGTGCCCGACGGGCGCCGCTCGATGGCCGCCTTCAAGAGAAGCTTGTAGCGCGCCACCGGGTCGAGCCGGCTCACCTCGTCATCCATCGGCGCCCGTCCGCGCCTCGCGGATCGCCGCCTTCACCGCCGCCACCTCGGCGGGGGCCGCGCTGAACACCCTGAGCCCCGCCTTCAGCAGCGTGCCGGCGAGCCGCGGCGATGAGGCCATGTCGCCGCAAAGGCTCACCTCCACGCCGCCCGCGGCTCCCGCCGCCACGGTCCGGGCGATCAGCTCGAGCACGGCCGGGTTGAGCGGGTCGGCGAGCGCGGCCACCGCGGAATTGTCGCGCGCGCTCGCCGTCACGTACTGCACGAGGTCGTTGGAGCCGATCGAATAGAAGCCGGCGTCGAAGTCGGCCGCCGTCAGCGCCGCCGCCGGCACCTCGATCATCGTCCCGAGGATCGGCATCGCACAAGGGATCCCCTCCCCTTCGAGCCGGGCCACCTCCTCGGCGAGGATCGCCCGCGCCGCCTCGAGCTCGGCGGGCACCGTCACCATCGGCACCATCACCTTGAGCGGCACCGGGGCGTCGGCCGCTGCCCGCGCCAGCGCCCGCAGCTGCGTGCGGAAGACGTCCGGCCGCGCGAGCGACAGCCGCACCCCGCGCACTCCGAGGAAGGGGTTGGCCTCGCCGTCGATGGTGATGCCGGGGATCGGCTTGTCGCCGCCGGCGTCGAGGGTGCGGATCGTCACCGCCCGCCCATCGGCCCACGCGATCAGCCGCCGGTAGAAGTCGAGCTGGGCCGCCTCGTCCGGCGACCCATCCTTGAACAGAAACTCCGTGCGGGTCAGCCCCACCCCGTCGCAGATCGCGGGGTCCAGCGTCTCCAGGATGGCGGGGTCGTCGATGTTGACGAGCACCTTCACCGCCACCCCGTCGGCGGTCTCGGCGGGCTCACGGGCGTGGCGTTCGGCGGCCTCCCGCCGGCTCGCGCCCTCGGCACGCGCCGTCTCGGCGTCGGCGAGGCGCGCGACGCCCGGCGCCACCTCAAGCGTGCCGGCCCCGGCGTCGAGGATCGCGGCGACGCCCTCCTCGAGCCCGTCGGCTCCGGCGATCCCGACTACGAGGTTCACCCCCCGCGCCCGCGCCAGGATCGAGACGTGGCTCGTCGGGCTCCCGCCCACCGTCGCGACGCCCGCGACACGTCCGAGATCGAGCGCCAGGAAGGCGGACGGCGTCAGCTCGCCGGCGACGACGATCGCCCCGCCGGGTACCTCCGCGCCCTCCTCCGCCTCGCCCGACAGCGCCCTCAGCACCCGCCGCTTCAGGTCGGCGAGATCGTCGGCGCGCGCCGACAGCACCGCCTCGCCGCTTTCCCGATAGGCCCTGATCTCCGCGTCCATCGCCTCCGCCCAGGCGGCGTCGGCGGCGGTGCCGGCCCTGATCGTCGCCTCCATCGGCTCGATGAGGTCGGGATCCTCCAGAAGGATCGCCTGGAACTCCAGGATCTCCCCGGCGAGCTCGTCCTCGCTCTCGAGAAGCTGCTCCAACGCCGCCTTCGCGGCGGAAAGGGCGGCCGCGAAGGCGGCGAGCTCGGCTTCGGGATCGCCCGTCGCCTGACGCGCCCCCACCTCGGCGCTCCCGAGGCGGTGGATCGGCCCGATGGCGATCCCTCCGCACACGGGCACGCCGGAGAGGATGCGCGGGGCGATGTCAGACATCGAAATTGCGCTCCACCAGCGCCACCAGCGCCGCGACGGCGTCGGCGGCGTCGTCGCCGTTGGCGCGGATGTGGAGCGGCACGCCGTGGGCGGCCTTCATCTTCATCACCGAGTTGGGCGACTTGGCGTTCACCCACCGCTCGTCGCCGTCGGCGCGGACCTCGACGGCGGCGGCGAAGGTCTTCGCGAGCTTGGTGAGCTTCACCGCCGGCCGGGCGTGCAGCCCCGTCGGGTCCAGGATGACGGCATCGCCCGCCACCCAGTCGGCCGCGTCGTGCGTGATGGGGTCCGTCATGATCCGAAATCCTCCGCGGTCGCCCGCACCTCGGCGAGCGAGGAGCCTCCCGCCGCCTCGGTGGCGGCCATCACCGCCCCTTCCACCACCGGCGCGTCGAGGATCTGAACCTTCTCCCCCTTCCCGTCCGGCAACATCTCGATGGCCATCTCAGAGTTGGTCTCCGCACCGCCGAGATCGACGAGCACGGCCACCCCCTTCTCGGTCCACACCGTCTCGATGGCCGCCATGATGGCGGCAACATCCGTGCCGAGTCCGCCGTCCTCGGTCCCGCCGGCGTAGGCGACCCTCACCTCCTCGCCCACCATCTGGTGGACCATGTCCGCCGCCCCCTTCGCCACGTCGCGCGAGTGGGACACGATCACGATCGCCACATTGTCGCTCATCGTCCCTCCACCACGTCGCAGACCGCGTCGATGATGAGCTCGGAGGAGCGCGCGCCGGGATCGAGATGACCCGCCGAGCGCTCGCCGAGGAAGGCCGCGCGCCCCTTGGTGGCGACCATCGGCCGCGTCGCCTCCAGCGCCTCGGCCGCCGTGCCGCGGGCCGTGGCGAGGGGATCGGCCGGCCCCGCCTTCAGCGCCTCGGTGACGGGCACCAGCACGTCGAGCATCGTCTTCGCGCCGACGTCGGACTTGCCGCGCTGCTTCACCGCGTCGACCGCCGCCTCGAGCCGCGCCACCACCTCGACGAGCGAGGTCGGCGCGTCCTCGCCCGCCTTCCCCGCCGCCATCAGCGCCGAGCCGTAGAGGGGGCCCGACGCCCCGCCCACCTTCATCACCAGCGTGGTGCCGATCTTCTGGAGCGCCTTGCCGAAGGGGAGCGCCGCGATCTCGTCGGAGGCGGCGGCGACGGCCTCGAAGCCGCGCGCCATGTTGTGGCCGTGGTCGGCGTCGCCGATCGCCCGGTCGAGGTCGCACAGCTCGTCGCGGTGGGCGAGGATCGTGTCGTGCACCGCCCCGATCAGCGCCGTGACGAGCGCGTCGCCGCTCGCCACCTCGGAGGGTTCTGTGGTCATCAAAGCCGCGCTCCCGTCGCGTCGAAATAGAGGGCCGCACCGGGGCGCACCGAGGCGGCCACGGGCATGCCCTGCGTCAGTGTCGTGCGGGGCCCGAGGAGCGCATGCACCTGCCGACCGCCGATGTCGATAAGGGCAATGGTCTCAACCCCGAAATGCTCCACAGTGAGGATCTCGCCCGGCACGCCCTTGGGTGGAGCGTTGGCGACGCCGTTGGTACCCTCGCGAGGCGCCACCACCACGTCCTCCGGCCGCACCCCCACCTGCGCCGCCCCGCCCGGAACCTCGCCTACGGCGAGCGCCGTCGGCGCGACGAGGTTGATCTGCGGGCTCCCGAGGCGCTGCGCCGCATAGATGTTGGCCGGCCGCTCGTAGACCACCCGCGGCGTGTCGATCTGCACCAGCCGACCTTCGGCGAGGACGCCGATGCGGTCCGCCAGCGTCATCGCTTCGAGCTGATCGTGGGTCACGTAGACGATGGTCGCCCCGAGGTCGCGCTGGATGCGCTTCAGCTCCAGCCGCAGGTCCTCGCGCAGCTTGGCGTCGAGCGAGGACAGCGGCTCGTCCATCAGGAAGAGGTTGGGTTCGCGCACCAGCGCCCGGCCGATGGAGACGCGCTGCATCTCGCCGCCCGACAGCGCCGTCACGCGGTTCTTGAGCTTGGGGGCGATGCGCAGCAGCTCGGCGATCTCTTCGACGCGCTTGCGGATCTGCGCCGCCGACACCCGCCGCCCCGGCGCCTTCAAGGGAAAGGCGAGATTCTCGAACACGGTGAGATGCGGATAGAGCGAATATTGCTGGAAGACGAACGCCACGTCCCGCTCGGCCGGGCCGAGCCGCGTGACGTCGCTACCGGCGATCGTCACGCGCCCCTTATCGGGCGTCTCAAGCCCCGCGAAGAGGCGCAGCGTGGTGGTCTTGCCCGCTCCCGTCGGGCCGAGAAGCACCACGAACTCGCCGTCCTCGACCTCGAGCGAGACGCCGTCGACCGCGACCGTCTCGCCGAACCGCTTGGTGGCGCTCGTGAGCGACGCCTTGATCATGCCCGCTCCTCCGCCACCACGTCGCCCTCGAAGAGCGCGCTTCGCACCGCCCGGTCGCTGACGGGATCGAACACCACGAGCCGCTCCGCATCGAACGTGAGCCCCACGGTCTCGCCGGTCTTCGCCCGCACGGTGTTGGGGGCACGCACGCGCAGCCGGCCGGCGTCGGTGTCCACGGTCACGAGCTGGCGGGCGCCCATATATTCCACCGCGAACACACGCCCGCGCAGCGGCCCCTCGTCGGCGATGGTGATGTGCTCCGGCCGTGCGCCGAGCACCGCGTCGGTCGCGGCGAGCCCCTCGCGCGCCTGCGGCATCGCAAGGCTCGCCCCGTTGACGCGGATCGCCGTGGCGCCGGCCTGGAAACCGCCTTGGGCGGGCAGGAAGTTCATCGACGGACTGCCGATGAAGCCGGCCACGAAGCGCGTCGCCGGCCGCTCGTAGACCTCCATCGGCACGCCGATCTGCAGCACCTCGCCCTTGTTCATCACGCAGATGCGGTCCGCCATCGCCATCGCCTCGATCTGGTCGTGCGTCACGTAGACGGTGGTCGCCCCGATCCGGTCGTGCAGCAGGCGCAGCTCCTCGCACATGCGGTCGCGGAACTCAGCGTCGAGCGCGCCCAACGGCTCGTCCATCAGAAACGCCTTGGCGCGGCGAACGATGGCGCGACCCAACGCCACCCTCTGCCGGTCGCCCGCCGCGAGCCCCGAGACGCGACGCGACAGGAGGTTGTCAATCTCCAGCATCTTCGCGACCTCCTCGGTGCGCGCGCGCACCTCGCGCCGTGAAACGCCCTGCACACGGAGCGGAAAGGAGATGTTCTGCCGCACGTTCATGTGCGGGTAGAGCGCGAAGAGCTGGAACACGAAGGCGATGTCGCGCTGCGAGGCGCGGTTGAACGTCACGTCCTCCCCGTCGAGCAGGATGCGCCCCGAGGTCGGCATCTCGAGCCCCGCGATCATGCGCAAGGTGGTGGTCTTGCCGCAGCCCGAGGGGCCCAGCATCACGAAGAACTCGCCGTCGCGGATGGTGAAGTTCGATCCCGCCACGGCGGTGAAGTCGCCGAAGCTCTTCGTCAGCGCTTCGATCCTGATCTCGGCCATGCTCTCTACTCCGGCAGATGGCTCGCGACGACGAAGCCGACGGTGCCCGTGAGGATCACCGCAAACGACCAGCCGTAGAGGAAGAAGGAGAGCGGCTGCATCAGCATCACCACTCCCACCGCGATGACGAGGGTCGCGAGATTCTCCCACGGCCCGCGCGCGAACATCCGCCGCGCTTCGGGGGGAATGCGGTAGCGCACCAGCGGCCGCTCGTCGGCCGCGGCGTGCGGCGGGTCGGGCAACGTCGCCTCCACGGCCCGCTCGTCCGGCGTCAGCATCTCGTCCTTGGAATAGGGCTTGGGGGAGTAGGGCTCGGGGGTCATCGGCGCACCGCTCCGAAGGTAATGCCCCGCAGCAGCTGCTTGCGCAGGAGCACGGTGAAGACCACCACCGGCACCAAGAACAGCGTGGTCCCGGCGGCGACGGCCGGCCAGTCGAGCCCACCCTCGCCGATGATGATCGGAATGAAGGGCGGTGCCGTCTGCGCCGTTCCCGACGTCAGGAGCAAGGCGAAGGCGTATTCGTTCCAGGCGAAGATCAGGCAGAAGATCGCCGTCGCCGCGATGCCGGCCCGCATCTGCGGCAGCACCACCTTCACGAAGGCCTGGAAGCGGGTGTAGCCGTCGACCACCGCCGCCTCCTCGTATTCGCGCGGGATCTCGTCGACGAAGCCTTTGAGAAGCCAGACCGAGAGCGACAGATTGACCGCCGTATAGAGGAGGATCATGCCGAGGTGCGTATCGGAGAGCCCCAGCTCGCGATACATCAGATAGATCGGGATCGCGACGGCGACCGGCGGCATCATCCGGGTCGACAGGATGAAGAACATCAGGTCGTCCTTCAGCGGCACCTTGAAGCGGGAGAAGGCGTAGGCGGCGAGCGTGCCGAGGAAGACGGCGAGGAAGGTGGAGCCGAAGCCGATGATCACCGAGTTCATGTAGCGCCCGGCAAAGCGCGACTTGCCGGTGATCACCATGTTCCGCTCGCGCACCAGCGCGTCGTACCAGGTCTCGGCCGGCCCGAGGCTCTCGATATATTCCGGCGTCTGCCGCGAGCGCGTGGTGAAGAGGTTCACGTAGCCTTCGAGGGTCGGCTCGAACAGCACCTGCGGCGGATAGGAGATCGAGGCGGGCGGCGACTTGAACCCCGTCAGCACGATCCACACCAGCGGGATCATGGTGACGAGCGCGTAGGCGACCACCAGCACCCCGGCGAGGAGCTTCTGGCGGGGGCTCGCCTCCCCCACGGAATAGGCGGCGACGCTCATTGCTTCACCCGGTTCAAGGCTTTGACGTAGATGTTGCCGAGACCGAACACGGTCACGAAGAGGATCACCGCGAAGGCGGAGGCGAAGCCCGTCCGCCACTTCTCGAACGCCTCGCGCTTCAGGTTGATGGAGGCGAGCTCGGTGGTGGACCCCGGCCCGCCGGAGGTCAGCTCCACCACCATGTCGAACATCTTGAAGTTCTCGATGCCGCGGAACAGCACTGCGAGCATCAGGAAGGGCAGAATGCGCGGCAGCGTGATGTACCAGAAGGTCTGCAGCGCGTTCGCCCGGTCGACCTCCGCCGCCTCGTAGAGATAGTCCGGGATGGAGCGCAGCCCGGCGAGGCAGAGGAGCATGATGTAGGGCGTCCACATCCAGGTGTCGACGATCACGATCGCCCAGGGGGCGAGGTGCACCGAGCCGATCATGTCGATCGGCCCGACGCTGGCGAACATATTGATGATGTAGGAGAAAATGCCCGTCTGCGGCTGGTAGAGATAGGTCCAGAAGGTGCCCACCACCGCCGGCGACAGCATCATCGGAATGAGGATGATGGTGGTCCAGAAAGGGGCGCCGCGGAAGTTGCGGTTGATGAGAAGGGCGAGGCCGAGCCCCAGGAGCACCTGGATCAGCATCGTCCACACCACGAAGTTGGCCGTCGCCTGCAGGTAGCCCCAGACGTCCTCGCTGCCGAGGAGGCGTTCGTAGTTGCGCGTGCCGATCCACTTGATCTCGCGGCCCGGCTGGTTGGCCCGATAGTTGGTGAAGGAGAGATACACCGTCCAGATCAACGGGAAGATGTTGATCGCGAGGAGCAGCAGCACCGACGGGGCGATGAAGAGAACGGTGATCGCCCGGTCGGAGAGGCCCCGCGCACGGCGCAATCCTCCCCTCAGCCCGCCCGCACCCGGTACGGCGAGCCCCTGTTCCGCGTTCTGGGCCATGCCTCTTCCCAATCAGGAGTGTGAGTTCGTCAAACGCCGGCCGGCGCGCCACGGCGCCGGCCGTGCCGGGCGGCTCAGAGCTTGCCGTCGTCCTCGAAGGAGATCGTCCAGTCCTCGATCAGCTTGTCGAGCGCCTCCTGGGCGGTGCCCTGGTCGGCCACCACGTAGTCGTGGACGCGCTTCTGCATCGCCTGCAGGAGCTCGGCGTAGATCGGCTCCTGCCAGAAGTCCTTCACGTTGCTCATCGCTTCCAGGAACTGGGCGGCGAAGGGGGTGGATTCGGGGAAGTTCGGATCCTCCACCACCGCGTTGTGCACGGCGTAGCCGCCGAGCGCCCACCACTTCTGCTGCACCTCGGGCTGGGCGAACCACTTGATGTACTCGAGCGCCTCGGGCTTGTTGTCGGAATAGGCGACGACGGAGATGCCCTGCCCGCCGAGCACCGAAGCGGCTTGGTTGGCCGAGGGGTTCACGAAGAAGCCGCTCGTCTCGCCGCCCACCTCGGGGTCCTTGGCGATGCCGGGGAAGAAGGCGAAGAAGTTCATCTGCAGCGCCGTCTGGCCCGACTTATAGGCGTCGAGATCCTCGGTCATGTAGGCGTCGGAGTGGCCCGGCGGGGTGCAGCACTCGTAGAGCGCCTTGTAGACCTCGAGCCCCTTCACCGCCTCGGGCGAGTTCACCGCCCCTTCCATGTCGTAGCTGCCCGGCTCGTTCTCGTACTTGAAGCCGTAGGGGTAGAGCGCGTTGGTCACGCCCATGGTGATGCCTTCCGAGCCGCGCTCGGTGTAGATCGCCGCGCCGTAGCGCGTCTCGCCGTCGATCTCGCGGCCCTGGAAGAACTTGCCGACCTCGAGGAGCTCGTCCCACGTCTTCGGCGGGGCGAGATCGCGGCCATATTCCTCCTTGAACGCGGCCTGGATCTCCGGCTTCTCGAACCAGTCCTTGCGGTAGACCCAGCCCACGGCGTCGCCCATCGCCGGCAGCGCGTAGTAGTTGTCGCTGCCCTTCGGCCAGGCCGAGTAGGCGTCCACGGCGGCGGGCAGGAAGTCATCCATCGAGATGCCTTCGGCGTCGAAGAAGTCGTTTAGCTTGACGTAGTGGCCGTAGGTGGCGCCGCCGCCGATCCACTGGCTGTCGCCGATCATCAGGTCGCACAGCTTGCCGCCCGAGTTCAGTTCGTTGAGCATCCGGTCGGCAAAGCTCGTCCACGGCACGAACTCGAAGTTCATCTTGACGCCGGATTGGGCGGTGAAGTCCTTCGACAGCTCCACCAGCGCGTTGGCCGGGTCCCAGGCGGCCCAGCACAGCGTGATCTCCTTGTCCTGCGCGATGGCCGGCAGGGCGGTTCCGGCGCACAAGGCCGCAGCAATCGCGGCAAATCCCACGGCTTTCATGGGCAACCCCTCCTTCGGGCTATGGCGGACCACCAGCGGGTCGGCCGAGCGTTTCTGTCCCCTGCCCGCATTGGCCCCGACCGTCCGGCCGGTGGTGCGACAGCCCCGAGGGCGCCTGCGGGTCGTTATGGCGGCCGCGCTCCGCCGATGCGGAACGAACTAAACTTATCGCGACCAAAGTTGAGTGGAACTGAACTTTCCGAAGGTGTCAAGCGCAACGTCGTTGCGCCGGCGCGACGGTGCCTCGGCGGCCGCTCGGCGGCGCGAGGAGCGCCCGAACCGGTCGCGCAACGATGTCGTGAGATGGGTGGGACGTGCGGCGGCTCGCCTTGGGCGGTATCACGCCTCGCCACGCGCGGCGGTTGCCGACGCCACGGACGAGAGGGGTCGGTTCAGCGCCTCTGAGGTCGGTTCGGCCGGTCCTGGCTCAGGCGGCGCCGGCGAGGGGTACGTCGCCCTCGCCATAGAGCTCCAGCATGTGGCGGGTGACCTCTTCCACAATCTTGGGTCGTACGTGCAGGTTGTCCTCGCCGAAGGCGGACAGCCCCATCGAGGTCACCGCCTCGTAGCTCGGGAAGTAGTCGACGTCGGCCGTGGCGCTGACGATCGCCTCCGCCGCCACGCGCAGCACGGCCTTGGAATATTGGTTGGCCGTCACCGGGTCCATGTCGGCGAAGGTCGCCATGATCGGCACCGGCGACACCGTCAGCACCACCTTCTTCTTCTCGCCCGCCCGGTCGAGGTCGACGAGCAGCTGGCGCAGCATCCTGCGGCAGGTGCCGGCGCTGAGACGCACGAAGCGGTAGCGCCCCACGTCGTCCGCCCGCAGGACGTGGTTGGGCGGCGCCTGATTCAGGTAGAGCCCCGCCTCAGTGTCGTACCAGGTCTCGACGAGGCCCAGCGTGATCAAGACGTAGCGCGCCTCGGCAAGCCCGTTGCGATAGAGGGCGCGGATCTTGCGCCGCCGCTCGATGGCGGCCGCCCGCGGCAGCGTGTGGACGCCGATCGAATAGAGCGGGTCGTGGACGTGCCCCTCGGTCTTCGCCGGGATCAGCGCCGCCTCGAGATCGACGGCATCCTCCTCCTTCAACGCCTCGGCCACCACCTGGGCCATGGTGGCGGGGCTGTACTGGTTGAGGATGCGGTTCTTGCGGCCGATGTCCTCGTACATCGAGCCGTCGAACTCGGCCGTCGGCACGCGGTAGCCGGCCGCCACTAGCGGCTCCTCGATGTTGCGCGCGAAGCAGGAGCCGATGGTGAAGATCGCCCCCGACTTCTCGAGCCGGAAGGACGGCGTCACGTGCGGCATCAGCATCGACCCACGGCACCGCGCGTCGTCCCGCCCCGGATATTTGCGATAGCGGTTGGCGAGCGCGGTCTTGAGCGCGTCGAGGCCGCGCACGCCCTGGCGCTGCGCCCGGTCGCGCTCGTCTGCCGACGCCGTGGCGACGGCGTCCTCCTCGGTCCCCGTCTGAACGAGCCGCTTCACACTGTAGGCAAAAGGGATCCGCACCACCGTCTCACCTCGTCGCGTCACCGAGTGGCGACGCTACCACTGGTTGCTTCCCGTAGCTACTCGCCGCCCGCAACACCTGATTGCTCCGACCACCGCTGTCGGGACGCCGGGCGACGGGGATCATCGCACGGACGCCCGAAGCCTCCAACCCGCCGTCGGTCCTCCCGCCTTCAGTCCTCCCCGGCGACGCACCGCGCTCCGCCGCCTTTAGCCGAGCACTTCGTTCACCGCGGCGGTCGTTGCCGCGACGATGGTGTCGGCTTCCTCATGGGTGAGGCAGAGCGGCGGGGCGAACCCCAGAATGTCGCCCTCGGGCATCGCCCGGCCGATCACCCCGCGCGAGCCGAGGGCGGCGGCGACCTTCGCCCCCACCTTGCGCTCCGCCGGGAAGAAGGCGCCCGCCGCCGGATCCTCCATGAACTCCACCGCCGCGAGCATCCCCTCCCCGCGCACCTCGCCCACATGGGGGTGATGGCCGAGCGCATCCTTCAGACCCGCGACGAGGTGGGTGCCGACGGTGCGGGCATTCTCCACGAGACCCAGCTCGTCGATGAGCTTCAGGTTGGCGACGCCCGCCGCCGCGCACAGCGGATGGGCCGAATAGGTCCAGCCATGGCCGATGGGACCGAACTCGTCGGTGCCCTTCTCGAGCACCGCGGCCATCCGCTTCGAGACGATCGAGCCCGACAGCGGCGCGTAGGCCGAGGTCAGCCCCTTGGCGATGGTCATGAGGTCGGGCTCGAGGCCGTAGTGGGTCGATCCGAACATCGAGCCGAGGCGGCCGAAGCCCGTCACCACCTCGTCGGCGACGAGGAGGATGTCGTGCCGTTTCAGGATCGGCGCGATCGCCTCCCAATAGCCCGCGGGCGGCGGCACGATGCCGCCGGTGCCAAGCACCGGCTCGGCGACGAAGGCGGCGATGGTGTCGGCGCCCTCGCGGGCGATCAGCGCCTCGAGGTCGGCGGCGCACGCGGCCACGAAGTCGGCTTCGCTCATCGTCCTGTCGGCGCGGCGCAGATAGTGTGGCGCGGTGGTGTGGAGGATGCGTTCGAGCGGCAGGTCGAACTGGCGGTGGAACAGCGCGAGGCCCGTCAGCGACCCCGTCATCAGGCCGGAGCCGTGGTAGCCGCGCCAGCGGGAGACGATCTTCTTCTTCTCCGGCCGTCCCAGCACGTTGTTGTAGTACCAGACGAGCTTCACGTTGGTCTCGTTGGCGTCCGACCCGCCGAGGCCGAAATAGACCTTGCCCATGTGAGCGGGCGCCCGCTCCAGGATCATGTGCGCGAGGGTGATCGAGGCCTCGGTCCCGTGGCCGACATAGGCGTGGTAGTAGGCGAGCTTGTGGGCCTGTTCGGCGATCGCGTCGGCGATCTCGGTGCGCCCGTAACCGACATTCACGCAGTAGAGGCCGGCAAAGGCGTCGAGCAGACGGTTGCCGTCGCGGTCCTCGATGTGGGCGCCATCACCGCCGGCGACGATGCGCGTCGGCGTCTCGCCGCGCGCGTGCTGGCCCCAGGCGGTCGACGGATGGAGGAAGCTCTCCCGGTCCCAGGCATCGAGAAGATCGTTGGTCAAGGGCGTGTCCATGGCGGCCTTTCCAAGGTGCGGGGTCGAGGGAGGAAATCTGCGCCACAGCCTCCGGCCGCGCCCGGCGCGATGTCAATCCTTTCGCAAAAGGGCCCTCGCCGCAGGGAATAGACCGCGGCGCGCAGCGTTGTTCGGGGGCGACCGACGCCAACACGGAGAGCGCCTCATGGCAAACCGTCTCGCCCCCACCCCCTCCGGCTACACCGCCACCGACGATCTGTGGAAGGTCAAGGCCGACCTCGACGCCGACGCCGCGTTCTTCGGCCCCGACGGCGGCGCCGGCTACACGGCGACGGACGACTTGTGGCAGTTCGCCGACAGCCGAGGCGGCGCCCCCTACGACGCCTCGTCCCCCTATCTGCGCGACCCGGATGCCGAGAGCCGCCCGGCGATCCTCGAAGACCCTTCCGTTCGCGACGGCTATCAGGACGGGACGGACGGGATCCTGCTCGCTCCGGAGACGGACGGCTTCGGCTTCCTCATCTAGCGGCGGACGCCCGGCGAGGGCTTGCCCGCGACGGATTGGGGGGCGAAGGTCGCGAGAACGCCACCCTCCCGTCCGCCATCCAGCCACGGAAGCCCTCGTTGCCGGCCACGCACACGCCCTTCTCCGCCGCCGAGTACCAGCGGCGCCTCGCCAAGGTCCGTGCCGCCATGGCGGCGGCCGATCTCGACCTCCTCTTCATCGAAGACCCCTCCAACATGGCCTGGCTCACGGGCTACGACGGCTGGTCCTTCTACGTGCACCAGGGCGTCCTCGTGTTCCACGACGTCGACCCGATCTGGTGGGGCCGCGGGCAGGACGCCAACGGCGCCGTGCGCACCTGTTGGATGGACGACGCCCACGTCGCCCACTATCCGGACCACTTCGTGCAATCGCGCACCTGCCATCCGATGGAAATGCTCGCCGCGATGATCCGCGATCGCGGCTACGGCGCCAAGCGCATCGGACTGGAGCTCGAGAACTACTACTTCTCCGCCAAGGCCTTCCTGGTCCTCCAGAGCGAGCTGCCCGACGCGATCCTCGCCGACGCCACCGCCCTCGTGAACTGGCAGCGGGCGGTGAAGAGCGAGGAGGAGCTGGTCTTCATGCGCAAGGCCGCCCGGATCTCCGAGGCGATCGTGGACCACATCGCCGCCCGCGTGGAGCCGGGGGTGAAGAAGTCCGACATCGTGGCCGAGATCTACGGCAAGGCGATCCGCGGCCTCGATGAGGACTGGGGCGACTATCCCGCCATCGTGCCGCTGCTGCCGAGCGGTTCGGACGCCGCCGCGCCCCACCTCACCTGGGACGGGCGCACTTTCGAGAAGGGGGCCGCCACCTTCTTCGAGATCGCCGGCTGCTATCGGCGCTACCACGCTCCCTTCTGCCGCACGGTCTATCTCGGCACGCCGCCCGATGAGATCCGCCGCGCCGAGGGCGCGCTGGTGGAGGGGCTCGAGGCCGGTCTCGACGCCGCCCGCGCCGGCAACATGGCCTGCGACGTCGCCCGCGCCCTCGCCGGGCCGCTGGAGAAGGCCGGCATCGACCGGGCCGCCCGTGCCGGCTACCCGATCGGCCTCTCCTACCCGCCCGACTGGGGTGAGCGGACCATCTCGATCCGCTTCGAGGACACCACCGTGCTCGAGCCCGGCATGACCTTCCACTTCATGCCCGGCCTGTGGATGAAGGACTGGGGGCTCGAGATCACCGAGAGCATCCTCATCACGCCGGACGGGCCGGCCGAGTGCCTGTGCGACCGCCCCCGCCGGCTGTTCGTCAAGGAATGAGCCCGCTGCCGTTCGAGGCGTCGGTCGAGATCCTCGCCGACCTCGTGGGCTTTCCCACCATATCGGCGGCGTCGAACCGCGCCCTGATCGATCATGCGGCGAGGCTTCTGAACGCGGCCGGCGCGCGGGTGGAGGTGCTCGCGAGCGCCGACGGGGCCAAGGCCAACCTCTTCGCCACCCTCGGACCGGAGGTCGACGGCGGCATCGTCCTGTCCGGCCACACCGACGTGGTGCCGGCCGACGGCGCGGAGTGGGACAGCGACCCCTTCGCCTTGCGCGAGGCCGACGGGCGCTTCTACGGGCGCGGCACGTGCGACATGAAGGGCTTCGTCGCCGCGGCCCTCGCGATGGCGCCCCGCTTCGCCGCGATGCCGCTCGTCCGGCCGGTGCACTTCGCCTTCACCTACGACGAGGAGGTCGGCTGCCTCGGCGCGCGGGCGCTCGCGGGCCACCTCGCCGACGCGCCCCTGAGGCCGGCCATGGCGATCGTCGGCGAGCCGACCTCCATGCGGGTGATCGAGGGCCACAAGGGCTGTCACGACTACACCACGCGCTTCACCGGCCTCGAGGGTCACGGCTCGAACCCCGATAGGGGGGTGAACGCCGTCGAATATGCGATCCGCTTCGCCGCTCGGCTCCTCGCCCTGCGCGAGCCTTTGGTGCAGCGGGCGCCGTCCGCCTCGCCGTTCGAGCCGCCATGGTCGACGGTGCAGGTGGGCCGCATCGACGGGGGAACGGCGCGCAACGTCATCGCGCGGCACTGCGAGGTGGAGTGGGAGATGCGCCCGGTGACGGCCGCCGATGCGACCTTCGTCAAGGGCGAGCTCGCGGCCTATTGCGCCGACGTGCTCCTTCCCGAGATGCGCCGACTGCACCCCGAGGCGACGATCGAGACTGAAATCCTAGGCGAGGTTCCGGGGCTCGTGCCGATGGAGGAGAACGCCGCGCGTGATCTCCTCGCCCACCTCACCGGGGCGAACGGGGCCGACACGGTCGCGTTCGGCACGGAGGCCGGCCTCTTCCAGGCGCTCGGCCTCGACGTGGTGGTGTGCGGTCCGGGTTCGATCAGCGAGGCGCACAAACCGAACGAGTTTCTCAGCGCCGATCAGCTCCGCGAGGCGCTGCGGCTCCTCGCCGCCCTTGAGGGCGTGCTCACACAGCCGGAGCGTCGTTGACCGGTTGCGCAGGGTCCGACGGGGGTCGGTAGCGGGCGTGAGCGCGCCCCTCCCATGCCCCGTCCCGCACCAGCGCGAGAGCGGTCTCGACCAGGAGGCGCCCGACGACCATCGCGCCGCGCGGGTTGGCAAGGTCGCGCCGCATGGCGAGATGCGGCGTCCACTCCAGCACGGGATCGACGATCCGCACCGCGCTCAAGAGGCCGGCCGCGATCTCCTCGCGCACCGCGAAGGCCGGCAGGATGGTGGCGTAGCCCGCCTTGGCGAGCGCCACGGTCGCCGACAGCGAATCGATGCGGTGGGCCGGCGCCAGCAAGATGCCGCGCGAGGCCGCGGCCCCCTCAACGAGCCGGCCGAGGAGCTGGTCGGCGCTCGGCAGCACCAGCGCCATCTCGGCGAGTTCGGCGAGGCCGACGATGCGCCGCGTCGCCACCTGATGGTCGGACGCGACGACGAGATGCGGCTCCTCGATGAGGATCGGCTCGACGTGGAGACCCGGCATCGGCTGCACGTCGAAGAGGATCGCGACGTCGAGGCGGCCGAGCTGCAGCTCCTCGGCGAGGCGGGTTCCCAGGCTCTCGCTGAGATGAACCTCGATGCCCGGCGCGCATCGGCCGAGGCGCTCGAAGAAGGGCGGCACCAGCCCGGCGCAGACGGCCGGCGGCAAGCCGATGTGTACCGTTCCCGCCTCGGCGCCGCCCGAGCCCCGGACCGCTTCGGTCGCCGCCTCGACGTCGTGCAGGATCGTATGGGCCCAGTCGAGCAGCAGCCATCCCTCGTCCGTCAGCGCGATGCCGCGGGACTGGCGCCGCACGACCTTCACCCCCATCGCCTCCTCGAGCCGCCGCACCAGCGCGCTCAGCGCCGGCTGGGTGACGTCGAGTTCGCGTGCCGCCCCCGACAGCGTGCCGACCCTTGCGATGGTCACGAAGGCCCTGAGATCGCGCAGCTCCATATCTCTCCCCTTGGCGTCCGGCAGGACGTCGGCTGATGGCGTCAGCGCCGGAGCGGCCATGGCCGCCGCTTCGGCTGACGTTGCCTCGCCGTCCGCGCAGACCTCGACGACCTCGGGAGCGACCAGTACGGGAATAGGTACGGACGAAGCCGCTGAATGGTTTCCTGGCATAAGAAAAAATTATTGCTCGGCGACAATGCGAAGGCTCTTGCGCGGCAAGGGGTCGGGCCCTTGAGCACCTCCGCCCGCTTCGTCATCATCGCCCGCGTCGGCGTAGGGCCGACGGAAGGCCAAACGATGCTGAAGGGTCTCGACCCCCTCCTCTCCCCCGACCTCCTCCACACCCTCGCCGCGATGGGCCACGGCGACACCATCGTGGTGGCGGACGCCAACTTTCCCGCAGCCTCCGTGGCGATCGACACCGTGCTCGGGCGTGAGCTGCGCACCGACGCGGACGCCGTCGAGGCGTTGCGGGCGATCCTCTCGGTGCTGCCGCTCGACAGCTTCGTGCCGAAGCCCGTCACCACCATGCAGGTGGTGGACGACCCGGCCGCCGTCCCGCCGATCGTCGCCGCGGCGCTGCCGCTGATCGAAGCGGAGGGCGGAAGCGTGGAGGCGGTGGAGCGGTTCGACTTCTACGACGCCGCCCGCACGGCCTTCGCCGTGCTCCAGACCAGCGAGCGACGCCTCTACGGCAACTTCATCCTGAAGAAGGGCGTGGTGCCGCCGGACGGCTGACGGCAGGTCCCGGCGCAGCGATCACCCGTTGCCAGGCGGACGGGGTGCAGCCTAGGCTCTCCCTCGAGAATGGCCCGGAGAGGCCAGATTGGAGGATCGCCCGGCCATGACCGCAGGTCACGCGCCCAAGCTCGTCCCCGTCCCGCCATCGTCGCAGCGGGCGCGATGAGGCGCGTCGACGCCCACTGCCACTTCTGGCGCCTCGACCGGGGCGACTATGGCTGGCTCGACGCCGCCGTGCCGGCGCTCGACCCCATCCGCCGCGACGTCGCCCCCGCCGAGATGGCCCCCCTCGCCGCCGCCGCCGGCATCGGCAGCCTCGTCGCCGTGCAGGCCGCCCCGTCGACGGCGGAGACGGCCTATCTCCTGGGGCTCGCGCAGCGCCACCATGAGATCGAGGGGGTCGTCGGCTGGGTCGACCTCGCCGACCCCTCCGCGGTGGCCGACATCGACCGCTTCGCCGCCGATCCGGCCTTCAAGGGCGTCCGCCCGATGCTCCAGGACCTCGAGGAGGACGACTGGATCGCCGCCCGCCCTCGGGCCGACGCCCTCGCCCGGCTTTCCGCCCATGGTCTGCGCTTCGACGCGCTGGTGATGCCGCGCCATCTCGCGCCGCTCTACGACGCGCTCGGCCGGTGGCCGGACATCGCCGTGGTGATCGACCACGCCGCCAAGCCGGCCCTCCGCGCAGACGCCGACGATCCCCGCCACGTCATGTGGCGCGAAGGGATGGCGCGCCTTGCCGCCGACACCGGGGCCTTCTGCAAGCTCTCCGGCCTCCTGACCGAGATGGCACCGGAGCAGCGCGCGAGCCCGAAGGCGGCGCTCGCCACGCTGCGGCCGGTGCTCGACCGCCTGTTGGACTGGTTCGGCCCGGAACGGCTGATGTGGGGCTCGGATTGGCCCGTCCTCACCCTCGCCGCGTCCCACGCCGAGTGGGTGGCGCTCACCGATACCCTTCTGAAGCCGCTCGACGAGGCCAGCCGCGCCGCAATCCTCGGCGGCACCGCGCGCCGCTTCTACGGTTTAACGGAGGAGACCCTATGAGCCCCATCGTGGAGATGCGCGGGATCGACAAGCGCTTCCCCGGCGTGCACGCGCTGAAGGCGGTCGACTTCGTGCTGGAGCGCGGCGAGGTGCACGCCCTGATGGGCGAGAACGGCGCCGGCAAGTCGACGCTGATGAAGATCCTGTCGGGGATCTACCAGAAGGACGGTGGCACCATCCGCGTCGACGGGCGAGAGGTGGAGCTTGCGAGCCCGCGTGCCGCGCAGGACGAAGGCATCGGCATCATCCATCAGGAGCTCTCCCTGATGAACGATCTCACCGTGGCGCAGAACATCTTCATCGGCCGCGAGCCGCGCCGCCGCTTCGGCCGGCTCGACGACGGCGCCCTCAATCGCAACGCCGAGGCGATCTTCGCCGCGATGAACCTCAACCTCGATCCGCGGGCGAATGTCGGCCGCCTCACCATCGCCAAGCAGCAGATGGTGGAGATCGCCAAGGCGCTGTCCTACGAGAGCCGCGTCCTCGTCATGGACGAGCCCACCGCCGCGCTGAACGACAAGGAGATCGAGGAGCTCTTCATCGTCATCCGCCGGCTGAAGGCGAAGGGCGTCGGCGTCGTCTACATCAGCCACAAGATGGACGAGCTGAAGCGCATCGCCGACCGCGTGACGGTGATGCGCGACGGTGAATATGTCGGCACCGTCGAGGCCGCCGCGACGCCGGTCGGCGAGATCATCGCGATGATGGTGGGCCGCGCCCTCAGCGAGGAGGCGGTGAGGATCCCCGACCTTGCCGCTGCCGAGACGGCGCTCGAGGTGAAGGGCCTCAGCCGCGGCCGCGAGATTTGCGACGTGAGCTTCACCGTCAGGAAGGGCGAGATCCTCGGCTTCGCCGGGCTGATGGGCGCCGGCCGCACCGAGGTCGCCCGCGCCATCTTCGGCGCCGATCCGAAGGACGCCGGCGAGATCATCATGCACGGGCGTCCCGTCGCCATCGCCTCCCCGTCCGACGCGGTGGCCGCCGGGATCGGCTACCTCTCGGAGGACCGCAAGCATTTCGGCCTCGCCCTCGGGATGGACGTGCGGGCCAACATCGCCATGGCCTCGATGGAGCGCTTCACGAGCCGCACCGGCCGGCTCGACGAGAAGGCGATGCGCGACGTCGCCCGGCGCTTCATCGACCAGCTCGCGATCCGCACCCCGTCGGACCGGCAGGAGGTGCGCTTCCTCTCCGGCGGCAACCAGCAGAAGGTCGTCATCGCCAAGTGGCTCCTGCGCGACTGCGACATTCTCATCTTCGACGAGCCCACCCGCGGCATCGACGTCGGCGCCAAGAGCGAGATCTACAAGCTTCTCCAGAGCCTTGCCGCGCAGGGCCGGGCGGTCATCGTGATCTCCTCGGAGCTGCCCGAGGTGCTGCGCCTCGCCCACCGCATCGCCGTCATGTGCGAGGGCCGCCTCACCGGCATCCTTCCGGGCGGCCCCGACACCAGCCAGGAGGACATCATGCGCCTCGCGACCATGCGCGAAGCCGCCATGCAGCCCGAGGCGGAGCCGCTGGAGGCGGTCACGTGAGCGCCGTCGACGCGCCCCGCCCCGGGCTCGGCCGCCTGTTCTCGGCCGGTGCCACCCAGCGCCTTCTCGCCTTCGCGAGCCTCGTCGCCCTCCTCGTCGGCTTCTCGCTCGCCTCGCCGAACTTCATGCAGATGTCGAACATCATCGCCATCCTGCAGGCGACGTCGGTCAACGGGGTGCTGGCGGTGGCGGTGACGCTCGTCATCATCACCGGCGGCATCGACCTCTCGGTCGGCACCATGATGACCTTCTGCGCCGTGATCGCCGGCGTGGTCCTCACCTACTGGGGCCTGCCGATGCCGTTCGGCATCCTCGCCGCGATCGGCGCCGGCGCCTTCTGCGGCCTCTGCTCGGGCACCTTCGTCGCCAAGATGAAGATCCCGCCGTTCATCGCCACGCTCGGCATGATGCTGATCCTCAAAGGTCTCGCCCTCGTGATCTCCGGCACGCGGCCGATCTACTTCAACGACACGCCGGGCTTCGACCTCATCTCGCGCGGCTCGATCGTCGGCTCGATCGTCCCGGGCCTGCCGATCCCCAACGGGGTGATGATCCTGTTCCTCGTCGCGATCGGCACCGCCTACATTCTCGGCCGCACGATCCTCGGCCGCTATTGCTTCGCGCTCGGCTCGAACGAGGAGGCGGTGCGCCTCTCCGGCGTCAACACCGACGCCTGGAAGATGGCGATCTACGCCCTCGCCGGCGGCATCGTCGGCATCGCCGGCCTCCTCATCGCCTCCCGCCTCAACTCGGCCCAGCCCGCCCTCGGCCTCGGCTACGAGCTCGAGGCGATCGCCGCGGTGGTGATCGGCGGCACGTCGCTGTCGGGCGGACGCGGCACCATCCTCGGCACGCTCATCGGCGCCCTCATCATGGCCGTCCTCACCAACGGGCTGCGCATCCTCTCCGTCGCCCAGGAGTGGCAGACGGTGGTGACCGGCGCCATCATCATCCTCGCCGTCTATGCCGACCAGGTGCGGCGGCGCACGGCGAACTGAAGCGACGGCCGACAGGACCGACGCAACAACAAGAACTGGGGAGAAACGATGCTCACAAGACGGACTCTCTTCGGCGCCGCCGGCGCCCTCGCCCTCTTCGCCGCGCCGCACGGCGCGAGCGCGCAGGACGTCTACGTCCCGCTCATCTCGAAAGGCTTTCAGCATCAATTCTGGCAGGCGGTGAAGGCCGGCGCCGACCAGGCCGCCGAAGAGCTCGGCGTGGAGGTGACCTTCGAGGGGCCGGACAACGAGACGATGGTCGACCGCCAGATCGACATGCTGGCCGCGGCGCTCGCCAAAAACCCCGACGCCATCGGCTTCGCCGCCCTCGACAGTCAGGCCGCGATCCCGCTTCTGCGCCAGGCGCAGGAGGCGGGCATTCCGGTGATCGCGTTCGATTCGGGCGTCGACAGCGACATCCCCGTCGCCACCGCCTCCACCGACAACATCGCCGCCGCCGCGCTCGCGGCCGACAAGATGGCAGAGCTGATCGACGGCAAAGGCAAGGTGGCCGTCGTCGCCCACGACCAGACGAGCCGCACCGGCATCGACCGCCGCGACGGCTTCGTCAAGCGGATAGAGGCGGAGTATCCCGACATCGAGATCGTCACCGTGCAATATGGCGGCGGCGACCATCTGGAATCGACCGAGCTCACCAAGGCCATCCTTCAGGCGAACCCCGATCTCGCCGGCATCTTCGGCACCAACGAGGGCTCGGCCGTCGGCGTCGTCAACGGTGTGCGGGAGATGGGCCGCGAGGGCGTGGTGGTGATCGGCTACGATTCGGGAACGCAGCAGAAGGAGGCGATCCGCGACGGCACGATGGCGGGCGCCATCACGCAGAACCCCGTCGGCATCGGCTACGAGACGGTGAAGGCCGCCGTCGCCGCCGCCAACGGCGACTCGGTGCCCAAGACGATCGACACCGGCTTCTACTGGTACGACAAGACCAACATCGACGATCCCGAGATCGCCGCCGTCCTCTACGACTGATCGGTGGGCGGGCGGGCTCGTCCCGCCTGCCCTTTCCGCGAGGAGACCAACGATGGACCTTGGACTTGCCGGCAAGATCGTGATCGTGACCGGCGGCGGCTCGGGCATCGGCGCGGCGATCAGCCGGCGCCTCGCCGAGGAGGGCGCGGTGCCCGTCATCCTCGCTCGCCGCCCGCCCGCCGACGACGTGATCGCGCCGATCAGGGCCGCGGCGCCCGACACCCACTTCATCGCCCTGGAGCTTGCCGACGACGCAGCCTGCCGGGCGGCGGTCGCCGAGATCCGCACCCGGTTCGGCCGCATCGACGGGCTCGTGAACAACGCCGGCGTCAACGACAGCATCGGCCTCGACGCCGGGCCGGACGAGTTCCGCGCCTCGCTGGAGCGCAACCTCATCCACTACTACACCCTCGCCCACCTCACCGTGCCCGATCTCAAGGCGGCGCGCGGGGCGATCGTGAACATCTCCTCCAAGACCGCGATCACCGGTCAGGGCAACACCTCCGCCTACACCGCGGCGAAGGGGGCGCAGCTCTCGCTGACGCGCGAGTGGGCGGCCGCGCTCGCCAAGGACGGGGTGCGGGTGAACGCCGTCATTCCGGCCGAGGTGATGACGCCGCTCTACGCCAACTGGCTGCAGACCTTCGACGACCCGGAGGCGCGCCTTGCAGAGATCGTCGCCAAGATCCCGCTCGGCCAGCGCATGACCGAGGCGGTGGAGATCGCCGACGCGGTGCTCTTTCTCTTGTCGCCGCGCTCCGGCCACACCACCGGCCAGTGGCACTTCGTCGACGGCGGCTACACCCACCTCGACCGGGCACTGACGGGATAGAGCGCTTCGGCGGCGCTCCCGCTTCCTTGTCCGCGCGCGTTCCGAGCGGAAGACCGGCTCCAGTTTTCCTGAACGCGCTCGCTCTCCAGATCTGGCGCGACTGCTCTTCGCTCAGGTTGATCCAACCTTAGCGGCAAGCGCGCTAGCCTCGCAGATGGTCGCGCAGGGTGGTGCCGGAGTAGGCGCGGCGGAAGACGCCGCGCCGCTGGAGCTCAGGAACGACCGCCCGGCAGAAGGTCTCGTGCGAGCCGGGCGCGTAGGCCGGCGTCACGATGAAGCCGTCACACACCTGCGACACGAAAAGATCCTCGAGTTGATCGGCGACGCTCTCGGCGGTGCCCACATATTGGTTCGGGCGCAGCGAGCGGGCGGTGTCCTTCACCGAGCCGCCGAGAGAGCGGCGGCGCGACTCGAACACGTCCATCGACCCCTGCATGCCCTGCGTGCCGGCAAGTTCGGCCAACGACTGGCCGTCCTCGTAGCGGCTGAGGTCGACGCCGATGTTGCTCGAGGTCGAGGCGATGCGCAGCTCCTCCATCGTGAGGGCGTTGATGTAGTCGGCCTTCTCGCGGGCGATGGACTCGGTTTCGCCGACGATGCAGGTCGCCTGGGCGAGGACCGCGCAATCCTCCGGCCGCCGCCCCCGCGCGGCGACGCGCGCCTTGAGGTCGTCGTAGAAGGCCTTGGTGTCCTCTCGCGAGCGCTGGGAGGAGAATACCACCTCCGCCCAGCGGGCAGCGAACTCCTTACCCCGCTCCGAGGCGCCCGCCTGCATCAGGACGGGATGGCCCTGCGCGCTCTGGGGGATCGACAGCGGACCGCGCGTCTTGACCCAGCGCCCCTCATAATCGGCGTAGTGCACCTTGGCGGGGTCGGCGTAGACGCCGGCCTTCTTGTCCTTGATGAAGGCGTCGGGATCCCAGCTCTTCCAGAGCCTGAGGCAGGCCTCCACCACCTCGTCGGCGACCTCATAGCGCTGATCGCGCGGCGGCAGGGCGGTGAGGCCGAAATTCTTCGCCTCGAGGTCGGTCGCCGAGGTGACGATGTTCCACGCCACCCTCCCCTTGGACAATACGTCGAGCGACAGGAGGGTGCGGGCGAGGTGATAGGCCGGCAACAGCGTGGTGGAGAGCGTCGCGCCGAGGCCGAGATGGCGGGTCGCCCGGGCCATCACCGGCATCACCACCATCGGGTCGAGGTAGGAGATCTGCCCACCCCGCTCGACGTAGGTATCGAAGCCGCCCTTGTGGATGTCATAGAGGCCCTGCAGGTCGGCGAAGAAGCAGCCGTCGAAGCAGGCGGCTTCGAGGACGCGGGCGATGTGCTCGTAGCGTCCCGGATCGAGCACGTCGTCGAGCGTTGCCTCCGGATGGCGCCAACCGCCGCTATCGAGCGCGGTCGGTCCGGTTTTCAAGTAAGCAACGAGGTGCATCTGTCGGGGCACGGGAGCCATCCACTTCGCAAGGGCGAACAAAGTCTGCCGCAACTCCGACGGGCCGGCCACAACCGCAAGCAAATGGCGCGCTCCTTAGGGTTGCTGGCCCATGGTACCGCATTGCATACACTGAGATACGCCCATAAGTTTGGCGTGTTGTGCCGATGTCGTCTCGCCCGCCGTCCTCGGCACGACCGCACAGGACTTTTTGAATGACTGCCTTACCTCCCGCCGAACAACCCGTTTACGCCTCCCGTGCGGAATACGTGCACGAAACGCTCTTGGCAGAGATTCGGGCGGGCCTTCTGAAACCGGGTCACCGCATCCGCGAGGCCGAGCTCGCCGAGCGCCTCAACGTCAGCCGCACGCCGATTCGCGAAGCGATTCGCCGGCTCGTGGAGAAGGGTCTTCTGGAGCACAACAGCCTCGGCGGCCTCGCCGTGGTGCGTCTCGACCGGGCGCAGGTGAAGGAGCTCTATCAGGTGCGCGGCATCCTCGAGGCGTCGGCGGCGGAGCTTGCGGCCCGCTACGCGACGGAGGAGGACACCAACCGCATCGCCAACCTCGCGGAGGCCTGCGCCAATGCGGAGACGGCTGCCGCCGCGGCGCACTACAACACCCTCTTCCACGAGGCGATCCACGCCTGTTGCCGCAACCGCTACCTCGAATCGCTGCAGGTGCGCTTCACCGACTGGCTGTCGCTCCTGCCCGGCACCACCTTTTCCGTCACCGGGCGCATCAAGAGCGCCTTCGGCGACCACATGCGCATCGTCGATGCGATCCGCGCCGGCGACGCCGAGGCCGCCCACCGCGCCGGCCACGACCACATCGTCGAGGCCTATCGCATCCGCATCGCCATGATGTTCCCCGACGATCCGCCCGACGGGATCAGCTGACGCCCGACGACCGGGATCCGCTGACGCGGGGCGCTTGACCTTCCGACGCCAAATCGCGTCAACACCTGCGACCGGCTCCGCCGGCGGCGGGCGACGGTCCGCCTTCAGACGAGAGGGCGCAGGTGCCCCGGAAAGGATCGACGATGGCGAAGACCGCGATGGGAGCGATGGGCAAGGTTCCGCTCTCGCTGGCGACGATTGCAAACGGCTTCGTGTTCGTGTCCGGCCAGGTCCCCGTGGCCGAGGACGGCACGATCCCGGAGGGCATCGAGGCCCAGACCATGCTGGTCCTCGACAAGCTGAAGACGCTCGTGGAGGCTGCCGGAAGCTCGATGGACAACGTCGTGAAGACCACCGTCTTTCTGACGGACATCGAGGACTTCGCAGGCATGAACGCGGTCTATGCCAGTGTCTTCGCCTCCGAGCCCCCGGCGCGCTCCACCATCCGCTGCGACCTCGCGGTCGATGCGCTGGTGGAGATCGAGGCGATCGCCGCTCTCTGAGGCGCTCGCTCAGCCGGCGAAGCGGGTCTCCGGGATCCCTTTCGCCGGCAGCCCCGTCACCGCGAAGAGGCCGCCCGCGAGCGGCGGAACCGGATCGTAGGCCGCCCCGCCGATGGAGGTGAGGTAGAGCGTGTCGAGCCCGGGGCCGCCGAACATTGGCTTGGTCGGTCGCTCCACGGGCAGCTCGATGATCATGTCCACCTTGCCGGCCGGCGTGATCCGCACGAGCTGGGACCCCGCGACCCCCGCCATCCAATAGCAGCCGTCGGCGTCCACCGTGCCGCCGTCGGGGCGGCCGACCACCTCGCGCGTGTCGAAGAACACGCGGCGATCGGTGGGGGTGCCGGTGTCGCGGTCGTAGTCGCACGCCCAGACGGTGCGCACGTCGCGGTGCGAATCGGAGAGGTACATGGTGGTCCCGTCGGGCGAGAAGGCGAGACCGTTGGTGGTGTAGACGCCGTCGAGCCACTTGGTGACGGTGCCGTCGGGATCGACGCGATAGAAGGCGGCTTCCGCACGCTGCGGCTTCATCATGCCGTAGGAGCCGAGCCACCAGCGCCCGTCCCGATCGGTCGCCGAATCGTTGAAGCGGTTCTCCGGCCGGTCCTGCTCAGGCGCGGCGAGAAGGCTCCGCTCCCCCGTACCGAAGTCGTAATAGTAGATGCCCGACTCGGTGCCCATGATGGCCCCGCCGCCGGCCCGCAGCGCGAAGCAGCCGAGCCGCTCCCCGATCGCGATCGGCGCCCGCGGGCCCGACACCGGATCGAACGCATGGAGGAGCCCTGCGTCGATGTCGGCCCAATAGAGGACCCCCTCCTGATCGTCCCACACGGGGCTTTCGCCGAGCTTTGCTCCGGCGTCGTGAACGCATTCCACTTTGACCATGACGATATCCTTAGGCGCGGCTCGCAAGGTCCTCAGCGCCGAGCGCGGTGAGCGCAGTCGAGACGATGCCCGCCGCGTCGAGGCCCGCGGTGGCATACATTGCGTCGGGCTTGTCCTGATCCATGAAGCGATCGGGCAGCATCATCGGGCGGACTTTGAGGCCACGATCGAGCGCGCCTTCGCTCGCAAGGAGGGTCAGGACGTGGCTGCCGAAGCCCCCCACCGAGCCCTCCTCCACGGTGATCAGAACCTCGTGCTCGCGCGCGAGGGAGAGGATCAGGTCGCGGTCGAGGGGCTTGGCGAACCGGGCGTCGGCCACCGTCGGGGCGAGGCCCTTGGCGCCGAGCTCGTCGGCCGCCTCCAGCGCCGCGGCGAGACGGCCGCCATAGGAGAGGATCGCGATGGTCTTGCCCTCGCGCACCATGCGGCCCTTGCCGATGGGGAGCGGCGTGCCACGCTCCGGCAGCTCCACCCCCACCCCCTCCCCGCGCGGGTAGCGGAAGGCGATCGGGCCGTCGTCGTAGGCGGCGGCGGTGGCGACCATGTGGACGAGTTCCGCCTCGTCGCCCGGCGCCATCACCACCATGCCCGGCAGGCAGGCGAGATAGGTGGTGTCGAAGGCACCCGCGTGGGTCGCCCCGTCGGCGCCGACGAGGCCGGCACGGTCGATCGCAAAGCGCACCGGCAGCCCCTGGATGGCGACATCGTGCACCACCTGGTCGTAGGCGCGCTGCAGGAAAGTGGAATAGATGGCACAGAACGGCTTCATGCCCCCCGCGGCGAGGCCGGCGGCGAAGGTGACGGCGTGCTGCTCGGCGATCCCCACGTCGAAGGTGCGCGAGGGAAACACCTTGTCGAAGAGATCGATGCCGGTGCCGGAGGGCATCGCCGCGGTGATCCCGACGATCCGGTCGTCGTCCTGCGCCTCGGCGACGAGGGCCTGGCCGAACACCTTGGTATATTGCGGCGCGTTGGACTTGCCCTTCGCCTGCTTGCCGGTGATGACGTCGAACTTCGAGACGCCGTGATACTTGTCGGCGGAGTTCTCCGCCGGTGGGTAGCCCTTGCCCTTCTGGGTGACGACGTGGACGAGGACCGGCTTGTTGTCGGCGTCCCGCACGTTCTTCAGAACCGGCAGCAGGTGGTCGAGATTGTGCCCGTCGATCGGCCCCACATAGTAGAAGCCGAGCTCCTCGAAGAGGGTGCCGCCCATGGCGATGCCCTTGGCGAACTCCTCCGCCCGCGCGGCTCCGCGGGCGACGAATTTCGGCAGGCCGCGCATCATCCCCTTCATCGCCTCGCGCAGCGTGGAGTAGGAGCCGCCCGACGCGAGGCGGGCGAGATAGGCACTCATCGCCCCGACGGGCGGCGCGATCGACATGTCGTTGTCGTTGAGGATCACGATGAGGCGGGCGTCGTGGGCGCCGGCGTTGTTCATCGCCTCGTAGGCCATGCCCGCCGACATCGCGCCGTCGCCGATCACCGCGATCACCTCGTTGTCGCCGCCCTTGAGGTCGCGCGCGGTGGCGAAGCCGAGGCCCGCCGAGATCGAGGTGGAGGAATGGGCGGCGCCGAACGGGTCGTAGGGGCTCTCGGAGCGCTTGGTGAAGCCGGAGAGGCCGCCGCCCTGGCGCAGCGTCGTCATCCGGTCACGCCGACCGGTGAGGATCTTGTGCGGATAGCATTGGTGGCCGACGTCCCAGATGAGGACGTCGCGCGGCGTATTGAAGACGTAGTGGAGCGCCACGGTGAGCTCCACCACGCCGAGGCCGGCGCCGAGATGGCCACCCGTGACCGACACCACCTCGATCAGCTCGTCGCGCAGCTCGTCGGCGAGGGCCCTCAGGTCCTTCTCCGGCAACGCTCTCAGATCTTTCGGCGTGTGGACCCGGTCGAGCAATTGTCGCACGTTGAGCCCCGTTCATACACTAGAAGGGTTCACACCTAGCCCCGGGCCGAGGGGGGATCAACCATCTCGCACCCTGGGCGTGGGACGCGGCAGCGGAGCGCGGCCACCGCCACGCTCCTGACGCGGCCCTCAGCTCGCCGCGAGCACCCGCTCGATCTCGGGCAGCGGATGCCTGGTCAGCTCCTTGGCGACGTCGAGCACGATCTTCTCCTCGACCTCCTTGTGGAGCCCCTTGCGCAGCTCGCCGAGCACCACCGGCGGCGCCGCGACGATCAGCGTGTCGTAGTCGCCGCGATGCGCGGCCTTGTAGAGGCGCTCGGCGATCTCCTTGGCAAAGCGCTCCTTTTCGAGGCGATGCCAGTCGGTGTCGGCGACGGCGCTGCTGTGGGGCCCCGGCCCATCGCTCAAGCGACCGGGAGGATGAGCCCCCTGCTCGCGCGACGGCGGATTGTCCTGTGCCATGGTCCGCACGACGGTGAGATGGGGCGACGCGGTCGTGCCCTCGTTCCGCAGGAACAGGGCCTTCTCCCCGTCCCCGACCACGACCCAGGCATTGGCCGGAATCTTTGCCATTGAAGCCTCCGTTGGCTGGTCCTTATCAACCAATCGGAAGCGCTGCCGTTCCAGAGTGTTGCACGTCGGCTTTCAGGGTGCGCGCCAGCACGTCGAGCCAATTTCGGTAGCAAACCGCGTCGATCAGCTCCGCGCCGTAGCCGGCCTGCTCCATCGCCGCGACAAGATGCGGCAGCCCCGCGGCGTCGCCGATGGCGGCCGGCACCAGCGCCCCGTCGAAATCGGAGCCGAAGGCGACCCCGCGGGGGCCGAGCTTTTCGAGCAGGTGGTCGAGATGGCGCGTCATCAAGGAGAGCGGCGTCTCGGCGTGACGGCGGCCGTCCTCGCGCAGGAAGAAGGTGGCGAAGTTGAGCCCCGCGAGCCCCTCCGAATCGCGGATCGCGTCCATCTGCGCATCGGTGAGGTTGCGCGAGACCGGGCAGATCACGTGCGCGTTGGAGTGGGTGGCGACGATCGGCGCGTCGGAGACGGCGACGACGTCCCAGAAGCCCTTCTCGTTGAGGTGGCTCACGTCGACCATCACGCCGAAGGCGTTGCACGCCTTGACGAGGGCGATGCCGCGCTCGGTCAGCCCCTCGCCGATGTCGGGCGTCGAGGGAAAGCGGAACGGCACGCCGTGGCCGAAGATCGTCGGCCGGCTCCACACGAGGCCGAGCGAGCGCACGCCCGCCTGCACGAGGATCTCCAGTTCGTCGAGGTCGGGGCCGATCGCCTCGGCCCCCTCGAGGTGCAGCATCATCGCGAAGCGCCCCTCGGCGTGGGCGGCGGCGATGTCGGCGACGCTGCGGCAGATGCGCACCGCGCCGGCGGAGGCCCGCTCCACGCGGAAGGCGATGGCGAGCTGCGACAAGGTGACGGCGAGCGCGCGCTCGTGATCGAGCGCGGCGAGGGAGGGCGGCGCGAGGCTGCCGTCGGCGCGCTGCGCCGGCCCCTCCGCCGCCGGACGCGCGTCGGGCACGAAGGTGGCGAAGAGCCCGCCGGCGAGACCGCCCCGGCGGGCACGCGGCAGATCGAGGTGACCGTCGGTCCCCTCGGAGAGGAAGCGGGCTCCGGTTCGGTCGCGCTGCCACAGGCGCAGGAGCACGTCGTTGTGGCCGTCGAAGATGCGTTGCGTCACGCGATCACTCCTCAAGAGGCCCATCGTGAGCCTCCGGGGCCGGCAACGTCAATCGTCGCGTCTCAGCGCGCCTCCTGGATCATCTCGAGCGCATCGACGGCGCGCGGATCCTCCATATTGCGCACGAAGTCCTCGACGAACGGGGCCACGGCGGCGCGCCAGAGCTCCTGGTCGACCGCGGCGCGGGAGGCGCCGAGCGCCATCGCACGCTGGAGCGCCGCCTCCTGCTCCTCGGCGGCGATCTCGTTGAAATAGGCCGCCGCCTCCTCGCTCGCCTTCTGGAACAGCGCGCGCTCGTCCGCGTCGAGACCGGCCCAGAAGTTGGCGTCGAAATAGACCACGCCGACGGCCCAGATATGGGCAGTCTCGGTGAGCACCGGCGCGACCTCGTAGAGCTTCAGCGCCTCGAAGCCCGACTTCGTCATGTCCATCGCGTCGACGACGCCGTTGGAGAGGGCGGTGTAGGCCTCGGTGATGGGCAAGGCCGTGGGATTGGCGCCGAGCGAGCGCCAGAGCGCCACGTGCAGATCACTCTGCAGCACGCGCATGGTGAGACCATCGACGTCGCCCGGCTCGGTGAGCGGCGTCTTGCCGAGGAGATGGCGGGCGCCGAAGATGATGAAGGCCGGCGTCTCGAACCCTTCGGCGCGATAGGCGGCCTTCAGCTCGTCGCCGAGCGGACCCTCGAGCACGCGCTCGATGTGGGCGGCGTCCTGAAACACGAAGGGCAGATCGAGCACGGCGCCGAGCGGCACCCAGGTGGTGAGGTTGGCGATGGTGGATTCGGCGCCGGTGATGGCGCCGAGGCGGATCGCTTCGGCCTCCTCCTTCTCTCCGCCGAGCGCGCCGTTCGTGACGATGTTGATGTCGTAGGCGCCGGGCCGCTCGCGCTCCAGGATCTCGGCGAAGCGCTCCCACAGGAGCGTTTGCGGCTTGCCGGGACCATATTGCGAGGTCAGCGTCAGTCGCTCGGCGGCGGAGGTGGGAGCGGGAGCGGCCGCAAGGCCGAGCGCGAGGGCGCAGGCTGCGGCGGCGGCAAGGCGGAACATCGGGACACCCCGTTCTGTTGCGTCAGACGTCGCCTCGTCGTCTCACACCTTCCTCCCGCATCACAACAGCCGCACCAGCCCTAAAGTCGCCCCCGGAGCGAGGAGCAGGATTGCAGCAGCGAATAGCAGCGCCAGAAGGTAAGGAATCACGGCGCGGTAGACGCCGTCGATGCCGGTGATGTCCTTCGCCACCAGGACGAGCATGCCGACGGGCGGCGTGAGACCGCCGAGAAGCAGCGCCACGGTGATGACGAGTGTCGCCTGGATCGGGTCGATCCCGGCCGCCACCGCAGGGGGCAGGAGCACGGGCAGGAACAACAGGATCGCCGCGCCGACGTCGAGCACGGTGCCGACGAGGAGGGAGACGAGCACCGCTCCCAACAGGACGACGGGGCCGGAGCCGGTCGGCAAGAGGCTCGCGACGTCGATGCCGCCGGTGGCGAAGAGGAAGCCCACAGGCGCCGAGGCGCCGATGATGAGCCCCACCCGTCCGGTCTGGGTGGCGGCATCGACGAACGCTTCGGCGACGGCGCCGATCCCCCGCTCGGCGACGGCGAAGATCCCCGCCCCGGCGACCGCGAGAATCCCCGCCTCCACCGCGGTGACGAGGCCGAGCCGGAGCCCGGCAAGCACCGCGACGGCGATCGCGGCGGGCGGCAGAAGGCCGAGCAGAACGTCGATGCCCCGCCGCCCGGCCGCCCCGGCTTCCCCCGCATCGATCGATGGCGGCGGATCGCCGCGCGGCGGCGTCAGGCGGACGGCGAGCCATAGGGTGGCCGTCATCACCAGTCCCGCTCCGACGCCGGCGAGCCACAGCGCTCCCACCGACTGGTCGGTGGCCGCCGCCGCGAGGAGCAGGGCGATCGACGGTGGCAGCACGTTGGGCAGCACGGCGGCCGCCGCGGTGATCGCGGCGGCACGCGCCGGCGGGTAGCCCGCCGCCACCATGCCCGGCACGATCAGCCGGGCCCCGAGCGCCACGTCGGCGATGCTCGACCCGGAGACGCCGCCGAAGAGGAGGCTCGTCAGGACGTTGGCCTCGCCGAGGGCGCTGCGCCGTCGCCGCGCCGTCCACTCCGCCGCCGCCACGATGCGCGCGCCGATGCCGCCCGCCACCATGAGCGCCGCCGCCAGAATGAACAGCGGCACGGCGAGGAGCACGTAGGGCGACAGCCCGCGCATGATCGACTGGGCGATGGCGGCGTCGGACAGCGCCCCCGGCGACAGCGCGACCGAGGCGACGAGCGCGAGCGCGACGGGCACGCGGCAGAGCACCGCGACGGCGAATGCGGCGATGCCGGCGGCGATCGGCAGCGTCGGCAGGGGGAGAAGAGCCACCCCCGCGCCCGCCGCGAAGAGGAGGCTGCGCCACCCTCCGGCAAGCCCCACGAGACCCGCAAGCCCCGCCCCGGCCGCCGCCGCGAGATAGCGCCAGCTCGCCGGCCACCCGAGCACGGCCTCGACACCCCCCACCCGCTCGCCCGCCGCAAGGAGGCCCGTCGTCAGCGTGAGGATGGCAAAGCCGGCGACGACGGGTCCCGCGATGCGCCCCACCGCACTGCCTTCCCCCCGCACCATCGATGCGAGGGCGACGAAGGCGAGGATGGAGAAGGCCCACTGCGCCACCGTCCCCGCCCCGACGATCGGGAGGGCGAAGGTCCGCGCCGCGACGTTGAGGGCGAGCGCCGCCACCAGTGCGGCGAGGAGCAGCGCCCCCATCCCGCTCGCCAGACGCTCCAGAAACGCCTCGATCCGCCTCATCCCCGTCTCGCGGGGCGGATCGCGGGAATAACGGCCAGGCCGCGGGCGAGCCGAGCCGTCGGCGACGGGTGGGAGGGTGGTGACGAAGAGGTGGTGCCGGTGATCCTCATGCTCGCATCAGCGCCGCCCGGTGCGCTCGCGTCGGTCGCTCAGCGCGCGGCGGAGCGGCGCGTGAGGCCGCCCTCCCCGGCGATCAGCACCTCGTCGGCCATCCCGATGAAGAGGCCGTGCTCGACCACGCCCGCCATCTCCGACAAGCGCGCCGCGACCATTTCGGGATCCGCGATGTCGCCGAACGGGATGTCGAGGATGTAGTTGCCGTTGTCGGTCACGAGCGGGGCGTCGTCGCCGCGCAGCACCACCTCGACGCCGAAGGTGCGCTCGATTCGCGCCGCCGTCGCGGCGTAGCCGAACGGCACCACCTCCACCGGCAGGGCGAAGCGGCCGAGCTTTTCCACCATCTTCGTGCCATCCACAATAATCACCACACGCTGCGCCATGGCGGCGACGATCTTCTCGCGCGTGAGGCAGGCGCCGCCGCCCTTGACGAGGCGGAAGGCGGGGTCGACCTCGTCGGCCCCGTCGATGGCGAGATCGAGGCCGGTCGGCGCGTCCGCGAGCATCATGTCGGCCAGCGCAATGCCGCAGTCTCGCGCTTTGTTTTCAGTGGCTTGCGAGGTTGCCACCACGGCGCCGAGGGTGAGGCCCGCCGCAACGCGCCGGCCGAGGGCCTCGACGAACAGAAGCGCCGTCGAACCGGAGCCGAGGCCGAGCCGCATTCCGGGCTCCACCAGGGCGGCGGCAGCCTCGGCCACCTCGCGCTTGGCGGCCAGCATCCTGTCAGCCGTGTTCGGCGGTCCCATGTTGCATCCCCTTGACCGATCCCCTACAGCGCACATAGCGCTGACGATGTTCCCATAGCGCCTGGCCGGGCCATCGCGATAGACCCGCATGGCCGCGCCGAGTATCGATTTCCCCGCCACTGTCATGGAGCGGTCGAGTTTGTCCCACGGAGCGTTCGAGTCGCATCGATCGGCGACCCATCGGAAAGGCGGCCCCCGCCCTTCCCTCATCGCCCTAGACCTGCACTAGCACGAGGTTCGGCGATGCGACTCATCCTGCACATCGGCTCCACCAAAACGGGCAGCTCCGCGCTACAGTCCACCCTCTTTCACCGCCGCAACGAGCTTGCCGACGTCGGCGTGCACTATAGCACCCTCGGCGTGCAGGCCGGCGCGCATCATCTCCTCGCCGCGGCGATCCATCCCGGCGCCTGGAAGATGCACGTCAAGGATCTGCCGGAGGACCGCGCCGCCTACTTCGACGACACCGCCGCCGTCATCATGCATGACGCCGAGCTGAGCGGCGCCGACACGGTGGTGATCTCGTCGGAATATTTCTGGGGCTCGCTGCCGGTCCAGGTCTACAAGACGTTCCGGGAGGCGTTCGAGCCAGCCCAGTTCGAGATCATCGCCTACGTGCGCCGGCAGGACGAGTGGGCGATGTCGTCCTACCTGCAGGCGGTGAAGACGGGCGAGTCCCTGCCCTTTGCCGAGTGGTTCGAGAAGAAGCTGATGCGCGCGACGAGCGGGCTGCACTACTTCCGCATCATCAGCCGCTGGGCCTATTTCCTCGACGCCAAGGTCCACGTGCTGCGCTATCAGGACGTGAAGACGAACGTCTACAAGGGCTTCGCCGACGCGCTCGATATCCCGGTCGACACCAACATCGAGCTCGACCGGGTGAACCCCTCCCCCTCGCCGGAAGGCCTGGAGCTGCTCCTCGCGGTGAACCGGTCCGACCTGTCGGCGGAGCAGAAGCTCGAGCGCCGACGGGAGATCATGTCGACCCACCGTGCCTCCGGTCCCGTCACGCTGCTGATGGACGGACCGGAGCGCGACCTCATCATGAAAGTGGCGCGACCCTCGGATCGGCTGATTGCGCGGGAATATCTACATTCTGATTCGCCGCTGTTTGCGCCCCCGGATGCGCAGCTTCAGCCGGTGTCGGACCCCGCCTGAGCGCCTTGAAGTGCTCCGTCAGCGGGCACGCCTTGGCCCAGTCGACCCGCGCCGGCAACGACCATAGCTCGTCGAGGTCGAAGCCGAGCAGCGCGTTGTTGAGCGCGACCGGGTCCTCCATCAAATGGCGCTCCAGCACCACGCCGCGGCCGTAGTCGCGGATCCGCTCCGCCTGCGCCCCGAGGTCGAACGACACCGTCGGCAGATGCAGCGCCAGCGCCACCGACAGGGTGAACACGTAGGTCTCCGGCCAGATGGAGGAGACGAGGCAGAGATCGGGCTTGATCTCCTCGATCCGGCGCACCGCCGCGGCATCGCCGTGGTAGCGGCCGTGCACGGTGACGCTCTTGCCCGTGCGGATCTCGCGCATCGAGGTGTAGCCGACGACCTCGAGGTGGAGCGGCAGGTTGCGGTGGGCGATGTCCTGCAGCATCGCGTGGAGAAGATAGGCCCCCTTGTGGGGACCGATCGCACCGAGGATGAGGATGTGGCGCTTGCCGTCGCTCTGCGTCGGCTTCTGCAGCGGCTTCACGTCGAGGAGGTGGGGCTCCGGGTGCGGGTGCACCTTGACCTTCGAGACGTCCACCAGGCGGCGGGCACGCAACGCCGCCTCTTCGCTCGGAGCGCTCACCACCTCGGCGTTGGCGAGATAGGCGCGGAAGCGGTCGCGCCAGTCCGAGATGCGCACCCACTCGAAGGGGGCCGTCGTCGCCGCGAGGCACGGCACGCAGCGGCTGACGTCGGTCTCGCCGCAATAGCGATCCTCGGCGTCGAGGAAGGTCAGCCGCGGGCAGAGCGGCTGATGGTCGTGCCAGACATGCCAATAGGGCCGGTTCGAGGCCGTCAGCGCCTCGATCAGACGGGCGATCGAGGGCACCGACAGGCCGGCGAAGGAATTCATGTGGCAGAGCTCGGGATCGAGGATCGCGATGATCCGCTCCAGGAAGTCCTTGTGCCGCTCGAGGTTGAGGGATTCGAGGTTCGGCAGGTAGGGCAGCGGCCTGCCGTCGAACGCGGCGACCTGGATGAAGCCTTCCCGCTGGGTCTGGATCACCACGCCGCGTGAGACGATGTCGGCAAAGCCGTTTTCGAGCAGCGACAAGCGGGTGTTCTCGAGGAAGGTCTCGACCCCGCCGCCGCGGGTGTGGCTGAAGAAGAGCACCGACACCGACCCGAGCGCCTCGGCGAGGCGGGCGACGTCGAAGAGGACGCGGGAGGGCAGCACCGGATCGGCGGCGATGTGACGCGCGACGCGGCCGGCATAGTCCGGGTGCTTGGCGGCGAGCAGCGCCTGCGCTTTCTGCGAGCGCGCCACTTGCGAGGCGCCGAAGGAGGCGGAGCCGTAGTGTCGCACATAGACGCCGGTCGCCATCACGTTGCGCCAGCCCACCTTGAGGGCGCGCATGCAGAAGTCGCACTCCTCGCCGTAGCCGAGGCCGAAGGTTTCCTCGTCGAAGAGGCCCACCTCGGCAAGGGCGGTGCGCCGGATCGCCATGCAGAAGCCGACGCCGGTGGGCACGTCCACCACCGTGCTGCCGTTGGCGCGCGCGGCGAGGCGGTCGAGCGTCGCCGAATCCACCTCGAGCTCGTAGTCGTTGTCCGTCGCGGTGTGTGGATAGCTCGCGATGGTGGCGTTGTTGGAGAGCGGTGTGACGGTGGCGATGCGCGGATCGTCGCGCAGCGGCGTCATCAGGCGGTCGATCCACCCCTCGTGCACCTTGGTATCGGCGTTGAGGATGATGACGTCGCGGTTGGGGTTCTCCGCCATGCCGCGATTGACGCTCGCCACGAAGCCCCGATTGGTCTCGTTGACGATGAGGCGGATGTGGCCGGATGCGGCGAGGCGCGCCAGGAGCGCCGACACCTCCGGCTCCGGCGAGCAGTCGTCGACGACGAGGCATTCGAACGGCGTCTCGTTGTGGGCCGCGAGCACGCTGTGCAGCGTCGTCGCCACGTGCGGCAGGCTCTTGTAGACCGGGATCACCACGTTGACCGCGGGTGCCGTGGGCGGATCGATCAGCCGCTTGGGCAGGGCGGCCCAGACGTCGGCCGCCGGCACCGGCGGCAGCTCGAACGGCGTGCTCGGCCGCTCCAGCGTGCGCTGGCGCGCCTTGGAGACGGTGGCGATGCGCCCTTCCTGACGACCGTGCGTCAGGTAGTGCTGGAAGGGGTTCACCCCCAGGGTGCCCACGTCGTGATACATCTCGAGGTAGGCGGTGGTGGAGAAGGTCTCCGAGGGGTCCTTCCCCTCCTTCCAGCCGACGAGGATATAGTGCCGCACCGGCCCGATCCGCAGCCGCCGCACCTCCGGATAGGTCGACAGATAGAAGTTGTCGTCGAAGTCCTTGTGGATGTCGCGGCGAATGCGGCGGTACTTCCTGCCCTTCCAATACCAGCGCAGGTGAAGCCAGGTGGACCGCGGACGGACCAGGAACGGCAGATACTCGCGGAGGGTGGACAGAAAGGACAAGGTCAGCGCCACACCAGGAGGTCGAGCAGATAGCGACCGTAACCGCTCTTTTCCTGCTCGGCACCGAGGGATTCGAGGGTGGCATCGTCGATCCAGCCGCGGCGCCAGGCAATCTCCTCGGGGCAGCAGATGCGCAGCCCCTGCCGCTGCTCCAGCGCACGGATGAACATCGAGGCGTCGACGAGGGAGTCGTGCGTTCCCGTATCGAACCAGGCGTAGCCCCGGCCCATGATTTCCGCCGCGAGGGCGCCCCTGTCGAGATAAGCCTGGTTCACGTCGGTGATCTCGAGCTCGCCCCGTGCAGAGGGTGCGATTCCCGCCGCAATGTCGAGCACCGCGTTGTCGTAGAAGTAGAGGCCGGTGACGGCGTAGTTGCTGCGGGGCGTCGTCGGCTTCTCCACGATGGCGGTGGGCCGCCCGTCCCTGCCGAATTCGAGGACGCCGTAGCGCTCCGGGTCCTTCACCGTGGTGGCGAAGATCGTGCCGCCTTCGAGGCGTGTCGCCGCGGCGCTGAGCAGCGTCTCGAGCCCGTGGCCGTAGAAGATGTTGTCGCCGAGCACGAGGGCGACGCGGTCCGTTCCCACGAAGCCGCGGCCGATGATGAAGGCCTGCGCCAGCCCTTCGGGCTTCGGCTGCTCGGCATAGGAGATCGAGACGCCCCAGCGCCGCCCGTCGCCCAGCAGGCGCTGGAACAGGGGGGCGTCCTCGGGTGTCGTGATCAAGAGGATGTCGTCGATCCCCGCCAGCATCAACACGCTGAGCGGGTAGTAGATCATCGGCTTGTCGTAGACCGGCAGGAGCTGCTTGGAGATGACGTTGGTCGCCGGCTTCAGCCGCGTGCCGGCACCTCCAGCCAACACAATTCCCTTGGTTTTCGCCACGTCGCTACTCCACCCAACGGCGATGGCTTAAGGGCCCGCCGGGGCGCGATCAACCCTCCCCCGCAATCGCCAGGAAAACTGGCGTCATCGCAGCGCTGCAACTGGGTGTTGCAGCGCTCCGACCCGCGGCGGAAGCGCTCAGGCGGCGTGGCCGAGCCCGGCCGAGCCGGGTTTGGCGTCGTTGGCCGGCTCGACCGGCGGAAGGTGCCCCGCCCCCTCGACGTAGCGCTGCAGGCCGGGCCAGCCTTCGCCGGACAGAAACTCGCGCACCACCATCTTCAGTTCGTGGATCACCGCCCGCGTGCTCTGCGACACCGGCCGCTGCGACGAGGTGGACAGAAGCAGCGTCCGCGCCACGGGCGGATCGACGATCGGCTGGCCGATCAGCCCGTCCTCGGGAGTGAGCGCGCCACGCGGCAGCATGGTGGAGGCGACGCCCTCGCGCACCAGCGTCTTGATGGCGGCGAGCGAATCGATCTCCGCCCGCACGTCGAGAGCGAGGCGGTAGTGGCCCGCGACCCGCTCCACGAGGAGGCGCAGGCCGTGATTGCGGCGCGGCAGGATGAGCGGATGGGTGGTGACGTCGCGGAAGCGGATGGGATCGGCCCCGCTCTGGGCGGTGCCGACGAACACCAGCTCCTCGCGCACCAGGGGCTCGGTGAGGAAGTGCTGGGTGCGCGTCGCATCGTGCAGCACGGCGATGTCGAGAAGGCCGTTCGAGAGCCACTCGTTGACGTAGCCCGAAAGGCCCTCGGTGAACTCCAGCTCCAGCTCCGGATGGCTGCGCCCGATACGCGCCAGGAGCGGCGGAGCGAGATAGCGGATCACCGTCGGCGTGGAGCCGATCAGGATGGTGCCGCGCGCCACCCCCATGCTGTCGCGAACGTCCTGCTCGGCCTGTCGGATGGCTTCCAGGATCTCGCCCACGTGGCCGTAGAGCTGCTCGCCGGCGTCGGTGAGCTTCACGCCCCGACCGTTGCGGAAGAACAGCGGCGTGCCGAGGGCTTCTTCAAGGTTCGCCACCTGTCGGCTGACGGCGGGCTGGGCCACCGAGAGGGCCGCGGCCGCCCGCGACACGCTGCCCGCATCGGCGACTCGCTTGAAATAGCGAAGCTGCTTGATCTCCATACTCCCCCCGCACACCGGCTCGAGGCGGCGCACCAGGTCAAGTGCGTCGCGGCTGATCGTTCTCCAAGACTGGCAATGGTTCCCTCCGCCGGCATCCGCCGGATCGGCTGCCGGCCAGCCCGCACGCTCCGCCCACGCATCGGCAGGCGACGTGGGGCCGCTCATGGCGCGGCCGCTTGGGATCGCTCACATGTCTAGCCGACCGGCCCTACTCATGGCCGCCGGGGACGTGAGAACCGTCCGGTTGGTGCCGCAGCGGCGAGATACGCCACCGCGTCACGACACCCTCTTCGACGTGGGCGAGCACCCTACCCCACGAACATGGTGCGGAGATTGTCTCCCGAACCGGGGCTCTCCGCCGCCCGCCTCAGAGGCCGTAGCGATCCCAGAGGCGGTCGGAGCGGACGGCACCGATGAGGCTGTCGGCCGAGAGGGCGGCGCCGAGCCCCAGCCGGCCGCGCAGGAAGGAGGGACGCCGCGCCGGCACCTCCCGCACCGCGACGCGGGCGCCGTAGCGCTCGCGCAGGACGTCGCGCAGGTTGCCGATCCGATCCACCAGGCCGAGCGCCCTGCCCGCCTCGCCCGACCAGAAGCGGCCGGTGAAGAGGTCCGGATCGTCGGCGAGACGCGCGCCGCGGCGCTCCTTCACCACGGCGATGAAGGCGGCGTGGATGTCGGCTTGCACGGCGTGCAGGATGCCGACGTCGCTTGGCTTCTCCGGTTGGAAGGGGTCGAGCACGGACTTGTTCTCGCCCATCGTGTAGACGCGGCGCTCGACGCCGATCTTCTGCAGCAGCTCCGGAAAGCCGAAGGTGGCGGTGACGACTCCGATGGAGCCGACGATCGACGTGGCATCGGCGATGATCTCGTCACCCGCCGTCGCGAGCCAGTAGCCGCCGGAGGCCGCGACGTCCTCCACGAACACGAGGACGGTCTTCTTCTTCTCCTGCGCGAGGCCGCGGATGCGTGAGAAGATCAGCGAGGACTGGACCGGCGAGCCACCCGGCGAGTTGATCGCGAGGGCGACGGCCGGCCCCTTCATCGCGAACGCCCTGACGAGCGCCGCCTCCACCGATGCCGCCGAGAGGCCGGGCCGCAGTGACGAGCCCATGCCAATCACCCCCTGAAGCCGCACCAGGGGGATCGTCGTCCTACGCTTGGGCCAGAGCCGCATCGTCACTCCTCGGTCTCGCGCGAAACGGCGAACCGTCGCGCCGCCACATCGCCCGCCCGGTGCGGACCGCCCCGGGCGGGGCCTTTCATGTGGGGTGGGTTCGGGGAAGGAAAAGTCAGCCGGCCGGCAGCCGCCCGTCGGCTTCGAGGCGTTTGCGGATCGCCAGGAGGTCCTGCCAGGCGAGGCGCTTCTGCGCCGGCGTGCGCAGGAGATAGGCGGGATGGAAGGTCGCCATCGCCTCGATCCCGTCGGCCTCGCCCTCGGCGAAGGGGTAGCGTACGAAGCGGCCGCGCTGACGCATGATGCCGGCGTCGTTGCGCAGCAGCGTCTTCGCCGAGGCGCCGCCGAGCGGCACCAGGATGTGCGGCCGCACAAGGCGGATCTCCTGCCGCACGAAGACCTCGCAGGTGGCCGTCTCGATGGGGCTCGGCGTGCGGTTGCCGGGCGGGCGCCAGGGGATGACGTTGGAGATGAACACGTCGCGCCGGGTGAGGCCGATAGCCGCAAGCATCTTTTCAAGGAGGCGCCCCGAGCGGCCGACGAAGGGTCGGCCGGCATCGTCCTCCTCCCGCCCCGGCGCCTCGCCGACGAACATGATCGGCGCCCCCTGCGGCCCCTCGCCGAAGCAGGTCGAGCGCGCCGTCCGCTTGAGCGGGCAGCCCTCGAACCCGGCGAGCGCCTCGCGCAGCGCGGCAAGGCTCGTCGCCGTGCGCGCGGCTTCGCGGGCGGCATGCACGGCCTCGTGCGCCTCGCGCCGCTCCGCCGGAGCAACCGTCGAAGTGCGTGCCACAGCGGCGACGGGTGCCGGCGGGCGCGCCGGCGCCACGGTCGGCGCCACGGTCGGCGCGCGCTGGGGCGGCGCCGCGGGGTGGCGCGGCGGCATCGGACGATCGGGCTCCCGGCGCGCCTCCGGTGGCCGTTGGGAGGGGGCACTCGCGAGGGCATGCGCCGTCATCGCAAGGGGGGCGGCGTCCACCTCGCTGAACCGATCCTGGGGCGTCTCGGCGAGCCGAGCAGTCACACCCGAGGCGGAAAGGAAGGCCTCGAGTCGCGCCCGATCCTGTTGTGCCTCTTCCATCACCGGCTACCTTCGACGTATTCAAACCTAACGATTGAGGCGCGTGGCTGTCGAGCCGCGCCAACGAGACGGCCCCCGAGGGAGACAGAATGACCATCGAGCGCGAGCGCATGGACTACGACGTGGTGATCGTCGGCGGGGGCCCTGCGGGCCTCGCTGGGGCGATTCGCCTGAAGCAGATCGCCGCCGAGAAGGGCGAGGAGCTGTCGGTCGTGCTCGTGGAGAAGGGGTCGGAGGTCGGCGCGCACATCCTGTCGGGCGCCGTCATCGATCCCTCCGGTCTCGACACGCTGGTACCCGAATGGCGCACCGACGCGGAATGCCCGCTGAAGACGGAGGTGACGCGCGACGTCTTCCAGTTCCTCGGCCCCGCCGGCAGCATCAATCTGCCGACGATGCTGATGCCGCCGCTGATGTCGAATCACGGCAACTTCATCGGCTCGCTCGGCAATCTGTGCCGCTGGCTCGGCGGCCTCGCCGAAGGGCTCGGGGTGGAGATCTATCCCGGTTTTCCCGCCGCCGACTTCGTGCGCGACGACGGCGGCGCCATCATCGGCATCGTGACGGGCGACTTCGGCATCGGCCGCGACGGCGAGCCGAAGGATTCCTTCACTCCCGGAATCGAGCTCTGCGGCAAGTACGTGGTGCTCGCCGAGGGCGTGCGCGGCTCCCTCACCAAGCGGGCGATCGCCGAGTTCGCCCTCGACGCCGGCCGCGAGCCGCAGAAATACGGCATCGGCCTCAAGGAGCTGTGGCGCGTCACCGACGCGGTGTTCGAGCCCGGCATGGTGCGCCACACCATGGGCTGGCCACTGAAGAACGACACCGGCGGCGGCTCCTTCCTCTACCACTACGGCGACAACATGATGGCGCTCGGCATGGTGGTTCACCTCAACTACCAGAACCCCCATCTCGACCCCTTCCAAGAGCTGCAGCGCCTCAAGACCCACCCCGCCATCGCGCCCTATCTGGAAGGCGCGACGCGCGAAGCCTACGGCGCCCGCGCCATCGCCGAAGGCGGCTACCAGTCCGTCCCCAAGCTCGTCTTCCCCGGCGGATGCCTCGTGGGCTGCGCGGCGGGCTTCGTCAACGTGCCGCGGATCAAGGGCAGCCACAATGCGCTGAAGAGCGGCATGCTCGCCGCCAACCACATCGCCGCGGCGATCGCGGCGGGCCGAGCCGGCGACACCCTCGACAGTTACGAGGCGGCCTGGCGCTCCTCCGACATCGGCCGCGACCTGAAGCCGGTGCGCAACGTCAAGCCGCTGTGGTCGAGGCTCGGCACCTTCGGCGGCCTCATGGCGGGCGGGCTCGACATGTGGCTCAACACCCTCCTCGGCTTCTCCCCGTTCGGCACGCTCGGCCACGGCAAGCCCGACTATGCGGCGCTGAAGCCCGCGGCGCAGACCAAGCCGATCGCCTACCCGAAGCCCAACGGCGTCACCACCTTCGACCGCCCCTCCTCGGTCTATCTGTCCAACACCAACCACGAGGAGGACCAGCCCGTTCACCTCAAGGTGGGCGACGCGGCGCTGCAAGCGACGTCCGAGCTCGGTGTTTACGGCGGCCCCTCGCCGCGCTACTGCCCCGCAGGTGTCTACGAATGGCAGACTGAGGACGGCGACCCGCGCTATGTCATCAACGCGCAGAACTGCGTCCACTGCAAGACATGCGACATCAAGGACCCGAACCAGAACATCAACTGGGTGCCGCCGGAGGGTGGCGGTGGTCCGAACTATCTCGGAATGTGAGCCTCGCGGCCCACGACACGCGCCGCGCGGCGGCTATTTGGGAGACAGGAACCATGGCTGAGGGATCGACCCCGGTGTTCCACAACACGCCGGGCGTGACCCGCGTGAGGATCGGCGTGAAGGAGTTCATGTGCATGGGCGCCCTCCCGCCGTTCGATCACCCGCACGTGTTCATCGACATGGGGGGCGATACCGAGGCGATCTGCCCCTACTGCTCCACCGTCTACGTCTACGATCCGTCGCTCGCGCCGGACGAGGCGGACCCGAAGGAATGCATCGCCTCCCCCGCCGTCGCGCACGGCGTCACGGCCTGAGCCGATAGGACGAGCGGCGCGCTCCGCCCCCCCGGCGGACTGCCGCGCCCGCTGGAGAAAAGGCCGGCTCAGAATGATCCTCATCGTCGGCGCCGGCATCGCGGGACTTGCCGCGGCGCTTGCGCTCGAAGGCTTCGCCGACGTGCGCGTGGTGGAGCGCCGCCGCGCCGCGGACGCCAACGCCGGGGCCGGCATCCAGCTCGCCCCCAACGCCGTCGCGGCGCTGCGGGCGGTCGGCGCGGCCGACCGCGTGATCGCCGCCGCCGCGCAGCCCGACGGGCTGGTGGTGCGCTCGTCGAACCGCCGCAATCCCGTCGGCCGGCTCGACTACGCCGTCGTCGCCGAGCGCTACGGCGCGCCCTCGCTCACCGCCTCGCGCGCGGCGCTCCACGGCGCCCTCCTCGAGGAGGTCGAGGCGCGCGGCACCATCGCCGTCGACTACGACGTCGCGGCGACCGACGCCTTCCACGACGGTGACGACTATTGGGTCCAGGGCGTCGAGGGGCTGCCCGAGCTGATCATCGCCGCCGACGGCGTCGGGTCGACTCTGAGGGCGAGCCTCGTGGGCGATGCGGAGCACGACGGCGGCTGGGTCGCCTGGCGCGGCCGCGGCGGCGCCGCGAGCGGCAACGTGACCGAGCTCATCATGAGCGCCGGCCACCATCTCGTCCGCTACGGGCTCGACGCGGCCGAGGACAATTGCGTGCTCGTCGCCCGCTACGACCGGAACCCGACCGGCCTCTCGGCCGGTGCCGACGACGTGACGGAGTGGACCTCGTGGCCGATCCGCACCCGGCCGGAGCACGTCTACCACCACGGCCGCGTCGCCTTCGTCGGCGATGCGGCGCACGCGATGGAGCCCTTCCTCGCCCAAGGTGCGGCGATGGCGCTCGAGGATGCGGCGACGCTCGGCGCCATGGTGCGCCGCCACGGGATCGGCGAGGCGGCGCTCGCGGCCTACGCGGCGGAGCGCGTCACCCGCACCGAGCGGCTCGCCCGGCAGACGCGCCAGCAAGGCTCGATCTATCACTTCCCGCTGCCGCTCGCGATCGCCCGCGACTTCGCCATGGAGCGGCTCGGCGCCGAGGGCATCCTGTCGCGCGTGGACTGGATCTATCGCTGGACGCCGCCGCAGGCCTGAGGTCAGGCGGCGTCGGCGGCGAGACGGGCCGCATCCTCGTGGATCCGCTTGACCATGGAGTTGAGGCCGTTGGAGCGCTGCGGCGTCAGATGCTCGGCGAGCTGCAGGCGGCGCAGGTAGGCGTCGACGTCGAGCCCCGCCACCTCCGCCGGCCTCCGCCCGGAGTAGAAGGCGATCAGGATGGCGACGAGCCCGCGCACGATCATCGCGTCGCTGTCGCCGATCAGCACCAGCCGCCCGTCCTTCTGCGACACGATGAGCCAGACCTGCGACACGCACCCCTCCACCCGCGTCGCCTTGGTCTTCAGCGGCTCGGGGAACTCGGGCAGCTCCTTGCCGAGTTCGATCACGTAGCGGTAGCGCTCTTCCCAGTCCTCGATCATGTCGAAGGCTTCGGCGATGTCGTCTGCGTCGGTCATGGCATCCCTCTTTCGCGACAGATAGGCCAAACCGCGCCGCCCTCCAATGCGTCGCTCCCTGTTGCGAACGATCAGGCCGTCGGGCGGTATCCGGGGGCGCCCCAGTGCACGGTCGCGGCACGCTCGGTGCCGGCGGTCTCGTCGGCGAGGCCGTAGTGGGCGGCGAGGCGGGCAAGGGCGAGGCGGAGCACCACCTTGCCGCTGCGCTGCGGCCACCCCATCCGCTTCTCCACGTCGCCGAGCCCCACCTCCTCGCAGCAGACCGCGAGAAGCACGCGGTCGAGATCGGGACCGACCGCCTTCAGCGCGGTTTCCAGCCGGCGCCGGGCATCTTCGGCCGCCTCTCCCGCGCTGAGCCCGTCGCGTCGCGGCTCGCCGCGCACGCCGCTCGCGTCCCATGACTGGGTGACGCGGGGCTGGTGATGGCCGCGCGCGTGGTCCTCGGCGAGACGGCGCCCCGCCTCCGCCTCGGCGGGGGTGATCATCGGGCGGCCGTTGCCGTCCCGCCGCGTCGCGAGCCACGCGAGCGGGCTCTCGCCGAGATTGACCGCAACGTCGCGGCGCGCGCCCTCGTGCTCCACCGAGCGCACCGCGGTGGCGCGATGCTGCGCCCCATAGGCGTCCTCACCTGCGGAGAGAGCGCGGCGCAGCATTCCCCGGCCGGCATCGCCGCGCCACACGGCATCGCGCCGGCGTTCGAGCAATCCTTCGCTGACGAGGCGCATCACCTCGGCGGCGGCGAGGCGCACGTCCTCGCCCGCGGGCGAGGCGAGGCGCAGGCTGCCGTCGCCCGCCAGCACCGCCTTGCGCTCGCCGATCAGACGGAGCGCGCGTAGGATCTCGGTCCTCATTCGGCACCGCTCAGCGAGACCTGCCGCACCGTCTCGACCGCGGTGTACCAGACGTGAAGGGCGTCCTCGACCGCCTGCACCATGCTGTCGATCTGCTGATCGTCCCGCCGATCCTCCACCACGCGGCAGGCGTGAGCCGCCGTCGTGCGGTCGCGATCGAAGACGGACCCAGCCTCGGTGAGCGACCAGCCGAGGGTGACGTGAGCGCAATACATCGCCACCTGGCGGGCGAAGGCGACGGGCGCGGTGCGGCGTGTCTTCGCCGCCAGCTCGTCCACCGGAAGGTTCATGGCCGCGGCGACGGTGACTTCGATCATTCGACGAACGGTGCGGCGGTCCACGGACTTGCGCGGGCAGCACATCGGCCTGGCCTCCAGGACCGCGAACTCTTCTGATTGCATCCCTCAGCCCTTCGCGTTGCGATTCCGAGGCGGGCGTTTTTGCCCTGCTCGTTATCTACAATTTAAAGTTGGATGCGGAAAGCGGGGATAACTTTAAGGACCCATCACATTAGAATTGACAATTTTGATGCGTTTGCCGTCGCTGTTTCTTAAAGCGTTGGGTAAATTTATCCCCGGTAGGATTGTCGGCCTTAGCCTCCTCCCCGCGGTCAACCGACCAGGAGGATGCCATGCCTATCGAGGCCGATCGAAATCACATATTACAACCTAAGATTTTTGAATCCGACTCGCACACGTCGAACGTGGATGCGACGCGTCGTCTCGCTCGGCTCAAGGCGGACCTGCGACGGGAACGAGCGCGTGGCACCGCCGGTCACTGGACCTACGACCTCACGCGTCATCTGGCCCTGGTGCGGAAGGTCCGGCAGGCCGAGCGTCTCGTCGGCGGAAGCCTCTCGCCCCAGACGCTTTCGACACAAGCGCTTTCGACACAGACGCCTTCGACACAGGCGCCGTCCCCGCGGCTGCCCTAGCCACGGACACCCCGCCAACAGTTTCGCGAAAGACATATTCGCCGGGAGGACCCGCGTCGGGGACGGCCTCGCCGTAGGAGGACGCGGCTGCATCACACTCCTGAACGGCCAAGGACCTGGACGGGGAAGCGTCGGTCACGCTCGCCGCCGTCTCTTTATCGTCGACATATCCCCGTCACCTGACGGTGCCGGGAACAGCGCCTCCCCGGACGCGAGGAGGCGGAGCTCGGGCCGATCAGGAACCCGAGCGTACCAGGATCAGCTCGCCGCCGTCGCCTTGCTGCCGCGGGTGGCGCGGGTCGGCTTCTTGCGCTGCTGGCCGAGGCCCATGCGCTTGGCGAGCTCGGAGCGGGCCGCCGCGTAGTTCGGCGCGACCATCGGATAGTCGTTGGGCAGGTTCCAGCGCTCGCGATATTCCTCGGGCGACAGGTTGTAATGTGTCCGAAGATGACGCTTCAGCGATTTGAATTTCTTTCCGTCCTCCAGGCACACTAAGTAGTCCGGCGTGATCGACTTTTTGATCGAAACGGCCGGCTTCAGCGGCTCGGGTTCGGGCTCGGGCTCGCCGCCGTTCGTCTTTTGTAACGCAGCGTAAACGTCCGAAATCAGATTTGGCAGGTCGTGCGACGCAACGGAATTATTGCTCACATAAGCGGAGACAATCTCCGCCGCCAAATCGATAAGATTCGAATCTTGGACTGGTTCTGACATTTGTCACTCGTTCTTGTATTCGGTGGCCGGGGCGAGGAATCTACGCGGCAAGACGGACACCCTATGCAGATGGGTTCACATCTATTGCAGCCTTCGGGGTGCTGCAAGATCAGGCCAACAGATTTTTCTCGACATGCCGGGTTAATTCACAGTCGTCCAAGGACTCCTGGACGGATGAACCGTGCCGGCACAATGTCCGTCACGAATGCTTAACAGTTAAGCCCCAGCAAAATCTCAATGCAGCGTTGCGCGACGCTGACCACCCCTATTGTGCGCCAATCAATCGGGCGTTCGTGTGGCAGTGGCCACCGGATGAGTCGCAAGGGCGTCATGCTGGGTCAGACTGCAGGGGCGATATCCCACAGTATAGGCGGCTCGCGCCAGGAGATGGGCCGATACCGGTGCGGTCAAGAGGAAGAACACCACGCCCGCCAACGCCCGCAACACCACGTCGCTCTCACGCGAATAGAGCGCCAAGGCGAGCACCAGCACGCACGAGCCGAGCGTGCCGGCCTTACTGGCCGCATGCATTCGCATATAAAGATCATTGAGACGCAACACGCCGATCGCCGCCACCAGCACGAAGAACGCCCCGCAGAGGCACAGAAGGCCGGTCAAGTAGAGTGCCCACTCAGGCATTGTCGCCCTCCCCTTCGAGCTCCAGCGAGCCCTCCTCGCCGAGCGACAGCTCGCCGCGCCGCAGCACGAAGCGGGCGAGCGCGACGGTGGACAGGAACCCCACCAGCCCCAGCGAAATCGCGATGTCGACGTAGATCGAAAAGCCGGTGTCGATGCCGAAGGCGGCGATGAAGCCGATCGCGACCGACACCAGGAGATCGAGCGCCAGGATCCGGTCCGGCAAGCTCGGCCCGCGCACGATGCGCACCACGATGAGCACGAACGACAGCGCCAGCACCATCAGCGTGACGGCGAGGCAGATGTCGAGAAACAACGTTCCGCTCATGGGTGGAACACCTTTCTGATGCGATCCTCGAAGCTCTTCTTGATGTCGGCGATCACCGCGTCGGGCTCCGGCGCATCGATCGCATGGACATAGAGCGTGGAGCGATCGTCCGACACGTCCATCGACAATGTCCCCGGGGTCAGCGTGATCAGATTGGCGAGCAACGTGATCTCGGCATCGGTCCGAACCTCGAGGGGATAGGCGATGATCGCCGGCGACAGCGTGCGATGCGGCGACAACACAAGCCGCGCCACGATGATCGAAGACTTGACCAGTTCGTAAACGAAGATGACCGCGAGCTTCACGATCGAGAACGTTCGGCGGAAGTGGCTGACGGACCCGGCCTGCTCGCGAATGAGGGCGAGAGCGATCCCGCCGAGCACGAAGCCGAAGGCCAGATTGACGAACGATACCGACCCGGTGAGAAACGCCCAGGCGATGGCGAGCATCACGTTGATGAAGATGAGCCCCATCGCCCTACTCCATGTCCTGCACGCGCTGGAGGTAGACGGTGGGGTCGAGGAGCCCTGCCGCCCCGCTCTGCGCCGGTGCGATCACGATCGTCGGCAACAGCCCCAGCGCCACCACCAGGATGGCGAGCGCCACGAGGGGCGCGGCCATCGCCCGCGGCGCGCCGACCGCCACGTGCCCGTTCTCGCTGCCGTCGCGCGGGCGCAGGAACACGAGCACCCAGGCCCGCCCGATGGCGATCGTGGTGAGGAGGCCCGAGAGGATCACCCCCACGGCCCCCGCGAGCGCCAGCGCCCCGCTGCCGGCGAGCGACGCCTGCACCAGCATCAGCTTCGGCCAGAAGCCCGAAAAGGGTGGCAACCCCGAGACCGCCAGGCCGAAGATCAGGAACAGCCCCGCGGCGAGCCCGTAGCGGGCATAGACGTTGCTGCCGATCGTGAGGTCGGCGTCGCCCGTCAACCGCTCCACCACGCCGATCACCAGGAAGAGCGCCGTCATCACCAGGATCGAGTGCACCGCGTAGACAATGGCGCCGGTGAGGCCCTCCGCGGTGTCGAGGCCGATGCCGATCATCATCACCCCGACGCCCGAGATCACCAGAAAGGCCGCAAGCCGCCGCAGATTGGTCTGGGCGAGCGCGCCGAGCGCGGCGAGCACCGCCGTCGCCACCCCGACCCAGCCGATGAGCGGCAGGAACATCGTGCCTTTGTCGCCGAACAGCATGATCATCACCCGCATCAGCGAGTAGATGCCCACCTTGGTGAGGAGACCGGCGAACAGCGCCCCCACCACGATACGCGGCGTGTGATAGGAGGCCGGGAGCCAGAAGTGGAGTGGAAAGGCCGCCGCCTTCATGGCGAAGGCGAGGACGAAGAGCGCCCCCACCGTCACCACCGGCGCCCCCTCCGTCTCGGCGAGCACGTGACGGATGTCGGCCATGTTGAGCGTGCCGGTGAAGCCGTAGAGCGCGCCGACGGCGATCAGGAAGATCGTGGTGGCGATGAGGTTGAGCACCCCATACTTCACCGCGCCGTCCATCTGGATGCGCTCGCCGCCGAACACGATCATCCCGAAGGACGACACCAGGAAGACTTCGAACCAGACGTAGAGGTTGAAGATGTCCCCGGTGGCGAAGGAGCCGCAGACGCCGGCAATCAGCAGGCAGTAGAAGGTGTAGAAGCCGAACGAGGCGCCCTCGTGGTCGACGTCGCATCGGGCATAACTCAGCCCAATGAAGCCGACGAGGCAGGTGACGAGGACGAGAAGCGCGCCGAGCACGTCGACCGCGATGATGATGCCGAACGGCGGCAGCCAGTTGCCGGCCGCAAGGAGCAGCGGCCCGTGCGACAGCACCACGATGTTGAGGAACACCGCCGACACCGTGGCGAGGAACATCGCCCCGAAGGCGATGTTCGCCTGCCAGGCGATCTTGTGGCGAAAGGCGAGCGTCAGCGCCGAGCCGATGATCGGCAGGACGATGGGCGCCACGGTGAGCCAGGCGGCGTACCGCGTCGGCTCGGTCAGCATGGCCGGCCCGTTCCCGTGGGGCACCGCGATCGCCGCGAAGGCCGCCGTCGGCAGCAACAGGGCGATGAACCCGAGGAGGGCTGGGAGGACTTGCTCTCGTCTCATCTGCATCGAACGTCTCAATAGCCGAGCGGGGGCACGCGCGGGGTGGGCTCGGCGAGCCGCATCGAATCGACCGAGTCGGTGTCGAGCGACTGATAGGCGCGGAAGGTGAGCACCAGGAGGAAGGCGAAGATCGAGAAGGAGATCACGATCGCGGTCAGGATAAGCGCCTGGGGCAGCGGGTTCGCCGTCGCCAGCATATCGGCATTGGACTGGCTGATCGCGCTCGCCACGGCGCCGGCGGCATCGCCCGCGGTGTGGGCGGCGTGGACCGCCGCATCGCCCGCCGCGGCGGCCTGATCGGCGATCGCATCGGGCGCCGGGCTCGTCGGCGTGACCGGCGGCTGGGGCGCATGGTCGCCCGCCGCCGACAGAACCGGCGGCACCGCCTCGGTCAGCCGGCCGGCCGTGAAGATCATCAGGTTCACCGCGTTGCCGAAGATCGACACGCCGAGCAGGATGCGCACCAGCTGCGGCGACAGCATCAGATAGATGCTCGCGGCGAAGAAAAGGCCGACGATGATCGAGAAGATCGTTTCCATCAGTCGGTCTCCTCCAGGGTGAGCGCGATCGACGATAGCGAGCCGACCACCACGAGATAGACCCCGATGTCGAAGGTCATCACCGTCGACAGCGGGATTTCGACGCCGCCGACCACCGGGATCCACCAGAGCCCGGTGAACAGCGGCTCACCGGCAAAGATCGCCGCGACGCCCGACAGCGCGCCGATCAGAAGGCCGAAGCCCGCCAGCGAGTTGGGGTGGATGTACATCGCCCGCCGCACGGTCTCGACGCCATAGGCGATGCCGTAGATCGCGATGGCTGAGGCCGCGATGAGCCCGCCGATGAAGCCGCCCCCCGGCTCGTTGTGGCCGCGCAGCAGCACGAACACCGAGAACAGGATCATCAGCGCCGACAGATACGGTGCGACGGTGCGGAAAATCAGCGTGCTCATGCCCGCCCCTCCCCTTTGGTGCCGGTTGGATCCGGCGCGGCGATGCGGCGCGTCACCGCCGGCACCATGCGGATGAGCACCAGGATAGCAAGACCCGCGGCCATCACCACGGCGCTTTCGCCGAGCGTGTCGAGGGCGCGGAAGTCGACCAGAATCACGTTCACCACGTTGCGGCCGTGGGCAATGTCATAGGCATGGTCGAGGAAGAATTCGGACAGGCGCGGGTCGAACGGCTGCTGCACCACGTTGAGAAGGAGAAGGGTGAAGCCGAGACCGCAGGCGATCGCCACCACGCCGTCCCGCGTCGCCACCGGTCCCGCCCGATGGTCGCTCGCCTTGAGATCGAGGCGGGTCATCACGAGGGCGAGGATCACCACCGACAGCGTCTCCACCATGAACTGGGTGAAGGAGAGGTCGGGCGCGCCGTAGAGCATGAAGATCAGCGCCACCATGGTGCCCTGGACGCCGAGCGAGACGATGGCGATCAGCCGCGTCTTGGCGCGGATCACGATCCAGAGACCGCCCACCGCCACCGCCAGGATGACGAAGTAGAAGGCCTCCGGCGTCGAGCCGACATAGCGCAGATCCGGCAGCCCGTCGGCGCCGAGGGGCAGGAGCAGCGCCAGCGCGATCGCGAGGAAGGTCGCCGTGACGTAGGACTGCATCGACCCCGGCTGGACCACCTTGGTGACCGCCACCGAGCCGCGCACGATGCCGGCGATCACCTGGTCGAAGCCCTTGTCGGGTCCCCAGCCGATGGCCGTCAACAGCCCCGCCACCGCCCGCCGCAGGACCGACAGGAGGATGAAGAGGACGAGGCCGACGCCGATCGTCACCAGCGTGAGGATCACGGGCGGGTAGAGCCCCGTCGGGATGAGGTGCGGGTGAAGCTCCACCGCGGCGCCGGCGACGGCGCCTGTCATCGGCGCGACGAGGAGGTGGGTGAAGTCGTCGAGGAGCAGCGCCCCGCCAAGGGCAACGCCGCCGAGCACGATCGGCCCGAGCCACAGCGCCGGCGGCGCCTCGTGCGGCTTCTTCGGCAAGGCGCCCGGCCGACGCAGGAAGGGCAGCATCACCGCGCCGGCGATGGCGAACATCAGCGCGTTGCCGATCACCGCGACGATGGTCGCCACCGACACGCCGCCCACCTCCCAGAGGCCGTCATAGAGCACTTCCTTGGCGACGAAGCCGACGAGCGGCGGCAGGCCCGCCATCGACAGGCAGCCGAGGAGCGCGGCGAGGAAGGTGATGGGCATCTTGGTGATGAGCCCACCGAGGACGGTGATGTCGCGCGTGCCCGTCTCGTGATCGATGGCGCCCGATACCATGAAGAGGCCGCCTTTGAAGAGGGCGTGGGCGAGCAGATAGAACACGGCGCCCGCGAGCGCATATTCGGTGCCGATCCCCGTCAGCATCACCAGGAGGCCCAGCGAGGCGACCGTCGTATAGGCGAGGATCTGCTTCAGATCGGTCTGGCGGATGCCGAGGATCACGCCGGTGAGGAAGGTGGCCCCGCCGAAGAGCGGCAGCACGGTGCCCCAGAGGGCGGTGTCGCCGAGCACCGGGGCGAAGCGCATCAAGACGAACACGCCCGCCTTCACCATGGTGGCGGAGTGGAGATAGGCCGACACCGGCGTCGGCGCCTCCATGGCGTTCGGAAGCCACGAATGGAACGGCACCTGCGCCGACTTGGTGAACGCGCCGAGGCAGACGAGCACGAAGATCGCCGTGTAGGCGGGCGCCTCGCGCAGCACGTCGGGCGTCGCGAGGAGCGCCGAGACGCTCGCCTCGCCGCTCGCAAGGCGCATCAGCACCAGCCCGGCGAAGAGGGCGAGCCCGCCGGACCCCGTCACGATCAGCGCCTGCAGCGCCGCCCGCCGCGCCGCCGACCGCTCGTGATCGAAGCCGATCAGCAGGAAGGAGGTGATCGAGGTCAGCTCGTAGAAGATGAAGAGCGAGATCAGGTCGTCGGCGACGACGAGGCCGAGCATCGACCCCATGAAGAGGAAGAGAAAGGACAGGAAGCGGCCGTGATGGCCATGGCCGGAGAGGTAGCCTCCGGCGTAAACGACGATGAAGGTGCCGATCCCGGTGACGAGCAGCGCGAAGGTGAGCGACAAGCCGTCGATGAAGTGCGAATAGCGGACGCCGAGGGACGGCGCCCACTCCACCCCGTAGGCGAAGGTGACGCCGTTGGCGACGGCCGGCAGCAGCGAAGCGAAGGCGACGAAGAGAATGGCGGGCACGAGCGCGAGGACCCATCCCGCCCGGCCACCGATTCGGCCGACGAGCCACGGGGCGATCAGCGCGGCGGCGAAGGGCGCCAGCGCCAGCCACAACATGAAGTCGGGAGAGAAAGCCAAGTCGTCGCTCCGTGTCAGGCGCCGGGCGGCACCGCAGATGGCGGGCAGGACGCCGCACGCGTCGCCAACCCACTACAAGATCGCTTCAATTGGCGCATATGCAGGATGAGAAAGAGGAAGCACAAGTATGGCAACGCAAGACGCCCCCGAAAAAATCCAGAAGTCGGACCAAGAATGGCGCGAACAGTTGACACCTGAACAATATCGGGTGGCGCGCAAGCACGGTACCGAGCGCGCCTTCACCAGCCCACTGAACAAAGAGTCGCGCCACGGGACTTTCGCCTGCGTCTGTTGTGGGCAACCTCTGTTTAGGAGTGAGGCAAAGTTCGATTCCGGCACCGGTTGGCCGAGCTTTTACCAGCCGATCGAAGACGAAGCTGTCACGGACCATGTTGATCGTTCTCTCTTCATGCGGCGTGTCGAGACCCGCTGCGCCCGCTGCGACGCCCATCTCGGCCACGTCTTTCCCGACGGACCGGCGCCGACGGGCTTGCGCTATTGTATGAACGGTGTCGCCCTTCAATTCCGACCGGACGATCAATGACCCTCACCCCCTCCGCGACGCCACCCTCGGCCGAGCGCCGCCCGTACGAGATCACCCGCCACGGCGTGACGCTCAGCGACCCCTACGCCTGGCTGAGGGCCGAGAACTGGCGCGAGGTGATGGCCGATCCGAGCGTCCTCGCGCCCGACATCGCCGCCTATCTCCACGCCGAGAACGACTACGCCGACGCCGCCCTCGCCCCGTTGAAGCCGCTCCGGGAAGAGCTCGTGAAGGAGCTGAGGGGGCGCATCGCCGAGGACGACTGGTCGGTGCCGACGCCCGACGGCTATCACGCCTACGGCTCGCGCTACACCGAGGGCGCCGAGCATCCGCTCATCGTGCGCATGAGCCGCGCCGCGGGCAAGGCCGTGACGCCGGACGCCCCGCCGCGGGACGACGAGGTGCTCCTCGACGCCAACCAGGAGGCGGAAGGCTCGGCCTATTTCCGCCTCGCCGCGGCGAGCCACTCGCCCGACCACGCCCAGCTCGCCTGGGCTGCGGACCGTACGGGCGGCGAGCTCTTCACCCTCTCGCTGCGCGATCTCGCGAGCGGCCACGACACCGTGCTCGCCGAGCGCGTGACGCCCGGCACCGCGTTCGCCGCCGATTCGCAGACCCTCCTCGCCGTCGAGCTCGACGATAATCACCGCCCCTGCCGCGTCCTCGCCCTGTCGTCCGGCGCCGCCCCCCAGACCCTCTACGAGGAGGCCGACCCCGGCTTCTTCGTCGCCGTGTCGCGCACCCTGTCGGGGCGCTTCCTCGTCATCGACAGCCACGACCACCAGACCTCTGAGGTGCGCCTCATCGATGCCTGGGCGCCGCTGTCGCCGCCGGTGGTGGTCGCCGAGCGCATCGAGGCGGAGGAGTACGACGTCGCCCATCACGACGACGCCCTCTTCATCCGCACCAACCGCGAGGCGCGCGACTTCCGCATCGTGCGCGCCCCCGTCGCGGCGCCGGGCCGGGAGAACTGGGAGGACATCGTTCCCCATCGTCCGGGGATCCTCATCGTCGCGATGGCGGTGTTCCAGGACTTTCTCGTCTGGCTGGAGCGGGAGAATGCGTTGCCGCGCATCATCATCCGCCGCCTAGCAGACGGCGACGAGCACCAGATCGCCTTCGACGAGGAAGCCTATTCGCTCGGCCTCAGCGAGGGGCTCGAGTTCCAGACCGACACGCTGCGCTTCACCTACTCGTCGATGACGACGCCCACCGAGGTGTGGGACTACGACATGGCGACGCGCGAGCGGCGCCTGCGCAAGCGCCAGCGCATCCCCTCCGGCCACGATCCCGCGGGCTACGTCACGCGCCGCCTGATGGCGCCGACGGCCGACGGGGAAAGCGTGCCGGTGTCGCTCTTCCACCGCGCCGACACCCCCATCGACGGCACCGCCCCCTGCCTCCTCTACGGCTACGGCTCCTACGGCATCACCATCCCCGCCTCGTTCAGCGCCAATGCGCTGAGCCTCGTCGATCGGGGCTTCGTCTACGCCATCGCCCATGTGCGCGGCGGCATGGACAAGGGGTTCGACTGGTATGATCAAGGCCGCCGCGAGCACAAGGAGAACACCTTCTCCGACTTTGTCGCCGCGGCCGACCACCTGATCGCCGAGGGCTACACCGCGAAAGGGCGTATCGCCGCCCAAGGCGGCTCGGCCGGCGGCATGCTGATGGGGGTGATCGCCAACCGGGCACCCGACCGGTTCGGCGCCATCGTCGCCGAGGTTCCCTTCGTCGACGTCTTGACGACGATGCTCGACGATACCCTCCCCCTCACCCCGCCCGAGTGGCCCGAGTGGGGCGACCCGATCCGCGACGAGGCGGCCTTCCGCCGCATCCTCTCCTATTCGCCCGTCGACAACGTCGCGCCTCAGGCCTATCCGGCGATGCTGGTGCTCGCCGGCGTCTCCGACCCCCGGGTGACCTACTGGGAGCCGGCGAAGTGGGTGGCGCGGCTGCGCGAAGCGGCGACCAACGATCCGCTCATCCTGTTGAAGACCAACATGGACGCCGGCCACGGTGGCGCCTCCGGCCGCTTCAAGCGCCTCGAGGAGGTGGCGATGGTGCAGGCCTTCGTGCTCGCGACCGTCGGCCGCACCGTCACCACGCCCGCCGCCGTCTGAGCCATGATCGAACACCGAGGGGCATCGATCCCCAAGGAGAGGAGAACCCGATGAGCATCGCCCGCTCCACCGCCCTCTGCGCCGCCCTTTGCCTGGGCGCGTCGATGGGCGCGGCGACCGGTCCGGCCGCCGCGCAGGGCATCGAGACGCAATTTCTGATCAGCCACATCGACTCCATCACGCCCAAGTGCCGCGACCATCCCGACGCGCCGGTGGTGGGGCGCGTCTCCGGCATCGTCTCGGGCACGCCGAGCCGCGGCGTCTCCTTCGTCGGCTGCTTTGCGAGCATGGAGGCCTGCGAAGCCTGGCGGATGCCGGTGTCGGGCCGCATCAGCGGCCGCATCATCCAGAACCGCTGCAGCTACCGCCACTAGGCTGACGCCCGCCCTGTCGGAAACAGCAGGGCGGGACGAGCCCGCTCACCGCGGCGCATGAGCGATCGGAGGGCCTGCGCCGAAGCTTTCCGGCAGAGGCCCTGACCCTCAGATCAAAAAGCCGTCGTCGCCGGCGGCGACCGCGAACGCCGTGCCGCCCGCGTCCATCACCGAGGGATCCACCCCCATCGGCTCCTCCGGCAGGGCACCGCCGTATCCCTCGTCGAGGCCCGGGTTGACGGGCATGGTGAGGCCGTAGGTGGGGTCCACCGGCTCCACCATCGGCCGGTCGGCCTCCTCCTGCGCGGGGCAGATCGTGCCGCCGCCGAAGAGCGGCGGATCGAGGGCGAGGACGAAGCCGCCGTCGGCGTCGGCGGGGCAGCCGTCGTCGCCGCCCTCCGCCGGCTCGCCCGGCGCCGGAGCGGGCTCACCGTCGCCGCAGCCACCCTCGGTGCCGGGCTCGCCGGTCATCGCGGCGTCGTCGGTGCCCTCGCCACCGGGCTCGTCGCCGGACGTATCCTCGCCGCCGGCCCCCTCGTCCGTCCCGTCGGCACCGTCCGTCCCGTCGGTATCGCCATCATCGTCGCCGTCACCGGAGGAGGTGCCGTCCTCGCCCGTGCCGCCGTCGGTGGACCCGTCGCCGTCTTCGCCGCCGTTCTTCTCGTGCTCGTCCAGGATCTCCAGGATCTCGTCGATGGTGACGCTCGGCTCCTCGCCGTCGGACCCGCCCTCGGCGTCGTCGTCTGCCGGCTTCACCTCGTTGCCCCAGAGATCGGTATAGGTGCCGGGCTCGACGGTATCGACCTCCTGATCGCCTCCCGACACCGGCCACAGCGTATTGGGGATCGCATCGGTGACCTCGCTCGCCGCCGATTCGCCTTCGCTCCAGTCGGTTCGGCTGCTGGTCACCTCCTCCTTCACCGCGGCCCATTCCTTTTCGAAGGGCTCGTCGCTCTCGAAGTAGGCCCACGGGTCGTCGGCGGCCGCGTCGTCGCCGCCCGCCCCGCCCCCGGTCGACTGCATCAGCCCGTCCTCACCGAGCCCGTCGAGGTCGCCACCGCCGAGCGCCGCGCCGCCCACGTCGGGACCGAACGCCTCGATCGCCGCGCGCCCCTCCGCCGTGCCGAGATCGAGCCCCGCTCCCTCGAGCGCCTTGGCGAGATCCTCGGCAAACCCTCCGGGGTCGGCGCCGTACGCCTCGAGTGCCGCTTCCGGGTCGATCCCCATGATCTTCTGCAGCGCATCGGAGCCGAGGATCACATGGGCGTCGTCCTCGCCCTTTTCCGCCGTCACCACGATCACGATGAAGGCCGGGCTCTCGCTCTTCTCCTCGAGGGACAGGGTCTTGAGTTCAAAGGTGGTCATCGGGCGGCCTCGTTGCTTTCGGTTCTGTTCGACGGCCGCGACCTCGTTGCGCGGCTCATCCGAACGAACGGGCGCCCAAGCCCATTATTCCCACCCACCGATGGCCTCGCCGCCGGGCCGCATCCCGACGACGACGATCGGCACATCTATTGGATATATCCAACAACCTCAGGCAAAACCTCGGAATAATCGGCTCGAAGGGGCGTTCTCCCCGACGAGAGGGCCGGTTTCGTGACCGCGATCACAGGTGCGTCGGTTGTCCGTGGCTCGCCGCTTCCGATCGGCTCTCGACCACACATATCCGCATCGTTCGCCAGCAACGGCGGGCGTTCAACACAACAGGGATCAAGAGCCATGAAGACCATCGTTCGCACAGCCCTCGCCGCCGCGGCACTCTCCACCGCGTTCGCCGGCGCGGCGACCACCGCATCCGCCCAGGGCATCAACACCCAATTTCTGATTGCCGATATCAAATCGGCGACGCCGAGCTGCCACGACTTCCCCGAGTACGGCGTGGTCGGACGGGTGTCCGGCATCGTCTCGGGCACGCCGAGCCGCGGCGTCTCGTTCGTCGGCTGTTTCCCGAGCTTCGGCTCGTGCGAGGCCTGGAAGGGCCCGGTGTCGGGCAAGATCTCGGGCCGCCTCACCCTGTCCACCTGCGACTATCGCTGAGGGGGCGGCCGGAGGGCGCCGGCGGGACGCATGGGCCCCGCCGGCGTCACGTCGTGGCCGAGCGTCTCGATCCAGACGGACCGAACCGCTCGGCGGACGGTTTTATAGATCGACCTGACGAGCCATTTCAGTCACGCAACCGGCTTCCGCCGACATGAAAGGCGGGACCCGAATGTCGCGGTCGATCCACTAGAGCCGGTTCAATGAACGCGCGTTCACCAAACCGGCTCTAGCGTCCTTGTCTGCGCGCGTTCCGAGCGGAAAACCGGCTCCACTATTTCGGAACGCGCCCTAGGCCTTCGACAGCAGCTCGGCGGCGTATTCCCAGTTCACCAGGTTGTCGAACCAGGCCTCGAGATACTTCGGACGGGCGTTGCGGTAGTCGATGTAGTAGGAGTGCTCCCACACGTCGACGCCGAGGATCGGGGTCGCACCGTGCACCAGCGGGTTCTCGCCGTTCGGCGTCTTCATGATCTCGAGCTTGCCGTCGCGCACCGCGATCCAGGCCCAGCCCGAGCCGAACTGACCGGCGCCGGCGGCGAGGAAGTCTTCACGCGCCTTGTCGTAGCCGCCGAGATCGGAGGTGATCTTGGCGTCGAGCTCGCCCGGCAGGGTGCCCTTGCCGCCCTTCGGCGTCATCCACTTCCAGAAATGAATGTGGTTGTAGTGCTGGCCGGCGTTGTTGAAGAGGCCCTGGTTGGTGCCGAAGCTCTTCTTGACGATCTCCTCCAGCGACTCGTTCTCGAGGCCCGACCCGTCGAGCAGCTTGGAGCCGTTCGTCACGTAGGCCTGGTGGTGCTTGTCGTGGTGGTACTCCAGCGTCTCGGCCGACATGTAGGGCCCGAGGGCGTCGTAGGCATACGGAAGGTCGGGGAGTTGGAACGACATTCAGTCCTCCATGGTGCGCCCCGTGGGCGCGGTTTCGTTCAGTTGCGAAATTAGGCGGAAACTCAGCGGCTTCAACGTCGCGTGACCCCCGCCCTCGCCCGGGACCGGCACCGAAGCGCCGTCAGGCATGCGCGTATTCCCAGTAGAGATCACGCGCGGTCTTGAACACCGGGCCGGGCTGCAGCTCACGGTCTTCAATCTTCGTAATGGGCAACACCTTCCCATAGTTTCCGCTGGAGAAGATTTCATCGGCGTCCTTGAAGTCGGCCACCGTCAGCGTGGTCGCCTCCACCCGGTAGCCCGCGGCGCTCAAGAGAGCCATGATGCGGGTGCGGGTGATGCCGGCGAGGAAGGTGCGGTTCTCGGCCGGCGTCACCACCACCCCGTCCTTCACCATGAACACGTTGGAACTCGTCAGCTCGGCGACGTTGCCGAGCATGTCGAGCACCAGCGCGTTGTCGTAGCCGCGCGCCTTGGCATCGAGATAGGCGCGGGCGTTGTTGGGATAGAGGCAGCCGGCCTTGGCGTTGGTGGGCATCGTCTCGATGGTCGGCCGGCGGAAGGGCGACACGCACACCGAGGCCCCCTTGCTGGGCTGCGGCATCGGCGCCTCGTAAAGGCACATCAGGAAACGCGTGGAGGCCGCGAGCGGCTCCACCGACCCCGGACCGCCCTGCTCGGCCCAGTACATCGGCCGAATGTAGAGCGGGGTGCTCGAGGGAAAGCGCGCGACGCCGTCGGCGGCGATCTCGGTCATCTCGCCCACCGACTTCAGCGCCTGGAGCCCCATCACCTCCGCCGAGCGGTTGACCCGCTCGAGGTGAAGGTCGAGGTCAGGCGTCACCCCCTCGAAGGCGCGCGCGCCGTCGAATACCGAGGAGCCGAGCCAGAAGGCATGGGTGCGCGGGCCGATGATGGGCTGGTTTCCGGAGATCCACTCACCATCAACGAACGTCCACGTCTCGTTTGCCATGTCATCCTGTCCTTGCATGTCCCATCGTCAGACGCGCTCGCCTCCCGGGCGGCGCGGACGCGACGAACGGTCGGATCGGTGGTTCGGGGGCCGCGATGGCGCGGCGCGAGGCATTCCCTTCACCCTGGAGCGCCTCCATGGTGTAGGACGGTCTGATCGGAGGGGTAAAGACCATGCATGCCGTCTATTGCTTCGACGCCTACGGAACGCTGTTCGACGTGCACGCCGCCGTGCGCCGTCACGCCGCCGCTGTCGGGCCCGATGCGGACCGTCTCTCGGCGCTGTGGCGCACCAAGCAGCTCGAATATTCGTGGACCCGCGCCCTCGCCGGCCACTACCGCGACTTCTGGGCGCTGACGGAGGACGCGCTCGACTACGCCTTCGCCAAGGTGCCGAGCGCCGACACCGGCCTGCGCGGCGCGCTCCTCGACGCCTACCGCACCCTCGACGCCTATCCGGAGGTCATCGACGTCCTCACCACGCTGAAGCAGGCCGGCGCCGAAACCGCCATCCTGTCCAACGGCTCGCAGGCGATGCTCGATGCGGCCGTCGCCGCCGCCCGCATCGGCGCGCTCCTCGATGCCGTGCTGTCCGTTGATAGCCTTGCCACCTATAAGCCGCTGCCGGCGGTCTACGAGCTCGTGACCACCCGCTTCCGGGTGTATCCGAACAAGGTGTCGTTCCAGTCGTCGAACCGGTGGGACGTCGCCGGGGCCACCGCCGCGGGCTTCCGTGCCGTGTGGATCAACCGCACGCGCGAGCCCGACGAATATGCCGACCTCGCGCCGATGGCGACGCTCCCCTCCCTCAACGGGTTGGAGAGCGTCTGAGGGCTCAGGCCGCGGCGGAGGGACCGCTGTCGGCCACCTTCTTCGCGGCGAGCGCCAGCACGATCAGCGCGACGCCGTGGACAATGATCTCGAGCGCCACGAACAGGCCGATCACCCAGCCCCACTCGCGGAACCAGGCGGTGGCGGTCTCCGCCGTCGCGAGGGTGTCGGCCGAGGGCAGGTTGACGATCGAGTAGATCAGCGCGCCGAGGAAGATCGAGATGGCGCCCGTGATGCCCACGACGATGGCGGCGCCCCCCTGCATCTGGAAGGCCATGATGATGCGCAGGATGCCGTTCACCACGAACATCGCGCCGATGAAGAGGGTCAGCCACCAGGCCGACTGCACCGGCAGGACGACGAGAACGATGCCGGCCGCGAGATAGAGGATGCCGAGGAGCAGGTGCCAGATGAACGACTTCCAGCCCGCGTGCTTGAAGGCGTCGATGATCTGGGCGATGCCGCCGATGATGGCGAGAACGCCGAACCACAGCACCGAGATGATCGTGAGGCCGTAGGTCATGCCGAGACCGATGACGCCGAGCACGGCCATCAGGATGCCGAGCGCCAGCATCCATTTCCAGCTCATCGTCAAGCCGGCATAGATGGAGGGGGGCGTGTTGGGGTCCGCGTCCGTGCTCATGGTCCTCTCCCGAGTTTGAACGAATGCCATTGCGGCCTTTTTCCGAGCCTAGTCAATGACGAAGCGAGTATCCACACGCGCATGGCCGGCGTGTGACGGCGGGGCGCTGCGTGTCCCGCGCCCCGCCGTCGTCACCCCGCTCAGAGGGCCGCGAGCACCCTCGCCCAGGAGCGGATCCCCTTGTGGAAGCACTTGAGGTCGTACTTCTCGTTGGGCGAGTGGACGTTGTCGTCCTCGAGGGCGAAGCCGATCATCAGCGTGTCCATACCGAGCTTGTGCTTGAAGGAGTGGACGATCGGGATCGATCCGCCCATTCCCACCATCGCCGTCTCGGTGCCCCACTCGTCCTTGAGCGCCTGCTCGCCCTTCTTCAGCATCGGCCAGTCCTCGGCGACGCGGAAGGCGGGGCTGCCGCCGTGCTCGGCGAAGCTCACCTCGCAGTCCGCCGGCACGCGCTCGCGCACGAAGGCGCGGAACGCCTCGCGCAGCTTCGCCGGCGACTGCTCGCCGACGAGGCGGAACGACACCTTGGCGCTCGCCTCGCCCGGGATCACCGTCTTGAAGCCCTTGCCGGTGTAGCCGCCGATCATGCCGTTGACCTCGAGTGTGGGGCGCGACCAGAGTTGCTCCAGCACCGTGCGGTCCTTCTCCCCTGCCGCCTCCTTGAGACCGATGGGGCCGAGGAATTCCTCCGCCGTGAGCCCGAGGCGCTCCCAGTTGGCCTTGGTCTCGGCCGCGGGCTCCACCACCCCCTCGTAAAAGCCCGGCACGGTCACGCGGCCGTCCTCGTCGTGGAGAGCGGCGAGGATCTTGGCGAGGATGTGGTTGGGGTTGCGGGCCGGCCCGCCGAACTGGCCGGAGTGCAGGTCGCGGTTCGCGGCGCGAATGGTGATCTCCTCGCCGACGAGGCCGCGCAGCGACATCGCGATCGCCGGCGTGTCGGCGTCCCACATCCCGGTGTCGCAGACGAAGGCGGCGTCGGCCTTCAGCTCGTCGCCCGCGGCGGCGAGGAAGCCCGGCAGGCTCGGCGAGCCCGATTCCTCCTCCCCTTCGATGAGGATCGTGATCGGCGCCGGCAGCGCCCCTTCGACCGCCAGAATAGCCCTGACGGCCTCGACGAAGCCCATGAACTGACCCTTGTCGTCGCAGGCGCCGCGCGCGACGATCATCTTGGAGCCGTCCTCGCGCGTCACGAGATGGGGCTTGAACGGCTCCTCCGTCCACAGCTCCAACGGATCCACCGGCTGCACGTCGTAGTGGCCGTAGAAGAGGATGTGCGGCTTGTCGTCGCCGGCGACCGGCGCCCCGTCCGATTTCGCGAGAACCATGGGCTTGCCTTCGGTGTCGCGCACCTCGGCGCTGAAGCCCATGGCCGCGAAATCGTCGGCGAGCCACTGGGCCGCGCGGCGGCATTCTCCGTCGTAGGCGGGATCGGTGGAAATCGAGGGGATGGACAGCAGCGCGAAAAGGCGCTCCAGGCTGGTCTCGAGATCGTCGTCGATACGCTTCAGGACAGCGTCGATATCCATGGCTCTTCCTTCGTGTTGCCTTACGGCTTCGATCGACCATACTCGCTTCGGGGGGAAGGACCATGGCACTGACTGGCGAAGCCGCACTCTGGGACGCGTGGCGCCCGTTGGCGGAAAAGGCGCTGAAGGGCGCCCCGTTCGACACGCTGCGCACGAGGATTGCGGACGGCCCCACGCTGGAGCCGATCTACCCTCCGCGCAACCCGGTCTATAGCGGCCGTCCCGAGGCCGGCCCCTGGCAGGTGGTACAGCGGGTCGACGGCGGCGCCGGGCCCGCCCGCCAGGCGCGCGAGGATCTCGAGAACGGCGCCACCGGCCTCGCCCTCGTCTTCGCCGGGGCGCCCGGGGCCGACGGCCGGGGCCTCCTCGCCGACACGGTGGACGGGCTCGACGAGGCGCTTGCCGGCATCCTGCTCGACCATTGTTCGGTGCGCCTGGAGGCCGGCGCGCGGGGTCTGCCGGCGCTCGCCCTCCTCCTCGCGCTCGCCCGGAGCCGCGGCACACCGCCGATGGTGCTGTCGGGCGGCGTCGATCCGTTCGGCAGCCTCGCAGCGGCGGGCGAAGGGCCGGCCCCCGAGACCCTCGCTCCACTCCTTGCCGGAATGCTGCGCACCGCCGACGAGGCAGGCCTCGCCGGAACGCTCCTCACCGCCGACGCGCGCCCCCTCGCCGAAGCCGGCGCGACACCCGCGCACGAGGTGGCCTTCGCCCTCGCCGCCACCGCCGCCCTCGCCCGCGCCCTCGACGGCGAGGGGATCGCCCCCGACGTCTCGCTGCCGGCGATCGAGATCGCCCTCTGCGCCGACGTCGACGAGTTCGCCACCATTGCCAAGATGCGCGCCGCCCGCCGCCTGCACGGGCTTCTCGCCGCCGCCTGCGGGGTCGACCGCCCCCTCACCCTCCACGCCACCACCACGGCGCGGATGCTCTCCTTCTCCGACCCGCAGACGAACCTTCTGCGCCTCACCATCGCCGCCTTCGCCGCCGGCGTCGGCGGGGCCGACAGCGTGACGGTGCGCGCCTTCGACGCCGCCGCCAGCCCCTTCGCCCGCCGGATGGCCCGCAACGTCCAGACGCTTCTGTTGGAGGAATCGCACGTCGACATGTTGTGCGATCCGGCCGCCGGCGCCGGCGCCATCGAGGCCTATACCGACGCGATCGCCGAGGAGGCCTGGCGTCTCTTCCAGGCCTACGAGCGGGAGGGGCTGACGGCGGCGATCGCGTCCGGCACCGTCGCCGACGCCGTCACCGCGGCGGCCGAGGCGAGCGAGGCGGCCCTTGCCGACGGTGAGAAAGTCATGATCGGCGTGACCCGCCATCCGCCGCCGGCGCCGACGCCCGTTCCGCAGATCGCGCCCGTCGAGGCGCCGACCCGGCACGTGCGGCCCGTCGAGGGCGACGGCTTCGCCGCCCTCCTCGCCGCCGCCGGCGCCGGGGCGAGCCTTGCCGACCTCGCTGCCGCGCTGCCGGCGTCGACGATCACCGCTCCACCGCTTCCCCCGGCCCGCGCCGCGCGCCCATTCGAGGGCTGACCCATGATCCCCGACTTCACCAAGATCGACTATGCCGCCCGCCCGCTGAAACGCCCCGTCGGCGCGCCCTGGACGACGCCCGAGGGGATCAGCGTCGATCCCGTGACCGACCCCGGCCGCGTCGCCGGCCTCCCCATCGAAACGGTGCCCGGCAAGCCGCCTTATATCCGCGGCCCCTACCCCACGATGTACGTCCAGAAGCCGTGGACGATCCGCCAATATGCGGGCTTCTCGACGGCCGAGGAATCGAACGCCTTCTACCGGCGCAACCTCGCGGCGGGACAGAAGGGCCTTTCCGTCGCCTTCGACCTCGCCACCCACCGGGGCTACGATTCGGACCATCCGCGCGTCTCCGGCGACGTCGGCATGGCGGGCGTCGCGATCGATTCCATCCTCGACATGCGCACCCTCTTCGACGGTATCCCCCTCGGCGAGATGACGGTGTCGATGACGATGAACGGGGCCGTGCTGCCCGTCCTCGCCCTCTACATCGTGGCGGCGGAGGAGCAGGGCGTCGCCCAGGCCGACCTCAAGGGCACCATTCAGAACGACATTCTGAAGGAGTTCATGGTCCGCAACACCTTCATCTACCCGCCGCGGCCCTCGATGCGCATCGTGTCGGACATCTTCCGCTACACCGCGCAGCACATGCCGAAGTACAACTCCATCTCGATCTCCGGCTATCACATGCAGGAGGCCGGGGCGACGGCGGACCTCGAACTCGCCTACACCATCGCCGACGGTCTCGAATATGTTCGCGCCGGCATCAAGGCGGGGATGACGGTGGACGAATTCGCCCCGCGCCTGTCCTTCTTCTGGGCGATCGGCATGCACTTCTTCATGGAAGTCGCCAAGATGCGGGCCGGCCGCTACCTCTGGGCGAAGCTCATCGAGAAGGAGTTCCGCCCCAACAACCCCCGCTCGCTGTCGCTCAGGACCCATTGCCAGACCTCCGGTTGGTCGCTGACGGCCCAGGACGTCTACAACAACGTCGCCCGCACCATGATCGAGGCGATGGGGGCGACCCAGGGCGGCACCCAGTCGCTCCACACCAACGCCCTCGACGAGGCGCTGGCGCTGCCCACCGACTTCTCCGCCCGCATCGCCCGCAACACCCAGCTGGTGCTCGCCGAGGAGTCCGGCACCACGCGCTTCGTCGACCCGTGGGGCGGATCGCCGGCGATCGAGGCGCTGACCCACGACCTCGCCGCCCGCGCCCTCACCCACATCGAGGAGGTGGAGGCGATGGGTGGCATGGCGAAGGCGATCGAGGCGGGCACGCCCAAGCTGCGCATCGAGGAGGCGGCCGCCAAGGCGCAGGCACGCATCGATTCGGGCGAGCAGACGGTGGTGGGCGTCAACAAGTACAAGACCGCCGACGAGGAGGCGATCGAGGTCCTCAAGGTCGACAACGCCGACGTGCGCCGCCGCCAGATCGAGAAGCTGGAGCGGCTGCGGGCCGAGCGCGACGAGAGGGCAACGAAGGCCGCCCTCTCGGCGCTCGAGAACGGCGCCAAAGGCGATGCCAACCTCCTCGCCCTGTGCATCGAGGCGGCCCGCGCCAAGGCGACCGTCGGCGAGATGAGCGACGCCATGGAGCGCGCCTTCGGCCGCCACACCGCCGACATCAAGGCGATCACCGGCGTCTACAAACGGGAGTCCGGCAAGATGGGTGAGCGTATCGATGCCGTCCGCCGCGAGGCCGACGCCTTCGCCGAGCACGACGGGCGCCGCCCGCGCATCCTCGTCGCCAAGATGGGCCAAGACGGGCACGACCGGGGCCAGAAGGTGATCGCCTCCGCCTTCGCCGATCTCGGCTTCGACGTCGATATCGGCCCCCTCTTCGCCACGCCCGAAGAGTGCGCGCGTCAGGCCGTCGACAACGACGTGCACATCGTCGGCGTCTCCTCTCTCGCAGGGTCCCACCTCGCGCTCCTGCCGGCGCTGCGCGACGCGCTCGCCAAGGAGGGTCGCTCCGACATTCTCATCGCCATCGGCGGCGTGATCCCGCCCGGTGACGTGGCCGAGCTGCGCGAGATGGGGGCGGCGGCGATCTTCCCGCCCGGCACCGTGATCGCCGATGCGGCGGAGACGCTGCTCGATACACTCAACGCCCAGCTCGGATACGCGCCGCGTGCCGCAGCCGAGTGAGCTGAGCGACGACGAGAAGGCGTTGATCGCCGCGGCGCGCGCCGCCGCCGACAACGCCTACGCCCCCTACTCGAACTTTCACGTGGGCGCCGCCGTGCGGGCCGAGGACGGCCGCATCTTCACCGCCGCCAACGTCGAGAACGCCTCCTACGGCCTCAGCCTGTGCGCCGAGGCCAACGCCATCGCCGCCGCCGCGGTTGCGGGCGTGCGCACCCTCACCCACGTCGCGGTGGTGGGCTACCCGGCGGCAGCGCCCGACGGTCCGACGCTCGCCACCCCCTGTGGCCGCTGCCGCCAGATGATCGCCGAGTTCGCCGGCGGCGACGCCATCGTCCTCGTCCAGTCGCGCGACGGGACGCAGACGCTGCGCGCCCCCTTCCGCGAGATCCTGCCGCACGCCTTCGGCCCCGACCGCCTCGCCGGAGGCTGATCGATTAACCATAAAGAAACGGAACGAGCCGAGAACGCGCGTTCCGGTGCTCCACCCGGTTGCGTCCTCCCGCATTTGTGATGCAGGGTCCAGCGCAGCCGGATCCGAGGCATTTTCCGACAATCGCGACAATTGTCGGTGGGTGATTTCCTCGGAATTGAGGCTATCGTCGGGCGCCGCCTGACAGAAATGCGGCTATTTGATAGTGCGCATGCATGCTTCGAGTCCTGCTCATCCCCCTCCTTCTGTTGAGCGTTGCCGGCTGTGTGGCAACGCCTGCCGAGCCGTTGACGGAGTCCCAAGTGTCTCCGAGCACCTGGCTCGTGATCACCGACGACGGCGCCGGCGAGATTCGCTCCGGCACCCCCTACACCGAGGCCGCCCTCGCCAAGGTCGCCCCCGGTGCGGAGATCCGCCCGATCCAGACCGCCAAGGAAGACAACACTGTGTGGACCCAGGCCGCCTTCATCGGCGACGTCCAGGCGGTGCAGTTCTTCAAGGGACCGGGCAACACCGTGGGCGAGATCCACGGCGTCGTGCAGCATCTCGCCGGGCCCAACGGCGAGCGCATCGGCATGACGATGGCGCAAGCCGGCGTCAGCCGTCGCGACTGCCGCAACGGCCACGCCCTGTGGCGCGGCATGGCGGTGTGCAAGGCGCGGGGGGCGAGCCACGTCACCCTCGTCTTCTCGATCCCCCAATATGACGGCCCGTTCGACCAGCTCGCCTCCGCGGAGGATCTGAAGCGCGCCGAGCTGCAGCGGATCGTGTGGCACGCGAGCTGACCGATCTTGCCCGTCGCGTGGCGGCGGGCGAGCGGGCGGCCCTCGCCCGCGCCATCACGCTCGTCGAATCGCGCCGCCCGGAGCGGCGGCGCGAGGGCAGCGACCTCGTCCAAGCCCTGATCGAGCGCACCGGCAAGGCGATCCGTGTCGGCATCACCGGCGTGCCCGGCGTCGGCAAGTCCACCCTCATCGACGCGCTCGGCATGCGCCTCATCGAAGAGGGGCACCGCGTCGCCGTCCTCGCGATCGATCCCTCCTCCACCCGCACCGGCGGTGCGATCCTCGGCGACAAGACGCGCATGACGCACCTTGCCACCGCAGACGCGGCCTTTATCCGCCCCTCCCCCTCGGCCGGCTCCCTCGGCGGCGTCGCCGCGCGCACGCGCGAAGCGATGCTCCTGACGGAGGCCGCCGGCTTCGACGTGGTGATCGTGGAGACGGTGGGCGTCGGCCAGTCCGAGACCGCCGTCGCCGAGATGGTCGACACGTTCGTGGCGCTGATGCTTCCAGGCGCCGGCGACGAGCTCCAGGGCATCAAGAAGGGTCTCTTGGAGCGGGCCGACATCATCGCCGTCAACAAGGCCGACGGGGCGAACGTCCACGCCGCCCGCCGGGCCGCCGCCGAGCTTCTCAGCGCGGTGAAGATCCTCGCCTCGGAGACGACGCCGACGATCCTCACCCTCTCGGCGGCGACGGGCGACCGGCTCGACGCCTTGTGGACGGCGATCCTCGCCCACCGCGACGGCCTCGCCGCCGACGGGCGGCTCGATGCGCGGCGTCGCGAGCAGGGGGTGACCTGGATGCGCGACATGGTGCGCGACGGGCTCGAGGACTACCTCGCCGCCCATGCCGGCGCCGCCCGCGCCGAGGCGGAGACCGCCGTGCGCGAGGGCCGGCTCGCCCCGAGCCTTGCCGCACGCTCCATCCTGGATCTTCTGCCGTGAGCCGGGCGTTCGGCCATCCGCGCCTGCTCGTGACGGGCTTCGGCCCCTTCCCGGGCGTGCCGGAGAACCCCACCGAGGTATTGGTCCGCGCCATCGCCGAGAGCCCGCCGCCCGGCGTCACCGCCGCATGCCTCGACACCCACTGGAACGTCGGCCGCGAGCTCACCCGCCTCGCGCAGGGTATGGACGGCGTCCTGATGTTCGGCGTCGCCGCCCGGGCGCACCGGATCCGCTACGAGCGCTTCGCCCACCCCGTCGCGGGCGCCATGGAAGACGCCTCCGGCGAGACCCCGACGGCCGCCCCCCTCCGCTTCCGCCACACGGGCTTCGACGTCCCGCGCCTGGTGCAGGCGGCGCGGCGGCGGGGTTTTCCGGTGACCGCTAGCGACAGCGCCGGCGCCTATATCTGCAATGCGGGCTATGGTGCCGCCCTCGCCGTCAGCCGGGCGGCCCTCTTCGTGCACGTGCCCCTCGCCCGGCCTCGCGGTCCGCTCTCCGCGGCCGGCCTACGGCTCCACGCCGACTGGCTGATCGACCACCTGCGCGCGGTGATCGACCGCCGGCGCCCGGGGCTGCGTTAACCCACGGGCTCAGCCGGAATGGGCTTCAGGCTCAGCCGGGGGAGCGGGGCTGATAGGGGTGATCCTCCCGCCACTCGCGCATCATGTCGAGGAAGTCGTCCGGCAGCTCGCGCGGCAGGTCGATGAGAAGCGTCACCAGCAGATCGCCCTTGCCGCCGGCCTTGCTCGGAAGGCCGAGACCGCGCAGACGCAGCGTCTTGCCGCTGGAGGATCCCGGCGGCACCGTGATGTTGACCGACCCCGTCAGCGTCGGCGCGCGCACCTTGGCGCCGAGGGCGGCGTCGTAGAGCGTCACCGGCAGATCGAGCTTCAGGTTGGCCCCGTCGCGAGTGAAGATCGGGTGGGCGGCGATGCGCAGCGTCAGGATCGCATCGCCCGCCGGGCCGCCCGTCAGGCTCTCGTGGCCGAGACCGCGCAGGCGGATCTGCTGATCGGGCTCGGCGCCCGCCGGAAGCGTCACGTCGACGGTGCGCCCCGTCGGCAGCGAGACGCGCAGCTTGTCCTCGCTCGCGAGATCCTCCAGCGTCACCGTCACGACCACTTCGAGATCGGCGCCCCGCTCCGACCCGCCACCGCCGCTGCCGAAGCCGGACTGCCGGCCGGTGCCGCCGCGCCCGCCGCCATTCATGAACTCGCGCAGGATCTCGTCGACCCCGCTCGTCCCGTCGGAGGTGAAGCGCCACGTCCGGTTGGCGCCGCCACCGGCGCCGGCCTCGCCGCCGCGCGCCCCGCCCGCGCCACGGGAAAAGCCGGAAAAGCCCCCGAAGCCGGCGAACGGGTCACCGCCGCTGCCGCCCCCCGGCTGATAGCCTCCGGTAAAGCGCGGGTGCCCGTCGGCGTCGATCTCGCCGCGGTCGAACTGCTTCCGCTTGTCCTTGTCGCCGACGATCTCGTAAGCCCCGTTTACCTCGGCGAAACGCTCCTGTGCTTTCGGGTCGTCCGCGTTGGTGTCCGGGTGATAGCGTTTGGCCAGCCGACGGTAAGCGGACTTGATCTCGCTTTCCGAAGCGGACTTCGATACTCCGAGGACTGTGTAAGGATCGCGCGCCATCCGTGTCCAATCATGCGACTGTCGGCAAAGGGCAAGCCGCCCTTTCCGGTCATCCCCAAGAACGGTGAACTATGAAGACTTCTCTATGTAGTAGCGAGTGGCGATGAGCGCGAGCCTTAGCGACGAGCTTGTCCGCAACGGACAAGCTCCAGCCCCCATCGCCCTGTTCTCGGCCTGGTTCGAGGAGGCCTGCCAGTCGGAGATCAACGATCCCCACGCGATGGCGCTCGCCACCGTGGACGCCGAGGGGATGCCCGACCTGCGCATGGTGCTCCTCAAGGGGCACGACGAGGACGGCTTCGTGTTCTACACCAACACCGAGAGCGCCAAGGGGACGGAGCTTGCCGGTCAGCCCCGCGCCGCGCTGCTCTTCCACTGGAAGAGCCTGCGCCGTCAGGTGCGGGTGCGCGGACCGGTCACACCCGTCACCGCCGCCGAGGCGGACGCCTATTTCGCCAGCCGTCCGCGCCTCAGCCAGCTCGGGGCCTGGGCCTCGGACCAGTCGCGGCCGGCCGCCGACAGGGCCGAGCTCGAAGCCCGCGTCGCCGCCCGCGAGGCGGAGTTTCCGAGCGACGTGCCGCGCCCGCCGCACTGGTCGGGCTACCGCATCACGCCGACGCAGATCGAGTTCTGGAAGGACGGCGCCTTCCGCCTCCACGACCGCTTTCGCTACCTGCGCGACGGCGCGGGATGGGCCGTCGAGCGCCTCTTCCCCTAACCGTCGCGCGCCATCTGCCCGCTAGAGCCGGGCCACGAACGCGCGTTCATGGTCCCGGCTCCTGCCGCAAGGGCGCCCGGTCAGGCCGTCCAGACGTGATCGCGGCGGTCCTCCACGCGCTTCGCCTTGTGCGTGCCGCGCGGCAGGCTGTCGGCGTCGAGGATCGACACCTTCGCCCCGACGCCGCTCACCGCCTTGATGTGGTCCTTGAGACGCTTGGCGAGCTCCTCGTCGGTCCCGTTGAAGCCGCGGATGCGCTCCGCCTCCACCGTGAGCTGATCGAGGTGGTTCACCCGCTCCACGATGAGGCGATATTCGCCGGTGAAGTCGTGGTCCTTGCGGATGATCGCCTCGACGTCGGAGGGGAAGATGTTGACGCCGCGGATCACCAGCATGTCGTCGAGCCGGCCGTGCACGCCGAGGAGACGAATGGAGGTCCGCCCGCAGCTGCACGGCTTGTCGGTGAAGGAGACGATGTCGCCGGTGCGGAAGCGGATCAGCGGGCGGGCGCGCTTCTTGAGCGTCGTCAGCACCATCTCGCCGCGCCCGCCGGGCGGAACGTGCAGCCCGGTCTCCGGGTCGATCACCTCGACGTGGATGTGGTCCTCGGCCCAGTGGAGGCCGTCCTTCGCCTCGCACATGCCCGCGCACGCGCCGAAGATGTCGGAGAGGCCGTAGTAGTCGTAGACGTCGGCGCCCCAGAGATCCTCGATGCGCCGGCGCGTCTCCGGGATGGAGCCACCCGGCTCACCGGCCACGAAGATGCGCTTCACCGCGAGGTCCTTGCGTGGGTCGATCCCTTCCTTGACGGCGGTCTCGCCGAGATACCAGGCGTAGGACGGGGTGGTCCACATCGCCGTCGCCTGGAAGGTCTTCAGCATGGTGAGAAGCCGCTCCGACGGCACCGTGCCGCCGTGGATCGACAGGGCGCCGAGCTTCTGCGCGCCGAGCACGCAGGGGCCGCCGATGAAGAGCGAGAAGTTCAGCGAGTGGCAGTAGCGGTCCTGCGGGCGCAGGCCGGACGACCAGAATTGGCGCGCCTCGTAGTCGATCCACTCGTCGAAATCGGACTGGGTGAAGGGGGAGACGGTGGGGACGCCGGTGGAGCCGGACGAGGCCGAGACGTAGACCACCTCGTCCTCCGGGACGGCGGCGAGATCGCCCAGGAGCGGCTTCGCCTCCTGCCGCTCGCGCAGCACCGACTTGTTGATCGTCGGAAAGCGGCTGAGATCGTCGAGGGTCTTCACGTCGTCGGGATGGACCTCGGCGGCGTCGAAGCTTCGGCGATAGTAGGGGGCGTTGTCGTAGGCGTGGCGCAGATGGCGTTTCAGAAGGTCGAGCTTCATCGCCTCCCACGCGTCCCGACTCTGAGTTTCGAGCGCCGGGTCCCAATAGGCCTCGCTGGGATCGACGTGACCGTGACCGGTTACGGCGCGCGCGGCGACGTTGGTCGGGCGGTTGTGTTGGTTCATGGACTCCTCGTCGTGAGTTCTCGAAGCGGAGCCGCGCGAGGCGACGCCGCACGGCCGAACGGCCGACTAGGGGAGTGACGACCGTGTCCCGCGACGACCGCGCCTCCTCGTGGAAGGCCCGTTCCTCGCGGCACCGGCACGCGTCGAGGGACACGCGCTCAGCCGTCGCGAAAGGCGTCCGGCGGACCGGTCGCCCCGATGGGTCGGGTCGCCGGACGGCAACCCGCGCGAGCCGTGCCGCGCAACGGCGCCAGGCACGGCCGACTGGGCGGCCGGTCCGTGCCGCACCGCGTGCCGCGCAACCGGACTGCCCATCCTCGCCCTCACTCTAGAGCAAAGACCGCACAGGTGGAAATGATTCCGGGCAAAATCGCCGCGGTGCAGCAAAATGCTGTCACATCGCCCTCGGCCCCGGCGGATCGTTTTGGTATCGAGGCGGTGGAGACGGATGATCGACGAGCCCGTTCCCCCGCTCCCCGCACGGCAGAGAAATAGCCACGCGAGGCTGCCGATCATCTCGTCGGATCGGGCCCAAATCTCACCGCGGTCACGTCCGCCCGCAGCGGAATCGTGCATGGCGTCGACCATGACTTCGACACCCCTCGCCATGGTCCGCCGCGCGCCGAGGCCACCCCCCGGCGGCGAACCACCCTGTTGCGCAAACCGATGGTCGGGCTATGCTTTCCCCGACCCCGGGCCACAACGGGGACCACCAGGGGGCGACGCGGGGGCGCCATGCTCAGCTCCATTCAGGACTGGCCGCTGCTGGTCCATCGGATCATCGACCACGCCGCCGCCTATCACGGCGGCCGCCGCATCGTGACGCGCCGTCCGGACGGGCGAATCGTCCGCACCACCCACGCCGAGGTGCGCGACGACGCGCGGCGGATCGTCGGTCGCCTCCTCGCCCGCGGCCTTAAGCCGGGCGACCGGGTGGGCGCCCTCGCCTGGAACACCGATCTCCACCTCGCCCTCTGGTACGGCGTGATGGGCGCCGGCGCGGTGCACCACACCATCAACCCGCGCCTCTTCGAGGATCAGATCCGCTACATCGTCAACGACGCCGAGGACCGCATCCTGGTGGTGGAGGCGAGCTTCCTGCCGATCATCGAGCGGATCGCGGACAGTCTGCGGACGGTGGAGGAGGTCGTCGTGCTGGAGCCGTGGGCGGCGATCCCGCCGACGGCGCTCGAGGGGACGGCCCTCAAGATCACGGCATGGGACGAGTTCATGTCCGGCGCCGCCCCGGCGGACTGGGTGAGCGTGCCGGAAACCGCGCCGGCGGGCATGTGCTACACCTCCGGCACCACCGGCGCGCCGAAGGGCGTCGTCTACAGCCACCGCTCCAACGTGCTCCACGCCATGGCGATGTCGGTGCCCGACATGTTGGGCATCTCGGCCAACGACGTCGTCATGCCCGTGGTGCCGATGTTCCACGCCAACGGCTGGTCGCTCGCCTTCTCCGCCCCGATGCAGGGCGCGGCGATGGTGATGCCCGGCCCCCATCTCGACGGCGCCTCGCTGTTCGAACTGATGGAGGCGGAAGGGGTGACCCTTTCTGCCGGCGTCCCCACCGTCTGGCTCGGCCTGCTGCGCCACATGGAGGAGACGGGCGGGCGCCTGCCGAAGCTCCAGCGTCTCGTCATCGGCGGCAGCGCCTGCCCGCGGGCGATGATCGAGGCGTTCGAGACGCGCCACGGCGTGGAGGTGGTGCACGCTTGGGGGATGACCGAGACGAGCCCGCTCGGCACCATGGCCCGCCCGCTCCCCGAGCACCGCGAGCTCGACGAAGCCGCCCGCTTCGCCGTCAAGGAGACCCAGGGGCGCCCGCCCTTCACCGTCGAGACCACAGTGACCGACGACGAGGGCCGCCCCGTGCCGCGCGACGGGCGCACCTTCGGCCGCCTCAAGGTGCGCGGCGCCGCCGTCGCCGGCCGCTACCATCGCAACTCCGGCGCGGAGAATTTCAGCCCCGACGGCTGGTTCGACACCGGCGACGTCGCGGTGATGGACGCGCTCGGCTTCATGAAGATCACCGACCGCTCGAAGGACGTCATCAAGTCCGGCGGGGAGTGGATCTCGTCCATCGAACTGGAGAACACCGCGCTCTCCCACCCCGACGTCGCCGAGGCGGCCGTGGTGGGCGTGCCGCATCCGAAGTGGGACGAACGGCCCCTCCTCCTCATCGTTCCCGTGGAGGGGGCAGCGCGCGACGGCGGGGCGATCCTCGCCCATATCGCTCCGCACGTCGCCAAATGGTGGCTTCCCGACAGCGTCGAGTTCGTGGAGGAGATCCCCCACACGGCGACGGGCAAGATCCACAAGCTGACGCTGCGCGAGCGCTACCGCACCTACTACGGCGCCTGAGCGGCGGCGCGACGGCTGCCTTCAGGCGAGGTGCCAGCGCGCGTCGACGCCGTACCCTTCGGCGACCACGGCGCCGTCGTCGGCGAGCTTTTCGAGCTGGGCGAGCACCGAGAGGCCGGCGGCCCGTACGAGCCGGACATCGATGTCGGTATAGAGCGCGGCGACGATCTCGGCGACGGTACGGTCGCCCTTCTGAAGGCGCTCCTTGATCGCCCGCTCGCGCATCAGGCGGTGCGACTTCAGCGCCGAGACGCGCTTGTGCGGCTCCTCGATGAGATCACCGTGGCCGGGCAGATAGCGCGCGTGGGCGTGGCCGAGCAGGCGCTCGAGCGAGGTCATGTAGTCCCGCATCGACCCGTCCGGCGGAGCGACGACGGTGGACGACCAGCCCATCACGTGATCGCCGGAAAAGCAGTCCTCGCCGAGGGTGAAGGCGAGGTGGTTCGCCGTATGGCCGGGCGTCGCGATCGCCCCGACCGCGACCTCGCCATTGTCGAGGCGGTCGCCGTCCGCCATCGCGATGTCGGGCACGAAGTCGGTGTCGGACGACTTGGCGAAGGGATTGGTCTCCCCCTCGTTCAGTGCGCGCGAGGCCCGATAAGGCCCCTCCCCCACGGTCAGCCCGCCGGTTTCGGCCCGGAGCGCCGGCAGTCCCTCGATGTGATCGTGGTGGGTGTGGGAGATCAGGATGTGGCTCACCGGCCGCCCCGCCACGGCGGAAAGGATCGCCGCCCGGTGCGCGGCGTCGTCCGGCCCGGGGTCGAGGATCATCAGCGTGTCGGTGCCGAGAAGATAGGTGTTGGTGCCGGCACCCGTGAGCGGTCCCGGGTTGTTGGCGACCAGCCGCACGATGGCATTGCCGAGGCCCACGGCCTCGCCATAGCGGGGATCGAATTCGCTCATGCCACCACCGCTGCCAGCATCGCGGACAGCCCTCTCGATGTTGCCGGAACAGAAAGCACGAACAAAGGTCCGCCGCCCCACTCTGTCAATGGCGAGAGTTGCCGACCCCTGTCCGTCGCCTCCCGGAGACACCGGGGTGCTCCGGCGGGGTGCGTGCCCACAAACCATTCATTTTCTTCACTTTTAGGCCTTGCACCGCACGACATAAAAGTGATCCTATAGATTCTAACAAAAACAATACAATTGACACAGTTTAGACCTACCGGCTCAAGATTTTTAGCCGGAACAGTTGGGCTTGGGCATCATCTATCGTGCCGACCGCTGGAGGATAAGGCAGGTTTGGTGAGCCCTTTCGAGCCGAACGGGACGCGCCGCCATGGGTCGGCTCGGCCTGGTGTCGCGACGGATGCGGCGGGGTCTCGCCGTGGGCGTCGTTCAATTCATTGGATGAGCTGTGCGTCGCCACGGCCGGAAACTGAAGAATTATGACCGTGGTATCACCGGATCCGTCCGACCTCCCGGCCTCGCTCCTCACCGGCAAGACGTTCGCGGCGCTCTCCACGTCCGGCAACCGGATCGTCGATCAGGACGGCGACGCGGTCACCATCAAGGCCATCAACTGGTGGGGGCTCGAGACCAATCGCGGCGCCCCGATCGGGCTCGAATACCGCTCCATCGACGACATGCTGCAGCAGGTCGTCGATCTCGGCTTCAACACGCTGCGCCTGCCCTTTTCCATCGAGAGCGTGCTCGATCCCTTCGAGGTGAACCCCGCCTTTCCGATCGACACCACGCTCAATCCCGAGCTCGTCGGCCTCAATACGCTCGAAATCATGGAGGTCATCATCGACAAGGCCGCCGAGCACGGCCTCTCGGTGATCCTCGACAATCATTTCCTGCGCTTCACCGATGGAAGCTTCGACGGCTACTATGGTGACTGGCGCGAGGACAACTACACCGAAGCGGACTGGATCGCGACCTGGGAGCAGCTCGCCGATCTCTTCTCCGACAAGGCCAACGTCATCGGCGCGGACCTGCGCAACGAGCCCTACTCGGCCACCTGGGACGACATGGCGCGCGCCGCCACCCTCGCCGGCAACGCCATCCAGGCGATCGACGACGACTGGCTCATCATCGTCGAAGGCGTGCAGCTGTCGGCGGACGGCGACTGGTACACCTGGGGCGGCAACCTCAAGGACGTCGCCGACAATCCCGTCGTCCTCGACGTGGCGAACAAGCTCGTCTACTCCGCCCACGACTACGGCGACCCGTCGACGGACAAGCTGGAGTCGTCCTCCTACGACACCTACTACGAGATCTTCCGCGCCTATTGGGGCTATGTCGAAGAAGAACTCGGCGTACCGATCTTCCTCGGTGAGTTCGGCGTCGAGGACGGCGAGAACTCGGCCTGGAGCGAGGCTCTCGCCAACGTTCTCATGGGCGATCGCGACGGCGACGGCGTCATCTCCGCGGACGAGATGTCGGTGGCCGGCTGGGCCTATTGGGCGCTCAACCCGGGCGATTCCACCGAGACGCTGACCTACAGCCTGCTCGGCTCCGACTTCGAGACGGTGCGCACCTACCAGTACGAATATCTCGAAGCCCTGCTCGCGGCGGCGACCGTCGAAGTCGGCGACGGCGAGCCGCTGCCCGAGGACCCGGCCGAGCCGGAAGGCACCAGCCCCTTCGAAATCGCCATCGTCGATCCGTCCGACTGGGGCAATGGTGCCGTCTTCACGGTCGAGCTGACCAATACGAGCGACGAGACGATCACCCTCAGCGACATCACCATCGCCTTCGATCCCGACACCGACGTCACCATCCAGACCAGCCAGGTCTGGGGCGCGACGGTGATCGACGAGGACCCCGATCGCCCGGTGTTCCAGCTGCAGACCTGGAACGACGGGCCCACCGTCGCGCCGGGCGAGGTGGCAAGCTTCCTGTTCGTGCTGAAGTATGACGGGGTCTACCAGCAATCCAGCCTCGGGGTGGACAGCACGACCTTCACGGTGCTCACCCCGCGCATCGATGCGGCCCTCGACGACGCGCCCGTCGTGCCCGACGTCGACTTCGCCCTCTTCGAGGACGTGCCCACCGAGCTCTCCTTCGACACGCTGCTCGCCGACGCGAGCGATGCCGACGGCGACACCCTCACCGTCGTCGCCGTGACAGACGGCGCGCTCGGCACGGTGAGCCTCGAGGACTCCGGGCTCCTCTACACCCCCGCCGCCGACGCCAACGGCAGCGACAGCTTCGTGTTCACCGTCTCCGACGGCACCGGCAACGAGACCACCGCCACCGTGAACGTCACCGTCACGGCGGTGAACGACGCGCCGACCGCCGACGGAGTATCGCTCGAGACGGGAGAGGATGCCGCCCTCACCGTCCCGTTCGACACGCTCCTCGCCGGGGCAGCCGACGTCGACGGCGACACCCTCACGATCACCGGCATCGGCGACGCTCCGGGCCTCGGGGCGGTCACGATCGGCGCCGACGCCATCGTCTATACGCCCGACGCGGACGCCTTCGGCAGCGACGCCTTCAGCCTCGTCGTCAGCGACGGCGCCGGCGGCACGGTGCTCTTGCCGGTGAGCGTGGCGATCACTGAGCGCAACGACGCACCCTTGCTCGCCCCGCCCTCCCTCGTCCTCGCCGAGGACGGGACGGCGAGCCTCGACGTCGCCGCCCTCCTCGCCGCCGCGAGCGACGCGGACGGGGACGCGATCAGCCTTGCCGGCGTCGGCGGCGCGGCCCACGGCACGGTGACGCTCGCCGACGGCGCCATCGTCTATACGCCCGCAGCCAACTACGCGGGCGAGGACGGCTTCACCCTGACGCTCGCCGACGATCGTGGCGCGACGAGCGAGGTCGCGGTCGCCGTCACCGTCACGCCGGTCAACGATGCCCCGACGGCCGATCCCATCGCCATCACCACCTCGGAGGACACCCCCACCAGCCTCGACGTCGACGGCGTTCTCGCCGACGTCTTCGATGCCGAGGGCGACGCGCTCACCATCACCGCCGTCGGCGGCGCCACGCTCGGCACCGTCGCCCTCGACGGCGCGTCCATCGTCTACACGCCGAACACGAACGCCTCAGGCGACGACGTCTTCACCATCACCATCTCCGACGGCGCCGGCGGCACGCTCCTCCTCCCGGTCAGCGTCACGATCACGCCCGTCAACGACGCGCCGACCGGCGAGCCCATCTTCATCGCGACGCTCGAGGACACGCCGGTGACGCTCGATGTCGCGACCGTCATCGCCGGCGTCTCCGACATCGACAGCGACACCCTCAGCGTCACCGCCGTCGATGGCGGCAGCCACGGGACGGTGAGCCTCGACGGCGACGTCATCACCTACACGCCGAACGCCGACTCCACGCTCGCCGACAGCTTCACCGTCACCGTCGCCGACGGCGACGGCGGCGTTCTGGCGCTGCCCGTCGACGTGGCCGTGACCGCCGTCAACGACGCGCCGACGGCGCAGGATGTCAGCCTCACGACGCCCGCCGGCACGCCCGTCACCATCGATCTCGCCGATTTCGGCGCCGCGGACGTCGATGGCGATTCCCTTTCGATCAGCGCCGTCGCGGCCGGCAGCAGCGGCACCGTCGCCATCGAGGACGGCGCCGTCGTCTATACGCCAGAGAGCGGCTTTGCCGGCGAGGACGGCTTCGAGGTCACGATCTCGGACGGAAACGGCGGCACCGTGACGGCGGACGTCCTGATCGAGGTCAGCGCGCCGGCGGCCTCCTCCGCCTTCGATCTCGTCCTCACCACGGTCAACGACTGGGGGAGCGGCGCCTATATCCGCGTCGACCTCACCAATTCGGGCTCCACCGACGTCGCGGCGAGTGACATCACCATCACCTTCGCCACCGACTATCCGGTGACGATCGAACCGGACCAGATCTGGGGCGGCGTCGAAATCGCCAACACCGGCGACAGCGTGACGTTCCAGCTCGACGACGCGGCGCCCGACGGCGTGTTCTCCCCCGGAGAGACCGGCAAGCTCGACTTCGTGCTCGACTATCCGGGAACCTGGAACAGCTCCTCCCTCGGCGTGACGCTGGACGACTTCGCGGTCGAGGTCGCCGAGCCCGACACCAGCGAGACGGCCGGCGAGACGGCCACCGACACCACCGAGCCCGAGATCGACCTCTCGGTGACCACCGAGACGGACTGGGGCATGGGCGCCGTCATCGTCATCACGGCGGAGAATGTCGGCGACGACGCGGTCGACGTCGACGACTTCGCGATCGCCTTCGATCCGCTCATCGACGTTGCCGTCCGCTCCGACGGCGTCTATGGCGCGGACACGCTGTCGTTCGACCCCGACACGCCGGTCTTCCAGCTCGCCCCCTATGACGGCGGCACCAGCCTCGCCCCTGGCGACGTCGAGGCGTTCACCGTCGTCCTCGACTACGCCGGACAATACGGCACCGCCGCCCTCAACGCCTCCGACGAGTATCTGTCGATGGTCCTGACCGGATAGTCGCGGCGCGCACGCCGAACGCCGCCACGCGGCTCGAACGGCGCGGCCAGATGGAGCCGGGCCCCCGCGCGGGCGGTCCCGGACGGGCCTAGAGGCTCGAAGCCTCCTTGAGCCAGCTCGGGCCCTCCGTCCAGATGACGTGGGGCAGGTGCTTCAGCTCTGGATCCTCGGCCACCACCTTCTGCAGCGAGATGCGCACCGCCTCCGCCGCCGGCGAGATGGCGATCCCGGTGCGCCACAGGAGGTGGATCGTGCGGTTGACGAGCGGGCGGAGCGGGCGCACGCGCACCACCTGATGGGAGGCGCGCGGCATCGCGAGCGACGGCAGGACCGAGATGCCGATCCCCTCCTCCACCATCGCCGTCAGCGTGGAGATGTTGGAGACCTCCGCCACCGTGCGCACCCGGATCGCGTGCTGACGCAGCGCCGCATCGAGGAGATCACGCACGCCGTTGTCGTGGGAGAGCGAGATGAACGGCGCGTCGGCGAGATCGTCCCAAGCGAGGCGGCGATGGCGCGCGAGGGGCGAGGTCGCCGGCAGCACCGCCTGCATCTCGTCCTCGGCAAGCAGCGCCGAGGATACGTCGGGATCCTCCTCATAGAGGCTGCCGATGCCGAGATCGGCCTCGCCGGAGCGCACCTTCTCGGCGACCTGGCGCATGTTGGCGTCGCGAATGTTGACGCGGATGCCGGGAAAGGCGCGCTCGTTCTCGGCCACCACGCGCGGCATCAGGCGCGAGGCGACGGAGGGAAGGCAGGCGATCGTCACCTCGCCCCGCCGACGCGACACGAGCTCCTGCATGTTCGTCACCACCGTCTCGAGCTGAGCGAGGAGATGGCGCACATAGGGCAAGAAGCTCATGCCGAGCGAGGTGAGGCGGACCGAGCGCGTCGTCCGATCGAAGAGCCGCCCGCCGAGCTCCGCCTCGAGCTGCTTGACGCACTGGCTCAGCGCCGGCTGCGACAGATGCAGCTTCTTGGAGGCGGCCACGAAGCTGCCCTCGTCGGCGATCGCCTGGAATGCGCGCAGCTGCTTCAGCGTCAGATTATGCGGGTTCATGGATTAAAGGTTTGGTTCAATTGATTTGATGAAGGAATAGCGCGTCGGCATAGTCCGGTCGAGTAGGCCTCGTCGGAGGCCGTCATTGCGCTACAGCCGAGGCCCGACCGTGACAGAAACCGCCCGCGTTTATGTCGTTCCGATTATTGATGTGAACTGGCTCGTCTTCGCGCCGTTCGATCCCGGGCGCGACTATCGGGTCGATCCGCCCAACGTGCCCCAGAGCGTCGTGGACATGCGCACGCTGACGCCGATCATGAAGGATCTCACCGACGGCAAGATGGTGCTGACCCCCCACTCGGGCACCTACTGCCGCGACGGCTATCTGGAGGGCGAGATCGTCGACACCTACCGCGAGGCGATCGCCGGGGGTGCCGAAATGTCCGTCCACCTCCACGAGGAGATCAAGGGCGAAGGCACCCGCTACGCCGAGTGGGACCACGTCAAGGCGATGTTCGAGCACGCCAAGGGGCGCATGGAGGAGGCCGGCATCAGCTGCGTCGCCTATCGCGGCGGCCACTACGCCTATCACCCCTTCATGAACCGCCTGCTCGAGGCGAACGGGATCCATGCCGACTACTCCTGTTGTCCGGGCATGAACCATCCGGACCGCGAGGCGATCTGGACGGAGGCCGGCACCACCGCCGCCCACCTGCCGCAGGACCCGCGCGCGCCCTGGGCCGGGCAGACGCGCACCACCGTGCTCGAAATCCCGATCGGCTCCGACGGCGAGGGCTTCGCCTACAAGAACATCCTCCACGTCGAGATGTCGGAGCTCGACAATCTCCTGCGCGTCTACGACGTGGTGGCCGGACGGGCCGAGGCCATGGGCGTGCCGCAGATCGTCCATTGCCTCTTCCACACCGCCTCCGTCGGCAAGCCCGAGTGGCTCGCGCGCTACCGGGCGTTCCTGGAGGCGCTGCCCAAGCGCGGCGCGGCGTTCATCAGCACCGCCGAGGCGCACGCCCTCCACGCCGAGATCGCCGGAGCCGCCGCGTGATCTGCCTCGTCATCCAGCCGATCCACCCGAAAGGCCTCGCCCTCCTCGCCGACGCCGGCATCGAGACCCGCCTCGCCTCCGCCGCCACCATGGACGTCGTCGCCAACGAGATCGCCGACTGCGACGCCGCGATCACCCGCAACGCCGGCCTCAACCGGGCCGCCATGGAGGCGGCGCCGAAGCTCAAGGTGCTCGGCAACCACGGCATCGGCGTCGACCCGGTCGACGTCGTCTATGCGAGCGAGATCGGCCTGCCCATCGTCTTCACCCCCTATGGCAACGTTCAGTCGGTGGCCGAGCTGGTGTTCGCCCACCTCTTCGCCATCGAGAAGCGGGTGCGCGAGGCCGACGCCGCGGTGCGCGAAGGCAACTTCGACTACCGCTACACCCGCGACTTCCGCGAGGTGACCGAAAAGCGCCTCTTGATCGTCGGCTTCGGCCGCATCGGCCGCCGCACCGCCGACATCGCCAAGGCCGCCTTCCAGATGGAGGTGTCGGTTCACAGCCCCAGCGTGCCGGAGGCCGACATCGTCGCCGCGGGCTTCACCCCCGCCCCCGACCTCCCGGTCGCACTCAAGAGCGCCGACTACGTCTCGCTCCACCAGACGCTGACCGACAAGACGCGCGGCATGTTCGACGCCGCCCTTCTCGGCGCCATGAAGCCCGGGGCGATCCTCATCAACACCGCCCGCGGCGCGCTCGTCGACCCGCAGGCGCTGGCCGACGCGGTGACGGGCGGGCACCTGCGCGGCGCGGCGATGGACGTCTTCGCTCCCGAGCCCCCGCCCGCCGACCATCCCTGGCTGACGCTGCCCGGCATCCTCCTCTCCCCGCACATCGGCGGCGCGACGGAGGAGGCGCTGGAGCGTACCGCCATGCAGACCGCCGGGCAGGTCGTCGACGTCCTGAACGGGCGCCGCCCGGAATATCTCGTCAATCCCACCGTGTGGGAGCGCCGCCGCGGCGCCTGATCCCCTAGGAGACCCCGTCATGATCAAGTCCAACCCCGTGAAGGCGCTCCACGCCGCGGGCAAGCCCGCCTTCGGCACCTGGATCACCCTCTGCCCGCATCCGCGCGTGGTGAAGATCCTCGCCGCGGCCGGCTTCGACTTCGTCATCATCGAGATGGAGCACACCGACTTCACCTTCGCCGAGGTGGGCGTGCTGGCGATGCTCGCGCGCGAGTGCGGCCTCACCCCCATCGTCCGCCCGCCGGGCACCATGAAGCCGCACGACCTCACCCGCCCGCTCGACGCCGGCGCGCAAGGCCTCCTCCTACCCTCGATCGACACCGCCGAGCAGCTCGCCGACATCGTGACGGCGACGAAGTACCACCCCCTCGGCAACCGCCCCATGAACCTCAAGGGGCCGCACACCGACTACTTCATCGACGAGCCGCGCAAGGTCATCGACCACGTCAACCGCGAGACGATGCTGGTGGCGATGGTGGAGACGCGCAAGTCGATCGACAATCTCAAGGAGATCGTGAAGGTCGACGGCCTCGACTGCGTGATGGTCGGCCCCGACGATCTGTCGCAGGACCTCGGCGTGCCGGGCGAGATGCAGGCGAAGGTGCTGCACGAGGCCTACGAGGAGATCTTCGCGATCTGCCGCGAGGCGAAGGTGCCGTTCGGCCTCTCCGCCCAGTCGCCGGAGATGGCGAACGGCTGGCTTGAGAAGGGCGCGCAGTGGATTCCCTATCAGAATGATGCTGCGATGGTGTTCAATACCGCCCGCGCGGCCGTTCCGAAGCTGCGCGAACTCGCAGGACGCTGATCACCTCATGAGCCCACACGCCGCCACCCACGCCCTCTTCCAGAAGATCAAGGACGCGACCACCGACGCCCCCGGCGTCACCCGCGTCGCCTATGGAGACGGCGAGCAGATCGCTCACGACATGGTGGCGGCGTTCGCGACGGAGTACGGCGCCGAGAAGACCTTCGATGCGGCCGGCAACCAGTTCCTGACCCTGCCCGGCAAGGATCGCAGCCGCCGCATCGTCCTCGGCTCGCACCTCGATTCCGTGCCCCACGGCGGCGACTATGACGGGACCGCCGGGGTCCTCCTCGGCCTCGCCGTCGCCACCAGTCTCGCCGACAACGGCATCGTGCCCCCCTTCGATCTCACCGTCGCGTGCCTGCGCGCCGAGGAGAGTTGCTGGTTCCCGCACTCTTATATCGGCTCCAAGACGGCGCTCGGGCGGCTCGAGCCCGGCGCCCTCGACACGGTCCGCCGGGTGGACAGCGGCCGCACCCTCGGCGAGCACATCGCCGAGGCGGGCTTCGACCCCGACGCCGTCGCAGCCGGCGACACCTTCCTGAAGCCTGCCGACGTCGTTGCCTACATCGAGGCGCACATCGAGCAGGCCCCGCTTCTCGAGACCGAGGACATCCCCGTCGGCATCGTCACGGGCATCCGCGGCTCCTCCCGCTTCCGCGAGATCAAGTGCGTCGGCGTCTACGCCCACTCCGGCGCGATGCCGCGCAAGCTGCGCCACGATGCGGCGCTCGCGAGCGCCCACCTCGTCGTCGCCATGGACGAGGTGTGGGACGAGTTCGAGGCGAAGGGCGAGGACCTCACCGTGACCTTCGGCATGGTGAACACCGACCCCACTCAGCATTCCTTTTCCAAGGTGGCGGGCGAGGTGGGCCTCTGCCTCGACATGCGCTCCGAGAGCCGCCCCACGCTGGAGGCCGCCACCCAGCGTTTTCGCGAGCGCGCCGCCGTCATCGCCCAACGCTTCGGCGTGACCTTCGAGGAAGGGCCGAAGTCGGGCTCCGAGCCGGCGGTGATGTCCCCGGTGCTCAACGAGATGGCCGAAGGCGCCGCCGCCCGCCTCGGCATCAAGACGCGCCGGATGCCGAGCGGCGCCGGGCACGACGCGGCGACCTTCGCCCACGCCGGCATCCCCTCCACGATGATCTTCATCCGCAACCAGAACGGCAGCCACAACCCGGACGAGGCGATGAAGCTTCCCGACTTCGACGCCGCGGTGAACATCGTCATCGACATGATGATGCGTCCGGCCACCGAGTGGTCCGCCGCCGGAAAGACCTAAGTGACGGCCAGCTACCCCCCTCGCCTCCTCGCCGAACGCTGCACCGCGCTTCTGACCGCCCTCGGCGTCGCCCCCGACGACGCACGCCAGACGGTCGACGTGTTCCTCCAGGCCGAGCAGATGGGCGAGGAATCGCACGGCCTGCGCCTCTTCGAAAAGGTGCTCCACCGGGTGAAGGCGGGCGGCGACAAAGCCACCGCCGGCGCCGACGTCGTGAGCGCGAAGGGCGCCATCGCCCTCCTCGACGCCCATCAGGGGCTCGGTCAGGTGGCGGCGGCCCAGGCGATGCGCCTCGCCATGGACAAGGCCCACGATTTCGGCATCGGCATGGTCACGGTGCGCAACGCCAACTCTTTCACGTCCGCGAAATATTATCCGCTAATGGCGGCCCAAGCCGGCATGGTCGGCATCGCCTACACCAATACGAGCCGCAAGATGCTGCCGCCGCCGGGGGGCGTCAAACCCGTGCTCGGCAACAATCCCGCCGCCTACGCGGCACCGGCGCCGGGCGGAGCCTTCGTGCTCGACTTCGCCTGCACCGAGGCGGCGGCGGAACGCATCGTCAAGGCGAAGGAGCGTGGCGAGCCGATCCCCGAAGGCTGGGCGCTCGACAGCGAGGGGCGCGAGACCACAGATCCCGCCGAGGCGCTGAAGTCGCTCGCCTTCCTCCCCTTCGGCGGCTACAAGGCGTTCGGCCTCGCGATGGTGCACGAGATCATGACGAGCGTCATCGCCGGCGGCCCGCTTATGGCGGGCGAGGCGAAGGGCTTCGCCCCCTACGACGCCCCCATGAACACCGCCTTCACGCTGATCGCCATCGACATCGCCGCCTTCATCCCGAGGGCGGAGTTCGAGGCGCGGATGGGCGAGATGATCGCCGCGATCAAAGCGTCGCCGCTGCGCGAGGGCGCCAGCGAGATCCGCTACCCCGGCGAGCGCTCGGCCCGCGCGTTCGAGGCGAACGCCGCCGCCATCCCCGTCGACCCGGCAACGATCGCCCTCCTCGACGACTGGGCCCGCCAGCTCGACCTGCCGACCCTCGTTTAGAGCCGGCGCCAAACTCTCCGTCCACTTGAGGTGGAGCGCCGGAGCGTCCTACTTGAACGCCCAAGTGGTGAGCGGGGTGCCGTCCGGCCCCTTCCCGTCCTTCAGCACGATGCCCTCCGCGAGGAGGCGGTCGCGGATCGCGTCGGCCGCCGCGAAGTCCTTGGCGGCGCGGGCGGCGAGGCGCTCGGCGATCAGCGCGTCGACGTCCACCGCGAGGCTCGCGGCGCGCTCGCTCTCCTCCGCCGCGAGCGTGTCGCGCAGCGCCGGAAGGTCGATGCCGATCAGCCCCGCGCTCGCATCGAGCGAGGGATCGCCGGCGCGCGCGAGCTCGGACAGGCGCGCGATGGCGGCCGGGGTGTTGAGATCGTCCGCAAGGGCCGCCTCCACCGCCGCGTCCGGCCCGCCCGTCCCCGCAGGCGCGGCGGCCCAGCCGCGCAACACCGTCTCCGCCTCGCCGAGACGGCGGGCGGTCCAGTCGATGGGCTGGCGGTAGTGCGTCATCAGCATCGACAGGCGGATCGCCTCGCCACGTGCGGTGGCGAGCGCGTCGCGGATGGTGATGAAGTTGCCCTCCGACTTCGCCATCTTCTTGCCCTCCACCTGGAGGAAGCCGTTGTGCATCCACACCGTCGCCATCTCCGGATGGCCGAAGGCCGCGCACGACTGCGCTCGCTCGTTCTCGTGGTGGGGAAAGGCGAGGTCGATGCCGCCGCCGTGGATGTCGAAGGTCTCGCCGAGATAGCGCGCCGCCATCGCCGAGCACTCGATGTGCCAGCCGGGCCGCCCGTCGACGGCGATGCCGGCGGGGCTCGGCCAGCCGGGCTCACCGGGCTTCGACGGCTTCCACAGCACGAAATCCATCGGATCGCGCTTGTAGGGCGCGACGTCGACGCGGGCGCCCGCCAGCATCTCGTCGGTCGAGCGCCCGGAGAGCGCGCCGTAGCTCTTCAGCGAAGCGACGGAGAAGAGCACGTGATCGGCCGCCACGTAGGCGTGGCCGCCGGCGACCAGCCGATCGATCATCTCGCGCATCTCGGCGATGTTGTCGGTCGCGCGGGGCTGGTGGGTCGGCGGCAGGCAGCCGAGGGCGGCGACGTCGGCCTCGAAATCGGCGGTCGTCGTCTCGGTCAGCTCGCGGATCGAGATGCCCCGCTGGGCGGCACGCGCGTTAATCTTATCGTCCACATCCGTGATGTTGCGCACGAAGGTGACGTGGTCCGCGCCATAGCGTGCCCGCAGCATGCGGAACAGCACATCGAACACAATGAACGGACGTGCGTTACCGATATGGGGCAGATCGTAGACGGTGGGCCCACACACATACATGCGCACATTGGCGGGATCCGCCGGGACGAAGGGCGCCTTGTGGCGCGTGCGCGTGTTATAGAGGCTGATCGGTTCCATGGGATGGCCGTTAGCCCACCCACAAGCCCGGCGCAACGCCTTCGGCCGATGCATCAAATGCGATCGAACGGCGGAAGCGATCCGTAAGCCTGCCGCGAGACAACGGGCGAAGCGGAATGGTCAATCAGCTATGAAAGGCACCGCGACAAGGCGTGGCGATCACAACCTTGAAACACGGTTTAACTTGCAAACGTCCCCGGGTTGGGGTTTGCAGGTTTAAAAAAGAGTACGGGGACCTCAGATGCGAAACACCTTTGGTGCGCTGGCGGCGCTCGCAATCCTGATGATCCTGCTCGTCGGCCCGATCTTCCTGGCGGCGAGCAACGCGAGCGACCGTGGCCTCTCCGCCCCCATGCGGTGCGGAACCGAGATCGGCTGCGACGTTTCGGGGCCGACGGTGGCGATGGGGAGCTAAGCCCCTCGACGCGGCCGTCGACACCACGGTGCGACAGCCGAGCCGGCGTCGGCGCCGGGCCGATGCTCGGCGCCCTACCCCATCGGCCGACCCGTAGGTCGGCCCCACTCGGCTAGCGACGCGCGATGATCCAGAGAGCGTGGATCATGCCGGGGAAGAAGAACAGCAGCGTCAGCAGCACGTTCAGGAAGAACTGCAGCGAGAATCCCACCTGCAAGAACACCCCGAGCGGCGGAATGAACACCGCACACAAAATGCGGACCAGATCGGCCATCATGAACTCCTTGGTTTTCGGTTAAACGAGAAACTTCGGAGTTCGATCCCTCTCCCCTTTGCATTTTGTGCGCCGAAGCGCACCATTGTGCCGTCGGCTCGCCGCCCGGAACACGCGCAATCGCAAAGATCTAGAGCCGGTTCGACGGGCGCGCGACGGTCGATCGGCCTAGCGCACGCCCCGCATCATCCGCACGTCGAGGTCGCGGATCTTCTTGCGCAGCGTGTTGCGGTTGACCCCGAGGAGCTCGGCCGCCTTGATCTGATTGCCGCGCGTCGCCGCGAGCGCCGCCGACACCAACGGATACTCCACGTCGCGCATGATGCGGTGGTAGAGCCCCGGCGGCGGCAGCGAGGCGCCGAACTCGGCGAAATAGTCGTTGAGATGGCGCTCCACCGCCTCCTGCAGCGTCTCCGACGGCTGGCCGCCGGACGAGGCGGGGGTCGACGCCGTCGGCGCCTCGTCGAGCTCGTGCTCGATGTGGGCCGCGGTGATCACGTCCTCCGGATAGAGCGCGGCGAGGCGGCGAATGAGATTTTCCAACTCGCGCACGTTGCCCGACCAGCGGTGCGCCTGGAGCGCCGCGATGGCGTCGGGGTCGAGGCGTTTGGGGGGCAGCCCCTCCGCCTCGCAGGCGGCGAAGAAGTGGCGGGCGAGGTCGCCGATATCCTCCTTGCGCTCGCGCAGCGGCGGCAGACGCAGCGGCACCACGTTGAGGCGGAAATAGAGATCCTCGCGGAAGAGGCCCTGCCCGATCCACTGGCGCAGATCGCGGTTGGTCGCCGCCACGATGCGCACGTTGGTGCGGATCGGTGAGCGGCCGCCGACGGTGGTGTACTCCCCTTCCTGCAGGACGCGCAGCAGGCGGGTCTGCGCCTCCATCGGCATGTCGCCGATCTCGTCGAGGAAGAGGGTGCCGCCCTCGGCCTGCTCGAACCGACCCGGATGGCGCGAGGTCGCGCCGGTGAAGGCGCCCTTCTCGTAGCCGAAGAGCTCGGCCTCGATCAGCTCCTTGGGGATCGCGGCCATGTTGATCGCCACGAACGGGCCCTTGCGCCGCTTGCCGTAGTCGTGGAGGGCGCGGGCGACGAGCTCCTTGCCGGTGCCGGACTCGCCGTGGATCAGCACGGTGAGGTCGGTCTGCATCAGCCGGGCGAGGACGCGGTAGATGTCCTGCATCGCCGCCGAGCGGCCCACGAGCGGCATCGGCTCGGTGGCTTCCGGCGCCTTCTCCACGTGCCGGTTGCGCGGCTCGGAGAGGGCGCGTCCGACGACGTTGATCAGCTCCTTGAGGTCGAAGGGCTTCGGCAGATACTCGTAGGCGCCCCGCTCCGACGCGCGGATCGCGGTCATGAACGTGTTCTGGGCGCTGATCACCACCACCGGAAGGTCCGGCCGGCGCCGCTTGACGCGGGGCAGCAGCTCGAAAGCGTTCTCGTCGGGCATGATCACGTCGGTGATGACGAGGTCGCCCTCACCTTGATCGATCCAGTTCCACAGCGTGGCGGCGTTCGAGGTGCAGCGCACATCGAAGCCGGCGCGGGACAGGGCCTGGTTCAACACTGTGCGGATCGCGCCGTCGTCGTCCGCAACCAGGATCGTACCTGTCATTGGTCCGGGTCTCCTTCAGGATTGCCTTGATAAGCAGGCATCAACACACGCACCGTCGTCCCGGCGCCGGAATCGATCTCGATCACACCGCCATGGTCGCCGACGATCTTGGCTACCAGGGCAAGTCCAAGGCCAGTTCCGTTGGTCTTCGTCGTGACGAAGGGTTCGAAGAGGTGGGGCACCAGATCGTCCGGCACCCCGGGGCCGTCGTCCTTCACGCAGAATTCCAGCGGCAGGCTCACCTTGTGGGGCGAGCCGGGCGCGGCAACGCGCATCCCCGGCCGGAAGGCGGTCGTGAGGGTGATGGTGCCGCCGCCGTTCGCCTCCACCGCCTCCGCCGCGTTCTTCACGAGGTTGAGGAACACCTGGACGAGCTGGTCGCGGTTCGCATGCACCGGCGGCAGCGACGGGTCGTAGGAGTTCTTGATCTCGATGCCGCGGGCGAAGCCGGAGCGGGCGAGGCGCTCCACATGGTCGAGCACGTCGTGGATGTTCACCGGGGCGCGCCGCACCGGGCGGGCATCGCCGAACACCTCCATGCGGTCGACGAGCTTGACGATGCGGTCGGTCTCGTCGGTGATGAGGCGTGCGAGCGGGCGATCCTCCTCCCCGAGCGTCGGCTCGATGAGCTGGGCGGCGCCGCGGATGCCCGACAGCGGGTTGCGGATCTCGTGGGCGAGCATCGCCGCAAGCCCCGTCACCGAGCGGGCGGCGGACCGGGAGGTGAGTGCCCGATCGATCTTCTCCGCCATCGAGTGACGATCGAGCGTCAGGATCACCACCTGCGGGTCCTCCGGCAGCGGCATCGCGTGGATGTCGACGATCTGCCCCTGGCCGAGGCGCGGGGAGGAGAGGTCCACGCGATATTCCACCATCCCGGCCTGCTCCTGACGCACCTTGGAGGGCAGCGTGAGGAGCGGGCTGCCGAAGGGCACGAAGGCGGCGATCGGCCGCTTGGACAGATGCGAGAGGCTCGCCCCGAAGAAGGCCTGCGCCGCGTCGTTGGCGGACACGATGGTGTCCTGCGCGTTGAGGGCGAGCACGGCGTGGGGCAGAGCGTTGAGGATCGACGTCGGCGTGACGCTCAGGAGTTCTGCGGTCATGCGGCAAGTGCCATGTCGGGGGCGGCGCCACGCAGCGCCATCGCCCCGGCGGCGCCGAACAAGCGGCGGATGGCGCGCACCGCCTCGCTCGGCGTCTCGGCGACGAGGGCCGCGCGACGCAGCGTTTCGGGAGCGCCGACGAGCTGGTCGGCGTAGGCGGCGACGTGCTTGCGCGCCAGGCGCACGCCGTGGACGGCACCGGCGTGACCCGCGAGACGCTCCACGTGCTCCACCGCCACCTCGCCGAGCGCGGCGGGGCTTTCGGGCAGACGCGGCGCCGGGGTGCCGTCAAGCGCCGCGGCGATGAGGCCCGGGAGCCACGGCGCACCGAGGGCGGCGCGGCCGACCATCACCGCGTCGGCGCCGGACTGGGCGAGGATGGCACGCGCATCCTCGCCGTCGCTCACGTCCCCGTTGGCGACGACGGGGATCGTCACCGCCTGCTTGACGCGGCGGATGCCCGGCCAGTCGGCCCGACCCTTATAGCGCTGGCAGCGCGTGCGGCCGTGTATCGTCACCAGTTGGGCTCCTTCGGCCTCTGCGCGGCGGGCGAGCTCGGGCGCGTTCATCATCGTCTTGTCGTAGCCGAGGCGCGTCTTGACGGTCACCGGAACGGCAACGGCCGCCACCGTCGCCGCGATGAGGCGGGCGGCGTTGTCGACGTCGCGCATCAGCGCCGATCCGGCGAGCCCGCCCACCACGCGCTTGGCGGGACAGCCCATGTTGATGTCGATCACGTCGGCCCCGGCGGCCTCGGCAATGCGGGCCGCCTCGGCGAGATCGTCCGCCCGGCAGCCGGCAAGCTGCACCACGTGCGCCGACAGGCCTCGCCCCTCGAGGCGTAGACGCGCCTCCTCGTGGCGCGCGATCAGCCGGTCGCTCGCCACCATCTCCGACACCACCAGCCCCGCGCCATAGGTTGCGGCGAGCTGACGGAACGGCCAATCGCTGATACCCGACATGGGAGCAAGGATCGCCCGGTTCGGAACTCTCACGCGACCGATGGAAAGGACGTCCATAGGCGAATTGCTGCCTTCCAGATGCACTCTTGCCCACATTTTGACCATGGTATCAAAATTGGCAAGTGTTGATGCGTATGCCATCCCGAGAAAGCAGACGGCAAGGGGTCCGCCTCGGTCGAAACGCCAGGGCGCCTGCGGATGAGGCACGGCGTGCGCGATTTCTGCAATGAATGCCTCTATAGGCTTCATGGCGATAGAAACAGGCCCTCCATGATGTCAATCGATGCAGTGGTGCTCGCCGCCGGCCGTGGCACCCGGTTCGGCGGCGACGCGCCCAAGCAGTACCTCCCCCTCGATGGGAGCACCGTCCTCGCCCGCGCCCTCGACGCCTTCCTCGCCCACGCTGCGATCCGCCGTGTCGTCGCCGTCATCGGCGCGGGCGACGAGGGCGCCTTCCGCGCCGCGGTGGGCCCGCGGGCGGATCGGGTGGAGGTCGTCACCGGCGGCGACACCCGGCAGGCCTCCGTCGCGGCCGCCCTCGCCCACCTCGCCGTGGATCCGCCCGAAAGGGTGCTCGTCCACGACGGCGCCCGCCCCTTCCTCAGCGCCGCCCTCATCGATCGCGTGGCGCGGGCGCTCGACGATGCCGATGCGGTGATCCCCGCCGTTCCCGTCGCCGACACGCTGAAGCGGATCGACCATGGCCGCGTCGCCGGCACCGTGCCGCGCGACGGCCTCGCGCAGGCGCAGACCCCCCAGGGCTTTCGCTTCGCCGCCCTCCGCGCCGCCCACGCCGCAATGCCGGGCGGCGCCACCGACGATGCAATGGTGATGGAGGCGGCCGGCCACCCGGTGCGGGTGGTGGAGGGCGAGCGCACCAACCACAAGATCACCACCCCCGACGACCTCCCCGCAGCCCGCCTCACCTACCCGGCCGTCGGCAAGGGGTTCGACGTCCACCGTCTCACGCCGGGGGGTCCCCTCATCCTCGGCGGCCTCACCCTCGACGCCCCGTTCCACCTCGCCGGCCATTCGGACGCCGATGTCGCCCTCCACGCCATCACAGACGCTCTCTTCGGCGCGATCGGCGACGGCGACATCGGCCATCACTTCCCGCCCTCCGATCCCGCCTGGAAGGGGGCGGCGTCGGACCAGTTCCTGGCGTTCGCCGCCGATCGGGTGCGGGCGGCGGGCGAGATCTGCCATGTCGACCTCACGATCATCTGCGAGCGCCCGAAGATCGGCCCGGTGCGCGAGGCGATGCGACGGCGCATCGCCGAGATCGTCGGCATCGCCGTCGAACGCGTCTCGGTCAAGGCGACGACGACCGAGCGCCTCGGCTTCACCGGCCGCGGAGAAGGCATCGCCGCCGAGGCCGTCGCAACGATCTTACGCAGCTAGGGCACGCAACGTCAGAGACGCATCATATCCGCACTCACCGCCGTAATGATCGGCGTTCCGAGAGATAGATTTCGTTCGTCGTGGAAAACGTCTCCCGACGCGTCGGCAGGACGGTCCCGGTAGGCGACAGCGTCGGCGGTCTCGGCCACACTTTCGCCGAGACGATGTGGAGCAACGACCGATAACGAGGCCGACCGCCGGGCCGACCCGCCGCACCCTTCTGGCGACCAGCGTTGCCGCCGCCGGGTCCTTGTTGATCCCCGCGGGTCTCGCCGAGCCGCTGCCGCGTCCGCGACCCGACCGACCGTCCCACCTCCTCGACGCCCGCACCCTGCCGGCCGGCGGCTTCATCTGGGAGCCCGACATTGCCCCGGACGGCCCCGTGGCGGTGGTCGTCTCGCTGCCGGAACAGCTCGTCCACGTCTACCGCAACGGCGTCGAGATCGGCGTCTCGACCTGCTCCACCGGTAAGCCCGGCCATACCACGCCGACGGGAATCTTCGTGGTGCTGCAGAAGGACAAGCACCACCACTCCTCGACCTACAACGACGCCCCGATGCCCAACATGCAGCGCCTCACCTGGAGCGGGATCGCCCTCCACGCGGGCCATCTGCCCGGCTATCCGGCCTCCCACGGATGCGTGCGGCTGCCGATGGAGTTCTCCGAGAAGCTCTTCGGCATCACCCACCTCGGGGTGCCGGTGCTGATCGTGAACGAGGCGAGCGCTCCAGAGATCGTCGTCCATCCCGGCCTCGTGCTGCCGCCCGAAGCAGAGGCGGACGCGGCGAAGGCCATCGCCGAAGCGGCCCTGAAATCCCACCACGACACCGACGCGACCACCGACACGGCGGACGTGGTCTCGATCGTCATCTCCGGCGCCGACAAGCGGCTCCAGGTGCTGAAGGACGGAGTGGAGGTGCTCGCCTCGCCGATCGCGATCAAGGATCCCGACACCCCCCTCGGGACCCACATGTACAAGATGCTCGACGCCAATCCCGACGACGGCACCTTCACCTGGCTCGCCCACCCGATCGCCGTCGAGGGGCGCGACGCGGCGAGCCCGCACGACGTCCTCGCCCGCATCTCGGTGGAGGACTGGGCCCCGGTCGTCGACATGCTCGGCGAGGTGCGGCCCGGATCGGTCCTCCTCGTCACCGACCTTCCGGCCGACAGCGACAGCCGGAGCGGCCCGGACTTCGTCATCCTCGACGGGCTCGCCTGATCGGGACGCAAAGGTCACGCTTTCGTGAGTATGGCCCGTCGGTGGCGGATTTGCTGGATCCTCAAACCAGGCCCTGCGTCCACCGCATAGCTGCGTCCGTTGAGCTCTGCGCCACTGGCGTTGGCTCCGCGCCGGTCTAGGTTATGAGGGATAATCATTCCAATCCCGTCGGATTTTATGCCAGCTCAGAGCACCCTGGCCGTCGCGTCCCGCAAGATGCCGGCCTTCCCCGAATTCATTGCGATGATGGCAGCGCTGATGGCGCTGACGGCGTTTTCCATCGACATCATGCTTCCGGCCCTGCCGCAGATCGACGAGATGTTCGACATCACCGATCCCAACGCCCGCCAGCTCGTCGTCACCGACTACGTGCTGGGCTTCGCCGCGGGGCAGATCATCTACGGGCCTCTGTCGGACCGCTTCGGGCGGCGCGCCGTCCTCCTCTTCGGCCTCGGCCTCTACGCCGCCGCCTCGTTCCTGTGCATGGTCGCCGGCAGCTTCGAGATGCTCCTCGCCGCCCGCTTCATCCAGGGCGTCGCCAACGCCTCGCCGCGCGTCATCGCCATCGCCATCGTGCGCGACATCTACGGCGGGCGCCGCATGGCCGAAGTCATGAGCTTCGTCATGATGGTGTTCATCATCGTGCCGGTGATCGCCCCCTCCGTCGGCGGCTTCTGGCTCGTCTTCGGCTCCTGGCACCTGATCTTCGGCTTCCTCTTCGCCCTTTCCGTCGGCGTGTTCTTCTGGATGCTCCTGCGTCTGCCGGAGACGCGCCATCCGGAGGACCGGGCCCCGCTCTCCTTCAGGTGGCTCGTGCACGCCTTCGCCATGATCCTGAAGACGCCGCAGACGCTCGGCTACACGCTCGCCACCGGCGCCGTGTTCGGCTCGATGATGAGCTACATCAACTCGTCCCAGCAGATCTTCACCGAGGTCTACGGCGTCGGCGACTGGTTCCCGGTTCTGTTCGGCTGCGTCGCCCTCGCGCTGGTGTTCGCCTCCTTCTGCAACAGCCAGCTCGTCGGCCGCCTCGGCATGCGCCGCCTGTCGCACGGCGCGGTGGTGGGCTTCGTCGCGGTGTCGGCGGTCCACGTCGTGCTCGTCTACACGACCGGTGACGCCCATCTCGGGATCTTCGTCGTCCTGATCGCGCTCAACCTCTTCTGCTTCGGCTTCATCATGCCGAACTTCAACTCGCTGGCGATGGAGCCGATGGGCCACATCGCGGGCACCGCCTCCTCCTTCGTCGGCGCCGCCACGACGGGGATCGCGGCGGGCCTCGGCTGGTATGTCGGCCAGCACTACGCCGGCAGCACCACGCCGCTGGTGACGGGCTATTTCGTCTTCGGCGTCGCCTCGCTGATCCTCGTCCTCATCACCGAAAAGGGCCGGCTCTTCTCGGTCGGCTCCCCTGGGTCGCACTGAGGCGAGTCCGCCGTGATCCCGGATCTCGTCATCTTCGACTGCGACGGCGTGCTCGTCGACAGTGAGACGATCTCCTGCCGCATCGATGCCGCCGCGCTGACGGCGGAGGGCTATCCGATCGACGCCGAGGAGATGGCCCGCCGCTTTGCCGGCGTGCCGAGCGCCGACGTCTATCGTCGCGTCGGCGAGGAGCGGGGCGCCCCCCTTCCCGCCGACTTCGAGGACCGGGTGGATCGGCAGATCCTCGCCGCCTACCCGGCGCAGCTGAAGGCGATCGGCCCGGTCGGCGAGGTCGCACGGGGGCTTGGCCTGCCGATGTGCGTCGCCTCGTCGAGCCGCCCGGCGAAGCTCCTGCTGGCGCTGATCGTCACGGACCTCGTGGAGATCTTCTACCCGCACATCTTCTCCGCGAGCCTCGTCGCCCACGGCAAGCCCGCGCCGGACATCTTCCTCTATGCCGCCGCCGCGATGGGGGTCACCCCCGAGCGCACCGTCGTGGTGGAGGACAGCGTCGCCGGCGTGACGGCGGGCGTCGCCGCCGGCATGACGGTGATCGGCTTCGCCGGGGCGAGCCACTGCGGCCCGCACCACGCCGATCGCCTGACCGCGGCCGGCGCGCGCATCACGATCGCGAGCCACGCCGATCTCGCCGGCGCCATCGATCGGCTGCCCTGACGCCCGGGTGGGCTTGATCGCGCGCGTTGCCTGCGTCACTCCTCGACCGACGGCCACGCTCGCGCCGTCCAAGGACACAAGCACGATGCCCCTCGACCCCCGCGCCATCGCTGCCGCCGCGGCCGACGCCACCGCCACCGCCCGCCAAATCGCCCCCTTTTCCGAGATCGACCCGAGCTTCGACATGCCGACGGCCTATGCCGCCGCGGCCGAGTTCCAGGCGATCCGGGGCGGCACGATGGTCGGCCGCAAGATCGGCTTCACCAACCGCACCATCTGGGAGCGCTACGGCGTCGACGGGCCGATGTGGGGGGTCGTGACCGACAGGACGCTGGTCCCGTTCGCGGGGGAGTGGGTGGTGGAGGTCGCGCCCTTCTGCGAGCCGCGGCTTGAACCGGAAGTCGCGCTCAAGCTCGCCGCCGCCCCCGAGGCGGGAATGGACGAGACCGCGCTCCTCGGCATCATCGAGTGGTTCGCGCCGGCCTTCGAGATCGTCGATTCCGTCTATCCCGGCTGGCGCTTCAGCCTCGCGGACTGCGTGGTGACGGGAGCGCTCCACCGCGCCCTCCTCCTCGGCCCCGCCGTGCCCAACGACCCGGCGTGGAGCGGGCTTCTGCCCGATCTGGAGCTCGAGCTGAGGCGGAACGGCGAGCTCGTCGAGACCGGCCATGGGATGAACGTTCTCGACGGGCCGGTGTCGGCGCTGCGCTTCCTGGTGGACACCATCGCACGGGACGGCGGCCCGCCGCTTCAGGCCGGCGAGATCATCTCCACCGGCACGTTGACCGACGCCTGGCCCATCGAGGCCGGAGCCACCTTCGAGGCGCGCTACAAGGGCACGCCCTTCGCCGACACGCGCGTGCGCTTCGTCTGAAGGCGGCGTACCCGCGGTACGCCGCCTCGCCTGTCGCCGTCAGCTCTTCGGCAGCTTATAGGCGATGATGTAGTCGCCCACCGGCGTCTCCATGAAGTGGTGGCCGGTTGCGGCGATCAGCACATACTCCTCGCCGTTCACCTCGTAGGTGATGGGGTTCGCCTGGCCGCCCGCCGGCAGCACGTCCTGCCACAGCGTCTTGCCGGTCTTGAGGTCGATCGCCCGGAAGAGATCGTCCGTCGCCGCGCCGATGAAGACGAGGCCGCCGGCCGTCACCACCGACCCGCCGTTGTTGGGCGTCCCGATGTTGAAGGGCAGATAGGAGGGGATGCCGAACGGCCCGTTCCGACGAGCCGTGCCGAGCGGGCGGTCCCACAGCGTCTCGCCCGTCTTGAGGTCGATCGCCCGGATCCCGCCATAGGGGGGCCGAGTGCAAGGCATCCCCGTCAGCGCGCTGCGCCAGCCGGCGTTGACGTCGATGGCATAGGGCGAGCCGGTCTGGGGATCACCCTCGCCCTCGGCATTGGCGCCGCCCTTGGCGCCGGCCGGCGTCTCGTTGATGGGCTTCAGCCCGCGCTCGTCGGCTTCGGCCCGCGGGATCAGGCGGTTGAAGTTCGGAATGTCGTTGTAGTTCGCGACGATGATCCCGTCCTCGGTGTCGACCGCCACCGAGCCCCAGTCCGAGCCGCCATTATACCCCGGATACTGGATGTAGGGCCGGTCCGCCGAGGGCGGCGTGAAGAAGCCCGAATAGTTGGCGAGGCGGAACTGGATCCGGCACCAGAGCTGATCGATGGGGGTGAAGCCCCACATGTCGGCTTCGGTGAGGTCGGGCCCGCGCAGCGTGTGGTAGGCGGACGTCGGCTGGCTCTGCGCGAGGTCGTCCGGCTCAACGTCGCCGCGCGAGGCGACCGTGAAGTCCTCCACGCCGAAGAGGCTCTCGCCGGTCTTCCGGTTGAGGATGTAGATGTCGCCCTGCTTGGAGGGCAGGACGAGCGCCGGAACCGATCCCGATTCCGCCGGGAAGTCGACGAGGCTAACCTGGCTGCCGAGGTCGTAATCCCACACGTCGCGGCGGACGGTTTGGAACGTCCACACCGGGCGCCCCGTCGTCACGTCGAGGGCGACGAGCGAGGTGGAGTAGTCGTTCTCCGCCTCGGAGCGGTTGCCGGCATAGTAGTCCACCGAGGAGTTGCCGAGCGGCAGATAGACGTAGCCGAGCTCTTCGTCGGCGACGGCGGCGGTCCACATGTTGGGTGTGCCGCGCGTGTACGTCTCGCCCTCGGGCGGCCCGTCGATATTCTGATCCGGCGCGCCGAGGTCGAAGGCCCACACGAAGGCGCCGGTCACGGCGTCGAAGCCGCGGATCACGCCGGACGGGGCGTCCTCGGCCTGCCCGTCCTTCACCTGTGCGCCGGTGACGATGATCCCGCGCACCACCACGGGTGGCGCCGTCACCGCGTACCAGCCGGGCACCCTCTTGCCGATGTCCTTCCAGAGGTCCACCGCGCCGTTCTCGCCGAACTCCTCGCAGGGCTTGCCCGTCGCGATGTCGACGGCGATGAGACGCGCGTCGATGGTGCCTTCGATGACGCGCGTGGCGCACGCCTCGTCGGCACCCTTGTCCGGATCGGTGTAGGTCGCGACACCGCGGCACGAGGCCGAATAGGGGATCGCGTCGTTGGAGACGCCGGGATCGTAGCGCCAGTTCTCGGTGCCGTCCGCGGCGTCGATCGAGATGAGGACGTTCTTCGCCGAGCACATCAGGAGATCGTCGCCCACCTTCAGCGGGGTCGTCTCGGCGGCATACTTGCCCTTCGCCGTGCCGGTCGGCATGTCGCCGGTGCGGTAGACGAAGGCGCGCTCCAGCCCGCCGACATTCTGCGGCGTGATCTGGTCGAGCGGCGAATAGCGCGTCGCCCCCGACCCACCGCCGTAGAACGGCCAATCCGCTCCGACGGCAGGCTGCGAGCGGGCGACGTCGACGCCCGTCTTCTCCGGAGCGGCAGGCGCCACCGGCGCGGTGGCGTCGGCGGTCGATGCGGGGCTATCCGCCTCGGCCGGCGTCTCGCCTGCCGCCGCGCCCGACGAGGGCGCCGGTGCCGCGGAGGCGGGCGGCGTGGATGTCGCGGGCGCCTCCGACGCGGGAGGCGCCGCGGCGGCGGGGGTGTCGGCCGATGGGGTCTGGGCGTGCGCCGCGACGGCGAGCGTCAAGAGCGGCGCGACGATGATCAGGGTGCGTCTCATGCCGGCACCTGTCGGGCTGTGGGGCGGGAGCTCAGGGCGGGAATGGCGCACAGCACGGCGATCAGCACGAGCGTCGGCGCCACGAGGCGGGGCACCTGCGCCCACAGATCGAGACCGACCTCCCAGTAGGCCCAGACGAGCGTCGAGACCCACACGGCGAGGTAGAGATAGACGGCCGCCATCTGTCGGCGCACCAGGAGGATCGCGGTGAGCACGAGGCCCAATCCGGCGATCCCATAATACCAGCTTCCGCCGAGAGCGATGAGCCACGCGCCACCCGCGAGGATGACGGCGCCGAGCACGCCGATGACGAGCGCCAGCGCGAGCAATGCCCAGAACCCGCCGCCACGGCGCGCTCCATGGGCTGAATTGTCAGACATAGTGACCTCTTTGGTCCGCGAGAACGGCCGATGGGGGCCGTGCCCTCGGATCGGCCACATGAGTCCAACGGACCCATGTGCATCGCGTTCCAAACCTTTAGATCATTTCATGAAACGATCACCGAGGGGGTCGCCCGCCCGTCGCCGCCGCGTCCGCCCCTCACGCCAAGGTGACGTCCACCACCCCCTGCATCGCCTTGATCGCGCTCGCCACCGACCGCGACACGCTGCGCGTTCCCTTGAGCGCGATCTCCACCTCGCGGCCGTTGTCGTCGCACACGGCGACGAGGCGCACGGCGCACGGCCCCTTCGCCTTGATCAGCCGATCGATCGACCCGATGGGCGCCGGCGAGTTGAGGAACACGGTGAGGGCGCTGTCGCCCATCGCCAGCCGCTTCAGCGGCTCCACGTTCTGGATGCGCACCGCGAGCCCCTCCTCCCGCTCCTGCGCCGTCACCGACAGGAGCACGCAGGACCCGACCTCGAGCCGCTCGCGATGGGCCTCGAGCACGTCGGAGAAGGCGACGGCCTCGAACTGGCCCGAGGGGTCGGACAGGAGCACCACGCCGAGCCGATTGCCGGTGCGCGTGCGCCGCTCCTGCCGCGAGACGACGACGCCCGCGAGCCGCGAGCCCTCCCCGCGCCGCAGCGCCTGGCTGAAGTCGCGCCACTGGACGATGCCGCTCTTCTTCAGCACCTCCGCATAGTCGTCGAGCGGGTGGGCGGAGAGGTAAAAGCCGATGGCGTCGTGCTCGCGCTGAAGCCGCTCCTCCGGCGTCCACACGACGTCCGTCGGCAGGCGAATGTCGTTCGCCGCGCTGGTGCCGAAAAAATCCGACTGGCCGAGCGCGGCGCCGTTCGCCACGCGGTTGGCGACGCCGAGGATCTGGTCGAGGCCGGCCGCGAGGCTGCCCCGGTCCGCCACCCAGCAGTCGAACGTGCCGGCGGCGACGAGCGCCTCCAGCGCCCGCTTGGGCGCCGCCTTCGGGTCGAGGCGGTTGGCGAAGTCCGTCAGCGACTCGTAGGGCGCCTTCGCCCGCTCCTCCTCGATGTGGGCGACGAGCGGCCGCCCCACTCCCTTCACCGCGGCGAGGCCGTAGACGATGTCACCGTCCTCCACCGAGAACTCCGCCTTCGACATGTGGATCGAGGGCGGGCGCACCTTGATCGACATGCGCTGCGCCTCGGCGCGGAAGTCGGCGAGCTTCTCGGTGTTGCCCATGTCCATGGTCATCGAGGCGGCGAGAAACTCGCGCGGATAGTTCGCCTTGAGGTAGGCCGTGTGATAGGCGACGAGAGCGTAGGCGGCGGCGTGCGACTTGTTGAAGCCGTAGTTGGCGAACTTCGCCACGAGGTCGAAGATGCGGTTGGCGTCGGCCGCCGCAGTGCCCCGCTCCACCGCGCCGTTCACGAAGCGATCCCGCTGCACCGCCATCTCGGCGGCGATCTTCTTGCCCATGGCGCGGCGCAGAAGGTCCGCCTCGCCGAGCGAGTAGCCCGACAGGACCTGCGCGATCTGCATCACCTGCTCCTGGTAGATGATGATGCCGTAGGTCTCTTTCAGGATCGGCTCCAGCGTCGGGTGGAGATAGTCGGGCTCCTCCTCGCCGTGCTTGCGCTTGTTGTAGCTCGGGATGTTGTCCATCGGGCCCGGGCGGTAGAGCGCCACGATGGCGATGATGTCCTCGAAGCGGTCCGGCTTCATGCCGATGAGGGCGCGCCGCATACCCGCCGATTCCAGCTGGAACACGCCGGCGGTCTCGCCGCGGGTGAGGAGGTTGTAGGCGGCCCGATCGTCGAGCGGCAGCGTGTCGAGATCGATCTCGTCGTCGATCAGCGAGAGCGCCCGCTCGATGGTGGTGAGCGTCTTGAGGCCGAGGAAGTCGAACTTCACGAGGCCGGCGCTCTCCACCCACTTCATGTTGTACTGGGAGACCGGCAGGGGCGAGCGCGGATCGCGGTAGAGGGGGACGATCTCCTCGAGCGCCCGATCGCCGATCACGATGCCGGCCGCATGGGTGGAGGCGTGGCGGTAGAGCCCTTCGAGCTTCAGCGCGATCGCGAGCAGGCGCTCGACCTCGGGGTCGGCCTCCTTCGCCTGCTGCAGCCTCGGCTCGCTTTCGAGCGCCTGGCCGAGCGTCACCGGGTTGGCGGGGTTCGAGGGGACGAGCTTCGCGAGCTGGTCGACCTTGCCGTAGGGCATGTCGAGCACCCGGCCGACGTCGCGCACCACGGCGCGCGCCTGCAGCGTTCCGAAGGTGATGATCTGCGCCACGCGGTCGGTACCGTAGCGGTCCTGCACGTAGGCGATCACCTCGTCGCGCCGCTCCTGGCAGAAGTCGACGTCGAAGTCCGGCATCGAGACGCGCTCCGGATTGAGGAAGCGCTCGAAGAGGAGGTCGAACCGCAGCGGGTCGAGATCGGTGATGGTGAGGGCGTAGGCGACGAGGGAGCCCGCGCCCGAGCCGCGCCCCGGCCCCACCGCGATGTCGTGCGCCTTCGACCACTGGATGAAGTCGGCGACGATCAGGAAGTAACCCGGGAACTTCATCGAGTTGATGATGTGGAGCTCGTGCGCGAGGCGCTTGTCGTAGGCCTCGCGGTCGACGCCGGGGGCGGCGCCACGCGTCGCGAGCCGCCGCTCGAGGCCGGCGTGGGCCATCTCGGCAAGCCGGTCGGCCTCGGCGGCGAGCTCCGTCTCGTCGTCGTTGTGGGGGTCCGCAAGCCCTTCCATCTTGCGCTCAGACGCCAGATAGCGCGGCAGCATCGGCGACCGCTTGCGCGGGCGGAAGGAGGAGCGCAAGGCGATCTCGACGGTGTTGTCGAGCGCTTCGGGAAGGTCGGAGAACTCCGCCTCCATCTCCTTCTGGGACTTGAAATAGTGCTCCGGCGTGAGGCGGCGGCGGTCGTCGTCGCCGAGGCGACGGCTCTCGGCGATGGCGATCAGCGCGTCGTGCGCCTCGTAGTCCTCCCGCTTCGCGAAATAGGCCTCGTTGGTGGCGACGAGCGGCACGTCGGCCTCGTAGGCGAGCTCCACCGCCACGCGCTCGAAGATGTTCTCCGCGTTGAGGCCGTGCCGCTGGATCTCGCAATAGAAACGATCACCGAACGTTCCATGGAGATCCCGGAACATTGCGCGCGCGCCATCCATGTCGCCATAGTGATGGGCGAGCGCGACCGGCCCGTCGGTCCACCCGGAAAGGCAGATGATCTCGTCGCTGGTGCCGGCGAGGTCGGCGAGCCCCACCACGGCGCCCTGCCCCTCGGAAGCGAGGTAGGCGCGGCTGACGATGCGCTGGAGATTGGCGAAGCCCTCCGCCGTCATCGCGATCAGCGGCAGGCGGGCGACGGGGACGATGCGCTTGCCGTTCTGGATCCGCTCCATCAGCTTCACCGGCAGCGTGCACCCCACGACGGGCTGCACGCCGGCGGCGAAGGACGCCTCGGAAAACTCCAGCGCGCCGAAGAGGTTGGCTGTATCCGTCACGGCCACGGCGGGCTGATCGTCGGCCTGCGCGAGGGCGACGATCTTCTTCAGGTGCAGCGCCCCTTCGAGCAGCGAGTAGGCCGAATGAACCCTGAGATGAATGAACATGGCCCCTCCCCCTCGATCGCCTCAGAGACTAGCGAAACGGCGCTGCGGCGCGCAGGTCAGATCGACCCCTGAAGGTAGCCCATCCACAGATAGAGCGCTGAAGCGAACGACACGCACGACACCAACGCTCCGCAATCCATGAGAAACCGACGCATGACTAACCCTCCATGTTCTGGAACGGAAGGTACGAGAATGTTCTGAGAACATCAAGCGTACGGAACAGCGAATCGGCGTATGGTTACCGATTCACCTCCTCGGTCGAGACAATCTTTCCCTGCTTCAGCGTCACCGTGCGGTCGAGCTCTCCGGCCAGCGTCTGGTTGTGGGTCGCGACCAGGGCGGCGAGGCCCGTGTCGCGGCTGAGGGTTAGGAACGCGTCGCGAACGGCGCCCGCCGTCCGCTGATCGAGGTTGCCGGTCGGCTCGTCGGCGAGGAGAACGCGCGGCTCGTTGGCGACCGCCCGCGCGATGGCGACGCGTTGCCTCTCGCCGCCCGACAGCTCCGCCGGCCGATGCTTGCGCCGATCCTTGAGGCCGAGCCGGTCGAGGAGCTCGTCGGCCCGCGCGAGCGCCGCCCGCGCCGAGCGGCCGGCGAGGCGCTGCGGCAGCGCGACGTTCTCCCGCGCCGAGAAGTCGCCCATCAGGTGGTGGAACTGGTAGATGAAGCCGATCCGATCGCGCCGCAGCGCCGTGCGGTCCTTGTCGCTGAGGCGGCCCGCGTCGGTGCCGCCGATCATCACCCGCCCGGCATCCGGATGCTCCAGAAGCCCGGCGATCTGCAGGAGCGTCGACTTGCCGGCCCCCGACGGCGCGACGAGGGCGACGAGCTCGCCTTCCCGCACGGTGAGGTTCGCCCCGGTCAGCACCTTCACCTCGGCGGTGCCGTCGTCGAAGGTGCGCACCACGTCGGCGAGAACGAGAGGGTCTGCCATCACCCTGCCTTCACTCGGCCTTCAGCGAGACGACGGGGTCGGTCTTCGCCGCCTTCCACGCCGGATAGATGGTGGCGAGGAGCGACAACAAGAGCGCCATGACCACCACGGCGGTGGTCTCCACCGAATCCATGTCCGCCGGCATCCGGCTCAGGAAGTAGAGCTCGGGCGAGAACAGCTCCATCGACAGCAGCGAGGAGATCCCCTGCCGGATCGCCTCGATGTTGAGCGCGATGAGGGTGCCGAGCACGAGCCCGATCAGCGTGCCCACCACGCCGATGGACAGCCCCACGATCAGGAACACCCGCAGCACCGAGCCCCGCGTCGCCCCGATGGTGCGCAGGATCGCGATGTCCCGCGTCTTCTCCTTCACGAGCATCGTCATGCCCGACACGACGTTGAGCGCGGCGACGAGGATGATCAGCGTCAAGATGATGAACATCACGTTCCGCTCCACCACGAGCGCCGAGAAGAAGGTCTGGTTGCGCTGGCGCCAGTCGACGATGAACAGCGGCCGCTCCGCCGCGTCGATGATCTTCTGGCGCAGGGCGTCCATGTCGTCGGGATCCTCGGCGTAGACCTCGATGGCCGTCACCGTGCCTTCCTGGTTGAAGTAGAGTTGGGCGCGCTCCAGCGGGATGTAGATGAAGGTGGAATCGTACTCCGACATGCCGATCTCGAAGATCGCCTGCACGGGGTAGGAATCGATGCGCGGCGTCACCCCGAACGGCGTCACCGCCCCCTTGGGGCTGATGAGCTGGATCGTGTCGCCGATCGTCACCCCGAGCGCCCGCGCCAGACGCGAGCCGATGATCGCCCCCTTCTGCGTGCCGAACTCCTCGTCGGAACCGAGGAGGAGACGGTCGGACACGAAGTCCAGCCGGTCGAAATCCTCCTTGGTGAGGCCGCGCACCAGCGCGCCGCCGGCATTCGCCGGTCCCGACACCAGCACCTGGCCCTCCACGAACGGGATCGCCCGCACCACCCCGTCGATGGCGTCGATGCGCTTTGCCACCTCGCGATAGTCGGTGAGCGGCCCGTCGAGCGGCTGCAGGAGCACGTGACCGGAGACGCCGAGGATCTTGTTGAACAGCTCGGCGCGGAAGCCGTTCATCACCGCCATGACGATGATGAGCGTCGCGACCCCCAGCGCGATCCCGATGAGGGAGAGCGTGGAGATCACCGAGATGAAGGCCTCACGCCGCCGCGAGCGCAGATAGCGCAGGGCGATGGCCCACTCGAGCGCGCCGAACGGCCTCACGAGAGGCTGTTCTCGGCGAGGAAGGGGATGAGGTTCTCCTCCGGCATCGTGTGGCGCTCACCCGTCGCGCGCCGCTTCACCTCCACCTCGCCGCTCTTCGCCCCGCGCGGGCCGACGATGACCTGCCAAGGCAGGCCGATGAGGTCCATGGCGGCGAACTTCGCACCGGGACGCTGGTCGGTGTCGTCGACGAGCACGGTCTTGCCGAGCGACTCGAAGAGCGCCTCCAGGCGATCGACCATCGCATCGGTCGCCGCGTCGCCGGGCTTCAGATTGACGAGGGCGATGTCCCACGGCGCGATGGACTCGGGCCAGATGATGCCCGCCTCGTCGTGGCACGCCTCGATGACGGCACCCACGAGACGCGACACGCCGACGCCGTAGGAGCCCATGTGCACCGGCGCCTCGCTGCCGTCGGGTCCGGCGACGTTCGCCCCCATCGGCGCCGAATATTTGGTGCCGAAATAGAAGATGTGCCCCACCTCGATGCCGCGCGCCTCCACCTGCTTGTCGGCGGGGATCGCGGCGAAGGCGGCCTCGTCGTGCATCTCGTCGGTGGCGGCGTAAAGGCTCGTCCAGTCGTCGACGATGGGGGTGAGGTCGGACATGAAGTCGAGATCGGCGGGGGGCACCGCCTTCTCAAGCATGTCCTTGTGGCAATAGACCTGGCTCTCGCCGGTGGAGGCGAGGATGATGAACTCGTGGCTGAGGTCGCCGCCGATGGGGCCGGTGTCGGCCCGCATGGGGATCGCCGTCAACCCGAGGCGGTGGAAGGTGCGCAGATAGGCGACGAACATGCGCTGATAGGAGTGGCGCGCCGCCTCCTTGTCGACGTCGAACGAATAGGCGTCCTTCATCAAGAATTCGCGACCGCGCATCACGCCGAAGCGGGGGCGCACCTCGTCACGGAACTTCCACTGGATGTGGTAGAGGTTCATCGGCAGCGCCCGATAGGAGCGGACATGGGTGCGGAAGATGTCCGTCACCATCTCCTCGTTGGTGGGGCCGTAGAGCATGTCGCGCTGGTGCCGGTCGACGATGCGCAACATCTCCGGACCGTAGGCGTCGTAGCGGCCCGACTCGCGCCAGAGATCCGCCGACTGGATCGTCGGCATCAGGATCTCCTGCGCCCCCGCCCGGTTCTGCTCCTCGCGCACGATGTCGGCGATCTTGGTGAGCACCGTCATGCCCATCGGCAGCCAGGAGTAGATGCCCGCCGACTGCTGGCGGATCATGCCTGCCCGTAGCATCAGCCGGTGGGAGACGATTTCCGCCTCCTTCGGCGTCTCTTTCAGAAGGGGCAGGAAGGTACGGGAGAGGCGCATTTCGGGCTCGCTGCAAAGGACCCGCGTATTGGACCCTCTAGGCCGACGTGGTCAATGCGACGGGCACGCTTTCGGCCTCCCGCTGCGCCATGGCGATGATCGTGTCGATCGCCTGGTCGTCGTTGCGCGGCATCGGATCGGGCATGCGCTGGATGCGGCTCACCGACAGGCCGTGCCCCCGCCGTTCGGCAACAAGCTGGCGGTCGCGCTGGACGAAGGCGCCGCGCACCAGCGTGTGCACCGGCGCACCCACCGTCTGCCGCCCCTCGAACGGGGTGATCTTGCCGCGCGAATGGAGGCGGCGCGCCTCGATCGTCTCGCGACGGGTCGGATCGATCACGGCGATGTCGGCGTCGGCCCCCACCGCGATGCGGCCCTTCGCCGGCCACAGGCCGAACTTGCGCGCCGGGACCGCCGAGGAGATCGCCACGTAGCGCTCCAGCGTCATGCGCCCCTTGGCCACCTCGGTCAGCATCAGCGGCATCTGGGTCTCGACGCCCGGGAAGCCGCAATCGGCTCGCCAGATGTTCGACTGCCGCTTCTCCTCGGGCGTGTGCGGAGCGTGGTCGGTGGCGATCATGTCGATCATGCCGGCGTCGAGCGCGTCCCACAGCGCCGCCGCATCGCGCCGCTCACGCACCGGCGGATTGACGCGGATGACGCTGCCGACCCGCGCATAGTCGCTGCGGTCGAGCAGCAGATAGTGCGGGCAGGTCTCGCCCGTGACGTCGACGCCGCGCGCCCGCGCCTGCATCAGCGGCACCAGCTCGGCGGCCGACGAGATGTGCAGGATGTGGATACGCGCGCCGGCCCACTGGGCGAGCGCGGCGGCCCGGCCGACCGCCTCGACCGCCACCACGTCCGGCCGCGAGGCGATGTGGTCCGTCGGCGCGCACAGGCCCGCCTCCTCGAGCTGCGCCTGACGCCGCGCCATGATCGAGGCCGTCTCGGCGTGGAGCGAGATCCTGAGCCCCGAGCGGGCGATGATCTGAAACCCCTCCAGCATCGCCCCCGTCGAGGGTGACGGCAGATCGCCGAACGTGTTGCCCATGAAGCATTTGAAGGCCGCGACGCCGCCGTCGATCAGGCCGGGGATCTCGTCGAGATTGTCCTCGGCCAGCAGCCCGTAGATGCCGAAATCCACGTAGGACTTGCGCGCGCAGGCGAGCTTGCCGCGCAGCTCGACGATCGAGCGCGTCGGCGGATCGGTGTTCGGCATCTCGAAGATCGTGGTGACGCCACCCATCGCGGCAGCCGCCGAGCCGGTCTCCCAGTCCTCCTTGTGGGTGTAGCCCGGCTCGCGGAAGTGGACGTGGACGTCGATCGCCCCCGGAATGAGATAGAGGCCCGAAACGTCCACCCGCTCCTCGGCCATCGGCATCGTCTCGGGGGCGCCGACCGCCGTCACGATGCCGTCGCGAATCGCGACGTCCGCCCGCATCGACATCCTGTCCGACACGACGGTGCCGCCGGTGAGAACGGTATCGGCATAAAAGGTGTTCATAGCGCCGCCCACCCCCCATCAACGGGGAGATCGACCCCGGTTATCTGACGTGCCGCGTCGGACGCGAGAAACAGCGTCGCGGCTGCGATGTCCTCGTCGGTGCTGATCCGGCGAAGCGCGTAGTCGGCGGCATGATGGTCGATCGCCGCCTCGACGCTGATGCCGAGCCGCTCGGCCATCTCCGGCACGACCTTGGAGCGAAAGCGCGGCCCCTCCACCATGCCCGGCGCGACGGTGTTGACGTTGATGTTGTCGGCGCCGAGCTCCAGCGCGAAGCTCTTGGTCAGTCCCCGCAGGCCCCATTTGGAGCCCGAATAGGCGAGGCGCCCCGCCTTGCCACGCAGCCCGAAAGTGCCGCCCACGTTGACGATCTTGCCGTACTTCTGCGCCCGCATGATGGGCGCGACCTCGCGGATCATCAGGAACGGGCCGCCCATGTTGAGGGCGACGATCGCGTCGAACTCGGCGGGCGTGGTCGCTTCGCCCGCCTTGCCGATCGGACCGGAGCCGCCGGCGACGTTGACGAGAATGTCGATGCGGGTGAACCGCTCCACGACGGCCGCGACGGTCTGCGCCACCTCGTCGGGCCGGGTCACGTCGCAGCGGAAGATCTCGGCCGTCACACCGGTGCGTCGGCATTCCCCGGCAACCGGCTCGATCGCGGCCACGTCCCGGCCGACGAGGGCGAGGTCGGCGCCTTCGCGCGCGAAGGCGCGGCTGATCGCACCGCCCATCCCCTTCGCCGGCCCAGTGATGAGCGCGACCTGCCCTTTCAAGCCGAGATCCATCGCTACCCTCGTGTCCACGCCCCCGGCGCCGCAAGTCATCGCGGCGCGGCCGGCCCTCTTCTTCGTCTTCGCACGGCGGTTGCAGCAAACCGCACCCTCGGAAATGGACCGGTGTGTCGCAGCTGTCTTGTGCTCATTTTGCGGTAGGGTGCTCGAAAAAATAGAGCACTGGGGACATCGGACATGGTCGAACGCCTGCGTCACCTTCTGACCCTGCGGCTTGTTCAGGAGATCGCTCGCACCGGCTCCGTCCGCAAAGCCGGTGAACTGATGTCCATCACGCCGTCGGCCGTCCAGCGCCGGCTGCAGCTCCTCGAGGAGGAGCTCGGTCAGCCGATATTCGAGCGTCTTCCCAACGGCATGCGCCTCAATCCGGCGGGTGAGGTGGTGCTGCAGCACATCCGCCAGCAGTTCGCCGAGGTCGAGCGCCTGCGCGGCTCCCTCGCCGAGCTTTCGGGCATGCGCCGCGGTCACGTCAGCATCGCCTGCAGCCAGGCCGTGGTGTCGTCCTTTCTGCCCAGCGAGATCGTCGCCTATCAAGCGCTCTACCCGGACGTCACCTTCAACGTGGAGGTGCTCGACCACCTCGCCGCCAGCGCCCGTCTCGCCGACTTCACCGCCGACATGGCCCTCGTCTACGACGTCTCCAACCCGCCCGACGTCGACGTGGTCGTGACGGTGCCCCAGCGCATCTACGCCGTGATGGGGGCCGGGCACCCCCTCGCCCATCGCAAGACCCTGCGCCTCGACGAATGCCTCGCCCACCCCCTCGCCCTACCCAATCCGCGGTTCGGTGGGCGCGTCCTCCTGAACCGCGCCCTCGCGGCGAGCGGCCGGCAGATCATGCCGAAGATCGAGTGCAACTCGTTCGAGTTCCTGAAGGCGATGGTCGCGAGCAACAACTACCTAACGTTTCAGATTCCGATCGGCGCGCCGGTCATCGCGGGCTCGCCGATCGTGACGGTCCCCGTCGATTCGCGCGACATCGACGCCGGCAACATCTACTTTCGCCAGCTGCGGGGGCGCACCCTGCCGATCGCGGCGCAGCGCTTCGCCGACCAGATCACCCGAAGCCTCTCGACGTACGAACCGGTCCTCGCGCCCGGCGCTTAGGCGTCCCGCGCACCGCAACGTCTCGGATGCGCGAGACGCAAGTCGCTCCTCGAACACTTCCAATCCGATCTCGGATCGCTTGACCACTCGGCGGGTGGGCGCGCAACTTGCTTGCAGATGACGCAAATCGAGATCGCCGGCGGGCACGGTCCCACACGATGAACGTGGAGCTGTCTACAATATGAACCAAGAGATGCAATTCGAGGCACGCTCGCCCGATATTTGGCGTTGCGGGTGGGTGTTCCGTATGATCGCATGCCGCCCGTGATGTGACGGGCGATGACGCCGTGATGATCGCGCAGATCCGGGCTCGAGCACGATGGAAGGCCGTACCCACATGCGGTTGAATCCGCCGGCCGTGGCCGGCGCGCTTCCATCGGCCCACAGGGTCCGGTCATGTCCGCCCACCACAGGCCACGCGCGCCGCTTCGCCGCGGTGCGGGGCCGCCACCGACACCCCGACAACAACTGCCGATAGAGCCCATCAACTTGTATCGTGTGACGAACCTCATCGACCGCGGGAACATCCTCTTGGGAGAAATCCTCAAGTGGTGCCTGCCCGTCATCGTCGTTCTCGGCGCGGCTGTCGCGATCCTGCGCTATGCTTTCTCGCTGGGTCGCCCCTGGCTCTCCGAGAGCTTCGTCTGGCTCAACGCCGGCGTGATCCTGCTCGGCACCGCCTCGGTGCTGGCGACCGAGGGCCACGTCCGCGTCGACCTCCTCTACCGCCGCATGGGGCCGAAGGCCAAAGCCGTGGTGAACCTCTTCGGCACGGTGATCTTCCTGTGGCCGTTCACGGTCATCGTCGCCCATGCGGCCTGGCCCGGCGTCGTGCGCTCCTGGCGCCTCATGGAAGGCTCGGCCTCCATCGACGGCCTGCCCTTCCTCTATCTCATCAAGACCGGCATCATCGTCTTCTGCGTGCTTCTCGCCCTCCAGGGCATCGTCACGGTGGTGCGCAGCCTCGCCGTCCTGCGCGGGACGGCCGAGCCGCGTCCCGAGGTCGAGACCGAACCGGCGGACCGCCCGCTATGAGCACCGAAACGCTCGAGATCGTCTTCGTATCCGTTCTCTTCGGGTCGGCGATCCTCGCCCTCCTGTCGGGCTTTCCGGTGGCCTTCGCCCTCGGCGGCGCGGCGATCCTCACCGCCTTCGCGGCGAGCTTCACCGGCCTCTTCGACATGGTGCTCCTCGGCTCCTTCCCCTCGCGCATCCTCGACATCGTGCTCAACCAGACGCTCGTCGCGGTGCCGCTCTTCGTGTTCATGGGCACCGTGCTCGAGCGATCGCGCATCGCCGAGGAGCTCCTGTTGACGATGGGCCAGCTCTTCGGCTCGCTGCGGGGCGGCCTCGGCATCGCCGTGGTGATCGTCGGGGCGCTCCTCGCCGCCTCCACCGGCATCGTCGGGGCGACGATCGTCACGATGGCGCTGATCAGCCTGCCGGCGATGCAGCGGGCGCAATACAACACCGCCCTGTCCTGCGGCGTGATCTGCGCCTCGGGCACCCTCGCCCAGCTCATCCCGCCCTCGACGGTGCTGATCTTGCTCGGCACCACGCTGCAGAACGCCAACACCCAGGCCCAGCTGCAGCTCGGCAACTTCTTCTACGACCCGATGACGGTGACCGACCTCTTCGCCGGCGCCCTCATCCCGGGCTTCGTGCTCGTCGCCTTCTATGTCATCGCGATCCTCGTGACCGCCTTCATCAGCCCCAAGAGCTGCCCCCCGGTCGACCAGCCCGCGGACGACGATCGCAAGCTCATCACCAAGATCCTGAGAGCGATGCTGCCGCCGCTCGCCCTCATCCTGGTGGTGCTCGGCTCGATCCTGTCCGGCCTCGCGACGGCGACCGAATCGGCCGCCCTCGGCGGCGTGGGCGCGATGATCCTCGCCTTCCTCAAGGGCGGCTTCGGATTGCGCAAGCTCGGTGAGGCCTCGCGCTCGGCGATGTCGATCTCGCTCATGATCTACGCCATCCTGGTCGGCGCGACGGTGTTCTCGCTCGTGTTCCGCGGCCTCGGGGGCGAGGAGCTCGTGACGACGCTGCTCAGCACGATCCCCGGCGACGCCTTCGGGGCGACGCTCTTCGTGCTCGGCCTCATCTTCCTGCTCGGCTTCATGATCGACACCTTCGAGATCATCTTCATCGTGATCCCGATCTTTGCACCCGCGCTCATCGTGCAAGGCGTCGACCCGCTGTGGTTCGGCGTCGCGGTCGCGATGGTGCTGCAGACGAGCTACCTGACGCCGCCCTTCGGGTTCGGCATCTTCTACCTGCAGGGCGGCGCCAAGGGCACGCTGGCTCTCAACGACATCTACAAGGGCGTCACCCCGTTCGTGCTGATCCAGCTCGCCGGCGTCGGCATCCTGTGGATCTTCCCGGGCCTCGTCAGCTGGCTGCCGACGGCGCTCGGACTTTGACATCCGCGGCGCGCCCCGGCGCGTCGCAAACACCGGCCACCGGACAGTCCGGGCCGAAAATGACGGAAAGGAGAGAGCGAAGATCATGGACCGCAGACAGTTCATTAAACGATCCGGCGCTGGCGTCGTGGCCGGGGCCGCGGCCTCGACCGGCCTCGCCGCCCCCGCCATCGCGCAGGGCGCCATGCAGTGGCGCATGCAGATGACCTGGGCAAAGAACTCGCCGCTGCTTTCGACCGGCGCGCAGATCGTCGCCGATCACATCACCAAGGCCTCCGGCGGTCGCCTCTCGGTCCGCCTCTACGCGGCCGGCGAGATCGTCCCGCCCTTCCAGGTGCTCGACGCGGTGGCCGACGGCACCCTCGACATGGGCCACGGCTACCCGGCCTACTGGGCGGGCAAGCACCCGGCGATGCAGTTCTTCACCCCGATGCCGTTCGGCATGACCACGCAGGAGCAGAACGCGTGGCTGTCCTACGGCGGCGGACTGGAGCTCGCCGACGAGCTCTATTCCCAGCTCGGCGTGAAGTTCTTCCCCTCGGGCAACACCTCGGTGCAGGGGTCGGGCTGGTTCAACAAGGAGCTCAACTCGATCGCCGACTATCAGGGCCTCAAGGTGCGCTCCGGCGGTCTCGCCGCGAAGGTGCTCAGCGAGGTCGGCGCCACCCCGGTGCAGATGCCGCTCGGCGAGGTGCCGCAGGCGCTCCAGTCCGGCGCCATCGACGGTGCCGACTTCGTCGGCCCGATGAACGACATGGCCTTCGGCCTCCACAAGGTGGCGAAGTACTACTACTGGCCGGGCTGGATGGAGCCCTGCGGCCTGATCGACTGCTTCGTCAACATGGCGAAGTGGGACTCTCTGGACGACGATCTCAAGGAGATCATCCGGGGCGCCAACTGGATGGCGAACCAGATCATGCTCAACGAGTTCGTGGCCAAGAACGCCCAGGCGCTCGTGCAGATCAAGGCGACCGAAGGCGTCGAGGTCCGCACCCTCTCCGACGAGACGCTGAGCGCGCTCGCCGAAGCCGCGAAGGGTGTCGTCGAGAACGTCGCGACGCAGGACCCGTTGGCGCAGAAGGTGTATGATTCCATCATGACCTTCTCCAAGATGGTGCGCCCGTACACGGTGATCTCCGAGGCCTCCTACATCAACGTCCGCCCGATGCTCTAGCGGATCCCGGCGGGGGCCTCGGGTCCCCGCCATCCTCCCGGCCCCGCGCCGCCCTGCCAGACGACCAACAAGGACCGATGCCATGACCGCCGCCCCCCGGAACCTCAACATGCAGGGTGTTCTGTCGATGCGGGGGGGAGGCTACTACACCGAGCGCACCCAGGGTGCGAAGCTCGTCATCAACAACGCCCTGCCGCTCGTGAAGGAAGGCCTCAAGGTCGATCCGAAGAGCGAAGGCGTGCTGCGCGTCGCCGATTTCGGCTGCGCCGACGGCGGGACCAGCCAGGAGATGTGGTCGAACGCCTTCTCCTATCTGCGCGCCAGCGGCGACAAGCGGCAGATCGCCATCACCTACACCGACCTCGCCTCCAACGACTTCTCCCAGCTCTTCCGCTCCATGCAGGGGCTCGCCGGCGACCCGTCGATCGCCTACCAGAAGAACCTCGAGGGCGTGTTCGTCTACGGCTGCGGCACCGGCTTCCACTACCAGCTCTTCCCCGAAGGAACGCTCGACTTCGGCTTCTCGGCGACGGCGATGCACTACCTGTCGGAAAAGCCCTGCGAGATCACCACCCACTGCCATTCGGCGAGCGCCGGGGAGGCGGAGCACGCCCAGTTCGCCGCGCAGGCCAAGGCCGACTGGGAGCGCATCCTCCTCGCCCGCGCGCGCGAGCTGAAGCCCGGCGGGCGCTTCGTGTGCCTCAACTTCGGCATCGACGAGGAGGGCCGCTATCTCGGCAACACCGGCGGCCAGCACATGTTCGACATCTTCGACCGGCTGTGGGCGCGCCTGCGCGATGCCGGCAAGATCACAAAGGACGAGTACGACCGCGCCACGTTCGTCCAATATTACCGCACGCAGGCGGAGTTCGCCGCCCCGCTCCTCGACGAGACGTCGGCGGTCCATAAGGCCGGCCTCCGCCTCGTCGACAGCTTCTCCACCTACACCCGCTGCCCCTACGAGCAGCACTTCGCCGAGGCGAACGGCGCGATGGACCCGCGCACCTTCGCCAAGACGCTCATTCCCACCATGCGCTCGTGGTCGGAAACGGTGTTCTCCTCCGCCCTCTCCGACCGCGATCCGGCCGAGGCCGCCGCGCTCGTCGACGAGTTTTTCCAGAGCTACGAGGACCTCGTGGCCGAGGCTCCCGCCGGCCACGCGATGGACTACGTTCACATCGTCGTGGTGATGGAGAAAGTAGCCTGATATCGTGGTCGCGGACACGACGATGACGACGGCCGGGCGACCATGAACCGAACCGAGCAATTCGAGCGAAGAGGCCGATGATTATCGACGGTCTCCAGTACGCGAACTGGTCGGATGCGATCTTCCAACAGATGCGTGAGGGCGGCGTCGACGCCGTCCACGTCACGATCGCCTACCACGAGACCTTCCGCGAGACGGTCGCCAACATCGAGCGCTGGAACCGCTGGTTCGAGCGCTATCCGCATCTCATCATGCAGGCCCGCTGCGGGGCCGACGTGCGCCGCGCCAAGCAGACCGGCCGCACCGCCATCATCTTCGGCTTCCAGAACCCCTCGCCGATCGAGGACGATATCGGCCTCGTGGAGGTGAGCCACACGCTCGGCGCCCGCTTCATGCAGCTCAGCTACAACAACCAGTCGCTGCTCGCGACCGGCTGCTACGAGGCCGAGGATCCCGGCATCACCCGCATGGGCCGGCAGGTGATCGCCGAGATGAACCGGGTGGGCATGGTGATCGACATGAGCCACTCCGCCGAGCGCTCGACGCTGGAGGCGATCGAATATTCCGCCCGCCCCATCGCGATCACCCACGCCAATCCCGCGAGCTGGCATCCCGCGCTGCGCAACAAGTCCGACACCGTGCTCACCGCCCTCGCCGAGACCGGGGGCATGCTGGGTTTCTCGCTCTACCCCCATCACCTCGAGGGCAAGTCCGGCTGCACTCTGGAGAGCTTCTGCACGATGGTCGCCCGCACCGCCGAGCTGATGTCGGTCGACAATATCGGCATCGGCTCGGACCTCTGCCAGGGTCAGCCCGACAGCGTGGTGGAATGGATGCGGGTCGGCCGGTGGACCAAGGCGGTCGACTACGGCGAAGGCTCGCCGAACGCGCCCGGTTTTCCGCCGATGCCTCACTTCTTCCACGACAATCGGGATTTCGCTAATATCTCAAGCGGTCTCGCCGCAGTGGGCTTCGACGCCCAAGATGTTGCCAAGATCATGGGCGAGAACTGGCTACGCTTCTTCGATCTCAGCTTCGGCCCCATGCCGGAAGGTCCGCCCCGCGCTTATGACGATTGAGCCCGCGTCTCCCACCACCACGCCCGTCGCTCCGCCGGCCATCGCTATGTCCGCCTCCGCCCCCGTCGCCCTCCGCGATCCCGAGTGCGTCATGCGTCTCGCGCGCCTCGGCTCGTCCCATCCGACCCGCCTCTCCTTCCTCTATGCGATGCTGCGTCGGCTGCAGCGGGAGGGATGGACCTTCGACCGCCCGCTCTTTCAGCTCGACGACAGGGGCGTCGGCCGCGCCGTCTACACCGTCCGCGGGCCGGAGCGGACCTATTCGCTGGTCGCCTTCGCCCACGACCTGCCGGACCATCTGCGCTCCGACCGCGTGATCGCGACGCGCTGGGACGCCACCTTCGCCCTGCACGACGGGGTTCCGAGCGCCGAGGACCTCGACCGCCTCGAGGCGAACGTCCCGTTGCAGGAGGCCGGCAGGATCAGCCCGCGAGAATTGACGCTCGCCCGCGCCAACCGCTCCGTGCGCCTCTTCGAGCACGTGGTGGAGAGCCTTGCGGCCGGTCGTCAGCCCGATCCCGCCGAAGTCGCTCCGGTCGGCTACCTGATGCGCACCACCGCGGTCTACGGCTCCGGCAAGTTCGGCGCCGCCGACCGCGCCCTCATCGCCGACCGGGCCGAGCTCAAGGGCCCCTTCCAGGCCGAGATGCTGACGGTGTGGCTGATCCGGGCCTTCACCGTCGACCTCGTGGAGCACCTCGCGGCGGTGCGCGGCGGCGATCGGGCGGTGCCGCTCGACCCGGCAATGCGCCGCCGGTTCGGCGTCGGCAACTCGACCGGGCTCGGGATGGCGCCCTTCCTCGTCAACCATCCCGTCCTCCTCAACAACTGGGTGATGGCGCGCGAGAAGGCCCTCGCCGCCGTGCGCGCGCTGCCGGACGCGACGCCGCGAGCGCGCGCAGCCTTCGCCGACGCCCTCGCCGCCGCCCGCGCGAACGCCGCCGCCTGGCGCTCCGATCACCCGCTGCAGATCGAAAAGCTCGCCGACCTGCGCCACGACCTCGCCCTCGTCGAAGCGAGCGCCGACGCCCATCTCTGCGCCCCCTCGCCGTGGGACGCGTTGTGGCGGTGGGGCGAGGCGACGCTGTCGCTGGAGGGGCAGGAGGCGCTGCTCGCCCTTCTCCTGGAACCTCACGGCGACGTCGTCGACGCGCTCTGCGAGACGATGGACGCCGACGAGGGCGCCCACTTCCGCATCGATGGGGCGATGACCGTCGGCGCGCTGCGCGATCTCCTCGCCGGCCCCTATCGCTGGGCGCTGGCGCCGGACTATGCGAGCCGCGAGGAGTCGGCCCGCTTCTGGTACGTGTCGGAAGAAAAGCTGGAGCCGCGCCTCGGCGAGCGCCACGAGGAGGACGGGGCGGAGCGCGAGGATCCGCTCGGCGTCGGCCGCGACGTCGCCGCGCTCGCCGCCGCGCTCGCCAAACGGCCGGCAGAGGAGCCGCTCGCCACTTTCCTGATGGCCGAGCCGGGGCATCGCCACGTGGTGCGGCGGGTACAGATCGGCGCCCGCCATCCCTACGCCGAGGTCCACGACAACCTCCTGAGCTCGACCATGATGCCCATCGACCTGTTGCGCGCCAAGCTCGCCTTCTTCGGGGCGACGCGCTTCGATCCGCGCTCCGACCGCTGGGTGCGCATCGCGCTCTTCCAGGAGGCGCCCTTCCCGCACGAGCATCTGGAGGCGACGGTGTGACCTACGCGCTCAGTCCCACCATCACCCTGTCCCTCAGCGAGATAGGGGCGACGGCGCGGAAGGCCGCCCGGGGCATCGGCATGCCCTGGGGCTTTGCCGAAGAGGCGAGCCGGGCGACCCGCGCCCTCACCGCCTTGAACCTCCCCGGCCCCGAATCCCTCCTCGCCGCCCTGCAGGCGATGGACGGGATCATCGACCGCTTCCACGCCGAGGAGACCGGCGGCGCGCTGACGAGCCGCTGCGGCCGCCTCTGCCCCATCAGCGCCGGCGCCGCCCTCTCCGATCGGGCGACCCTTCTCGCTTCGGGGGCCATCTACGCCATGCAGCCGGTCGTCTCGCCCCTCCTCCTCCTGCCCTTCCTCATCGACATCGCCGCAGTGACGGGGACGCCGATGTCGCTCGCCGTCGGCATGCGGCCTTACGCCGTGTCCCCCTTTCCGGCGAGCGAACTTCTCGGCCATCTGAGCCGGAACGAGGTCGCGGCGCTGCGGGTGCTGCGTGGCGCCGAGACGGAGCCCGGCTCCAGCCCCTCCCCGACGGCATCGCGCACCGTCGGCATCGCCACCTGGCAGGCGCTCGACCGCCTCGCCTCGCGCACCTACGTGCCCGCCACGGAGCACTCCCGCCGCGCCGGCGCCGGTGCCGGCACCAGCGACAACGACTAGAAAAGGCCCACAATGTCCGACACCGTGGTGATGACGCCCACCGAGATCGAGGCGTTCGCGGAAGAGATGCTGGTCGCCGCCGGCACCCTGCCTCAGAATGCGGCGCCGCTCGCCCGCGCCATCGCCGCCGCCGAGCGCGATGGCATCCCGAGTCACGGGCTGATGTATCTGCCGACCTACATGGAGCACGTGCGCTGCGGCAAGGTGGACGGCAAGGCGATACCGGTGGTGACGACGCCGAAGCCCGGCACCGTCGTCGTCGATGCGGCGACGGGCTTCGCCCATCCCGCGATCGCGGCCGGCTTTCCCGCCCTCGTCGCCGCCGCCCGGACGAACGGCGTCGCCGCGATGGCCGTGCGCAACTCCTATAATTGCGGCGTTCTGGGCTTCCACACCGAGGCGATCGCCGTCGAGGGCCTCCTCGGCATCGGCTTCACCAACGCGCCCGCCTCGATCGCCCCCGTCGGCGGCAAACGGCCGGTGATCGGCACCAACCCGTTCTCCGTCGCGGTGCCCAGCGGCAAGCGCGGGGCGAGCCTCCTCATCGACCAGAGCGCCAGCGTGGTGGCGAAGTCGGAGGTGATGAAGCGCGCGCGCGAGGGCGAGGCGATCCCAGAAGGCTGGGCGCTCGGGCCCGACGGCGAGCCGACCACCGATCCCGCCGTGGGCCTCAAAGGCTCGATGGCGCCCGCCGGGGGCTACAAGGGCTTCGGCATCGGCCTCTTCACCGAGATCATGGCGGCGGCCCTCAGCGGGGCCACTCTCGGGATCGACGCCTCCCCGTTCTCCGGCACCGCCGGCGGTCCGCCCAAGACGGGCCAGTTCTTCCTCGCCTTCGATACCGACACGCCGTCGGGCGGCGCCTTCTCGCAGCGCATGGAAGCGCTCTCCGCCGCGATTGAAGGCGCCGGAGACGCCCGCCTGCCGGGCGCGCGCCGCCTCGCCGCCCGCGCGAAGTCCGACGCCGAGGGCGTGCGGGTGAAGGCCTCCCAGCTCGAAGCCATCCGCAACTGAGGCCCGGCGCCGCCGACGGGCGGCGTCAGCCGACCGCGAGCACCGAATCAGCGCGGGCGAGCACGTAGAGCGGCAGGCCCGCCCTCTTGGCGCGGTCGATGGCGAGGCTCGTCGGCGCCGAGATCGTCACCAGAGCGCCGAGCCCCGCCATCACCGCTTTCTCCACCAACTCGTAGCTGCAGCGCGAGGAAACGAAGGCGAACACATCCCCCTCGCCACCGGCGCGCACGAAGGCGCCGATCGCCTTGTCGAGCGCGTTGTGCCGGCCGACGTCCTCGCGCACGAAGAGCAGCGTTCCGTCCGGCCGGCAGATCGCCGCGGCATGGACCGCCGAGGTCGCCGCCCCCAAGGGCGTCGCCCCGTTCAAGGCGGCGCCGGCGGCAAAGATCGCCGCATCGGCGAGCGACAGGGGCGCGGCGACGGGCGGCAGCGGGCGCAGCACCTCCTCCAGATTTTCGAGGCCGCAGAGGCCGCAACTCGACTCGGCGACGCGGCGGCGGGCCCGCTCGAACACCCGCGCCCGTCCCGCATCGGGAAGCTGCGCCCGCGCGATCACCCCACCCGCGACGTCGTGAAGGCTCACCTCCGGCGGCGGCGAGCCCAGCTCCAGAAGTCGCTCGGCAATGGCAAATCCGGTGACGAAGTCGGCAAGGTCGACGGGCGTCGCCATCATCACCGCGTAGCCGATCCCGTCGAACTCGATGGCGACGGGGGTCTCGGCCGGAACCTCCCGCGACCGCGGGACGGCGGACCGCCCGTCCGCGAAGCGCTCCTCGAAGCGCACGGAAAGGTGCGATGTCGCCACGGCGCTCAGCGGACCGCCGAGGGCCGGATGGCGGCAACGCGCGTCGCCGCTGCCCGTTCGGCTGCGGTCGTCATGCTTCACTCCCCTCGGTTCCGCGGAACCCGGGCCCGCGGCGGCTCTTCTTCGGCGATTGAACGACGAATCGCACACCCCGGCAACCGCCACACGGCCGCCCCGCGTGGCTACCCGTCGACGGCGTGTCAAACGAGGCTGCCGTCGCCGCGGAAGAAGGGATAGGGGCCGTCGTAGTCGCCGATGAAGGAGAGATGGGTGACGTGGGCGAGGCGTCCGCCGTCCTGGGAAACGCGATGGAGGAGAACGGCGGGCGGCTCGAACTCGAACGTCGCCGGCGCGCCGGGGCGGACGTCCAGCGTGACGGCGTGGGCCGGGGACGGGCCGATCAGCGTGCGCACGCCCCCCACCGTGGCGCTCACCATGCGGTGGACGTGGCCGCAACCGATTGCGAGCAGCCCGCGTCCCTCGACGGTCGCGGCGAGCCGCTCCGCCTCGCGGCAGTTGTTGCGGTCCATGTGCTCGATGCCGGTGAGAAAGGGCGGATGGTGGAGGAAGAGCAGCGCCGGCCCCTCCCGCCGAAGCGCCTCAGCGAGCCAGGCGCACCGCTCGGCCGTCGCGAGCCCGTAGGGGGCGCCGGCGACGGTGGAATCGAGCATCAACAGCCGCAGCCCCCCGACGCTCACCTCGTAGCCTAGCCCCTCCCCCGCACGGATCGCGCCCGCCTCGGGAAACGCCTCCCAGATCAGAGCGCTGTCGTGGTTGCCGGGGATCACCCATAGAGGCGCCCGCAGCGGCGCGACGAGGCGCTTGAAGTCGGCATATTCGGCTGCGCTGCCGTAGTCGACGAGGTCGCCGGAGACCACCACCGCGTCGGGCGCCGGATCGAGCGCGTTGAGGTGGGCGACGGCGGCCGCGAGGAAGCGCGTGGTGTCGACCTCGCCATAGGCGAGGCCCCCATTCGCACGGATATGGGTGTCGGTCAGTTGAGCGATGAGCGGCATGGTCAGAACGTCTTGATGGCGTCGGGACGGAGGGTGAGGCCGACGCGGTCCCCGAGAGCGAGCGGCATGTCGGCGGGCGCGTGGGCGCGCAAGGGCGGGTTCCCCGCGAGCGTGACGATCTGGTGGCCGCCGACGAACACAGCCGCCGCGACCTCCATCACCAACCCGTCGCCGACGGAGGTGGCGGGGCCAACGAGAGCGTCCTCGGGCCGAAAGCGCAGCGTGTGCGTTCCGTCGCGGAGGTGGCGGGCGGGCATCGCGCCGTGGGTGGCCCGGAAGACACCGGCCGCGACCTCGCCGCGCAGCTCGTTGGTGAGCCCCACGAACTCGGCGACGAAGCTCGTGGCCGGACCGCGGTAGATCTCCTGCGGCGTGCCGATCTGGGCGATGCGACCCTTCTCCATCACCGCGATCCGGTCCCCGAGCATCAGCGCCTCGGCCTGGTCGTGGGTGACATAGACCGACGTCACCTCGAGGCGGCGAAGGAGCTCGTCGATCTCGGCCCGCAGCGTCTCGCGCAGGTTGGCGTCGAGCGCCGTCAGCGGCTCGTCGAGGAGCAGGATGCGGGGCTTCGCCGCCAGCGCCCGGGCGAGCGCGACGCGCTGGCGCTGGCCGCCGGAAAGCTCGGTGATGCGGCGCTCGCCAAGCTCCTCGATGCGGCAGAGGGCGAGGAAGGATGCCGCTTCGGCGAGCCGGGCCCGCCGTCCCATGCCGCGCACGCGCAAACCATAGGCGACGTTCTCGGCAACGCTCATGTTGGGAAAGAGCGCGTAGGACTGGAACACCATGCCGACGCCGCGACGCTCGATCGGCAGCGCCGTCACGTCCTCGCCGTCGAAGTGGATGGCACCGCCCGCGTCGCTCGCCTCGAGACCGGCGATGAGGCGCAGCAGCGTGGTCTTGCCGCAGCCGGACGGGCCGAGGAGCACCAGCGTCTCGCCGCGCGCGATCGCAAGGTCCGTCGGGTGGAGGGCGCGCGTGCCGTCGGGAAAGGTCTTCGCGACGCCCGTCAGCGTCGCGGATGTGCCGGAGGGTTCGGTCATGAGGACTTTCGCGGGGCTTTGGATCGCGGCGCGCCGGCCCCGACGATCTGGATCGCGACGAGCAGCGGGATGATCATCACGAAGAAGATGAGGGTGTAGGCGGAGGCGATCTCGAGGCGCATCGAGGCGTAGGAATCGGCGAGCCCCACCGGCAGCGTCTTGGTGAGCGGGGTGTGGAGCATCCAGGTGAGATTGAACTCGCCGAGCGACAGCGTCACCACCATCAGTGCGCCGGCGAGAATGCCCGGCCGCGCGTTGGGCACGATCACCGTGATGAAGCGCTGCCACGCGCTCGCTCCGAGCGAGGCGGCGCCCTCCTCCATGGTCCGCGCGTCGATCGACTGGAGCACCGCCATCACCGCGCGCACCATGAAGGGCAGCGTGTAGAGCACGTGGCCGACGAGGATGAAGAGCCATGAGGCGCGGAACTCGCGCACGCCGCCGTAGACGAGGATCAGCGCCAAGGCGATCGCGAGCCCCGGCACCGCGACGGGCAGCGTGATGATCTCCTCGAACGCCCGCGTCCAGCGCGACGGGTGACGCACCATCACCCACGCCGCCGGCACCCCAACAAGGAGGGTGGCGAGGAGCGTCGCCGCCGCCACGAGCAGCGACAGGCCGATGGTGCCCTGGTAGAGGGCGAGCACCTCGCCCACCCACTTCAGCGTCACCCCGGAGGAGAGGCCGCGCATGTAGTTCTGGGTGACGCCGGCGAGCATCGACAGCACCACCGGCACCACCAGAAAGGCGGCGACGAGGACGGTGAAGGCGAGCTGAAGCCAGAAGGAGAGACCGCGGCGCATCGCCCTACCCCGCCGCCGCCACCGTGGTGCCGGCGAGCGATCGCGCCACCGCGAGCACCGCCCAGGTCACGAGCCCCAATACGATCGAAAGGGCGGCCGCCGTGGCAAAGTTCGCCCGCAAGGTGAACTCGGTGTAGATCAGCATCGGCAGCACGTCGATGTCGGTCGCGAGCGTGAAGGCGGTGCCGAAGGCCCCCATGGCGGTGGCGAAGGCGACGGCGCCGGAGGCGATCAGCGCCGGCTTCAGCGCCGGCAGCGTCACGTCACGCAGGATCTGGAGCGGCGAGGCACCGAGCGAGCGCGCCGCCTCCACCGTCGCCCGGTCGAGCTTCTCGATGCCCGCCATCACGGTGAGGAGCACGCGGGGGATCGAGAAGTAGAGATAGCCGAGGAAGAGGCCCGTCATCGAATAGGCGAACACCATGCGGCCGGCGCCGAGCGAGACGGAGAGGGTGTTGATGACCCCCTGCCGCCCGCCGAGGATGATCACCAGGAAGCCCACCACCACGCCGGGAAAGGCGAGCGGCAAGGTCAGCACCGAGACGAGCACCGCGCGCCCTGGAAAGGCGTTGCGCGACAGGAAGAGGCCCACCGTGGTGGAGACGGCGAGCGTCGCGAGGGTGACGAGCGCCGACAGGAGCAGCGTCGCCAGCATCACGCGCATGTGGCGCGGGTTGGTGATCACGGTGAGGTAGGCGCCGAGCCCGTCCTCGCCCGACCCGCCCACCACCGCGAGCACGCCCATCGGCACCAGGAAGAAGGCGAGCGCGAAGACGAGCGCCGGGAGGGCGAGCGCGGCATCGAAGGCGCCGAAGCGGGTGGTCATGCTGTCTCCGCAGGTCCGGGGTGGGTGGCGGCCGGGATCGAGGCGAAACGCTCCCGGCCGACGTCCATGCGGTGCGGCGCCGGCCGGGACCGGCACCGCGGCGGCGCGCGTCAGCGCACCTCGTCGAGGTAGCGCTCGCCGAAGCCGGCCTGCACCTTCTCCATCTTGGCGTAGTCCACCGGCACGGCGCGCGCATACTCGGAGGCGGGCAGGAACTTCGCCGCGATCTCCTCCGGCAGCTCGATGTCGCGGGCCGGCCGCAGGAAGGCGTTCGTCCAGATCGCCTGCCCCTCGTCGGACATGATGAAGTCCAGCACCTTCTTGCCGTTCTCCTCGTGCGGCGCCCCCTTCACGAGGCTCATCACGTAGGGCACCACCACGCTCGCCTCGCACGGCAGCACGAACTCGAAGTTGCCGTCCTCGGTGTACTTCGCCCGGTAGGCGTTGAAGTCGTAGTCGAAGAGAATGGGGATCTCGCCGGAGACGACGCGGGCGTAGGCGGTCTGCTTGGGCACGATCGGATCGTTCGCGGCGAGCTTCTTGAAGTAGTCGATGCCGGGGTCGAAGTTGTCGAGGTCGCCGCCGAAGGCGAGGTTGGCGGCGACGGCGCCGGCATAGCCCACGAAGGCGCTCGAGGGGTCGAGGTAGCCGACCATGCCCTCATATTCGGGCTTCAGAAGGTCGGCGAAGCAGGCCGGCACCGGCGCCCCGCCGAGCGCGTCGACGTTGACGAAGAAGCCGATGGTGCCGGAGTGGACGGTGAACCAGCGGCCGTCCGGATCCTTCAGCCCGTCGGGAATTTCGTCGAAGTGGGCGGGCTTATAGGCTTCCACCACGCCTTCGGCGGCGGCCTTGATGCCGGTCGTCACGCCATAGTAGGCGACGTCGGCCACCGGGCTGCCGCGCTCGGCCATGATCTGGGCGAAGGTCTGGCCGGAGTTCTTGTTGTCGTGCGGCATCGCGATGCCGACATTCTCCTTGATCGCCTCCAGCATGGAGGCCCAGTCCGCCCACTGGGGCGGGCAGTTGTAGCAGATGGCATCCTGCGCGCTCGCCGGAGCGGCGGCCATCAGCGGCGCGAGCGCGAGGCCCGCGGCGAGGAGGGTCGACTTGATGGTCATGGGATGGTCTTTCGGTTGAGGGCGGGTGCCGGAGCGGCTCGCAACGCGCCGGCGATGGTTCCTCCCCGGGCCGCTGCGAGCGATCGGCCGGGGCGAAAGGTGTGGGGCATGATGAGGGTGGCGGGCTCCCGCTCTCCCCTCATCAGAGCAAACAGGAACTGCACCGCCTGCCGACCCATGTCGGCGGCAGGCTGCAGGATCGTCGCCAGCGAGGGTTCCACCATCCGGCCGATGTCGATGCCGTCGAACCCGGCCACCGACAGATCCTCCGGCACGCGTAGCCCGAGGGTGCGCGCCGCCGCCATGATGCGGATGGCGAGAAGATCGTTGGAGCACAGGAGCGCGGTGGGCCGCGTCGGCGCGTTGAGGAAGCGCGCGACGGCGGCGACGAAGTCGCGGTCCTGCCCGACGAAGGGCACCTCCACCGCGGCCTGCGGCTTCAGCCCCGCCTCGCGCATCCGGTCGCAATAGCCGGCATAGCGAATCCGCGCGCGGTCGGACGAGCCGAAGACGCCGGAAACGTAGCCGATGTCGGTATGCCCGCGGGCGATCACCTCACCGGTGAGGTCGGCGGTGGCGCGGCGGTTATCCACCGTCACGGCGGCGACGGCGGGGTCGATCGGCTGGTTGTAGAGAAGGACGTGAGGCACATGCCGTGCGGCGAGGCGGTCGGCGACGCGCCCCGTCGCCGGATCGGTGACGGTGAGGAGTACCCCCTCGACGCCCCGCGCCAAGAGCGCTTCCACCGCCTCGCCGTCGCGGCCGGGGTCGTAGTTGGACGTCGTGACGATGATGTCGTAGCCGGCCGTGCGCGCCGCCTCCTCGATGCCACCGAGGGAGGAGGCGAACACCGGATTGGTGATCGAGGGGATCAGCACGCCGAACGCGCCGGTCTTCTGCGTCTTGAGGCTGCGGCCGATGGTGTTGACGCGGTAGCCGAGCTCGTCGACGGCCGCCATCACCCGCACCCGCGTCGCTTCCGTCGTATGGGGCGAGCCGTTGAGGACGCGCGACACGGTGGAGATCGCGCATCCCGCCCGCATCGCCACGTCCTGGATGGTGGTCATGGCCGGCCTTTGGGAACGTTTCCACCGCCCTATAGAGGCGCTTCATCTCAGAACGATGACGCCCGTTCCGCCGGCCTCCCTCACGCGGCTTGACGTGATGGGCTCACGGGGCGAGCGTGCCCCGACCCACCGGAGATGCCGCGATGGATGACCACACCCCGCCCGACAACAAGCTCACCACCACCAAGCGGCGCTGGGCCGCCGAGGGGCGTTTCCTCACCGGTCGCACGACCCGGCCGGAGGCCGAGCGGCTGCCGCCGGGACAGCACCTCGTGCGCGACTGGCCGGTGCTCGACCTCGGCCTGCAGCCACACGTTCCGCTCGAGACCTTTTCGCTCAGGGTGACGGGCTTCGTCGAAACCCCGCTAAGCCTCGACTGGGCGGCGTTCACGGCGCTGCCGCAGACGGAGGTGACGAGCGACATCCACTGCGTCACCACCTGGTCGCGCTACGACAATCTGTGGCGCGGCGTGACGGTGCGCGACCTCCTCGACCTCGCCCACCCGACGACGGACGCCCGCCACGTGATGCTGACGAGCGCCGACGGCTACTCCACCAACCTCCCCCTCGCCGACTTCGCCGCCGAGGACGCCCTTCTCGCCACCCACTGGCAGGGCGAGCCCTTGACCCGCGCTCACGGCGGCCCGCTGCGGGCGGTGGTGCCGCATCTCTATTTCTGGAAGAGCGCCAAGTGGCTGTCGGGGATCGAGCTGATCGGCAACGACCGCGCCGGCTTCTGGGAGAAGAACGGCTACCACATGTACGGCGATCCCTGGCGCGAACAGCGCTACAGCGGCGACTGAGGCGCGCCGGCGCCTCCCGCCCCGAGGCCGCGCCGCCTCAGCTGAAGATCATGCCGTCGGCGAGCACCTGATCGGCCACGAGCTTCTGATGCTCGCGCCCCTCGGCGAAGTTGCGGAACAGGTCCGATCGGTCCTGCAGGCCCTCGTCGAGCTGATGGGTCCAGGCTGCAAGACCCGCCGCATCGGGGTCGCGGCCGAGAATGTCGTTGTAGAGCGCGGTGATGAAGCCTTCGTCGTCGAGCCCGGCATACCGATCCTGGACCTCGTCGCTCGAAAATATCTGATCGGCGACCCAGTTCAGCCGCTCCAAATTGACGGTGCCGTAGTCCCGGTCGAACTCGTCGTACGTGGGCATCCGGTCATATGCGGCGAGGTAGAGGAGCGACACGCTGACGGCGTTCTCGTTGGCGCTCCAGAGGCCTTCGGCGACGACGTCGGCGAGTTGGGCAACGTGCTCCCGGCTCTCGGCAAAGCGCCAGAGCAGCTCGCTGCGCTCCATCACGCCGCTGTCGAGCCGCGCGGTCCATCCGGCGAGGCCCGTCGCGTCGGCATCGCGGCCGAGCGCCGTCTGATAGAGCGTTTCGACGAACTCCTCGTTGGAGAGGCCGCCGTAGATCTCCTGATATCTGTTGGTCGCAGTGAGGCTTTCCGCCAGATCCTCCAGCGACGCGCCACCCTCGAGTCGCTCGATCCACTCGTTGAAGCCCACGAGGTCCGGCCCGCGGCCCCACGCGGCCTCATAGAGCCGCAGCACCGTGGCCGCGCTGCTCTCGTTGTCGAAATCGAGCTGACCATCGACGAACTTCAAGACCTCGACGTTGGTCAGCGTCATGTCGATGACGGTATCGCCGGTCACCGAGATGACGCCGTCGTCGTTGACGACCGTGACGTCGAGATACGGGATTCTGAAGGTGTTCATGTCGATGACGTCGGTCCCGGCGCCGCCGTCAATGTCGCTGTGGTCCTGTGACACGCTGTCCACGTCCGCAGCCGTGGCGCGAACCGTGTCGTCGTCGGCGCCGGCCTGTATCGTGTCGAGACCCGGCGAAGTGATAATGAGATCGTCGCCGTTGCCCCCGGTGATCCAGTCATCGTCCAGGCTGCCGGAGATATAGTCGTTGCCGTCCCCTCCGTCGAGGCGGCTCCCCCCTTCTAAAGCCCCACTGACGACGTCGTCGCCAGCACCGCCGAGGACGGTGTTCATCCCGTCCCCGCCAATCAGAAAATCGTCGCCGGGACCCCCGTCCATGAAGTCGTTGCCGTCAAAGCCGTTTATTGAATCGTCACCGTCACCACCGAAGAGGCGGTCGTCGTTCGAACGTCCGTTGATAGAATCATCCGCAGGCGTTCCGACGTAGACGTCTCGAGCCGACGACCCTTCAAGCGTGATCGGTCCGGCTTCGAGAGCAGCGTCGAGAAAGTCGATCTGTGTTCCTTGCCCGTCGAGCGCCAGGATCGCGTCGATCCAAGTTTGAATGTCGACGCCCAAGGTCCTGTACAAGCCAGAGATCAACAGCTCTTGAGGCGCGCCGCTGGATGTCCCCAATCGGCCGAAATCGACGGTGCCGTCGTCTTCATTGTAGGTTTGGCCGAGGCGGCCGAAGCTGATGCGGTGGACCGAACCCGACGCCTCGCCCGTGTCCGGGTCGTACGACAGACGACTGCCCGAGCCTATAGGGGCCCGAAGCGCGATATATCGCGTATCGGCCCCCTCGTCCTTGCCGAGGAACACAATCGCCCCGCTGGAGACGATGACCGTCGTCGTCACAAAGTCGGACGTGAGGTCGTGCAGGAGGGCGTTGACGTCGATCCGGCGATAACTCGGAAAGCGAAGATCAAGGTCAATGCTCATCGCCGCATCTCACATCGCAAGTGCGAGCCCGGCGAATACTGGTCTGCCGCACCCCGAAGCTATGACAGGACATAGACGCTACAAGGTCGGCCCCCTCCGACGCAAGCGCTTGTCCGGACCTCGATTGTGAAAGGTTGGTGACGCCCGCCCCGCACGGGCGCCACCGGCGACGTCAGGCGAGAAGAACGCCGTCGTCGAGCACGGAGCTGGCCGTGAGGATCTGGTGCTCCTTGCTGTCGGAGAAGCCGATGAGCACCTCGGCACGGGTCATGTTGCCGCTTTCGAGCTGATTGACCCACGCTTCGAGGCCCGATTCGTTGGGGTCGCGGTCGAGCACGTTGTTGTAGAGCAGCGTCACGAACGCCTCGTCGTCGAGGTCGCCGTAGCGCACCTGGAACTCCTTCGAGGCGACGAAGCGCTCGGCCACGAACTCCAGCCCATCCTCTTCGGTATATTCCGTCCACGTGGCGAGCCCGCTGGCGTCCGGCGAGCGGCCGAACGCGGCGTAGTAGAGGCGCGCGGTGGAGGCGGCGTCCTCGTCGGCGTCCCAGATGCCGGCTTCCACCTCATCGGAGAACTTGTTGATGTGCTCCTGGCTCTCCGAAAAGCGCGCCAGCACCTCGCCTCGATCCATGTTGCCGCTGTCGAGCTGACTGGTCCAAGCGGCGATCCCGCTCTCGTTCCCCTCGCGATCGAGCACGTTGAGGTAGAGCTGCTCGACGAACTCCTCGTTGGAGAGCGAGCCGTAGGTCTTGGTGAACTCGGCGGAGGCGGCAAAGCTGTCCGCCATCTCCTCGACCGTCAGCCCGCTGTCGAGCTGCTCGATCCAGGTGTTGAAGCCGACGAGATCCGGATCGCGGCCGAAGGCGGCGTCGTACATGCGCAGGGCGACGGCGGCGTTGTCCTCGTTGTCGTAGACCATCCGGCCGTCGACGAACTCCAGCACCTCAACGTTCGACACCGTGTCGGTCCCGTCGGTGCTGGTGGTGACGGTCCAGTCTTCCGTCGTGCCACTCACGGTGGCCGCGTTGTAGGCGGTGGCGAACACGGCGGTGTCGCTATCGTCGCCGCCGTCGATGACGTCGTCGCCCGTGCCCGACACGATGGTGTCGTCGCCCGCTCCGCCGGAGAGGGTATTGGTGCCGCTGTCGCCGTAGATGAGATCGTCGCCGCTCCCGCCATCGACCGTGTCGGCGCCGGCACCCGCGGAGATCGTGTCGTCGCCGGCGCTGCCGCTGAGGCTGTCGGCGCCCGCGTCGCCGGAGATGCTGTCGTTACCCGTCCCGCCGTCGACACTGTCCGCGCCTGCACCGGCGACGATGGTGTCGTCACCGGCAACGCCCGTCAGGCTGTCGGCGCCGTCTCCACCGTCGATCGAATCGTTCCCCGCGCCGCCGGACACCGTGTCGCTGCCGCCATCACCCGACAGCGTATCGTTGCCCGCGTCGCCGAGGATCTGGTCGTTGCCCTTGCCGCCCGCCAGGTCGTCGTCGCCGTCGCCACCGTGGATCGTGTCGTTGTACTTCGTCCCGGTGTAGTGGTCGCCGCCGGACGAGCCGATGACGTTGTGGGCGGACGATTCCAGGATGTCGAGGAGGTTGGTGATGCCCTCGGCGTTCTCGCCGCCGAGATACATCAGCTCGGCAACCAGCTCGTGGAAGTCCCCCCGCTCGCTCGACGTGTTCGACACGGAGAGGCCGCTGATCTCGATCGACGCGGTGTAGCCGGTGATGTTGCCGTCGCTGTCGAGATCGAAGGACCCGTCGTCGGCATTATAGCTGTCGCCGAGAGTGCCGATGGTGATGCTGTTCAGCGTCCCGGACACCGTGTGGGTGCCGAGGTCGTAGTCCATGTCCTCGCCTTCGAGAACGATGATCTCCGTGTCGGCGCCATCGACCTCGCCGACGATGATCATTTCGTCGTCGACCTCGAAATAGGGGTAGCCGCTCGATACGAAGTCGGTCTCAAGGCCTGCGAGAATCGCGTCGTAGTCCGCGCCCTCAGTGCCATCGGCATGAAGGGTGATCGTGATCGTCATCAGAACGCTCCGGAAAGAGATGCAAGCTTGGGCGAGCCGCCGAAGCGGCGCGTCACCGAGAAGATCGCGGTGAAGCCGGGGCTTGCCTGCAAGTTGAGATACTGCGTGTATTCGCGGTCGAGGATGTTCTTCAGCGACAGGCTCGCGACGGTGTCCTCATCGAGCATGTAGTTGGCGTAGGCATCGAGGAGACCGTAGGAGTCGCCAGTCAGGCCGAAGAGCTCGGACGCGTCCTTCTTCTCGCCCACCAGCGTGACCGTGGCGCCGATGTCGAGGCGTCCCTCGAACGCGCGCATGCCAAGCGTGGCGGACACCCGGCTCGGCGGCACGTTAGTGAGCTCGCCCCCCTCATCGAGATTGCGACTGTCGAGGACCGTCGCAGCGAGCTGACCATAGAAGCGGCCAGCGTCGTAGAGTCCCTCAAGCTCGATGCCGCGGATCTGCGCCTCATCGATATTGACGTAGGTGCACCCTCCTGGCAGCGGGAAGGTGGAGCACTCGAGATCGATATAGTCTGTGACGTTGTTCTGAAAGGCCGATCCCTTGAGGCGCAGCTTGTCGCCGGCCGTCAGGAGATCGTTGAAGCGCAGCATGAGGCCGGCTTCGATGTTGTGTGCCACCTCGGGCTTCAGGTCCGGGTTGGGGTAGAACGGGAAAGTCACCGGCGGCGGATGCTCACCTTGGATCAGCGTCTCGGTGACGGACGGGCTGCGGAAGGCTTCCGCATAGGTTGCGTAGACCGTCACCGGATCAACCGGCGTCACCGACACGGTGATCTTCGGGGAAATGCGCCCGCCGGTGCGATCGATGTCGTCGCCGGTGGTCTCGTCGGTCCCCTGAAGGCCGTAGCCGTCGTAGCGCAGAGCACCGATCACCTCGAACCAGCCGCGCCGTACGGTGTGCTGAATATAGGCGCCATAGACCTGACGGTCGCCGCTCGGGGTGGAGCCTTCGGCGTACCCTTCGGGGTCCCTGGTCTCCACATGATCGACGTAACCGTCAGCGCCGACGATGGTCTCGTTGCTGAAGCCGTAGGCGTCGAAGCGGGCGACGTTGTAGAGCTCGCCTCCGAAAGTGGCGACATCGAAGCTGCGCTGCGCGCCGAGCAGGTCACCGTCAACGTCTTCCTGATCGAGATGGGTGCCGGTGTAGTAGGCACGCGCCTGAAGGTCGATGAGATCGTTGTCGGCCGGCGCCCAATGGTGGCCGAGGCTGAGCGTCGTGTCGGTGGTCTCGGTGCGACGGACGGTCGAGATGCCGTTGTCGTAGTTGTTGCGCAAGCGCAGCGCGGTCAGCGTGGTCTCGTGCCCTTCCGCGACGCGCAGCCGCGCCTTGATGAGACCGGAGAGGAGATCTTGCGCGCTCAGCAGCTCGTCGCCGTCACCGGTCGTATAGTCACCGGCCGACCGGAGCGTCGCGGCGGCCACGATGTCGAAGGCGTCGCCGATGCGTGTCGCAGCCTCACCATGGATGGACCCGGCGGGACCGTTGCTTTCCGCCGACGTCGTCACGCGCGCGGCAACCGTCTCGTCGCCCTTCAAGACATCATCGGCATCGATCGTGGTGAAGGCGACGCTGCCGCCGATGGCGCCACCGCCGACCACGGCAACCGGGCCACGCGTCACCTCGATCGACTTCACCATGTTGGGATCGATGTAGACGACACCGTTGGCGCTGTGGCCGCTGCGGCCGAAATTCTGCTGTGCCCCGTCGATCGTCACGCTCACGCGGCCAAAGTCCTGCATGCCGCGGATATTGACTGCAACGCCGGGATCGTCCGCGTTGGTCGGGGCAATGACACCCGGCACATTCTGTAGGACGCTGGCAACGCCGGCGCCGGTCTCCCGGTTGATCTCTTCGCGGGTAATCACGTCGACCGGCGCGGGAGTCTCGTACGCAGTCTCTTCACCCTCCTCCCCGTCGGTGGTCGGATTCACGACGATCTCATCAAGCACGATCACCTGAGCGGTCGCGGGATGCGTCAGGAGCGGGCCGACGAGCAATGCGGCGATGGCGGAGGAGCGGAACACGGACACCGGAGACACTCGCGAGGGGTGAGCGGGAATGGCGCGCCGAGCACCCGGGCCGGCGCGCCGGGTCGTCACAGGATGAAGTCGCTCTCCACGATGTCGCCGGTGTAGGCGATCACGAACATGTCGCCGACCGCGTCGCCGTCGGAATCGATCTGGATGATGGACAGATCGCCGCTCGTCTTGACCCGCACCTCGGCCTCGCCTTCGCCCGAGAAGCCCTCGCCGCCGATGTAGGTGAGGTCGAGATCGAGACCCGACAGGTCGATGCTGTCGCTGCCGGAGTTGAACGTCACGATCCGGTCGCGCGCCTCGCTCAGGCTGTCTGAGAGGTCGTTGAAGACGTAGGTGTTGTACCCACTGTTGCCGCGCAGGATGTCGGCCCCCTCGTCGCCGCGGATGATGTCGTTGCCGCTGCCGCCGATGATCTTGTCGTCCCCCTCGTCGCCGATGAGGATGTTGCGACCCTCACCGCCATAGAGGGTGTCGCTGCCTTCGCCGCCCCAGAGGGTGTCGTCGCCGGCGTTGCCGATGATCCGATCGGCGCCCTCGTCGCCCGACAGCTGGTCGTCGCCGGCGTTGCCGCGCAGCTCGTCGTCGCCCGCACCGCCGAACAGCTGGTCGTCGCCGATGCCGCCGAGCAGGCTGTCGCTGCCCGCGTCGCCGGAGAGGATGTCGTTGCCTTCGCCACCCGCGACGAAGTCGTCGCCGGCGCCGCCGCTCAGCTCGTCGTCGCCGCCGTAGCCGCGCAGGTCGTCGTCATACTCGGTCGCGGTGAAGATGTCGTCGCCTTCGCTGCCGAGGAAGCGCTGCGCGTCGCTCGAGAACACCTCGTAGAGGTAGTCGATGTAGCTCGAATCGGTCCCGGCGCTCCGAACGGCGGAGTAGAAGCTATAGACGAGATTGTCCGAGCCCGTGCCCGCGCCGGGCTCGGCGGTGAGGTCGAGATTGTAGACGACGAGGCCGTCGAGACCGGTGACGAGGCCGTTCTCGGTACCGTCGACGGTGGTGGTGTCCGCGTCGGCGATGCCGAAGATGACACCGTCGATCTCGCCAGAGATGCCGTGACCGTAGTCCGAGCCGTAGGTCAGGAAGTCGTAGGAGATGTCCGAACCTTCGAGCAGCGTCATCTGATCGACGTCGTCGCCGTAGGAGAACGAAACCTGCGAGCCGCTGACGTAGTAGCTGCCGCCGAACGCCGAGACCGGCTCACCACCGTGGAACGTGGAGGACCCGGTCGTCAGCCCCGAATAGTAACTGGCAAGGTACGTAGCATAGTCGATCCCATCGGACATGCCACGTGCGTCGATCACGATCATTGCTTAAAGCTCCTTGGACACAGCGCCCCGCCAGCCGCAGCTTTCCGCGGCTTGATCACGCCATAAATCTAGTCGACCGGAGTCATGATTGAGGCAAGACGATGTGTCAACAATTGAACTTGATCGTCACAGAGTGTCACTCTGACGCAACAAGTATAGTGTACTATCTCTAAGGTATAGAAATACTTTTTATTAGAATAGTTCTACACGAAGAGAGGTCGTCGCCCACCACACCGGCAGGCGACGACTGTGTCTTACGCGACGGCTTCGGCCTCTTGCCCCACCGTCTGGATGACCTCGAAGCCTTCGAACTGGGGGCCGCCGATGTAGAGGCTCGCACGGGAGCCGGCGCCCTTGTGGGCCTCGCGGAAGGCCTCCCCCTTCGTCCAGGCGACGAAATCCTCCTGGCTCGCCCAGATGGTGTGGGACACGTAGAGGCGATGGTCGTCGGCCTCGGGACCCCGCAGCATGTGGAACTCCACGAAGCCGGGCTCCTTGCGCAGCTTGACGTCGCGATCGAGCCAGACCGCCTCGAATTCCGCTTCGGCTCCCTTGCGCACGCGGAACCGGTTCATCGCGATGAACATCAACAACTCTCCTTAGGATTGGCAAAACGGCAGAAGCGGGCGAACGGCCCGTCGGTCGGATCTGTCATGCCCACCAACGGTCGATCGGCGAGGGTGGAAAGCCGTCCTCCTCCGCGGCGGGACGGCTGAACCGGTCCCACCAGGCGGTCCGCACCTCGTCGTCGCGCCACAGCGGGATCAGGGCGAGGGTGTGACGGAAGGCGCGGTCGAAGGCGCGGCCGGCGACGGCGAGCGCATCGGGATCGGCCGCCTGCTCCAGCGCTTCGATGGTGCGGTCGACGGCCGGATCGTGCAGCCCGGCGAGGGCATAGGAATTCGGCATGTCGGCGAGGGCGCTGTGCCACAGGAGCCGCTCCGCGGTGCCGGGCAGTCGGGCCGGCGTCCAGGTGAGGCCCGCGAGGTCGAAGTCCTTGCCGAGCATGCGGCGGGAGGCCGTCGCGGGATCGGTGCGCGTCTCCACGAGCTCCACGCCGAGGCGCCGCGCCGCACGCGACAGCCAGGCCGTCGGCTTCTCGAAGTTCGGCGTCATCAGCAGCACTTCGAGCCGCATCGGCGCGCCGGCCGCGTCGCGCCGGACGCCGTCGACGACCGGGTAGCCCGCCTCGTCGAGGAGGCGGGAGGCATAGGCGAGCGCCTCCCGCGAGCCGGGCGCCGGCAGGCCCGCGAAGGGATCGGGATCGGCAAGCGTCGCGGCATCGACGTCCGCCCCGAGGAGCGCGCGCTCGCCCTCCCCCGCGACGCCCTCGGCGGCCAGAGGCGTGCCGGCGAAGACGCTCTGAAGAGGCTTGTAGGCGCCGTGGAAGAGCAGCCGGTTCGCCTCGCCGAAGTCGTAGGCGAGCGCCAGCGCCAGCCGCACCCGACGGTCCGCCGTCAGGGGTCGGCGCAGGTTGGCGACGAGCCCGTTGAGGGCGCCGACCGAGAGCGTCGGCGAGGCCTGCCGCCGCATCGCGCCGGACGAGAGCGCGGCCTCCGGATAGGCCTCGCTCCACCGGGTCGGGCTGTCCTCCTCGCGCACGTCCGCCTCGTCGGCCTTGAAGGCTTCGAGCGCCACGTTGGCATCGCGATAATAGTCGATCTCGATCCGATCGAAATTCCACCGCCCCCGGTTCACCGGATGCTCGGCCGCCCAGTAGTCGGCGGCGCGCTCGAGCACCAGGAGGCGCGGCGCCTCTACGGTGGCCATGCGATAGGGGCCCGATCCCAGCGGCGCGGCGGGCGAGCCGTCCCGATAGGCGTGCTCGGCGTGGATCGGGATCGTCGCGAGGCGGCGCATGACGTCGCGATCGCCGGTCCGCGCGTTGCGCACCACCACCGTCCGCGCATCGACCGCCTCCACCGAAAGCGGCCGAAAGGCCTGACGGTAGAACGGCGCCCCCTTCGCCTTCAGCGTCTCGAGGGTGAACACCACATCGGCCGCCGAAACGGCCTGGCCGTCATGCCAGCGCGCGTCGCCATGGAGGTGGAAGACGATCTCGCCGTAGTCGTCGGAGACTTCGAGCCCGTCGGCGAGGAGGCCGTAGTAGCTCGCCACCTCGTCGTCGCTCGCCACGATGAGGTGATCATAGATCAGCCGCAGGTCGGAGGGCGCGCGGGCCGGATAGGTCAGCGTTTCGGTGTCCTCGAACGCGCCGATGCGGGTGAGACGCAGCCGCCCCCCCTTCGGTGCGTCGGGGTTCACGTAGTCGAAGTGGGCGAAGCCGGGACCGTAGCGCACGTCGCCGATGGGGGAGAAGCCCGGCACCTGCCACTCGGCGCCGACCGCGGCGGCGAGGCGCCCGCCGAAGGGGAGCGCTCCGGCCGCGCCGGCGAGCGCCAGAACGCGGCGCCGAGTGAGGCCGAAGCCGCTCCCTGCCGCCGTCGTCGTCCGCGCTGCCGTCGTGCGCCCCATACCCTCGCTCCCGGATCGGATGATCGGGCGCGCCCATAGCTCCACCCTTGGGCGCGAGGATGTCTTAAACTTGACTGAGCGAGTCAATCAATTTTCTGTCGCATGTTTCAGTCTATAATTAGATCTATTCGAATCTATACTTACGACTTGATCAAACTCGTGCCTCTCTCGGGGCGATCGGGCGACGTCGGCTCCCCACCAGGATCGTCGGCGATGATCGTCGCGGGACCCGGCGCCGTCACCGCGGATTCCCGATGAACGGCCCTTTCGGACGGCAACGTGTGCCCATTTTCCTCGCAGTTGATCGGGTGATACAAATAATTCTCGACCTCACACGATCTTGAATTGTCCTTTCAACTCGAACCGACTCTGCAATCCGAGAACTCGGATGGTCGGATTCTTCGGAGCGCGAGCAAAAGTCGCGCTTCTCTGCGCAGATCGCGATTGATTCGGTGCGCGGATCCCCGAATAGTCATCCCGTCGGAGCGCCGGCGGCGTGCGGAGACCGGGGCTCGGGAGAAAATATGTATATCGGACGACAGATCGTAGTGCTCATGGCGCTCGCCGCCCTCGCCGGCGGGGGGTACACCCTCTACCAGGACCATGTGAACCGAGCCGCCGACACCGGCGGCGGCAGGAGCCCGTCCCGCCCCCGCACGACAACCGTCGAAACCGCCCTCGCCGAGACCCGCACGCTCGTGGAGCGCGTCGAAGCGGTCGGCACCACGCGGGCCCTGCAGTCGGTCGACATCGTGCCCCTCGCCGAGGGGCGCCTCGTGGAGCTCAACATCGAGCCCGGGGCGGAGGTCGGTGAGGGAGCCGTGCTCGCCCGGCTCGATTCGGAGATCGAGGAATCGACGTTGGAGGAGGCCGAAGCCCTCCTCACCGAGCGCGACAGCCGCCTCGCCCGCTCCAACACGCTGATGCGCTCCAACGCCAGCACCGTCAGCACGGCGACCCTCGAGCAGGTCCGCTCCGAGCGCGCCGTCGCCGCCGCCGCCGTCAACCGCGCCCGCCGCCGCTTCGAGGATCGCACCGTGCGCGCCCCCTTCTCCGGCGTCCTCGGCATCCGCCGGGTGGACCTCGGCGCGCGCGTCGACACCTCCACCGTCCTCGCCACCCTCGACGACCTCTCCAAGGTGGAGATCGAGTTCAGCCTTCCCGAGACCGTCTACGGCCAGATCCACGAGGGCCAGCGCGTGGCGGCGACGAGTGCGGCCTTCGCCGACCGCACCTTCACCGGCACCGTCGTCGCCGTCGACAGCCGGGTCGATTCGGCCTCCCGCGCCTTCCGCGTGCGCGCCCGCGTGCCCAACGCCGACCGCGCGCTCCCGGTCGGCATGTTCATGCGCCTCGATCTGGAGCTCGCCGACCGCCAGGGGATCGTGGTGCCCGAGGAGGCTCTGGCGGTGGAGGGCGGCGAGCCCTTCGTGTTCGTGGTGGTCGACGGCAAGGCCGACCGCCGGCCGGTCGAGACCGGGCTGCGCCGCAACGGCCTCATCGAGATCGTCGACGGGATCGCCGCCGGCGACGAGGTGGTGACGCGAGGCATCCAGTCGGTGCGCGACGGTGCCGGCGTCACCGTGCTCAAGACCGTTGGCCCGCAGACATCGCCGCAGTCGAAGGCGCCGGCGCTTCCCGCCACGGAGCAGGCCGCCACCGAGACGCCGCAGGCAGCCGGTCCCCTGACCGACACCGGCGGCGCAACCACCGCCCCCACGAGGGGCCGGAGCCGCAGCTGATGTTGTCCGACCTCTCGATCCGCCGGCCGGTGCTCGCCGCTGTCGCGAGCCTTCTCATCATCGTCTTCGGCATCGGCGCCCTGCTGCGGCTGCCGATCCGCGAGCTTCCGGACATCGACACCGCCGTCGTCACGGTGCGCACCACCTACACCGGCGCTGCCCCCGAGATCGTCGACACCGACATCACCGAGATCCTGGAGGGCTCCATCGCCGGCATTTCCGGCGTGAAGACGCTGTCTTCCTCGAGCCAGCGCGGCCGCAGCTCGATCACCGTCGAGTTCGAGGTGGGCCGCAACATCGACGAGGCCGCCAACGACGTGCGCGACGCCGTCGCCCGCGTCCGCGCCGAGCTTCCGGACGACGTCGACGAGCCGCAGGTGGTCAAGAGCGACGCCGACGGCGACCCCGTGATGCGTCTCGCCGTGACCTCGAGCCGGATGACCCCGGCCGAGATCACCGACTATGTCGACCGCTACGTCGTCGACCGCCTCGCGACCGTCCCCGGCGTCGCCTCCATCGACCTCTATGGCGACCGCCCCTATGCGGTGCGCATCTGGCTCGACCGCCGGGCGATGGCGGCGCGCAACCTCACCGTCACCGACATCCAGCAGGCGCTGCAGCGGGCCAACGTGGAGCTGCCCGCCGGCGAGATCGAATCGACCTCCCGCCAGCTCATGGTGCGCCTCAACAGCCGCCTGCCGACGGTGGAGGCGTTCCGCAACGTCGTCATCGACCGCGTCGCCGGCTACCCGATCCGCCTTTCCGACGTCGCCCGGATCGTCGCCGGCGTCGCCGACGACACCACCATCGTGCGCAACAACGGCGTGGCGGCGGTGGGCCTTGCGGTGGTGCGCCAGAGCCAGTCGAACACCATCGCCATCTCCAACGGCGTGCGGGCGGAGATCGAAGCGCTCACGCCGGGCCTGCCGCAGGGCATGGCGATCGAGGTCGGCTCCGACGACGCGATCTTCGTCGCCGCCTCGATCCGCGAGGTGGTGATCGCCCTCGGCATGTCGCTGATCCTCGTCATGCTCGTCATCCTCGCCTTCCTGCGCTCCTGGCGGGCGACGCTCATTCCCGCGATCACCATTCCCGTCGCGCTGGTCGGCACCTTCGTGCTGATCGGCGCCATGGGCTTTTCGATCAACGTCTTGACCCTGCTCGCCCTCCTCCTCGCCATCGGCCTGGTGGTGGACGACGCCATCGTCGTGCTGGAGAACATCCAACGCCGCCTCGATCTCGGCGAAAGCGTCCTCGTCGCGAGCGTGCTCGGCTCGCGGCAGGTGACCTTCGCCGTCATCGCCACCTCGCTCACCCTCATCGCCGTGTTCATCCCCCTCTCCTTCCTCGACGGCCAGGTGGGGCGCCTCTTCACCGAGTTCGGCTTCGTCATGGCGAGCGCCGTCGCGATCTCCACCTTCGTCGCCCTCAGCGCCTGTCCGGCGCTCGCCTCCAAGGTGCTCACCAATCGCGACGGGGTGGGCGCCGGCGGTGAGGGCCGCGTGCTCGGGGGCTTCCGCCGCATCCTCAACGCGGCGGTGGGAATGCCGCTCATCGTGATCGGCCTCGCCGGAGGCATCGCCGCCCTCGGCGCCGTGGTCTACGTGAACATCCCGCAGGAGCTGACGCCGAGCGAGGATCGCGGCGTCGTGTTCGTGCCGCTGACGGCGCCGGAGGGAAGCACGGTGGGATTCACCGATTCGGCGGCGCAGCAGGTGGAGGCGATCGCCGAACCGCTGCGGCAGGAGGGCGTGGTGGAGACCATCTTCACCTACTCCGGGAGCTGGGGGCGGCCCAACCGCTCCTTCGTGGTGCTGCGCCTCGCCGACTGGGACAAGCGCGAGATGGACCACCGCGCCATCATCGCCGCGATGGGGCCGAAGATGCGCACCGTCACCGCCGCCCGCGGCTTCCCCCTCTCCCCCGCCGGCCTCGGCCTCAGGGGCAGCCGCAACCCGGTGCAGGTCGTCGTCAGCGGACCCGACTTCGAGAGCGTGAAGAGCTGGGCCAACGATCTCCTCGCCATCGCCGAAGGCTCCGACCTCCTCTCCAACGTCGAGATGGACTACGAGGAGAACCAGCCCCAGCTCGACGTCACCCTCGACCGCGAGCGGGCCGACGATCTCGGCATCAGCGTCGAGACCATCGCCGGCACTCTCCAGACCCTGCTCGCCTCGCGCGAGGTGACCAAATATGTCGACCGCGGCCGCGAGTATCCGGTGCTGATGCAGGCGGCGAGCGACGACCGCGCCTCCCCGTCCGACATCGACTTCATCTTCGTGCGCGCCGCCGACGGGGAGACGCTGGTGCCGCTCAGCGCCCTCGTCACGGTGAAGCCGACGGCGGCCGCCGCGTCGCTGCGGCGCTACAACCGCCTCCCCTCGATCACCATCCAGGGCTCGCTGGCGGACGGGGCGACCCTCGGCCAGGCGATCGAGTTCCTGGAAGGGGCGGCGCGCGCCTCCCTCCCCGCCGAGGCGCGCATCAGCCTCGCCGGCCAGTCCCAGCAGTTCCGCGAGACCTCGAGCGGCGTCGCGACCACCTTCGGCCTCGCCCTCCTCATCGTCTTCCTGGTGCTCGCGGCCCAGTTCGAGAGTTTCGTCCACCCGTTCGTGATCATGCTCACCGTGCCCTTGGGGGTCGCGGGCGCGGTGTTCTCGCTGGCCGCCGCCGGCCTCACGCTCAACATCTACAGCCAGATCGGCATCATCCTCCTCATCGGGCTGATGGCGAAGAACGGCATCCTCATCGTGGAGTTCGCCAATCAGCTGCGCGACGAGGGGCGGAGCGTGCGCGATGCCGTGGTCGAAGCCACCGTCCTGCGCCTGCGCCCCATCGCGATGACGGTGGTGTCCACCGTGCTCGGCGCCGTGCCGCTGGTGCTCGCCTCGGGTGCGGGGGCGGAAAGCCGCATCGCCATCGGCACCGTCATCGTGGGCGGGCTGCTCCTGTCGAGCGCCCTCACCCTCTTCCTCACCCCGGTGCTCTACGACCTCCTCGCCCGCTTCACCAAGCCGCGCTCGGCCATCGAAAAGGCCATCGCCGACGAACTCGGCCACATCGGCGCCCCTCGCCACGACGAAGCCGCACCCGGAAATGCATAGCGGCGGCGCCCCGCTGACCGGGGCGCCGATTGCTCAATTTCACGAACCGGCCTTACCATGACCGCCTCGGCAATCTGGTGTTGCGCGGAGTTCGGCAAGCCTCCACCATCACAAGAAAAACACCGGGAGGTTTCACGATGGCACTCGATCAGATCGCGATCGACAGCTTCTGGCGCGATGGCTACCTGTTTCCGCTACGCGTCATGTCTCGCGCGGACGCCGCTCACTACCGCCACGCGCTCGAAGCGTACGAGGCTCAAAATGGCGGCCCCATCGCCGGCAATCTGCGCCACAAGACGCACCTGCTCTTCACCTGGGCCAACGAGATCGCCCGCACGCCGGCGATCCTCGACGCGGTCGAGAGCATCCTCGGACCCGACATCCTCCTGTGGGCGTCGTCCTTCTTCATCAAGGAGCCCGGCACGACGTCCTACGTCTCCTGGCACCAGGACGCGACGTATTGGGGGCTCGACGGATCCGACGTCGTCACCGCCTGGGTCGCCCTCGCCGACGCCCCGGTCGAATCGGGCGCCATGCGCTTCTGGCCGCAGAGCCACACCAAGTCGCAGATCGAGCACAAGGACACCTTCCACGACGACAACCTCCTCTCCCGCGGCCAGGAGATCGCCGTGGACGTGCCGGAAGACGAAGGCGTCGACGTGCCGCTCGAGGCGGGCGAGATGAGCCTCCACCACGTGCTCCTGGTGCACGGGTCGAAGCCCAACCGCTCGGCCGATCGGCGCATCGGCTTCGCCCTGCGCTACATCCCGACGCGGCTCGCGCAGTTGAAGTCCAAGGACTGCGCCATGCTAGTGCGCGGCAGGGATGCCTACGGCCATTTCGAGCACGAGCCGTCCCCCGTCGCCGATCTCGATCCGGCGGCCATCGCCGCTCACGAGCACTCCATGGCTGCGCAGGTTGCCGCGCTCTACTCGGGCACGGACAAGACGCAGTTTCGCGCGTGACGGTGCCGGACATAGGACCGGCCGCAGGCTCATTGGAGCCCATGGAACTGCCGCCCCGGGCCGACGGCCCGCAGGCGGCAGACATCGAGCGCAAGGCGGATCTGTCGGTGCTCAGCGCGCTGCTCCTCGCCGCCCGCACGCACGGCGGCCCCGTCGTCGCCGTGGAGGACGGCGACCGGCGCACGCTGACCTATACCGGGCTGATCCGCGCCGTCAGCGCCCTCTCCCGCGTCATCCGCCGCGAGACGCGGGGCGAGGTGGTGGCGATCATGCTGCCCTCGAGCGTCGCGGCGGTGGTCGCCTACTTCGCCGTGCTCGCCGCCGGCCGCATTCCGGCGATGCTCAACTTCACCGCCGGACGACGCACCCTCCTCGGCGCCTGCCGGCTCGCCAATGTCGGGGCGATCCTCACCGCCGACCGCTTCGTGCAGGTCGCCCAGCTCGAAACCCTCGTCGGGGCCCTCTCGGCGGCGGCGCCGGTGTTCGCCCTCGAATCGCTGCGCGAACGGGTGCGGCTACGCGACAAGGCCTTCGCCGTCGCCGCCGCTCCCGCCGGCCTCCTGCCGCGGAGGGAGGCGAGCGAGACCGCGGCCATCATCTTCACCTCAGGCGCCGAGGGCGACCCCAAGGGGGTGGTCCTCAGCCACCGCAACATCCTCGCCAACATCGCCCAGGTGGAGGCGGGATTGCCGCTGGAGCGGGCGCAGGTGTTCTTCAACCCGCTCCCCGTCTTCCACTCCTACGGCCTCGTCCCGGGGATGATCCTGCCCCTCGTTCTCGGCCGCAAGCTGGTGCTCCACCCCTCGCCGCTACGCGCCAAGGAGGTCGCCAAGCGCATCGCCGAGACGAAGCCCAACGTGCTCCTCGCCACCGACACCTTCCTGCGCCAGTACGCCCGGGCCGGCGATCCGGGGAGCCTCTCCTCGCTCCACTTCGCCGTGTGCGGCGCGGAGCGGGTGCGGACCGAGACGCGCGATCTCGTGCGCTCGCGCTTCGGCTTCGAGGTGGTGGAGGGCTACGGCGTCACCGAGACGAGCCCCGTCCTCGCCGTCAACCATCCCGACGACATCCGCGACGGCACCGTGGGGCGCCTCCTCCACGGGATCGCCGCCCAGCTCGAACCGGTGCCCGGCCTCTCCGACGGCTGGCGTCTCAAGGTACGCGGCCCCAACGTGATGGAGGGCTACCTTCAGCCCGACGGCCGGATCCGAAAGCCTCCGGACGGCTGGCACGACACCGGCGACATCGTCGCCTTCGAAGACGGCTACCTCGCGATCCGGGGCCGTCTGAAGCGGTTCGCCAAGATCGGTGGCGAAATGACCTCGCTGGTGATGGTGGAGAACATCGCCGGCCAGGTGTGGCCGGACTCCCTCCACGCCGCCGCGGCAATTCCCGTGGGTCCGAAGGGCGAGGCGATCATCCTCCTCACCGAAGAGAAGAACCCGGACCCCGCGAAGCTCCTCGCCAGGATCCGCGCCGAAGGCCTCCCCGACCGCTTCGTGCCCTATCGCATCCTGGAGGTCGATGCGGTCCCCCTCCTCGGCACCGGCAAGCTCGACACCGTGGCGGCCACCCAGCTCGCCGGCCAGCGCCTCGCCGAGGCCGACGCCCGCGCCGACTTCAACCGCGACGATCCGGGCGACGACGACCCCCCTCAGACCACCTCTTCGGCGTAGACGAAGGTTTCTTCGGCGCCCACCGGGCGGTCGATGATGTGGGTGTCGGCCGCCTGCCAGCGCGCCGCCACCCGGTCGCCCACCGCGACCGGCGTCGCGAAGAACACCTGATCGGGCACGTGGACCACGAAGGGCTCGCCGTCCCGGCCCATGGTGACCTTCACGAAGGAGCCCTGATACTCGATCTCCTCCACCGACCCGACGACGAGGTTGGGCTCGGCCGCCACCTCGCCGCTCGCGGGGGTGAGCAGGATGCGGTCGCGGCGGATCGAAAAGGCGATCGTCGCGTCACGCGCCGCGCCCTCGCCCTTCGGGTCGATCGCGACGAACGCGCCATCCTTGCCGGCGATGCGGATTTCGCCCGCCTCCGCCGACGTCACCGTGCCCGTCACCACGTTCTGCCCGCCCATGAAGCGGGCGACGTAGGGGGTGGCGGGCCGGGTGAAGATCGCCTCCGGCGTGTCGGCCTGCACGATCTCGCCATGGTCCATCACCACCACGAGATCGGCGAGCGCGATCGCCTCCGGCTGCGTGTGCGTCACGTGCACGAAGGTGATGCCGAGCTGGTTTTGCAGGCTCTTGAGCTCGGAACGCATCCTGAGGCGCAGGAACTCGTCGAGCGCGGAGAGCGGCTCGTCGAGAAGGAGCACCCGCGGGTTGGTGATCAGCGCGCGCGCCAGCGCCACGCGCTGCTGCTGTCCGCCGGAGAGCGCCGCCGGCATCCGATCGGCGAGATGATCGAGCTGCACCCGCTCCAGCATCTCCCCCGCCCGCGCTCGGCGCTCCGCCTTCCTCACCCCGCGCATCTTCAGATAGAAGGCGACGTTGTCGCGCACGGAAAGGTGCGGGAACAGGGCGTAGTTCTGGAACATCATCGCCGTGCCGCGCTGCACCGGTGGCAGACCCACCACCGACTGGCCGCCGATGGTGATCTCGCCGCTGGTGGGCGTCTCGTGGCCGGCGATCATCCGCAGGATCGTCGTCTTGCCGCAGCCCGACGGGCCGAGCAGGCAGCAATAGGAGCCGTTGGCGATCGTCAGGTCGATGTCGCGAACGGCGTGGGTGTCGCCGAAGCTCTTCGACACCCCTTTGAGGCGGATCTCGCCGGATTGGCTCATGGGCTAACAGTTCCGGATGAAAGTGAACACGAGCTGATCTCCCTTCAGCCGTCCGGTGGGACGGCAGCGGTCGTGCACCTCGTAGCGACCGTCGACGATGATCGAATAGGGGTCGTCGTAGACGCGGCCCGACACGCGATATTCGAGCGGCTCGCCGGGACAATAGCGCGAGAAGCGGCGGGCGACGCCCGAGAAACTCCCGTTGGAGACGTTGCCGTCCAACAGCACCGTTCCGCGCCGCACCCCCGCCCGGCGCAGCACGTCGCGCGGCTGCTCGTAGCGCATCACGTAGGAGCTGCCCCGGGTCTGAAGCCGCATCAGCGAATCATTGTGCACAAAACATTCGTCGGCGATCGCAGCGCCCGCCGAGAGGCCGCCCCCCACGATCACCGCGGCGAAAAGCGCCGCCATCCCAATACGCATTTCCCTCGTCCCTTGTTGGTTTATCCGCCGGCGCGCAAACGCCGCCGCTGGATTATAGCGATCGAGCCGATGGCGAGCGCAATCACCAGGAACGAAATCAAGGTGGTAACGGTGCCGAGCGCATAGAGCGACGGTGACGTGACGTTGGTCGTCATCGTCCAGATCTCGAGCGGCAGCGTGTTCTTGGGGCCGGTGGTGAGCCAGGAGCGGGGGAACTCGTCGTAGGACAGGGTGAAGCCGAAGAGGGCAACGGCGATCATGCCGGGGAAGACGATGGGCACGATCACCAGCATCAGGGTCTGGAAGCGGCTCGCGCCGAGGTCGTAGGCCGCCTCCTCGTAGGAGCGCGGCAGGCGCGAGATCACCGCGAACATGATGAGGAGGCCGAAGGGGATCGTCCACGACAGGTGGGCCCCGAGCGCGGAGGTGTACCAGCGCGCCGGCAGGCCGAGGAAGTTGAAGGTGACGAGCGTGCCGATGGACAGCACCAGCCCCGGCACGATGAGGCTCGCGATCGCGGCGTAGAAGATCAGCGTCGAGCCGTAGAAGTTGCGGCGGAAGGCGAGGCCGGCGGGGACGGCGATCAGCACCGTGAGCACCATGACGGCGAGCGCGAGGGGCAGCGAGCGGGAGAAGGCGCCGCCGACGTCACCCGTGCGCGCCTGGCCGAAGAGGTCGCCGAACCACTTCAGCGACACGCCCTGGAGGGGAAAGGTGAGCCCGCCCGTCGGTCCCTGGAAGGACAGGACGTAGATGGTGATCATCGGGCCGTAGAGGAACACGACGAACAGCCCGAAGAAGATCGCCAAGACCCAGAACGACCAGTCCCGCCTGGTTCCCGTCGCCGCCATAGTCGCCTCCCCGTCGCTCGCCGCGATGCATCTCGCATGCCATCTGCGCACGAGGCTCCCACGGCGCTGCGGGTGCGATCAAGCGCCCAGACGGCCCCGAACGGTCAAGTCAGACGGCACCGAACAGAAAGAGCGCCAGCCCCACCACCAGGAGGGTGAGGGCCATCGCTCCGGCGGCCGCCCCCACGCTCCGCCGCGCGACGCGACGGGGCTCGCGGCCCGGATCGGTCATCGCGGGACCGCCGGCGGGAAGTGAACCGCCGGCTCAGCGATAGGGCGCATCGGCGGCAATGTTCGCAGCGATCTCGCGCTCCCAGCGGTCGCCGTTCGCCAGCAGCTTGTCCTTGGTGTAGTAGAGTTCCTCGCGCGTCTCGGTGGCGAACTCGAAGTTCGGCCCCTCGACGATCGCATCGACCGGGCAGGCCTCCTGGCAGAGGCCGCAGTAGATGCACTTCACCATGTCGATGTCGTAGCGCGTGGTGCGGCGCGTACCGTCGTTGCGGCGCGGCCCCGCCTCGATGGTGATCGCCTGCGCCGGGCAGATCGCCTCGCAGAGCTTGCAGGCGATGCAGCGCTCCTCGCCGTTGGGATAGCGGCGCAACGCGTGCTCCCCGCGGAAGCGCGGCGAGATCGGGTTCTTTTCGAAGGGGTAGTTGATGGTGGCCTTCGGCTTGAAGAAGTAGCGCATCCCGAGGAAGAACGCCGAGACGAACTCCGACAGAAAGATCGACTTCGCCGTGCCCTGAAGAGTTGCCATGGGTTTCACTCGTTCGATTGGGAGGGCCTGCCGCCCTCCGGTTGTCCGTTGCGCTCAGCCACGCCAGCCGGTCAGCTTCAGCACCACCGCCACCACGACCACCGCCGCCAGCGAGGCCGGCAGGAACACCTTCCAGCCGAGCCGCATCAGCTGGTCGTAGCGGTAGCGAGGCACGATCGCCTTCACCATGGCGAACATGAAGAAGACGCCGAAGCACTTCAGCACGAACCAGATGACCCCCGGCACCCAGGTGAAGGGCACCACCGCGATGGGCGGCAGCCAGCCCCCGAGGAAGAGGATGGTGGTCAGCGCGCACATGAGGGCGATCGACACGTACTCGCCCAGCATGAACATCATGTAGGGCGTCGAGCCGTACTCGACCATGAAGCCGGCGACGAGCTCCGACTCCGCCTCCGGCAGGTCGAAGGGTGGCCGGTTCGTCTCCGCCAATGCCGAGATGAAGAAGATCACGAACATCGGCAGCAGCGGCAGCCAGTACCAGTTGAGGATCGACAGCCACGGGATGCCGAGCATGGTGGCAAGGCCCGTCTCCTGGCTCGCCACGATGTCCTGCAGGTTCAGCGAGCCGACGCACAGGAGCACGGTGATGAGGACGAGGCCGATCGACACCTCGTAGGAGATCATCTGCGCCGACGAGCGCAGCGCCCCGAGGAAGGGGTATTTCGAGTTGGACGCCCACCCGCCCATGATCACGCCGTAGACGCCGAGCGAAGAGATGGCGAGCACGAAGAGAATGCCGACATTGATGTCGGCGATCACCCAGCCGGGCGCCACCGGCATCACCGACCAGGCCGCAAGCGCCAGGACGGTGGTGATGAAGGGGGCGAGGAGGAACACCACCCGGTCGGCGCCGGCGGGGATGACCGGCTCCTTCAGCGCGAACTTCGCAAGGTCGGCGAAGGATTGCAGCAGGCCGAAGGCGCCCACCACGTTCGGCCCGCGCCGCATCTGCACCGCCGCCCAGATCTTGCGGTCGGCGAGCAGCACGTAGGCGATCGCCACCAGCAGGATCACCAGCATGAGGACGCTTTGGAGCGCGATGATGATCGCAGGCGCCGCGTAGTTGCTCCAGAAATCTTGCATCGGTCTTCCCTAGCGCGCCGTCCGGCCGGCGGTGAGATGGTATAGCTGTCCGCCGGCCACGGCGGGGATGGTGTGGCCTCGCATCATCGCCCTACTCCGCCGCCACCTTCACCGCGGCGCGCTCCTCGATGAGCTTGGCGCACTCGGCCATCACCTTGGAGGCGCGGGCGATCGGGTTGGTGAGGTGGAAGGTGGTGAGCGGGTTCACGAAGGGTGCCTCGTCCATGCTGCCGCCGAGGGCCGCGAGACGGTCGATGGCGGCGGGGTCGCCCGGCACCACCTCGTCGACCTCGCCGAGCCAGGGCGCGGCGGACACCATGGCCGCGTTGAGCGCCGCGAGGCTGTCGTAGGGGAGCTGGGCGCCGAGCTGGGCCGAGAGCGCCCGCAGGATCGCCCAGTCCTCGCGCGCCTCGCCGGGGGCGAAGGCCGCCCGCACGGCCTCCTGCGGACGGCCTTCGAGGTTCACGTAGGTGCCGGACTTCTCCGTGTACGCCGCGCCCGGCAGGATCACGTCGGCGGCGTGGGCGCCACGGTCGCCGTGGCTGCCGATATAGACCACGAACGGCGCCTTGAGGGCGGCCGTGTCGATCTCGTCGGCACCGAGGAGGAAGAGCACGTCGAGCTCACCCGCAGCGCTCGCGGCGAGGATCTCGGCGGTGGGCTTGCCGCCCTTCGCCGGGACGCAGCCGACGTCGAGCCCGCCGACGCGTGCGGCGGCGGTGTGGAGGATGCCGAAGCCGTTCCAGCCCTCGGCGACCGCGCCGACGTCCTTGGCAAGGGTCGCGGCGGCGGCAAGGACGGCCGCGGCGTCGGGCCGGCTGAGCGCCGCCGCGCCGACGACGATCATCGGCCGCTCGGCCTTCTCCAGCACCTCGCGGAAGGAGCCGAGATCGGACAGCGAGGTCGGGCCTGCGCCGATATATTGGTAGGGGTAGGTGAGGTCGACGCGCTCGCCGACGAGCCCGACCTTGGTGCGGTTGTGCACCCACGCCTTGCGGATGCGGGCGTTGAGCACCGCCGCGTCCCAGCGCGGGTTGGCGCCGACGAGAAGGATCGCGTCGGCGCTGTCGATGCCGGCGATGGTCGGGTTGAAGAGGTAGGTGGCGCGGCCGAGCGAGGGATCGAGCGGCGAGCCGTCCTGCCGGCAGTCCACCGAGGCGACGCCGAGCCGGTGCATCAGGTCCTTCAGCGCGTACTGCTCTTCGGTGGTGGCGAGGTCGCCGGCGAGCGCCGCCATCTTCTCCGGCTTCGACGCCTTGACCCGTTCGGTGATGGCGCCGAACGCCTCCCCCCAGGACGCGGCACGCAGCCGCCCGTTCTCACGCACATAGGGGCGGTCGAGGCGCTGGGTCTTGAGCCCATCCCAGATGAAGCGCGACTTGTCGGAGATCCACTCTTCGTTCACCGCCTCGTTGAGGCGGGGCATCACGCGCATCACCTCGCGACCGCGCACGTCGACGCGGATGTTGCAGCCGACCGCGTCCATCGCGTCGATGGTCTCGGTCTTCGTCAGCTCCCACGGGCGGGCCTGGAAGGCGTAGGGACGCGAGGTGAGCGCGCCGACCGGGCAGAGGTCGATCACGTTGCCCTGCAGCTCGGAGCCCATGGCGCTCTCGAGGTAGGTGGTGATCTCCATGTCCTCGCCGCGGCCGATGGAGCCGAGATCGGGCACGCCCGCCACCTCGGTGACGAAGCGCACGCAGCGGGTGCAGTGGATGCAGCGCGTCATGATCGTCTTGACGAGCGGGCCGATATATTTGTTCTCCACCGCCCGCTTGTTCTCGGCGAAGCGCGAGCCCGAGACGCCGTAGGCCATCGCCTGGTCCTGCAGGTCGCATTCGCCGCCCTGGTCGCAGATCGGGCAGTCGAGCGGGTGGTTGATGAGGAGGAACTCCATCACCGCCTCGCGCGCCGTCTTCACGAACTCGGTCTTCGTGTTGATGGTCGGCGGGGTGCCGTCGCGGCCGGGGCGCAGGTCCTTGACGCTCATGGCGCAGCTCGCGACCGGCTTGGGCGGCCCGCCCACCACCTGCACCAGGCACATCCGGCAGTTGCCGGCGATCGACAGCCGCTCGTGGAAGCAGAAGCGCGGGATCTCGGCCCCCGCGGCCTCGCACGCCTGCAGCAGCGTATAGTGGTCGGGTACTTCGACCTCGGCCCCATCGATGATCAGCTTGGCCATCTCGGCCTCCTCACGCTGCGTGTGTGTCGACCGCTCTCGCATCGCGGGAAGCGGGACGGGGCGCCGGCGACGGCGCCGAAGCGATCGGCATCAACACGTCTGTCATTATTCAAAATCGCGTCCGGGGCAACGGTTGCAGTGCAACGACGGCAATTTCCCGCAAGGGCGAGCGCAGTTTGCTCCGGCCGCGCGCCCGCCTCGGCCGCGCCATCACCCTTCGGCCGGGCTGCGCGCCGCCTGCGCGGTGTAGGCCGCCAGAAGGTCGCTGACCGCGATCCCGTTGATCCGCATCCCGGCGAGCTGGGCGTTGTCGATGCGCACGTTGCTGAGATTGACGTTGGTAAAGACCGCATTCGACAAGTTCGCATCCTCGATCCGCGCGTTGCTGAGATTCGCACGGCTGATCGAGGCCACCGATAGATTGACGTTGGTGAAGGTGGAGTTGGAGAGGTTGACATCCTCGAACGCCGAGCCGGCGAGCGTCGCCGCCCGCACATCGATCGCCTCGCGTTTGTCGTGGATGTCCATCCCCCCTACTCCGCCGCCATCGGGACCGGCGCCGGATGAGCGGCCTGGTAGCCCTCGATGCGCTTTTCGATCTCGGGGCGGAAGTGGCGGATGAGGCCCTGGACCGGCCAGGCCGCGGCATCGCCCAACGCGCAGATGGTGTGGCCCTCGATACGCTTCGTCACGTCGAGCAGCTGGTCGATCTCGCGCTTGTCGGCGCGCCCTTCCACGAGGCGCTCCATCACGCGCCACATCCAGCCCGTGCCTTCGCGGCAGGGCGTGCACTGGCCGCAGCTCTCGTGCTTGTAGAAGTGCGACAGGCGGGCGATCGCCTTGATGATGTCGGTGGACTTGTCCATCACGATGACGGCGGCGGTGCCGAGGCCGGACCGCTTCTCGCGCAGCGTGTCGAAGTCCATGTTGAGGTCGTCGCACTCCCAATGCGGGATGAGCGGCACCGACGAGCCGCCGGGGATCACGGCGAGGAGATTGTCCCAGCCGCCGCGCACGCCGCCGCAGTGCTTTTCGACGAGCTCGCGGAAGGTGATGCCCATCTCCTCCTCCACCGTGCACGGCCGCTCCACGTGGCCGGAGATGCAGAAGAGCTTGGTGCCGGTGTTGTTGGGACGGCCGAGGCCGGCGAACCAGTTGGCGCCGCGCCGCAGGATCTCGGGCACCACGGCGATGGTCTCCACGTTGTTCACCGTGGTGGGCGCGCCGTAGAGGCCCATGTTGGCCGGGAACGGCGGCTTCAGGCGCGGCATGCCCTTCTTGCCTTCGAGGCTTTCGAGAAGCGCCGTCTCCTCGCCGCAGATATAGGCGCCGGCACCGTGGTGGACACCGAGCTCGAAGTCCCAGCCGTGCACGTTGTCCTTGCCGATCAGCTTGGCCTCGTAGGCCTCGCGCACGGCCTGCTCGAGGTGCAGCCGCTCGGTGATGTATTCACCGCGCACGTAGATGTAGCAGTGGTGGGCGTCCATCGCCCGGCAGGCGATGAGGCAGCCCTCGATGAGAAGCTGCGGATCGTGCCGCAGGATCTCGCGGTCCTTGCAGGTGCCGGGCTCCGACTCGTCGGCGTTCACCACCAGATAGTGGGCCCGACCATTGTCGGACGCCTTGGGCATGAAGCTCATCTTGAGGCCGGTCGGGAAGCCCGCGCCGCCCCGGCCGCGCAGACCCGAGCCCTTCAGCTGCTCGATGATCCAGTCGCGCCCCTGGTCGACGAAACCCTTGGTGCCGGACCACTGGCCGCGCTTGCGCGCCCCGTCGAGGTGCCAGTCCTCGAAGCCGTAGAGGTTGGTGAAAATGCGGTCCTGATCGTTCAGCATCGTTCAGCTCCAGACGCGCCCGGCCGAGGCGCCACACAGACGGCGGAAGAGATCGACATCACCCCTCCTCCTTGCCGCCGGCGGCGAGGTCGGCCGCCTGTTCCACCCATTTCTCCCGGTCGATCCGCCCCTTGAAGGCGAGGTAGCCGTCCACCCACGCCTTGTTCTGCGGCGTCCACGCCGCGATCTGGGCATAGGTGTAGATGCCGAGCGCGTTCAGCGTCTTGCGGATCACCGGACCGATGCCGGAGATCTTCTGCAGATCGTCGGCGGTCACGTCCCCTTCGGCGACGGCGGCGGGGCGAGTGCCGAGCTCGTCGGCCCGGGCGGCGGCGGCGCTGTCCGGCACCTCCGACGCGACGGTCTCCACCTCCTGCGGCGCCGCGGTCTCTTGCGGCGCGACCGTCTCTTGCGGCGCGACGGTCTCCACCTTCTGCGGGGCCGCGGGCGGCGTCGGCTTGGCGAGCGCCTCGGTGGAGGGCTCGGCCGGCTTCTGCTTGGCCGCCTCCTCGGGAGTGTCGGCGAGGCGTCCGTCGGTCTTCGGCGCAGGGGCGACGTCGGCGGCCTTCGACGGTGCCTCCCCGGTCGCCCGCGTCACCTCCACCTCGGTGCGGTTGTGGCCGCTCGGCCGGGCCGCGCTCTGGTCGCTAGCAGCGGGGGTCGACGGATTGACGTCGGCCTCGGGCGCGGCGTCGGCGGGTGCCTCGGCCGCCGCGGCCACCGCGTAGCGCAGCGGCGTCGTCAGGCTGGTGGCGCCGGTGATCGGCTCGGACGCCTTGCGCGCGCTCTGCGGCCCCGGCGTCGGCGTGCCGCCCGATGCCAGCGTGTCGAGAAGCGCGTTGAAGGTGTCCTCGGTGAGATCCTCGTAGGTCTCGGCGCCGATCTGCACCATCGGCGCGTTCACGCAGGCGCCGGCGCACTCCACCTCTTCCCACGAGAAGCGCCCGTCGGGCGACAGCTCGAAGGCATGCTGGGCAATCCGCTTCTTGCAGATCCGGATGATGTCTTCCGAGCCGCGCAGCATGCACGGCGTGGTGCCGCACACGTTGACGTGCGCCACCGTTCCGACCGGCTGCAGCTGGAACATGGTGTAGAAGGTCGCGATCTCGAGGACGCGGATATAGGGCATGCCCAGCATGTCGGCGACGACGCGGATGGCAGGCTCGGGCAGCCAGCCATTGTGCTGCTCCTGGGCGCGCCACAGGATCGGAATCACCGCGCTCGCCTGGCGGCCCTCCGGATAGTCCGCGATCTTGCCCTTCGCCCACGCCAGATTCTCCGGCGTAAACTCGAACGAGGCAGGTTGTTCGCTGGCAAGGCGCCTTACGGCCATCTCGAAGCTCCGGCAGGTTGGGCGGACGGTGTCATCACTACCATTGTGCGCCGCAAAGAAAAGCCACGACGGGTCGCGGCATGGGGGCCGTCCGCCGACACCCCCCGCCCCTCTCCGGCGGCCCCTCGCCTATGACCGTCAGCGGCGGCCACTCAGCGATCCACCTCGCCGAACACGATGTCCAGCGACCCGAGGATCGCCGCCACGTCGGCGAGCATGTGCCCCTCGCACATCGTATCCATCGCCTGCAGGTGGGCGAACCCCGGCGCCTTGATCTTGCAGCGATAGGGCTTGTTGGTCCCATCGGCCACCAGGTAGACGCCGAACTCGCCCTTCGGCGCCTCCACCGCGGCATACACCTCACCCTCGGGCACGTGATAGCCCTCGGTGTAGAGCTTGAAGTGGTGGATGAGCGCTTCCATCGAGCGCTTCATCTCCGCCCGCTTGGGCGGTGCCACCTTGCCGTCGAGCGTATGGATCGGCCCCTTGGTCACCCGCAGCTTGGCAACGCACTGCCGCATGATCCGCACCGCCTGACGCATCTCCTCCACGCGGATGAGATAGCGGTCGTAGCAGTCGCCGTTCTTGCCGATGGGAATGTCGAATTCCATCTCGTCGTAGCATTCGTAGGGCTGCGCCTTGCGCAGATCCCACGCCGCACCCGAGCCGCGCACCATCACCCCGGAAAAGCCCCACGCCCAGCACTCGTCGAGCGAGACGACGCCGATATCGACGTTGCGCTGCTTGAAGATGCGGTTCTCGGTGATCAGCCCTTCGAGATCGTCGACCACCTTGAGGAAGGGGTCGCAGAACGCCTCGATGTCGTCGACCAGCGCGTCGGGGATGTCCTGATGCACGCCGCCGGGACGGAAATAGTTGGCGTGGAGGCGCGCCCCGCAGGCGCGCTCGTAGAACATCATCAGCTTCTCGCGCTCCTCGAAACCCCACAGCGGCGGGGTGAGCGCGCCGACGTCCATCGCCTGCGTCGTCACGTTGAGGAGGTGGGACAGAAGCCGGCCGATCTCGCAGAACAGCACGCGGATGAGCTGCGCCCGCTTCGGGATCTCGACGCCGAGCAGCTTCTCGGTGGCGAGCGCGAAGGCATGCTCCTGGTTCATCGGCGCCACATAGTCGAGGCGATCGAAGTAGGGCACCGCCTGCATGTAGGTCTTGTGCTCGATCAGCTTCTCGGTGCCGCGATGGAGAAGGCCGATGTGGGGATCGACACGGGTGACGATCTCGCCGTCGAGCTCCAGGACCAGACGCAGCACGCCGTGCGCCGCGGGATGCTGAGGGCCGAAGTTGATGTTGAAGTTGCGGACCTGCTGCTCGGCCATGCCTCTATTCTCCCCCGAACGCCGCCATCACCTCGGCGCCGGTCATCTTCTTCGTGTCGCCGGCGAAGGCGTAGGTGTCGGGCTTGTCGTCGATGAAGATCTCCGTGACGAGCGGCTGGGTCAGCGGCGTGTCGAACACGAAGGCCGACAGCACCACCATCGGCCCGTCCTTCATGCGGAAGCCGAGGCTGGAGCCGCACTCGCGGCAGAACAGCCGCTCGCCCCACTCCGACGAATCCCAGACGCCGAGCGGAGCCTCGGGCGCGACGGAGAGGTTCTGCACCTCGACCGCCATGAACGGGCCGCCCGACCACTTACGGCAGCGACCGCAATGGCAGGCGTCCATCTCGGTCCCCGTCACGTCGACCGAGAAGCGCACCGCCCCGCAGGCGCAGCCGCCCTGCCGCGGCCCTGCCGCAGTCGCGTCGTCCGCCATCAGTTGGCCTTTTCGTCGCCGGGAAGCACGTAGTCGGTGCCCTCCCACGGAGAAAGAAAGTCGAAGTCGCGGAACTGCTGGGCAAGGCGCACGGGCTCATACACCACGCGCTTCGCCTCGTCGTCGTAGCGGACCTCCACGAAGCCCGTCAGCGGGAAATCCTTGCGCAAGGGGTGGCCGTCGAAGCCGTAGTCCGTCAGCAGGCGGCGCAGGTCCGGGTGCTCGGAGAACAGCACGCCGTAGAGGTCGTAGGCCTCGCGCTCGTACCAGTCCGCCGCCGGGAAGAGCCCGGTGAGCGAGGGCACCGGCGTCCACTCGTCGGTGTGGACCTTGAGGCGGATGCGCAGATTATGGACCGGCGAGAGGAAATGGTAGACGACGTCGAACCGCTCCGGCCGGGCCGGCCAGTCCACCGCGCAGACGTCGACGAGGTTGACGAAGGCGGCCCGCGGGTCGTCGCGCAGAAAGCGCACCACGTCGACGAGACCGTCCCGCGTCACGAGCAGCGTGAGCTGGTCGAAGGCGAACGTCTCGTCCACGATCGCCGCGCCGTGCGCCTCGCGCACGATGTCGACGATGTCGCCGAGGGCGTCGTTCTCAAGGGCTTCGGCCATATCAGCGCTCGATCGTACCGGTGCGGCGGATCTTCCGCTGCAGGAGGAGGACGCCGTAGAGCAGCGCCTCGGCCGTCGGCGGACATCCGGGAACGTAGATGTCCACCGGAACCACGCGGTCGCAACCCCGCACCACGGAATAAGAATAATGATAGTAACCGCCGCCGTTGGCGCACGAGCCCATGGAGATGACGTAGCGCGGCTCCGGCATCTGGTCGTACACCTTGCGCAGCGCCGGGGCCATCTTGTTGGTCAGCGTGCCGGCGACGATCATCACGTCCGACTGGCGCGGGGAGGCGCGCGGGGCGAAGCCGAAGCGCTCCGCGTCGTAGCGCGGCATCGACATCTGCATCATCTCCACCGCGCAGCAGGCGAGGCCGAACGTCATCCACATCAGCGAGCCGGTGCGGGCCCACTGAATCAGCGCATCGGCGGAGGTGACGAGAAAGCCCTTGTCGGCGAGCTCGGCCGAGACCGACTGGAAGAAGGCGTCGTCGGGAGCGTTGCCGGGCGCGCTCTGCTGCGCGAGCAGCGGTTTTTCGGTGGTCAGTTCCATTCGAGCGCTCCCTTTCTCCACTCATACACGAAGCCGATGGTGAGGATCGCCAGGAAGAGCATCACCGAGCCGAAACCGAACCAGCCGATGGCATCGAACGACAGGATCCACGGGAACAGGAACGCCACCTCGAGGTCGAAGATGATGAACAGGATCGCCACCAGATAGAAGCGGACGTCGAACTTCATGCGGGCGTCGTCGAAGGCGTTGAAGCCGCATTCATAGGCCGAGAGCTTCTCCCGGTCGGGGCTCTTGTAGGCGACCACGAAGGGCACCACCAGGAGCGCGATGCCGATCACGGAAGCCACGCCTATGAAGATGATCACCGGCAGATAGCTGGCGAGTAGCTCTTCCATAAGGGTCCTCGTCGCGGCGCGGAGCCGCTCAATTCGATGTAGGCCATTCTTGGAATGACTCAAACGACAAGCCGCCGCAACTGTGGCGACGCGTGAGGCTGGTGCGAGACACCGTGCGCGGCGACACCTCGCCGCACATCAGCGCCCGTCCTCTCCGGCCGGCGCTGGCTCGAGAAGGTCCCACCGGTTGCCGAATGGGTCACAGAACACCGCCACAGTACCATAGGGCTCGTGCCGCGGCGATTCGACGAAGCGCACCCCGGCGCCGGTCAAGCGCATGTGATCGCGGGCAAAATCGTCGGTGTGGAGAAAGAAGGCGACGCGGCCGCCGGTCTGACGGCCGATCGCCGCACGTTGGGCCGCGTCGACAGCCCGCGCCAGGAGGAGCCCCGCCCCACCCTGCGGCGGGCGGACGACCACCCAGCGCTTGCCGGGCGCGACCGGCGTGTCCTCCACGAGAACGAAACCCAGCGTGTCGCGGAAGAAGGCGATCGCCGCGTCATAGTCCGGCACGACGAGTGTCACGAGAGCGAGGCCGAGGGGCGCACTCATCGCAGCGCGCGCGCCCCTGCGGCGCGCCGCGTCGCCACGCAGCGCAACGCCGCTCGGACGCGCGACGCTGGCGGCAATGCGCTCGTGCCCGGGACGCTTTCGATTGTGCGGACTAATAACTGGCGGGAGTGACGGGGCTCGAACCCGCGACCTCCGGCGTGACAGGCCGGCACTCTAACCAACTGAGCTACACCCCCAGCTGCAGACGTCGCCGCCGCAGTGACGTGCTGATATTCGAGGGGGCGCGCTGGTGTCAAGCGACATTGTGCGATGCGCCGTGGATCTCTTTCCACCGCCTCGCCGAGCCGCTATTGAAGCCGCCGCGGGGCGGTTAGCTCAGCTGGTTAGAGCGACTGGTTTACACCCAGTAGGTCGGGGGTTCGAATCCCTCACCGCCCACCACCCCTCACCGCTCGCGCAGCATCCATCGTTCGCGCGGCGACCGTCAGTGCACACAGCGACCGTCCGCACGCTCCCGGCGCGCCGCGCCGGCCGAGGCGGGATCGGTCTCACGCCGCGAACCGGCGCTTCGCAACGCAGCCCCCCTCGCCTATTGTCGGACCTGCCGCCTCGCGTGGCCCCCGTTTGCCCCGCGAGGAACCGTTCGATGACCCCCTCCCGCCCCGTTCCCTCGGCCGCACCCGTCGCGCCGCTCTCGCGGCTTCAGCGGCTGACGGCCGGCTGGGTCTACGGCGGCAGCCTCAGCGGCCTCGTCATCCTCGCCCTCGTGCCGGCGATCGGCGCGGCCTGGACCCTCGAGCAGCTCCTCGTCGTCCTCAGCCTGCCGATCTACATGATCCACCAGTACGAGGAGCACGACGACGATCGCTTCCGCCGCTTCGTCAACGACACCCTCGCCGGCGGCCGCGAGGTCCTCACCGTCGCCGACGTCTTCGTCATCAACGTCTTCGGCGTCTGGGCGGTGCTCGCCGTGGTGATCCTCGCGAGCTTCACCCTTCACCCGCCCTGCGGCGTGACGGCCGGCTACTTGCTTCTCGTGAACGGCCTTCTCCACGTCGCGCAGGCCCTCGCCCTGCGGCGATATAATCCAGGTCTCGTCACCGGGATCGTGCTGTTTCTGCCGCTCGGCGCGACGATACTCGTCACCGTCGGGGTCGACGCGAGCCTCCTCGAGCACCTGGTCGCCCTCGGGCTCGTCGTCCTCCTCCATCTCGCCATCGTGGCACGCGTCGCCTCGCGCCGTCGCCGTGCACCCGCCACCTGACCGCCCGCAAAGGGAGACGTCCATGCTGCCGACCCCCGGACCCCGCGATGTGCTCGTCGTGGTGGACATGCAGAACGACTTTTGCGAAGGCGGCGCCCTCGCCGTTTCCGGCGGCAACGCCCTCGTCGCGCCCATCAACGCGGTCGCAGCCCGCTTCGACACCGTGGTCCTGACGCAGGACTGGCACCCCGCCGGCCACTCCTCCTTCGCCTCCTCCCACGCGGGGCGCGATCCTTTCACCACCATTGAAATGCCCTACGGCCCGCAGATCCTGTGGCCGGACCACTGCATCTGGGACACCCACGGCGCCGCCTTCCATCGCGATCTCCACATCCCCCACACCCGCCTCGTGGTGCGCAAGGGCTGGGATCACCCCGTCGACAGCTATTCGGCCTTCTTCGAGAACGACGGCGTCACGCCGACGGGTCTTGCCGGCGCGCTGCGCGAATGGGATGCGGAGCGGGTGATCCTGTGCGGCCTCGCGCTCGATTTCTGCGTCGGCTGGTCGGCGCTCGACGCGCGCCGACTGGGCTTTTCCGTGATGCTCGTCGAGCCGCTCTCCGCCGCCATCGACGTCGACGGCTCGCTCGCCGCGATCCGCACCGCCTGCGACGACGCCGGCGTCGTCCGCATCCTCGAGTGAGATCCGCCCTCGCCGGGCTTCCAGGGTTTTCCGACTGGGTGCTCGGCCCAGTGATCACTTGAAACGCTCCAACAAGAAGCGCGTCCAGGATTGGAAAATATAGGAGTAATGAGTCACAAAGACAAAACCGAATAAGAGTTCTTTCATAGCAGGGTGGCAGTCGCCCCCAGGCTCGCGAAAAAGGTACAGCGGTTCTTTCCTTTCGAACCCATTGTTGGCCCCGCGTTCGAAGACCGTCGAATGACGGTGATTTGCATGACGCCCCGGTCCGGCAGCAGCTATCTCGGTTCGGTGTTGCGGGAAAACGGCTTCGGGACGACCCAAGAGCATTTCCGCATTGTAGGCGGATCCCTGGAACGCGACGCAGAGAAGCTTAAGGGCAAGTCTTACGAAGGTTATTTCCGCGAGAAAGTACAAAGACTGACGGAAAATGGTTATTTCTCAGTCAAACTCGACTGGCCACAGTTCGTTCCTCTCTATTTTTCTAGCGTTTTCGCGACTTATCTGAATAACGCAAATTTCGTTTATCTCACACGCTCCGATATTCTGGCGCAAGCCATCTCTCGATATGTCGCAACCGTGACCGGCTATTTCCATACGACCAACGAAGGCGGCGTTCAGGAAGGTGTCGTACCGTTCGACTATGAAGGTATTCGCAAGCATCTCGATTACCTCGTGACGATGCAAGGCGATTGGGAGCGCTTCTTCGCCAGCGAAGGGCTGCTCCCCGTACGCATCACCTATGAGGAGGTGGCAACCAATCCGACGGAAGCGTTCGCCAAGATCGCCCAGGCTATCGGCGCACCCGTTCCGGAGAACGTCGTCACCAAGACCGAATTCGGTGTGACTCGCACGAGCGAGAATGAGCGTCTGCGCAAGGCCTTTGTCGCGGAACATCGCCAGCGCATGCGGAAGGGAGCAGCGGCGCTCGCCGGTCGGATGCTGACCTGATCAACCCGGGCCCGACCCGATATGGCGCAAGCCGCGGGCCCAGGTGAGGAAAAGCTGCACGAAGCCGATGCGGAGACGCTCCGTGCCCAGACTTGGGCGGAGCGATCCGACATCACGAACCTCGATGTCGCTCAACGGTATGACCGCCATAGCCGGTTTCGTTTCGAACCGAGCTCGCCGCTGCTGTCGTGTCGATCGGGCGGTCGCATGCGAAAACAAGGTCGCCCGGACGAGCGACCACGCGGAGACCGATGATAGGCCGATGCGACTGCCGATCCCCGATGACACTCGGCGATCGGTCGTCAAGGCCCGCGCCGGGGAGTGTCAAGCAGAAGTGTGACGACACGAGGCACCGTGTTCGGCGATCATGACTGCTCGCGGTCGCGAGGATCGTAGCCGGCGCCGCGCGAACGTTCGGCTCGGCCCAACGAGCTTCCGGCCCCGCACGCCACTGTGCAGGTCTCCCCTGCGCAGATGGGCGGGCCCCACCAGTCAGGAATGAGAGACATCAGGAAGATCGCCGGCGAACGCGCTCCCCAGCGGCACTAGCGGCACAGCGTCGCTTGGATGAACAATCCACCGCCGCACGCCGACAGGCTGTCGACGTGCATCCTTGGCCCTTCACTGTCGCGTCCGCTGGTCGTCAGGGTGTCGACGGTTGGGCCTCGACGCCATTCAACCGCGCACTAAGACTGCACCTGATCCCCTCGTGGGGAAGGCCAGACCGGGCCAAGTTCTCTTGAAATCGCGACTCAGCTACACTACCACAAGGTAAGGCATAATTCTCAGGGGACCTGCATGGCGTACAACCTCAAGCCTCGCGACAGTCGCGATATCTGCGAGCGGTGACAGTGCAAGCCCGGAATGCGACTGATATGGCTCTGACGTTGTACGAACATAAAATCCTGCAAAGGTCGAACGAATGGTTCGACAAATACTTGGCTCCCGAGAAGACTGGGCCGGTGTCCGAGTCAGACGGGCCTCTACTGCTTCTGTGCATGACACCGCGGTCAGGCAGTTCGGCACTGTCGGCGGCGCTCACCAGCACCGGCAAGTTGGGTCGAGGGGGCGAGCGCCTCAACCGCAAAGACGGTGGACCGCTGGAAGAAGCGCTGTTGAGCAGCCCTTGCGGGACGCGGCGACAGGTCTTGGACATGGTGATCGCCGGATCGCGCACGCCGAACGGCGTCGCGCAGATCAAGTGCGACCTCGCCCAGATCTACCCTTTCCTCGCGGATGCCGAAAGCTTCGAGCGGCTGAAGACAGCAACCTGGGTCTATCTCACACGGCAGGACATCCTCGGGCAGGCCATTTCCCGATACCGCGGCTTCAAGACCGGGTTCTGGCATTCCACGGGCGGCAAGAAGACGGAGTCCCCTGACGCTGGCTATGATTTCGAAGAGATCCGCCGGCAGGTGGTCTTCATCACCGACATGATGGCATCGTTCGAACGGACGTTCGCCTCGATCGGGGTGCAGCCCCTCAGGATTTCTTATGAGGAGTTGACCGCCAACGAGGGCGGTACGTTGAAGAAGATCGCCGATGCCATGGGGATCGAGATCGACAACGATCTCACGCTTGAGGCGAGCGGTTATTCCAAGGTTGCCTCATCCAATACGGATGAGCTGCGCGACCGATTCCTCGCGGATTTCAAGAGCGCGCTTGTCGCAGGTGGCTGATCTGAGGCGGCCCAACAACAGGCTGGCGGACCCGCGATCTCTCCGATAGGAGTCGACGGCAATAGCGACAGGAGAATCCCGGTCGAGAGTCTGGCAGACGTATGCTCCGGTCGGGCCGTAGGAACGGGGTCGCCGACAGCGGCGAGCGGTCCGCCCGCCGCAACCAACCGGAATACTCGCCAAATCTGGACTGCTGAGGGCGGCGTCACCATCGACGGAGACGCGGTGGATGACATAGGTCTGACCGCAGCGGTGGAGCCGCGGTGGCGGCCCTCGCCGGCCTCCGGACCCGAGCGGCGCACCGCGGGACGATTTGAAAAGCAAAGCCGTCAGGCACGGAACAAGGCATCGGGGGAGATCAATTTGGTCGTGACACGCAGTGCTGAGGTGCCGATGGAGCTTGTCGGCGACCATGCCGACGACCTCGAGGTCGTCGTCGCCCCTGGCGTAAAAGCCGACTTCAGCCTCTGCACGGTTCGGGTGACGGCGCCGGGACCGCATCGACTGGAGATCAACGGCAGCGGGACCGTGCGCGGTCAGATCATCTTTTCCGGCACGAACGGCCGGTTTGTCTTCGGCGGAGATCCGACCCCACCGATGGACAAGCACGCACTCCGCTTCAAGGCCGTGCTGAAAGGCAAGAACAGTCTGCTGGACTGGGGGCGCGGAACCAGCTGCGTCGGCGCCGAGTTCGTCGTGAACGGCAACGACACGCGGATCGAGATCGGCGAGGACTGCATGTTCTCGCAGGGCATCATGGTGCGCACGACCGACAACCATTCGGTGTTCGACATCGACACGTTCGAAATCCAGAAATCCTCGGATTCCATCGTCATCGGCGAGCATGTCTGGCTGGGCATCAACTCGACCGTACTCAAGGGAGTGACGGTCGGCCGCGGGTCGATCATCGGCGCCGGCGCCATCGTCACCGCGGATGTGGGCGAGGCCTCCGTGGCGGTCGGCGTGCCGGCGCGGGTGATCGCCACCGGCAAGAGCTGGAGTCGGGTCGCCAAGCCGACGCGCGACGAGATGGAAGGCATTGCGCGACGGCTGCGCAGCTAGCGCCCTCCCCTTCGGTCCATCCAGACTGAAATTTTGTCGCGGACGCCTTCAGGCGTCCTGTCGGTAGTACTCCGCCAGATACTGGATATCGTCCGCGGCGATCTTATCGCACAGGTCGACAATCTCCGAATCGAGCTTTTTCTCCGAGTTCGTCTTGTGCAGGTGGGGCACCTTTTTGCCGAGCACGTCGCCGAGCTTGTGCAGCTCCTCCATCCGGATGACGTCCGAGTAGTAGGACAGATCCGGCCCTAGGAAATATTGCTGCGGCAGCAGATGCCCGGCAAGATTGGGGCTGAGGGCGGCATAGCGATCAATGTCGCGCAGGAATTCGAGCAGAGTGGGTGACGGGGACAGGCCGGCGGCAATGATGTTCTCACGGCCCTTTTCAGCGTCCGGGCCGCTCGTCACCCACAGCAGTTCGTTCTCCGCCACCCGATGCTTGTAGCACGAGACCAGGCGGGCGACCGGCTCGCGAACAATCGCGATCTTGCGGTACCCGTCCCAAACGTCCTTGAACTTGCTGGACGACATCGTCGCGCCCGGGCCTTCGTGGCGCCATGTCCGAAAATCGGTGTCCGGAGCTTCGATCTTGTAGACCAGACGGCGGATCGAAGCCGAGGCGACCTTGCGCGAGGTGAACACGACGATCTTTTTGGAATGAAACGGATACGGCATCTCGCATGCCCCTCAAATATTTTCGGATGGCTCTACCGGACGCTCCTCTATGAGAGGGACAGCCCGGCCTGATCTTCCGGGGCACGTTCTTCCGCCGGCTGTGGTGGCCAGCCGGCCCCGAGCACACGTACTCTCGGGGCCGGTGGCACCAACGTCACTCTTCGCTGGTGGCGCCGCTCTTCGAAAAGCGGTCGATCGTGTTCAGAACCTTCTTGGCCTTGCCAAGATGAGGCTTCCGCTCGTCTTTGCTCAGCGCCTGCCAGCTCTTCATATCGAGCCCCGAGAGGGTCCGGGCGACGCGCTTGACAAGCGCCCGATCAGGCGCGGTCTTCTCAATGGTCTCGGTTTCTTCGGACAATTGTCGTCTCCTGCAAACTGATGCCCCGGGTCTCTGGGCCAAGTGAACCATCTTCTGCGGCCGGCTCGGGCATACGAGGGGTCGGCCCGCGTGCTACAATAGGCAGCGGTCGATTGCCACGCAAGGGGCCGCAATCACTGTGGATCTCGCACTCGCAGCAAGATCTCCTCAGCCGCAAGCGCTATGTCGAAACTGGCTAATTTCTGTTCGCTTGCTCGCAACTCGGACGTCCACTCGGCAGCGCCGAATTCCCGGGTCGCGCTCCATGGCTCAGGGTCGGATTCGCTGAAATTGCACGGCAAGCGCTGGGTGCTCCGTTCGAGAGGATCCGAAGAACGACCGCGCTCCGCCGAATGTCGAATTGGGTCCCGACGCGCCTGCGAATCCCCATTGTCGAGGTCCGCGCCGGTTGCCAGGAACAGACCTCCCTGCTAGGCAACGGGCCAGTCGAAGCTGCGCTGCAGCATGCCCCTGCCCTGCAGCACCACGGACCCAGATTGTGGGACAGGATGAAGCGGGCCATGCTCAAGTTCTGCATCATCGACGACGGCCATAGGGGCACGTTTCGCCACCCCGCCCCTCCGCGCTTCGACGCTCTGACCGTCAGCAGCTCGACTTCCGGAACGCGAGCGAGCACAGGGCTGGCGCACGGATTCGACCGTGGTCGTCGCAACCTCGCAGCGCAGACAAGGCGGATGGTCGAGAGCTGCGATCCTGAGCGCACGCCGCAGATGCGCGCCCATAACAGCAAGTCGCGCATGCCGTGGGGAGCTGTTGCGCCGCTTCCGAGCCGGCGGGCGACCGTGCCTTCGATGATCCGGCCGAGACCCCTTCGGCACTCGCGGTTCCGTTGGACGGCGGCAGGCATAATGTCCTATATGTTTGTAAAGGTCAGCATCGCGCCGAGTCCCTCGACATCGCGCCGATCGGAGTCCTATACAAGGAGACCAATCCCCGAGCAGATGTTGCACGGGTTCCCTCGGGCGAGGTGCCGATCACCCGTTTGCTCGCCATCGTCGCGCTTGAGCGGACCAGCAACCGCAGCTCTCACGCTGCGACCCGATGATCACCGCCTAACCAGAAATCGACGCACCAGAAGTCGACACAGAGGAGATCGGTCTCATTCGCAGCACCGCAGCCAAGCCGCGTGATGTTGGCCTCAGGCGATCTGTGGGCGCTCCTGTGCTTGACGGACGTCACTGTCTCTATTGGGAACGGATCGAAACTTGACCCATCCCATCTCACTATTGGCGACGAACGACGCAATGGCGACACCACGATGCCATGTCTTTCCATGATCTCGCGTCACGTCCGATCACTGGACCGACCAACCACGCTCGCCGAGTCTGTCCCCGTCTATTCGGTCATGTTCGGTGGTGTTCGCACATTTCTTCCTGCTTCTGTTGGCGCTCTGCACTCGAAGGGAGGCGTATCCATTTCTCGGCACGCATCGTGCATGAAACCCTCCGAGTCCGCCCTTTTCAAATGCTGTTGGACCAGCCACAATCAGCAGCTAGAACTCGGCCAATCTAGGGGGAGTACGATTGAACACACTCAATAAGCAAAGTGTGCGAGACTCGGACATTCCACAAGAAACACAAGTAGACGACTTCGAAGAGACGATAGTCGCCTCCCCTTCTGACATGACTGCTCACGACAAAGAACACTTGAAAAGCCAGGTGCTGGTGACGACCTCCGTTTTGAATGACGGAGTGCCCACTTGCATTGCTTGTGACAACACAGCGGTTGAGACGATCAGCGCCAAGCTGGAGTCTTATTTCTTTTCCGTGCAGGCGTATACGGCACTTTCGACTGAAGAACTCAGCGACGGGGGCGAATATTATCCTATATTTTTCATTGGAAATATATACGACTACTATGAACTCAAACCTTTAATTGCAGCGACTCCAAATTTTGAAATTGTCGCACCCAAAGAATTTAGGTCACTATGCTCAAGTTTAAAGCCTAGAAATCTATTCAACCTCGCGACGTTCGCTCAAAAGAAATATACACGCCCTGCGTCGGCTGTCATTGCGTGTATTTCGTTTGACCCGGGCTATGAGATGGCGCGCGAGTTTGCCGCCAGCGTCAACCGCCCTTTGGTTGGACTTGTGTCGGGATCGTCGACCCCCTTCCGACGGGACTCGTCAAGTCCTTTGGTTGCAGCGGAGTTCATGCGCAACCGCCTGGATGAGTGTCACCTCGTCCTCTATAACGGTCCAGCATCGCTGTCGGAGCATACGCCGAAGCGCTTTGCCGTGCTTGGTGGCGACGTCCCGGTCGATGACCCGGAGCAGCGGCACGGCATCGTCGTCCATCTCGACTTCTCCGAGATCGACCCCTCCCGACGCAGCACCGAGCATCTCGAGCACTGGCTGGCCGAGGTCATGCGCTGTCTCGGTAACCGACAGTTTCGACTGATCGTCCCACCGCACTACACATTCCCGGCGGAGACGGCAGGGGTCGAAGTCACCTCTCTCGAACCGGATGCCTACTTGGAGGCGTTGCAGTCGGCAAGCTTGGTCATTACTCCAGCGTCCCGGGCGATCGGACTTGCGCTGACGGCCAACACCCCAGTTATCCATTTCAATCCGTCGATGTTTTCTGAGCCGCTGCTGTCTCTTTTCGAGGACCAGCGGTTCCGCACGCTGACGTCACGCTCGGAGCTCAACCGCTTCCTGCGGCAGGAACTGCCCACGACGGAGGCCGAGCCAACCCCCGTCGAGCCTGGAGCCAGCGTCGAGATCTTTGGCGCGCCGAATCCGACACGCGCAGCGGACGTCGCTTCCATTGTCGCTCGCCTGTCGGCGGCTTTCCGTCCGGACACGTTTGGCGCACCGCGTCACGGTTCCGAATTGGCGGCCATGCGGCGCCGTTTCGTCTTTTCGAAAATGCCGCCAAAGGGATATTCGGGCGGCCGCTACCATGCACTCACTCTGTGCGAGGCCATGGCGGCCAATGGTGACGAGGTGGTGCTCGTCACCAACCACGTCCCGATCTTCTGGCGTGACTTTTTCGAGTACACGAGCCATCGGCGCGTTCAGATCTGGTTGACCCGGGATTTCCGTTCCGACCTCCCCGACATGCATGGGGACACCGTCTTCATTGTTCCCGGCATGGACCGCGATGATCGGATGTATCGCTTGGCCCTGAGCTTTGCCGCCACACGCGACGCTCATACGGTCCTGGTCAACTTCGAAAGTCCGAACTGGTTCAATTCTCTCTCACCGGTCAATCGCGATCCTGAACTGTGGCGTCATTGGCGAAGCACGGCGGAGCTTTGCTCCTTGGTGCTGTCCACGACACAAACGGGCCTCCACTATGCCCGCGACTGGTATCCCTCGCATCCTGAGATCAGCCACGACTACGCGTGGGCGGCGATCAACAGCCTGGCCCTCGAGCGGGTCCGTCACGACCTGATCAAGGAAAAGCGAATCCTTCTGCTGTCCGCCCGTGCCAAGTATGGCGAGCACAAGTCACTCGATCCGGTCCTCAAACTCATCACGCCGGCCCTTGAGGGTTACACTCTTGCGGTATTGCTCGGCGGCGATCCGCTGAGCGACGAGATGAAGGCCGAGCTCGAAGGCAAGGCCGCGGGCGTTGGAGCCAACGTCGAATATCTGACCACCGTTTCCGACCGCGAGAAGTTTGCCCAATACTGCCGCGCCGCGGCGTTGGTTTTCCCGTCTCGCTTCGAAGGCTACGGCTATCCGCCGATTGAGGCTGCCGCCTGCGGCACCGCGGTGGTCGCCTATGATCTGGCCGTGCTGCGGGAGACCGGCGACGACTGGTACAAGCTGGTCTCGCCGGACGGTAGAGAACCATTGGGGCCGGCGCTCGATATGGCGCTTGCGGAGCAAGCCATAGGGGCGCCTGCCGACAGCTTGCCAGAGCCGGCCATGAGAATTGCCGACGCGGCCAGCTTCACCGCGTACGCACGCCGCCTCGCACAGATCCTCGACAGGCTGCACGCTCGCCCCAGTCGATGGGCGGGGTTTGGCGACATGGCCGAAGTTCGGCGCGCCATCGCGAGCGCCTTCGACTACGAGCTGGACCACTCTCAGCGAACCTCGCTGAAGGCCGATCCAAACCAGCACAGCACCGGCGTCAATTTGGCCGGACGAGCGCTCGGATCGCGAATCCTGTTCCTCATTGGCTTTGATGCGTCGCGACCGACCAGCATCTGCGAGATCGCGATCATCGCTGCCATCCATCATGTCTGCAGCCTCGGGATCGGCGTTGATATTATTAGCACCGAAGCCCATGTCGGCAATTCACGATGGATGCCGACGAGCGTTCGTCTCCTGACTCTTACTGCTTCTGAAGATCAGACTATTCCAAGCGAACCGATCCTCAACGCACTTCGTCTATATAGTTATAATCACGTCTTTATCGATCAGACCTGGAATGCCGAATCCGTCCGAGAGCACTTGAGCGAGGACAGTGTCGACGTCTTTCAATTCCGGGCACCGAGCAGGGGCCTGACCGGTGCAGGGATTGAGTGTGAGGTCATCTCGCCGACATTGGCCACAACGATCCAAGTTCCTCCCGACTATTACCGATATGGGGTGATGGCAAACGTCAATGCCGCCAATCGGAATTGGAATCGTATAGGAATTCTCGCCGGATCCGAAGTCAGGCATTCGTCCCTGTACAGTTATATCTGGCAGTATGCGGAAGCATTGCGTGGTGTCGGTGATGATTTAGAATTTTGTTTGGCGGGTGGCCTCGCTGAGGATCCCACGATAAAAATTCCGTATGGCCTAAAAGTAACGATGGCCAAAACAGAATTCGAAGCGTGGACTCGTTTGTCGACGTGTTCCGTCATCGTCGATTTTTGTTCCGAAGACATCGATTCCATCCAACTCAGAGATCATTTCAAGGCGCTTGGGCTACCGCTGGTCGCGATCAGCGCGCAGGCAAGTGTCGAAGAGCGGGCACGCGCCGTCGCGCAGTGTTTGGCTTTGCGTGATCGTCAGTACTGGCTACAAACGCACGACTCCGCCCTGGGCGACGCCGTCCCGCTGATCGCCTCGAATTGCTACAAGGAGTTGGATGCCAACCTCGGTCTGTCGAAGTCGGCGAATCGGACCGCATTTGCGCCGATCGACCTCTTGGACATTTTCGATCTTCAGGAGCGAGAGGACCGAAAAGTATTCGAGGAGGGAGGCTTTGCCGGTCGGCAAAGCCTCCAGTCGGCGATGTCGGCATACTGGCAGGCGCTCGCATCCGATCAGCTCGAGGTGGCCTTTTCCTACATCGTTCGCGTCGCGCGCATCGCGCCGGAACGCGGCTGGCCGCTCTTTCGAACGGTGGAACTGGGCATTCGTCTCAGGCGTCCTTCGAAGGTGGTCGCGCGCGCACGGCAGCTGGCTCAACTGTTTCCTTTCGAAAAGACCGCCTACATTTTGCAGGCGCGGGTCCTCGCTGCCGATGGCGCCTTCGACAAGGCGCTGAAAAGCCTCCAAAGAGCGCCGCTATCCGGCGACCGAGCGGACATCGCCATCGAGAGCACGCTTCTGAAGTCCACCATCAGTTCGTTGAACCCAACCGAACTCAACGAGTTCGACCCTGCGGCGCTCTCGCTCGAATTTCAAACTGGCGAAGAATGGCGCCCGTTGGCCAGTCAGCTCATCGTGCAGCGTCGCTCCGATCACGCTCGGACATGGCGCAGCAGTGCATTGGACGTTTCCGGCGACGAGCATCTCGATCTCGTGGTGTTTGACTCCGCCTTCGAAGGCGAGGGTTGGTATCCCCCGGAGCAGGCGTCCGAGAAGGAATTTGCAGAGTTTCGTTGGATGGGCTCTGACGAATCTGCGTCTTTCGAAGTCATATGTGGAGATGCCGCCTCTGTTCACGTTCAGATTTTGATCGCCGACGTGGCAAATCCCACTGTTCTACCTGGTCTCAGAGTGTATTTCGATGGCCAAGCCCGGCCATATCAATTCGGGATTCGTGTCGACGCTCCGCATGTGCTGAGCTTTGGGGCCGTTCTTCAACCGGGCCCTCCCCAGCGAACCGTCAAGTTGGTGGCCCCTGTGCGCGTGCCTCCCAAGGAGGAACCGGAGGGTCCAGCCCTGTCGCTGGCGTGTCTCGCCGCGATCGTCAAACGCAATCCCAGCAAGTAGGAATTTCTGCCGAATATGACGCAAGTATCGGCAATGGACCCCGTCCACGTCACCCAGCACTCGGTCGTGTACTATCCGCCGTTCTCCACACAGGAAGACCTGAACAATCACTACCATCGCGCGTGTTGGTATCTTCCCTATACGCCTGGTGTCTTGGACGATGTCATTTTTGGGACATCGAATGACATCAGCATGGCGCGACGGCCGGACCATATGTGTGCGTCTCGCCAACCGGTTCCTCACATTCGATTGGTGAGCGCTGGGAATGCCTATGCCGAAGCGCTCAGCAGAGCCAAACTCGTCCTGGTGTGGACACGGGTCCCCGATTCGGCGCTCGAGATTTTTCGCAACGCTAAGATCCCCGTGGTGAACGTAACCACGGATGATGTCGACACCGCAGAGTACGGAAATTACTGCCGCCTGATGTGGACCTTGCATTCGGCAGATCAGCGTAACGCGGAATTGCACAAGGGTCGACGTCGCTTTCGCGAATTCGGAAAACAAGTAAGTGAGAAAAACTATAAGTCAGCGTGCGTCTTCGGAACAGGCCCGTCGATCGATACTGCCTTTAATTTTGATTTCTCAAGCTGCTTTACTCACGTCTGCAACTCCACTGTTCAGAGCCAAGAGCTTCTCGGTCATATCAATCCCGACTTAGTTTCGGCCGGCGATGTGGTCAGTCATTTTGGTGTATCGAGTTATGCAGAGCGTTTTCGCAATGATCTGTTCAGTTATATGAGATCGAGCGAGGCGTATTTTCTGACAACAGCTCCTTTCGGAATCTTACTAGCTTTACAATACCCTAAATTACGTGACCAAATAATCCTATGCAATCAAGGGCCGGCACTGCCGAACTTCGCACTCGATCAGGAGTGGTGGCTTCCCGGATTGGATAGCGTGCTGAACATCATGATGTTACCCGTCGCCGCGACGTTTCACGACACGATTTACCTTCTCGGTTGTGATGGGAAAAACCCCGATCCAGAACTTAACGAGGATTTCTGGGCCCACTCCAAGTTCGCGCAGTATCACGACCTCGTCGATACCGGGCATCTCTGCCATCCGACGTTCGAGATTCACCGCCAAGTTCGCACCTGGGCTCGGTTTCAGTCGTCGGTCAAAGCCACATCCGAAATCGGTGAGAGCCGATTTGGCAAGCGCTATGTCTCCTTGGCACCGTCGTTTACGCCGGGCGTCACGGAGCGATACAGACCGGACGAAGCCCCTCCTGTGTGAGGCCGGGCGACCTTGATTGCGGGAACCGAGGCGGGTCCGCTCGGTGTTGCCGTGAACGAGCCGAAGAAGCTCTCGCACATCGCATTGTCGAAGGCGTCGCCGGCCGATCCCAAGGATCGTCATACGCCGGCCTCCTTGCATCGGCGGCCTCACCCCGAATGAGTTTGCAGCCCGGTTCCGAGGGGAGCACTCCATCATCCGGCGCCAGCGAATTGACGTGTCTTTTTCAGGGTCTCGCGCATGCCCGGCCAAGGAGCGGGCCTAGACCGACCGTCTAGGACGCGGCCGATCCAGACTCCGCCGGTGGGAATGCCGTTGCGCCTCCTCGGGCCAAGGTTCATTGTCGCGCCGATTGACGGTTCAACTGCGATGGCGGTCGCGCGAGAGAGCGACGTTGAATGTAACGCAAAAGCCGAGCGCAGTTGACGATCCAGCCACCGATCGTGTGGCACGAGTTGGGGAGAATAAATAACTAATGAAACTGAAGTGTGTCTTGATAGCCGCCGTGTTCGCCGCATCGACGTTGCTGCAGGCTTCGCCCGCGTCCGCGCAGGGCATTTCCCAAAGCGAAGCCGATGCGATCGCAGTGGAAGCTTATCTCTATTTCTATCCGATCGTGACCATGGATTTGACGCGCCGGCAGCTCACGAGCATTCCGCCGGGCGCGAACGCCTTCGGCGGCAGCGAGAACTGGTTCACCAACGTCCGCGCCTACCCGACCGCGAACGAAAAATCGGTGGTGCGGCCAAACTTCGACACGCTCTATTCCTCGACATTTCTCGACCTCAGCGAAGAGCCGATGATCGTGTCGGTGCCCGACACCAACGGCCGCTACTACCTTTTGCCGATGCTGGATATGTGGACCGACGTCTTCGCCTCCCCGGGATGGCGGACCACGGGGACGAAGGCGGCGAACTTCCTCATCGCCCCGCCGAAGTGGCGGCCGGACCTCGGCAGCGACTTCGCCAAGACCCTGGGGCTGCCGGAGGGAACGGCGCGGATCGACGCCCCGACCTATCGCGTTTGGATCATCGGCCGCACCAAGACCGACGGTCCGTCCGACTATGCCGCCGTTCATGCGATCCAGGATGGCTACAAGGTGACCCCGCTGTCGAAATGGGGGCAGACCGTGAGCGAGCCGAAGTTCACGCCGGATCCCACGGTCGACATCTCGATGCCGCCGAAGCTGCAGATCCGCCAGATGGCCGGCAAGGACTATTTCACCTACGCCGCGAAACTCTTGGAGGTGGAGCCGCCCCACCTGACCGACCAACCGATCGTCGCCCGCATGGCCCGCCTCGGGATCGTGCCGGGTCAGAGCTTCGACGTCGACACCGCCGATCCGGTCGTCAAGGCCGCGATCGAGGCCGCGCCGAAGACCGCGCTCTCGCTGATGGACTGGAAGACCCCCCAGATTGCGCCGACGACCAACGGCTGGTCGATGGACATCGACACCGTGGGTGTCTACGGCAACTACTATCTGAAGCGCGCGATCCTGACGGACGTCGGCCTCGGCGCCAACGTCCCGCAGGACGCCATCTACCCGATCGCGCTCGTCGATGGCGACGGCCAGCCGTTCGACGGCAAGAACGACTACGTCCTGCACTTCGAAGCGTCGGAGATCCCGCCGGTCGACGCCTTCTGGTCCGTGACCGTCTACGACAATGACGGCTACCAGATCGCCAACAGCCTGAACCGATTTGCCCTTTCGAGCTGGATGCCGCTCGAGCACGGTTCGGACGGCTCGCTCGACCTCTATTTCCAGTCCGAAAGCCCCGGAGCGGACAAAGAGGCGAACTGGCTCCCCGTTCCCGACGGGCCGTTCAACGTCACGATGCGCCTTTACGCACCGCGTCCGGATGCGATCCTCGGAAAGTGGGCGCCTCCGGCGATCGCCAAGGCCGGACACGCCAGCCAACCTGCGCAATAGTCAGATCGGGGGCGCACGGTGATGCCCCGGGCAACGGCACGGACGGACCGGCGCTCTCCGCGCGCTGGTCCGTCCACCAGGTTTCGGTGATCAAACGAATGAAGGACACATGACGCAGATCGTCGTACGGGCCCTAGCCGCCCAGCTTCTCCTTTGGCCCGCCGCGCCGGTCCTCGCTCAGACCTCGCCGCCGGAGGGCGCAAGCTTTGCGAGCGGCGTCGCCGCGCTTCACACCTACGCGCCGACGGGCAATCCCGGCTCGACGGATTTCGACGTCACCGATCGCGCCGCGATCACCAATCTGATCTCTGCCTATTCGTTCGCCTACGACAACTTCGAGGCCGCCGCCTGGCTCTCCCTCTTCACGGCGGACGCCGAGTTCGTTGCCGGTGAGCCGGGCGAGCCGGCGCTGTCGTTCACCGGCGACGGCTTCCGGTCGTTCTGGACGAAGCGGATGAACGCGTTCCGCTCATCCGGCGAGCAGCGTCGGCATCTGATGGCAAACATCCTCTTCCTCGACCAAACCGCCGACACGGCCCACGTCAGCGTCGTCGGCCTTCTAGCGAGCACGGCGGATGCGCATACGTTCAGCGCCGTGTCGAGCCTCAACTACGAAGGCTGGCTGGTGAAGGGACCCGACGGCTGGAAGATCAAGCGCTGGCACGACTTTCCCGACGCCGCGTTCTCCCAATAATTCGCGAGGCGGCACAACCCCGCGCCCCGATACACCAGAGGCAAAACGTGGCGGTTCGCCCACTGCCGTCTCGATCCCATCGTCATCCACACCGGCCTGCATGGCCGCTCTCCGCAGGGCTGCGCCGCATGCCGCCCTGCCCCGCCTCCCCTTAGCCTCCCTGGGCCCCGATCCTTCCGGCACGCCGGTCGCAGGAGCGAACCTCGACCTTCGAGAAGTCGATGAGTTGGCGGGCGGAGTGGGAACGCGCCGGCGGCTTGTTGCTCCTGCGCTGGCGCCGCCACAGGCTGGAGCCCATCGAAATCGAAGACCCTCGCGCGCGCGCCGAGCGGGGTCGCCAAGGTTACGCAGCGTGTCAGCCGATCCTCGTCATCGGAGATGCTGGGCCCTCCCCGCGCCACGCCCTCTCCGTCACAGTGAAAAGGATCGGATCGCTACCTTTGCTTATATTTAGAGGCGTTCGATTGTCTCATAGAATTTTAAAAGACAGCATCCCTTCGCCAAATGTATAGAATACGCAAAATGAAAAAATGTTGCTGAACAGACACGCTGACTGCTCGAGATTTTGCATGAAGGTAAATTTAGACTCGTGAAGGCGAGTATTGGTGTGCATAGTCACAACTGTAGAACGGTTGGATGACATGCGATGCCTTGTAGTAAGATCTCCATACTTGTGTCGGCAAGTGCGGCCGCGGTTTGCCTCACCGCAGGACATTCGCCGTCGTATGCGCAAGTGATTCAACTCGAACAGATCGTTGTTGAGGGCAACTCCGACGATGCTGGAACGACGCCCGGCGGTATCGCCGATCCGGCTCCGCCCGTCGGCTACGTGCCCACCGAGACCACCGCCGGCTCCAAGACCGCCACCGATATCCTCGCGGTGCCGCAGTCGGTCTCCGTCGTCGGCGAGCGCGAGATCGAGGATCTCGGCGCCCAGAAGATCGACGAAGCCCTTCGCTATACGGCGGGCGTTTACGCACAGCCCTTCGGGCCCGACGGGGATACTGACTGGATCTACATCCGCGGGTTCGACGCCAGCCAGACCGGTATCTTTCTCGACAGCCTGCAGCTCTTTCAATATGCCTTCGCCGGCTACGTGATCGATCCGTGGATCACCGAGCGCATCGAGGTCCTGAAGGGAGCCGCGTCGGTGCTGTACGGCGGCTCGAACGCCGGCGGCATCGTCAACATCATCAGCAAGCGGGCGGACGGCAAGCGACGCCGATATGTCGAATTCGGCATCACCGATGAGCCGAATGGCTACGGGGCCTTCGACTTGGGTGATCGGTTCAACGCTGACAGTCCGTGGAGTTACCGTGTCCTCGGCAAGCTGAAGGGCGGCGCGACGCAGACCGAATATGCGGACGAGTTCCGCGGTCTCATCAACCCGAACCTCACCTTCGACAACGGCACGACGCGCGCCGAGTTCTATGGCTCCTTCCAATACGACGACAACCAGCACACCGGCGGCTTCTGGCCCTATGTCGGCTCAGTTGTCGACGCACCCTACGGAAGGATCCCGCGCGACCTCTTCTACTCCGAGCCGGAAGAGGATTACATCCGCGCCTGGCAGGCCGCCGTGGGCGCCGACGTGGAGCACGACGTCAACGAGAACGTCACCGTGCGCTCCAACACGCGATACACCGCGATCCATCGCGAGGAGTACGGACCTTACCCCTACGACTACGACACCACGGACAACACGCTCTATCGGCTCAACTTCAAGCACGACACCGACGCGCAGTTGTTCAACAGCGACAACCAGATCGTCCTGCGCGGCGAGACCACTCCGCTCGTCCAGCACGAACTCCTGCTGGGGGTCGACTACCGCTACTTCCACATCGATCAGGTGCAGGCGACCGGTCCCGCCGATCCGCTCGATCCAATCAATCCGATCTACACCAACGCGCTCCCCGCCCTCTACGACCCCTATCTCGATGACGTCATCGATCTGCACCAGCTGGGATTCTACGCTCAGGACCAGGCGCGGTTCGGGAACGGCTTCATCCTCACCGCGAATGGGCGCGTCGACAATGTCTGGATCGACCGCAACGACCGCTCCGCCTCTAATGCGGACTACTCGGGGTTCGAATCGGCACTGTCCGGCCGGATCGGCCTGGGTTACGAGTTCGACTTCGGCCTGGTGCCGTACGTCTCCGCCTCGCACTTCTTCGCTCCGCAGATCGGCACGGATGCGAACGGCGATCCGGTAAACTCGCAAACCGGCGAACAGTACGAAGTCGGCTTCAAGTATCGCCCCCAGCTCAAGCCCGGGGTCATCGACGGGCTGTTCACCGTGTCCCTGTTCGATCTGACGCGCCGCAACACCCTGCAGTCCGTCGCGCCCCTCTACATTCCGCAAACGGTGGGAGAGATCAATTCGAAGGGGATCGAGCTCGAAGCGACTCTGAGGCTGTGGAACCAGCTCGACGTGAAGGGCGCCTTCACCGCCTACGACCTCACCATCGTGGATGACGCCAACGAGGCGATCATCGGCAATCAGCCGTACCTAATCCCGAACGTGCTCGCTTCACTCTGGATGAACTACACCGTGCCGACAGGACGGTTCGCGGGTGTCGAGATCGGCGGCGGCGTGCGTTACCAGGGCGAATCCTATGCCGACAACGAGAACACATTGAAGGTGCCCGACGCGTTCATCTTCGATGCCCGCCTCGCCTACGAGCGGGACAACTATGGCGTGTCTCTCAACGTGACCAACCTCTTCGATGAAGAGTATGTCTCCGGCTGTCAGGGCATCTACACCTGCGGCTATGGGGAAGGCCGCAAGTTCCTGCTGAAGGCTTTTGCCAGATTTTGAGGATCTGGTTTCGGTCGAGGCGTCGCCCCACAGCGAGCGACGTCGTTCCCGCGTTCCGATGACCTTCGCGGGGTGGACCACATGTCAGCGCTGGATTGAGAACGTGTCTCCCTGCACTGCCCCTGTGCCTACCTCCACCCACTCGATTTCTGGCATTGACCACCGCGAAGCAATCTCGTTCCCGAGAGCATCGCCAGTTCGAGATTGGAGAGGCTGCGGACTACGTCTCACCTCGCGGTAGACAGGCTCGAAGGCATCGCGTTCCGCCGGTCAGGATCGAACTATGTCCATGGTATCCGATCGATCGTTACGAAGCTAAATTAACTGAAACATTTAGGCAACAGTACGACCGGCGACGGTCCGAGCGCCCCGCTTGCCGTCGGGAATTGCATTGAAGCTCCAAGTTCCGTGGGACCAACATCCTCGCAGTCAGGTCGGGGAAGGTTATGGTGCGGAAAAGGCACTCTGCGAGCGTACGAATTCTGAAGTTCGGTGTGAGCGCCATAGCACTCGTCGCAACTGTCCCGACACTTTCCACATTGGCGCATGGACAGTCCGCCTATACCGGCCCGATCGCGGCAACTGGATCAAACGGCAAAGACGACGGTGTCTTCTCGGACGCGGGTGGGGGTGGAACACCTGCACCGATCGACGTGATCGCAAGCGGAAGTGCTACCGTGACAACGGTTTCCATCACATCGACCGGCGGTGATGGTGGTAACGGGAGCGATCACAGCGGTGGCAACGGCGGCGATGGCAGCAGCGTTACCGTAGCCACGCAGGGCGACTTCTTCGACTCTATTGGCTATTCTGCAATCTATGCCGCTTCGGTCGGGGGAAATGGCGGATCCGCAGGCTCTGCGGTTCTCGGTCGGCACACCGCCGGTGCGGGCGGTGCAGGCGGATCCGTGGCGGTGACGATCGACCCCGCACAAGGGAGCTCCGACCCCGCCTCGATCCTCCATGCGAGCAGCTCTCTCGCGACGATCCAGGTCCGCAGCGTCGGCGGTGACGGAGGCTACGCCGAGGGCGACTTCGCCCTCAAGGGTGCCAACGGAAACGATGGCGGCGCCGGGGCGGATGCGTACCTCGAGATCAACGGCGCGACCATCGACACGGAGCCGGACACCGACGGGCAGAACACGGGCAGCCCCGGTATCGAGGTCAGCTCGCTCGGCGGGAACGGCAGCTTGGGCGGGCAATCCGGCGATCCCCACGACAGCGCGAACGGGGGTGCGGGAGGTGCCGGCGGCCCGGCGACCCTCGTCTTCACCAGCGGCACGAACTCGATTACGGCAGCGGGTTCCTACAACCCCGGTGCACTCGTGGAGAGCGTCGGCGGCAGCGGCGGCGCGGCAGGCGCGGGCGGCGGCGGGGGCGACGCGGGCGCAGCCGGGGCCGGCGGCGCCTCCACCCTGATCGTCAGTGGCGGGACACTCGACGTCACGACGAGCGGCACCGGCTCGCACGGCCTCGCCGTCCAATCGATCTCCGGAACCGGCGGATCGGGCAACGCAGAGAACTTCTCGCTGATCTACGGTGCCGGCGATGCGGGCGGCGCGGGCGCCGACGCGGACACGGCGACGGTCACGCTGAACGCGGAAACCACGGTTGGCACCAGCGGCGACGGCGCAATGGGCGTCTTCGCCCAATCGATCGGTGGCGCCGGCGGCAACGGCGGTCCGTCGACGAGCCTCTTCGGCGTCGGCGGTGACGGCGGTGGCGCCGGTGGTGGCGGAACCGTGACCATCACGAACCCCGGCACCGTGACGACGAGCGGCGACGGCGCCTTTGGCCTCTACGGCCTCAGCATCGGCGGTGGTGGCGGACTGGTCCTCGGCTCCGCCATTCCGTCCGAATATCTCGGCGGCGGAACGGGCGGCGGCGGCAACGGAGCGTTCGGCATCGGCGGCTCGGGCGGCTCCGGCGGCGACGGCGGTAGCGTCACGATCGAAACGACCGGCACCGTCAAGACGACGGGCTCGAACGCGCACGCCGTCGTCGCGAGCTCGATCGGCGGCGGCGGCGGCGCGGGCGGTGGCGCGTTCTCGGTCGCGCCGTTCGTCTCGGTCGCGGTCGGCGGCTCCGGCGGCTCGGGCGGTAACGCCGGCACGGTGGAGGTGAACCCCGACGCCACCGCGGCCGTCGACGGCGCGATCATCTCCACCTCGTCCGTCGGGGCGTATGGCATCAAGGCGATGTCCGTCGGTGGTGGCGGTGGCGACGGGGGTGGCGCCGTCGCCACCGCATTCGCGGCTCCGATCACGCTGGCGTCCGGCGGAGCCCAGTTCGGCGCCGCGATCTCCATCGGCGGATCCGGCGGCGCGGGCGGCGACGGGGGCGAGGTCCACGTCAACAACGTGGCCGACCTGTCGACCGCCGACGACGAGTCGATCGGCATCTATGCCGCCTCGATCGGCGGCGGCGGCGGCACCGGCGGTCACGCCGCGTCGTACACGGTCGGCCTCGTCCGCTCGCCGGGAACCGTCTCGCTCAACGCATCGGTTTCGGTCGGCGGGTCCGGCGAAGGTGGCGGCAGCGGCGACGAGGTCTACGTCACCAACTATGGCTCGGTGTCGACCACCGGGATGATGGCGAGCGCAATCCACGCACAGTCGATCGGTGGTGGCGGCGGCAACGGCGGCAACTCGCAGGCGGTCGCGGCGAGCCTTGCGACCGAGAACTCGGTGGGCAGCAGCCTCACGGTCGCCGTCGGCGGCTCCGCCGGTGGTGGCGGCGACGGCGACGAGGTCCACGTCACCAACGACGGCTCCATCTCGACCGCTGGTCAATTCTCCCACGGCATCATCGCGCAGTCGATCGGCGGCGGCGGTGGTACCGGAGGCCTCGGCGCGGCGTATTCGATTCCCGGCATCTCGCTTGCGGCGGCCAACGGCATCGCCGCCGGCGTGGCCGTGGGCGGCAGCGGCGGACCGGCGACGGGGTCCGCGCTCGTGAAGGTCATCAATTCGGGCTCCATCACCATCGAAGGACCGAACTCGTCCGGCATCATCGCCCAGTCGATCGGCGGTGGCGGCGGCTACGGCGGCGGGGCTCAGGCCTCGTCCAACGCCGACGGCCCGCAACTCTCGGTCTCGGTCGGCGGATCGGGCGGGAGCGGCGGCGCCGGCGGTGACGTGACCGTCGACAACCAGGCCGGCGCGGTCATCAAGACCTCCGGCCACGGCGGGTTCGGCATCCAAGCACAGTCGATCGGCGGTGGCGGCGGCGCCGGCGGGGCGGCGAGCGCGGGCAACGACCTGCCCGTCGAGATCCTCGACGAAGCCGACGCTCTCCACCAGGACGCGACGACGATCCAAAAATTCCTCAAGGCCGTCCGCCCCGCTTCCGCGACGGTTTCGCCGGAGGGCGAGGCCTCGGAGCCCGAAGAGCCGGAGGGGATCGAGCTGCCCAACGTCGCTCTGGATATCTCCGTCGGCGGCTCGGGGGGTGTCGGCGGCATCGGCGGCACGATCGAGGTGAGCAACGAGGGAACGATCTGGACCGAAGGTGACACGGCGAGTGCCATCTTCGCTCAGTCGGTCGGCGGTGGTGGCGGATTTGGCGGCGGCGCCAGTGCCGAACTCGGCCAGCTTTCCGGCTCCGTCAACGTGGGCGGTGGCGGCGGCGCCGGCAACAACGGCGGCCAGGTTACCGTCACGAACAGCGGCGAGATCACGACGGCGGGCAACTTCTCGCCCGGCATCGAGGCGCAGTCGGTCGGCGGCGGCGGCGGCACGGGCGGTGCCGCCACGTCCGAGGAAGGCATTTTCCTGTCGGCCGCGCTCACGGTCGAGGTCGGCGGCGACGCCGGCAACGCGTCGAACGGCGGCGAGGTCGACGTCACCAACACCGGCATCATCAAGACGCAGGGCAACCACTCGCACGGCATCTTCGCCCAGTCGGTGGGTGGTGGCGGCGGCCACACCTACTTCAACGGGCAGAGCTTCGACGACAACGGCATGGCGAGCGTCTCGGGCGCTCCCCTTTACGAGACGCCCGGGCTGTCGACCTCGGTCGCGACCGCCGAGGGTGGCGAAGCGGAGGACGAAAGCAAAGGGCTCAACTTCACCTTCGGCGGGAATGGCAGCAACGGCGGCAATGGCGGGCTCGTCGACATCGAGGTCGGCGGCACCATCACCACCATGGGCGACGACGCTTTCGCCGTGTTCGGTCAGTCGGTCGGCGGCGGCGGTGGCACTGGCGCGGTGGGCTCGGGCTATATCGACATCCCGCTCACGTTCAGCGCCGGCGGCGACGGCAACAGCGGCATCGGCGGCAACGTCGAAATCACGCTCGACGACGGCGCCGTGCTCTCCACCGAAGGCACCGGCGCCAGCGCGCTCGTCGCCCAAACGGTCGCCGGCGGCGGCGGTCACGTCGCCGGTCTGGGGACTGAGCTTGCCGATGCGATGAGCTTCCTGGTGTCGAACGGAACGGCGCACACGGGGGGGAGCGTGAGCGTCACGACCGCGGCGGACGCCACCGTGTCGATCAAGACGACGGGCTACGGCGCGCACGGCATCTTCGCGCAGTCGACGGCTGGCGGCGGCGGCTCCATCGGCAGCTATGCCGGGCACCTGTCGCTCGCCGCGATTCCGACCGAGATCGACCTCGAGAATTGGGGCTCCGGCGGCGCGGTGACGGTCGACGTCGTCGGCGACGTCGTGGCGACGGGCGCCCACTCCGTCGCCGTCTACGCCGAGAGCAGCGGCTTGGGCTATGTCACGAACGGTACGATCAGCGTGACGACCAACGGGACCGTGACCGGCGGCACAGGATCGAGCGCGGCGGGGATCGCCATCCTCGGCGGCAATCAGTCCAACACGATCACCATCGAAGGCGGTACGGTCTCTGCCGGCGAGGGCGGCTACGCCGTCGCCGCGGCTCACCTTCTGTCGTTCGACGATCCCGCCTCCGTCACTCTCACCAACCGGGGCACGTTGATCGGCAACATCGATCTCGGCTTCGGCAGCAACGTCTTCGACAATTCCGGGACGTTCTATCCCGGCGAGATCGTCGTCGTCGGCACCAACGACGACACGCTGCATTATGTCCCGCCGACGGTTCAGGCGCTGCAGGGCAACTGGTCGAAGCAGCCTTTTTGGGGCGAGGGCAGCTTTCAAAACACCGGCCACATCGACGTCGCCGGCCCGGGCGTGATCGGCTCCACCGAGTTCCAAGCGGTCGAGTTCTCGCAAATCGGCGGCTCGCTCGGCCTCGACTGGGATCCGGCCAACGGCATGATCGACACGATCGACGTCACCAACGGCGGGGTCGAGGGCGGTACGCTCTCCTTCGGCGGAACGGTCGTGCCGACGCTTCTGTCGCTTCCCACGCCGTCGCAGGAGGCCGCAACCTTCCTCACCACCGACCTCGGCTCGGTCACGCTGAACGCATCGCCCGTTGACACCCTCGCCACCCAGTATTCGCTCAATCAGGTTGGAAGCACGTTCACCGTGGGGGCCACGATCGACTACACCACACCCGAGAGCCTCGCCGGCACGAGCGCCCAGGATGTCGCGCAGCATATCCAGTCCGTCTACACCGCCGGCGGGGGTTCCGGTGGACTGAGTGCCACACTTGTCGCGCTCGCCAACGAGACCGACGAAGACGACTACGTGGCGATGATGAAGGAGATGAGCGGCGACGTCGCCAGCGCGACGACCGGGGTGCATTCCTCCGACAAGGCACAGATGGTTCTGGAGACGCAGAACTCGTGCCCTGTCGTCAATGCGGCGACCGGCCGGCTCACCGAAGAATCCTGTGTCTACCTGAAGCCGATCGGCCGCTTCGCCTCGCTCGATGACGACAGCGCCACGTCCGGTGTCGATACCGTCTACGGCGGCGTCGCCGTCGGCGGACAGAAGCTCGTCGGCGACGGCTGGTATGTCGGCGGCGTCGTCAGCTACGGCCAATCGCGTGCGGAAAGCGACGATGGCCGGTTCGAATCCCATGCCGACGACTATGCCGCCGGCGTGGTCGTCAAGAAGCGCATCGACGACGTGTTCCAAATCGCGCTGGCGGGCACCTACATGTTCAGCGATCTCAACCACGAACGCACCACGGCCCGCTTCACGACCACCGGTGGCCGCGTCGCGCGGTCCGACGCCGTGGCACACACGCTCGCCGGCCGCGTGCGGGTCTCCTATGACGGTGCCGTCGGCCCGATGTACGTGAAGCCGATGGCCGACCTCGACGTGGTGTGGACGAGCGTTCCAGCCTACAGCGAACACGGTGCAGGCGCCTTCAACCTCGCCTACGAGGACACGCAGGACGTCAACGTCGCGGTCAGACCGGCGGTCGAAGTGGGCACGCAGGTGGTTTTCGACGGAGCGAAACTGCGGGCCTATGGCCGCCTCGGCCTCACCTATTGGTCGGATCGCGAGTTCAACCAACGCGCGCGCTTCGCGGCGGCTCCGGTCGGAGCCACCGCGTTCGACAACTCGTTCGAGGGCGCGCGGCTTCTCGCCGACGCCACGCTCGGCGCCGAGCTCGTGACGAGCGGCGGCCTCGAGCTACGCGCGCAGTACGACGTCTCCGCCGGCGGCGACTCGATCTATCAGGCCATCTCCGGCCGCGTGGGGTTCCGCTTCTGACCCCCACACGCCCTGGCTTGCGATGGTCGGTGTGCCGCCCTCGATCGAGGATCTGGCGTTCACGCCCCCATCGCCGACGAGGCATTCGACAGCAACCGGCTCGTCGAAGAGATGGACGGTCGTCGTCCGCGATGGAGAAGCCGACAAGCAAACGGAAGCCGACCATCCGCCGGCCCACTCCGTTGGTCGCGCACACCCGCTCCTGGGTCGTCTCAGCTCGGCGACAGGGACGGCCGATGCGGCACGTCGTCGAATGGAACGGCAAGCCGGTGGAGTCGGTGAGGAAGGCGTTCGAGCGGGCGCGTGAGGCTGCCGGGCTGGGCGAGGACGTCACGCCGCACGTGCTGCGCCATACCTGCGCGACCTGGCTGATGCAGTCCTGGGCGGACCCTTCGGAGGTGGCCGGCTACCTGGGCATGACCATGGAGACGTTGCAGCGGACGTACGGCCACCATTCGCCGCTGCACCCGGCTTCCGTCCACCGATCCTTCGTGAACCGGTTCGCGAAACGGTCCGCCGGTTAGAAGGTTGGGATGGAGAAAGCTAGGAAATCGGTGGTCGGAGTGGCAGGATTCGAACCTGCGACCCCCTCGTCCCGAACGAGGTGCGCTACCAGACTGCGCTACACTCCGCTGCCGACCCCCGCCACATAGCGGGAGATCGGCGTGACCTCAAGCCTTAAACGCGCTCGATCCGCAACGATTGCGCACCATGCCACAGCGTGCGGGTGCCGAGGGCATGCAAATTCTCCAGCCCGCTCGTGAGCGTCAGGAAGTGGTTGCCGGCGAGCTGGCCCATCTTGCTCGCAAAATGCACCCCGCCATAGGCGAGCAGAATCTCCGTCTCGGAGATGCCACCCGGATAGAGGATCATCTGGCCCGGCGCCGGGTAGCTCGTGTGGTTCTCGTAGCTCACGCCGAAATCGCGCTCGCCGAGCGGCACCCACACCCCCTCCCCGCTCCAGCGCACGTGCACCACCTGGCTCTCGAACGGGAGCGCCGCGAGGATTGCCGCGCACGTCTTGGGCGCCCTCTCCTCCTCCAGCACCGCGTCGAACGCATAGGGTCCCGCGATCACCTTCACCGTCGTCATGCCGTCGCTCCCTTGCCGGTCTTTCCCGCCGATGAATGCCCGTTTGCCCGGCCAAAGGGAACGGGGACGATGCATTTCCCCATAACCAGCTATCGTTCCCCGGCGCGGCGTCGCCGAATCGCCCCCATATGCGCCGTTCGCCACCCCACTTCCTGGCCCGAGGCTGCCGCCCATACGTTTGGATGTCTGTCTCGGCAGAACGCCCGTCGTATAACGAAGGCTGTACCCACGACGGGGCGTTTGAGTGCCATGGTGACCAACTGCGAAAGCTGCGAGAAGATCTATCGCGCCCTCGGTTTCGAGTTCACGTTCGCGTTCCAGCCGATCGTCGACCTCCAGAATCGCCGAGTCTTCGCCTACGAGGCTCTGGTGCGCGGCACGCACGGGGAATCGGCGCACACCGTCCTGTCCCGCCTCGACGAATCCAACCGCTACGTGTTCGATCAGCGCGCCCGGCTGAAGGCGATCGAGGTCGCCGCGCCGCTGATGCGGGACGACGGGACGCTGTTGTCGATCAACATCTTCCCCAACGCCATGTTCGACCCGGTGCGCTGCCTCAAGGCGACGCTGCGCGCGGCGAAGGCGCGCAACTTCCTGCCGAGCCGCATCATGTTCGAGTGGACCGAGCAGGAGAAGGTGAAGGACGTCGGCCGGCTGCGTCAGATCGCCCGGCACTACGCCGCCTTCGGCTTCACCACCGCCATCGACGACTTCGGCAGCGGCTTCGCCGGCCTCGGCTTCCTCGCCGAGTTCGTGCCTCACGTCATCAAGATAGACCGTGGCCTCATCACCGGCATTCAGCGCGACGCGGTGCGGCAGGCGATCGTCGAGGCGGTGCTCACCGCGGCTCGGCGGATGAATGTCCGGCTGATCGCCGAAGGTATCGAGACGGCCGACGAGCTGCGCTGCCTGCGCGAGATGGGGATCGATCTCTTCCAGGGTTATCTGTTCGCCCGCCCTGAGATCGAAGCCCTGCCGGACGTCGACCTCTCGCGCCTGCCACCCGACATCTTGGCGTCGACGCCCGACCGGCGCGGCGCTTCTGTGCCGCTCGTCGCCTGAAAGCCTATTCGCGGAAGCCGTGGAAGAGGGCGCGAGACCCCTTCTGCGCGCCATACTCCGCGTCGACGGTGACGCGCGGGAAGCCGCACGCCTTCAGCATCGCCACGACGCACGCGACGTTCGGTCCCCACCAGTTGGTCGGATCGTTGTTGAGCTCGCGGCCGGGATAGAAGGCCATCGACGGCGGCTTGGCCGGAATGTTGAGATCGACGTGCGTCTCGATCACGAACATGCGCTTGGCGAGCGCCCCCACCTTCTCCACCGCCAGGAACGGGTTCTTGAGGTGGTAGAACACGCCGAGCATCAGCACCGTGTCGAAGGTGCCCACCGCGTCCTCGGATAGGTCGAGAACGTCGATCTCCTTCTCGCGCACGGTCGGATCGATCGCGGCCTTCGCGAGATCGAAGCCGCGCTTGCTCGCATGGCCCGGCCCACTCCAGCAGAAATAGTCGGTAGCGAGCACGTCGCTCGCGCCGCGGCGCTTCGCCTCGAACGAGAAGTAGCCGTCCCACGCTCCGACATCGAGCACGCTGTGTCCCTCGACCGGGTGGGCGAAAACGCGGTCCGCCTGATAGGCGAGCCGATCGGCCGGCTTGATGCCATGGGTGACGACCCCGTCGCCGAGATCCATCGTGTGGAACCAGTGGATCTTCTCCGCCCGCGCGCGCTTTTCGTCCACCGTCAGGGGGGCGGCCATAGTCGTGCTGTTCACGGTCTCGATCTCCTCGGCATCGCTCCCGGCAGCCGCCTCGACTGGGTCGATGCGGGCGCCGACGTAGCGCTTTTCAGTCTCATAGTAAGCGTCGAAGCCCACCCGGCGACGCAGTTCGGCAAAGTCGAGAAGCCCCGCCGGGGCCTCGCCCACCTTGAGAGCGTCGAGCGCCTGCGTCATCGCCCGCATCGCGGCCGACATCAAGGTGAGCGGATAGATGGCGATGCGAAAACCGAGATCCGCGAGCTCGTCGTTTGCGAGGATCGGCGTCGCCCCGCCCTCCACGAGGTTCGCCATCTTGGGCCCCGGGAGCTCCTCGCAGATCCGCCGCATCTCTTCCACCGACTGCGGCGCCTCGACGAAGAGAATGTCGGCGCCCGCCTCGTGGAAGGCCGCGGCGCGGGCGATCGCTTCGGAGAGGCCGTGCTCGTGGCGCGCGTCGGTGCGGGCGAGGATCAGGATGTCCCGCCCCTCGTCGCGCGCGTCGGCGGCGGCGCGGATACGGTCCACCGCCTCCTCCCGCCCCACCACGGCCTTGCCCCGCGTGTGGCCGCAGCGCTTGGGGGCGAGCTGATCCTCGATCATCACCGCGGCGAGCCCGGCGTCGGCGTAGCCCTTCACCGTGCGGCGCACGTTGAGCATGTTGCCGTAGCCGGTGTCACCGTCGCCGATCACCGGGATCGACACCGCGCCGACGATGTCGCGCGCCGCCGCCACCATCTCGCCGTAGGAGATGAGGCCGGTGTCCGGCGCGCCGATCCGCGCCGCCGACACGGCGAAGCCCGACATGAAGGTGAGCTCGAACCCCTCCTGCTCGATGAGCTTGGCCGACAGCGCATCGAACGCCGACGGCACAGTGTAGCAACGTTCCTCCGCCAACAGCCCGCGCAGACGCTCGGCGATCAGAGATGGAACGGCAGCCATAGAACGATGTCCTGGAAGATGGTGATGACGAGGACCGTCAGCAGCATGAGGGCCAGGAAGGGAAGAACCCCTCGGGCGACCTCTGTCAACGTTCCTTTCCCCACCGCCTGTATGACGTAGAGATTGAGACCCACCGGTGGGGTGATCAGCGCACACTCGACCATGATCACGAAGAAGACGCCGAACCAGATCGGGTCGATGCCGAGCGGCATCAGCGACCCGGCGAGCACCGGCACCATGATGAGGAGCAGCGAGAGCGACTCCATGAAGAGCCCCATCACCAGGAGCACCAGCGCCACCACCAGGATGAAGAGACCCGCCGAATCGATGTTGGTGGAGATGAAGGCGGAGACGTCCTGCGGGATCCGGTAGAGCGCGATCGCCTTGCCGAACACCTTGGCACCGGCGACGATGAGAAGGATCACCGCCGTGGTCTTCATCGAGCCCACCACCGCGTCCCAGAGGTCGCGCAGGCTGAGGGTCCGCAGAACGACCCCGGTCACGAAGAGGGCGCCGGCGAAGCCGATCGCCGCCGCCTCGGTGGGCGTATACCAGCCGCGATAGATGCCGGCGATGACGAACACCGCGAGCGCCACCGTGGGCAGCGCCCGGACGCCGCTGCTCCAGCGCTCCTCCCACGTCGCCTTGGCGATGCGCTCCAATGACGGCAGGGTCCGCGCATAGAGGATCGAGTAGATGATGAAGAAGACGATCATCAACAACCCCGGCCCGACGCCGGCGATGAAGAGGGCGAGCACCGATTCCTCGGTGATGACGCCGTAGATGATCATGATGAGCGAGGGCGGGATCAGGATGCCGAGCGTGCCGCCGGCGGCGAGCACGCCGAAGGTGAAGTGGCGCGGATAGCCGCGCTTGGTCATCTCCGGGATCGCGACGGTGCCGATGGTGGCCGCCGTCGCCACCGAAGAGCCGGAGATCGCCGCGAACACGCCGCAGGCGAGAATGGTCGCCACAGCGAGGCCGCCCGGCAGATGCCCCACCCACGCCTGCAGCGCGGCGAAGAGGTCCTTGCCGACGCCCCCCTTCAGCATGACGTTCGCCATCAGCAGGAAGAGCGGCACCGAGACGAGGACGAAGTTGTCCATCGACGACAGGATGCCCGCCGGCGCCATCAGCGGCGAGAAGCCGCCGAAGGCCAGAAGCATGAGACCAAGCCCGCCGAGCGCGAACGCCACGGGCACGCCGATCAGGAGCAGCGCGAAGAGCGCCGCAAGAATGAGGAGCGTTTCCAAGGGGCCTAGTCCGTCAGCGGGCGTTCGTCGCCCTTGTGGTCATAGTCGAACGGGTCCCACCCCCCGCAGACGGTGGAGACGGTCAGGATGAGCGCCTGCAGCGAGAGCAGGCCGAAGCAGAGCGGAATGGCGGCCTGCGACCACCACTGCGGTATGTCGAGCATCGAGCCCGACGAGCGGCCGGTGGCAAAGCTCTTCGCCACCGTCGGAAAGCCGTGCCAGGCGACGAGGCCGGCAATCACCGCCACGAAGGTGAGGCTCGTCACGTGCGCCACCTTCTTCGCCGGGCGGGGCATCAGGTCGAGCAGGACCGTGACGCGGATGTGATCGTTGGAGCGCAGCAGGGCGGCGCTCGCGAGGAACACCGCCCAGGTCAAGAAGAGGCGCGACAGCTCTTCCGCCCAGATGGTGGGCGCATTGAAGAAATAGCGCGCCACCACCTCGTAGGTCAGCATCGCACCGATCAGGAAGAGCAGGACGGCGGCCACGACCGCGAGCGCGTTCGCCACCCACGCCACGGGGCCGCCCCCCGTCATCGTCGCATTCCCCTCCACGGCGGCCTCAGAGGCTCTTCGCCGCGTCGTAGACCTTCTGGCCGAGATCGCCCGCTTCCTTCAGCCACGTGTCGATGACGGGCTGGGACGCGGTCTTCCAGGCCTCGATCTCCTCCGGTGTGGGATCGTAGATCGCCATGCCGTTCGCCTCGGCGTCGGAATAGGCCTTGGCCTCGATGTTGGACATCTCGTCGCGGACGCGCTCCTGAGCCCGGGTCGCGGCCTCGTTGATCCACATCTGCTCCTGCTCGGAGAGACCTTCCCAGTAGTCCTGGTTGATCACCACGATGAACTCGATGTCGGCGACGTTCACGCGGGTGATGGTGTCCATCACGTCCCACAGCGAGCGCGACTGGACGCCCGACACGCCGGTCATGCCCACGTCCACCGTGCCGCGCTGATAGGCGAGGAACTGCTCTGAGCCCGAGATCAGCGTCGGCACGCCGCCGACCGCCTGCACCCACTGGCCGAGCGTCTTGCCGAACACGCGGACCTTCTTGCCCTTCATCTCGTCGGGCGTCTTGATGGGCGCGTCGTTCGACAAGAGGATCACCGTGCCATAGGCCTGCCACCAGAGCACGTTCGCCCCGGTCTCGGCGATGGCGTCGTCGATCAGCGTGCGGACGGGGCTGCCGGCGGCGACGGCGGCGCGCACCTTCTCCTCGGAGTTGAGGAGGAAGGGCATGTAGAAGACGTCCACCGCCGGGATCTCGCCCACATAGGTGGTCAGCGAGGCGACGCCGGCCTCGATCTGGCCCGAGCCGACCGCGTCGGGCACTTCCTTGTCCTTATAGAGCTGCGCCGAATCGTAGATTTCGACGCTGACGTCACCCTCGGAGATCTTCTCCACCTCCTCCTTGAAGTAGAGAAGATTCTGGCCGAGGTGCGACTTCAGCGGCAGCTGCAGCGTGATGCGGAGCGTGGTCTCGGCCTGCGCCGGCAGCGCCGTGATCGCCGTCGCCGCGGCAAGTGCTCCGGCCGCCGCCAGACGCGCGACGGTGTTCCATGGGGTCATCGTTTTCCTCCCTCCCTTAGGCCATTCGGCCGAACGCCGATCAAACGCCGGCGATTTCAGCCAGATGGGCTCAGCAGGAAGCAGGCTGTCAACCCTCACCCCATCGAAGGCTCCGTCTCGCCCACGCCAATATGGGGCGCTCGGGTCGAGTTAAGCCGCGACCGCGAAGGCGAGCGGCGTCTCGGCGCCCGCCTCGAGGCCCCGTCCGTCCCGCCGCTCGTTCCAGCCGCGGCCCGGCGCGGTCAGCCACAGTCGCGCGGCCGAGGACAGCATCGAGAAGGTGTCGCGGGTCAGCGCGGCCACGAACATCTTGTCGGACGAGGACAGCGCCGGGCGCATCACGGCGGCGAGCTGATCGGCGTCGCGGGCGGTGTCGACCAGCCAGAATTCCACGCCGACCCGGTAAACCTCGCTGAAGCGCTCGCGGAGGGCGCGATCGATCGCCCCTCCGTCCTTGGACTTCGACGAAATGAAGACCCCATGCACCGCCATCGCGACCTCCCGATCCAGGTTGAGGCAGGGTGAACGTTCTTGGTTAACAAGACGCTAATACGCGCATGACCGTCCGCCGGCGCCTATTGCAGGCGACCGTGCGGACGCCTAATGCGAGGAGATGGCAAGGCCCCCCGTTCTCACTCTGCAAGACATCGCCCTCACCTTCGGCGGCACGCCGCTGCTCGAGGCTGCCTCGCTGCAGCTCGGCGCCGGCGAGCGCATCGCCCTCGTGGGCCGCAACGGCTCGGGCAAGTCCACCCTCCTCAAGATCGCCGCGGGGCTCGTCGCCCCCGATTCGGGCCGCCGCTTCGTGCAACCCGACGTCACGGTGCGCTACCTCGCCCAGGAGCCCGACCTCAGCCAGTTCGCGAGCGTCGGCGCCTACGTGGAGACGGGGCTCGGCCCGGGCGACGATCCGCACGCCGCGCGCGCCACGCTGGAGGCGCTGGGGCTCGACCCCGACGCCGCCCCCGGGCCGATGTCGGGCGGCGAGATCCGCCGTGCGGCCCTCGCCCACGCGCTCGCCCCCAACCCCGACGTGCTCCTCCTCGACGAGCCCACCAACCACCTCGACATCGCCGCCATCGGCTGGCTCGAGGCCGAGCTCAAGGCGCGCCGCGGTGCCCTCGTCCTCATCAGCCACGACCGGCGCTTTCTGGAAAATCTCTCCACCGCCGTGGTGTGGCTCGATCGCGGCCGCACCCACCGCATGGAGCGCGGCTTCGCCGCCTTCGAGGACTGGCGCGACGAGATCCTCGCCGCCGAGGACGACGAGCGGCGCCGCCTCGACAAGAAGATTGCCCAGGAGGAGGAGTGGTTGCGCTACGGCGTGACCGCCCGGCGCAAGCGCAACATGGGGCGCCTGCGCAATCTCCAGGCGCTGCGGACGGAGCGTCGCGAGGCGCGCCGCCAGACCGGCCTCGCCGACATGCAGCTCGCCGGCGCCGAGCGCTCCGGCAAGCGCCTCATCGTCGCCGACCACATCTCCAAGGCGTTCGGCGACAAGACCGTGGTGAAGGACCTCTCCCTCACCGTGATGCGCGGCGACCGCATCGGCCTCGTCGGCCCCAACGGCGTCGGCAAGACGACGCTGGTGAACCTCCTCCTCGGTCGCCTCTCACCCGATCTCGGCACCGTCAAGTTCGGCGTGGACCTCGAGATCAACCTCCTCGACCAGCGCCGCGCCGCCCTCGACCCGGACATGCCGCTGCGCCAGGCGATCAGTCCGTCGGGCGGCGACCAGATCACCGTCGGCCACACCACCAAGCACGTGGCGGGCTACCTGAAGGACTTCCTGTTCGCGCCGGAGCAGTTCAACACCCCCGTCGGCGCGCTGTCGGGCGGCGAGCGGGCACGCGTCCTCCTCGGCCGTGCCTTCGCGATGCCCTCCAACATCCTGGTACTCGACGAGCCGACCAACGATCTCGACCTCGAGACGCTCGACCTCCTCGCCGAGGTGATCGCCGACTATGACGGCACCCTCCTCCTCGTCAGCCACGACCGCGACTTCCTCGACCGCACGGTGACGACGACACTCGTCGCCGAGGGCGAGGGCCGCTGGGGCGAATATCCGGGCGGCTATTCCGACATGCTGACCCAGCGCGGCGACGCGCCCGGCACCGAGCCGGCGGCCGCCGCGCCCAGGGCCGAGAAGGCGGAGAAGGCGGAAAAGCCCCGCCAGGAGCCACAGAAGAAGCTCTCCTTCCGCGAGAAGCACGACCTCGAGACGCTACCCGACCGCATCGCCGCGTTGGAGAAGGAGATGGCCGACCTTTCCGACCGTCTCGCCGATCCGAACCTCTATGCACGCGACCCGAAGCGCTTCGACAGCCTGACGAAGACGCTCGCCGACCGTCAGACCGAGCACGCCGCCGCCGAGGAGCGCTGGCTCGAGCTCGAGATGAAGCGCGAGGAGCTCGAAGCGGGTTGAGCCCGTCGGAGCCGGTGCGGATCACGAACCCCGACGATCCGCGCATCGCCCTCTTCCGTGAGGTGAAGGAGCGCGACCGGGTGGGGCGCGAGGGCGTCTTCATCGCCGAGGGACAGTCCGTCCTGACGGTGCTTCTGACGCGCTCGCCGCTCGACCGGCTGGCGATCCTGGTCGACGAGCGGCGGGCCGATCGGCTCGACGTCCTCGCCCACCGCGGCGCGACGCCACTCTACGTGGCGCCTCAGAAGGTGCTCAACGCGATCGCCGGCTTCGACCTCCACCGCGGCATCCTCGCGGCGGGGCGCATCCCGCCGTCGGCCGCACTCGACGGGGTGGGCTCCGGGCCGCTCGCCCTCCCCGTGCTCGTCAATCTCGCCAACCACGACAATGTCGGCGGCATCTACCGCAACGCCGCCGCCTTCGGCGCGGCGGCCGTGGCGATCGACCCGACCACGGCCGATCCCTTCTATCGCAAGGCGATCCGCGTCGGGGTGGGCGCCCCGCTCTTCCTGCCGACGATCCGCACCGGCGATCCCGTCGCCTTCTGTGCCGAGCTCGCGGCGCACGCCATCGTGCCCTACGCCCTCACCCCCTCGGCGCGCCGCCACGTCGGAGCGGCACCGCTCGCCCCGCGCGCCGCCTTCCTGCTCGGCACCGAGGGGGCGGGGCTGCCCGCTCCCCTCCTCGCCGCCGCCGAGCCGCTCGCCATCGACATCGCCTCGGGCTTCGACAGCCTCAACGTCGCCGCGGCGAGCGCCATCGCCCTCCACGCCCACCGCCTGGAACACGGCGGCGATCGCCCGCTCGCGGACCCGAGCTAAAGCGCGTTCCGGAAAAGTGAAGCCGGTTTTCCGCTCGGAACGCGTAGCCGAGGAAGCTGGAGCCGGTTCGGTGAGCCCGAACCGGCGCTAGCCGACGCGGGTGAGGCTCACGCGGTTGTCGTGGAAGGCGGCGCCGCCGTGCGGGGCGACGGGGTCGGCGCCGGTCAGCACGTTGATGCCCTTGCCGTCGACGAACGCCTCGTTGGGGTAGAGGCCCTCGCAGATCAGCGTGCCCCTCTGCACACCGTCGAAGAGACGCGCCTTCACCCGCACCGCACCGCGCGCGTTGGAGAGACGCACCATGTCGCCCGCCTCGATGCCGTTGGCGGCGGCGTCGTCGGGATGGACCATCACCGAGGGCTCGCCCTCGCGCTTCTGCGAGCCCGGCGTCTCGTTGAACGTCGTGTTGAGGAAGGAGCGCGCCGGCGCCGTCACCAGGCGGAACGGCTCCTGCGGCGTCGCCACCTCGATGACGTTCCACTGATCCGGGAACGTCGGCAGGCCCGCGACGGGCCCCATCGGGCCGTTGTTGGGGGCGCGCGTGCCCACCCAATCCGGCCGGAAGCGGAACTTGCCGTCGGGATTGGCGAAGCCGTTCAGATAGTGCGCCTCCTCGAAGGGGGGCTGCATGTCGATCCAGCCGTCGCGCTCCAGCGCCGCCATGTCGAGGCCCGAGGCGGTCACCATCTGCTCGATGAGCGCGCGCGCCGACATCGCGAAGCCCGGATGCTCCGCCCCCACGCGGCGGGCGATCTCGGCCTGCACGACATGGTTCTCGCGGCACTCGCCCGGCGCGTCGACGAGCTTGAGGCCGAGGAGGAGGTTCTGATGGCCGCCGCCCTTATAGATGTCGTCGTGCTCGGTGAACATCGTCGCCGGCATCACGATGTCGGCCATGCGGGCGGTCTCCGTCATCGCCTGCTCGTGGACGGCGACGAAGAGATCCTCCCGCGCGAAGCCCTTGCGCACCTTCTCGTGCTCAGGCGCCACCACCATCGGATTGGTGTTCTGGATGAACATCGCCGACACCGGGGGACCGCCGAGGAGCGCTTCGGGCTCGCCGAGGAGAACGCGGCCGATCATCGACTGGTCGAGCCGGCGCGTCGTCGGGTCGACCACGTCGGTGCCCTCGATCAGCGTCTTGTCGAGGGTGTAGATCGCCCCGTTGTTGTGGAAGGCGCCGCCGCCCTCACGCTGCCAGAGGCCGAGCACGGTGGCGATGGAGGCGGCCGCGTGCATCGCCACCGCGCCGTTGCGCTGGCGGGTGAAGCCGTAGCCGAGGCGCAGATAGGTGCGCGGCGTGGTGCAGACGAGCTTGGCGAACGCCTCGATCTCGACCACCTCGAGGCCGGTGATGGCGGCCGCCCACTCCGGCGTGCGGGTCGCAAGGTGGGCCTCGAGGCCGGCGGCATCGTCGGCGTAGCGGGCCATGTAGGCGCGGTCGGCGTGACCGTCGCGGAAGGCGACATGCATCACCGCGCAGGCGAGCGCCGCGTCGGTACCGGGGCGCAGCACGAGCCCCATGTCGGCCTGCTTCACGGTGTCGTTGCGATAGACGTCGATGACGACGATCTTGGCGCCGCGAGCCTTCCGCGCCGCCGCCGCATGGGTCATCACGTTGACCTGCGTCGACACGGCGTTGGTGCCCCAGATCACCAGGCAATCGGTCTCGCGCATCTCCCGCGGATCGGGGCCGGCCAGGCGGCCGGTGCCGGCGATGAAGCCGGTCCACGCCATATTGGTGCAGATCGTGTCGAACTGGCGCGAGTAGCCCTTGGCGTGGCGCAGCCGGTGGATGCCGTCGCGCTGCACGAGGCCCATGGTGCCTGAATAGTGGTAGGGCCATACCGCCTGCGCCCCCGCCTTCGCCTCGGCGGCGAGCATCGCCTCGGCGGTGCGCTCGAGCGCCTCCTCCCACGAGATGGGCTTGAAGTCGCGCCCCCCCTTCGGCCCGGTCCGCAGCAGCGGCACGGTGAGACGGTCGGGGTTATGGGCGCGCTCAGCGTAGCGGGCGACCTTCGCGCAGATCACGCCGGCGGTGTAGGCGTTGCCCGGCGCGCCGCGCACGCGCCCGATGCGCCCGTCGGCCACCTCCACCTCCAGGGCGCAGGTCGACGGGCAGTCGTGCGGGCAGGCTGAGCGCAGACGGACGGGTGCGTTCATGTGAGTTCCCATGGGCGACGTGGTGACTGCAACCTTACGCGATCATGCAAGCGCATCAAATGCCGGCGCATAGGCGACCGGGCCCGCCCGGCCGTCGAGCGCCCCGTCGGACAGCGCCAACGCCAGAAAGTAGGGTCCCGCATAGGGCGAGGCGAACGGCGCGGCCGCCTCCGCCGAGAAGCCGAAGCGCTCGTAGTAGGCCGGCTCGCCGAGCACGAACGCCACCTCCCATCCACCCCGCCGCGCCGCCTCCAGCCCGGCGCGCACCAGCGCGCTGCCGATGCCGAGGCGCTGGGCGGCGAGCACCACCGACAGCGGCGCGAGGCCCACCGCGGGCAGCGGCGCCGTCATCTGCGAAAACGCGACGTGCCCCACCACCTCCCCGTCCTGCCGGGCGACAAGCGAGATCGCCATGTCGCCGTCCTCGCGCAGCCGGCGCACCAGATCGCGCTCGGCTCCCCGATCGAACGCGGCAGTTACCACGCGGTCGATGGCCGGAAAGTCGGCCTCCGTCTCCCTCTCGATCACGATCCCGATCTCGCCCCCACCCATTGCAACGGCCCCGTTCTTTCCCAACTGCAAGTCCGGATTGTCCGGCTGCCGGTTGTCCTGCCGTCGCGGCATGCGCTACCCCTCGGGGGTGCCGAGCCGCACCATCGGCCGCAACCCACTACCCGAAGGTACAGCGTTGAGCGCACTCCCCACCTCCATCGACGAGACCGAGGCCCTGCTGGCCGGCGCCGACTACGTGGCCGACCGATCGCTTGCCACCGTCCTCTACCTCGCCCTCAAGCTGCAGCGACCGCTGTTTCTCGAAGGCGAGGCGGGCGTCGGCAAGACCGAGATCGCCAAGGTGCTCGCCTCCGCCCTCGGTCGCAAGTTGATCCGCCTGCAGTGCTACGAGGGACTCGACCAGGCCGCCGCCCTCTACGAGTGGAACTACCCGGCCCAGATGCTCGCGATCCGCCAGGCCGAGGCGAGCGACGGTCATGCCGTCGACGTGTTCTCCGAGCGCTTTCTCATCAAGCGCCCCATCCTCGAAGCGCTGCAGACGCCGACGGAAGGTGCGCCGGTGCTCCTCATCGACGAGCTCGACCGGGCCGACGAGGCGTTCGAGGCCTTCCTTCTCGAAGTGCTGTCCGACTTTCAGGTGACGATCCCCGAGTTCGGCACCGTGCGGGCGGCCGAGCCGCCGATCGTCATCATCACCACCAACCGCACGCGCGAGATCCACGACGCGCTGAAGCGGCGCTGCCTCTATCACTGGGTGGACTACCCCTCGATGACGCGCGAGCGGGAGATCGTGCGGCGCAAGGCGACGGGCGCCGGCGAGCGCCTCGCCGAGGAGGTGGTGGCGTTCGTCCAGATGCTGCGCGCGGGCGACCTCTTCAAGCCGCCGGGGGTCGCCGAGACGCTCGACTGGGCGCAGGCCCTCGCCGAGCTCGATCAGATGGTGCTGGAGCCCGGCGTCGCCGACGACACGCTCGGCGTGCTCCTGAAATATCAGGACGACATCGCCAAGGTGCGCGGCTCCGAGGTGCAGCGCATGATCGACGAGATCCGCGCCCGCGCCGCGTCCCATCCGGTCTGAGCCGGAGCGGCATGAACGCCCCGGCGACGCCACCGACCCCCGCCCCCGGCGGCCACATCCACGAGAACATCGCGATGTTCACGCGGGTGCTGCGCGACTCCGGGCTGCCGGTGGGGCCGGCCCATGCGCTCGACGCGGTGCGCGCGCTCGAGGCGGCGGGCCTCGCCTCCCGCACCGACGTCCACGCCGCCCTCAAGGCCGTGTTCGTGCACAAGCGCGACCAGATCCCGGTGTTCGACGCCGCCTTCGACGCCTTCTTCCGCGGCCGCAACCTGCTCGACAAGATGATGGAGCTCCTGTCGCCCGTCGCCGACGAGCGCAAGGCGGAGGAGAAGCCGCGCGCCGGCGCCGCCCGCGTCGCCAACGCCCTCCATCCGCCGCGCCGCGACCCGGGCACGGAGCAGCCACAGGATATCGAGGTCGACGCCCGCCTCACCGCCTCCGAGCGCGAGACGCTGCGCACCAAGGACTTCTCGCAGATGACGGCGGCCGAGCTCGACGCCGCCCGCGCCGCCATCGCCCGCCTCGCCTTCGACGGCGACCGGGTGAGAACGCGCCGCCGCGTCGCCGCCCCGCGCGGCCGCTTCGATCCGCGCCGCTCGATGCGCGCCGCGATGCGCACCGGCGGCGAGATGATCCTTCCCAAGATGGCGACGCGCGCCGTCAAGCCGCCGCCGGTGGTGGCGCTCTGCGACATCTCCGGCTCCATGGCCGACTATTCGCGCGTCCTCCTCCACTTCCTCCACGCCCTCGGCGAGCGGCGGCGGGTGACCACCTTCCTGTTCGGCACCCGCCTCACCAACGTCACCCGCTCGCTCGATCGCCGCGATCCGGACGAAGCGCTCGCCATGTGCTCGCAGCAGGTGGCGGACTGGTCGGGCGGCACCCGCATCGGCACCTCGCTCGCCACCTTCAATCGCGAGTGGTCGCGCCGGGTGCTGTCGGGCGGCCCCATCGTGCTCCTCGTCACCGACGGGCTGGAGCGCGACGGCGACACCACGGAGCTCGCCCGCGAGACGGACCGCCTGCACCGCTCCTGCCGCCGTCTCCTGTTTCTCAACCCGCTTCTGAGGTTCGAGGGGTTCGAGGCGAAGGCGCGCGGCATCCGCGCGATGCTGCCCCATGTCGACGCCATGTTGCCGATCCATTCGGTCGAAAGCGTAGCCGATCTTGCCGCCGCACTTGCCGGACATGAGGTGCATCGCGCATTTTATTAGTCCGGACATGGGAGATCGTTGAACCGATGGGGTAGTGGTATGGTGCGCGATCCTCTTCTTCGCGGTGCTCGGCCTCGGGCCGGCTCACGCTCTCTCGGGTGACGCGACGGCGGAGCGCCTCGTCACATACGCGCCGCCGCTCGGTGCCGACGCGATCAATTTCGACGACGTCCGCCAGGAGCGCGACACCGTCACCATCCGCTCGATGGATCTCGTCTGGCATGCGGCCATCGGGCGCCCGCCCTATCGGGCCGACCTTCTGCTGCGGATCCCGCATGCCGTCTTTCAAGGGCTGAGCCGGGTCGGGGACCGCGTCCGCGCCGATAAGATCCGCGCCACCGAAGCCCGGATCAGCGTCGTCCGGGCGGACGGCTCCTCCCTTTGGGCAATCACCGTGCGACAGCTGACGCTGTCCGCCGTCTCCTGGGAAATCGGCGACAAACGCCGCCCGCTCGAGCGGCTTGCGGGCTTCGCCGCCAAGGAGATGCAACTCTCCGTTCCGAGCGGCTTCCGGCTGACCGCCCGCGACATCGCGCGCGGTCGGATCGGCTGGATCGGCGTCGGCGACGCGGCGAAGCCGAGCCCCGCCGTTCACTGGAGCTACGCGACGCTCGAGGGGATCGACCTCGTTGCGCTGTTTTCCAGCCTCTCCGCCGAGCCTCGGGCGGGCAGCTCGCGCCCCTTCCTGCGGCGGGGGCGGGTCGGCCCGCTCTCCGCCGTCGGCACCGACGGCGCGGCATGGTCCCTCGGCTCGCTCACCGTCGAAGGGCTCGCCGCGAACGGTGGCATCGTCTCCCTCCTCGACAGCATCGCGACCGGATCCGAGCCGACCTCGCGAACCATCGAGACGGCCGTCGCGAGGACGCTCTGCGCGATGTCGGCCGAGCGCATCGAAGCGACCCGGCTCGTCGCACGCGGCGACCGCGACGTCGCCCTTCGCGTCGACACGCTCACGGCCACCGGGGTGCACCCGGACAGATCGACGACGCTCGCCATCGAGGGAGCCTCGGTGCGAAGTGCGACGAGCGCGGCCCGGCTGGACCGGTTCGAGATCTCGCGCGCCGTGTTGCCGAACTATCAGCGGGCCTGCACCACCCGCAGCGCCGGGCTCACGCGCCTCGCGCACCTGGTGGCGCTGGTACCGGTCATCGAGGCCGTGTCCGTCGAAGGGCTCGCCCTACAGGAGACGGCGAGCGCCCGCGTCACCCTCGACCGGGCCGAGTTGGAGCTTTCCGAGCACGTCGGCCCCTTCCCCACGTCGGCGCACTGGACGGCGTCGCTGTCGGCGCCGATCGGCACCCCCGTCGACCCGCCGGTCGTGGTGCGCATGCTCGCCCGGCACGGGATCCACGAACTGCGCATCGAGGAGAGCGGCTCGCTCCGCTGGCGCAGCGACGAGACGCTGCACGTCACCTCCACCAGCACCTACGCCCACCTCGGCAGCTTGAGCCTCGACCTCACCCTGACGGGTCTGCCCTACGCCGTGCTCGTTCGCCCCAGCCGCCTCGGTGAGGCTCTCAGTACCCTCGCCGCCAAGCAGATGACCCTCACCCTCGCCGACGACGGACTCGTCGATACCATGATGGCGGTGATCGAAGAGCTCGCGCCGACGGTGGCGATCAGCGGTACCGACATGGCGTTGAGCTTCTTTGCCCGCTCCGTGGAGCCGCTCGTGTCCGCTCCGGACGGCGGACCGGCGATGCCGGCGTTCGCGGCCTTTCTCCACGAAGGTGGCGAGCTGGTGCTCTCGGCCACTCCGCCGAAACCGGTGCCGGTCACCCAGCTGATGGTGGCGGCGATGCGGGCGCCGGCGGCGATCGCGACACTGATGCGGATCACCCTCGATCACCGGAATTGAGGGGCTTGTGCCGTCCGCCGGCGGCGGCCGACGCGGTGGACACGCGCTCGCCGCGCGCCATTTCCGCAGCTTGGTGTTCTCGCCATTCCATGCCAGAACGCCGAGCCACGACGACCGCTTGAACAAGGTGTAGACCGATGCGGCAACGAGTTTTTGCGTTTACTTTTTCTCTCGCGGCGCTCGGTGCGCCGACAGCATTTGCACAGGATAATCCCGCCCCCGCGTTCGACCCCGTGAGCGAGGTCAAGGAGTTTCTCACCGACGCCGCAGCGATGGGGGCGAGCTCCGCCACCGTCGGCAGCGTGACCGCCGACGGCGACACCGTCACCGTCACGAACTACCGCGTCGAATGGTCGGCCGATTTGGATGCCGGCAGCGACGATGTGACGTTCCGCGCGACGATCGACGTGCCCACCATCTCGCTGGAAGGCTTCGCCAGAGCCGACGGCCGCTACTCCTCCTCCCGCCTCACCATCCCGTCGATGGAGGCGAGCGCCGAGCTGAGCGGTGGCGCCAAGGAAACCGTCAGCGTGGACGCGAAGTTCACCGACTACACCGCCACGAACCCGAGCTGGGCGCCGCTGCCCACCATCGCAGACGATCCGCAGGCGCCCGTGTCGCGCTTCGCGCCGCTCGCCGAGTGGGCGCTCACCCAGTCCTTCGACGGGACGAGCCTTGCATCGAGCACCGTCACCGTCGTCGCCCCCGATCAGACGCAGACCACCGAGACCGGCCCGATCACCAGCGGTCCCCAGAAGGACGGCCTCCTCAGCTCAATGGAGTACGGCCCGACGACGACCCGCGGCACCACCATCATGCCCAAGGACCCGGGCGCCGACGACGCCTCCGGCGCGCCCGAAGCGATGCAGATGGAGTTCGTTCAGAACGCGCAGAAGGTGCGCATCACCAATTTCGACGTCCGCCCGCTCGTCGCCCTCCTCACCGGCAAGGGTGCGGACGGCAGCGTGGGCACGCTGCTCGAGAGCGCCGTCAGCGAGGGCTTCTCGATGTCGTTCGGCGATCTCGTCAACGTGAAGATCGGCCCCAACCGGCTCGAGAACGTCACGCTCGACCCGTCCGCCGGTCCGGTGCTCCAGAAGCTCGACACCTTCGTGGTGCCGGCGCTCCAAGGCGAAGAGCCGGACCCGCAGACATTCCTTCCCTTCGCCCTCGACCTCTATGGTGCGTTCGGCATCGGCACCTTCAGCGTGTCGGACGTGAAGGTCAGCGGTCCCGAGGGAGGCGACGCGGCCGCCGGCGTTCCGCCCTTCTCCGTCGGGCTCTCGCAGCTCATCGTGGAAGGCCTCTCCTCCGCCGGCCTCGACCGGTTCCTCATCGGCGGTCTCGAAGCCGACGTTCCGGGCGGCTCCGGCAAGCTCGGCAGCTTCGAGCTCGGCTCGCTGGTGTTTCCCGCGCGCGACGTCTTCATGGAGGCCGTCATGGCCAACATGATCGGCGTGCAGCCGGACCTTCAGACCACGCTCGGCGCGATCCCCTACCTCGGCAAGGTGAGCGTCGCGGGGCTGGAGGTGAACCAGGACGACGGCGAGACCTTCAAGGTCGACCTCTTCGAGACCTTGCTGAAGGACTACATCGCCCCGATCCCGACCGAGATCGCCATCACGCTCAAGGGCTTGGAGCTGCCGGTGTCGATGCTCGGCAATCCGCAGACGGCGATGGTGCTCACCGCGCTCAAGGCCGATCCCGTCAAGGCCGACGCGGAGATCACGTTGCGCTGGGACGAGGACACGCAGCGCGTCGAGCTCGACGAGAATGCGAGCGTCGGCGGCGTCGGCACGCTGCAGGCGGACGCGACGCTGTCGGGCATTCCCCGTCTGGTGTTCGAGAACCCGATGCGCGCCAACGAGGCAATCGCCACCGCCGCGGTCAACGGCATCAGCCTGAAGTTCAGCGACGACGGCATCACCTCCTTCCTGCTCGGCATGATCTCGCAGCAGGCCGGACTGGAGACCGCACAGTTCGTCGAAATGCTGAGCCAGCAGGCCGCCGCCCAGGTGAACGGGGTGACCGGCGATCAGAGCTTTGCCCAGCAGGTGTCGGACACGCTGCGCGCGTACCTGTCCGACCCCAAGTCGCTGAGCATTTCGGCCTCGCCCACCAATCCCGTGGCCGTCGCCCAGATCCTCGGCGCGGCGATGACGGCGCCGCAGGCACTCCCCGGCCTCATCAACTTCTCGATGAGCGCCAACGACTGATGCGATGCCGGCGGGGCCTTGTCCGCACAGGATCGGCCCCGCGGGCGGAACGATCCGCCTAACCTCCCGTTGATGGCGACGGAGGATCGGGAGGGGGCATGAGGGACGAGCGAATGGCTGAACCGCCGATCGAGACACCGGCCCGCTCCGAGGCGGGCTGGGGTCGGGCCGCCCTCATCTACGGCGGTGCCGCGCTCGTCGGCACCGCGCTTCTCGAGGCCCACCAACGCCGAACCGCGGAAACGGCGTTCCCGCCCGTCGGCCGCTTCGTGCGCATGGGGGGCAGCCGCCTCCACGTGCTCGACGTCGGGTCGGGGCCTCCGGTCCTTCTGATCCATGGTGTCGGCTCCTCGATCCTCGATTGGATCGCGAGCGGGCTCATCGATGCGCTCACCCCTCACGCGCGGGTGATCGCGATCGACCGGCCGGGATACGGCCACTCGGTGGGCTCGAGCCGCGTCACGTGGACGCCGCGGCGCCAGGCTTCGCTCTTCGCCGCGCTGCTGGAGCGGCTCGGCGTCCCCGAGGCGACCGTGGTCGGCCACTCGTTCGGCGTCCTGCCGGCGCTCCATATGGCGCTCTTCCGCCCGCCCGCGGCGCGCGCGCTGGTGCTCGTCGGCGGGGTCTTCTTTGCGGGATCCACCGTCGCCGGAGCGGGCGGCCTCCTCCCCTCCGTGCCGGGGGTGGGGCGGGTGCTGCGCTCGACCGTGATGCCGAGCCTCGCACGGGCGGCGATGCCGTCGCTGATCCGGCGGATGTTTGCGCCTGACGAGCCGACGGACGCCTTCAACGCGCTGTTTTCGCCATCGATGGCGTCCCGCCCGAGCCAGCTCCACGCGAGCCTCAGAGACATCGCGGCGATGGAGCCGGCGGTGGAGCAACTCTCCTCCCGCTATGGCGAGCTCGCCGTACCGACGACGCTGATCGCCGGGGAGAAGGACCAGATCTTCCCGACCGCGTCTCAGTCGGCCCGCCTCGCCGGCGCCTGCCCGCACGCGCGCTTCGTGCCGATCGCGGAGGCCGGTCACATGGTGCACCACACCGACACGGCGCGGGTCGCAGCGGCAATTCTCGACAGCCTGGGGAGCGGTGTGCCACAAGCGCGCTGATCGTCAGGTCCGCCACGGGCCGAGCGATCACCGCCCGCCGCGTCCCCTCGGACGCGATCGGGACGGGGCTGAGGTGAGGCCACGGGGATGTTCGAAGCCATCCCGCCGGCCATCGGGTGGCGGGGCGTCGTCGTGGGTCTTCTTGTGGCGCTCGCCACCTTCGTGCTGCTGATCAACGTTGCGAGTGTCGCGGTGTTCGTCGCCGACAAGCGGGCGGCCATCGCGGGGCGCCGGCGCGTTCCGGAGCGGGCGCTTCTGACGCTCGCCGCTCTCGGCGGGGCTCCGGCGATGGTGGCCGTCTCCCGTACGGTGCACCACAAGACGCGCAAGGAGCCGTTTCGCTCGCTGCTCCGGGCCATCCTCGCGCTGCAGATCCTGGCGCTTCTCGGTGCGAGCGCCTGGGGGCTCGGCCTCGTCTAGCCTCGAATGAGCCGCGGTCGGCGGATGATCCTGCGCGCGGAGCCCGGTGCGATGAACTCGCGCTGATCGATCCCTCCGCTGCTGTCGTCCCGATCGCGCATTCCGGGCGGATGACCGGGCCTCGCCCCGTCCTGAATGCGCTCGTGTGTGTCCCCCGACGGTCGGCCATCGGGGCGTGCGGAAGATCGCCGCCGCTCCGTCAGCCGAACAGCGCGTCCACGTCGTCCTGGCTGACCACCCCGTGATCGCTCTCGAGCGCCGGCCCGTTGAGGAGGTCGCGATCGGTCTTCTCCTTGCGCGGCTCCACCGGCATCGTGAGGTCCAGCGTCTTCCACACGTCCACCATCGAGCCGATGCGCTCCTCGATGAACTGCAGCGAATCCACCACCTTGGCGATGCGTTGACCGGTGATGTCCTGGAAGTTGCAGGCCTCGAAGATCTGCACCACGGCGTCCGCGATGGTCTGCGCCTTCTCCCGCCCGGGCCCGGGCGGGCCGCTCAGCGCCGGCTGGACCAGATTGTCGATGGTCTCGGCCGCGGCGAGGATGGTGTCGGTGGCGCTCTCGGTTCCGGTGACGACGGCCCGCAATTCGTCCGCAGCCCGGCTGTTGCCGGCGTCCGCCACGCCGTGGGCGTAGAGCGCGCCGATCTCGTTCTTCGTCACCTCGATGCGCTTCTGGATGTCGTCGACGCCGCTCCATAGGGCGATGGCGTTCTCCACGGGCTCGCTCTTGGTGGACTGGCCGCGGAGCGTGTGGAGCTCGCGCAGAATATGGTCCACCTGATGCGACATCGGCGAGCCGCCAGCCAGCCGCTTCGCCTCAGCAATCTCGACCCTGTATGGTCTGGGCATAGTTCGTCGGCTCCCCTCTACACACGGCGGCATGATACACGCATGAAGTGCGTTTACAATCTGGCTCGGCGTGTGTTCTCAGGTCGGAGCAAGGCTCACTGACAGGCTCAAGCAAGCGCTCTCGACTAAAACACTGGCTGAAAGAAAAACCGCCATACCCGATCCTACTCACTCGCGGAGCGCTCCATGTCTCTCGATCTCAAGATGCCCGTTCTGGTTGTCGACGACTACAAAACCATGATCCGCATCATCAAGAACCTGCTTCGGCAGATCGGCTTCGAAGACGTCGACGATGCGGCCGATGGCGGCGAGGCGTTTCAGAAGCTCAAGGAAAAGAAATACGGTCTCGTGATCTCCGATTGGAACATGGAACCGATGACGGGATACGAGCTGCTGAAGCAGGTCCGCGCCGATCCCGATCTCGCCGAGCTCCCCTTCATCATGGTGACGGCGGAGGCGAAGTCGGAGAACGTCGTGGCCGCGAAGAAAGCCGGCGTGAACAACTACATCGTGAAACCCTTCAATGCGCAGACGCTGAAGGGCAAAATCGAGTCGGTGTTCCAGCCGGCCTGACCACCTTCCGTCGGGACGGGACCTATCGGCGCAGCACCAGCGGCTCTGTGCACGTCCATTCTCCATGCGAGGGCACGCAACGCACCCCCTGCATGGCTCACGAATCATCTAATAGGCGAATTTTCGCCCGCTGGTTGCAATATATGGTTGCAATTGGATTAAGGTCCGTCCATGCTCGTCTCGTTCGACAGACCAGGCCCCCTCGATCCGATCAGGAGATGGCGAGAACGCTCATTCCATGCCTGCGATCGAGCCGAGCGCCCGCGCCACAATCGAAAGGTAACGCACCGTGTACATCGTCATCGATTCTCGAGATGTCGTCGCCAACGGCTACAAGTCCGGGTTTGACCGCGAAGGTCTCGCGTGCACCACGTTCGCCGGTCACGACTTCGTCGATTGGCTCCAGTCGCTGTCCGACAGCGACATCAACGCCGTCCAAGCCATCATCGTCGGCGAGACGGAGGATCGGCTCGGAATCCCGGCCCTCATCCGCCCGCGCGGCAAGACCCCCATCATCGCCCTCAAGGAAGAGCGCGGCCTCGACGAGACGCTGTCTCTCTTCAACGTCGGGGTCGACGATGTGGTAAAGAAGCCCGCGCCGGTGCGCGAACTCGTCGCCCGCGCCCACGCCATCTGGCGCCGCTCCAACGACGCGCGCGAGCAGGCCGACTTCGGCCGCCTCACCGTCTACTTCGATTCCCGCGACCCCACCGTCGACGGCGAGCCGCTGGAGCTGCCCCGCCGCGAACGCCAGATCCTGGAATATCTCGTCAAACACAGGCGCCGGCGGATCACGAAGACGCAGCTCTTCAACGCCATCTACGGCCTCTTCAACGAGAACGTCGACGAGACGGTGATCGAAGGTCACATCAGCAAGCTGCGCAAGAAGCTGCGCCAGCGCCTCGGCTACGACGTGATCGACGCCAAGCGCTTCGCCGGCTACGCTTTCATCTGCGAGCGTCAGCCGTGCGAGATCGCGCCTCCGGCCGAACAGCGCCGCGACGACGATCGGAGCGAGAAGGCGGACGTCCCCAATCTCTCGCTCGTCGCCTCCTCGAGCTCCCACGGCCTCGGTGGCCGTCACAGCAGTCGCCCGTTCCAGCGCGACGTTTGATCCTGCCGCGCCACGGCGCGACCAGACCCCGGCGCACCGGCATGAGGCCCGAGCGCGCCCAGCGCGGACCACGCCCGTCCACACCGCACACCGCGTTTTGAGACGATTGCCAGCGGAGACGGCTATGACGGCCGCTGCCGCGTGGCAAATCGATCGCCCAGCAGGCTGATACCGAGCACCGTCACCGCGATCGCCATTCCCGGCAGCAGCGCGACCGCCGGCGCCGTCCGCATCAGCGTCCGCCCGTTGGCGACCATCGCCCCCCAGCTGAACACGTTGGGATCGCCGAGGCCGAGGAACGACAGCGCGCTCTCCACCAGGATCGCCTCCCCGACCGTGACCCCGAACAACGCCGCGACCGGCACCAGCGCCCCCGGCATCACCACGGTGAGCGCGATCGAGAGCGGCCGTAGCCCCGCCATCCGCGCCGCATCGACATATTCGAGAGTGCGCAACCGGAGGACCTCGCCGCGCACGAGCCGTGCCGACAGCGGCCACGACGCGATCGCGATCGCCACGACGATGGTGGTGAGCGAGGCTCCCATCACGCCGCAGAGGGCGAGCGCCAGCAAGAAGGTCGGCACCGTCTGAAACGCCTCGGTGACGCGCATCGCGACGGCGTCCGCGAAACCGCCGAGAAAGCCCGCCGCAAGCCCGACGGCGGTGCCGAGGCCGAGCGTCGCGAGCGCCGCCGCCACCCCCACGAGCAGCGAGATCCGCGCGCCGTGCACCACCCCCGCCAACACGTCGCGCCCGAACTGGTCGGTGCCGAAGAGGTGGCCGGGCGAGAAGAGCGGCAGCATCGGCCGCGCCACCATCGCCGCCGGATCGCCCGGGGCGATCTGCGAGGCGAACACCGCCACGAGCACCACCAGGCATACGAGGCCCCCTCCGATCAGCGAGGCGACGCGCATCTCAGCCCCTTCCCGCCGCCCCGGCGAGCCGCACGCGCGGGTCGATCACCCCGTAGAGAATGTCGACCAGGGCGTTGACCGCGACGACGAGCACCGCGCCCGACAGCACCACCCCGGCGAGAAGCAGCGTGTCGCGCTGGGCGACCGCCATCGCCGCGAGGCTACCGTAGCCCGGCACCGCGAACACCGTCTCCACCACCACCGAGCCGCCGAGCATCGCGCTGCCTTGCACGCCGATGAGGGTGACGATGGGCATCAGCGCCGGCCGCAGCTCGTGCCGCAGCAGAAGACGGCGGCCGCCGAGCCCCTTGGCCCGCGCCGTGCGCACCATGTCGGCCCCCGCCATCTCGATCATCGCCGCCCGCGTGACGCGCACGTAGAGGGCGAGATAGGTGAGCGCCAGCGTACTCACCGGCAACACCAGGTGGCGCACCATGTCGAGTGCCGGCGACCCCTCGGCGCGCCCGATCGTGCCGATCCCCCCGACCGGCAGCCACCGCAGCATCACCGCGAACACCAGGAGCCCGACGAGGGCGACCAAAAAACCCGGCGTCGCGTTGAGCACCAGCGCCACCGTGATCACCAGCGTGTCCACCACCCCGCCCGGCCGGCGCGAGGCGACGATGCCGAGGATCGTGCCCACCACCGAGGTGATCAGCAGGGCGCTTCCCATCAGGATCAGCGTGATCGGCAAGCGCTCGGCGAGCACCTGCGTCACCGGTCGCCCGAACGCCACCGACGTGCCGAGATCGAGGCGGACGAGACGGCCGAGATAGGTGAAGAGGCGGTCCGGCACTGTGCCGGCGAGGCCGAAGCTCTGCCGCAGCGTCTCGGCATAGCCGGCATCGCCGCCCCCGGTCTGCGCGAGGTAGGCGTCCACCGCGTCGCCCTTCGCCACCTCGAGCAGCGCGAACACCGCCACCGCCACGATGAGGAGAACGACGACGCGCTGTCCGAGAGCAGCGCCGATGCGGGCCGCGGCCTCTGCCGCCCCCCTCACGCGTCGAGCCAGACGTCCGCCCAGCCCGAGGTCGCCCAACGCGGGTTGTTGGCGACGTTCTGCACCCGCTCGCGCGCCACCGTGGTGAAGGTGAACTCCACCAGCGGCAACAGCGGTAGCTCGTCGGCCGCGAGGCGCTGCATGTCGGCATAGATCGCGACGCGGGCGGCCGGGTCCACCTCGCTCGCCCCCGCGGCGATGAGCTCGTTCATCTCGGCGCTGTCGTAGCCGTACTGGTTGGCGAACGGCACGCCCGGCGGCAAGCCGCCCTGATAGAGCACCGTGGTGGAGATCGCCGGGTCGTTGCGCCACACCGGCGTGCCGATCGCGAGATCGAAGTCGTGATCGGTGTAGACCGCCTTGATGTGCCCGCCCGGATCGGCGCTCACGAGCTCCACGGCGATGCCGACCCGCTGCAGCGCCTGCTTCACGTAGTCGCCGGCGGCGCGGCTCTCGTTGAACCAGGGCGCCGGCCGCAGGCTCACGCTGAAGCGCGTCCCGTCGCTCCCCCGCGGATAGCCCGCCTCGTCGAGCAGCGCCTCGGCGGCGGCGGGATCGAAGTCGTAGAGGGTGACGTCGTCGGTATAGAAGGCCTCAGCGCTCGCCGGCACCAGCCCCGTCGCCGCCCGCGCGTAGCCGAGGAAGATCACGTCGACGATGAAGTTGCGGTCGATGGCGTGGGCGATCGCCTTGCGCACGTCCACGTTGGCGAGGATCGGGTTGCGGTGGTTGATCTCCACCGTGAGGTCGTAGGTGATGCCCTCGTAGCCGCCCGGGATCACCGTCACCCCGTCGGTCGCCTCGAGCCGGGCGAGGTCGGTCAGCGGCACGGCGGAGAAGGCGGTGAGATCGATCTCCCCCGTCTCGATCGCGGCGGACTTGGCGCTCGCGTCGGGCAGCACGCGGTAGACGATCTCGTCGAGATAGGGCTTGCCCTCCTCCCAATAGTCTTCGTTGCGCACGAGGCGGTAGAACTCGCCCGGCTTGTGCTCGGCGAACTTGAAGGGGCCCGTGCCGATTGGTTCGAGGTTCGCCGGGTTCTCGGCGATGTCGCCATCCGCGTAGACGTGCTTGGGCAGCACCGACGTCAGCGCCGGAAGGGCGTTCTCGATGAGCTGGCCCGGCGTCGGCACGGCGAAGCGCAGGATCGCGGTGTGGTCGTCCGGGGTGTCGACGGTTTCGAGATCCTTGAACACCACGCGGCCGAGATTTTGCAGCGGCTTCCAGACCTCCATCGCCGAGAAGGCGACGTCGGCGGCGGTGAAGGGCTCGCCGTCGTGCCACGTCACCCCCTCGCGCAGGTGGATGGTGAAGGAGAGGCCGTCGTCGGAGGCGTCCCAGCTCCTCGCGAGCAGCGGGCGCAGGCCCGTCTGATAGTCCATCTCGGCGAGTGGCTCGACCACCTTGGAGGCGACGTAGAAGACGCCGTTGGAGGCGACGATCGCCGGGTTGAGGCTTCGCGGCTCGGTGTCGGCGGCGACGACGAGCGTGCCCCCCTTGGTCTGGGCGAACGCCGCCGGCACGCGCAGCCACGAGGGGAGCGCCACGGCGGCGGTGGAGGCGAGAAGCGTGCGGCGGCTGAGAGCGAACGTCATGTTCCATCATCCATGATGTCGGCGGCAGGCGGAATAGCGGCCGTCGGCGCGATGGTTGAGCCGCATCGGCACGCTGTCAATTCTCGCCCGCGGCATTTTGGAGAGGAGCCGATATGCGCCCGCCGCCGGGCTGCGCCGGAGGCTCAGCCGCCACCCTGCCGGCGCGCGCCCGCCGCCTTCAGCTCGGCGCGCGCGATGCCGCGCAGGTGCACCTCGTCCGGCCCGTCGATGAAGCGCAGCGCTCGGCCCCAGGTCCACAGGCCCGCGAGCGGCGTGTCGTCGGTGAGGCCCATGGCGCCGAACACCTGCATCGCCCGGTCGATCACCCGCGTCTGGAGCTGCGCCGCCGCCACCTTGATGGCCGACACCTCGGTGCGGGCCGCCTTGTTGCCCTTGGTGTCCATGGTCCAGGCGGCGTGGAGGTTGAGGAGGCGCGCTTGATCGATCTCGATGCGCGACATCGCGATCCAGTCCTGGAGGTTGGCGTAGTCGGCGAGCGGGCGGCCGAAGGTGGAGCGCGACAGGGCCCGCTCGCACATCAGCTCCAGCGCCAGCTCGCACTGGCCGATGGTGCGCATGCAGTGGTGGATGCGCCCCGGCCCGAGCCGCGCCTGGGCGATTGCGAACCCCGCCCCCGCCTCGCCGAGGATGTTCGAGGCGGGCACCCGCACGTCGTCGAAGCGCACCTCGCAGTGCCCCTCCACGGCGAAGTGCTGCATGATCGGCAAATTGCGCACCACGGTGAGACCCGGCGCGTCCGCCGGCACGATGACGAAGCTGTGCCGCTCGTGGCGCGGCGCCTCCGGCTCGGTGTTCGAGATGCCCATCACCAGCGTGAAGGCGAACTTCGGATGCAGCGCGCCGGTGGTGAACCACTTGCGCCCGTTGATCACGTAGTCGTCGCCGTCGCGCACGATGGTGGTCTCGAGGTTCGTCGGGTCCGAGGAGGCGACGTCCGGCTCGGTGATCGACACGCCGGAGCGGATCGCCCCGTTCAGCAGCGGCATCAGCCACCGCTCGCGCTGCTCCGGCGTCGCGAAGAGGTGCAGGATCTCCATGTTGCCGGTATCGGGGGCGTTGCAGTTGAACACCTCCGGCGCCCACGGCAGCCGGCCCATAATCTCGGCGAGCGGCGCATATTCGACGTTGGTGAGACGCGTTCCGGGCTCGTCGTCCTTGAGGCCGGGGAGGAAGAGGTTCCATAGCCCCTCCGCCTTCGCCTTCTCCTTGAGTCCGTCCACGAGCGCTTCGGGAAAGACGCCGCGGGCGGCGCTCTCGTGCCAGGCGGCATCGGCGGGCGCCACGTGCTCGGCCATGAAGGCGGAGAGGCGCGCGCGCATCGCCTCCACCTTGGGGCTGTGAGAGAAGTCCATGGAGTTTCCTTCTTGTTCTTGCCACCCTCAGAGGGAGGACACGAGGTGACCACCGTCGACGGTGATGACGCTGCCGGTCATGTAGCTCGACGCACTGCTGGCGAGGAGGAGAAGCGGCGCATCGAGCTCCTCCACCTCGCCGAGGCGCCGCTGAGGGATGCGCTTGACGATCGCGGCACCCGCATCGGTGGCGAAGAAGTCGCGGTTGATGTCGGTGAGGATGTAGCCCGGGGCGAGCGCGTTGACGCGGATGCCGTAGCGCGCCCATTCGAGCGCCAGCGACTTGGTGAGCTGCACGAGCCCGGCCTTCGCCGCCGCATAGTGGGCGAGCGCTCCGGCGACGCGAAAGCCGAGGATCGAGGCGATGTTGACGATGCTGCCGCCGGACTGGGCCGCCCGCATCCGCCGCGCCGCCTCCCGCGCCACGGTGAAGCAGCCCGTGAGGTTGGTGTCGACGACGCGGGCCCAGTCCGCGTCGTCGAGGTCGATCGCCGCGCCGGTGGTGGTGACGCCGGCGTTGTTGATGACGACGGTCGGCACGCCGAACGCCTCGGTCGCCGCGTCGAAGCCGGCGACGACGGAGGCGGGATCGGTCACGTCGAGCGCGACGGCCGCGGCGGTCCCGCCGTCGTCGGCGATCTCGGCGCAGAGCTCGTCGAGCCGGTCGCGGCGGCGTGCCGCAACGACCACGTCGGCCCCGGCATCGGCAAGGGTGCGGGCGAAGTGGGCGCCGAGCCCGCTCGACGCGCCGGTGACGAGCGCGACCTGTCCGGCGAGGGAAAGCTCCATGGTTCGTCCTCTTGTCGGCCGGGACCGGCGAATGATCCCTGCGCCAAGGATTTAGCCGCCGCCGGGGCGATCGGAAAACCCCACCCGCCGACCTATTCGACCGAACGTTCCGGCCGGCCGCAGGCCGAGGGTGGTGCCGATCGCGGCGATCGTCCGCCCCCCCTCTGCGATCGGGCGCGGATTTGCTATGGGTTCGACGAGCAGCCCCCCGAAGACCCGCGGCGGACGTCGTCCACCGCCGGTCGCCCGCCCCGAACGACGACGAGACGCGATGCCTCTCCCCAGAATGCGATGGTGCGCCCCGTGAGCGTCTCCCACGGCGGCGATCTCGCCGAGGCGCGCCACCTGGCGGGCGGCAAGGCAGTGCTCGACCTCTCCACCGGTATCAATCCGCACGCCTATCCCGCGACCGTCCCGCTCGATGCCATGACCGGGCTGCCGCAGTCCGAGATGCTCGCCGGCTGCCTCGCGGCGGCACGCGAGGCCTATCGGGTTCCGGCCTCCGCCGCGATCGCGGCGGCGCCGGGCACCCAGGCGATCCTCCAGTGGCTGCCGCGCCTCTTTTCGGCGCGCCGCGTCGCCGTCGTGGGGCCGACCTACGGCGAGCACGCCGCCACCTGGCGCCGGTGCGCGGAGGTGGTCGAGGTGCCCGATCTCGCCGCAGCCGAGGGCGCCGACGTCGCCGTCGTGGTGACCCCCAACAATCCCGACGGGCGGCGCACGCCCGCCGCCGAGATCGCCGCCTTCGCCGCGGCGACGGGGGCGCGGGTGATCGTCGACGAGGCCTTCGGCGATCTCGATCCCGCCGCCACCGCCGCGGGCCGGCCGGGAACGCTCGTCCTCAAGAGCTTCGGCAAGTTCTACGGCCTCGCCGGCCTGCGCCTCGGCTTCGCGATCGGCGATGCCGCCGACATCGCCACCCTCGCCGACGCGCTCGGCCCCTGGGCCGTCAGCGGGCCAGCCCTCGCCGTCGGCCGCGCCGCCCTCGCCGACGCGGCATGGGCCGCCGCGATGCGCCGGCGTCTCGCCGAGGAGCGCATCGCCCTCGACGGCGCCCTCGCCGCCGCCGGCCTCGCCGTCGTCGGCGGCACCGACCTCTTCCGCCTCGTCGAGACGGATCAGGCCGCGGCCTGGCACCATCGCCTCGCCGAGCGGGGCATCTGGACCCGCCGCTTCACCGAGGCGCCGGACCGGCTGCGCTTCGGCCTGCCCGGCGCGGCATTGCCGCGGCTCGCCCAAAGCCTCCTCGCAACGCGCGCCGCGCTCGGGGTCTGACGGATGGCGCTCGTCGTCCTCGCCATCCTGATCGACGCGATCGTCGGCGATCCGCCCACCCTCTGGCAGCGCGTCGGCCACCCGGTGACCTGGTTCGGCAAGGCGATCGACGCGCTCGACCTGCGGCTCAACCGGGGAGCGGCGCGGCGGCAGAAGGGCGTCCTCGCCATCGCCGCCCTCGCCCTCGGCTTCGGTTTTCTCGCCGCCGTCGTCGCCGGCGCGCTGGCGCTTCTGCCCGGCCCGGTCGGCCTCCTCGTCGAGGCGGCGCTCGCCTCAAGCCTCATCGCTCACCGCAGCCTGCACCAGCACGTCGCCGCCGTCGCCGACGCCCCAACGCTCGCCGAGGCGCGGCGCCGCGTCGCGATGATCGTCGGCCGCGACACGGCGAGCCTCGAGGAGGCGGGCATCGCCCGCGCCAGCATCGAGACGCTGAGCGAGAGCCTCTCCGACGGGGTCGTCGCGCCGCTCTTCTGGCTCGCGGTCGCGGGGCTGCCGGGGCTCGTCGTCTACAAGGTGGTGAACACCGCCGATTCCATGATCGGCCATCGCACGCCCCGCCATGAGGCCTTCGGCGCGGCCGCCGCCCGGCTCGACGATCTGATGAACCTCGTGCCCGCCCGCCTCACGGCCGCCTTGGTGATCCTCGCGCGACCCGCGCTGCGCCACCGCTTCGCCGCCATCAAGGCGGATGCGGACCGGCACGTTTCGCCCAACGCCGGCTGGCCCGAGGCGGCCTTCGCCCACGCGCTCGGCGTCTCGCTCGGCGGCCCACGCACCTATGCTGGGCGCCTCGTCGACGGGGTCCGCCTCAACGCCGGGGGACGCGCCCCGGACCGGAGCGACGTGCGGGCGGGCCTCGCCCTCTCGCGCCAGGTGGGGCTGATCGAGGCGGGGCTCTACGCCCTCCTCGCGCTCGCCGCCGCCCTCGCCTGAGCGACGCGCCACAGCGCCTCGACGTCGAGCGAGGCCTCGAGGTGATCGGCGAGGCCGTCGAGCGCCGCGTCGACCCGCGCCTCGTAGGCGAGCGAGGCCGCCACGCCGAAGCCGCCGAGAAAGGCCGCGCGGAACGCGTCCGAGCCGAAGAGGCCGTGGAGATAGAGTCCACACACCCGGCCGTCGGGCGACGTGGCGCCGTCGACGCCCTCTTCGAGCCGCACCGCCGGGCGGGCGCAGTCCGGCCCGGCGGTGCGCCCCATGTGGATCCGGTAACCCTCGACCGGCGCCCCCTCCGCCCCCGCCAGCAGCGACGTGCCGCGGGTCTGGCGCGTGGTCTTCGGCGCCGACAGCACCGTCTCGACGTCGAGAAGGCCGAGGCCGGTCATCTCCCCCGGCGGCCCTTCGAGCCCGTCGGGATCGGCAATGGTGCGGCCGAGCGTCTGGTAGCCGCCGCAGAGACCCAGGATCCGGCCGCCGCGCCGCAGGTGCGCCCGCAAGTCGATGTCCCACCCCGCCGCCTTCAGCGCCCGCGTGTCGGCGATGGTCGACTTCGAGCCCGGCAGGAGCACGAGGTCGGCGTCGGCCGGCAGCGGGTCGGCGAGGTCGGCGAGCACGAAGTCGACCTCCGGCTCGAGGCGCAGCGGGTCCGCGTCGTCGAAATTCGCGATGTGCGGGGTGCGCGGCATCACCACCTTGAGCGCGCCGTGGGCGGAACCCGAGGCGAGGCCCAGCGTGTCCTCGGCCGGAAGCGCCGCGGCCTCGGCGAAATGCGGCACCACGCCGAACGAGGGCCAACGGGTCCGCGCCTCGATGGCGGCGACCCCGTCGTCGAACAGCGACACGTCGCCGCGAAAGCGATTGACGATGAAGCCCGCGACCATCGCCCGGTCGGCGGCGGGGAGCACCATGTGGGTGCCGACGAGGTTGGCGATCACCCCGCCCCGGCCAATATCGGCGACGAGCACCGCCGGAACCCCCGCCGCGACGGCGAAGCCCATGTTGGCGATATCGCCGTCGCGAAGATTGATCTCGGCCGGGCTCCCCGCCCCCTCCGCGATCAGGAGATCGGCGTCCCGGCCCAGAATCGTGAAGCTCTCCAGTACCTGCGGCAGGAGACGTCCCTTCATGGCGCCGTAGTCGCGCGCCCGCGCGCTCGCGACGGCGCGGCCCTGCACCACGATCTGCGCCCCGGTTTCCGACTGTGGCTTCAGAAGCACAGGGTTCATGTGAACGCTCGGCACCGCCCCCGCGGCGCGCGCCTGCAGCATCTGCGCCCGGCCGATCTCGCCCCCGTCCGGCGTCGCCGCGGCGTTGTTCGACATATTCTGCGGCTTGAAGGGGCGAATCCGCAGGCCACGCCGGGCGAACAGCCGGCAAAGACCGGCGACGATCAGCGACTTGCCGACGTCCGACCCGGTGCCCTGAATCATGATCGCGGGGACGGTCAAACGATTTCCCATGCCGAGAGGTGGATTTTCCTTCATCTGCCGTTAAGCCGGCTGGCAAGATGAGGAATTGTCGGCCGACCTCATGTCTGCGGGCCGGCTAAGGGGGTGTATCATGAAAAAGATCATTCTGGCGTTGAGCCTCGTGACGGCGCTGGCGGCATGCAACTCGACCAACCAGCAGGACCGTGCACTCGTCGGCGGCGCGCTCGGCGCGGCGACCGGCGCGACCATCGCCGCGGTGGCCGGTGCCGATGCGGGCGGCGCGCTCGCGGGTGCGGCGGTCGGCGCGGTCGGCGGTGCGGTTCTCGGCGCGGCGACCACGCCGTCCTCGCGCTGCGTCAACCAATACGGCGAGCCGGTTCCCTGCCCCTGATCCCAGCGCCACGCTGAGGCCCGCAGCGGCTCGACCATCGCGACACCGGGCGCTTCGGCGCTCGGTGCTCACCTCTCGCATATTGCCTAAAACTCGATCCCGGCCTGCGGCTTCACGCCGGAGCGGAACGGGTGCTTCACCATCGTCATCTCGGTCACGAGGTCGGCGATCTCGATCAGCTCGTCCTTGGCGTTGCGGCCGGTGACGATCACGTGCACGTCCTCGGGCTTCTCGTCCCGGAGGAAGGCGACCACCTCCTCGAGCGGCAGATAGTCGTAGCGCAGCACGATGTTGAGCTCGTCGAGGAGCACCATCTTGTAGGTGCCGGAGGCGATCATCTCCTTGGCGGCGTCCCAGGCGGCCCGGGCGGCGGCGATGTCGCGCTGCCGGTCCTGGGTCTCCCAGGTGAAGCCCTCGCCCATGCGCTTCACCGTCACCTGATCGGCGAAGCGGTCGAGCACCGCCTTCTCGCCCGTCTCGATCCGACCCTTGATGAACTGCACCACGGCGACCTTCATGCCGTGACCGACGGCGCGCATCACCATGCCGAAGGCGGCAGTGGACTTGCCCTTCCCCTTGCCGGTGTGGACGATCAGGAGGCCCTTCTCGATGGTCTTGGTGGCGAGGATCTTGTCCCGCGCCTCCTTCTTCTTGCGCATCTTCTCCGCGTGGCGGACGTCGAGATCGGACTCGCTCATCGGATGTCCTCGGCTAGCAGCGCCTCGAGGCGCTGGTGAACGCTGTTCTTCTTCGGTGACCATAACCCCCGGCGGATCGCTTCAGCGAATCGGGCGGCGATCTCGCTCAGCGCCGGCCGGTTGGCCTCGGCGATGAAGGCGGCCACCGTCTCGTCGTCGAGATAGGCGTCGTAGAGCTGGTCGAAATGGTGGCTCTCCACCGCGTTGGTGGTGGCCGCGAAGGCGAAGAGATAGTCGACGGTCGCGGCGATCTCGAAGGCGCCCTTGTAGCCGTGGCGCATGACGCCCTGAAGCCACTTGGGGTTCGCCGCCCGGCCGCGGACCACGCGGGCGATCTCCTCGCCCAGCGTGCGGGCGACGGGGCGCTCGGCCCGACTGGTGTCGACGTGAAGGCTGACGGGCGCCCGCCCCGATGCGGCCTCCACCGCCGCCGCGAGCCCGCCCTCGAACTGGTAGTAGTCGTCGCTGTCGAGGAGGTCGTGCTCGCGATTGTCCTGCGCCTGCACCACGGCGTCGATACCGGCGAGGCGGGTGCGCAAGGCGTGCTCCGCCGTCTCGCCCGCGCGGCCCTTGCCGTAGCCGTAGCGGCCCCAGGCGACGAACGCCTCGGCGAGATCCGTCCGCCCCTCCCAGGCCCCGGTGTCGATCAGCGCCTGGAGGCCCGCGCCATAGGCCCCCGGCATCGCTCCGAACACGGAGATGTCGCCCCCCTCACCCGCCTCGCGGAAGCGCTTTGCGACGGGGTTCTGGTCGTCCGGCTCGTCGAGGGCGGCGACGGCGCGGGCGGCGGCGTCGAAGAGGGCGATCTGCTCGGGAAAGGCGTCGCGGAAGAAGCCGGAGACGCGCAGCGTCACGTCGACCCGCGGGCGGCCGAGATCGCCGAGGGAGCGCACGGAAAAGCCCGTCAGGCGGGCGCCGTCCCACACGGGTTCGGCGCCGACGAGGGCGAGCGCCTGGGCGATGTCGTCGCCGCCGGTGCGCATGTTGGCCGTGCCCCAGCAGGTGAGGACGATGGAGCGCGGCCAGTCGCCCTCCTCCATCACGTAGCGCTCCACCACCCGCTCCGCCGCGAGCGTACCGATCTGCCAGGCGGCGCGGGTCGGGATGCCGCGAATGTCGACGGCGTAGAAGTTGCGGCCCGTGGGCAGGATGTCCGGCCGGCCGCGGGTCGGCGCGCCGGAGGGACCGGGCAGCGTGTAGCGCCCGGCGAGCGCGCCGAGAACGGCGGCGATCTCCCGTTCGCCCGAAACGTCGAGCGCGGCGGCGATCGGAGCGAGAGCGTCGAGCACGGTGCGCGCCGCCGGGCCCGCCTCCGCCTCGCCGTCGAGGAGGGCGGCGGCGAAGTCCTCCACCCGCTCCACCGTGTCGGCGGCGGTGCGCCACGGGCTCGCGAGGCGGTCGAGGGCGGCCGGGCGAGGCCCCTCCCAGGGGGCGACGCCGGCGTCGAGCGGATCGAAGTCGAGCCCGAAGTCGGCGGCGATGGCCCGCATCAGCGAGGCGTCGCCGGGACCCGCCCCGCGCGGCGCCCGGGCGATGGCGAGCACGAGATCGCGCCGCTGCCGCCCCGTCGGGCTTTCACCGAGGATGTGCAGACCGTCGCGGATCTGCATCTCCTTGAGATCGCAGATGTGTGCGTCGAGAGCGGCGATCGCCGCATCCCGATCGCCGCCGAGATCGAGCGCGAGGTCCGCGGCGAAGCCCCCGCGCTCCGCGATCTCGATGATGTCGCCGGCGAGGCGATCGGCGCGGCGAGGGTCGAGCGCCCGGGCGCCGGCATATTCGTCGATCAGCGTCTCGAGCTCCAGCGAGGCGCCGTGGCTTTCCGCCCGGGTCATCGCCGGAGTCAGATGGTCGACGATGACCCCCTGCGCCCGCCGCTTCGCCTGCGTCCCCTCGCCCGGATCGTTGACGATGAAGGGATAGACGTGCGGCGTCGGCCCGAAGGCGATCTCCGGCCAGCACGTCTCGGAGAGGGCGACGCCCTTGCCGGGCAGCCACTCCATGTTGCCGTGCTTGCCCACGTGCACCACCGCGTGGGCGCCGAACGTCTCGCGCAGATAGAGGTAGAAGGCGAGATAGGCGTGCGTCGGCACCAGCGCGGGGTCGTGGTAGGTCGCCTTGGGGTCGCGCTCGTAGGCCCGCGTCGGCTGCACCGCCACCACGAGGTTGCCGAAGCGATGGGCCGGGATCATGAAGCCCTCGCCCGTCGCGGAGGGATCGTCCTCCGAGGCGCCCCACTCGGCGAGCACCGCCCGCTGCGCCTCGGCCGGCAGCGCCGCGAAGAAGGCGCGATAGTCGGCGATCGACACTCGCTCCGGCGGCGCGTCGCGGCCGGCGAGAAGGTGCGCCATCAGCTCCGCCGAGGTGCGCGGCGCCGCTGCGACGTCGAGCCCCGCCGCGCCGAGGGCGGCGATGATGTTCGCCGTCGCCGCCGGCGTGTCGAGGCCGACGCCGTTGGCGATCCGCCCGTCCTTGCCCGGATAGTTGGCGACAACGAGGGCGACCCGCTTCTCGGCGAACGGCGTCGCCACCAGCGTGGCGTGCGCGGCGGCGAGGCAGGCGACGAAGCGCGTGCGCCCCGGCTCGGCGACGAAGTCCACCGGGAAGGCCCCGGTCAGGGCGTCGCGCTCGCCACGCGTCTTGAAGGCGAAGGCGCGGGAGAGGACGCGCCCGTCGAACTCCGGCGTGACGACGCTCATCGCGAGGTCGCGCACCGCGAGGCCGGCACTCGTTTCCCGCCACACCTCCACGCTCGCCGACGCCTGCACCGCTTCGAGCACCACGCGGCGGCGATCGTCGAGCGCCGTCCCCGCCCCGCCCGCCGAGAAGGCCATCGTCGTGAGGACGACGCCCGCCCCCGCCTCGTCGAGGAGATGCCGCACGACGCGGTCGGCCACCTCGTCCTTGAGGCTCGCCGCGAAGATCGGCACCGGGGCGAGGCCTTCGGCGGCGAGCGCCTCGACGAGGGCGTCGATGCCGCCCACCTGCCCGTCCATCAGGTGCGAGCGGTAGAAGACGAGGCCGACGGCGGGGCCGTCGGGCATCATCGCGGCGAGCTCGGAGAGGTCCTTCAGCATCCGCCCGCGAGCGTAGAGGCCGGCCGCGGGAACCGACGTCGCCGTCGGCGGCATCGGCGCGTCCGTCACGAGGGCGCGCAGCGTCGCGAGCGCCCGGTCGCGGTTCTCCGGCCCCCCCTCGCGGCAGTAGGCGTGGAAGCGGCGGGCGACCTCGACGGGCGCCGTGCCGCGGGCGGCGAGAGCCTCGTCGAAATCCGCTTCGCCCGGCACCACGATCAGCCGCGCCCCGGTGGCGAAGGCCACCCGCCGCAGCGTCTCGATGCCGTAGGCGAAATAGCCCTCGCCGCCGAGCACGCGCACCGCGATCACCTCGGCATGGCGCAGCGTCTTGTCGGCGAGCATGTCGACCGACATCGGGTGGCTCAGCGCGGCGAGGCTCGCAAGCCGCACCTCCGGCCCCGCCGTCCGCCCCGCAGCATGGGCGAACGCGGTGATCTCCCCGTCGGCGGCCGACAGGATGACGATGGGGGCGGGAGCGAGGTCGAGGTCAACGGCCTCGTCGTCGTCGATGCGCTGGGCTTCGGCGGCGAGAAGATGCATCAGGCGGCTTTCAATTCTCCGAGCGGGGCGAGCACGGCCTCGTTCATGGGGCTGGTACCGATCACGACGAGACCCGTCGCCACCATGCCGGGTCGGCCGAACCAGGTCTCGACGCGCGGCCCCACCGCCTGCACGAAGAGCGGCGCCGGCCGGTCGGCGAGCGCCACGCTGCCCTTCACCCGCAAAATGGTGGGATCGGCGGCGAGCGCGGCGATCACCGCCTCTGCCGCGGCCTTGCTGGCGAAGCGGGCGGACAGCACGCGGCTGTCGAAATCGTCGTGCTCGTGGTCGACGTCGTGGCTATGGTGGCCGTCGCGGGCCGCGGGATCGGCCTCCGCCGCCGCGCCGATGCCGAACACCTGCGGCGCCGCCCCCGAGACCATTGCCACCCCCTCGCGGATCTCCGCCGCGACGAGCGCCCTCACCCGCGCCACATCCTCCGCCGCGACGCCGTCGACCTTCGACAGCACCACCAGATCGGCGGCCTTCAATTGATCCTCGAACAGCTCCTCGAGCGGGCTGTGATGGTCGAGATTGTCGTCGGCCCGGCGCTCGGCCTCCACCGCCGCCGGATCGTGGGCGAAGCGGCCGGCGGCGACGGCCGGCACGTCCACGAGGGTCACCACCGCGTCGACGGTCACGCGCGGCTTCACGCTCGGCCAGGCGAAGGCGGCGATGAGGGGCTGCGGCAGGGCGAGCCCCGACGTCTCGATGACGATCCTCTCCGGTCGGTCCGCGCGCTCGAGCAACGTCTCGAGCGCCGGCACGAAGTCGTCGGCGACGGTGCAGCAGAGGCAGCCGTTGGTGAGCTCCACCACGTCGTCGGCGCAGTCGGGATCGAGGCAGGAGGCGAGCATCTCGCCGTCGAAGCCGAGATCGCCGAACTCGTTGACGATGAGACCAATGCGCATCCCCTTCGCCTGCTCGATCAACCCTTTGATCAGCGTCGTCTTGCCGGCGCCGAGGAAGCCCGTGACGACGGTGACGGGAACGCGCTCGCTCATAGGGTCGGCTCCGGGTGGGGATTGGGCTTCACGACAAGCGGATAGCCCGCGACCATCTTCACGACCGTGTCGGCGGCGCGGGCAAGGCGCTGGTTTAACATACCCTGCCGATCACGAAAGGCGCGGCCGAGCGGCGTCGCCGGCACGATGCCCTCGCCCACCTCGTTGGCGACGGCGATCACCGGAGCCCGCCGGGCGTCGAGGGCGGCGACGACTGATTGGGTCGCACCGTCGATGTCGTGCTCGTCGAGCATCAGATTGGTGAGCCACAGGGTGAGGCAATCGATGAGCAGGATGTCGCGCGCGGTTCGAATCGCCTCGTCGAGCGCGTGAGTCACCTCGAGCGTCACCCACTCGGGCGGGCGGCGGGCCTGGTGCGCGGCGATCCTCGCGGCCATTTCGGCATCGCGGGCGGGGCCGGCGGTGGCGAGGTAGGTGACGGGTCGGCCACCCGCCCGGGCAAGGCGCTCGGCGTAGCCAGACTTGCCCGAGCGTGCACCGCCGAGGACGAGGATGAAGGGTTGCTCACTCACAAGCTGCGATCCGCTGTTGCACGTCGGCCAGAGCGTTGCTATATCGCCGCAACGCCACGGCGTCATTCCCCGGTAGCTCAGTGGTAGAGCAACCGGCTGTTAACCGGTTGGTCGCTGGTTCGAATCCGGCCCGGGGAGCCATCTTCATAGGAAAAGTCCTTTCCTGACTTCGGGTTAGTGACTTCGGCTGTCCCACCTTCGCCGTCCAAAGCTTCGGGTGGGACAGTCTCTTCCTTGCGGGTCGCCCCGCTCTCTTCCAGCCTCGCCATTGCTGACGCCGCCAGAAGCCTCTTGTTCGCGGCCCGCGTATAGACCGCGACATGCTCGAGCTTCGTGTGGCCTGTGACGGCCGCGATTTCGTGCTCGGTGCATCCCAGCTCGGCGAGGCGGGCCGACGTTGCCTTGCGCAGCCCGTGAGCACTGCAATGCTTCAGGCCGGCCGCATCGCACCAGCGACGGAAGCGCATCCCGAACGACTTGTCCGTGAACGGCGTGCCGAGCTCGGACACGACGAAAGTACCGGCCCCGGTCCGGGTCGCAGCGATGCTCCTCGCCAGTGGAGGCAGCACGGGCACTTCCCAGTGGACGGGCTTCCGGTTCCGCCCCTTGTGCTGCACCTTCACGAACCAGCCATCGCGAACGTGCTCCGGCCCCAGGCGAATCGCATCGGAGCGCCGCGCCGCCGTGTAGAGCATCAGGTCGAAGGCCAGGCGCGCCATCGTCCCAACCGGATGGCGGGCTTCGTACTGGCGCACCTCTTCCAGCGTCCAGGAATGGAAGCCATCCGTGACGACAGGGATCAACGCCACCTCGGCGGCCGGATTGCTGGCGACAAGGTCCTCTTCGAGCGCCCAGCGGAAGAGACCCCGCAGGATCTTCACCAGGTGATTCGCGCTGTTCGGCCGCGCCGCGCTCCGATCGCGCAGGCGCCGCACGATCCGTGGCGTCATCGCGGCAAATGGTAGGTCGCAGAATTCGAGATTGAGCCGCCGCAGGATGCCTCGCCGCGCAACCTGGGTCTTCTCATCCAGCGAAAGCCAGGCCGGCGATTCCTGGTAGCGGTCGACCAGCCATTCGAAGCTGGTGCTGTTCTTTCGCGGCAATGACGCCGGCTTTGCGGGGAAGCGTCCCACCAGCGCATCGCCATAGGCCTTGAGAAAGGCATCGGACCCTTCGGGGCCTGGCAGGCGCACTTTCAGCTGGCCGGGGCGCCGGAAGTAGAGCCGGATATTCCCTCGCCGGTCGCGGTCACGCGTCACAAACCGATACGATCGAGCCACTTGTCCTCGTCCGTTGCCTCGCCTTCGGTCGGCAACCGCAAGGCCGCTTCCTCGATCTCGAGCCGCACCCATCGCGCAATGCCGCCCCGCCGCCGGGGCTTTGGCATCACGCCTTCCTTCACCCACCTGTCAAAGGTCGCCGGTGACACCATCAGGTGGCGCGCCGCTTCCTGCCTCGTCATGCCGAAGGGTGGATAGGCCCGGCCGTCGGTGCGGTCCTGATGCTGCGCCATGGCGACTTCCCTTCATCTGACAGATGGTCTGCGCGCGCCGGGAAAGCTCATCCGGCAGGCCGGCGCGCGCTTGAGGCGGGACCACCGCCCGGGCTCTCCTGCCGGAAGCCTAGATCGTGATGCCGTTCAATCGCACCTTCACCGTAGCGTCGCCGCTCTGCCGCGCGGCGATCGCGGCGCCGATGAGGCTGTTGCCGGACGCCGTCGTCGTGACGTTGCCGTTCGCCGTGCTCCAGTAGACCTTTGCGCCGGCGGTGACGGCGCCGGCTGCCTTGGGCAACTCGAAGATGCCGACAAGCGTGCATTCCACCTCCTCGCCCTCCGGGGCGTCGAACGCCGCCACACCGAACACGGTGCCGACGAGAACGCCGTCACCAGAGGTCGCGCCACCCGCCGGGGCCGGCAGGGTAACGGTGTCGCCGCGGTGCACATAGTTCTTCATGACAAACCTCGATCCACACGAAGCTGAAGGAAAGGACGACGCGGCCGGCTCAGGGCGGAAATGCGCCGTTCGACATCGCGGATAGCCACGGCCAGCTGGGCGTCGCTGCGAAATGTCATCGAGCGTGAGCCCATCGCCGTGTTGATAGTGTAAGAGTCCACGCCCTTCGCGCGGACTTCCCGGAGCCTCTCAAGCTGCTCCTCGAGCAGTTCGATCGTTTCACTCATGATCAAGCCCCGGGATTCGCGTACCAGCCGCGCCAGTCCAAGAAGGCCGCGCCAAAGTCGAGGCGGACCTTGATTTCGACCCCATCCACCTCGAAGCCGGCCCGCGTGCTCGTTTGCGGCCCCTCCTCGCCCTCGAGGTAGGCATATTCCAGGCCGTCGATCTGCGCGGGGTCCGCGATCAGGTACCAGCGCGTCGCACTCGACAGGCGCGCATCGACCAGCAGCTCGAGGCGCCCCGCGAAGGGGTTCACATCCGAGCTGGCGCTCGGCTGGATCTGCGCGATTTCCTTCTCCGCCGTGGTCTCCAGCGCCGGCGGCACCAGGAGGTAGCGGGGGCGGACGTTGACCGGGTGCCCACTCAGGCCGACCTGGGTGCGCATCGCGAGCCGGGCCGCCGAAAGCGTGCCTTCGGAGATCGTCGCGCCGCTGCCCGCCAGATTCCCATGGTTGGCATGGAAGAGCGCATTGCCGTCTTCCATCGTCGGGCCGCCTCCGGCATTCGCCTCCAGAAGCCCGATCTTCAGCCGCGCTTCGGTCTCGGCGGCGCCCTGCCCCAGCCGCGCCGCGAGGTCGGCGAAGGCACCGAGGTCGTCGTTGACGATCGCCGGGCGCGAGAGAGCGATGATCTTGCCGTAGGTGGCGATGCTGTAGCTCTCTTTGGCCTCGCTGAGCGTGCCGTGCGTGAACTCGCCGCTCTCGTTCACCCGCTCGAGCACCGGCGCCTCGCTCAGCTGGATGGACGTCTTCGCGCGGAAGTCGCGGGCCGTGGTCTGCCGCGCCACCGTCTTCAGCGCGTCGGGGGCCAGTTCATAGGCCCGGCGCGCCTGGCGTCCGATGGCGTTGCCGAAGATCTGCGGGAAGTCGCTCGTCGTGTGCAGCGCGCGCGTGATCACGTCGTGCGCCGCGCCGGCGGCACTCTCCCCGCGGAGCTGAAGGCAGTGGCGGGCGAGATCGAGGTTCGTCATGCTGACGAACGGCCGCGCCGCTTCCGAAACCTCATGGCGAGGGTTCGCCCGGGCGAACACCGCCTCGCCAGCGCGGGTGACGAACTGCTCGGGCCCGTCGATGTGGTGCACTGCCGTGATCCGTGCCACGGGCGCCGCCGGCTGGTCCCGAAGCGAGCGACGCACCGCCGCGAGCGCTTCCTCGACGCTGGCGCCGCGGTCGATCAGCTCGTCCGAGAAAGCCGGCCCGAGGTCGAACGTGGTGGCGAGCGCCCGAATTTCTCGGTTCGCCTCGGCGCGGTTGATGATGGTCTCGGGCACGTTCTGGGCGGCCGGCTCGGTCGTAGGGTCCATGGTTCTCACCCTCGTGTTCGCATCTGCCGGCGTCGGCGTGATGCTGACTTCCAACAAAGTTGCTCGTGTCGCGACGCGGGACCCCGCCTCGCTGCCGCCCCAGGCGTCGACGCGAAAGCCGACGCTGAGGCCTGAAAGCGTGCCATCCGCCAACCGATAGACGAGCCATAGAAGCGTGGGGTCACTCGACAGGCGGAAGCGGCCGATGAGCTGTCCGCTCTCGGCTCGGTGCTCGATCATCCGGCCCACGGTGGCGCTGGCCTCCGCCCGATGATCGAGGAGAAGCGGCACGTTGTCGGCGATCGCCAGACCGGCCAGGCGGAGAATGATGCCGCCAACCGTGGCTTCCGTCGCGATGACGGCCTCGAATTCCCGGCTCTCCCGGTCAACTGTCGTCGGCGAAGCGATCGTGCGCCGGCGCTCGATCACCTCGTTCATTCCGGGCTCTCCTCGATGGATGCGCCGGTCGCCCCAAGCGTGATGCCAAGCGCTCGCGCTCGTTCGGCGTCGGCCGCGATCTGGCGGTCAAGCTCCTCGGCGTCGAGGCCACGCTCAGCGACCAGCTCGCTACGGCTGCGGAGGCCGGCGTTCAGATCGAGCACGGCCGCCTGCGCGTCCTTCACCGGGTCGACGCTCGGCCAGTGCGGCGGCAGCCAGCGTACCGCGTGGTAGGCGCCAGGGTCGCGCTGATAGGCAGCCGCCGAGACGCGTCCCATCAGCACCTGGTGCCGCATGAAGCGGGTCCAGGCGGGACGGCACAGCTGATGGACAAGCAGACTCTCTTGGACGGAGCGTGCGAAGCGGCGGAACTCGAGCGCGGCCGCACGGGCGGACGAATAGTTCACCTTGCTGTAGTCGCCGGTCACCTGTTCGAACGTCGTGCCAATGCCGGCGGCCAGCATGCGCAGCATCGCGGTCGCAAACTGCTCAACGTCTCCCGTATCCGGGACGTTGGGGAAGGTCATGCTTTCGCCGGGCATCAGCTGGAAAAACGACGCCTGCGGCATCTTCGTCCCCGCGCCGCCGAAGGTCTCGACCGTCGTCTTCCCACCGCCCTCGAGGAAGTCCGGATCGACGGCGATCGCGCCGGGCTGCGCCGCGCCGAGGCGGGCGCGCTCAAGGATGGCGTCGTAGTAGCCGTGTAGCTCTTGCGACGAGAGGAGGACCGGCGCCAGCCAGGACAGGCCGCGATGCTGACCGGGAGCCAGAGGGCGGCACACATGCAACACGTCGGACCGCGGAACCCTCACGGACGGCTGAGCCATCATACCGATCCGTTCGGCCGGCCCGCCGGGACGAATCCAATAGGCGGCGATCCGGCCATAGCCATCGAACTCCACCCCCTGCGAAATGCGGGAGGCGCCTTCCGACCAGGTGTTTCGGGTGCGGTCGAGCTGCTCGGGGTGCAGGCGGCGGAGCTGCGGCTCGCCGCTGTCGGGGTCCGTCGTCCACACCAGCAACGCCTCGCCGAGCACCACGATGTCGCGCGTCGCCGCGGCCAGAAGCCCCGCGAAGCTCGCCAGGCCATCAGCGTCTGCGATGTCCGACCAGACCGACCACTCCCGCGATAGGCGTTCTCGCTCGTCGTCGTCGGGGTGCTGCGGCCGCGCCTTGAATCCGGTGCCGACGAGGTTGCCAACCAACGATTCGACCGCGCGCGTAAGATGCGGATCGTTCGCCACCCGCGCCGAGGCGCGCGCAGCGACCAGGGCTGCACCCTGGTGCGCCATCCGGGCCGCGTCGGCCGTGCCGGGGGTCTCTTCCCAGCGCCGGCCGCCGGCCGCCGCCTCCAGCGAGCGGCGGACCGAACCACCTTTGGGGGCAGCGCCTCGAATTGCAGAGGCGATGCGGCGAAGCATGTTCGGCTATTCCGCCAAACGCTGTTCGACGATCACGGTGATTTCGTCGAGATTGAACAGCAGGACGCCCCCGTCCCCCGAGCGAAGGAAGTCGATTACGAGCGCCAGCGGCATGATGCGCCCCCGCAACTCGCCTGGCTGAACCTCACCGTTCACGCGCTCAACCACGCGGAAGAAGCTCGACCACAGGCTATGGCTGACGCACAGGACGGGGGCCAGTTCCTCGGGTGTAGCAGAAGGATACTCCTTCACCCACCGGGCTCGGGTGGCAGCCTCATTCGGGAAGAGATCGGTCAGGCTCTTGCACCAGCCGTCGGAGAAGAGCCCGCAATCCGTGAAGATTTGGGGGAGCGCATCCCAGGGGACGCCGATCGCGCGCAATCCGGCAACCACATGGATCCAAACAAGGTCTGTCTTATCGAAGGGGCGTTTCTTTCCGTTCTCGACATTCATGTGGCGCATCGGAATCCATGACTTCGCGACCGCCGCAGCGAGCGTAGAACGGCTGAAGCCGGACACCTTCATTCCGTCGTGAATTGTGTAGGACATGAGCCACCTATTAGATTTTCTGTGAGCATATAGCGAGGCTCATAGAAAGTCTAGTAGGTGAGCGCACAACGTGGATATCAGCCCTCACCACAATGCGCTCGGCGCTCCGCCCGCACTTCGTCGAGCGTGTCCCTAAAGCCTTCCGCCCACTCGAGGAGATCGGCCGCTTCGTCCAAGGACAGCGCGAGCGCCTGGGCTTGCCGCTTCGCGCACGTCGCAGCTGCCCGGCCGATCCTGCCCTTTCAGTCTTTCTCGTCGGCCCCGCACAACGAGAATTCTTCGTCATCCCGCAGCGGCACCCACCGACCAAGCTCAGCCTCGACCCGCCGGTGCGCGATGCGGCTAATCCCCTTGAGGTCGAGATAGAGGTCGTCGACCACGCCGCCCACGTCATCGACAGCCCAGCGGAGGGCACCTCTATCGTCCGATGGCACGCTGTCACCCCCGACCGCCAGGTCGAGAAGGTGAATTCGCGGCTGCAACTCCGCCGAGATCTTGTCCAGCAGGTCGAGGATAGTGTCACCCACGAAGCGCTCGAACTGCACGCGCTTCAAGCGGTCCTCGTCGGCTTTGTTCTCAGCATCTGTCGCACGCCCAATCAGCGCGAAGAATTCTTCCTTCAATTCGCGCAACCGGACCTTTTCATCCGGCGTCAGCTCGCCGCCGGGCATGGCTTCCCCGTCGGCCGGAACGGTGGTGTTCGGCATTGTCGTTGCTCCTGTAACGTCGCGTTTGTACCTTGTCCCTAGTAGTGCACTCGAAACGATACACTGTCAACGCGCATAAGGACCCAGAACCAATGACGCCAATTCAACTGAGGATGGCCAGAGCTGGGCTAGGGTGGGGAGTGCGGGAGCTAGCCGCGGAGGCAGGCGTGACAGCCAATACCGTGACCCGCATTGAGAAAGGTGGTGACGCCAAGCAGTCAACGCTTCAGGCTATCCAGCGAGCCTTGGAGGCAGCCGGGGTTCAGTTCGTTTCGGACGAAAGTGGCCGCGGGCTAGGAGTCCAGATAAAAATCCAAGAAGGAGACAAGTAATATGAACAATTATCTCGGGGCAGGAGTAGCGGTTATTATTGCTGCACTCATCGAGATCCTCAAAGAAATAGATCCCGATGTACGGCCCAAGTTCATAAGCCAACTTAATGATGCATATACCAAAGTAAGACACATGCTAGACACAGCAAATGAGACCGATCTACAAGTAATGCGATGGACAATTGAGCTAGTATCAGGATTCTCAAAAATTGAAAGCCAAAAATTGCCATTCCTAAAGACTTAAAAGGTAGACCCTATGAAGATCGAGTTTCGCGATACGCGTGCCGAAGGCGATTTAATCCTATGTCTAGACGCCAATGGTGCACCACGCAAGGGCGACACTGTATACATTGCTGACCGAATTTACCGGGTAGAAACAGTCAGCTGGGCGGTCGACAACGTTGACAAAGATCAAGCCCCCTCTCTCCGCGCTACCGTTATGTTGATGGATGTTGGATCATCCATACCAAACGCGGCCGACTTCGCAAACTGATACTCGCTTCGTCTGTTCAATAGATACCAATCGCAGATACTCTGTACGATAGAGAATATCTGCGATTGCGACACAAATTACGCCCTCTCACCTTATACACGCGCCAGTACCCCTAAACACTAAACGGAGTGTTTAGGCTTCAATCTCGTCTGTAACTGGAGCCACACTGCGGCGCGAACTACCCGCATCCTCCTCCCCAGGAAGGACCCGCGCCGACAGGTCCACGCCTTCCAGCCCCTGCCGGCGGCCGCCTCCTCTCCGTCTGAGTGAGATTTAGTCTCCGAAATCTCCGTAAATCTCTAGCCCCTGTGATTTCAATGAGTTACAGCCGGTTTATCGGAGAATAGCGAGTCTCCGATTAGTCTCCGAAAATCTCCGTAAATCAGCCCCCACACACCGGCGCGGCCCGGTCGACCGATTTACGGAGATTTCGGAGACTCGGCACTCTTCAAAAATACCCCGAAAAAACCGTGCGATATCAACGGTCTGCGATTTACGGAGATTTCGGAGATTTCGGCCTATAGAGATGGTTTTGAAGTGTGTGTTTATATTTTGTTCTCTTTTCGGAGGGCCAGATGCCCTCTCAGCTGTCGCACGCTCTCGCCCCCGCGCATGCGGAAAGGGGGCGCGTGCGCCCCCTTTCAACTCTCCTGCCTTTCGAAGGCCGGTGGCGGCGACCGGCGCCTAGACGGTTCGCAGCGCGCGCACGCGGCTGAGGGCGGGATGCACATCGAAGTGCCGCGCCTGGCGCCCCCGCTTTCGGGCACCAACAGGATGGAGCTCACGGATCAGGCCGGCCTCTTCCAGCTCGCCGCACGCCGCGAGCATCGCTTCAGAAGTCCGCAAGCTTCCGCCAAGCCGCAAACGCACCTCGCGAGCATTGAACACGGTCAGCCCCTCAGACCTGACATGCCGTGCCAAGCGCGTCGCCCCCCGGTCCGCAGGCGGGATGATCGCATCGCCGAACACACGCTCGGCCATCGGCACGAAATAGGCCGCGATGAGATCCACAGCGCGGCGCATCGCTTCTCCGCTGATCCCCTCCGGCTCCGGATCACCAGGCGCCGCACACCAGGCCAGATGCTCGAGAATGCAGGCCAGCCGCAGAGCATGCCCCCGCGCCTTCCCCAGCGCACCGGCAAGCGGTCCGGTGATGTCCTCCGCCTTCGCGGCCATGTCACGGGCAAGCTCCTCGAGGATGAGAACGGCATCCTCGCAGAGCGGCAGCCGCTTCGGCTCCGGGTTCCCGTGCCCATCAGTGCCGATCGGCAACCGCGCCAGACGGACGAACGCGGCGCGGGCCTCGCTGTCGTCGATCGGGGTTCGCGCGATCCGGAACACCGGGGGCCGCTCCGGCCATGCCCACAGGAACCGCGTCGGGAGCCCGTCGTCGGGACCGTCGATGATCGGGGCGAGCCGATCTGGTTGGATGCCGCCCAGCGCGCCCACGCTCAGGTGGCGGACCCGGATCGGGTCCGCCGTCTTCTTGCGGTCGACCACATAGGCGCCTCCGTTCCACGCCTCGAGCGCGAATGAGCGGTCTGCGCCGTCGCCGCTGTATCGGCCGAAGGATGCAAGCCAGCCACTCAGCTCGTCCCTCACGAGGAGAAGGCCACGCGGCAGGACCGCAGCAAGCTCGGCCTGCTTTTCGCTCGTGGCATCGGCGATCAGGATGCGCGGCGCGACGAACGGCGCCGGCGGCTCGGCGTCCGCCGGCAGCGGCGGCGGATCCCGGTCCTCGCGAGCGGCCGCCGCAACCTCCTGCTCCCACACTGCGCGCCGCGCCTTCGCCGCCTGCTCCTTGGTCCGCCAGGCGCGAAGCTTGTCGTCCAGGCCGACGCGAAGCGCCCCCTCGGCCTCGCTGATGAGGCTCACTGCGGCCTTCATCGCCGGCGACTTGCCGGCGGACGGCGAACCCACCAACGCGACCCAAAGATGCGCCGGCTCCGCCCACCCGGCGCCGGCGACCGGCCACCGCACGTTCGCAATCGCGGCGCCTGCACAAGCCAGCAGGGAAGCTGCCACATAGTCGACCGGTGCCGACGCTGCATCTGCTCGTGCGGTTACCCATCGTGACCAGAAGTCGCCGAGGATATGCGTCGGAAAGGGCGGAGCCTTGCGCACCTCGCCGTCGATGACGGTGAGGTCCGGCGTCACCCAATCACCGGCCGCCTGCGCCCCCGGAAACGGCCTGCCTCGGTCTCCGGCGGCGGAGCTCGCCGCTCCGCCTGAACGGAGAGGCATTCCCTCAGAGGCGCGGCCGCGCGAAGGCGCCGCCTTCGCTTCAACCTCGGCGAGGTCGCGCGGCTGCGCCATGCCCGCCTTGAGGCCGCTGGCGATCGTGCCGCGGCTCTTCCGCAGGTTCGGCCAGGTGTCCGCCACCTCCTCAAGCGCCGCGCGCGCCACGCCCTCGGAGAGAGCGCCAGCGCCGGCGAGCTGCCCCAGGGCGAAGGCCGCCCGGTTCAGCCGATCGTTCTGTTCGCCAACCGGTGCGGCCGCGAGCTGCTGGATCTCGGCATCCATCGCAGCAAGGGCATATTTCCGACGCCGTTCCGATGCGTCTAGACGCATCGCCTGGGGCGGCCGCTGAGGGGCGAAGGCGCCCCTTCGGAGGATGCAGTCAACGAGGGGGCCGGCGGCGCTGTGAGCCCTCGCTCGCCATCGGCACGGCGGCGCCACGTGTAGGTGCGACCGTCGCTCATCACGGAAGGGAGCGCGATAACATAGCCGCCGGCGCCGCGGACGTCGACGTGTGGGATCAGGCCGCCGCGGTTCCCGAGCTTCGCACCCTGCGGGAGGTCCGGCCAGGCGAAGTAGAGATGCCAGCCGCCGGACTGAGTGATCGCCACAACCGGCTCGCCGAGTTCGGCACCGATGTGCTCCTCGAGCCTGCGCCACAGGGTCTCGCAGTCGTCCTCGCGGGGATCAAGGTCGACGACGAAGGCGCCGAGGTCGCGGCCGGTCGACAGGCCGATGAGAGCGTCCGGGTGCTCGCGCCACCAGGTGCGAATGGTGTCGGGGTCAGTCGACGCACCTTTGAAGCCCTTCGCGATGAGCGGCTGCTTGCCCTTCGCCTTGTCGGCGGCAGGGTTGCAGGGGAAGACAGGCCAACCGCGTTCGGCGAGCGCGAGGGCGGCGGTGAGGAGGGCGCTCATGCGGCGCCTCCAATGCTCGGAATCCTTGCCGGCGAGGGCTGCAGGGGGTACATATTGGGTGAGCTCTGCTGCTCTACTCTATGATGATTGACGCCGTTCCGGGCCCCCACCCGGGCGGCGTTCTTCGTGATGAAGGGCCGCGGATCGTGGGACACTCCAACGCCGAAACGCGTAGACAGACGAAGAACACCGCCTGTCCTGAAAGAGGCTATCGCCTTGTTATTCCTTGGGCCTTTCAGTGCGGCCCGGGGAGCCACTCCCTCTTCAGACCTGGGGAAGACATTTGCGCCGCGGGCGGCCCGATGCCGCCGAGCGCGTTGCTCCGCGCGTCTGCGCGATCGCTCCAAGTCCTTGAGTTGGCAGGCTTCGTGCACGGCTTTGCGCCGGGCGCGGGATCACCCTCCCGGATGCCCGTGCCGCGAGGGAGCGCGATGGGCCTCATTCTGACCGAACATCATGTGGAAGCCGCGGTGAAGGGCGGATCCGTCTATGCCGCCGGCGGCGGCGGATGGGCCGACCACGGCCGCAAGCTCGGCTATGCCGCCGTCGCCGTCGGCACGCCGGAGCTCGTGTCCATCGACGAGCTCGACCCCGACGCGTGGGTGGCGACCGCCGCCGCCATCGGCGCGCCCGCCTCCACCACACCGTGGGAGATGCAGGGCGTCGACTACGTGAAGGCGGTGGAGCTTCTGCAGGATGCACTGGGCGCCCCCGTCGCCGGCCTCATCATCGGCCAGAACGGGCGCTCCTCCACGCTCAACGCCTGGCTTCCTTCCGCCATCCTCGGCACCAAGGTGGTGGACGCCGTCGGCGACATTCGCGCCCACCCCACCGGGGACATGGGCTCGCTCGGCATGGCGAGCTCGCCGGAGCCCACCATCCAGACCGCCGTCGGCGGCAACCGGGCCGAGAACCGCTACATCGAGCTCGTCGTCAAAGGGGCCACCGCCAAGGTGTCGCCGGTGCTGCGGACCGCGGCAGACATGTCGGGCGGCTTCATCGCCTCCTGCCGCAACCCGCTGCGCGCCGCCTACGTGAAGACCCACGCCGCGCTCGGCGGCATCTCGCTCGCGATCCGCCTCGGCGAAGCGATCATCGCCGCCGAAGGCAAGGGCGGACGCGCCGTGGTGGACGCCATCGTGACCACCACCGGCGGCGCGATCATCGCCGAGGGAACGGTCGCGAAGAAGGCCGTGCGCTACACGCCCGAGGCGTTCGACATCGGCACCCTCACCCTCGACAGCGGCCATGTGCTCCACGTGATGAACGAATATCTCGCGGTGGAGGACGGCGAGGGCGAGCGCCTCGCGACCTTCCCCGACGTCATCACCACGCTTTCCCCGGCGGGCGAACCGCTCAGCGTCGGCGAGATCTCGGAAGGCATGCCCCTTCTCGTGCTGCGCGTCGCAAAGTCGGTGATCCCCCTCTCCTCCTCCGTCGTCGACCCGGCGGTCTACCCGCCGGTGGAGGCGGCGACGGGGCTCGAGATCGCCCGCTACGCGCTCGGTTGAGGCGCCACGTCGGCACACGCCTATCGCGAAATCGAATGTCGCTCGGTCCCGGGTCCGGTTAAGTTGCCGGCCCCTTGAGTCTGCCTGCAAAGGACCCGATCGATGATTCGCCTGCTGACCGCCTTCGCGACACTGTCGCTTTCCGCGGCGCCATCCCTTGCCGCCGATCCGCTGCTCGAAGACGCCATCAGCTTCAGCGGACAGATCTTCCACCTGCAGACCGAGGTGCCCGGCCTCGTCATCGCCGGCGTGCGCGGCGGGGAGAGCGCCGTGTTCGGCTTCGGCGAGGTCGCCGAAGGGTCCGGCCGCGTGCCCGACGGCGACACCGACATCGCCGTCGGCTCGATCAGCAAGAGCATCACCGGCCTCGCCCTCGCCCACCTCGTCGCCGACGGCACCGTCGCCCTTACCGACCCCGTCGCCCCCTACGTCGCGATCGTCGACGCGATGCCCGAGCGCGACGGCCATGCGATCCGCTTCGTCGATCTCGCCACCCAATCGAGCGGGCTGCCGCGCGAGCTGGCGCCGGCGGACGGCGTCGCGAAATACTCCGACGCCTCGTTCGCGGCGAACCTTCGCGACGACGCGCTCCTCTTCGCCCCCGGGACCGGCGTCCTCTACTCCAACGTCGGCTTCGATGTTCTGAGCATCGCCCTCGCCGGCGCCGCGAAGACGCCGTTCGCCGACCTCGTGAAGGCGAAGGTGTTCGATCCGCTCAAGATGGATGCGACGGGCTATGCCGAGCCGACCGGCGACAACGCCTTCACCGGCTACGACTGGACCGGGGCGCCGATCGACCCGGACGCGGTGATCTCGAACCAGTTCGGCGCCTCCTCCGTCCACACCACCGCCAACGACATGGTGAAATATCTGAAGTGGAATCTCGACCGCTTCGGCGCCGGCGGGGCGGAGGCGCGCGCCCTCAGCCACGCCGCCCATCTGATCCGCGACGGCCTCGACCCGGTCTACGGCATGGACGAATCGGGCCACATGGACGCCATGGGTCTCGGTTGGGTGATCATGATGCCGGAGGGGGACCGCCCGCTCATCATCCAGAAGGCCGGCGGCACCAACGGGATCTTCAGCTATCTCGCCTTCGCGCCGACCCGCGGCGTGGGCGTGTTCATCTCCATCAACAAGTTCGACTTCGCCGCGTCGGTGGAGATGGCGGCGATGGTGAACGGCCTCATCGCCACCCTCGCGCCGCGCTGAGGCAAGGCCACGGCGCCGGCCGTCAGCTCGCCGCGCCGGCGCCGTGGATCGTGCGGAGCTCGTGCGCCACGAGCTCCTGCAGACGCCACAGGTTGCGGTCGCGAATGCCGAACTCCTCCAGATGGGCGACGGTGTTGTAGAGATATTCGGCACACGAGCCGACGCTCCCGCACGCCCGCGCCAGGATGTGAGCGACGTCTTCGAGGGGCAGCTTGCTCGCGACGCGCTCGCCCGTCGGCCCGGCCCAGAAGGTCAGCGCCATGCGCGGCCCGTCCTCGGTCTGCACCTTGACCCAGCGCGCCATGTCGACGTTCTGCTCGAAGCGGATCTCGCGACGCAGGACCCGTCGGATCTGACCGAGCCTGTCCTCCTCGCTGAGGCGATAGATCACCCCGTCGCAACGGCCGCCACGCTCCAGCGCCATCATCAGCCCGGTCTGCTCGGGCGAGCCGCGCCAGCGCGTCATCTTCAGGCAGAAGGAGCGGTGCCAGCCGAACGCGGAGGCGCGCATGTGGCCGATCGACTCGAAGTCGGGCTTCCAGATGAGCGAGCCGTAGGCGAACACCCAGATGGGCTCGGCCCGGCCGTTCTCCTCGTCGACGCGGTGGGCGAACGCGTCGAGATCGTCGTCGCTCAGCAGGGTCCATCCCGGCTCCGGCCCATGGTCGGGCTCCGGACGGATGCTGAGGGCAACGAGTTCAGGCGTCAGCAACATGGGTCTTCTTCGCTTGCCGTTGTTTTCGAACAAGAAACGTCATCGAACAAGGGACCGGGCGGGCCGCGGCGGAGGCGACAGCCCGGCGGTGCCGGCTAGCCGCCGTGCCACCACCTGCCGTTCAGCACGACCCCCTCGGCCGACAGCCGAGTCGATGCCGTCTCCACCATGCCGCGGACGTCCTCGAGCTGGAAGACGCCCTCCTTCAAAGAGATAATGCTCGCCTCGCCGATTGCACCCGGCGCGAGGGTGCCGAGCTCGGGACGCTGCATCACCTTCGCCGGGACGCTGGTGGAGCGCGCGACCACCTCCGCCAAAGGCATGCCGAGATGCAGGAATTTCGACATCGTGGTGAGCTGGTCGTAGGCCGGCCCGTTGATGCAGAAGGCGTGGACGTCCGAGGAGATGGTGTCGGGCGGGAAGCCCGCCGCCATCATCGCCCGCGCCGTGCGCCAGGCGAACGAGCCCATCCCGTGGCCGACGTCGAAATAGACGCCGCGCTCGCGCCCGCGCCCCACCTCCGCCTTGAGCGCGCCGTCGCCGGTGACGGGCGCATTGGGGAACGGTCGATAGCAATGGGTCAGCACGTCGCCCGGCCTCAGCCGCGCCACCACCGCCTCGTAGGTCGGCGGCGGCTCGTCGATGTGGCACATCACCGGCAAGCCCACCTCGCCGGCGAGCTCCAGCGCCACGTCGAGCGGGGCGATGCCGGAGGGGCCGCTGGCGTTGCGGCCGATGCGCACCTTCACGCCGATGATGAGGTCGCGGTTCGCCGCGATGACCTTCGCCGCCTCCTTGGCGGCCATCAGCCGCCAGTCGTGGCTTTCGCCGACCATCAGCGGCGGTGCGAATCCGTAGATCCCGGCGAACGACACGTGGAGATAGGCGAGGATGCGGACCTCGCTGCGCTCGATGACGTGGCGGCGAAAGCCCATGAAATTGCCCGGACCCGCGCTGCCGGTGTCGACGAGCGTGGTGAGCGCCCCGCCGCGGGCGTAGGCATCGGCGTCGACGCCCAGCGACGTGCCGCCCCAATAGACGTGGGTGTGCAGGTCGATGAGGCCGGGGGTGATGATCTTGCCCGTGACGTCGCGGACCTCGGCGGCCCCGTCTGCGAGGTCGTCGCCGATCGCCGCGACCCGTCCCCCGGCGAAGGCGACGTCGACGATGCGGTCGAGATCCTGCGACGGATCGATCACCCGCCCGCCTTTGAGAATGAGATCGAAGCTCATGGCATCATCACCGTTGGCCGGTCGCACGGGTGGGACGCCCGATGCCGCGACCGGCGCCGGACGGAAAGGCGCAGCACGAGCCTAGAGCCGACCGCCACCCCTGCCTAGAGTGGCCGGCCGGCCACTCTAGGCAGGGGTGGTGCACGGTCAGGCCGCGCGGGTCACCTGATGGTCCTTGGTCTCGCCCGTCGTCACGAAGGGAACCACCTCGATGGCGCCGTCGACCTCCCGGAAGCCGCGCACCCCGGCGTAGGAGATGCCCGCCTCGTCGAGGAGCGTCTTGGTCGCCGCCTCCATGCCGGCGGGCACGTAGACGAAGAAGTGACGCTCACCCGAATCGGTGTCGTCGTCCGCGGCCTCCGACGCAATGCTCCAGTGGGCGACGCAGTCGGGCCCCGGCTCCAGCTCGACCTCGCCCACCTCGCGCACGCGGTCGGTGCCGTCCACCACGCAGATGTCGGAATAATGCATGCCCCACGGCGCCGGGATGCCCCGCTTGGGCGTGCCCGCGTTGATGTGGGTCACGTAGTCCGCGTGCCAGTCGGTCTGGCCGGGAAACGGATAGCGCGTCGTGCCGACGACCCGCGCCACCTTGTCGTGCAGCGTCTCTTTGTCGTGCAGCGTCTCTTCGGGGGTGTCCTGCATGAAGGCCTCGTCTGCCGCCGCGACGCGAGCGCCCGTCGGCGGGAAGCTGGGATCGCCCGCCAGCGGGCGGCGCCGATGTCGCGTGCCGGCCGCGCCGGGCCGGGCGACGCGGCGAAGAGTTCTAGTCGCGGTAGCTCATGTCGATCCGGTCGAGCTTGCGCAGCAGCGAGGGCCACATGCGGGTGCCCTTCGGGGCGGTCGACTCGAACTGGCCAGCGGCGTGGGCGATCACCTCTTCCGGCGGAATGTCCATCTCGGCGCCGGTTTTCTGCGTCTCGAGCTGAATCCGGCAGGCCATTTCCAGATAGTACATGTAGTAGAACGCCTCGGCGACGGTGCGCCCCACGGTGAGAAGCCCGTGATTCTTCAGGATCATCGCCGGCTTGGTGCCGAGGTCGCGCTGCAGCCGCTCGCGCTCGGAGAGGTCGAGCGCGATGCCCTCGTAGTCGTGGTAGGCGAGGCGGCCATAGAACTCCATGCTCATCTGGTTGAGCATCAGGAGCTCGCCCTTGAGCGCCGACACCGCCATGCCCGCGAGGGTGTGGGTGTGCATCACGCACATCGCGTCCTCGCGCGTCATGTGGATCGCGCTATGGATCGTGAAGCCGGCCGGGTTGACGTTGTCGGTCCCCGCCACCGAATAGCCGTCCGGATCGACCACCACGAGGTCGCTGGCGCGGATCTCGTCGAACTGCATGCCGTAGGGATTGATCAGGAAGCGGTGGGGTTTTCCCGGCTCCGAAGGCAAGCGCACCGAGGTGTGGGTGTAGATCATGTCGTCGAGGCCATAGTGGGCCAGCAGCCGATAGGCGGCGGCAAGATCGACGCGCAGCGTCGCTTCCTCGAATATGGGGGCGTTGTCCATCTTGGCCTCTCACTTGCGTGCTTACTCAGGAATCTAGCAGGAACTATGCCATGAGCGACCTCGAATCCCAGCTTCTCGCCGCGCTGGAGCGCGACGAGGACAATTTGATCTCCTTCTTCCAAAAGTTCCTGCAATCGAAGAGCGCCAACCCGCCCGGCGACACGCGTCCGGCGGCCGACACGATCAGCGAGTGGCTGAGCGAAGCGGGCGTCGACCATCGCATCGAAGCCGCCAAGCCGCACATGCCCAACGTCGTCGGCACGATCGAGATGGGCGCCCCCGGCCGCCACCTCGTGCTCAACGGCCATATCGACGTGTTCGCCCCGATCGACGACAGCACCGCCTGGACCGGCGAGATCAAGGACGGCCGCATCTACGGGCGCGGCGCCTCCGACATGAAGTGCGGCACCGCGGCCTCGATCATCACCTATGCCTACCTTTCGGGCGTGCGTGATCAGCTGAAGGGCAAGCTCACCCTCACCTGCGTGTCCGACGAGGAGACCGGCGGGCGATGGGGCACGCTGTGGCTGATGGAGACCTTTCCCGACGAAGTGCTCGGCGACTGCTGCCTCAACGGCGAGCCGTCCGGCACCAACAACATCCGCTTCCTCGAAAAGGGCACCCTGCGCTTCACCCTGATGACCAAGACGGCGGGCGGCCACGGGGGCTATCCGCACCTGTCGCCCAACGCCATCGTGCAGGCGACAGAGATCATCAACGGGGTGCTGGAGCTGCACGGCCGGGAGCCGGAGCTCCCCGAGGCGGTGGCGCGGGCGCTGCTGTCGAACGAAGGCATCGCCGGCACCGAAAAGGGTATGGGCGAAGGCGCCGCCAAGGTGGTGCGCTCGGTGACGGTGAACATCGGCACCATCCACGGCGGCCTCAAGGTGAACCAGATCCCCCACGAGTGCCGCACCGAGATCGAGATCCGCTTCCCCTGGGGCTTCACCCGCGAGGAGATGCTCGCTCACGTCGACGCGGTGGTCGCCAAGGTGCCGGGCGCGAGCTACGAGCTCGACGTGAACCACTCCTACCCGCCGAGCCTCGCCAATCCCGAGCACGAGATGGTCAAGATCCTCGCCGACGTCGTGGAGGAGCTCGGCATGGAACGGCCGATCCCGCTGTCGAGCCTCGGCGGCTCTGACAGCCGCTACTGGCGCTGGCGCGACATCCCCGCCTTCCTCTACGGCCCGAGTCCCGTGACCATGGGCCGCGCGGACGAAAACGTGACGCTCAAAGAGTTCCTTCATATCGTGAAGACGCACTGCCTCGCCTCGGCGCGCTACCTCTCGGCCTGACGGAAGCCTCCGGCGAGCGCCGATGCGATCGCCCAAACACCGGCATCACGATGGCGGGGCGCGGCCATGCCGGCCCGCGGGGCGACAACGGCCGGTGCACGACGTATCGTCCATCGTCCCGGCCCCCGCCCGTCGCCTCTCCGCAGGTGGTGCAATCCTTGCAGCGCGACACTGCAAAATGAGCATTAGAAGTCGTCACCGCGGCGTCGCATGCTCGAACGATGAAGATGGGTGCCCAGGGCACCCGTGCGACACAGGCGCAAAGCCGCCCAACGCAAAGGTCGGAGCACAATGAGCAACATTCTCTCGAGGAGATCCCTTCTCAAGGCCGGCGCCGGCGCGGGCGTCACCGCGTCCATGCTGCCCTTCCTGCGCGCCATCCCGGCGTCCGCGGCGGGCAACGACGTGCTCGTGGCGGTGACCGGCTACACCGTGAACAGCCTCGACATTCATCGCACCGGCACCAACCGGCCGAGCTACCAGATCGCCGTCAACTGCTACGACCGCCTCGTCTCCTTCGGCATCAAGGAGACCGAGGAAGGCCTCAGCTACGACTACGAGACAATCAACCCCGATATCGCCGAGAGCTGGACGGTCTCCGAGGACGGCAAGGTCTACACCTTCAAGATCCGCCAGGACGCGGTGTTCTCCGACGGCCGTCCCGTGACCTCCAAGGACGTGAAGTGGTCGTTCGACCGCGCCGTCACGGTGGGCGGCTTCCCGACCTCGCAGATGGCCGCCGGCGGCTTCAAGCGCCCCGACCAGTTCGAGGCGCCGGACGACTACACCTTCGTGATCACCCTCGACGAGGCGTCCAAGCTGGCGCTGCCGGACCTCGCCGTGCCGATCCCGATGATCATGAACTCCGAGCTCGCCAAGGAGCACGCCACCGCCGACGATCCCTGGGCGCTCGAATACACCCACAAGAACACCATCGGCTCCGGCCCCTTCACCGTGGCACGCTGGGACCAGGGCCAGCAGCTCGTCTACCAGCGCAACGACAAGTGGACCTCGGGGCCGCTTCCCGAGATCCAGCGCCTCATCATGCGCGAGGTGCCGAGCCCGGCCACCCGGCGCGCCCTCATCGAGCGCGGCGACGTGCAGATCTCCTTCGACATCCCCAACAAGGATGCCGCCGAGCTCGACGCGAACCCGGACGTCGACGTGTTCTCCAACCCCATCGAGAACGCGATCTACGTCGTCGGCCTCAACTACGCCTTCGAGCCCTTCCAGGATTCGAACGTGCGTAAGGCCGTCGCCTTCGCGATCCCCTACGAGGAGATCTTCCAGACCGCCGCCTACGGCCGCGGCAAGCCGTTGTGGGGCGGGAAGGCCGGCGTCACGAGCACCGAGTGGCCGCAGCCCTCACCCTACTACACCGACCTCGACGTCGCGAAGGACTTCCTCGCCCAGTCCGGCTACAAGGACGGCTTCGAGGTGCCGCTCTCGATCGACATCGACCAGACCTCCTGGATGGAGCCGACGGCGCTGCTCGTCGCCGAAAATCTCGGCAAGCTCGGCATCAAGGTCACGATCAACAAGATCCCGGGCGCCAACTGGCGCACCGCCTCGCTCGTCGAGAAGCGCCTGCCGATGCACCTCGAGACCTTCGGCGGCTGGCTGAACTACCCGGACTACTATTTCTACTGGTGCTACCTCGACGGCCACCTCTTCAACTCCTCGAACTACAAGAGCGAGGTGATCGAAGAGCTCGTGCCGGTGACGCTGCCCCTGCCCGTCGACGACCCGGCGTGGGCCCCCAACGTCAAGAAGATGATCGAGACCGCCTTCGAGGACATCCCGCGCATCCCGCTCTTCCAGCCGGCGGTGAACGTCGCCACCCACGGCGCCGAGGGCTATGTCTACTGGTTCCACCGGCAGCTCGAGGGCAAGACCCTCAAGAAGAGCTGACATGGGGCGGCTGAGGCAGATTTCGAAGCGGGTCGCCCAGGCGATCCCGGTCGTGGTGGGCGTCGTCATCATCAGCTTCGTGCTGACCCGCGCCCTCCCCGGCGACCCCGCGGTCTACTTCGCCGGCGCCACCGCCGACGAGAAGTCGATCGCGGAGGTCCGCGCCAATCTCGGCCTCGACAAGCCGCTTCCCACCCAGTTCCTCTACTATGTGAGGGACCTTGCGACCGGCGATCTCGGCCGGTCGCTTTCCACCGGCCAGCCGGTGACGGAGGATCTCGCGCGCCGTCTGCCCGCCTCGCTGGAATTGACGCTGTGCGCGCTGCTCCTGTCCTGCCTCGTCGCGATCCCGCTCGGGGTGCTCGCGGCGACGCGCCCCAACTCGTGGGTCGACCATCTCTGCCGCGTGCTCGTGACCACCGGCGTTTCGATGCCCACCTTCTTCACGGGCATCCTGCTGATCTACGTCTTCTATTATCTCCTCGGCCTCGCCCCCTCGCCGCTCGGTCGGCTCGACTTCATCTACATCGACCCGCCGAGCGTGACGGGCTTCTTCCTGATCGACTCCATCCTCGCCGGCGATTGGGAGACCTTCCTCGGTGCGCTGAAGCAGCTCGTCCTGCCGGCGGTGACGCTCGCCCTCTTCACCCTCGCCCCCATCGCGCGGATGACGCGCGCGGCGATGCTGTCGGCGCTGTCGTCCGACTTCATCCGCACGGCGCGGGCGGCGGGGCTGACGTGGCGCACCATTCTCTTCGGCTACGCGCTGCGCAACGCGATGCTGCCGGTGATCACCACGCTCGGCATGGTGTTCTCCTTCACCCTCGGCGCCAACGTGCTCGTCGAGAAGGTGTTCGCCTGGCCCGGCATCGGCTCCTACGCGGTCGAAGCGCTCGTCGCCTCCGACTACGCCGCCGTGCAGGGCTTCGTGCTCGCGATGGCGCTCCTCTTCGTCGCCCTCAACCTCGTGATCGACATCCTCTACACGCTGATCGATCCGCGCATCGGGTTCGCCGACTGATGAGCGACGCGACCGCCCCCGCTCCCGCCCGCCAGTCGACGCTCGGCCACATCGGCTACGTGCTGCGCGACAACCCGGTGACGCTCGTCGCCTTCCTGATGTTCGCGCTGCTGATCGTGCTCGCCTTCTTCGGCCCGATGCTCGCTCCCTACGATCCGCTCGCCTCCAACGCATCGCGTGCGCTCGAGCCCCCGTCTTGGGACCACTGGTTCGGGACCGACAATCTCGGCCGCGACATCCTCTCGCGCGTGATCGTCGCGACCCGGCTCGATCTCACCATCTCGGTGGCGGCGGTGGCCCTCTCCTTCATCGCCGGCTCTGTCCTCGGCGCTGTCGCCGGCTACTGGGGCGGCTGGGTCGACGCCGGGTTGTCGCGCTGCCTCGACACCATCATGGCCTTCCCCCTCTTCGTGCTCGCCATGGGCATCGTGGCGGCCATGGGCAACACGGTGGAAAACATCGTCTACGCCACCGCCATCATCAACCTGCCCTTCTACGCTCGCCTGGTGCGCGCAGAGGTGAACATTCGCCGCAACGCCGGCTTCGCCCTCGCCGCCAAGCTCTCCGGCAACTCCGACGCGCGCGTCCTCGCCCTCCACATCTTCCCCAACGCGCTGCCGCCGATGATGGTGCAGGTCTCGCTCAATCTCGGCTGGGCGATCCTCAACGCCGCCGGCCTCTCCTTCATCGGCCTCGGCGTGCGCCCGCCCACCGCCGAGTGGGGCATCATGGTCGCCGAGGGCGCCAACTTCATCGTCTCCGGCGAGTGGTGGGTCGCCCTCTTCCCCGGCATGGCGCTCGTCCTCGCAGTGTTCACCTTCAACCTTCTCGGCGACGGGCTGCGCGACATGGTCGACCCGCGCCGGCGCACCTGAGGGCCTTGGCGATGCTGCTTTCGGTCAAGGACCTCAAAGTCGTCTTCCGCACCCGCCGCGGGCCCGTCGAGGCGGTGCGCGGCATCGACCTCCACGTCGAGGCCGGCGAGACGCTCGGCATCGTCGGCGAATCGGGCTCCGGCAAGTCCGTGACCTCCTACGCGCTGCTGCGCATCCTCGACGCCGGCGGCTCGATCCGCGCCGGCGACATCGTCTATGGCGGCATCGATCTGCGCCATGCCCCGGAGCGGCAGATGGCCGATATCCGCGGCCGCGAGATCTCGATGATCTTCCAGAACCCGCGGTCGGCGCTGAACCCGATCCGCAAGGTCGGCCATCAGATCGAGGACGTGCTGCGCCGCCACAACCGGGCGACGCGCGGCACCGCCCGCGCCAAGGCCATCGAGGCGATGGAGGCGGTGAAAATCCGCGACGCCGCCAAGCGCTACGACGCCTACCCGTTCGAGCTCTCCGGCGGCATGTGCCAGCGCATCGTCATCGCGCTCGCCCTCGCGTGCGACCCGCGCCTGCTGATCGCCGACGAGCCCACCACCGGCCTCGACATCACCACCCAGAAGGCGGTGATGGATCTCGTCTCGCAGCTCATCCGCGAGCGCGGCATGAGCGCCATCGTGATCACCCACGACCTCGGCCTCGCCGCCCAATATTGCGACCGGATCGCGGTGATGAAGGACGGCGAGGTGGTGGAGACCGGCCGCTCCGTCGACGTCTTCACCGCGCCGCGGCACGCCTATACGCGCCGCCTGGTGGACGCGACCCCGCGCGACGGCGCCTCGATCCGCAGCCTGCTGCCGGCCGAGGTGCGCACGCCCGAGCTCACCCACACGCCGAGCCCGGAACCGCTCCTGCGCGTCCAGGACCTCGTCAAGACATTCGAGGGAAAGTCCGGCCCGGTCCATGCCGTAAAGGGCGTGTCGTTCACCGTCCACGACGGCGAGACGGTGGGGCTCGTGGGTGAATCGGGCTGCGGCAAGTCCACCACCTCCTCGATGGTGGTGCGCCTCCTCGACCCGACGTCGGGGCACATCATGTTCGCCGGCGAGGACCTCGCGAAGACGCCCGCCAAGGCCTTCGCCCGCGATCCGCGCCGCGCCTCGATCCAGATGGTGTTCCAGGACGCGACCGACAGCCTCAACCCGCGCCACTCCGCCGAGCGATCCATCGAGGAGCCGCTCCGCCGCCTCGCCAAGCTCTCCTCCCGCGCGCGGATCGACCGGGTGCGCGAGCTCGCCGACCTCGTCGGCCTGCCGCGCCACCTCCTCGACCGCTTCCCCCACCAGCTCTCCGGCGGGCAGAAGGCGCGCGTCGGCATCGCCCGCGCGATCGCCGTCAACCCGCGCTTCCTCATCCTCGACGAGCCCACCGCCGCGCTCGACGTGTCGATCCAGGCCGTCGTCCTGAACCTCCTCGCCGACCTTCGGGCGAAGCTCGGCATGAGCTATCTCTTCGTCAGCCACGACCTCCACGTCGTCCGCCTCCTGTGCGACCGCGTGGTGGTGATGCGCGACGGCGAGGTGGTGGAGGCCGGCACCGCCGAGGAGGTGATGGAGCACCCCTCCCACCCCTACACCGCCGAGCTGATCGCCGCCGCGCCGCGCCCGCCGGTGCGCCATCAGGCGGCCTGACGGGTCGGCGCTAAGCCCTCGTTCATGTGGAGAGGTCCAGTGTGGCGCTCCGGCCCGGCCGGGCGCTGCGGCATGCCGCGTTCCCCTGCCGGCCAACATCGGCTAAAGCTGGACCCATGGCGCGCAACCGTGATCCCTATCGGCTGACCTACCCCCAGGTCTATCTCTGGCGGATGGTGCTGTTCGTCATCCTCGTGGCGTTTCTGATCTTCATTCAGATCGTCACGGTGGCGGACGCCTTCATGGCGAACCCCATCCTCAACGGCCTCATCATCGGCGTCGGCCTCATCGGCGTGTTGCTCGCGGTGGTGATGGTGACGCGCCTCTTCCGCGAGGTCGCCTGGGTCAACCGCTATCGCTCCGGCGCCGTCGCCCGGCGCCAGCCACGCCTCCTCGCGCCGATGGCCACCCTGATGCGCGACGGCGTCAACGACACCGTGATGAGCGCCGTCACCATGCGCTCGATCCTCGACACCGTCGGCACGCGGCTCGACGAGCAGCGCGACATCCTGCGCTATCTCATCGGTCTCCTGGTGTTCCTCGGGCTGCTCGGCACCTTCTACGGCCTCCTCCAGACGGTGAGCTCGGTCGGCGCCACCATCCAGTCGCTCGACGTGTCGTCGGGCGATTCGGCGGTGATCTTCCAGGACCTCAAGGCCGGCCTCCAGGCCCCTCTCGGCGGTATGGGAACGGCGTTCTCGTCCTCCCTCTTCGGCCTCACCGGATCGCTGATCGTGGGCTTCCTCGACCTCCAGGCCGGCCAGGCGCAGAACCGCTTCTACACCGAGCTCGAGGACTGGCTCTCCACCCTCACCGACATCGTCGACGACGTGGAGGTGGCCGCCGGCGCCGCCCAGGCCACGGTGGAGCTGCAGCGCTCGGTGGACCGCCTCGCCGACCTCCTCGCCGAGACCGTGGAGAACGGGGCGGCGGCGAACGGCGGCGACCGCGCCCAGGTGAAGGCGATGGCGAGCCTTGCCGAAGGCATCCAGGCGATCGTGAAGAATGTGCGGCGGGAGCAGAAGGTGCTGATCGACTGGGCCGAGGCTCAGGCCGCCCAGAACGAGCGCGTCGAAGAGCTTCTGATCCGCCTCAATCGCGCGCTCGAGCAGGACGAGCGCGCCTGACGCGGGAGGGAGTCCGATGCCGCTCCGATCCCGCCGCCGCGAGGTCCGCGCCGACTATTGGCCCGGCTTCGTCGACGCGATGGCGACGCTGCTCCTCGTCATCATCTTCCTGTTGTCGCTGTTCATGCTGGCGCAGTTCTTCCTGAGCCAGGAGCTGTCCGGCCGTGAGAGCGCGCTGGAGCGGCTCAACGCGCAGATCGCGGAGCTGTCGCAGCTCCTGGCGCTCGAGCGCGCCGGCAGCAGCGAGCAGGCCGACGAGGTGACGGAGATGCAGGCGAGCCTCGATGCGCTGATGGCCCAGCGCGACCAGCTTCGCGGCCAGCTCGCCGGCGAGACGGAGAATTCGGAGGCGGTCAACGAGGAGATCGCCAGCCTGCGCGCCCGCCTCGAGAGCGAGAAGGATCTCGGCTCCGACGCCCTCTCGCGCGTCGCCCTCCTCAACCAGCAGCTCCGCGCTCTACGCCGCCAGATCGCCGCGCTCGAGGAGGCGCTGGAAGCCTCCGAGGCACGCGGGGAAGAGAGCCAGACGCAGCTCGCCGACCTCGGCCGCCGCCTCAACGTGGCGCTGGCGCAGCGGGTGCAGATCCTCAACCGCTTCCGCTCCGACTTCTTCGGCCGCCTGCGCGACATCCTCGCCGAGCGCTCCGGCATCGAGGTCGTCGGCGACCGCTTCGTGTTCCAGTCGGAGGTGCTGTTTCCGACGGGCTCGGCCTCGCTCAACGCGGCCGGCCGGGAGGAGCTCGCCAAGCTCGCCGCCGAGCTGAAGCAGCTCGACACCGAGATCCCCGACGACATCGACTGGGTTCTGCGCGTCGACGGTCACACCGACAACCGCCCCGTGTCGGGCGGCGGGCGCTACGCCTCGAACTGGGAGTTGTCGGCGGCCCGCGCCATCTCGGTGGTGCAAGATCTGATCAGCGAGGGGGTGCCGCCGTCCCGCCTGGTGGCGGCGGGCTTCGGCGAGTTCCAGCCGCTCGTGGAGGGCGACAGCCCCGAAGCGCTGGAGAAGAACCGCCGCATCGAGCTGAAGCTCACCCAGCGCTGAGCGATCACCGGCGGCGGCCGGTGTGGGTGGCGGAGCGGGGCGACCAGCGCCCCGCCGCAAGCCTCAGTCGTCGTCGTCCTCGTCGTGGTGCCGCTCGCCCTTCTTCCAGGCCTGGAGGCCGGAGAACACGGCCTCGGGGTCGTAGCGCTCGTTGGAGCGGCGGTGATCGTCCTCCTCCTGGGCGTCGAGGCTCTCCTCCACCGGCATCAGCGCGTCGGGCTGCTCGCCGAGGCCCGGGATGACGGTGGGCTGCGTGATCCCCGCCTCGCGGGCCGCCACATCCACCTCGCGATCGAGGTCGATCTGGGAGCACAGACCGAGCGTCACCGGGTCGACGGGCTGAAGGTTGGCCGAGTTCCAGTGCGTGCGGTCGCGAATCGCGTGGATCGTCGTCTTGGTGGTGCCGACGAGACGGATGATCGCCGACTCCTTCATCTCCGGGTGGTGCCGCAGCAGCCAAAGGATGGCGTTCGGCCGATCCTGGCGCTTCGACACCGGCGTGTAGCGCGGACCCTTGCGCTTCAGCTCCGGAACGATGGTCTTCGGTTTCGACAGCTTGAGGCGATAGGCCGGGTCGGCCTCGGCCTTCTCGATCTCCTGCCGGGTCAGCTGCCCGGTCTGGATCGGGTCGGCGCCCTTGATGCCTTGTGCCGCATCACCGTCGGCGATGGCGCCCACCTCGAGCGGATGCAGCCGGCAGAAGGCCGCGATCTGCTCGAAAGTGAGCGAAGTGTTGTCCACCAGCCAGACGGCGGTCGCCTTCGGCATCAAAGGCGTATCGGGGTCAGCTTGCATGGATCCTCCTTGTGCTCTCGCGCCAGAGGCGGGAGAACCCGGGACGTGTCACGGGATTTTCGGGAACGGGGTAGATATAGGCCTCCCCTGCCGGCGACGCAAACACGAACCGCCTTGCCCACCGCTTTGCCGGGATCATCGATCGGAGGGGCGGAAAGCGGGCGACACGCCCCCGCCGGGCCCGAAGATGTCCCGGCGAGGGCATGGCCGAACGGTCGCGCGCCGCCGCGATCGGGCGGCGTGCGGCGGCGTCAGACGGTGAGGACGATCTTGCCGATATGCTTGCTCGATTCCATGCGCCGATGGGCCTCGGCGGCGTCGGCGAGGGCGAAGCTCCTATCCATCACGGGCTTCACCTTGCCGGCCTCGATGAGCGGCCACACGTGCTCCTTGAGCGCGGCCGCGATCTCCGCCTTGAAGGCGACGTCGCGCGCTCTCAGCGTCGAGCCCGTATGCACCAGCCGCTTCTGCATGACGTAGCTGAAATTCGCCTCCGACGGCCCGTTGAGCGTCGCGATCTGCACGATGCGCCCCTCGACGGCGGCGGCCTTCCAGTTCCGCTCCACATAGTCGCCGCCGACCATGTCGAGGGTGAGGTTCACGCCGCTCCCGGTCACCTCCTTGGCGACGCTCACGAAGTCCTCGGCGTTGTAGTTGACCGCCCGGTCGGCGCCGAGCGCCTCGCAGGCGGCGCACTTTTCCGGCGAGCCGGCCGTCGCGATCACCTTGGCGCCGAAGAGCTTGGCGAGCTGGATCGCGGTGGTGCCGATGCCGGAGGTGCCGCCGTGCACCATGAACCACTCGCCGGCCTTCAGCTTGCCGCGGTCGAACACGTTGGTCCACACGGTGAAGTAGGTCTCGGGCAGCGCCGCCGCCTCCGCGAGGCTGAGGCCCTTGGGCACGGGTAGCGCGTTCGCCTCGTCGACCGCGCAATACTCGGCATAGCCGCCGCCGGGAACGAGGGCGGTCACCTCGTCGCCCACCTTGTAGCGCGTCGCGGCGCGGCCGACGGCGACCACCGTGCCGGCGAACTCCAGCCCGAGGATCGGCGTGACCCCCGGCGGGGGCGGATAGTTGCCGCTGCGCTGAATGCAGTCGGGACGGTTCACGCCGGCGGCGGCCACCTTCACGAGCAACTCGGTGGGGCCGGGCGCTGGGGTCGGATGATCGTCGATGGCGAGCACATCCGGTCCGCCCGGCACGGGAGCGGTCACGGCGCGCATCATGGTTTCAATAGTCATTTCAGACCCCTCGAACTCTGGTGCCGAAAACGATAGGCTTCGGCACGGATGGAGGTGACCATGGACGATGAGCCCCTCGCGGGAAAAGCCCCAGGTACACAGTCCCACACCTTGGGCGACGACCTGTCCCGCCTGTCGGTACGCGAGCTTGCCGAGCTGAAGGCCGCCTGCCTCGCCGAGGCGGAGCGGATCGACACGGAGATGCGCACCAAGGACGAGACGCGCGAAGCCGCCAACAGCGTCTTCCGCTTCTAGCGCGCTTGCCGCTCAGGTTGGATCAACCTGGAGCCGGCTCAATGAACTCGCGTTCATCGCACCGGCTCCAGTTTCCTTGTCGGCGCGCGTTCCGAGCGAAAAGCCGGCTCCACTGTTCCTAAACGCATTCTAGCGGCGTCGTGCCGCGCTCAACGCGTCGTGATCTCCGAGAGGTCGAGGGGCCGCAGCCGCCCGGGATCGAAGGCGGCGAGGTTGACGGCGGGGGCCTCGTCCACGAGGAGCGCCGCCATCGCCTCGCCCGTCGCCGGGCCGTTCAGGATGCCCCAGACGCTGTGGGCGGTGGCGAGGTAAGCGCCCTCGACGCCCGGGACCGGACCGATCAGCGGCAGCCCGTCCACGGCGACCGGACGGTGGCACGCTTGCCGCGCCAGCACCTTCGCCCGCGCCAACACCGGCGACAGCTGGCAGCAGATCGCGTGGAGGCGGTCGAACGCCCCCTCGTCACCATCGACCGCGGCTGGGTCGACGGGGAGCGGCGCGTCGCTGGAGAGAGCGCAGATATAGGTGGTGCCGTCGGGGCGGGGAAAGATTTCCGGCGTCTCGACGCCGCCGCCCGCCTCCCGCGCTTCGAGGAACAGCGCCTCGGGCGGCACCTGATCGCCCGTATCGAACACCAGGCTGTGCCCCTTGATGCCGTAGACGGCCGGAAGCGGCAGCGAGCCGGCGAGGAGGATGGACCAGGGCCCCATCGCCACCACCACCTTGTCGGCGGGGAGCCTCTGCCCGTCGGCGAGGTCGACGCCGCGGACGGCGCCGTCCTGCGTCGCGATCCCCGCGACGGTCGCCGTCACGATGCGGGTGCCGCGGGCGCAGGCGGCTTCGGCGAGCGCTTCGGTCAGCCGGCGCGGATGCACCTGGCGGGTGGTCGCCGGGGTGCCGATCCGCCCCTCCAGGCGCACCTGCGGGGCGATCCAGGCGAGTTGGGGCTCGCCCGCGGCCGCGCCGCCGGGGTCCGCGCCGGCGTAGGTGTCGAGGGCGCGGTAGCCCCACCGCCCACCGCCGAGCGCATTCGCAAGCTCGGCATGAAGATCGAAGCTGCGGCGGGCGAGCGGGGCGACGGGCGTCCCCTCGCACCAGTCGCGCGCCAGGAAGCCGCCGGATTTACCGGACGCCGCGGCCGCGAGAGCGGTCCGCTCCACGATGGTCGCCCCGATCCCGCGGGCGGCGAGGTAGTAGGCCGTCGCCGCCCCGATGATACCGCCGCCGCAGATCACAACGCGCATCGCCACCTCCGATGGGAGAGGCTAGCGCGTCCGCTTCCGCTCCGACAGCCCGCCGCCGGCTCCCGATCAGAGCGACTGACCGCCGGACGCCTCGATGCGCTGACCCGTCACCCAGCCATTCTCGCCGGTGAGGAGGCTCGCGATGGCGCCACCGATGTCGTCCGGCTGACCGACGCGGCCCATTGCGGTGGCCTCCTTCACCATCTGATTGACGGCGGGGTTGTCGCGCACCGCACCGCCCGCGAAGTCGGTGGCGGTGGCGCCGGGGGCGATGGCGTTCACCGTGATCCCGCGCGGGCCGAGCTCCCTCGCGAGGTAGCGCGTCAGAACCTCGACGGCGCCCTTCATCGAGGCATAGGCGGCGTAGACGCCCAGCGTGAAGCGGGTGAGCCCGGTGGAAAGGTTCACGATGCGCCCACCGTCGACGATCACGGGCAACAGCGCCTGGGTGAGGAAGAACACGCCCTTGAGGTGGATGTTCATCAAGACGTCGAATTCGGCCTCGGTGGTCTCGGCGAAGGTCTTGTGGAGGCCGGTGCCGGCGTTGTTCACCAGGAAGTCGATGGTGTCGCGGCCGAAGGTGGCCTCGAGCGTCTCCTTCAGCGTCGCCACGAAGGCGGGGAAGGTGCTGGTGTCGCCGGTGTTGAGCTGAAGCGCGACGGCGCGGGCGCCCGCCGCCTCCACCTCGGCGACGGCAGCCTCGGCCTCGTCGGCGCGGCTGTTGTAGGTGAGGATCACGTCGACGCCGTGCCTGGCGAGATGGAGCGCGGCGTTGCGGCCAAGCCCGCGGCTGCCACCGGTAATGAGCGCGATCTTCTGTGTCATGGTCGATATCTCCTCGGTCGGATGACATCGATGTGGGGCACGGCGGGCGTCTTCGCCTGCCGCATCGTCGCAAGGACCTGCCCGATCCTCCAGAAGGATTGATCGTCCCCCCTCCACCACCCACGTTCCAGGCAGTCGATGGAGAGGACCATGACGCTTGCGACGTTCACCGAGAGAGTTGCCGCCTTCGCCGAGGCCCACGGGATCGCCGGCGCGCAGCCCTTTGCAACGTCGATCGCCGGTCTCACGGTGATGCGGGCCACCGAGGCGCGCGACATCGCGGCCACCCTCTACCACCCCGTGTTCTGCCTAGTTCTCCAAGGCGCCAAAGAGCTCGTGCTGGAGGATGGGCCCGTGCGCTTCGGCACCGGCCAGTCGCTGATCGTCAGCGTGGATCTGCCGGCGATCTCGCGCGTCACGGAGGCGAGCCTTGCCCGCCCCTATCTCGCCGTCGCGCTGCGCGTGGACATGGGGATCATCCGCGACCTCGCCGCCGAAACCGGCATCGGCGGGGCGGCCGAAGGGGGCGCCTCCGTCGCCGCCGACACCGCGGACGCGGGCGCCGTCGCCGCCATGAGCCGCCTCTTCGCCCTTACCGAAACGCCGGAGGCCGCTCCCGTCCTCGCCCCCCTCGCGGTTCGCGAGATCCACTATTGGCTCCTCGCCGCCGGCCATGGCGGCATGCTGCGCGACCTCACCCGGGCCGACAGCCACGCGACGCGCATCGTGCGCACCATCGCGACGATCCGCACCGACATCGCCCGCCGCCTGTCGATCGGCGAGCTCGCCGCGCAGGCGGGGATGAGCGCGTCGGCCTTCCACAACCACTTCCGCGGCGTCACCGGCACCAGTCCGCTGCAGTATCAGAAGCGGCTGCGCCTCATCGAGGCGCGGCGGCTCCTGATGGCGGGCACCCACGGCGTCGCGAGCAGCGCCTTCGCCGTGGGCTACGAGAGCCCCACCCACTTCAGCCGCGACTACTCGCGCCTCTTCGGCGCGCCGCCGCGGAGCGACCTCGCCCGCGCGACGGGCGGCGGCATCCCCGAAGGCGCCGCCGCCCGCCCCGTCACAGGATGACGTCGCCGACCGTGATCGAATCGGAGAGGCCCTGCGCCTGGAAGCCCCACCCGGTGGAGCCGCCGCTTGCGACGCTGTCGTTATATCCGAGGCTGCCGATCACGTAGGTGTCGCCGGTGTGGGAGACGATCGCGGCGTTCCAGATGTTCACGATCTCTCCGTCGAGGGCGAAGCTGACCGTCCAGCCGTCGATACCGGCGCCGCTCTCGTTGAACACCGTGCCGTCGGCGACGAAGCCGCTGCTCCAGCTGTCGCGCACGCTGATCACCGAATAGACGCCGTCGCCGTTGGCGTCGCCTTCCTCGGGCGGCGCCGCCTCGTCGTTGTCGAGGATCGTCAGCGTCGCGCGGTCGTCGCCGATCGTCGCCCCGTCGGCCCCGGTGAGGCGGAGCGTCGCCGTCTCCGTGCCCTCCACCTCGTCGTCGTCGACGAGGTTCACGGCGAGGAACGCCTCGGTCTCGCCGGCGGCGAAGAGCACCGCCCCGCTGCCGATGTCGAAGTCGTCACCATCGGCGCTGCCGCCGCTCGCGGCGACCGTCACGGCGACGTCCTCGCTCGCCGCGCCGTCGAGCGTGAGGCGGACATAGGCCGTGCCGTCACCCTCCTCCACCTCGAGGCCGGCGATGGAAACGACGGGGACGGCGTCGGGCGTCTCCTCGCCGCCACCTTCCTCGTCGTCGTCGAGGATCGTGATCGTGGTGCGGGCGCCGTCGAGCTCGCCCCCGTCCGGGTCGGACAGCACCACGTCGAAGCTGCGATCGTCCTCGGCGACGCCGTCGCGCAGGACGTCGACCTCGATGATCACCGTCGTCTCGCCGGGATCGAAGGTGACCGTGCCGCTCGTCGCTTCGTAGTCCACGCCGGCGATCGCCGTGCCGTCCACCGTCGCGTAGTCGACGCTCACGCTGTGGCTCGCCGCCTCCGAGAGGCTGACCGCGATCGCCACCGTGGTGGTGTCGACGGTGCCGCCATCCGTCGGCAACGCGTCGCCGAGGGCGGCCTCGAGGAGATCCATCTTGGCCTCGACCACGGTGGTCCAGTCGTCGGCGAGGATGCCCCCGGTGTCGCCGGAATTGGGGTTCCACGACCAGTAGGTGAAGGAGAGCCCGTTCTCCTCCAGATAGGGCACCATCTCGTCGAACCAGGCGACGTCCTTCGCGTCCTCGAGGCGCGAGCCGAACTCGCCGAGGAGCACGGGAGCGATGCCCTCCTTGGCGATATAGCCCCAGTTCTCGTCCCATTTGTCGGTCAGGTTGTCGGGAAAGTCGGGATCGGAGAACCAAGGCTGACTGTAGATCGAGTTCGGGTAGGCGTGGGGCGAGTAGACGAGCTTGTCGGTCGCGTCGAGCCGGATCGGGGCGCTGGCGACGCCCTTAAGGTTGCCGCCCCACCAATAGTCGCCGCCGATGCCTTCCACGAGCACCAGCACCTCGGGGTTGACGGCGTGGATCGCCTCGATCGCCGCCTCGGCGCCGAGCCGCCAGTCGGTGGCGAGATTGCCGTCGCCCCACGTCGCCGAATGCGGCTCGTTGGAGAGGTCGAGGCCGACGACGGTCGGATCGTCCGCGTAGCGCTCCGCCAGCATCTGCCAATCGGCGATCCAGTCGTCCTGGGAGTAGCCCTCGCCGTACCACAGGCCGTTGCTCGACGCCCCGTCGCCGGCGGCGTTGCGGTGATTGTCGAGGATGATGCGCATGCCGATCTCGCCGGCATAGTCGACGATCTTGTCGATGATCTCGATCGGCGAGAGCCCCGCGAGGTCGGGGTTCAGCGCGTAGTTGATCCCCGACGGCGTGGCCCCGTCGCGCAGCGCGTCGTTGGAGAACGGCAGACGGATGGTGTTGAAGCCGAGATCGGCCATCTGATCCATCATGTCCTGCCAGTTGCGGGTGTGGAGACCGTCCGGCGCCATGCGCGTGGTCTCCGCCCCGAACCAGTTGACGCCGGTGAGACGCACGACGTCGCCGTTCGCATCGACGATGTCCGATCCGGACGTCGAGAACCAGCCGGCCGCGGCGCCGGTCTCGACGTCGCCCTCGGCGACCGCCTGCGACGCCTCGATGGTGATCGACGGCGGCGGGGCGACGTCCTCGCTCACGATCGTCACCGTCGCCTCGCCGTCGCCGATCTCCGCCCCGTCGGCATTCTCGAAAACGAGGGTGAAGCCTTCGTCGGCCTCGATCTCGCCGTCGTCGGTGATCGCCACCACGATCTCGGCGGTGGTCTCGCCGGCGGCGAAGGTCAGCGTGCCGCTCGTGCCGGTGAAGTCGGCGGCGCCGGCGGTCCCGGTCACGGTCCGGTAGTCGGCGCTGACAGGGCCGTCGGCCGCCTCGTCGAGCCGTACCGTGAGGGTGGCGCTCCCGCCATCCTCGGCGACCACCACGTCGTCGACGGTGAGGACCGGCAGGTCCGGGACATCATCGACGGGCTCGTCGTTGACGGCGATCTCATCGACCGCGGGCGTCGCCCCGTCGGCGCGGCCGATGAAGCCGAAGGAGATCTCCGACCCGCTGCCGATCGTCGCGTTCCAGGACAGATTCTCCACCACGTAGGTGTCGCCCACATGGGACACGATGCGTGCGCCCCAGATCTGAGAAATCTCGAAATTCGCGGTAAAGGACAGCAACCAGCCGGACACGGCCGACCCGCTGTTCGAAAGCTTGAATTCGCCTTGGAATCCCGCGCCCCAATTGTTGATATCGGTGAAACTGACGTCGATCATGGCTCCTGTCGTCCCCACACTGTGCGTGTTGAAGCAAGGGATATGTAAAGGCCTTGTAAAATGCCGTTTTTCCCTGGCTGCGGTCCCCGAAGACAGTCAAGGTGGACGATTGTGGCGGAACTCTGGCCTTTTCGGTCGATGCAAGCGGCAAATCATGAACAAGATTTCATTCTGAATGCCTGTGACCGGGGTGCGAAAACATGACCGCCGCGGACAGATTCTCATCCGCGCACCGCGGAATCGCCGATGAGCCGGGGCGTTCACGTCGTCGGAAACGCGGCCGTCGACATCATCTATCGCGTCGACCGCCTGCCGCGGTCCGGTGAGACGCGGCTCGCCGGCCGGCCGCATCGCGATTGCGGCGGCAAGGGTCTCAATCAGGCCGTCGCCGCCGCCCGGGCCGGCGCGCGCGTGGTGTTCCATGCGCCGGTGGGGCGGGATCGCGAGGCCGAGATGCTGGCCGCCGCCCTCGCCGGCCACGACGGGCTCACCGTCCGCTGGTGGCCCCGACCGCTCGCCACCGACCACTCGATCATTCTGGTGGAGGACGGCGGCGAGAACATCGTCGTCAGCACGACCGAATGCGCCCATTCGGTGAGCGAGGCGGAGGCGGCGCACGCCGTCGACGGGACGCAGGCGGGCGACGTCCTCCTGATGCAGCCGGGCCTCACCGATGCGGCGACCCGTGCCGCCCTCGCCCGCGGCCGGGCGCGCGGCCTCGTGAGCATCCTCAACGTCGCCCCTCCCCTCGACCCCGGCCCGCTTCTCGGCCTCGCCGACGTGATGGTCGCGAACAAGGACGAGGCGGTGGCCCTCTTCGGTGCGCCGGTCGCCGACGGACGGCATCCGCCGAAGGGGGTCGCGCGCCTGGTGGTGACGCGCGGCGCCCGCGGCGCGCTCCTATGGGAAGCCGGCGGCTGCACGGTGCTGCCGGCCCCGACCGTCGACCCGGTCGACACCACGGGTGCGGGGGACGCCTTCGCCGGCACCCTCGCCGCCGGGATCGCGCTCGGGGTGGACCTTCGCCGCGCCCTCGCGGCGGCCATGCGCTCGGCCGCCGACAGCGTGACGCGCCGCGGCACTCACGCCGCCATCGCCACCCTCACCCCACCCCGCTGGTAGGGCCTCAAGCCTTGCCGAAGTGACGCTCCGACACCTTGGAGCGGGCGATGCGCTCCCAGTCATAGCTCACGCCGAGGCCCGGCCCGGTCGGCACGGGGAAGGTGCCGTCGGGCGAGATCGCATCGAGATCGTCGGAATAGCCGCAGGTGTAGATGGGTGGCAGGGCGTTCTTCATGCCCGGCCCCACGAGGGTCGATTCGTAGAAGTTGGTGTTGCGGATCGCCGCCATCGCGTGGCGCTGGGCGGGGCCCGGCGAGTGCAGCTCCACGTCGAGGCCGAAGGATTCGGCGAGGTGGGCGATGCGCATCGTGCCGGTGATGCCGAGGTCGAACTCGGGATCGGCGCGCACATAGTCGGTGGCACCCGCCACGATGAAGTCGGCCTTCTGCTCCAGCCCGCGCACGTGCTCGGTCATCAGAAGCGGCGTCTTGATGAAGGATTTCAGCCGGTTCGCCCCGTGCTGCGAGACGCCGTTGTCGCGATAAGGGTCTTCGAGCCACATGAAGTTCGCCTCGTCGCAGGCCCGCCCCACGGTGAGGGCGGCCGAGAAGGTCCTGAGATCGCACGAGGGGTCGAGCATCAGCTTCATCTCGCCGCCGAAGCGGTTGCCGAGGAGTCGCACGGTGGTCGCCTCCTCCTCCGGGTCGCCCTCCGAAAAGCCGTGCACCTTGAAGCCCGTGTAGCCGAGCGACTGGCACTCGGCGCAGAAGTCCACATAGGCCTCGGAGCTCGACAGGCGCCCGTTGCGGTCGCCGTGGATGGTGCTCGCATAGGCGGGCACGGCGGTCTTGTCGCCGCCGAGAAGGGTGGCGACGGACGCGCCGAAGCGCTTGCCGGCGAGATCCCACAGGCAGATGTCGATGAGGCCGATGCCCATCATGTCGGTCTGGCGCAGGCCGTAGCGGAAGTGGGCGTAGATCGCCTCGCGGTGCAGCGGATCGCGGCCGATGAGCTGGGGGGCGAGCTGATGGACCTGCGCCATGGCGCCGGGCGTGCCGCCCCATCCCACCACGTATTCCCCGCTCACCCCGTCGCTGTCGCGGATCACGATGGCGTGACGCGTCATGCGGTGGCGCTGCCCGGGGGCGCAGACGATGTTGAAGCCGCCGTCGTCGAGGGCGAGGTCCTCCACGACATACTCGAACTCGGTGACGGCGACGCTCTCGATGACGCTCATCGGATCCTCTCGGTGGGAAGGGGGTTGCAGATTGCGGCAATCTCGATAACGATAATGATAACGATGACGAGAGGGAACAACCTTTCGTCGGTTCGGGTGCCAAAGCCTGAGAGGAGGAACAAGATGCCCAAGGGTCTCAACCGTGCCGCGCTGACCGCCGTCGGCCTCGTGGCGTTCGCCGGTGCGGCGAGCGCCGACGAGCTCGTGATGTACTGCTCGGTGCAGCAGTCCTGGTGCGAAGCGACCGCCGCCGCCTTCACCGCCGATACCGGCGTCGACGTCGCCATGCAGCGCAAGGACACCGGCGCCGCCCTCGCCCAGATCCGCGCCGAGGCGTCGAACCCGCAGGCGGACGTGTGGTGGGGTGGCTCGGGCGACGCTCACATCCAGGCCGCGTCCGAGGATCTGACCGAAGCCTACGAATCGCCGAACATCGACCAGCTCCAGGATTGGGCGATCGAGCAGTACGAGACCGCCGACCACAAGACCGTCGGCATCTATTCCGGCGTGCTCGGCTGGGGCTACAATACCGAGTTCTTCGACCGCATGGGCCTCAAGCCCCCGCTCGCCTGGTCCGATCTCGAGAACCCCGACTACGAAGGCGAGATCCAGGTCGCCAACCCCAACACCTCGGGCACCGCCTACACCGCGCTCGCCACGCTGGTGCAGCTCTACGGCGAGGACGAGGCGTTCGAGTTCCTGAAGCGCATCGACGACAACATCTCCGAGTACACCCAGTCCGGCACCGCCGGCATCCGCGCCGCGGCGCTCGGCGAGACCGGCATCGGCATTGCCTTTTTGCACGACGTGATCCAGCAGGCCGCCGCCGGCTTCCCGGTGAAGGCCGTCGCCCCGTCCGACGGCACCGGCTACGAGATCGGCTCGATGAGCATCATCGCCAACGCGCCCGACCCCGAGCTCGCCAAGCAGTTCTACGACTGGGCGCTGACGGCGAAGGCGCAGTCGCGCGCCCTCGAAGCCGGTGCCTATCAGATCCAGGCGAACAAGGCCGTCGCCCCGCCGCCCGAGGCGCCGAAGCTCGAGGACACCAAGCTCATCGACTACGACTTCGCCAAGTACGGCTCGGCGGAGACGCGCTCTCACCTCCTGAAGCGGTGGGACGACGAGATCGGCTCGCAGCGCTGACCTCCTGACCCTTTAGGCGCGACGTGTTGCGACCCTCTTTCCTGTGGCTCGTCACGATCCTCGTGGCGAGCCTCCTGCCCTGGTATGCCGACGGCCCGGGCGGGTTCGTCTCCGGCGGCCTTCTGGGCCTCGCCCTGTCGGGCCTTGCGGCCGTGTGGCCGGTGGCGCTGGCGGCAATCGCCGTCCTCGCCTTCGTCGTTCTCGACACGCGGGCGAGCGCTCTCGCCACGCTCCTCGTGAGCCTTGCGGCGGCGGGGTGGATCCTCGCCTCCGGCGGCCTTTCGGGCCTGCCCTACGATGCCGAGCTCCCGCTCTCGCTCGCCAATCAACCGGCCATCGGCTGGGGCGCCACCCTCGCCTTCTTCGCCTTTCTCGGCCTGATGGGCGACGCGCTCGCCCGTCGCGGCGTGATGGACGGCGACCCCTTCGGCACCCATCTTCTCGTCTTCGCCTCCGCCGTGCTCGCGGTGTTCGTGCTCTTCCCGCTCGCCCAGGTGTTTCAGGAGGTGCTGCGGCCCGACGCCGCGGGCTCCGTCGCCGGCGGCCTCGCCGACCATCTCCTCGGCAAGGACGTGTGGGGCCTGTCCTGCCTCACCGGCGGGCGGCGCTGCGGCATGGTGTGGAACTCCATCGGCCTCGGCGTGGCGGTGGGGCTCGCCACCACCCTCCTCGGCCTCGCCGCCGCCCTCTTCATCACGCGCATCCGCACGCCTTTCTCCACACCCGCTCGCCTCATCACGCTGCTGCCGCTCGTCACGCCGCCGTTCGTGGTGGGCCTCGCCCTCATCCTGCTCTTCGGCCGCTCGGGCTCGGTCACCCTCTTCCTGTGGGACGCGTTCGAGATCCGCCCCTCGCGCTGGATCTACGGACCGCAGGGCGTGTGGCTCGCACAGACGCTTGGGCTGACGCCTCTCGCCTTCATGGTGATCCACGCGACGCTCGTCTCGGTCAGCCCGTCCATCGAGGAGGCGGCCTCGACGCTGCGCGCCTCGCGCTGGCGCACCTTCCGCACCGTCACGCTGCCGCTGATCCGGCCGGGGCTCGCCAACGCCTTCCTGCTGACCTTCATCGAAAGCCTCGCCGACCTCGGCAACCCGCTGATCCTCGGCGGCGGCTTCAAGGTCCTCGCCTCGGGCATCTACTTCAAGATCGTCGGCGCCCAGGCCGACCTCGGCGAGGCGGCGGGGCTCGGGGTGATCCTTCTCGTGATCTCGCTCGGCGTCTTCCTGTTGCAGACGCTGTGGCTGCGCAACGCCTCCTTCGTCACGATCACCGGCAAGGGCGACGGCGGCCAACCCGCCCGCCTCGCCCTACCGCTCAAGGCGGCGGTGGTCGGCGTCACCCTCCTCTGGGGCGCCTTCATCCTCACCGTCTACGGCACCATCATTCTCGGCTCGTTCGCCACGCTATGGGGCCGCGACTACACGCTGACGCTCGCCAACTACGTGGACGCCTTCAACGTCATCGCCGGCGACCACGGGCTCGTCTGGGCCGGCGGGGCGTGGAACTCCTTCGGCACCACGCTGATGCTCTCCACCCTCGCCGCGCCGTTGACGGCCGCCCTCGGCCTCCTCATGGCCTACCTCATCGCCCGGCGGCGCTTCAGGGGGCGGCGGACCTTCGAGTTCGCGGCGATGATGAGCTTTGCGATGCCCGGCACCGTGATCGGCCTCGCCTACGTGCTCGCCTTCAACACGCCGCCCATCGAGATCACCGGTACGGCCTTCATCCTCGTGATCGCCTTCATCTCGCGCAACATGCCGATCGGCGTGCGGGTGGGTCTTGCCCAGTTCTCCCAGCTCGACCCCTCGCTCGACGAGGCCTCCACCACGCTGGGCGCGGGGCCGGGCATGACGCTGCGGCGGGTGCTCTTCCCGCTCCTCAAGCCGGCGGTGGCGACGGCGATCATCTACGCCTTCGTCGCCTCCGTCACCACGCTCTCCCAGGTCATCTTCCTGGTCTCGCCGCGCTACGACTGGGCGACGACCTACATCATCGGCCTGGTGGAAAACACCAACTACGGGCGCGCGATCGCCTATAGCGTGGTCCTGATCGTGCTCCTCATCCTCGTCGTGGCGTTCCTGCAGCTCATCCTGAGCCGGGTGGAGTTCCGCCGCGTCGACGACAAGACCTCCAGGGAGACAGCGTGAGCGAAGGCGCCCTCATCTTCGACAATGTCGGCAAGGCGTTCGGCCGCTTTGAGGCCGTGAAGGACATCGCCTTCACCGTGAAGACGCACGAGCTCGTCAGCTTGCTCGGCCCGTCGGGCTGCGGCAAGACCACCGTGCTCCGCCTCATCGCGGGGCTCGAGATGCCCACCTCCGGCCGCATCCTGATCGCCGGCAAGGACGTCTCGCGCGTCCCCGCCAACGGGCGCAACATCGCGATGGTGTTCCAGTCCTACGCGCTGTTTCCGCACATGAACGTGATCGACAACGTCGCCTACGGACTGGTTGCGCAGAAGGTGCCCAAGCGGGAGGCGCACGAGCGGGCGAAGCGTCAGCTCGAGATCCTCGGCCTCAAGGCGCTGGAAGAGCGGCTGCCGAGCGCGCTGTCGGGCGGTCAGCAGCAGCGCGTCGCGGTCGCCCGCGCGCTGGTGCTCGAGCCCGACGTGCTCCTCTTCGACGAACCGCTCTCCAATCTCGATGCCAAGCTGCGCCGCCAGGTGCGCGAGGAGATCCGCGATCTCCAGCAGCGCCTCGGCCTGACGGTGGTCTACGTCACCCACGACCAGTCCGAGGCGATGGCGATCTCGGACCGCATCATCGTCATGCGCCACGGCCGGATCGCCCAGGCGGGCGCCCCCCGCGCGCTCTACGAGGCGCCCAACAGCGCCTTCGTCGCCGACTTCATGGGCGATGCCAACGTGGTGGGTGCGGAGGTCGCCGACGGGGTGGTGCGGCTCGACGGGCTGACGCTCACCACCGACCTTGCCCCCGGCACCGCCGTCGACGTGGTGCTGCGGCCGGAGCACATGCGCCTCGTCCGCGAGCCCGGCGAGGCGATGATCCGCGGCACCATCCACCGCGCGTCTTACCTCGGCGCGGTGGCCGAGTACCGGGTGGACACGCCGATCGGCGCGCTTCTCGCCACCGATGCCGAGCACGAGGAGGTGATCGCCGAAGGAGCGACGGTGGGGATCGCCATCGACCCTTCGGACGCGCGCATCCTGCCGCGCGGCGACGAGGCGGGCCTCGACGCCGCGGACCCGCGCCTCTGATGGGCGCCGCCTCAGCCCCTCGCCCGCGCCACCACGGCGGCAAGGCGTGGCGCTGGGGTGCCGGCGAAGGCGAGGAAGGCGGCGACGCGCCGCTCCACCTTCTGGCGGTGGTTCTGGGCGATGTCGGCGAGGCGGTGGTCGAGGAACGGGTTCTGCAGCCGCTCCAAGGTGGTGTCCCGGTAGCGTGCGGCAACCTCCCCCTCGCCGTGGGCGGCGAAGCCCGGCAGCACTTCCTGCGCGTAGATCTCCCGCAGCGCGCCGCCGGCCTCGCCCACCATCATCTCGCGCACCGTGACGGCCTCGTCGCCGCCCGCCGCGAGCCACATGTCGGCCAGCACCGTGTGGCCGAGATTGAGGATCCAGAGCTTCAGCCGCTCGATGGCGCCGAGATCGTCGACGAGGCGGACCGCGGGGTGGTTGCACGGCGCGACGACGCCCGCCGCCTTTTCGATCGCCCACAGGGCGTAGGGCTCGGCAACGGCGCCGGCCGGCTCGATGGGCTCGGAGACGATGCGATCGACCAGCGAGTTGGCGAAGGGCAGCGCCTCGAGATAGGCGAAAAGCCCGTCGTCGGCGCCCGTCGCGCCGGCGATCTCCATCACCCGCGCCTTCAGGACGCGGCCGTTCTCCGGCACGAGCTCCGTCGGCATCACCAGGACCTGGCCGCCCCCCGCCGCGTGACGCGCCTTGAGGAGATGGAAGAGCTTGGCCGGAAAGCTCATCGCCTGATGCGGCGCCCGGTCGAGGTCGCCCGGCTGAGGCTCATAGCCGGCGTCGGCGGTGTTGGAGAGGATCACCTCCGCCTCCCGCACCACGATCGTGGTGAGACGATCCCAGTCGGTGGCCGTGGAGAGCGTGCGCACGACGCTCGTCACGCGCCGCTCCTCGTCCACCTCCCGCCCGTCGGCGAGGCCGCGGATGCGAACGGGAAAGCCGCCGGGCGCACTGAGCGCGCCGAGACGCCGCGCCCGCGCCGGGTCACCCGACGACTGCACCACGCTGACCCGCCGCGCCGGCTCCGCTTCGGTGAAGAAGAGATCGGCGTGGGCCTGAAGGAAGCGGCTGGTGCCGAACTGGACGATCGGCGTACGGCCGATGGGAGCGGTGGTCACAGGGGGATTCCTCGGCGTTTCAAGTGGCGATCCGCTTGCATGCGGGCGCGGTCGCGTGTACCACTATCAATATTGATAACGATGAAGGGTGACAATGGCGGTTGAAAGTTTCCAGTCTCCGCCACAGAGCGGTTCGGGCGGGCGGGCGCGGCCCGCCTCACGGCGCAGCCAGACTGTGTTCACCAGCCTGGAGCGCGACATCTTGCTCGGCACCCTTGCGCCGAACCAGCCGCTCCTGGAACTCGAGATCGCATCCCGCTTCAACTGCAGCCAGGGCACGGTTCGCGAAGCCCTGCTGCAGCTTCAGGAAGAGGGGCTGGTGCTGCGCATGGCCCATCGCGGCACCCGCGTCGCCGACTGCAACGAGGACGACGCCCGCGAGCTCCTCCTCGTGCGCCACGACCTCGAATGCCGGGCCATCGCCCGCACCATGACGCGCCCGGTGAGGGTGCTGCCGACGCTGCGCGAGGAGCTCGAGGCGATGCGCGAGGCCGCCCGCGCCGAAGACGAATACCGCCTCTCGATCCACGACCGCCGCTTCCACATGGCGCTCTACGAGGCAGCGGATCTGCCCGCCGTGCTGCCGATCCTCAGCCGCTGCCTCATTCACAATCACCGTTATAAGATCATCAACTCGAGCCCCAACCGTGCCCTCACCGAGACGGCGGATCGCCACGTCGTCATCATCGAGGCCATCGCGGCGGGCGACGTGGAGGCGGCGCGCGCCGCCCTCTCCCATCACATCGCCACCATCGGCGATCTCGGCCCCAAGATCTTCGACCGGAACACGCCGCGATGAGCGCCCTCTCCCCGGCGATGGCCGCCCTTCTCGCACGTCTCGCGGACGAGGACGCCGGCGTGCCCGACACCACCACGCTGCCGGCCGCCGAAGGGCGCGCCCTCGCCGCCCGCCTCAACGAGCGCTGGAACCGCGATCTGCCGCCGATGGCCCTCGAGGAGGACCTCACTCTCGTCGGCCTTCCCGCCCGCCACCTCGTTCCCGAGGAGGACGAAGGCAACGGCGCGATCCTCTATATCCACGGCGGCGGTTTCAGCTTCTGCAGCAAGGACACCCACGAGGGTGCCGCGCGGGCGCTCGCCAACGCCTGCCGCGCCCCGGTGGTCACCTTCGACTACAGCCTCGCCCCGGAGCACCCCTATCCCGCGGGGCTCGAGGACTGTAGCCGCGCCTGGGACTCCTTCCGCTTCATGATGGCCGACCGTCGGACGGCCATCTCGGGCGACAGCGCTGGCGCCAACCTCGCATTGGCCCTCATGCTGCGCGCCCCGGAGGGCGGTGGTCTCCTCCCCGCCACCGCCCTCCTTTTCTACGGCGTCTACGACGACGACTTCGATTCGCCCTCCTACATCGCCCATGCCGACGGGCCGGGCCTCACGCGCGGCAAGATGCAGCGCTATCTCGACTGGTACGTCGCGCCTCACCGACGGCCCGAGGCGGCCGCCCTGCCGCTCAAGGCGACCGACGCCCAGCTCAAGGCGCTACCGCCGCTCTACCTCAGCGCCGCCGGGCTCGATCCGCTGCGCAGCGACACGGAGCGCCTCGCCGCCCGCCTCGCCGCCCTCGGCCGGCAGGAGGATCGGTTCGACCTCTACGACGGCGTCGTCCACGGTTTCATGCAGATGTCGGCCCATCTGCCGGAGGCGCGCGCCGCCTTCGCGGACGCCGGCGCCTTCTTCCGCACCATCGCCGCCAAGTGAGCCCGGCGACGGCCCCCTCCTCCCCCAAGAGCGCATCCGTGCGCCACGACAACGCCGGACGATCATGAAGAATCCGATCGGCATCATCTCGATGCAGTTCAACCGCCCGTTCGGGCGAGGCGACCTCGCCCTCTTCGCCAAGGTTCGCGCCCTGGGCTTCGACTTCATCGAGCTCCTGGTGCCCGAGCCAGAGGACGAGCTCGACCTCGCCGAGACGCGCGCCGCGCTGGCCGATGCCGGGCTCGGCGTGGTGCTCGCCGCCCGCGTCAACCTGCAGCGCTCCATCGCGAGCGACGATCCCGCCGCCCGCCAAGGCGGTCTCGACTATCTGCGCTACGCGATCGAGGTCGCGACCGACCTCGGCGCCACGATCATCGGCGGCCCCCTCTACGGCGAGCCGCTGGTGTTCGCCGGGCGCGCGCCGGTGCCGCACGGAGCCGAGGCGATCGCCGAGCGCGCCGCCCGCACCGTCGCCGGCCTCGCAACCGTCGCGCCGGAGGCGGCCGCCGCGGGCGTGGTGTTCGGCCTCGAGCCGCTCAACCGCTTCGAGACCGACATCGTCTGCACCACGCGCCAGGCGATCGAGGTGGTCGACCGGGTCGGCAGCTCCGGCCTCGGACTGATGCTCGACACCTTCCACATGAACATGGAGGAGCGCTCGATCCCCGACGCCATCCGCGCCGCCGGCTCGCGCATCGTCCACTTCCAGGCCAACGAGAACCACCGCGGCCACCCCGGCACCGGCCATCTCGACTGGCCGGCGATCATGCGCGCCCTCGCCGACGTCGGCTACGCCGGCCCGGTGTCGCTGGAGCCGTTCCGGCGCGACGACGACCGCGTCGGCCTGCCGATCGCCCACTGGCGCGCCCCGCACGAGGACGAGAGCGAGAAGCTGAAGGCCGGGCTGGAGCTCATCCGCTCCTGCCTCACCCTCGCGGAGGTCGCCCAGTGAGCCTCAGAATCGGTTGGATCGGCTGCGGCCGCCACGCGCGCCAGATGCTGCTGCCCCAGCTCGGGCGCAACGACATCCACCTCGCCGCCGTGTGCGACGTCGACGCGGATGCGGCGGCCGCCGTCGCCCGCGACTACGGCGTCTCGGCGACGTTCGACGACGCCGACGCCCTCCTCGCCCATCCGGGCCTCGACGCCATCGGCATGGCCGTCGGCCCCGCGATCCATCAAGCGGTGAGCCTCAAGGCGCTCGCCCGCGGGCTGCCCGTCTTCATGGAGAAGCCGCCGGCTCCCGACAGCGCCGGCGCGGCCGAGATCGCCCGCGCCGCCAAGGCCGCCGGCAAGCCGGTCGTCCTCGGCTTCATGAAGCGCTACTCCACCGGCAACAAGATCGCCCACAACATCCTGACCTCGGACGAGTTCGGCCCGATCCTGGGCTTTGCCGGCATCTACATGACGGCCCCCACCTACTTCGTGGGCGAGGTGGACTATACCGGCTTCTTCCTCCACCACTGCGTCCACTACATGGACCTCGTGCCGTGGCTGATGCGCTCCCCCGTCGCCGACATGTCGGTGCGGGTGGTGGAGAAGGAGCCGGGCAAGCTCCTCATTCACCTGTCGCTCGCCACCCTGAGCGGGGCGATCGGCACCCTCGTGATGGGCACCGTGCAGTCGCGCGGCACGCCGATGGAGTTCGTCCAGGTGATGGGCGACCACCGCCGGGTGGAGATCTCCAACATCATCAACGTCGCCTATCACCGCAATCCACCCTTCAAGGCGGACGATCCGGCCGCGACGCTCGCCGACAGCTCCGACACCCTCGTCTGGACGCCCAACTTCACCGCCGCCGCCAACGAGGACCACAAGGGCTACGCCGCCCTCCTCGCTGACACGGCCGCGGCGCTGCGCGGCGAGCCGAGTTCCGCCCCGACGATTGATGACGGCGTCGTCGCGATGCAAAATCTGGAGCGGATGGTCGGTCTCGTCGCCGAGGCGCTGCGCGCGTCGGGCGGCTGACGCCGGCCGCGGTTCTCTGTCGCCGCGGTTGGCCGCGGACTTGCACACGACCGTCCCAGATGGCCCCGCGGGGCGAATTTGTGGATTGAAGGAGGTCGCGTGACCGCGCATTCACTCGAGGTTCGAAGGCTGCGGAAGGAGTATGGGAGCGCCATCGCGGTCAACGATGTGACGCTGAAGGTTCCCGGCGGCCAGTTTCTCACGCTGCTCGGCCCCTCGGGGTCGGGCAAGACGACCATCCTGATGACGATCGCCGGCTTCTCCACGCCGACCGCCGGCGACATCCTGCTCGACGACGCGATCATCACCCCGTTGCCGCCCGAAAAGCGCAACTTCGGGATGGTGTTCCAGGGATATGCGCTGTTTCCCCATCTCGACGTGGCGCACAACGTCGCGTTTCCGCTGCGGGTGCGCGGCATCACCGGGGCGGAGGCGGAGGCGAAGGTCAGCCACGCGCTCGACCTCGTGCAGCTCGGCCACCTCAAGGACCGGCTGCCCCGTCAGCTCTCCGGCGGCCAGCAGCAGCGCGTCGCCCTCGCCCGCGCGCTGGTGTTCGACCCCGCCGTGCTCCTCCTCGACGAGCCGCTCTCCGCGCTCGACAAGAAGCTGCGCGCCGACCTCCAATGGGAGCTGAAGGCGATCCACGAGCGCGTCGGCACCACCTTCATCTACGTGACCCACGACCAGGAGGAGGCGCTGTCGATGTCGGACCGCATCGCCATCCTCAACGACGGTCAGATCGCCCAGCTCGGCAGCCCGACGGAGCTCTACGAGGCGCCCGCGACGCGCTTCGTCGCCGACTTCCTCGGCAAGAGCAACTTCATCGAGGGCCGCACCGTGCGCCAGGACGGCAGCGACCTCGTCTACCAGGCCGGCGGCGGCGAGTTCCGCCAGGCGAACAGCACCGGCTCGGGCGGTGAGCCGATCCTCGTGGCGCTGCGGCCGGAGAAGATCGACGTGCGCAACGAGCCTCCGACGGACGGCCTCAACACCATCGAGGGCCGCCTGTCGTCGTGGAACTACTACGGCACCAACTTCCAGCTGCGCGTGGCGACGGACGCGCTGGGCGACGTGCTCGTCAACCAGCCGGCCTTCAAGAGTCCCATCGAGCCGCAGCAGGACGCATCGGTCTGGCTCTCCTGGGAGCCCGACGCCTCGGTGGTCGTCAAACCCGACTGAGGCGACCCCCAATCGGGCGGCGCGGATTGCCGCACCGCCCCATCGCCTCGCTCGGCGCCCGCGCAGCTCCGGGCGGTCGCCACGCGCCGGCGGACCGTGCGTCCGGCGGCGCCGGTGTTTGTCCGCGCGCCTTCCTCGCCGACGCATCCGCGGCGATCGCGGCCCGGCGCGTCGGACGCGCCACATCGTGCCCAAGCGCGTCGCACGCGCCCCATCGTGCGTCGGCGCGTCGGACGCATCATTGTGCTACTCTTCGATTTCCGGCGGGACAGGCCGGGACCGGGCCGCGGCATGGACGGCCCCTCCCCCTGAGACCCTTGGCAAGGCCCTTGGCACACGGATTGCAGGACGCCAAACTCGAATGGAGTGGGGTCCAACTTCCCTCACAACAACGGAGAAGATGAACGATGCGTCAGCCCTCCCGGAATGACATCCAACGCCTCGGCGAGGCCCTCCACCGAACGGGCCGGATCGACCGCCGCCAGCTCCTCGCCGGCCTGGGCGCGCTCGCCGCTCTGCCGCCGATGATGTCCAGCAAGGCCTGGGCCCAAGCGAAGGAAATCGTGCTCGTGAACTGGGGCGGCGATGCCATCGAGTTCATGGATACCTCCTTCGCGATCCCCTACGAGGAAGAGAACCCCGGCATCGACGTCGTGGTCGACGGCGGCGGCCCGAGCCAGGGCAAGATCCGCGCGATGGTCGAATCCGGCGCGGTGACCTGGGACATCTGCGATTCGGGCGGCGGCTCGTCGATCCAGCTCGGCACCGGCGGCTTCATCCGCGAGATCGACTACGACGTCGTCGACCGCAAGAAGTTCTTCCCCGGCATGGACTTCAAGTGGGGCGCCACGAACTACATCTACTCGTTCGTGCTCGCCTACGACACCAGCGAGTACGACACCGATTCCGCGCCCAAGAGCTGGAAGGACTTCTTCAACACCAAGGACTTCCCCGGCCTTCGCTCCATGCGCAAGGACGTGATCGCCGTCCCCGAGGTGGCGCTGATGGGGGCGGGCCTTGCCAAGGAAGAGGTCTACCCGATCACCCCGTCGAAGGAGAAGCTCGCCTGGGAGACCGTCAAGTCGATCCTCGACGATCTGATCTTCTGGGCGTCGGGCGCGGAGAGCCAGCAGTTCATGCGCTCGCAGGAAGTGGTGATGGGCTGCTTCTGGAACACCCGCGTGAAGGCGATCTACGACGAGACCGACGGCATGTGGGACTGGACCTGGAACCAGGGCATCGTGCTGCCGGGTGCCTGGGTCGTGCCGAAGAACAACCCGGCCGGCGACGCGGTGTGGCCCTTCATCGCCTCCACCCAGGACCCCGCCCGCCAGGTGAAGCTGTTCGAGCTCTTCGGCAATGCGCCGGCGAACCCCGCCGCCGCCCCGCTCGTGCCGCCGGAACTCAAGAAGTTCAATGCGACCGACCCGGATAACTACGCCCTGCAGCTCCCCGTCGACAACGAATGGTACGGCGAGAATATCGCCCGCGTCGGCAAGGACTATCTCGACCTCATCTCGAGCTAAGGCTGGTCGACACGTGGCGAACGCAACGCTCGCAGCACAGGCAACGGGGAGGCCGGCCCGCGCCGGCCTTCCCAGCGTCTATTGGCTGCTCCTCCTTCCGCCGATCATCCTGATCGTGTTCTTCTACCTGGTGCCGCTGGCACAGATCCTCACCATCAGCTTCACGGAGTTCGATGCGGATGCGGCGACCGCGCCGCTCGGCAACTACAGCATGCTGTTCGTCGATGAGGGCATTCAGCGCATGCTGTTGCGGACGGCTTGGGTTTGCGTCATCACGACCTTCCTCACGGTGGTGCTGGGCTACATCGTCGCCTACGCGATGGTGAATGTCGGCCCGCGCCAGCGCACCCTTCTGATGTTCGGGGTGCTGCTCACCTTCTGGCTGTCGGTGCTGATCCGCGCCTTCGCCTGGATCATCCTTCTGCGCAACCGCGGCATCGGCTATGAGGCGGTGGATCTCTTCTATCAGCCGCTGCGCGATCTCGGCCTCGTCGAAGGCCGGCTGCGCCTGGTGCGCTCGGAAACCGGCGTGATCATCGGCATGGTGCACTTCATGCTGCCCTACGCCATCCTGCCGCTCTTTGCGAACATGCAGGGCATCGACCAGCGCGTGCTTCTCGCCGCCCGCGGGCTCGGCGCCACCGCGTCCGGGACGTTCTGGCGGGTCTGGGTGCCGCTCTCCTTCCCCGGCCTCATCGGCGCGCTGATCCTCGTCTTCGTCTTCTCCCTCGGCTTCTTCGTCACACCCGCCCTCCTCGGCGGCGGCAAGGTGGTGATGATCGCCGAATATATCTGGTTCTCCATGGAGCAGACGCTGAGGTGGGGCCTCGCCACGATGCTCGCGACCACCATCCTCGTCGCGACGCTCACACTCATCGTGATCATGTCCCGCGTCGTCGATCTGCGCACCATGTACGGAGCGAAGTGATGGAACGCCGCTCCTGGCACTTCTACATCATGCTCGGCCTCGCCTGGACGGTGGTGGCGTTCCTGGTGCTGCCGCTTCTCGTGGTGGTGCCGGTGTCCTTCACCGACCAGCGTTTCCTTTCCTTCCCGCAGGAAACGATCTCCTTCAAGCACTACGCCAACCTCGTGGCCGACCCGTTCTGGCGCAACTCGATCCTGCGCTCGCTGTTCGTCAGCACGGTGTCCGCCACGTTCTCCACGATCCTCGGGACGATGTGCGCGATCGGCTGCTGGCGTCTCGCCAATCAATATGCCGAGTGGGTGCGCCTGTTGATGCTGACGCCGATCATCGTTCCCTCGGTCGTCCACGCCCTCGCCTTCTACCGCACGTGGATCGACCTCGGGCTGATCGACACCTACGCCGGCGTCATCCTCTCCCACACCATCATCGGCCTCCCCTACGTGGTGATCACGGTCTCGGCCTCGCTCGCCAACATCGACCTGCGGCTCGAACAGGCCGCGCGATCGCTCGGCGCCGACATGTCGAAGACGGTGCGCTGGGTGCTGGTGCCGCTGGTGATGCCGGGCATCCTGTCGGGCGCGATCTTCGCCTTCATCATCTCGTGGGACGAGATCGTCGTGCTGCTCTTCATCACGAGCCGCAACATCTACCTGCTGCCGAAGGCGATCTGGGACGGCATCAACGAGAATGTCGACCCCACCGTCGCCGCGGTGGCTTCGCTGCTCATCGGCGTCACCCTCGTCATCCTGCTCGTCCAGATGAGCTGGCGGGGCCTGCGCGGCGCCAAGCGCTGAGCGAGCGGCCGGGCGCGTCGCCGCCCGGCCCACCCTCCCGGCGCGGCTGCATAGAATATAGTCAACTCCAATTTTCTTTTGCGCAGGGCTCCCCCGTGCTGCGCAAAGGGTCTATTGTCCGGACCAAAGATTTATGCTTTGGCCGGACCCGCCGGGGCGGGCCTCCGGTGCGCCGGGGTGGCGACGTCGTGCCCGGGCGAAATTAGAGAAAGACTGAGCCCATGTCGGTGATGACCGAGGGTGAATACCGCTACAATCAGCTCATCAAGATCTTCAAGTCCGAGCCGGAGCCCCCGTTCGAGAGCGACGAGCAGCAGGCCTTCGTCTGGGGTCGGACCTGGGGCTGCCCCAACGACGTCGGCAAGCTGCGCGTCGTGCTGATGCACCGCCCCGGCGACGAGGTGAAGATCGTCGACCCGTCCAAGCGGATTGCCGACGTCGGCGCCTTCGGCGATCCGGCCGAAGGCTGGTACTGGCGCGGCAACGAGGCGCCGGATCTCGAGGCGATGCAGGCCCAGCACGACGGACTCGTCAAAGCGCTCGAGGCCGAGGGCGTGAAGGTCGTGATGATCGACGGACCCGCCAAGGGCCGCATGAAGACCTGCTACACTCGCGACAGCTGCATCGGGGTGAAGGGCGGCGCGATCGTCACCCGCATGGGCCCGCCGATCCGCCGCGGCGAGGAGCTGCCCGTCACCCGCACCCTCGCCAATCTCGGCTGCCCGGTGCTGCGCACCATCCACGGCAACGCGATCATGGAAGGCGGCTCCTTCGCCTGGATCAACGACAAGACCGCGGTGATCGGGATCTCCTCGCGCGTCAACGACGCGGGCGCCGACCAGATCGAGGAGGTGTTGCGCTGGCAGGGGGTGGAGCTCATCCGCGTCTACCTCACCGGCTATCGCCTCCACATCGACGGCGCGTTCGTGATGATCGACGTCGACACCGCGATCATCAATCCGACGCAGCTCCCCTTCGTGTTCCTGGAGCGGCTGAAGGAGATGGGCATCCGCACGGTGGAGGTGCACCACGAGGATCCGGTCTGGACGATCAACTGCCTCGCCGTCGCTCCCGGCCGGGTGCTGATGGCCGACGGCGTGAGCCCCCGCACCATGGACAAGCTCGACAAGATCGGCATCGACATCGTGTCGGTGCCCTACGACAAGGTCTATTCGGGCGGCGGCGGTATTCACTGCTCCACCTCGCCCCTCGTCCGCGACCCCGTCTAGTGGTCGCGGCGACCCCGTCCAGCGCCTCGCCGGCTCCCGCCGCCGAGGCGAGTGCCCACCTGCGCCTGCTCGTCACCATGGTGTTCTGGGGGCAGATGACGCCGAGCTTCGTGCTCCTCCTCCAGGTATGGGACCCGTTCGCCCTGTCGGCGGCGCGCTACGTGGTGGCGGCCCCGTTCATGATGCTCGTGCTCCTCGCCTTCCGCGGCAGCCCCATGGTGCCGACCTGGGCCGAGGTGCCCAAACTCGCCGCCCTCGGCATCATCGGGATGGGCGGGCTCATCACCTGCTACGCCTATGGTCTCGCCCACTCGAACCCGGTGACGGCGATCGTGGTGCAGACCGCCTCCCCCCTCACCTATACGGCGATCGCCCGCTTCCTCTACGGCGAACCCGTGCCCTCGGGCATCGGAACGGCGCTCTGCCTCGTCATCCCCGGCGGCCTCCTCCTCGCCACCCCGGCCCTCATGGGCGAGGCGATGACGGTGAAAGGCGGCGAGATCTTCCTGATCTTCGGCAGCGCCTGCTGGGCCTGGTACAGCCTGCAGTGCCGCCGCTGGCTGCCGCACTATCACGAGCTGCGTCTCACCACGTGGACGATGATCACGGCCGCGCCCTTCCTCATCGGCATCTTCCTGGTGCTGTGGGCCCTCGGCGCGACGCGGCTGCCGGCACAGGTGCCGCCGCTCTACCTCAACATCCTGCTTCTGTGGCTGGTGCTCACCTCCACCTGTCTCGGCATCATGCTGTGGCACAGCGGGGTGAGCCGGCTCGGAGTGGCGACGGCCGGCCTCTACTTCAACATCGCCCCCCTCGTCGCGATGGCGATCTCGTCGGCGCTCGGCTATGTGCCGACGCCGCTGCAGCTCGCCGGCGCCCTCTTCGTGCTCGCCGGCATCGGCCAGCTCCATGTGCGGCGCTGGCTGAAGGCGCGGCGGGTGCGTGGCCAGGGCGCGATCCGCGGCTGACGTCCATTCGGGCGACGTGCGCGCGGTTCGCCGCCCGCACGATGCGCCAACAGGACCACGGAAAGAGCTATCGGTGGGATCGGCACATTCGCCAGCGCGCTCGGCTCCCCTCGCGGGAGCGCGGTCGGCCGGAGGGGGCGAGGTGGGCCTCTGGGTCGGCGTCGCGCTGATCTTTGCCGCCAACATCCTGCTGCCGCTTCAGGATGCGCTCGCCAAAGACTATGTCGCCGTGCTGCCCGTCTGGCAGGTGCTCCTGGTGCGCAGCCTGACGGTGTTGCTCCTCGCCGCCGCCATCGGTCGCGGACCGCTGCTGCGCCGTCTGCCGGTCGCGCGGAGCCTGCCGGCGATGCTCGTGCGCTCGCTCGTCAACCTCGCGGCGTGGGGCCTCTTCTATCTCGCCCTGCGCGACCTTCCGCTCGCCCAGGGGATCACCCTCTACTTCTTCTCCCCTGTGCTCGTGGCGCTGATGGCGGGGCCGTTGCTCGGCGAGAGGGCAGGACGTGCGCACTGGATCGGCATCGTGGTGGGCTTCGCCGGGGTGGCGCTCGCGAGCGGTGCCGCCCGGCTCGACATGTCCGCCGCCGCCGGTCTCGGCATCCTCGCGGCGGCATTCTGGGCCGTCACCACCATCATGCTACGGGTGATCGCCGTCGGCGAGAGCGCGCTGGTGCAGGTGACGGTGGCGAACGCCGTGTTCGCCGTCGCGACCGGGACGGTGGCGCTCGTCGTCGGCTGGCAGGCCAACGGGGCGCAGACGCTGGGCCTCGCCCTCGCCGGCATCGCGGGCGGAGCGGGACAATATGCGATCTACGCCGCCGCCCGGCGCATCTCCGCCACCACCCTCGCCGCCCTCGAATATGGCGCCCTCGTCAGCGGCTTCGTGCTCGGATGGCTGTTCTTTGCCGAGACGCCCACCCTCACGGTGTGGCTCGGGGCGAGCCTCGTCATCGCCTCCGGCCTCGCGGTGGTGACGGCGGAACGGCGCCGCCCGCCGAGCCCGCTCGATCGGGCGGCCCCCGTCGCCCCAGTCACCACGGTCGCCCTCGCCGCCACCGCCTCGGAGGCTGAGGCTGAGGCTGAGGCCGCGCCGGACGCAGACCGCCCCTGACGCCGGCCGTTTCCGGTACCCTCAGGGCTCCAGCAGGCGCCATGGGCTCGGCACCCGCGGCATCGCCACCTCGATGATGGTGGGACCCGGCCGGCCGATCGCCCACCGCAACGCCTCGCCGAGACCCTCCGGCCCCTCGGTGCGTCGCGCCTCGGCACCGAAGCTCTCGGCAAAACGCACGAAATCGGGATTGCTGAGATCGGAGGAGATCAGCTTGCCGCCGTGCTGTTCGTCCTGCATGCGACGCACGTTGCCATAAGCTCCGTCGGCGAACACCACGCCCACCGCGGGAATGCCGAACTGCACGGCGGTGGCGAGCTCGGTCGCGCTGAACAGGAAGCCGCCATCGCCGCAGAGCGCTACCACGGGCACGTCGGGCCGGGCCACCTTGGCGCCGAGCGCCGTGGCGTAGCCGAAGCCGAGCGTGCCCTGATAGCCCGGCGTGATGATGCGGCGCGGTGCTTCGACCGGCAGCGCCGCCGTCGCCACGTAGCCGATCTGGGTGTAGTCGCACACCACCACCGAATCGGGCGGCAGCGCGGCCCGGATCGCCCGGATGTAGGCCATTTGCGGCGCGAGCGTCATCTCGAAGGCGGCCTTCTTCTCCGCCTTCGCCTCGGCGACCCGGGCCCGCCGGGTCGCGACGCGGCGCGCGTTGCCCGCCCCGAGACCGGAGAGGATGGCAAGCAGCGCAACCCGAGCGTCCGCATGGAGGGCGACACTCGGCGGCGTGCCGCGGGTGAACTGGGCGGCGTCGGTGTCGATGCGGATGACCTCCTGATCGGGCCGCAGACCCCAGCGCTTGCGCTGCTCGTGGAGCCGCGTGCCGACGGCGAGGATCACGTCCGCCTCGTGCCACAGCGTCTTGCCGTCGAGCATACCGACGGCCCAGTCACTGGAATCGGGAACGACGCCGCGCGCCTGGAGGCGGCAGCCGACGCCGGCCCCGAGCCGCTCGGCGAGGAGGGCCACGAGATCGCCCGCCTCGAGCGCGCCGGAACCGATCCAGATGAGCGGTGCCTCGGCGCTCTTGAGGAGGTCGACGGCCGCCTCGACGTCGACCGCTTCCGGCTGACGCGGAGCCGTGACGGGCACCGGCGCCGTAGGCTCGCTGTCGGTCTCGTCGCGCAGCACGTCGGCCGGGAGCTCCACGCCCGCCGGCGCGCGTCCCGCCTCGAGCGCGGCGAAGGCGCCCGCCATCACCCCGGCGACGTCGGCCGGCGTCCTGGCGATGCCGCTCCAGCGGGTGAGGCCGGCGAGGATCGCGCCCTGGTCGGGAAGCTCGTGCAGCTCGCCGCCGCCCTTGCCGATGGCGCCCGACATGATCTGCCCGATGATCGCGAGCACCGGCGCGTGGGTCGCATAGGCGGTCGAGAGCGCCGCCGCGGTGTTGAGGAAGCCCGGCCCCGGCACCACCGCGTAGGCGCCGACGCGGCCCGAAGCGAGGGCGTAGCCGAGTGCCATATAGGCCGCCCCCTGCTCGTGGCGGGCGTGGATCACCTTGAGCCGCTGCTGTGCGCCGTGGAGGGCGTTGAAGAGATGGTCGAGCTGCACGCCGGGAAGCCCGAACAGGGTGTCGACCCCGTTCGCGATGAGGCTTTCGACGGCGATCTCGCCGCCGGTGGCGGCGGCGTTCGTAGTTGATGTCATGAAGGGTCCCGTCAGTCGCGATAGTCCGGCTGCTCACGGTCGAGCTTGCGGCGCAGCGCCTGCCAGGGCAGCCACCCGCGATTGGCGCTGGCGGTGAACTGGGCGGACGTCCGCGCCACGACCTCGGGCGAGGGCATCGACAACTCTACCCCACTCGCCTGCGCCGACAGCTGCAAACGGCACGCCTGTTCCAGATAATACATGCAGTAGAACGCCTCGGCGACGGTGCGGCCCACCGTGAGGAGGCCGTGATTGCGCAGGATGAGGCAGGACTTGTCGCCGAGGTCGCGCACCAGGCGCTCGCGCTCCGACAGATTGTCGTCGGCGGCGATCCCCTCATAGTCGTGCACTGCGATGTCGGAGACGAACTCCATGCTGAGCTGGTTGAGCGGCAGCAGGCCGCCGGCCTGGGCCGCCACCGTCATGCCGGCCTGCGTGTGGGTGTGCATCACGCAGGCCGCATCGTCGCGGCCGCGGTGGACGGCGGAGTGGATCACGAAGCCCGCCGGGTTCACCGGCCAGGAGGTGGGCTGGGCCGGCTCGCCGTCGGCGTCGACGAGCACCAGCGAGCTCGCCGTGATCTCCTCAAAGAGCAGCCCGTAGGGATTGACCAGGAAGCGGTGCCCCTCCCCCGGCACGCGCACCGAGAGGTGGGTGAACACGAGGTCGGTCATGCCGAAGAGGGCGATGAGGCGGTAGGCGGCGGCGAGGTCCTCGCGCAGCTCGTGCTCGGTCGGCACGTGATCGAGGGCAGGCGGCTCGGGCAGGGTGTTCGGAAGGCGTCGGCTCATGCAGGGTCTCCTCGCGGCGGTGGGGCGGCATCGGGGTCGTCGGCGAACGGGTCGTCGCGCTCGGTGCGGATCCGGTTCTCGGGGCGGCTCGCGTCGGTGTGGCCGACGGCGATGCCGCAGATCAGGCGGTAGCCGGCGGGGGCGCCCAGGAAGGCCGCCACGCTCTCGCCGTGGATCGCCCAGTCGGCCTGCGGACAGGTGCCGAGGCCGGCCTCTTCGAAGAGGAGCAGCGCCGTCTGCAGGTAGATGCCGACGTCGAGCCACTGCCAGCCGTTGCCCACCCGCGGCGTCAGAATGAACACGCCGAGCGGCGCCCCGAAAAACTGGAAATTCTCTTCGTTCCAGGCCGCCCGCGCCGCCGTGTCGGAGCGGTCGATGCCGAGTGCGCCATAGAGGATCTCGCCGTTGCGCATGCGCCGGCGGACGAACTCCGGCGGCGGCCCGGCCGTGGGCTGGAACGGCGGATCGAGCGGCTCGCCCTCGGGCGCCTCGGCACGGAGCCGGCGCATCATGGCGAGCAGCCCGGCGAGGCGGGACCCGTCCACCACCCGCACCGCCCAGGGCTGGACGTTGCCGCCCGAAGGGGCGCGAGCGGCGCGGCGCATGATGGCCTCCACGACGGTCCGATCCACGGGGCGGTCCTGGAACGCCCGCACCGAGCGGCGGCGGGCGACGGCGTCGGATACCGAAAGTCGGCCGCTCACGCGATGATCGCCCCCTCACGCCGACCCGCGCGATCGGGCGGGGTGGAGCGCGCTTCGCCTCTCCGGTCCCGGATCGCCGACGGTCCCCGGACGGTTCGCAAGAGCCCTTCCCGGCCCGTATCCTGCGCGCGGCCCGATGCCTTATCAGTCGACGACAATGGACACCCTCACGAGGCGGAACGGACAAGTCCCCACGACGTCGCAACCCGCCCGCTCGCCATCGTAGCGATGGCACACCCACTCGCAATCAGAAACTGGAGCGAACTCCAATATTGTTCGGCAGCGGCGGCCGGGTCTCCGTGCCGACGGCGGAGCCGACGATCAGCGGCGTCGTGACGAGGCCTTCGAGGATCAGGCGGATGTGCGGCACCCCCATCAGGAGGAGGTCCTCGAGGGTGCTGTCCTCGGAGGCGACGAAGGTGCTGAAGTCCTGCGTGGTGATGCCGACGATGAGGTTGGAGAGGGCCGGAATGTCGACGTCGGAGCGCAGCACGCCGCGGTCGCGATAGGTCGACAGCAAGCGCAGATAATGCCGCTTGATGAGGTTGTTGAGGCGCGCCCCGGTGCGGCTCGCCCTGCCGCCAGGCTCAAGGTGCTGCGCCGACAGGATGACGCGCCAGCACTCGCGCGACAGGTGGCGCGTCGCCTGCTCGGCCAGCAGGCGCTCGAAGCCCAGCACACCGGTCAGAATGTCGTCGGGCAGGTTCTGCAGATAGGCCCGCCGGGCCGGCAGCGCCGAGCGCACGTGGCGCAATGCGAGCTGCATCAGAAGGTTCGACTTGGTCGCGAAGTAGTTGTAGACGGTCGCCGGCGCGACCGACGCGGAGGTGGCGATCGCCTCGATCCTCGTCGCCTCGTAGCCCTGTTCGTTGAACAGGACCGCCGCCGCGTCGAGGACCTCCTGAAGCCGCCGCTGTTTATGCCTTTGTCTGAGGCCTCCAGCTGTCACGCGCGCACCTCCCTTCTTTCCGTTGTTGCGGCGTAAACGCATGGTGCGCGCTGTCGCCGATGGGTGTTGCTACATGATTGGAGTTGACATCACCAAACTCCACCGGGAATTTTTGGCACGATATCACGGGCCGCGCCCCCGATGAGTCCGGTCGACGGTTCCCGCTTCCCGCTCGCTCCAGGTCGCAGCGCCCTGCAAAAGGTGCCGATATGCTGAGCCTGATCGACAATCCGCCCCCCTGGCCGAACGGAGCGCGCTGCGCCGTCTCCTTCGCCTACGACTTCGACGCCGAAAGCCTCCTCCACCTCTACTATCCTACTGATTCGGCGCGGCGTCTCTCTCTTGCCTCAACGCTACGTTATGGCGCACGCGTGGCGATCCCGCGCCTCGCGGCGATCTGGCGGCACTTCGGCATCCGTCAGACGGTGTTCACCCCCGGCTGGTGCGTGGAGCACTATCCGGAGGCGATCGAGCTGCTGCTCGAGGGCGGACACGAGATCGGCCATCACGGCTGGCTGCACGAGCGCGTCAACCAACTCTCCCGCGGCGACGAGGAGCGGGTGCTCGAGGCGGGGATCCGCGCCATCGAGAAGGCCACCGGCGCGCCCCCCGTCGGCTACCGCTGCCCCTCGGGCGCCTTCTCCGAGCACACCCTCGACCTGTTGATCGACTACGGCCTGCGCTACGACGCCTCGCTCGGCGGCCACGACATCCCCTACCTGGTGGAGCGGTCCGACGGGCGCGCCATCGTGGAGCTGCCGCACGACGCCTCGCACGACGACTGGAACCAATATGTCCACCTGAAGGACGCCAACTGGCAGGTGCCGGTCGCCGCGCCCGCCCGCGCCCGGGAGACGTTCCAGGCCGACTTCGACGCCGCCTGGAACCACGGCGGGCTGTGGACGGCGGTGTTCCACCCGTTCGTGTCCGGGCGCCTCGCGCGGGCCGAGGAACAGGTGCGGCTCATCGAGTACATGATGGAGAAGGGCGACGTGTGGTTCGCCACCTGCGCCGAGATCGCCGCCCATATCGACGGTCTCGTCGCGCGCGGCGAGTGGACGCCGATGGTCGAGCGCCTGCCCTTCTGGCCGGAGCCGCCCGAGCAGGTCGCCCTTCCGAGCCGCTGACGGGCGCGTTGCTGAAGGGCTGAGCCGCTAGCGGGCGGGCCACTCGCCGGGCCGATCCGCCCGGTCCCGCCGCTCAGGCCGGGTCGCGCACTACTGGCGGAAGCACCACGGGGAGCCGTACCCGGCCCGCCCGGGTGACCTCGTAGCCGCGGACGCCGGCGCACGAGATGCCGTGCCGCGCGACGAGGTCGCGCGTCGCCTCGGCGAGAGGCGCCGGTACGTAGAGGAGGAAGTGCTTGGCGGGCCGGCCCGTCTCCGGGTCCTCGTAGTGCCCCTCGAGGGCGACGGTCTCGGAGAGCGCCCGCCAGCGCGCCACGCTCGCCTCCCCCACCTCGGTCTCCACCTCGCCGATCTTCATGATCGTGTCGGCCGCATCCACCACCACGATGTCGGGCCACACCTCCTCCCCCGCGACGACGGCGGGGCGGCGCCGGTGGAGCCGCGTGTTGGCGAGCGCATGATAGTCGAGCGGCCAGGTCTCCTGCCCCTCGCCGGGGAAGGGAAAGCGCTCGGCGAGAAGAAAGCGCACCACCGCATCGTGCGCCGCATCGTCGATCGCCTCCACGACAGGATCGTCGGCGACGTCGGGAGGCGAATCGGGCCGATGGTCCTTGGTGTTGCCGAGCGTCTTGTGCGGCAGGACGTGCACCGTGCCGTCCGCGGCCACGCGGATGCCGCGCAGGGCGTGATAGGAGATGGCGTTGGTCTCGAGCAGCGCCTCGGCCTCCCTCTCCCGCCCCTGCGGCACGTAGATGAGGAGGTGGCGTGCCTTCGTCGGCGTGGTGTCGTCGGCGGCGAGCGAGGCAGCGGCCCAACGCGCCACGAGGTGCGGGTCGTCGAGGTCCGTCTCCACCTCGCCGATCTCACGGATCCGGCCGCTGCCGTCGCGGATGACGATGTCGGGATAGTGCGGCCCCGCCGGCGTCTCGATGGCGATCTGGGGGTGCGTCGGGGTGTTGATGTAGGTGCGGTAGTGCAGCGGCCAGCTCGGCGCGGGCTGGTCGGGGAACGGGAAGCGGTTGGTGGCGATGAAGCGCACGGCCTTGTCGTGCTGGTCCTGCGTCAGCGTGCTCACATGCGGCTCCTGGGCTCCTCGCCCCCACGCCGGGGGCCGCCCCGATCCCATGGCCTCCGCGCACCGCCGTCAACGCCCGCCACCACGAAATTAGCGTCAACTCCAAATATTTCGCCAATGCTGATCCTTGACATATGACACATGTCACTAGACAATCTTATCAACAAGAGCGGTGGGCGAGCCGCCGGCGATATGCGGGAGCGAGATGTCCGATCTATTCAGCGTGCGCGGGAAGACCATCATCGTGACCGGCGGTCTGGGGCAGCTTGGGCGCTCGTTCGCCAATCACCTCGCCGGTGAAGGCGCCAAGGTGGCGATCTACTCGCGCCGCCCCATCGCCGACGACGATCTCGCCGCCCTCTTTCCGAGCACCGTCGACGACATCCGCGTGTTCGAGGCGAGCGTGACCGACAAGGCCGCGCTGAAGGCCGCCACCGACGAGCTCGTCGCGAACTGGGGCGTGCCGCACGTCCTCATCAACAACGCGGGGATCGATTCCAAGCCCTCCGGCCCCGCCGAGCAGAACGGCCCGTTCGAGACTTACCCCCAGGAGTTCTGGGACGAGGTGATCGACGTGAACCTCACCGGCGTCATGCTGACCACCCAGGTGGTGGGCGCCGAGATGGCCGAAGCGCGCCGCGGCAGCATCATCAATGTCGGCTCGATGTACGGCATGGTCTCGCCCAACCAGGCGCTCTATGCCTACCGCGAAAAGCGCGACGGCGTGCCCTTCTACAAGGCCGTCGCCTACGCCGCGTCGAAGTCCGGCCTCCTCAACCTCACCCGCTACGTGGCGACCTATTGGGCGCCGAAGAACGTGCGCTGCAACCTCATCACCTTCGGCGGGGTGAAGACGGCGACCTTCGACAAGGAGTTCATCGACGCTTTCCTGGAGCGCGTGCCGCTCGGGCGGCAGGCCGAGATCGAGGAGTTCAACGGCGTCGTCCAATTCCTCGCCTCCGACGCCTCCACCTACATGACCGGCGCCAACACCGTCGTCGACGGAGGCTTCACCGCATGGTGACGGCGCCGCCACAGATCGAGCGCAACAAGCTGTCGACGGCGGTGGTGAACGCCTTCGAGGAGGCGATCCTGTCCGGCTCCCTCGCCGTCGGCGAGCGGATGCCGGCCGAGGCCGAGATCGCCCGCAATTTCGGCGTCTCCACCCGCTCGGTACGCGAAGCGATGCAGATTCTCGAGATGAAGGGCCTGGTGCGCCGCCGTCACGGCGAGCGCGCCGAGGTGGTGCGCGACGACATCGGCCAATATCTCAACTCGCTCGCCACCACCGTGCGCACCCTGTTTCAGCGCGAGCCCGCCTATGTGGTGAAGATCATGGACGTGCGCCGCCTCTTCGAGGTGGACGCCGCGCGCCGCCTCGCCGCCGGCGAAGGGCGGCTCGACGGCTCCATCGAGGCGGCGCTGGAGCGCATGCAGGAGAGCGTCGGCGCGCGCGACTTTCCCTCCTACGCCGACGCCGACGCGGCCTTCCATCTCGCCATCGTGCACTCGCTCGGCAACGAGATCCTCTCCACCCTCTACGACAACGTCTACGCCCTCATCACCGACACGATCCGCATCTCGGTCCGCGTTCCGTCGAAGTCGATGGAGAACGGCATCAAGGAGCATCGCGGCATCTACCGCGAGATCCGCTCCGGCGACCCCGACCGGGCCGCCGCCGCGCTCGAGACGCACCTGCGCAACAGCACCGAATATCTGCGGATCGCCCTCACCCGTCAGCAACCGGACACCTCAACGTGAGCGACTACGACTATAGCGCCGTCGACTGGGCCGCCATCGACCGCCTCAAGCGCTGGTACACGGGCGACGTCCACGACGTGATGGACGGCTTCAACACATACGGCTACCTCGACGGCATCACGCTGTTCGGCACGCTGAAGCCGGGCGAGACGGTGTGCGGCCCCGTCGCCACGGTCGCCTACGAGCCGAGCCCGCGTCGCGGCGTGCCGCAGGACGCCTATCACGGCATGATCGACCGCATCGTGCGCGGCGGCATCCTCCTCGTCGATGCGTCTTGCGCGGAGGGGTCGGGCACCGGCGAGCTGATGTCGACGGGGGCGAAGACCGCGGGCGCCGCCGCCACCGTCGTCAACGGCACGGTGCGCGATCTCGCCGAGGTGCGCGCGCTCGACTATCCGCTGTTCGGCCGCGGGGTGAGCCCCGTCGGCGTCGGCGGCCGGATGGAGCCCACGCGCACCCAGATCCCCGTCACCATCGGCCGCGTCACCGTCCACCCGGGCGACGTCATCATCGGCGACGTCAACGGAGTGGTGGCGATCCCGCGTGCCCTCGTCGGCGAGATCGCCGACGCCGCAGACCAGAACGGCGAGGCGGAAGCCCACTATCGCACGCGCATCCTCGCCGGCGAGAAACTCCAGTCGGTCTGGCCCCTATGAGCTGACCGACCCACCAGGCCCAAGCTTCCCGACACGAGCGAAGCAGCCAACAAGAACAAGGGAGGACCACCATGACGATCTTCAAGCGGGCCGCGCTCGCCGCCCTCGCCGTCGCCATCTCGGCCGGCGCCGCGTGGGCGGACTATCCGGAGCGGCCGATCACCCTCATCGTGCCGTGGTCGGCCGGCGGCGGCACCGACGCGACGGGCCGCATCATCGCCGCCATGCTGGAGGACAAGCTCGGCCAACCGGTCAACGTGGTGAACCGCACCGGCGGCGGCGGCATCGTCGGCCACACCGCCATCAAGGACGCGACGCCCGACGGCTACACGCTCGGCATCATCACCACCGAGATCTCGATGTACGAGCCCGTCGGCTCGGCCGATCTCGCCTACGACGACTATACGCTCATCGGCCTCTACAACGCCGACCCGTCGGCCGTGTTCGTGCGCGCCGACAGCCCCTACAAAACCATCGCGGACCTCGCTGCCGCGGTGAAGGAGGACCCCTCCGCCGTCAAGGCGAGCGGCGCCAACTTCGGCGGCCTCAACCACCTCTCCTGGGTGAGCCTCGTCCAGGGTCTCGGCGCGCCCGCCGCGGAAGCCACCTGGATCCCGACGGACGGCGGCGCCCCGTCGCTGCAGCTCCTCGCCTCCGGCGCCATCGACGTCGCCGTCGCCCAGTTCCCCGAGGCGCAAGCGCTGATGGACGCGGGCGAGATCCGTGCCCTCGCCTATCTCGGCTCCAAGCCCAACGCCAAATATCCCGACGTGCCGACGGCGAACGCTTCCCTCGGGATCGACTTCGCGATCGCCGGCTGGCGCGGCCTCGGCGGCCCCAAGGGGATGCCCGACGCGGTGGTCGAGACGGTGGCCCCGGTGATGGCCGAGATCGTGGCGAGCGAGGCCTTCCACGAGGCGATGGGCAAGCTCAACTACGGCGTGGAGTGGGCCGGCGGCGCAGACTTCGAGGCCTACCTCGCCCAGCGCGGCAAGGCGTTCGCCGACGCGATCGCATCGGCCGGCCTCAACCAGTAGGCCGCGTCATGCAACGCGCGGCCCTCGCCGACATCGCGATCGGTGCGGCGTTCGCCCTCGGCGGCGTGGGGATCGTCCTCCACGCCGCGGGGCTCAAGTCGATGCCCGGCATGGTCGTGGGGTCCGGCCTCTTTCCGACCATCACCGGCGCCGGCATGGCGGTGTTCGGCCTCGTCCTCGCCGCGGGCGCCGCACTGCGCTCCCACCGCATGCGCGCCGATGGCGAGGAGCCGCTCGCCGCGACCGCCGCCTTCAAGACGCTGAGCCTCTACGGGCTCGCGGTCCTCGCGCTCCTCCTCGCCCTGGTGGCGGCGATGCCGAGCGTCGGCTTTCCCGTCGCCGGCGTGGTGCTCGCGACGCTCGTCGCCCGCCTCGGCGGGGCGGGGTGGCTCGGCGCCCTCGCCTTCGCCGTCGTCGCCACCGGCACACTCTACGTGACCTTCGTCCATGGGCTGGGCGTGCCGCTGCCCGCCGGCCTGATCGGATAGCGGATGGATGCCTTCATCGGAGCGGTCTCGCTGGTCGCGACCGCCGACACCCTCATCGTCATCCTCATCGCCTCGATCTTCGGCCTGTTCGTCGGCGCGATGCCGGGCCTCACCGCCACCATGGCCGCCGCCCTGCTGGTGCCGGTGACCTTCTACATGGAGCCGGTGCCGGCGATCGCCGCGATCATCTCCTGCACGGCGATGGCGATCACCGCGGGCGACATCCCCGGCGCGCTCCTGCGCATCCCCGGCACGCCCGCCTCCGCCGCCTACGTGGAGGATGCCTACGGCCTCACCAAAAAGGGCAAGGCGGGCCTCGCCATCGGCATCTCGATCACCGCGGCGACCATCGGCGGGCTGATCGGCTTCGCGGTGCTGATGGTCGGCGCCCCCGCCCTCGCCCGCTTCGCGCTCAACTTCTCGAGCTTCGAATATTTCTGGCTGGCGCTTCTCGGCCTCTCCTGTGCGGCGCTCGTCTCCTCCGGCGGCGTCGCCAAGGGGGTGCTATCGCTCCTTCTCGGCCTCTTCATCGCCGAGGTGGGCCTCGACCCCCTCATGGCTCAGCCGCGCTTCACCTTCGGCAGCGCCGAGCTCGCCGGCGGCATCAGCTTCATCCCGGTGATGATCGGCATGTTCGCCCTCGCCGAGATCCTGCGCACCGGCGCGAGCGCCACCGGCGTGCCGCAGACCACCGTCGGCAACCCCTTCGCGGGGGTGTGGTCGGAGCTGATGCGATGGCGGGTCAATCTCCTCCGCGGGGCGGCGATCGGCTCCGTCATCGGCGCGCTTCCTGGCGTCGGCGGCGATCTCGGGGCCTGGGTCACCTATTCGCTCGCCAAGCGCACCTCGAAGACGCCGGAAAAGTTCGGCACCGGCCACGCCGAGGGCCTCGTGGAGGCGGGCGCCACCAACAACGCCGCCCTCTCGTCCGCCTGGATCCCGGCGATGGTGTTCGGCATTCCGGGCGACGCCGTCACCGCCATCGCCGTCGGCGTGCTCGTCATGAAGGGGATGGAGCCCGGTCCGCAGCTTCTGACCGTCAACCCGCAGAACTTCTATGCGGTGATGATCGTGTTCGTGATCGCCAACCTTCTCTTGCTGCCCCTCGGCTATGCGGCGGCGAAGCTCGCCCGCTTCATCTTCCGCGTCCCCCGCAGCTACCTCAACGCGGCGATCCTCCTCTTCTGCGTGGTGGGCGCCTACGCCATCAACAACTCGATGTTCGGCGTCTTGGTGATGATCGTCGCCGGGGTGCTCGCCTACATCCTGGAGGCGAACCGCTTCGCCGTGGCGCCGATCATCCTCGGCATCGTGCTCGGCCCGCTAGTGGAGAAGAACTTCACCACCTCGATGATGATCGCCCGTGGCGATCCCCTCGCCTTCTTCGAGCGCCCCATCGCCGCCACCCTCGGCATCGCGACCATCCTCATCTGGACGCTGGTGGCCGCGAGCGCCCTCATGCGAAGCCGCCGCCCGCGCGCCGAGGTGGTCGCCTGACAGGGCAGCGCCCCGAGCCTAGCCGGGCAGCGCCTGGAGCGCCGCCCAGTCGAAGGCGACGCCGTGGCCGGGGCGCTCGGGCGCGATCGCCAGCCCCTCCTCGATCGTCAGCGGGTCGGCGATGAACCGGTCGAGGCCGAAGCCGTGCACCTCCAGGAAGGAGCGGTTGCGCACGGCGGCGAGGAGATGGACGGTCACGTCGTGCGCCCCGTGCGAGGTCACCGGGAGGTGGAAGGCCTCGGCGAGATGGGCGATCTTCATGAACGCCGTCACGCCGCCGCAGGTGGTGACGTCCGGCTCCGGATAGGAGACGCCGCCGGCCTCGATCAGGCCGCGGAAGTCGCCGAGGGTGCGCAAATTCTCGCCCGAGGCCACTGGAATGCCGCCTTCGCGCACCACGCGGGCGTGGCCGGCGAAGTCGTCCGGCACCGTCGGCTCCTCGAGCCACACGAGGTTGTGGGGGGCGAGCGCCCGCGCGGCGCGGATCGCCACGTCGGCCGTCCACTTCATGTTGGCATCGACCATCAGCGGAAAATCCTCGCCGAGATGGGCGCGCATTGCCGCCACGCGGGCGACGTCCTCCGAAAGGCGCGGTCGACCCACCTTCATCTTGATGGCGCGGAAGCCGCGATCGAGATTCGCGTCGGTCTGGGCGATCAGCGCCTCGGTGGTGAAGTCGAGGTCGACGCCGCCGGCGTAGCACGGCACCCTAGGGTCGAAGCCACCGAGGAGGCGCCACAGCGGTAGCCCCGCCCGGCGCGCCTTGAGGTCCCATAGCGCCACGTCGAAGGCGGCGAGGGCGAACACGGTCGGCCCACCCCGCCCGCCATAGTGGAGCGCCCACCACAGGCGGTGCCAGAGCCCCTCGATGCGGTCCGCATCCGCCCCCGCGGCGATCTCGGCGATCTCGTCGAGCGTCGCCATCACCGCCCGGCCGTTGCGCCCCACGGTGACCGTGTAGCCGACGCCCGCGGCCCCGTCGGCGTCCACCACTTCCACGGTGCAGAGCTCGAAGTGGGTGATGGTGCCGTGCATGCTGTCCGACAGCACGGTTTCGAGGGGTACGCGAAAGTAGCGGGGCCTGATCTCGGTGATGGTGGCCACGGCCGTCTCCTCCGTTGCGGTTCGTCCGCATCTCGTTTTGTCCACCACGCTGACCGCCGCGCGCCGGATTGGCAAGGCGACGGGCGAGCCGATCGACGAGGGGGCCGATGAGGCGACCGGGCGAAGAAATCGCCCGCCGGCATCGGAACCGGCCCTCTCGCACGTGCGTTCCCCACGGGGACAACCGCCGTCGCACGGCGCGTTTCGTCGTGCCGGGGATGCCGCCTCCGCGCTCCTGAGAGCGCCAACTCTTCGCCAACACTTCGAAGGTGAGACACCATGACGATCAAGCGCAAAGCCTCCGCCCACTGGGAAGGCGGCCTCAAGGATGGTCGCGGCAGTATTTCGACGGACAGCGGCGCCCTCGACGCCTACCCCTACGGTTTCGCAAGCCGCTTCGAGGGGATGAAGGGCACCAATCCTGAGGAGCTGCTCGGCGCCGCCCACTCCGGCTGTTTCACCATGGCGCTCTCGCTGGTGCTCGGCGAGGCCGGCTTCACCGCCGAGGCGATGGATACGAGCGCCGTGGTGTCGCTCGACCAGGTGGACGGCGGCTTCGCGATCACCAAGGTGGTGCTGACGCTGCGCGCCAAGATCCCCGGCATCGACGACGAGACGTTCCAGAAGTGCGCCGCCGGCGCCAAGGCCAACTGCCCCCTCTCCAAGGTGATCAACGCCGAGATCGAGCTCGACGCGGCGCTCGTCTGAACACCCTCGCATCCCCCGATGCGGCATGGTACGGCCGGCTTAATGCCGGCCGTACGCGCGAGGAGCCCATGTTCGACGACGACATCATGATAGCCGCCGAGGCCGCCCTCGCCGCGGCCCGGCGCGCCGGCACCATGATCACCACCGCCGAATCCTGCACCGGCGGGCTCGTCGCCGGCGCCCTCACCGCGATCCCCGGCTCGTCCGACGCCGTGGACAGCGGCTTCGTCACCTATTCCAACGCCGCGAAGGCGCGCCTCGGCGTCGATCCGGCGGTGATCGAGGCCCACGGCGCGGTGAGCGAGGCGGTGGCGCGCGGCCTCGCCCTTGCCGCGCGCGGCCGCGCCCTCGTCGACGCGCCGGAAGGAGAGAAACGCGTGGCGGTGGCCGTCACCGGCGTCGCCGGTCCCGGCGGCGGCACGGCGGCAAAGCCGGTCGGCCTCGTTCATTTCGCCGCGACCGACGGGATGCGCACCCTCCACGCCGTGGAGCGCTTCGGCGACATCGGCCGCGACGCGGTACGGGCGGCGAGCGTGCGCCGCGCCCTCGCCCTCCTCATCGACGTTCTCGGCTGAAGCCCACCGCCGCAGCGGCGAAAACCGCACCTCGCGGCAGCGACGCGCGCTCACCCGGTCCCTGCTGCCATCCCATATGCGCGCAGCTTGGGGCTCCAGCCATGAGCCAGCCGGTTTTCTCGGCGGCGCCAACCCCGGTATTCTCCATTCGCGCGGCCGGGTGGGTTTCCGGGGAGCGCAGTGGAGATTGTCATGGGTTTGAATTGCACCGTCGTCATCATCGAGCTCGCCGTCATCGGGATGGGAATGCTCGCCTTCGGAGCGTTCGAAGTCATCGACGCCGTCCGCTACTCGGTGGCTCGGCCCCAGAGCGCGGCGCAACGGCGCGCCCGCCTCGGCAACCTCTGAGGCGCCGGCGCCGACCACTTCGGCCCGCGCGCCACGCCGCTTTTCTTCCTGCAAACGAAAACGCCGCCGGACATCCGTCCGGCGGCGTCGTCGTTCAGGGCGTCGGGCGTCGTCAGTTGTGGCGCAGCCCGATGGTCTCCACCGCGATCTCCGTCTCGCCCCGCAGCGAGGTCTCCACGATGAGGCCCATCATGTCGGCCATCTGGCGGATGTTGCGCACGATGCGGCGACGGTCGGCGGTGGTCTTGTAGCGGTAGGACACCGTCGACAGGCTGTCGTCCTGGAGCTCGAGGTTCATCGCGCAGGCCCAGGAGGACATGAACTCCTCGATGGCGTTCTTCTGGCGCCCCTCGACCCCCTCGAAGGAGACGATGTAGGTCACCGGAATGTTGCCGCAGGCCCCGCCCGTCGATCCGGTCAGGGGCACCGAGGTGCCGCCACCGCCGATCGCCGCGTTCGTGGTGGCCGGCTGGGCCGGCGCCGAGCGGCCGACGAGGGCGGCGAGCTGCAGCGCGATCTTGTTGGCCGCGTCCTGGGCGAGGCGCGAGACGTTGTCGAGCACCAGCTGGCGCACGCAGTAGGGGTCGGGCTGCTGGCCGGCCACCGCGGCGGCGCACCCGGTGAAGGGAATGCCGGAGGTGTCGAGGTTCATGTTGTCGCCGCCGAGGAAGCGCCCGTCCCGGCCGAGCACGCGATACTGGATCGAGGCCTGGAGCAGCGAGATCTTGGTGTAGGGGTCCGGCACCGCACGGGCGTAGAGCGTATAGAGCACGATGGCGTCGAACGAGTGCCCCGGGATCTGCCGCGACAGGGTGATCAGCTCCTCGTCGGACCGGCGGGTGCGGGTGGTGTCGTAGCCGGGATTGGTGAGGATCACCGCCTTCTCGTCGGCCACGTCCATGCCCTCGATGCCGAACTGGCGCATGTAGCTGACGACGTTGGGGCTGTTCAGCACCTTCTGGAACTCCAGAAGCATACCGTTCTGGATCTGGCTGCCGCGCTCCAGCGAGTTGGGATCCTGATCCGACTGGAGGATGAGGACGTCGACCGTCTGGGCGCTCGCCGCGATGGGAGCCAAGCCGAGGGCGCCGATTGCGGCCGCGGCGCGGAAAATAGATTTCAGCATCTTAGTGATCCTCTCAAATGACCCGCGTCAATTCGCAATGGCGGAGTTGGTCGAGTTGATGGCGTCGTTGGTTCCGGTGATGGGGGCGGCGTCCGCCTCACGGTTCGGACGGGGCGCCTCGTCGGGTGTGCGGACGTGCTGGTCCTCGCACTCGACGGGGGTTCGGGGGCTGCCGTAGTCGTCGAGACCGTGGGTCGCGGGACGCGGATCGCTCAGCGACACCGCCTGCGAATCGCAGGTCACGTTGCCGACCGGTGCCGCGTGCACGGGCGGCTGGCGAGTGGCGACCGGCCGGGGCGCCGCCTCGGGCGGCAGCTCCACCAGCGTGAACTCGACCCGGCGGTTGGCCCGCACCGCGCCGCGACGGGGGTCGGCGAGCTGGCTTTCGCCATAGCCCACCGGCAGCAAGCGGGAGGGATTGATGGCGAAGGTGCGCACCAGATAGCGCACCACCGCGTCGGCCCGCTTCTCCGAGAGCCACTGATTGTAGTCGTCGCTCCCGACGGTGTCGGTGTGTCCGCCGACGAGGTAGACCTCGCCCGCAAGCCGCGGATCGGTCAGCGCCTCGCCCACGATGTCGAGGATCGCCGCCGCCTTGGGCGTGATCGCGAAGGAATCGAAGGCGAAGTGGACCGTGAAGTCCTCGGTGTGGTTGTAGTTGAGGACGTAGGTCCTCTGCTCGATGATCGAGTTCGTGGTGTAGGCGTTCTCCGCCGCGATGTTGGGGCGCACCGGCACCGTCACTCGGCGGATCTTCTTGCGATAGGCCGGGGTGTTGGCCGCGGCGCCGTGCGTCGGGCCGAGCTCCTGGATGATGCGGTTGATCTCATTGGCCGCGGGCTGACCCTGGGCCGACGCCTCGACCGAGGCGAGGGCACCGAGGACGACCGCCGTGCCGATCAGGCTGCGTAGGATGGTCATGACCTCACCTCAATTGAGAATATCGTTAATGGAATTGGCCGTGGCGCGCGCCGCCTCGTCCGCCGACTGGCCGCCGATGCCGCCGATCGCGTTCTGCGGCGCGGTCTGAGCCCGCGCGGGGGGCGTCGACGCGGTGCGCTGGCTCGCGGTGGTCGAGCTAGGCGTCGCCGCGACGGGGGCGGTCACGCTGCTCACCGCGGGCGTCGCCGTCGCCGAGCCGGTCGGCTGGGTCAGGCTCTCCAGCGCCTCGCGGATCGCCGTCATGCGCGTCGCCGTGTTGTAGCTCTCCGGATCGTTCTCGCGCAGGCCGCCGGTGTGGTGGAGCCCCACCGGACGCAGCGCGGAGTTCACGAGCAGACCGCCGGAGCTCCCTGGCAGCGTGTCGCACACGTGGCGCAGCTCGAACGCCTGGCCGGACTGCTTGTTGTGCGCCCGACAGTCGAACTGCGTCATCATCTTGGGCCGGCCGGCCGGATGATGGATCATGATGAGGCGCGAGCCCGGCGAGACCTCCTCCGGCGTGAACGGCAGGGGCTGGACGCCGTCCGGCAGCGGCTCCTTGATGCGCACGAAGGAGAAATCCATCTCGCCGCTGGTCGCCGCCGGCTCGGTCTCGACCTCGAGACGGATCGCGTCGGGATCGTCCTCCTCCTCGTAGTTGATGAGGATCGACGCCTTGAGGATCTTGTGGCGGCCCGGAACGCAATGGTGGTTCGTCAGGATGAGCGTCGGCGCGACGATGGTGGCCGTACACGTCGACGTTGCGGTCTGGCCGTTATATTCGACGAGCATGTCGAGCCGCACCACCGGCCCCGCGGCGACGCGGATCACGTCGTCCTCGGGTAGAACGCCGACGCGCTCGAAGATGTGGCCGAGGGTGCGGATGAGCATCACCGCTCCACCGATGCTTTCACGCAAAGGCAGATCGTTCTTCCCGTAGTCGCTTCCGAGAAACGGGGGCTCCTCGTCGGCGGCGGCGGCAGAGATGCCCATCGCCGCGGCAACGGCACCGGCAATCATCAGGCGAACATGGCGTTTCACGGTGAGAATTCCTCAAAATCAGGCGGTTGGACGATAATCATCTTTCTCTCCATGGGCCAGCGGCACCGGCACGCGGACCGATCCGCGTCGCTGCCAAGCCGAATGGAGCGGCGAGACACGATTGGGGAGGCCGAGGGAGCGGAAGCCCGTCATTTCGCCACCGCTCGCACCCAGGCCCACACTTCGGAGATGTTGGGAATCTCGCGGAACGCGCGCGACATCGCTTCGGCGGCCGGCCAAGCGAGCATCGCCTGGGCCCGATGGGCCGACAGCCAGCGATCCACCAGAGGCTGCGGCAGCGGGTTGGCACCCACGAAGCAATGGAAGATTGCCGTGCCCTCGTCCTGCAGCGGAATGTCGGGCAGATAGAAGTCGGCGGGGATCCGGTAGGTGCGCGCCGTCAAGGGCTTGCGCGCGAGCGCGTCGCGGTGGGGAAAGAGCACCACCGCCCCTTCCTCCAGGAGAACCCAGCAATAGGCGTAGACCGGCTCGTCGACGGCGAAGTTGATGACGAGCGGATCGCCGACGGTGAACGGATCGGCGAGCGCGTTCATGCGCAGGCTGTAGCGGCCGATGTTGCGGGCGTTGGCGAGGAAGGTGTCGAGTGGGCTGATCACGGTGCCCTGGCAGTGCTCCAGCGCGTGCCTCGGCAGAGCGACGATGCGCGACACGCCCGGCGACCGCTCGTCGCCGGAGCGCCAGACGAACTCCACCGCCGCGGTGCTGTCGGCGTCCGCCTCCTCAACGCCAACGGCGCGCGTCACCACCACCTGCATGTGCGGCATGGTTGCGGCGGTCTTCCCGTCGATCGGAATGTAGCTGCGCCGGCGCGTGACGAGCGCCGAAGCGGTCGGATCCACCGCACTCACGGCCGCAGCGAGAAGATCACGTCGCATCGCATCGCCGGACAGGACGCAGTCAGAACCAGCGAAATCGGTCTTCACCGTGAAGGGCACGGCCTCTTCAGGGGGAATGGTGCTCGGCGGCGTCCGGCGCACACCGTCGCGCAGGGTGGCGTCGAGGTCGTAGATATTGATCGCACGGGCGGAAAAGGACGGCTGCTTCGCCCTGTCGAGGGTGGCGATGTCGAAATGCCATCTGTTCGAGGTGGAGTTGCAGAGGCTGCCGTCCGGCCGGCGGAATTCGACCAGGATCTTCAGTCGCGCCACGTCGAGATAATTGCGGGCGACGCTCGCCTCGACGATGATCTGGGAGGTGTAGAGATCGGCGAGGCGATCCTCGCCGCTCACCTGGCCGCGGCCGGCCGTACCGGGAAGCACGCCCTCACGGACGGCGCCGCCGACCACCTCGGAGGACCGCATCGACCAGCGCCGCGGGATCGCCTCCTCGATCAGCGCATTGAGCCGCTCGCGCACCGGCGCGCTGAGGAAGGGATCGTCCTCGATGATCTGCTTGAACCGCACCCGCCGATCGCGCAGCTCGGCAAAGCAGGGGATGAGAGAAGTGTTTCGATCTTCAAGCTGCACCAGCCAATAGTCGATGTCGGCATAGAGCGAATTCTGCGCGCTCGCCGGTCGCAATCCCGTCGCGAGGAGGACGGTGGTGAGGCAAGCGATGAGCAAGCGGCGCGCAACCATAGGAGCTCTCCAGAACCGCCGAAACGGCGGGCAAGTCAGTATCGTCGGATCACCCGCTGTTGGCGCATCGTGCTGTTCACCTCCTCGAGGAGGCCGAGGGCGTCGAGGGTGGCAAGGGTGATCCCTTGCGGCAACCCGCGTCCAGCAGCAAAGACGGCCAACGCATCGCGCCAACTCTCCCGAAAGTGACCGTCGACGGGGCCCGGATGGATGCGGGAGGCGACGAGCGCTTCCTGCACCATGCGCCAATGTTGGGGCGAGAAGAGATAGGAGACGTCGAGCGCGAGGACGGCGCTGCCGTCGCGCGAGCCGGCCGCGAGCGCGGAGGCCGCGAGGCGGGCCGCGCCCGGCAGGTCCCACGCCCCGCCGAAGCCTTCGATCTTCAGATAGGCGGCCAGCGCCTTGGCGGTCGGCAGGCCGTAGCTCGCCCCCTCCTCCGCGAAACGATAGGCCTCGTCGAGGTTGGTGAGGCGGTATTCGACCAGCGCGAGGTTGGCGAGCGCGGGATAGTAGCCGCCGGCGACGAGGTCGGCGAAAGTCGCCCGCGCCGCGACGAGGGTGGCGTAGTCGTCGGCGGCCCGCTTCACCCTCGCGGCCGCGATGAGGTCGCGCCGCTCCGGCGAGGCCGGCCCCGGAAGGCGCCTCAGACAGGCAAGGCGCACGCCGTCGTGCTCGATGGCGCCGCAGCGCAGCACGCCGCAGGCCTCCCCGTCGCACCACCCCGCCGCCTCAGCGAGCGCTGCGACGGTGCGCGGCCGATTGGTGGCGATGGCGGCGATGCGCACCGCCGCCGGTCGCGCCTGCGGCACCTCGACGGCGGCGAGGCAGGCGAGCCAGCGCGTCGCGGGGTAGGCCGCGATCTGATGGTCGGCACGACCGAAGGCGAAGCCGCCGGTGCCCCGCGGCGCCTCGCCGTCGCGACGGCAATGCTCGGCGGCGGTCGCGATCGGCGCCGCGAACCGTGCCCGCGCCGCGGCGACGCCCGGATCAGCTATCCCCGTCGGGCCCTGCCACAGTGCCGCGAGCAGCAACAGGACGAGCTGCATGGCCGATCCTCTCGTCGAGCGTGGGTTCGAAGCGCACGCGCATCCCTTGGTCAATGGCGGAGAAGAAGGCTTGCACCTCGCTCTCGTACATCGACACGCAGCCCCAGGTGGCGGCGCGGCCGACCTTGCGCGCGTCGTTGGTGCCGTGGATCAGGTAGTATTTCCACGACAGGTTCATCGCACGCGTGCCGAGAGGGTTGTCGGCGCCGCTCTTCATCACCGCCGGCAGATAGGGGTCACGCTGGCGTGCCCGCGGCGTCGGCCACCAGCTGGGGTCCACCCGCTTGCTGGTGATGCGCGTGCGGCCGAGCGGGATGTGCGCCTCGGGCCGGCCGATGCCGACGCGGTAGAGGCGCACGTCCGCCTCCCCGGCGGCGCGGAAGAACATGCGGCGGTTCTTCATGTCGACGACGACGCGCTCGCGCTTCGCCTCGAAGACGGGCGCCGCCTCGGCGGGCAGCTTGAGCATCGAATGGGACTGGCCGAGCACCAGGTCCGACAGGGTGAGCCCGGTTCCGGCGTGGGCGCCGCCCGCGCCGAGGGCGACGGCGGCCGCAACGATGCCGATGCGGACCACGCGCGGTCCGGCTCGCAATAATCGCATCACACTATCCTCCCGCGACGGGTCGGTAGCCGAGGGCGCCGAGGAGCCGATCGACCATGTCCTTCTGCAACGAGGACCCGTGCACCGCCTCGATGTTGAAATACGGGCGACCATCCCGCAGGACGACGTAGTTGGAAAAGGAGCAATCGTTGTTCCGAGCGGTCACTGTTTCGTGAACGACGTTCATGCCGGCCGCCACCACGAGGTCGCGTCGGGCGAGCGCCTCGGGGTCGGAATCGATGGGCTTGGCGCTGGCGATGTAGACGAGGTGGTCGGCATCGCTGATCGGCCGCCGTCCGCCGGCCTTGTAGCCACGGTTCTTGGCGTCCCACACGTTGACCGTCACCGCTCCGCCGCGGGTGTTGTTGTGCATCGAGAGGATCTGCGGCCGGCCCTTGAAGAGGTTCATCACGTAGGCCGTGTAGTGCGGCGTGCCCCGACGGATCTTGCACGGCCGGGCGTCGGCGTCGTCGGCGGCGAAATAGCGGTTTGGATCGTAGAGGCGATAGTAGCGGGTCTCCGGCCCGGCCACGGCCACCATGCGCCCGCCATAGCGGGTGATGGCGTAGACGGCGGCGTCGAACGCCTCCGCCTCGTCGTCGTGCGGCAGATACCAGACGGGGCCGTCGGGATGGGCGGGGTTCTCGATGGAAGTGAAGGCCCAGTCGATCGCCCCCTCGCGCACGCCTTCGCGGGTGACGCACAGGCGCGCCCGCTCGATGGCGCGGCGGTTGCGCTGCACGTCGGCGTCGCGCACCTGCGCCGGCTCGAGGCAGTTGCCGTCGGCGAAGAGGCGCGCCCTCGCCGCGGCCGCCTCCTTGCGGGTGTCGGCGAGGGGATGCGGCGGCGGCGTGTTGCGCGGGCGGTGGGCGTCGGGCGCGAGGGCGCCGAAGACGACGGGATCGCCCGCCCCCGAGGCCGGGCTCGGTGCACCGGGAGCCGCGACCCCGCTCGGAACGGCCGGTGGCGCCGCGCGCGCCGGCACCTGCGGGGCGGCGGGGCCGTCGTCGGCAAGGCTGCCAGCAATGGAGGCGACCGGCGCTGTCGGAACGTCGACGAGCGGCGCCGGCCCGGTCTCGCCGGCGCCGGCGTCCGCCGGACCGCGGAAGCCGGCCGTCGCGTCGGCGAGACCGTCGGGCCCCGTCGTCTGCGACTGGAATGCGGCGAGGAGCGAGGCGTGGAACACCGGATCGGTAGTGCGGGCGGGCTCCGCCGCCACCACCGCATCGGCCAGCCGGCGGAGGAAGTAGGCGGGATAGGGGTCCTCCGGCGTCACCGCGAAGTCCCGCGTCAGCATCTTGTAGTAGGGGGAGAAATCGTCGGCCCCGAAGTCCTCGGGCGCGAGCAGGCCCATGCGCAGCGCGGCGATCCGCACCCGGCACTGCTTGGCCTTGTCCGACGCGTCGGCCGACTGGCGCAACCGGGCCGCCAGCTCGTCGTTGTCGAGGCGGCGCTCGCTGTCGCAGTCGGACGCGTCGAACGCGAGTGCCGGCATCGCGAGGCCGAGCACCATCAACGCGCCGCAAAGCCTCGCGAGGCTCCACCGCAGCGCGGCCCCCTTGACCGTGGCGGTGGTGAGCCGCCCCATGCTCGGCCGGGCGCCAACGTTGATGCGCATGGCCCCTCCCGCTTCCATCCCCCATCGACCGTCCCCCACAGAGCGGGAGACGCGGGCCGTCGCGGCGACACGTCCTCGTTTCACGTCATTGTGATCGGCCTCGCCGCAATTGTGGCGACAGCTCGACCATGACGTGCCCACCACGGGTCGACCCAGGGTTTCGGGCTTGCGCGAATGAGCGTAAAAATTCAATAGGGTGAATATTCCGTGTCTGAAGCTTCCACCGGCAATAATATCGTTACGACATAATGGCGCTCTCCATGTCTCCCTCTCTCCGCCTTTCGGTCGCCGCGTTCTTCGCCGTCTTCGCGCTCTGGACGGCCGCTGTCCGGCCGGCCTCGGCAGCGGGAAGCGACATCGCCTCGGCGGTGGCCGCGGGCGACAAGCGCTACGTGCTGCTCGTCGGCGTCGGCGAATATAGCCACACGGTGCCCGTTAAGTATGTCGAAGAGAACCTCGACGCCGTCGAAAAGCTGATGCGCGAAAGCTTCTTCGTGCCCGACGCCAACATTCGCCGCATTGTCGACCCGTCGGCCACCGACCTCTTCGCCACATTCGGCTTCGAGGCCGGGGCGCCGGGCGACTTCGCCGGCCTCGACATCGCCGAGCCGGACGCCGAGCTCTACGTCTACTATGTGGGACACGGCACGCGCGACCTCAGAGCCGCGGGCACCTCGAACGCCGCCGCCTCGGAGGGCTTCCTCCTCGCCAGCAACTCGCGCCTCACCGCCCTCTCCCACACCGCCTATTCCTACGATACGCTCCTTGCGAACCTCGACGCCTTCCAGAAGGCGCACTTTCCGCAAGGCCGCGTCGTACTCTTCCTGGAAAGCTGCTTTTCCGGCGAGACCAGCGACGGGCAGTCGCTGAACCCCACCATGGGTCCGATGATCGCCCCGCCGGTCGGCTGGGACGCGCCGAGCGAGACGAGCGACGTGATCGCGATCGCCGCCGCCGGGGCCGACACGCCCGCCTACTGGGACGACGAGCGCCATCGCGGCCTCTTCACCGACGCGCTGGTGACGGGGCTCGGCGGTGCCGCCGACCACGACCCGGCCGCCAACGGCGACGGTGCCGTGACCCTCGATGAGCTCGGCCACTGGCTGGAGCGGCGGGTGCCGACGCGGGCCGCCCAGCTCCTCAAGGGTCGGCAAGTGCCGCAGGTGAGCGACAACGCCGGCAGCGGCGTCCTCCTGGAGCTCGCGAGCATCGCGCCCAAGAGCACCGTCGCCCCGTCTCTGTCGAGCTTCGAGACCGAGTTCGAGATCGAAGACTACGAGTATCGCTTCAAGGAGGCGGGTGCGCGCGACTGGCCGAGCCTCGCCGCCCTCTCCAACGACCTCGGCGCCTACATGGAGAGCTGCGGCGACCGCTGCCGGACCTACCTGCCGCGCCTCCTGCCGCTGCGCGATCAGCTCACCGCGCGTATCAAGCGGTGCGAGGCGGCCTCGGCCGTCGCCGAGCGGCGCCTCGCGGTCGGCCGCTTCGCCGCCATCGCCCGGCTCAGCGCGCTCTGCGCCGACGAGACCGACATCAACGCCTGCGTCGCCGGGCGCGACGCCAGCTCGCACGCCTGCGGCTGCGTCGTCGATCCGGGCGGCGAGGGTTGCGGCATCGACCCCGTCGTCGCCTGCGCCCAGCAGCTCGACGAGGCGATCGCGAGCGCCCGGGCGGGCGACAGCCTCATCCCGTTCGGCACCTTCCAGGCCAAGGCGAACGCGGCGTGCCTGGAGCGCGAGCGCGGCCGCCTCGCCGAAGCGCGCAAGGCGGTGTGCGAGGCAAGCCCCCGACGCAACGGCACCGGCGCGCCGCCCGAGGCGCTCATCGCCTGCGACTGGGCGAAGACCCGCGCCCGCGAGCTCGCGGCCAGCCGCGCCTGCACCGTCGCCTTCAACGACGCGCGCGCCGGCGGCCCCGCCGACATCGGCCGCTTCATCGTGGACCACCTGGCCTGTGCCGAACTCTCCGACGCGGAGGCGCTGCGCGACCGTCAGCTCGACGAGGCGCTGACGGCGGCGAGCGGGGCGAGCAGCGACGCGGCCCGCTCCCGCGCCGCGGACGAGCTGAAGTCCGTCCGCCTCGCCTATGCCCACACGCTGACGAACGCCGCCCTGCGCCGCATCGACGACGCGCTCGACACGGTGCAGCGCGCCCCCTGCGGCCTCGCCTATTCGCAAGCCCAGGATCGGGGCAGCTCCGGCCTCGCCCGCTTCATATCCGAGCGCCCGGAATGCCGCGACGAAGTCGCCCGCGCCAGGGCGATCCTCGCCGACGATCGCTGCCAGCGCTCGTTCGAGACCGTGCGCGAGGACGACGCCATCGCCCTCTTCCGCTTCACCGAAACCTACAGCGAGTGCACCGAAGAGACGCTGCGCGCCCAGCGAGCCATCGACCGGCTGGCGCTCGACTGCCTCTACGACGCCGAGGCCGAGCTGCGGCCGGACCTCTCCGCCATCGACACGGCGCTGCGCAAGGCGCGCTCCTGCGAGAGCCGCTACGGCTCGATGTCGAGCCGCTTCAGCGAGCGGGCCAACACGCGCCTCGCCGCCCTCACCTCCATGCGCGACAGCCAGATCGTCATCGACAGCCGCAACGCCACGCCACCGATCGGCTCCGGCACACAGACCGAATCGGGTACCTTCGTGGCCTTCTACAATGGTCTCGACTTCAACGGTGCCGACCTCTACCCCCGCGGCGTGAAGGCAGGCTCGGAGATGGCCTGTGCCAATCGCTGCGAATCGGAGAGCGGCTGTCGTGCCTTCACCTTCAACGTGCGCGCCAAGGTGTGCTACCTTAAGACGAACACCGGCACGCTGTCGCCGCATCAGGACGCGCTCTCCGGCACGCTCCTCGTCAACAGCCGAAGCGCGCCCCCCCTCAAGGTCTCCGGCGGCAGCGGCGAGATCCTCTACAACCACGACTTTCCCGGCAACGACATCATGTCGGCCACCATCAACAACACCACGCTGTGGGGCTGTCAGGCGGCCTGCTCGCGCAACTCCGCCTGCGCGGCCTTCAGCTACATCGAACGCAACGGGCAATGCTGGTTGAAGCACAGCGTCGGTGCCGGCCGGGCCCTGCGCGGCGTTCACTCCGGACGGTCGGGGGGAAGCCGCACCTACTCCGCCTCCCGCGTCGTCAAGCTCCACTGACGTCCCCAATCGACCGATGGGCCGCCGCATGGCCCGCGGGTGAGCGAGCGAAAGAATGATCTTGATCCCCTCCCCCTCTTCGCCGCGTCCCGCCGGGCCCCGCCCCGCCACGAAGGGCGGCTGCCGATGAGGCGCCCCCATCGTGTCCTCGGCGTCGCGGCCGCCGCCCTCGCCGGGGTCGCCCTCTTCGTCGCCGCGGCCGCCTCCACGGCCGACCCGATGCCGCAGCCGGCCCCGCGCGATGCGATCGGCGCCGTGATCGAGGACGGTGCCTCACCGCCCGCGGCACCGGACGCAGCGGCTCCGGCCGCGCCACAGGAGGCGGCGCCCGCAGAGGTCGCCCCCGTCCCCCGCGCCCATCCGATGGCGCTCGCCGACCGTCAGGCCGTCGAAGCGGAGCGGCGAGCGGCCTTCGAGCAGGCCAACGTCGCGGCAGGCCTTCCGGCCGACACCACGCTCGACGCGATGATCGGCCAGATGCTGATGGTCGGCTTCGAGGGCGACGACATGAGCGATGCCGGCCCGCGCCGCATCGCCCAGCACATCGCGGCCGGGCGGCTCGGCGGCGTCCTCCTGTTCCGCCAGAATGTCAGCTCCGAGCGCAACGTGAAGGCGATGAACGCCGCCTTCCGCGAAGCGGCGGCGCGCTACGGCACGCCCGTCCTCATCGGAGTGGATCAGGAAGGCGGCATGGTGGAGCGGCTGCGGAGCAAGGTGGGCTTCCCGTCGACCCCGTCGGCCCGCAAGGTCGCCACCATGGGGCTTCCGGCGGCCGACAAGATCTATCGCCGCCTCGCCCGCGGCCTCGCGGCCTGGGGCTTCAACATCAATCTCGGACCCGTGGTCGACCTCTCGGTGCGGTCCGACAATCCGGTGATCACCCGCATGGGCCGCTCCTATGGTCGCGATCCGGCGACGGTGGAGGCGTACGCCAGCGCCTTCATCGCCGCCCACCACGCCGCCGGCCTCCTCACCACGCTGAAGCACTTCCCCGGCCACGGCTCCAGCGCCGGCGACACCCATCGCGGCTTCGTCGACGTGTCGGGAAGCTGGACCCCGCGCGAGCTCGAGCCCTTCCGCACCCTGATCGGCGAAGGGCGTGCCGATATCGTGATGGTCGCCCACGTCCACCTCACCGGCTACGGCGACGACGACGCGCCCGCCACCCTCTCCAGCGGCATCATCGAGGGGCTGCTTCGCCGCAAGCTCGGCTACGGCGGGGTGGTGATGTCGGACGACATGGAGATGGGCGCGATCGCGAAGCTCGGCTCGTCGGTCGACGTCGCCACCCGCGCGATCCTCTCTGGCAATGACATTCTCGTCTATGCTGGCGGGGCGGCGCCGGGAGGTGATCTCGTTCGGGTGCTCCACCACCGCATCAAGCGCGCGGCCGAGCGCGACCCCAAGGTCGCGGCGCGGATCCGCGAGAGCTACGGGCGCATCATGCGCCTCAAGGCGGGGCTCGGCCGGTCGTGACCGCGCGGGCCCGCCCCACGACGCCCAACGCGCCCGCCGGGCGCGTGGCCCACGACAGAAACGAGGCCCCCTCCAGCGGCCACCAGAGGTTCGCATCATGACCCGAAGCTGCACAGGCCATCTCCTCCGTCGCGCTGTCCTCCTCCTCGTCGCCCTTTGCCTCGCCGTCCCCGCCCTCGTCGCTCCCGCCTTCGCTGAAGGCAGTGCGATCCGCGAGGCGATCGCCGCCGGCGACAAGCGCTACGCCCTCCTCGTCGGCGTCGGCGCCTACACCCACACCCCGCCGGTGAAGTTCGTGAAGGAGAATCTCGACGCGGTCGAACGCGCGATGCGCGACGTGCTCTTCGTGCCCGAAGCCCATATCCGCCGCATCAGTGATCCCGACGCGGTGGACCTCCTGGCCGCCTTCGGCTTCGAGAGCGGAGCGCCGGGCGATTTCGGCGGCCTCGACATCACCCAGCCCGACGCCGAGCTCTTCGTCTACTTCGTCGGCCACGGCTCGCGCGACCTGCGCGCCGCCGGCACCTCGTCGGCCGCCGAATCGGAGGGCTTCCTGCTCGCCCGGAACTCGCGCCCCAACGCACTGAGCCAGACCGCCTATTCCTACGACACGCTGATCGCGAACCTCGACGCCTTCCAGAAGGCGCGCTTTCCTGAGGGCCGCGTGGTGCTCTTCCTCGAAAGCTGCTTCTCTGGCGAAACCAACGACGGCCAGTCGCTGAGCAACACCATGGGCCCGATGATCGCCCCGCCGGTGGGCCTCGACCCGCCCGAATCCTCGCACGACGTCATCACCTTCGCCGCGGCCGGCGCCGACACACCCGCCTACTGGGACGAGGAACGCGGCCAGGGCCTCTTCACCGACGCGCTGGTGAAGGGCATCACCGGCCGCGCCGACGCCGCGACGGGCAACAGCGACGGCACGGTCACGCTCGACGAGATGGCGAGCTGGCTCTCGGTCTCCGTTCCCGCCCGTGCTCGCGCCCTCTCCAAAGGCAATCAGCGACCCCAGGCGACGGCGATCACCGACTCCCCCCTCTTCGCCCTCTACAAGGCGCCGGCGCCCGAGCCGAACATCCTGATCGAATTCGAGGTGCAGGACTTCCGCGACCGCACCGAGGAGGTCGATCGCCACGACATGGCCGCCCTGCGGACCCTCCACGAGGAGCTCGTTCGCTTCATGGACGAGTGCGGCGACGCCTGCCGCCCCTACCTCGCCGAGCTCGTGACCATGCGCGACGAGCTCGCCAACAAGCGGCGGCGCTGCGAGGCGGCAACCACCATGGTGGGCCGCCTCCTGGAGCGCAACGCTTACGACCGGATCGCCGCCTTCGACGAGATCTGCGCGCCGGCGGAGATCGTCAGGGCCTGCGTCGGTGACGGCACGGCCGATTCGCCCGCCTGCCGATGCCTTGCCGATTCGACGGGCGCGGCGTGCGGCCTGCCGCCCGAGGCCGACTGCAGCGCCGATCTCGCCAAGGCGCGCGAGGCGGCGCTCTCGTCCGGCAGCCTCGAGCCCATCGCCGCCTACGAGGCCGCAGCGCGCGCCTGCGTCGAGGCCGACCCGGCCGCCGTCGCCGCCGCCCGCGCCGACGTCTGCGCCGCGGGCGAGGCCGCCCTCTCCGGCGGCACCATCCCGCCCGGCCTCGCCGAGTGCCCGTTCGCCGCCGACGCCGCGGCCAAGGCCGACGCGGAGGTCGCGATGGCCGAGGCCTGCCGTGCCTCCTATGCCGACGCGCGCGCCGTCGACGACCCGGCGCCGCTCGCCCGCTTCATCGCCGAATCACCCACCTGCCCGCAGCGGGCCGAGGCGACGGCCCAGCGCGACCAGCGAATCGCCGACGCCATGGCCGCCGCCGACGCCGTCGCCTCCGACGCCGAACGCCAGCAAGTCCGCACCGAGCTGACGGCGCTGCGCCAGGCGTTCGGCACCCAGCTCTCCGAAGCCGCCCTCGCCCGCATCGACGACACTCTCGACGGGCTCGATCGGGTCCCCTGCGCCGTCGCCGCCCGCGAGGCGCAGCGTCGCGGCACCGCCGGCCTCGAGGATTTCGTGGCGAGCCGCCCCGAGTGCCCGGAGGTGAGGGAGGCACGCGCGAGCCTCGACGCCGCGCGCTGCACCCGCGACTTCGACCGGATCGACGCGACGGACACCGCGGGCCTCTTCAACTTCATCGACACCCACTCCGACTGCTCCAGCGGGGTGTGGAGCGCGAAGGCTCGGCTAGAGCAGCTCGCCACCCAGTGCCTGCACGAGGCCGGCCGCGTCGAGGACAGCGACCCGCGCGACGCGATCTCGCGCTATCGCCAGTGCGATTCGACCTTCGGCTTCGAGCTGTCGTGGGTGGGCAAGGAGGCGACGAGCAGCATCGACCGGCTGCAGCGGCTCAGCTTCTGCCGCGATTCGCTCGCCTCGCTCGGCAACGACAAGGCCGCGCTGGAGCGATTCGTGCAGCGCTCCAGCGGCCAATGCCCGGCCGAGGCGCTGATCGCCCGACAACGCCTCGCAAATCTCACCCCACCCTCGCCGGACGGAAACTATCTCGGCACCCGCGGCTACACCGACCGCGGCCGCAAGAGCCCCAACCGGTCCTGCCTCAGCCGCTACGAGTTCAACGTCACCGTGCGCAACGGCGTCATCACCTTCTACAGCGACAACCGCTCCTGGCGCGGCGACGTGGGTGCGGACGGCAGCATCAGCCTGTCGCGCAGCGGCATCTCGCCACCCCCCAACCATGAGACGTGGATCAACGCCCGGATCCAGAATGGCCAGGCGGACGGCACGCTCTACAATGCCTATTGCGGGGGCGGTTATTTCAGGCTGACACGGCAGTAGGATGGCTGAGGACGATTTCGAAGAACGGCGCGAGCGGCTGAAACGGCAGCTCGCCGCCCACAAGCAGGCCGAAGAGGCCGAGAAGGCGCGCGAGCAGCGCTCGTCCATGGCCGGCTATGCCGCGGCTTTTCGCCTCTCGACGGAATTCATCAGCGCCATCGTCGTCGGCCTCGCCCTCGGTTATCTCGCCGATTGGGGGCTCGGAACCACGCCCTGGCTGATGATCGTCTTCCTTCTTCTGGGCTTTGCGGCCGGGGTCCTCAATGTTTTGCGATCAGCGGGCTTGATTCAATCGCCGCAAATCGGCAAGAGACCCCACGACGGGCGCTGACGCATCCGCACAATCGCATTTTGCTCCGCCGGAGCAGCTAACCGACGGGACCAATACGTGGCGACAGAAGGCGGCGGGCTCGACCCCATCCACCAGTTCGAAGTTAAGCCGCTGATCGACATCGATGTCGGCGGTGTGGACCTGTCTTTCACCAACGTTTCCTTGTTCATGCTGGTGGCGACCGCGCTCACCATCGCGCTGATGCTTCTGCCGACCAACCGCCGCGCCCTGGTGCCGGGACGCTGGCAGAACGTCGCCGAGCTCGCCTACGAGTTCTCCGGCAACATGCTGCGATCCTCGGCCGGCGCCGGCGGCATGCGCTTCTTCCCGCTGGTGTTCTCGCTGTTCATGTTCGTGCTGATCGCGAACCTCCTCGGCATGTTCCCCTATTTCTACACCATCACCAGCCAGCTCATCGTGACCTTCGCGCTGGCGATGGTGGTGATCCTGACGGTGGTGATCGCCGGGCTGCGCATGCACGGCCTGTCCTTCTTCGGCGTGTTCGTGCCCTCGGGCGTGCCGGCCTACATCGTCCCGCTGGTGTCGGCGATCGAGGTGATCTCCTTCCTGTCGCGGCCGATCAGCCTCTCCGTCCGTCTCTTCGCCAACATGCTCGCCGGCCACATCATGCTGAAGGTGTTCGCCGCCTTCGTGGTGTCGATGAGCGCGTTCGGCGCCGTCGGCGTGATCGGCGCCGTCCTGCCGCTCGGCATGACGCTCGCCATCACCGCGCTGGAATTCCTCGTCGCGGGCCTTCAAGCCTACGTCTTCGCCGTGCTCACCTGCATCTATCTGAACGATGCAGTGCACCCCCACCACTAATCTTCCCCAAGCGCAGAACTGAACGCGCAATCTCAAGGAGCCCCCCATGGAAGCGGAAGCTGCCCGTTATCTTGGTGCCGGTCTGGCCTGTTTCGGCCTCGGCTTCACCGCGATGGGCCTCGGCAACATGTTCGCCAACTATCTCTCCGGTGCCCTGCGCAACCCGTCCGCTGCCGACGGTCAGTTCGGCCGGCTCATCTTCGGCTTCGCGGTGACGGAAGCGCTCGGCATCTTCTCGCTGCTGATCGCCCTCCTCCTCCTCTTCGCCGTCTAAGCGAGAAGACAGCACCGTGATGTCGATCGTCTTGGCACAGGCAACGTCCGACGGTGGCCACGCGACGCCCGCTGCCGGCCACAATGTCGAGGTCCCCTTGCCGTCACAGCACGCCCAGGTGGACGTCCCCCTTCACGGGGGCAGCGGCTCGGAAAGCCTGTTCCCGCCGTTCGACGTCAACGCCTTCCCCTCGCACCTCTTCTGGCTCGCGATCGCGTTCGGTATCCTCTTTTTCTTCGTCAACCGGCTGGTGGTGCCGAAGGTTGGCGGAATCATCGAGGACCGGCGCGATCGGATTGCCAGCGATCTCGGCGAGGCGAGCCGCCTCGCCCGCGAGACCGACGAGGTGATCGCCGCCTACGAGAGCGAGCTCGCCACTGCGCGTCACAACGCCTACGCCATCGCGCAGGAACGGCGTGAGGCGATCAAGGCCGAGCAGGCGCGCCAGCAGGCCGAGACGGAGGCGACCCTCGCCGCTCGCATCGCCGAAGCGGAGACGGAGATCGCCGCCCGTCGCGACGCCGCCCTCGCGGACGTCACCACCATCGCGGTGGAGGCGACGCAGGAGATCGTGGGGCTTCTCAGCAAGGCTCCGGCGAGCGCCAAGGAAGCCGAAGCCGCCGTGAAGAAGGCGGAGGCCAAGAATGTTTAGTACCGATACTTTCTGGGCCTTCATCGGCCTCGTCCTCTTCTTCGTGGTCGTCGTCGCCGTCGGCGCCCCGCGCAAGATCCTCGCCATGCTCGATACGCGGACCGATCGGATCCGCACCGAGCTCGACGAGGCGCGCAAGAGCCGGGAGGAGGCTCTGGCCCTTCTCGCCGAGTACCAGCGCCGTCGTCGCGACGCCGAAGCCGAGGCCGAAGCGATCCTCGAAGAGGCCCGCAAGGAAGCGCGCCGCATGACCGAGGAAGCGAGCGAGAAGCTCAAGGACATGGTGGAGCGCCGCACGAAGGCCGCCGAGGCGAAGATCGCTCACGCCGAGAGCCAGGCGATCTCCGAGGTCCGTGGCCGTGCCACCGACCTCGCCGTCGCCGCCGCCGCCAACCTCCTGGCGAAGAAGGTGAGCGGCACGGTCGCCACCAAGATGATCGACGACTCGATCTCCACGGTCCGCCAGCGGCTCAACTGAGCCCCGTCGGCTAAGCCCGATCGACGGGCCGCGCTGGCGGCCCGTTCTCCCCTCTTCGGCGTCCCAGCACGGCGCCAGGCCATCGCGGACCGGCCGGCACCCATGGTCTCGTCGGCGGAACGACCCTCCACCGCATTGCGTTTTTCCCTCTGAACGCACCTGGCGTCGCGCCCATGTCGAGCGCGTTCTTGTTGCCCGGTGTCAGACCAGAGGAGAGTCCCCGATGGGTCTGTTCAGCAAAGACATCCGAACGATGGACGACCTTTTCGTCCATACCCTCCGCGACATCTACTATGCGGAGCATCAGATCGCGAAGGCACTGCCGAAGCTCGCCGACCAGGCGGTCGACCCGGCCCTGAAGTCAGCCTTCACCTCCCATCTCGCCGAGACCGAGGGTCAGATCGCGCGGCTCGAGAAGGTGTTCGAGCTCCACGGCGTCACCGCCAAGGGCGTCACCTGCGACGCTATCGACGGGATCCTCAAGGAGGCCCACTCGGTCGCCGGCGAGGTCGCTGATGGAGCCGTGCTCGATGCGGCGATGCTCGCCGCGGCGCAGGCCGTGGAGCACTACGAGATCAGCCGCTACGGCACCCTCGTCGCCTGGGCCCAGCGGCTCGGACGCGCCGACTCGGCCGCCCTCCTCAACCAGACGCTCCGGGAGGAGGAGGCGACCGATCAGCGCCTCACGGCGATCGCCATGGGCCAGGTGAACCGCCAGGCCGCCTGACGGCCGCGCATCGCTGCGCAAAAAAGAAGGGGCCGCATCGCTGCGGCCCCTTTTCGATTCTCGAGCGTTGAGGATGCGGCTCAGCCGGCCTCTTCCATCTCCGCCTCATGGCGGGCGCGATCTTCCGCGCCACGCGCCTCGACGTCGCGGTCGACGAACTCGATCACCGCCACGGCGGCGTTGTCGCCGTAGCGGAAGCCCGCCTTCATGATGCGCGTGTAGCCGCCGTTGCGCTCGGCGTAGCGGGGGCCGATCACCTCGAACAGCTTCGCCACCATGTCCTTGTCGCGGATCTTGGAGATGGCCTGACGGCGGGCGTGGAGATCGCCGCGCTTCGCGAGTGTCACGAGGCGCTCCACGAAGGGACGCAGTTCCTTCGCCTTCGGCAGCGTCGTGATGATCTGCTCGTGCTTGATCAGCGAGGCCGACATGTTGGCGAACATCGCCAACCGGTGGCTCGACGTGCGATTGAGCTTACGACCTGACTTCTTGTGACGCATCGCGTCCCCCTTGTTGGATGATGCCGGGCGCTCCGGCGTTCGCGCATCGCGGGCTCATGCGAGCCGGCGAAGGCCGCGGCGGGTGTCCGTCGCGGCCCGAAACGATCAGTAGTGGTGGTCCTCGTAGCGCTTGGCCAGCTCCTCGATGTTGTCGGGCGGCCAGTTCGGCACTTCCATGCCGAGGTGCAGCCCCATCTGCGCGAGGACTTCCTTGATCTCGTTCAGCGACTTGCGGCCGAAGTTCGGGGTGCGGAGCATCTCCGCCTCGGACTTCTGGATGAGGTCGCCGATGTAGACGATGTTGTCGTTCTTCAGGCAGTTGGCGGAGCGCACCGAAAGCTCCAGCTCGTCCACCTTCTTGAGCAGCGCCGGGTTGAAGGCGAGTTCCGGAACGTCCTCCTGAACCTCGGGCTTGGTCGGCTCCTCGAAGTTCACGAAGATCGACAGCTGATCCTGCAGGATGCGCGCGGCGTAGGCCACAGCGTCCTCCGGCGACAGCGAGCCGTCGGTCTCCACCTGCATGGTGAGCTTGTCGTAGTCGAGCACCTGGCCCTCACGGGTGTTCTCCACCCGGTAGGACACCTTGCGCACCGGCGAGTAGAGGCTGTCCACCGGGATGAGACCGATGGCGGCATCCTCGGGCCGGTTGCGATCGGCCGGGACGTAGCCCTTGCCGGTGTTGACGGCGAACTCCATGCGGATGTCCGCCCCCTCGTCGAGCGTGCAGAGCACGTGCTCGGGGTTGAGGATCGACACGTCGCCCACGGTCTGGATGTCGCCGGCCGTCACCTGGCCGGGGCCCTGCTTGCGCAGGACCATGCGCTTCGGCCCCTCGCCCGACATGCGGACGGCGATTTCCTTGACGTTGAGGATGATATCGGTGACATCCTCACGCACGCCGGACATGGACGAGAACTCGTGCAGCACGCCGTCGATCTGGACGGACGTCACCGCCGCGCCCTGAAGCGAGGACAACAGCACACGGCGCAAGGCGTTGCCCAGCGTCAGACCGAAGCCACGCTCGAGCGGCTCGGCGACGACGGTGCCGATGCGCTTCGGGTCGTAACCGGGGGTTACGTCGAGCTTGTTGGGACGAATCAGCTCCTGCCAATTCTTCTGGTTGGTCGTCACGGGTGATTGCCTCATGGTTTGCCCGCGACCCGGATGGTCTCGGGCGGTCGCGACGAAAGCGTCAGACGCGGCGGCGCTTGGGGGGGCGGCAGCCGTTGTGCGGGATCGGCGTCACGTCACGGATCGAGGTGATGGTGAACCCGGCGGCCTGGAGCGCGCGCAGGGCGGACTCGCGACCGGAGCCCGGCCCCGTCACTTCCACCTCGAGGGTGCGCATGCCGTGCTCGGAGGCCTTCTTGGCGGCGTCCTCGGCGGCGACCTGCGCGGCGTACGGGGTGGACTTGCGCGAGCCTTTGAAGCCCATGGCGCCCGAGGACGACCACGAAATGGCGTTGCCCTGCGCGTCGGTAATGGTGATCTTCGTGTTGTTGAAGGACGCGTTCACGTGGGCGATGCCCGACGTGATGTTTTTCCGCTCCCTGCGCCGAACGCGCGTGGCTTCCTTCGCCATTCAGTTCCTCACTTCAGCGAGCTGCGGCTCTCGATGAGCCGGCTCGAAAAAATTACTTCTTCTTGCCGGCAATCGGCTTCGCGGGACCCTTGCGCGTGCGCGCGTTGGTGTGGGTACGCTGACCACGCACCGGAAGACCGCGGCGGTGACGCAGACCGCGATAGCAGCCGAGATCCATCAGCCGCTTGATGTTCATCGCCGTCTCGCGACGCAGGTCGCCTTCCACGATGTAGTCCCGGTCGATGACCTCGCGCACATGAAGCACTTCCGCGTCGGAAAGTTCATTCACGCGGCGCTCCGGCGCGATGTTCACCTTCTCGATGATCTCATTCGCCTTTGCCGACCCAATGCCATGAATATACTGCAGCGCAATGACGACGCGCTTGTTCGTCGGAATGTTAACGCCTGCGATACGAGCCACTTTGCCTCCACTGCCGGTCCCGCTGCCGGCCGAATTCTATCACGGACCCCTACCCCCTGTCCGCCGCAACAACAAGCAACAGGCTGGCTTCGCCGTGGGCAACGGCGGGGCCAGCCATGACGCTGTGGGGTGTGGTCCCTAACCGGACGCGCGGCCGCACCGATGCTCCGCGACTCCTCCAGTTAAGGTGCCTGCCTAGCGCGGTGCAAGACCCGCGTCAAGCTTTTATCCAGCCGCCTGTGCTTCCGCAAGCACCGCCTGAATTTCGGCGGCGACGGTCTCGATGTCTTGCATACCGTCCACAGATACGAGCTTGCCCGTCTTGCCGTAATGCTCCACGAGCGGCGCCGTCTGCGCATGGTAGACCGACAGCCGATGCTTGAGCGCCTCGACGGTGTCGTCGTCGCGCACCGCACCGCCCGATTCGCGGACGCGGTTCTCGACGCGCGCGGCGAGCGCCGCCTCGTCCACCTCGAGCTCGACCACGGCGTCGAGATCGAGACCGTGCTCCTTGAGCATGACCTCCAGCGCCTCGGCCTGTGCCACGGTGCGGGGGAAGCCGTCGAGGATGAAGCCGTTGGCGCAATCGGGCTCGGTGATCCGGTCCGATACGATCTGCACCACCACTTCGTCCGGGACGAGGTCGCCCCGGGCCATGATGTCCTTCGCCTTGAGCCCGACGGGCGTTTCCGCCTTCACGGCGGCGCGCAGCATGTCACCTGTGGACAGTTGCGGAATGCCCTGGCTCGCCATGAGCTTCTTGGCCTGCGTGCCCTTTCCGGCGCCCGGCGGGCCCAGGAGGATCAGTCTCATCGGCGTTTTCCCTTCAGCTTGGCCTTCTTCACGAGCCCCTCGTACTGATGCGCCAGGAGATGGCCCTGGACCTGCGCGACGGTATCCATCGTCACGCTCACAACGATCAGCAACGATGTGCCACCGAAATAAAACGGCACCGCGGTGGCTGAAATCAAGAACTCTGGGATGAGACAGATGATGACCAGATATGCAGCTCCGAGCACGGTGATGCGCGTCAGCACATAATCGATGTACTGCGCCGTGCGCTCGCCCGGCCGGATGCCGGGAATGTAGCCACCGTGCTTCTTGAGGTTATCCGCCGTGTCGGCCGGATTGAACACGATCGCCGTGTAGAAGAAGGAGAAGAAGATGATCAGGCTCGCGTAGACCAGCATGTAGAGCGGCTGGCCGTGCCCGAGCAGCGCCTGGATGGTGCCGACGATGCCGCCGCCCGAGCTCTGCGAGAAGCTCGTCAGCGTCGCCGGCACGAGAAGCAGCGAGGACGCGAAGATCGGCGGGATGACGCCCGAGGTGTTGAGCTTCAGCGGCAGGTGGGACGAATCCCCCTGGAACATGCGGTTGCCCACCTGACGGCGCGGATACTGGATCAACAGCCGCCGCTGCGCCCGCTCCACGAACACGATGAACGCGATCACCGTCACCGCCATGAGGATGACGAGGAGGATGATCGGCGTCGACAGGGCGCCCTGTCGGCCGAGCTCCAGCATGCCCGCCACCGCCGCCGGCAGCTCGGCGATGATGCCCGCGAAGATGATCAGCGAGATGCCGTTGCCGACGCCGCGCGAGGTGATCTGCTCACCGAGCCACATCAAGAACATGGTGCCGCCCACGAGGGTGAGGACGCTCGTGAAGCGGAAGAACCAGCCCGGATCGGTGACGATGCCGCCCGCACTCTCGAGCCCCACGGAAATGCCGTAGGCCTGCACCGTGGCGAGAATCACCGTGCCGTACCGGGTGTACTGGTTGATCTGCTTCCGGCCCTGCTCGCCCTCCTTCTTCAGCGCATCGAGCTTCGGCACCACGGTGGTGAGGAGCTGGATGATGATGGAGGCGGAGATGTAGGGCATGATGCCGAGCGCGAAGATCGCCATACGACCCACCGCGCCGCCGGCGAACACGTTGAACAGCCCGATCAGCCCCGACTGGGCCTGGTCGAACGCCTGCTGCAGCGCCACGGGATCGATGCCCGGCAGCGGGATGTAGGTGCCCAGACGGTAGACGACCAGCGCGCCCAGGGTGAACCAGATGCGCTTCTTCAGCTCGTCCGCCTTGGCGAACGCCTTGAAGTTCAGATTGGAAGCAAGTTGCTCGGCGGCTGACGCCATTCGTGGCTCCGATGTTGTCCGATGCTCCGGGTGCGCCGTCCCCCGGGCGGTCACATCCGTGCGCCTTAGCGCAAACGTCGCACGGTGTCACGACCTCGTCCCGGATGACCGATGCCGCGTGCCGTCGCGACGAACGAAGAAAGAAAACGGGCGGAGAAGCGGCCCTCCCCGGCAGCCCCTTCCATGTGACGGCGCGCGACCCGAAACGCAAGCGCCCGCCGCAAACCCTCACAGGGACGCGACGGGCGACACCTCCATCGGCACGGCGCAGCGCCGCGCCGGATCGGTGAACTACTCCGCCGCGGCGGCCTTCACCACGAGCTTCTCGACCGAGCCGCCCGCCTTCTCCACCGCGTCCACGGCCGCCTTGGAGGCGCCCGCGACCTGCAGCTTCAGGGCGCTCGTCAGCTCGCCGTCGGCGAGCACCCGCACACCGTCCTTCTTGCGGCGCAGGAGGCCGGCCGCCACCAGCGTCTCCACGGTGATGGTCTCACCCGCGTCGAGCTTGCCGGCGTCCACGGCCTGCTGCAGCTTGCCGAGGCTCAGGATGTTGAAGTCCTTGGCGAAGATGTTGTTGAAGCCACGCTTCGGCAGGCGCATGTGGATGGGCATCTGCCCGCCCTCGAAGCCTTTGATGGCGACGCCCGAACGCGACTTCTGACCCTTCACACCACGGCCGGCGGTCTTGCCGCGGCCGGAGCCGATGCCTCGACCGAGGCGGCGGCGCGACTTCACCGCGCCAGGATTGTCCCGCAAATCGGAGAGCTTCATCTACTCCTCCACGATCCGGACAAGGTGCTGCACCTTGCCGATCATCCCGCGCACGGCCGGAGTATCCTCCAGCACGCGACGGCGATGCATCTTGTTGAGGCCGAGACCCTTGAGGGTCTGGCGCTGCACGTCGGGCCGGCGGATCGGGCTGCCGATCTGCTCGACCGTGATCACCGGACGGCCGGCCGCCTTCGCGGCCTCCGCCCCTTTGGTCACGCGAAAGTCGGGCATCAGGCCATCTCCGCCTGGCTGTCGGCGTCCGCCTCGGCCGGGGCGTCGCTGTCGGCGTCACGGCGCCGCGCCTGCAGCGCCGACACCTTGAGCCCGCGACGGGCCGCCACGGAACGCGGCGAATCCTGATCCTTCAGCGCCTCGAAGGTGGCACGGACCATGTTGTAGGGGTTCGAGGAGCCGAGCGACTTCGCCACGATGTCGTGGATGCCGAGCGTCTCGAACACCGCACGCATCGGACCGCCGGCGATGATGCCGGTACCCGCCGGCGCCGCGCGCAGGAACACCTTGCCGGCGCCCCAGCGGCCCGCCACGTCGTGGTGCAGCGTCCGGCCTTCGCGCAGCGGCACGCGGATCAGCGAACGCTTCGCCGAGTCCGTCGCCTTGCGGATCGCCTCCGGCACCTCACGCGCCTTGCCGTGACCGAACCCGACCCGCCCCTTCTGGTCGCCCACGACGACCAGAGCGGCGAAGCCGAAGCGCCGGCCACCCTTCACCACCTTCGCCACACGGTTGATGTGGACGAGCTTGTCGGTGAACTCGTTGTCCTCTTCGCTGCGATCGCGCCGTCCGCGACCTCTGCGTTCCTCAGCCATCACTTAACCCTTTCCCGGTCGTCCGGTTTGTCCGCTGCACCGGGTGTTAAAAATCGAGACCAGCCTCGCGGGCCGCGTCCGCGAGAGCCTTGAGCCGGCCGTGATAGAGCCGACCGCCGCGGTCGAAGATCACCTTCTCGACACCGGCCGCCTTGGCCCGCTCGGCAATCAGCGCGCCCACGCGCGCCGCCGCCGCCGTGTCGGCACCGGTCTTCAGTTCGTCCTTCAGCCCCTTCTCCAGCGTCGACGCGGACGCGAGGGTGCGCCCCGCGGCGTCGTCGATCACCTGAGCGTAGATGTGCTGCGACGAGCGAAACACGGAAAGGCGAGCGCGGCCATAAGCGGCCGCCTTGAGATGACGGCGAACGCGCGCGCGACGCCGATCGGAGCGAATGCGTTCCCGGCTCACTTCTTCTTACCTTCCTTGCGCACGATGGTCTCGTCCGCATACTTCACGCCCTTGCCCTTGTAGGGCTCCGGCGGACGCCATTTGCGGATCTCGGCCGCGACCTGGCCCACACGCTGCTTGTCGATGCCCGACACGACGATCTCCGTCGGCTTCGGGCACTTGATGTCGATGCCGTCGGGGATCGCATACTTCACGTCGTGCGAGTAGCCGAGCGCGAGCACCAGATCCTTGCCCTGCACCGAGGCGCGATAGCCGACGCCGTTGATCTGGAGGGCCTTGGAGAAGCCGTCCGTCACACCGGTGACGAGGTTCGCGACCATGGTGCGGGAGAGACCCCACATCGCGCGCGCCCTCTGCTCGTCCTTCACCGGGTCGACCTTGATGCCGCCGTCGGTCTCCTGCACCGCCACGAGATCGGGCACCGTGAAGGAGAGCTCCCCCTTCGGTCCCTTCACCGTGACCGTCTGACCGTCGATCTTGGCGGTGACCCCCTTCGGGATCGGCACCGCCAGCTTGCCAATTCGTGACATGCCCGCTCCCTTAGAAGATCTGGCAGAGCACCTCGCCGCCGACATTCTCGTCGCGGGCCTGATGCTCACTCATGACGCCCTTCGACGTCGACAGGATGGAGATGCCGAGGCCGTCGCGCACCCGCGGCAGCGTCGTCACCGACGAGTACACCCGGCGACCGGGCTTCGACACGCGCTTGATCTCGCGGATCACGGGCGTGCCGTCGTAGTACTTCAGCTCGATGTCGATTTCGGAACGCCCATTGTCGTGGGTCGTCACGGTGTAGCCGCGAATATAACCCTCGGCCTTCAGAACGTCGAGCACGTTGGTGCGCAGCTTGGAGCCCGGAGACTGCACCGACGACCGCTTGCGCATCTGCGCGTTGCGGATCCGGGTCAGCATATCGCCGAGAGGATCGGTCAAGTTCATTCTCGGATCCCCTTACCAGCTCGACTTGACCAGGCCGGGGACCTTCCCGGCCGAGCCCAGCTCGCGCAGCGCGATACGGCTCATCTTGAGCTTGCGGTAATAGGCCTTGGGACGGCCCGTCACCTCGCAACGATTCTTCACCCGGGTCGGAGCAGAGTTGCGCGGCAGCTCGGCGAGCTTCAGCTGCGCCGCGAACCGCTCCTCCATCGGGAGCTCTTTGTTCTTCGTGATGTCGAGAAGCTCCGCGCGCTTCGCAGCGTACTGGTCAACCAGCTTGCGCCGCTTCGCGTTGTTCTCGATCTTGCCCTTCTTGGCCATTCTCGCCCCTTACGTCCGGAACGGAAAGTTGAACAGACGCAGCATTTCGCGCGCCTCGTCATCCGTCTTGGCGGTGGTCGCCACAATGATATCCATGCCCCAGACCTGATCGACCTTGTCGTAGATGATCTCGGGGAACACGAGGTGCTCCTTCACGCCGCAGGCGAAGTTGCCGCGACCGTCGAAGCTCTTCGGGTTGAGACCGCGAAAGTCCTTCACCCGCGGCAGCGCGATGGTCACGAAGCGGTCGAGGAACTCGTACATCTTCTGCCGGCGCAGGGTGACCTTGCAGCCGAGCGGCATCTGCTCGCGGACCTTGAAGCCCGCGATCGAGTTCTTCGCCCGCGTCATCACCGGCTGCTGACCGGCGATCAGCGCCAGGTCGCGCATGGCCGACTGCACCTTGCGGGTGTCGTTGACCGCCTCGCCGACGCCCATGTTGAGGACGACCTTGTCGATGCGCGGCAGCATCATGACGTTGGAGTAGTTGAACTTCTCCTGGAGGTCGGGCACCACCTTCTCGCGGTAGAGCTTGGCGAAGCGCGGCTCGTAGCCTTCCGGCAGACCGGTGGTCTCGGCCGCATCCATCACATCAGCCATCGATCACCTCCCCCGAACGCTTGGCGAACCGCACCTTGGTGCCGTCATCGTTGACCCGGAAGCCGACGCGCGTCGGCTTGCCGTCCGTCGGATCGGCGAAGGCGAGGTTCGACAGCTGGATCGGCGCGGCCTTGGCGATGATGCCGCCCTCGGTCTGCGCCGTCTGACGCTGGTGGCGCTGCACCGTGTTGACGCCGGAGACGATGGCGCGGCCTTCCTTCGGCAACACCGACAAGACCTCGCCGGTCTTGCCCTTGTCGCGTCCGGCGAGGACCACGACCCGGTCGCCCTTCTTGATTTTCGCGGCCATCTAGAGAACCTCCGGCGCGAGCGAAACGATCTTCATGTGGTTCGAGGCGCGAAGCTCGCGGGGCACGGGGCCAAAAATGCGGGTGCCGATGGGCTCTTTGTTGTTGTTGACGAGAACCGCCGCGTTGCCGTCGAAGCGAATCACCGACCCGTCGGGCCGCTTGATGTCCTTCGCCGTCCGCACGACCACGGCCTTCGCCACGTCGCCCTTCTTGACGCGCCCGCGCGGAGAAGCCTCCTTCACCGACACCACGATGATGTCGCCGACGGAAGCATATTTCCGCTTCGAGCCGCCCAGCACCTTGATGCACATGACCCTACGAGCGCCCGAATTGTCGGCAACGCTAAGGTTAGTTTGCATCTGGATCATACTATCGTCTTTCGTTGAGACCGCGTCGGCCTCGGTTGTCCTCCGTGCCTGGCGATCCTGGTCAATCCCCGGCGCGGTCGGCGCCTCGTCCTGAGCGGACGGCCGTCAAGCCGTCCCGCCCCCGGCCTCCGCGGCGGCCTCGGCCACCTTGGCGATCTCGGCATTGTCGGCACCAGCCGCCGACGCCGCGGCAGCGGCGGCCTGGGCCTCCGCATCCGCACGGATGAGCTCACCCGCAGGGGTCAGCGCGCCGATGACCCGCCAGCTCTTCAGCTTGGAGATCGGCCGGCACTCCTCGATCCGCACGCGATCACCGATGTGATAGCGATTGGTCTCGTCGTGCGCGTGGTAGTGCTTCGACCGGCGAACGGTCTTCTTCAGGAGGGGGTGCGAGAACCGGCGCTCGACCTGGACGACGATCGTCTTGTCGCCCTTGTCGCGGATCACGTTGCCCTCGAGGGTACGCTTCGGCATCTTGGCCCCCTTACTCGGCCGCCGCCGCAGCGGATTCCGCGCGGCGCTGGCCAAGGATGGTCTTGATCCGCGCGATGTCGCGGCGGATCGTGCGAACCCGCGCCGTATTCTCCAGCTGCCCGGTGGCACGCTGGAAGCGAAGGTTGAACTGCTCTTTCTTCAGGTCGCGAAGCTCGTCGACGAGCTCGTCCGACGTCTTCGCCCGAATCTCTTCCGGTCGCATGGCCTACTCCGCAATGCGCTGGACGAAGCGCGTCTTGATGGGAAGCTTGGCGCTGGCAAGGCGCAGAGCCTCGCGTGCCACGTCCTCCGACACGCCGTCGATCTCGAACATGATCCGCCCGGGGTGCACCCGCGCGGCCCAATATTCGACCGAGCCCTTGCCCTTACCCATGCGCACCTCGGTCGGCTTCTTCGACACCGGCACGTCCGGGAAGATGCGGATCCACACCCGGCCCTGACGCTTCATGTGACGCGTCATGGCCCGGCGGGCCGCCTCGATCTGCCGCGCGGTGACCCGCTCCGGCTCCATCGCCTTCAGGCCGTAGGCGCCGAAGTTGAGGTCCACCCCACCCTTCGCCACACCATGGATGCGGCCCTTGTGCTGCTTGCGGAACTTGGTCCGCTTCGGCTGCAACATTACTCCGCTCCCTTAGCGATCGTCGCCGCGACGGCGGCCCGACGAACCCTGGTTCGACGCCTCGGTGGCGCGCCGCTCGGACGCCATCGGGTCGTGCTCCAGGATCTCGCCCTTGAAGATCCACACCTTGACGCCGCAGGTCCCGTAGGCGGTCTCAGCGACGGCGGTGCCGTAATCGATGTCGGCGCGCAGCGTGTGGAGCGGCACGCGACCTTCGCGATACCACTCCGTGCGTGCGATTTCCGCACCGCCGAGCCGGCCGCCGCAGTTGATGCGGATGCCGCCGGCGCCCATGCGCATCGCCGTCTGCACCGCGCGCTTCATGGCGCGGCGGAACGCGATGCGGCGCTCGAGCTGCTGCGCGATGGACGCCGCCACCAGCGTGGCGTCGACCTCGGGCTTGCGCACCTCGACGATGTTGATGTGCACCTCGGAGTCGGTCATCGCCGACACCGCCTTGCGCAGACGGTCGATATCGGCGCCCTTCTTGCCGATCACAACCCCCGGACGCGCCGAATGGATCGTCACACGGCACTTCTTGTGCGGGCGCTCGATCACGATCTTGGAAACGGCGGCCTGCTTCAGCTCCTTCATGAGCATCGCGCGGATCGCGAGATCCTCGTGCAGCAGCTTGCCGTACTCGCCGCCCTCGGCGTACCAGCGCGAATCCCAGGTGCGGTTGATGCCGAGCCGGAGCCCGATCGGCGAAACTTTCTGACCCATCAGGCGGCCTCCTCAACTTCGCGAACGACGATCGTGAGGTGCGAGAACGGCTTCTGGATGCCGCCCACACGACCGCGACCGCGGGGCCGAAAGCGCTTCATCACGAGCGCCTTGCCCACATAGGCTTCCTTCACGACCAGCGCGTCGACGTCGAGGTCGTGGTTGTTCTCCGCGTTGGCGATCGCCGACTCGAGCGTCTTCTTGACGTCGACCGAGATGCGCTTGCGCGAGAATTCGAGCTCCGCGAGCGCCTTCGCCACGGGCTTGCCACGGATCATGGCCGCCACGAGGTTCAGCTTCTGCGGGCTGACACGAATCATCTTGTTGACCGCGCGTGCCTCGGTGTCGGCGAGGGCGCGGGGGCGCTTTGCCTTACCCATTACTTCCTCTTCGCCTTCTTGTCGGCGCCGTGGCCGTAGTAGGTGCGGGTCGGCGAGAATTCGCCGAACTTGTGGCCCACCATGTCTTCGGTCACCATGACCGGCACATGCTTCTGACCGTTGTAGACGCCGAACGTCAGACCCACGAAGTGGGGCAGGATGGTCGAACGCCGCGACCAGATCTTGATGACCTCGTTGCGACCGCTCTCGCGGACCTTTTCCGCCTTCTTCAGGAGGTATCCGTCGACGAACGGACCTTTCCAGACTGAGCGAGTCATTTACTTCTTCCGTGCGTGCCGCGAGCGGACGATGAACTTGTCCGTCGACTTGTTGGAGCGGGTGCGCTTGCCCTTGGTCGGCTGGCCCCACGGGGTGACCGGGTGGCGGCCGCCCGAGGTGCGACCCTCACCACCGCCGTGCGGATGGTCGAACGGGTTCATCGCGACACCGCGGGTCTGCGGGCGACGGCCGAGCCAGCGCGAGCGACCCGCCTTCGACATGTTGGTGTTCGAGTTGTCGGGGTTCGACACCGCACCGCAGGTCGCAAGGCACGCGCCCGGAACGCGACGCTGCTCGCCCGACTGGAGACGCAGGATCGCATAGCCCTGGTCGCGGCCGACGAGCTGCGCGTAGGTGCCGGCCGAGCGGGCGATCTGGCCACCCTTCATCGGCTTCATCTCCACATTGTGGATGATGGTACCGACGGGGATCGACGACAGCGGCATCGCGTTGCCCGGCTTCACGTCCACCTTCTCGCCCGAAATCACCGTGTCGCCGACGGCGAGACGCTGCGGGGCGAGGATGTAGGCGAGCTCGTCGTCCTCATACTTGATGAGGGCGATGAAGGCCGTGCGGTTGGGGTCATACTCGAGACGCTCGACCGTGCCCGGCACGTCGAACTTGCGCCGCTTGAAGTCGATGATGCGGTAGGTGCGCTTGTGCCCGCCACCACGATGGCGGCTCGTCTTGCGACCCACGTTGTTGCGACCGCCGGACTTCGTCAGACCCTCGGTGAGCTGCTTGACGGGGGCACCCTTGTGGAGCCCGTCGCGCTTCACGATGATGAGCTGACGCTGACCCGGCGACGTCGGCTTGTACGCTTTCAATGCCATTGGATCAGAGCCCCGTCGTCACGTCGATGTGCTGACCGTCGAGGAGCGTCACGACAGCGTGCTTCACGTCCGACTGGCGTCCCTTGACGCCGCGGAAGCGCTTCACCTTGCCCTTGCGCACCAGCGTGTTGACGGCCTTGACCTTGACCGAGAAGAGCGCCTCGACGGCGGCCTTGATCTCGGGCTTGGTGGCCGTCTTCGCCACGCGGAAGACGATCTGGTTGTTCTCGGACGCCTCGGTCGACTTCTCGGTGATCACCGGCGACACGATGACGTCGTAGTGGTTGAGCGCGATGGCCATCAGTTGGCCTCCCCTTCGGCCTCGGCCGCCTCGGCCTTCACGCCGGAGAAGCGTGCCTCGATGCCTTCGACGGCCGCGCGCGTCAGCACCAGCTTCTCGCGCCGCATGATGTCGTAGACGTTGAGCCCGGTGACCGGCAGCACGTCGATGAGCGGAATGTTGCGCGCCGCCTTGGCGAAGTTCGCCTCGACGCTGCCATCGATGATCAGCGCGTTCGCAAGGCCGAGCGCCTTGAACTGGGACACCAGGGCCTTGGTCTTGGCCTCGCCGACGGTGGCGCTGTCGAGCACGATCAGGTCGGCGCCCTTCGCCTTCGCCGACAGGGCGAGCTTCAGGCCGAGCGCGCGCACCTTCTTCGGCAGCTCGTGGGCGTGGTCACGGACCTTCGGGCCGTGCGCCTTCGAGCCGCCGCGGAACTGCGGCGCCTTCTTGTCGGAATGGCGGGCGCGGCCCGTCCCCTTCTGGCGGTACATCTTCTTGCCGGTGGCGTTGATCTCGCCGCGCGTCATGGACTTGTGGGTACCGGCCTGGCGGCGTGCCAGCTGCCAGCGCACCACGCGGTGGAGAATGTCCGCGCGAGGCTCCAAACCAAACGTCGCGTCGGGCAGACTGATCGTGCCCGCGTCCTCACCGGCGAGCGTTTTGACCTGAATGTCCATCACGCGTCACCCTTGTTCGCATCGTCATCCGCCGCGGGGGTCTCGGTGACCTCGGCGGGCGCAGCCGTCTCTTCGGCGGCGGCTGCCTCGGCAGCAGTCACCTCGGCGGCCGTCACGGTCTCGTCCTCGGCCGCCTCGTCGGTCGGCAGGCGAAACGCACCCGGCATCGCCACGCCCTCAGGCAGCGCGCGCTTCACCGCGTCGCGCACCATGATCCAGCCGCCCTTGGAGCCCGGCACCGAGCCCTTCACGAGGAGCAGACCGCGCTCGACGTCGATCTTCGCCACCGTGAGGTTCTGCGTGGTCACCCGCTCGGAGCCGAGATGACCGGCCATCTTCTTGCCCTTGAACACCTTGCCGGGGTCCTGGCACTGGCCGGTGGAGCCGTGCGAGCGGTGCGAGATCGACACGCCGTGCGAGGCGCGCAGACCACCGAAATTGTGCCGCTTCATGGCACCGGCGAAGCCCTTGCCGATGGAGGTGCCGGTCACGTCCACGAACTGGCCCGGCATGAAGTGGTCGGCGGTCAACTCCGCGCCCACCTCGATCATCGCGTCCTCGGACACGCGGCACTCCGCCAGCGTCCGCTTCGGCTCCACGTTCGCCTTCGCGAAGTGGCCGCGCATGGCCTTCGTCGTGTTCTTGGCCTTGGCGCGGCCGGCGCCAAGCTGGAGCGCCACGTAGCCGTCACGCTCGGTCGTGCGCTGCGCCACGACCTGGCAGCCATCCAGCGCCAGCACCGTCACGGGCACGTGCTCGCCCGCATCGTTATAGATGCGGGTCATCCCGATCTTCTTTGCGATGATCGCCGAACGCATCGCTCTACCCTTCTGCCCTCAGGCCTCATCAAAACTCGGAACGCCCCGTCCCGGGGCGTCATTCACGTGGTCGGTCAAGCCTAGAGCTTGATCTCCACATCGACGCCGGCCGCGAGGTCGAGCTTCATCAGCGCGTCCACCGTCTGGGGCGTCGGATCGACAATGTCCAACAGACGCTTGTGCGTCCGGATCTCGAACTGCTCGCGGCTCTTCTTATCGATGTGCGGCGAACGGTTCACGGTGTAGCGTTCGATGCGGGTCGGCAGCGGCACGGGGCCGCGGACCTGCGCACCCGTGCGCCGCGCCGTCTGCACGATCTCCCTGGTGGAGGAGTCGAGCACACGATGATCGAACGCTTTCAGACGTATGCGAATATTCTGGTTCATCACGCTCTTCTTGCACCCGCCGCAACGGACGACACCGCCTGCCCGGTCCCCCTCTTGGGAACCGACAGACCTATGAATCACACTCAGTGGCTGACGCTCCATCAAGAGGAGCGGCGCGGAACTTAATCAATGCCCACGCCAATTGCCAGCGATTTCTCGGCCCGAATGTCAAAAAGATGACATCCGATAGAAAGGGGCGCGGCCAGAAGCCGCGCCCCTCCTTTGCAGCGCTCGAGCTTACTCGATGATCGAGGCGACGACGCCCGCGCCCACCGTGCGACCACCTTCGCGAATGGCGAAGCGGAGCTGCTCCTCCATGGCGATCGGCTGGATCAGCTCGACGTTGATCTCGACGTTGTCGCCCGGCATCACCATCTCGGTGCCTTCCGGCAGCGTCACCACACCCGTCACGTCGGTCGTGCGGAAGTAGAACTGCGGACGGTAGTTGGTGAAGAACGGGGTGTGACGACCGCCCTCTTCCTTGGTCAGGATGTAGGCCGACGCCTTGAACTTCGTGTGCGGCGTCACCGAGCCCGGCTTGCAGAGCACCTGGCCACGCTCCACGTCGTCGCGGCCGATACCGCGCAGCAGCGCGCCGATGTTGTCGCCCGCCTGGCCCTGATCGAGCAGCTTGCGGAACATCTCCACGCCCGTGACGGTGGTCTTGGCGGTGTCCTTGATGCCGACGATCTCGACTTCCTCGCCCACCTTGACGATGCCGCGCTCGACGCGGCCGGTCACCACGGTGCCGCGACCGGAGATCGAGAACACGTCTTCGATCGGCATCAGGAAGGCGCCGTCGATCGGACGCTCCGGCTCCGGAATGTACGCGTCGACTTCCTTCATCAGCTCCAGGATCGCGTCGTGGCCGATCTTCGGATCGGAATCCTCGAGCGCGGCCAGCGCCGACCCCTTCACGATGGGGATGTCGTCGCCCGGGAACTCGTACGAGCTGAGGAGCTCACGCACCTCGAGCTCGACGAGCTCCAGGAGCTCCTCGTCGTCGACCTGGTCCACCTTGTTGAGGAACACCACGATCGCCGGCACGCCGACCTGACGGGCGAGCAGGATGTGCTCGCGGGTCTGCGGCATCGGGCCGTCGGCGGCCGACACCACCAGGATCGCGCCGTCCATCTGCGCCGCGCCGGTGATCATGTTCTTCACATAGTCGGCGTGGCCCGGGCAGTCGACGTGGGCGTAGTGGCGGTTCTCGGTCTCGTACTCCACGTGAGCCGTGGAGATCGTAATGCCGCGCGCCTTCTCTTCCGGCGCCGCATCGATCTGGTCGTACGCCTTGAACGTCGCGCCACCCGTTTCCGCCAACACCTTCGTGATCGCCGCCGTCAGCGACGTCTTACCATGGTCGACGTGACCGATGGTACCGATGTTCAGGTGCGGCTTGCTGCGGTTAAACTTCTCCTTCGCCATTGGCGATCTCCACTATCCTCTTAGGTCTGGCGCTGGCGCTAGATTTTTTGGGGAATACCGCCCGATTCGGACGGCGCTGGGTCAGGCGTACTTGGCCTGAACTTCTTCCGCAACAGCCTGCGGAACTTGTTCGTAGTGATCGAACTGCATCGTGTACTGCGCACGACCCTGGGTCATCGAGCGCAGGTTCGACACATAGCCAAACATGTTGGCGAGCGGCACGAAGGCGTTCACCACCGAAGCGATGCCGCGGGTCTCCGTACCCTGGATCTGGCCGCGACGGGAGTTGATGTCACCCATCACGGTGCCGGCAAACTCGTCCGGCGTCACCACCTCGACCTTCATGATCGGCTCGAGGAGCTTGGGCTTCGCCTTCTGACAGCCCTCGCGGAACGCCGCGCGGCCCGCGATTTCGAAGGCGAGCACCGAGGAGTCGACGTCGTGGTAGGCGCCGTCGATGAGGCGCGCCTTGATGTCGACCATCGGGAACCCGGCAATCGGTCCGGAGGTGAGAACGGACTGGATGCCCTTCTCGACGCCCGGGATGTATTCCTTCGGCACCGAGCCGCCGACGATCTCGGAAGCGAACTCGAAGCCGGCCCCCGCCTCGTTCGGCTCGATCACGAGCTTCACGCGGGCGAACTGACCCGACCCACCCGACTGCTTCTTGTGGGTGTAGTCGATCTCGGCCGAGGACGTGATCGTCTCGCGATACGCCACCTGCGGCTGACCGATGTTCGCCTCGACCTTGAACTCGCGCTTCATGCGGTCGACCAGAATGTCGAGGTGAAGCTCGCCCATGCCCGAGATGATGGTCTGACCCGATTCGGGGTCCGACTTCACCCGGAAGGACGGGTCTTCGGCCGCCAGGCGGTTGAGGGCGAGGCCCATCTTTTCCTGGTCCGACTTGGTCTTCGGCTCGATCGCGATGTCGATGACCGGATCCGGGAACTCCATCCGCTCCAGGATCACCGGCGAGTTCGGATCGCACAGCGTGTCGCCCGTGGTGGTCTCCTTGAGACCGGCGAGCGCCACGATGTCGCCGGCATAGGCGATCTTGATCTCTTCGCGCGAGTTCGAGTGCATCTGCAGCATGCGGCCGACGCGCTCACGCTTCTCCTTCACCGTGTTCATCAGCGTGCCACCCTGCTCGAGCACGCCCGAGTAGATGCGGCAGAAGGTGAGCGTGCCCACGAACGGGTCGTTCATCACCTTGAAGGCGAGCATCGCGAGCGCCGCCTCGTCCGACGAGCGGCGCTTCACCGGCTCTTCGGTCTTGGCGTCGATGCCGCGGATCGACTCCACGTCCACCGGAGACGGCAGGTAGTCGACGACGGCGTCGAGCAGCGGCTGCACGCCCTTGTTCTTGAAGGCCGAGCCGGTGAGGATCGGCACGAAACTGTTGTCGATGGTGCCCTTGCGGATGAGCGCCTTGAGGGTCGCCTCGTCGGGCTCGTTGCCCTCGAGGTAGGCTTCCATCGCCGCCTCGTCGAGCTCAACCGCGCTCTCGACGAGCTTCTCGCGATACTCCTGCGCCTGGTCCACGAGGTCGGCCGGGATGTCGACATAGTCGAACTTCGCGCCCAGCGACTCGTCGTGCCAGATGATCCCCTTCATCTTCACGAGGTCGACCACGCCCTTGAAGTCGGTCTCGGCACCGATGGGGAGCTGGAGAACGATCGGGTTGGCGCCGAGGCGCTCCTTGATCATCTCGAGGCAGCGGAAGAAGTCCGCGCCGGTCTTGTCCATCTTGTTGACGAAGATCATCCGCGGCACCGAGTATTTGTCGGCCTGACGCCAAACGGTCTCGGTCTGCGGCTCCACGCCGGCGTTGGCGTCGAGCAGCGCGATGGCGCCGTCGAGCACGCGCAGCGAACGCTCCACCTCGATGGTGAAGTCCACGTGGCCCGGGGTGTCGATGATGTTGAGCCGCTTGTCCTGCCAGAAGCAGGTGGTCGCGGCGGAGGTAATCGTGATGCCCCGCTCTTGCTCCTGCTCCATCCAGTCCATCGTCGCCGCGCCATCGTGCACTTCGCCGATTTTGTGGCTGCGGCCCGTGTAGAACAGGATGCGCTCGGTCGTGGTCGTCTTCCCGGCATCAATGTGCGCCATGATGCCGAAGTTACGATAGTCTTCGATTTTGTGCGTGCGGGACATGATGCTCTCGGAAATTCGGGGTGACTACCAGCGGTAGTGCGAGAAGGCGCGGTTCGCCTCGGCCATCTTGTGGGTGTCTTCGCGCTTCTTCACGGCGGTGCCGCGGTTGTTGGCCGCGTCCATCAGCTCGCCGGAGAGGCGGTCGATCATGGTCTTCTCGTTGCGCTTGCGGGCGGCCGCGATCAGCCAGCGGATCGCGAGCGCCTGGCGGCGCTCCGGACGCACCTCGACGGGCACCTGATAGGTGGCACCGCCGACGCGGCGGGAGCGAACCTCCACCTGCGGCGACACGTTGGACAGCGCATCGTGGAACAGCTGGACCGGATCGGTGCGGGACTTCGACTGGCAGATATCGAGGGCGCCGTAGACGATCTTCTCGGCAGCCGACTTCTTGCCGTCATACATGATGGCATTCATGAACTTCGACAAAATGACATCGCCGAACTTGGGGTCCGGCAGAACTTCCCGCTTCTCAGCGCTGTGACGACGGCTCATTCGTTACATATCCAGATCTGTGGGAGCGCAGTAAGTGTCGTGCACGTTGCACCCGCTGCCGCCCGATTCGCTGCATTCCTTGACGGCCCCCTGCTGGGCGCCCGCACGGCTCTTCGACAGATAGAGCCCATAAGTCTTGTCGTCCGCCGACCGCGCGAGGGAGACGCAGCCGTGGTCGAACACGGCGATGCCCTCGCAGTTGTCGCTGTCCTTGGCGCACTCCGCGGTCGCCGCCTCTTCCGCGTCCTGCTTCGAGGGCGCGCCCGACACGAAGCCGAACGTGCCCGTCGCCTTGTCGCCCGCGACGGCGACATATTCCGCCGCATGCGCGCCGGTGGCGGCCCCCGCGACGGCGAGGAGAACGGTGAGCGCGGTCAGCTTCATGACTATTTCGGCCGCTTCGCGCCGTACTTCGAGCGGCGCTGCTTGCGGTTCTTGACGCCCTGCGTGTCGAGAACGCCACGCAGAATGTGGTAGCGCACGCCCGGAAGGTCCTTCACGCGGCCGCCGCGGATCATCACCACGGAGTGCTCCTGAAGGTTGTGACCCTCACCCGGGATGTAGCCGATCACCTCATAGCCGTTCGTCAGGCGGACCTTGGCCACCTTACGCAGCGCGGAGTTCGGCTTCTTCGGCGTCGTCGTGTAGACGCGCGTGCACACACCCCGCTTCTGCGGGTTCGCCTCCATCGCCGGGACCTTGTTGCGCTTCACCGGCGCGACACGCGGCTTGCGGATCAACTGGTTGATCGTCGGCATCAAACCTTCCCAACGCGGCTTCCGCCGCAAATCAATTGGCAACCCTTGCCAAACGGACAAAGGCGCCGCCACGACTTCGACATCAAGAAGCCGAGCCAGCGCACGAACCTGAGCGGACACGGAGTTGGCCGGCCCGCACTCGAAACGGGGTACCGGACAGCGTTTCGCGCGCATGCCACAAGGACCGCGACGACGGCCTGTCATTCGGTTGGGCTCACATAGAGGGTTGGCCGCCGAGCGTCAAGCCTCGCGCCACGTTTCGATTGCGCGAATGCCGAAGTTGACTTGCGCCAACGGCATCGTGCGGCCCGCTTCGCCCGGTTGCCCCGACCAGGACCACCCGTACATATCAGTCCATGTGGATCGACGCACGCGCCGAATAAAGAGGACTCGTGGTGGAATCGTCAGATTTTCTCGGCGTTCGCCGTGCCCCCCGTCGCAGCGGGCGATCCGTCGCCGCGCGCCGGTCCACCATCGGCCCGGCCACGCCGCCCACTCCATCGCCCGCCGCATGGCAGATGTGCCCGAGAGCGGTCGCGATGTGCACGGCCGAGCGTTCCGCCTCCTCGACGCCGCGGCCGCCCTCGCCGCGTCCCGCCGTCCCCCGCTGTGACGCGATTCGCTCCGGATCGCCGTCGCCTCACGCCTAAGGCACCATCATGCGCAGTCTCTTCGTCTCCCACGGAGCTCCCAACCTGGTGCTCCACAACTCCGCCGCTCGCGACTTTCTGGCGCGCTACGCCGAGGCGCTCCCCCGGCCGAAGGCGATTGTCGTCGCTTCCGCTCACTTCGAGGCGCCCGGCCCGGTCGTCAGCGCCGCGAGCGCGCCGCGGATGATCTATGATTTCCGCGGCTTCGAGCCGGAGCTCTACGAGATCACCTACTCCGCCCCGGGCGATCCCGCCCTTGCCCGCGACTGCGCCGAACGCCTCGCCGAGGCCGGCTTCGCGCCCCGCCTCGTCGAGCGCGGCTTCGATCACGGAACCTGGGTGCCGCTCTCGCTGCTGTGGCCGGCGGCGGACATTCCGGTGGTGACGATGTCGGTCGATCCGGGATCCGACGCCGCGACCCACGTCGCGATGGGCGCCGCCCTCGCCCCACTCACCGAAGAGGGCGTTCTCGTCGTCGGCTCGGGCTCCCTCACCCACAACCTCATGGAGTTCTTCCGCGGCGGCTATCGGCCGGACAGTCCGGCGCCCGAGTGGGTCAAGGCGTTCGGCGCGTGGGTGCACGAGACGATCAGCGCCGGCGCGCTCGACGATCTCGTCGCGTGGCGAACGAAGGCACCCTACGGGCCGGAGAACCACCCGACGCCGGAGCACCTTCTCCCCCTCTTCGTCGCGCTTGGCGCGGCGGGGGCCGGCGCGACGACGGAGCGCGTCCACTCGAGCCACAGCCACGGCATCCTGCAGATGGACGCCTACGCGTTCGGCTGAGCTGAAACCCGCCGCGGACGGCCGCGACCTGTCCGCACAACAAAAAAGCCCCGCGGATCGCTCCGCGGGGCCTTTTGTCGTCTTCGGCGTGCCGGCCTATTCGCCCGGCATCCCTTCCGGCGCACGCATGTCGGCGATCATCGCCGCGCCCTCGCCGGCCTGCTGAGCCTGACGCTCGGCCTCCTCGATGAGGTCGTCGCGCTTGGCCGCGACCTCGCGGATGCGGTTGATCATGCCGCCGGTACCCGCCGGGATGAGGCGGCCGACGATCACGTTCTCCTTCAGCCCCTCGAGCTGGTCGGCCTTGCCGGAGACCGCCGCCTCGGTCAGTACCCGCGTCGTCTCCTGGAAGGAGGCGGCGGAGATGAACGAGCGCGTCTGCAGCGACGCCTTGGTGATGCCGAGAAGCACCGGCTGGCCCGACGCCGGCTTCTTGCCGTCGGCGATCAGGTCGTCGTTGAGCTCGTCGAGCTCCTGACGGTCCACCTGCTCGTTGACGAGAAGGTCGGAATCGCCCGGATCGGAGATCTCCACCTTCTGCAGCATCTGCCGGACGATCACCTCGATGTGCTTGTCGTTGATGCCCACGCCCTGCAGCCGGTAGACGCCCTGGATCTCGTTGACGAGGTAGGCGGCGAGCGCCTCGACGCCGTGGATCGCCAGGATGTCGTGCGGCGCCGGGTTGCCGTCGAGGATGTAGTCGCCCTTCTCGATCGGGTCGCCGTCCTGAAGGTGAATATGCTTGCCCTTCGGGACCATGTACTCGATCGGCTCGAGGCCGGAGTCGGCCGGCGGCTCGATGATGATCCGACGCTTGTTCTTGAAGTCCTTGCCGAACCGCACCGTGCCGTCCATCTCCGCGATGATCGCGTTGTCCTTCGGACGACGCGCCTCGAAGAGCTCGGCGACGCGCGGCAGACCACCCGTGATGTCGCGCGTCTTGGCGCTCTCGAGCGGGATACGCGCCAACACGTCACCGGCATGCACCTTGTTGCCGGTGTCGACCGAAAGCACGGTGTCGACAGACAGGAGGTAGCGCGCCTCGCCGCCGCGCGGCAGCTTGATGATGGTGCCATCGACGTCCTTCACCACCACCGCCGGGCGCAGCGAGGAGCCGCGGGTGTGGGTGCGCCAGTCGGTGACGACGCGCTTGGTGATGCCCGTCGCCTCGTCCGCCGCCTCCGACACCGAGATGCCGTCGACGAGATCCTCGAAGTCCACCGTGCCTTCCACCTCGGTGAGGATCGGGCGGGTGTAGGGATCCCACTCGGCGATGCGCTGGCCGCGCTTGATCATGTCGCCTTCGTCGACGTGGAGCTTGGCGCCGTAGGTGAGCTTGTAGCTTGCCCGCTCGGTGCCGTCGGTGTCGATCACCGCCACCTGCACGTTGCGACCCATGACCATGAGGTTGCCCTCGGAGTCGCGCACCAGGTTGCGGTTCTTGACCTCGATCTTGCCCTCGAAAGAGGACTCGATGAACGAGGAGTCCACCACCTGCGCCGTGCCGCCGACGTGGAAGGTGCGCATGGTGAGCTGGGTGCCCGGCTCGCCGATCGACTGCGCCGCGATGACGCCGACCGCCTCGCCCATGTTGACGGGCGTGCCGCGGGCGAGGTCGCGCCCGTAGCACGCCGCGCAGACGCCGTTGCGCGTCTCGCAGGTCAGCACCGAGCGGATCTTCAGCGACTGGATGCGCGCCGTCTCGATGGCGTCGACATCCTTCTCGTCGAGCAGCGTGCCGGCCTTGGCGATCACCTCGCCGGTCGACGGGTTCACCACGTCTTCCGCCGCGGTGCGGCCGAGGACGCGGCTGCCGAGCGTCGCGATCACCTGCCCGGCATCGACGATGGGCTCCATCGTGATGCCGCGCGTCGAGCCGCAGTCCCGCTCGTTGATGATCGAGTCCTGCGCCACGTCCACGAGGCGGCGGGTGAGGTAGCCCGAGTTCGCCGTCTTGAGCGCGGTGTCGGCGAGGCCCTTACGCGCACCGTGGGTGGAGTTGAAGTACTCCAGCACGGTGAGGCCTTCCTTGAAGTTCGACGTGATCGGCGTCTCGATGATCTCGCCCGAGGGTTTCGCCATCAGGCCGCGCATCGCCGCGAGCTGCCGCATCTGGGTCGGCGAACCGCGCGCCCCGGAGTGGCTCATCATGTAGACCGAGTTCATCTGCTTGGTCCGCCCCGTCTCCGGGTCGGTCTCCACGGCAGAGATCTTCTCCATCATGGCCGCCGCGACGCGGTCGGTGCACTTCGCCCAGGCGTCGATGACCTTGTTGTACTTCTCGCCCTGGGTGATCAGGCCTTCGTTGTACTGCTGCTCGTATTCCTTGGCGAGCTCGGCCGTCTCTTCGACGACCTTATACTTCTCTTCGGGGATGACCATGTCGTCCTTGCCGAAGGAGATGCCCGCCTTGAAGGCGTTGGTGAAGCCCAGCGACATGACGCGGTCGCAGAAGATCACCGTCTCCTTCTGACCGGTGTTGCGGTACACCGCATCGATCATCTTGGAGATGTTCTTCTTCGTCATCAGCTGGTTGCAGATGTCGAACGGCACCTTGGGCGAGCGCGGCAGGAGATCGCCGATCAGCGCGCGACCAGGGGTGGTCTCGTGGATCTCGGTGATCGGGTTGCCGTCCTCGTCGACGGTCTTGTAGCGGACCTTCACCTTGGAGTGGACGGTCACCACCTTCGCGTCGAGGGCGTGCTGCAGCTCGGCCATCGAGCCGAACGTCATCCCCTCGCCCGGCTCGTTCTCCCCCATGATCGAGAGATAGTAGAGGCCGAGCACGATGTCCTGCGACGGCACGATGATCGGCTGGCCGTTCGCCGGGTGAAGGATGTTGTTCGTCGACATCATCAGGACGCGCGCCTCGAGCTGAGCCTCGAGGCTCAGCGGGACGTGCACGGCCATCTGGTCGCCGTCGAAGTCGGCGTTGAAGGCGGTGCAGACCAGCGGGTGAAGCTGGATCGCCTTGCCTTCGATGAGCTTGGGCTCGAACGCCTGAATGCCGAGGCGGTGGAGTGTCGGCGCGCGGTTGAGAAGCACCGGATGCTCGCGGATCACCTCGTCGAGGATGTCCCAGACTTCCGGCTTCTCCTTTTCGACGAGCTTCTTCGCCTGCTTGACGGTGGACGAATAGCCCTTGGCGTCGAGACGCGAGTAGATGAACGGCTTGAAGAGCTCGAGCGCCATCTTCTTCGGCAGACCGCACTGGTGGAGCTTCAGCTCCGGACCCACCACGATCACCGAACGGCCCGAATAGTCGACGCGCTTGCCGAGAAGGTTCTGGCGGAAGCGGCCCTGCTTACCCTTCAGCATGTCCGACAGCGACTTCAGCGGGCGCTTGTTGGCGCCCGTGATGACGCGGCCGCGACGACCGTTGTCGAACAGCGCATCGACGGATTCCTGCAGCATCCGCTTTTCGTTGCGGATGATGATGTCCGGCGCGCGCAGCTCGATCAGCCGCTTCAGGCGGTTGTTGCGGTTGATGACGCGGCGATAGAGATCGTTGAGGTCCGACGTCGCGAAGCGGCCGCCGTCGAGCGGCACCAGCGGGCGCAGGTCGGGCGGGATCACCGGGATGACCGTCATCACCATCCACTCGGGGCGGTTGCCGGACTCCAGGAACCCGTCGACGATCTTCAGCCGCTTGGCGAGCTTCTTCGGCTTCAGCTCGGAGGTCGATTCGGCGATCTCCTTCCTCAGCTGCTCACGCTCGCGCTCGAGGTCGAGCTGGAGGAGAAGCTCGCGGATCGCCTCCGCGCCGATCATCGCGGTGAAGCTCTCGCCGTACTCGTCCTGCAGGTCGAGATACTCGTCCTCCGACAGGAGCTGGCCCTTCTTGAGCGACGTCACCATGCCCGGCTCGGTGACGATGTAGGACTCGAAGTAGAGGACGCGTTCGAGGTCCTTCAGCGTCATGTCGAGCAGAAGGCCGATGCGCGAGGGCAGCGACTTCAGGAACCAGATGTGCGCGACCGGGGCGGCGAGCTCGATGTGGCCCATCCGCTCGCGGCGCACGCGCGACAGGGTCACCTCCACGCCGCACTTCTCGCAGATGACGCCCTTGAACTTCATCCGCTTGTACTTGCCGCACAAGCACTCGTAGTCCTTGATCGGCCCGAAGATGCGGGCGCAGAACAGCCCGTCCCGCTCCGGCTTGAACGTGCGGTAGTTGATCGTCTCGGGCTTCTTGATCTCGCCGAACGACCAGGAACGGATCTTTTCCGGGCTCGCGATGGAGATCCGGATGCGGTCGAACGTTTCCGTGGGCGCCTGCGTGTTGAACAGGTTCATGACTTCCTGATTCAAGGCGGCTCTCCTTTCATGTCCGCGCAGCCCGTGGGCGGCGGGGCGCGGCGAAAAACGGGACGGGCAGCGGCGTGCGCTGCCCGCTGTGAGCGTCAGGCGCCTACTCGGCGGCGTAGAGCTTGCGCGCGTCGATGTCGTTGTTGATGACCATGTCGCGCTCCACGTCCGTCAGCTCCACGTTGAGGCCGAGCGAGCGGATTTCCTTCACGAGAACGTTGAAGCTCTCCGGAATGCCCGCCTCGAACGTGTCGTCGCCACGCACGATGGATTCGTAGACCTTGGTGCGGCCGGCGACGTCGTCGGACTTCACCGTCAGCATCTCCTGCAGCGTGTAGGCGGCGCCGTAGGCTTCGAGCGCCCACACCTCCATCTCGCCGAAGCGCTGACCGCCGAACTGCGCCTTGCCACCCAGCGGCTGCTGGGTCACGAGCGAGTACGGGCCGATGGAGCGGGCGTGGATCTTGTCGTCCACCAGATGGTGCAGCTTCAGCATGTAGATGTAGCCCACCGTCACCGGGCGGTCGAACTGCTCACCGGTGCGCCCGTCGAACAGGATCGACTGGCCGGACCGGTCGAGACCCGCCTTCTCCAGGAGCTCCACGATGTCCGGCTCGCGGGCACCGTCGAACACCGGCGTCGCGATCGGCACGCCCTTCGTCAGCTGCTCGCCGAGCTTGATCACCGAGTCGTCGTCATACTCGGCGATCGGCTCGGAGGTGCCGCCGTCGTAGATGTCGAGCATCGTGGTCCGGAGCTGATCGGTCGAGCCGGACTCCTTGGCAAGGCGCACCATCTCGCCGATCTTGCGACCGAGCCCCGCGCAGGCCCACCCGAGGTGGGTCTCGAGGATCTGCCCCACGTTCATGCGCGAAGGCACGCCCAGCGGGTTCAAGACGATGTCGACGTGGGTGCCGTCTTCCAGGAACGGCATGTCCTCGACCGGAACGATCTTCGACACCACGCCCTTGTTGCCGTGACGGCCGGCCATCTTGTCGCCCGGCTGGATCTTGCGCTTCACCGCGACGAAGACCTTGACCATCTTCATCACGCCCGGCGGCAGCTCGTCGCCGCGCTGCAGCTTCTCGACCTTGTCCATGAAGCGCTCCTCGAAGCGCTTGCGGGCATCGTCGTACTGCACGCGCATCGCTTCGATGTCGGCCTGCAGCTGCTCGTCGGTGAGGGCGAACATCCACCACTGCGACCGGGGCGTGTTGTCGAGCGCCTCGGCGTCGATCACCGAATCCTTGCGGAAGCCCTTGGGGCCGGAGACGGCCGTCTGGCCTTCGAGCAGCTCGCGCAGGCGGGCATAGACGTTGCGGTCGAGGATCGCCTGCTCGTCGTCGCGGTCCTTGGCGAGACGCTCGATCTCTTCGCGCTCGATCGCCTGAGCGCGCTCGTCCTTCTCGATGCCGTGGCGGTTGAAGACGCGCACCTCGACGATGGTGCCCGTCACCCCCGGCGGCACGCGCAGCGAGGTGTCGCGCACGTCCGACGCCTTCTCGCCGAAGATCGCGCGCAGGAGCTTTTCCTCCGGCGTCATCGGCGATTCGCCCTTCGGCGTGATCTTGCCGACGAGGATGTCGCCCGCCTGCACTTCCGCGCCGATATAGGCGATGCCCGCCTCGTCGAGGTTCCTGAGCGCCTCTTCCGACACGTTCGGGATGTCGCGGGTGATCTCCTCCGGCCCGAGCTTGGTGTCGCGAGCGGCGACCTCGAACTCCTCGATGTGGATCGAGGTGAACACGTCGTCACGCACGATGCGCTCGGAGAGGAGGATCGAGTCCTCGAAGTTGTAGCCGTTCCAGGGCATGAACGCGACGAGCACGTTGCGGCCGAGGGCGAGGTCGCCGAGCTCGGTCGAGGGGCCGTCGGCGATGATGTCGCCCTTCTTCACCGTCTCGCCGACCGTCACCAGCGGGCGCTGGTTCACGGTGGTGTTCTGGTTCGAGCGCTGGAACTTCATCAGCTGGTAGATGTCGACGCCCGACTTGGTGGGGTCGAGATCTTCCGTCGCGCGGATGACGATGCGGGTCGCGTCCACCTGGTCCACCACGCCGGTGCGGCGGGCGGCGATGGCGGCGCCGGAATCGCGGGCGACGGTCGCCTCCATGCCGGTGCCGACGAACGGCGCCTCGGCGCGCACCAAGGGCACGGCCTGCCGCTGCATGTTCGAGCCCATCAGCGCGCGGTTGGCGTCGTCGTTCTCGAGGAACGGGATCAGCGCCGCGGCGACCGACACGAGCTGCTTCGGCGACACGTCCATCAAGTCGACGCGCTCCGATGGCATCATCGACACGTCGCCCTGGTGGCGGGCGATCGTGAGCTCCTCGGCGAAGGCGCCGTCGGCGGTCAGCTCGGCGTTCGCCTGGGCGACGGCGTGCTTGGATTCCTCCATCGCCGACAGATAGACGACGTCGTCCGTGACGTGGCCGTTCACCACCTTGCGGTAGGGCGCCTCGATGAAGCCGTACTTGTTCACCCGCGCGAAGGTGGCGAGCGAGTTGATGAGGCCGATATTCGGGCCTTCCGGCGTCTCGATGGGGCAGATGCGGCCGTAGTGCGTCGGGTGCACGTCACGCACCTCGAAACCGGCGCGCTCACGGGTGAGACCGCCCGGGCCGAGCGCCGAGAGACGACGCTTGTGCGTCACCTCGGAGAGCGGGTTGGTCTGGTCCATGAACTGGGAGAGCTGCGAGGAGCCGAAGAACTCGCGCACCGCCGCCGCCGCCGGCTTGGCGTTGATGAGGTCCTGCGGCATCACCGTGTCGATCTCGACAGACGACATGCGCTCCTTGATGGCGCGCTCCATCCGCAGGAGACCCAGACGGTACTGGTTCTCCATCAGCTCGCCGACCGAGCGGACGCGGCGGTTGCCGAGGTTGTCGATGTCGTCGATCTCGCCCTTGCCGTCCCTGAGGTCGATCAGCGTCTTGATGACGGCCATGATGTCCTCCTTGCGCAGCGTGCGCTGCGTGTCGGGGGCATCGAGGTCGAGGCGCATGTTCATCTTCACGCGCCCGACGGCGGAGAGGTCGTAGCGCTCCGGATCGAAGAACAGCGACTCGAACATCGCCTCGGCGGTCTCGATCGTGGGCGGCTCGCCCGGGCGCATGACGCGGTAGATGTCGAAGAGAGCCTGCTCGCGCGTCTCATTCTTGTCCGCAGCGAGGGTGTTGCGGATATAGGCGCCCTTCGTCACGTGGTCGATGTCGAGGACGGTGACCTCGTCGAGACCGGTGTCGAGAAGGGCGTTCAGCTTCTTCTCGTCGAGCTCGTCGCCGGCCTCGGCGTAGATCTCGCCCGTCGCCATGTTGACGACGTCGTCGCCGAGATAGCGGCCGTAGAGCTCGTCGTCGGTGACGCGCAGCGCCTTCACGCCCTTGTCGATGAGCTGGCGGATGGTGCGCGCGGTGATCTTGCGCCCCTCCTCCACCACGAGCTCGCCGGTGTCGGCGTCGATGAAGTCGGAGACCGCCTTCAGACCCTTCATCCGGTCGCCGTCGAAAGGCATGCGCCAGCCGTCGCCGTCACGGGTGTACGTGACGCGGTCGTAGAAGGTGTGCAGGATCTCTTCCGGCGAGAACCCCAGCGCCATCATCAGGCTGGTCACGGGGATCTTGCGGCGGCGGTCGATGCGCGCGTGCACGATGTCCTTGGCGTCGAACTCGATGTCGAGCCAGGAGCCGCGATAGGGGATGATGCGACCGGCGAAGAGCAGCTTGCCCGAGGAGTGGGTCTTGCCCTTGTCGTGGTCGAAGAAGACGCCCGGCGAACGGTGCATCTGGGACACGATCACGCGCTCGGTCCCGTTGATGATGAACGTGCCGTTCTCGGTCATGAGCGGCATGTCGCCCATGTACACGTCCTGCTCTTTGAATTCCTTCGGGCTCTTGGCGCCCGTGTCCTCGTCGACGTCGAACACGACGAGGCGCAGCTTCACCTTCAACGGAGCGGCGAAGGTGATGTCGCGCTGGCGGCACTCGTCGACGTCGAACTTCGGCGCCTCGAACTCGTAGTCGACGAACTCGAGCATCGCCGTGCCGGCGAAGTCGGAGATGGGGAAGACGGACCGGAACACGCCTTCCAGACCCTCGTCGCCACGCCCGCCTTCCGGCTTGTCGACCATCAGGAACTGATCGTAGGACGCCTTCTGCACCTCGATCAGGTTCGGCATCTCCGTGACCTCACGGATCGAACCGAAGAATTTCCGAACTTGCTTTCGACCGCTGAACGCCTGCGTCATATGTGCTGTGTGCCCTTTCTGCGTGGCCTCCGGGCCACCACCCGCGCCGCTGCCCCTATCGACGCGAAAGGCCGGCGCTCACCCAAAGGGGAGCGCCGGCGGTTCATGCTGCGGCGACGACGAGGCCGCCGCGGAAGAGCCAGAGCGTCCGGCTCACAGGCGTCCCTTACTTCAGGGAGACCTTCGCGCCAGCCTCTTCGAGCTGCGTCTTGATCTTCTCGGCCTCGTCCTTCGACGCGGCTTCCTTCACCGTCTTCGGGGCGCCTTCCACGAGGTCCTTGGCCTCCTTCAGGCCGAGACCGGTGATGGCGCGAACTTCCTTGATGACGTTGATCTTCTTGTCACCAGCGGCGTCGAGGACGACGTCGAACTCGGTCTTCTCTTCGGCCGGAGCCGCAGCTTCGGCACCGCCGCCGGCGCCCGGAGCCGCCATCATCATGGCCGGCGCCGCAGCGGCCGCGGACACGCCCCAGCCCTCTTCGAGCTTCTTCACGAGCTCGGAGACTTCCAGAACCGTCAGCTTGGACAGTTCGTCATATAGGTTGTCGAGGTTGCTCATTTAAGTGTTCCGTTCAGGTTGTCGGTTCGAATGGCCGTCAGGCCGCCGCTTCCAGTTTCGCCTTTTGCGCCTGAAGCACGCCGAGAAGGTTCTGGCCCGGCGCGTTGAGCTGACGGGCGAGCTTCTCACCCGGCTGGTTCAGCACACGCGCGAGGTTCGATGCCGGCTGGAGCATGCAGCCCAGAAGCTTGGAGCGCATCTCTTCGATGGACGGCATCTTGGCCAGAGCCTCGACACCCTTCGCGTCCATCGCCGTGGTGCCCAGAAGGCCGCCCACGATGATCAGCTTCTCGTTCTTCTTGACGTACTCCGTCAGCACCTTCGGCGCCGCCACCGGATCCATCCCGTAGGCAATGCCCACGGGACCGGTGAACATGGGCGCCGCCACGCTTCGGTCGACGTTGTCGAGCGCAATCTTGGCGAGCCTGTTCTTGATGACCTTGAAGGTGGCCCCGGCGCCTTTCATCTGGCGGCGGAGATCGGTCATCTCGGCGACGGTCAAACCCGCATACTGGGTCACGACCACGGAGCCGGAGTTGGCGAACACCTCGTCGAGGAAGCTCACCATTTCGCGCTTTTCGGCTCTGTCCACCGTTCTCTCCAAGACTTGGACGAGGAAGCCGATGGCCGCCCCGCCCGCTCAATTTGCCCGGCATGCCCCAAGGCAGACCGGACGGCTCAGACCCGTCCCGAGAGACGAACGGTGCACCCGTTCCGACCCCCGTCTGTGCAGGGCGATTAAGCGGACCCGTCGGCCCCCACCTGCAGTCTCGGACAGGCTGCCCCGTCAGGCCGAAGCCGGTCGGGGCGACCCTCACCCGGCTCAGCCGGGCAAAGCTCTTCGCGGGCCACGGCCCGCATATTTCAAATCGTCGTCGGGCCGCAGCCCGCCTATCCCAAACGGCTCGCGGGCCCTACTCGGCCCGCGCATCCCGGATCGGCGGAGACCCGAGGCCTCCGTCAGGCGCCGATACCGAACACGACGCGCATCACGATCATCGTCGCCACGGCGACCGCCGCCGCGAGGGCCATGCGACGCCAGCGCGACGGCTGCTCCATCCCGTCAGGCCGCCGGAACGGTCGACAGGTCCACCTTCACGCCGGGGCCCATGGTGGAGCTCATGGCGGCCTTCTTCATGTAGGTGCCCTTGGCGCCGGTCGGCTTCGCCCGGTTCACCGCGTCCCAGAAGGCGCGGATGTTCTCGACGAGCTTCTGCTCCTCGAACGACACCTTGCCGACGCCGCCGTGGACGATGCCGCCCTTCTCGACGCGGAACTCGACCGCGCCGCCCTTGGCGTCACGCACCGCCTGTGCCACGTCCGGCGTCACCGTGCCGACCTTCGGGTTCGGCATCAGGCCGCGGGGGCCGAGCACCTTACCGAGACGGCCCACCAGCGGCATCATGTCGGGCGTCGCGATGCAGCGCTCGAAGTTGATGTTGCCGGCCTGCACCTCGGCGACGAGATCCTCGGCGCCGACGATGTCGGCCCCGGCGGCCTTCGCCTCCTCGGCCTTGTCGCCGCGGGCGAACACGGCCACCTTCACGTCCTTGCCGGTGCCGTTGGGCAGGATGCACACGCCGCGCACCATCTGGTCGGCGTGACGCGGGTCGACGCCGAGGTTGATGGCGATCTCGACGCTCTCGTCGAACTTCGCCGAGGCGCGCGACTTGATGAGCTTCACCGCCTCCTCGAGCGCATACGACTTGTTGCGGTCGATGCCCTCGTAGGCGGCCTTCATGCGCTTCGCGATCTTGCCCATTATTCGACCACCTCGAGACCCATGGAGCGGGCGGAGCCCTCCACCATCTTCATCGCCTGCTCGACCGTGTCGGCGTTGAGGTCCTTCATCTTGGCCTCGGCGATCTCCTGCACCTGCGCCTTCGTGACGGTGCCGGCCTTCTCCTTGCCCGGCGCCTTGGAGCCGGACTTCAGGCCCGTGGCCTTCTTCAGGAAGTGCGTCACCGGCGGCGTCTTGATCTCGAACGAGAACGACTTGTCGGTGTAGTAGGTGATGATCGTCGGACAGGGAGCACCCTTCTCCAGGTCCTGGGTCTTCGCGTTGAACTCCTTCGTGAACATCACGATGTTCAGACCGCGCTGACCGAGCGCCGGGCCGATCGGCGGCGACGGAGTCGCGACGCCCGCCGGCACCTGCAGCTTGATGTAGCCGGCAATCTTCTTTGCCATTCAGTTCTCCTCGGGCCGAAGCCCTGCCAAGTTCGGGCCGAATTGCCCGTTTGCGGTGCGGCTCTCCGGGTTGGCCGCCCGGGTCGCCTTCCGCCGTTCCTGTCGACGCCGTGGCGCCTACATCTTCTCCACTTGCGCGTACTCGAGCTCGACGTTGGTCGGCCGGCCGAAAATCGACACCGCCACCTTCACCCGCGCCCGCTCGTCGTCGACCTCCTCCACGAGGCCGTTGAAGCTCGCGAACGGGCCGTCCGACACGCGCACCTGCTCGCCCACCTCGAAGGAGACGGTCGGCCGCGGCCGCTCCACCCCTTCGGTCACCTGATGGAGGATCCGTTCGGCCTCCTTGTCGGGGATCGGCTGCGGACGCTGGGTCGCGCCCAGGAACCCCGTCACCTTCGGCGTGTTCTTGATGAGGTGGAACACCTCGTCGGTCAGCGCGCACTTCACGAGCACGTAGCCCGGGTAGTAGTTGCGCTCCGTGTCCACGCGGCGACCGCGGCGCACCTCGGTCACCTTCTCCTTGGGAACCAGCACCTCGTCGAACATGTCGGTCAGGCCGCGCAGCTCCGCCTCCTGCAGGATGGCATCGCGCACCTTGTTCTCGAAGTTCGTGTAGGCGTGGACGATGTACCAGCGTTTCTTCATTCGAATCTGCCTTGATGGTCCGTCGCGGGCGGCCGCAGCGGGCGCCCTAGCCGAGGACCAGCCCGAGCCCGAAGCCCAGGATACGGTCGACCAGGAAGAAGAAGACCGAAGCGAACGCGCACATGATGAACACCATCACCGTGGTGATGATCGTCTCCCGCCGCGTCGGCCAGACCACCTTCGCGGTCTCGGTCCGCACTTCCTGGATGAATTGAAACGGATTTATCGCCACGAGGACCCCTATACTTCTCCCAGACGCAGTGAAGCCCTGCGACACCGTCACAAGGCCCTGTCACCACTGATCGTCTGAGTGGCGAGGCGCGCGACCCCCTCCGCGCACCTCGTAAGCGTGCTAGCTAACAAGTCGCGATCGCTTATGCAAGCCCCTCCGATCACGAAAGATCGTCGCGACGTTCCATCGGCTGGGGATCGCTGTTGCCGCGGGATTGGCAGGGGCGGAGGGACTCGAACCCCCGGCCTACGGTTTTGGAGACCGCCGCTCTACCAGCTGAGCTACACCCCTTCGGTGCCACTGCAATAAGACGCTTCGCCCTCGCCTGCAAGCCCGCCGTGCCCCTCCGCGCGTCGGTCCCGACGCCTCGCCCGTAGTGCCGCTGACGCGACCGCTCGTCGGTTCCGGCGGGGCGGCGGCCGTCCGGTGTGGCACCGCACAAGGGTGGCGCCAGTCGCGCGGCGCAATCATGCGGCCGATGGACCACCGCCTCACCCCCTTGCGCGCCGCCGCGACCGCGATCGGCGCCCACCTTGCTGCCCCCTCCCAGAAGGTGGAAGCGGGGCTGCGCTCGGCCTATCGCCTGCTGCGCGGCCCTGCCGGCGTCGCCCTCGCGGTGGCCGTCGCCGTCGCGATCCTCGCCCTCCTCGCCGACACCTTCCGCCACATCCGCTGGCAGGAGATCGAGGCCGCCATCGCCGCGACCGAAGCGCGCTGGGTGCTCGTCGCGATCGCGGCGACCGTCGGCTCCTACGCCGCCCTCGTCGGCTTCGAGTGGCTGGCGCTGCGCCAGGTGCAGGCGCCGGTGCGACCGGCGGCGGCGGCGATCACCGCGCTCATCGCCTACAGCTTCACCTTCGTCCTGGGCTTCGGCGTCCTGACGGGGGGCGCCGTCCGGCTGCGTCGCTACAAGACCCGCGGGCTCACCAACGCCGCGATCCTCGCCGTCACCCTCCTCGGCACGGTCAGCTTCTGGCTCGGCATCGCCGGGCTCGCCGGCCTCTGCCTCCTCGCCGCGCCGGACGCGCTCGCCCCGACCTTCGGCATCGACGATCGCGTCGGGCGGGTCGCCGGCGCACTCATCGTCCTCGCCCTCGGCGGGTGGGTGGCAAGCTGCGGCCTCACCCGCCGCACGATGGCCGTCGGCGACTGGCAGCTCAGCCTGCCGGGCGCCGGGACGCTCCTCGCCGTGCTCGCCCTCGGCATCGCGCAGACGGGGCTCGCCGCCCTCGCCCTCTGGCTCCTCCTGCCCGAGAGCGTCGCCGTCGCCTTCCCGGCCTTCCTCGTCGTCTTCACCATGGCGACGGTCGCCGGGGTCGTGAGCCACGCGCCGGGCGGGCTCGGCGCGTTCGAGGCGGTGATGCTCCTATCCTTTCCCCCGGAGCACCGCGCCGCCCTCGTCGGCGCCCTCATCTGCTTTCGCGCCGTCTACTACGCGCTGCCCTTCGCCCTCGGCGGGGCGGCCTTCATCGCGCTCGAGATCGGCACCCCCTCGCCGAAGCTCATCGCCGCGCGCGAGGCTCTCGCCCGCACCATCCGCCCGCTCCTGCCGCGACTCGCCGGGATGATGGTGTTCGTCGCCGGCCTCATCCTCCTCCTCTCCGCCGCGATGCCCGCTGACACCGGCCGCGCCGCCCTCCTCGACCGGGTGCTGCCGCTCCCCTCGGTGGAAGCCTCCCACTTTGTCGCGAGCCTTGCGGGCGCCGCCCTCCTCATCGTCGGCTACGGCCTGATGCGGCGCCTCCACTCCTCCTGGCGAATCGCGGTGGCGATCCTCTCGGGCAGCGCGCTGCTATCGCTCCTGACCGGCATCGACGGCGAGATCGCCGGCCTCTGCATCCTGATCCTCGCCCTCCTCGTGGTGTCGCGCCGCGAGTTCTACCGCCGGAGCGCCGACGCGGCGATGTCGCGCCGCTGGCTCTGCGCGGTGACCCTCGCCCTCGCCGCCAGCGTGCTCGCCGGGCTGATGGTCTATGGCGGCCCCGGCGACCGCCCGCTCCTGTGGTGGCAGATCGGGCCGCGCGGCGAGATCCCCCGCGTGATACCGATCCTTGCCGGCGCCGTCCTGGTGATCGCGTTCGCGGCCGCCTGGCGCGCCCTCCATCGCCCCTGCCGCCCGCTCGCCGACGCCCCCGACGCCCGCCGCATCGCGCACGCCCTCGCCGCGGCGGAGGAGCCCTCCGCCCACCTCGCCCACCTCGGCGACAAGCACTTCCTCTTCTCCGACCTCGGCGACGGCTTCGTGATGTACGCCGTCTACGGCTCCACCTTCCTCGCCATGGGCAATCCCGTGGGCGCCGACTCCCGCACCACGGTGGACCTCATCTGGCGCTTCAAGGAGCTCGCGGACCGGCATGGCGGGCGCGCCGCCTTCTACCAGGTCTCCTCGCAATATCTGCCGCTCTATATCGATGCCGGCTTCTCCTTCGCAAAGCTCGGCGAGGAGGCGGTGGTCGATCTCGGCGCGTTCTCGCTGGCGGGCTCGCGGGCGGCGCGCCACCGCCAGCGCATCGCCCGGGCAGAGCGCGCGGGCCTGCGCTTCGAGCTACTCTGCGCCGCCGACGTGCCCGAGCGGCTCGGCGCGCTCAAGGCCGTGTCCGACACCTGGCTCCAGCGCCAGAAGGGGCGGGAGAAGGGCTTCTCCCTCGGCTTCTTCGATGCCGCCTATCTCGCCCGCTTCGACCACGCCGTACTGCGGCTCGACGGCGCGCCCGTCGCCTTCGCCAGCCTGTGGCGCACCGCGGACGGTCGCAGCGCCGCCATCGACCTGATGCGCCACGTGCCCGGCCTGCCACACGGGGCGATGGACTATCTCTTCCTCTCCCTCCTCGGGGCGATGAAGGCGGCCGGCGTCGAGCGGCTCAATCTCGGCATGGCGCCGCTCTCCGGGCTCACCGCCCACCGCCTCGCCCCGGCGTGGAGCCGGCTCGGCGACAGCATCTTCCGGCACGGGAGCCAGCTCTATAATTTCCGCGGCCTGCGCGCCTTCAAGGAGAAGTTCGACCCCGAGTGGTGCCCCCGCTACCTCGCCCACACCGGCGGCTTCTCGGCGGCGAGGGCGCTGGTCGACGCGACGCTCATCATCTCGCGCGGGCCGCGCGGCGTGGTCGGCCCGCCGAGCCGCCCCGCGCCGGTGCCGATCCCGCGACCCGTCCCGGCCCCCTGAACCCCGAACCCTGACCCCTGACCTCAGCGACCACACGAAAGCCACTGCCGTGTGAGGACAGGGCGGTGCCCGCCCTCGCCGTTCCCTCTCCACCGCCCGCCGCTGCGTTTGGACGAATCCCGCCGCAAGCCGCATGGTCACGATGAGGGAGGCCTCGCGCCTCCCACGATGTCCGACGGCCGAGATGCCGCGCGAGGAGGAGACGGACGCCATGGATCTGAAGCCCAACATCTTCAAGGCCGCCATCGCACGGGGGGAGCCTCAGATCGGCCTCTGGTGCTCGATCGGCGACCCGCTCGTGGCGGAGATGCTCGCTGGTTGCGGCTTCGACTGGATGATGTTCGACACCGAGCACAGCCCGCTCGATTCCTCCACCATCACCCCCCTCCTGCAGGCGGTCGCGCCCTACGCCGTCTCGCCCGTGGTGCGGCCGGCCTCGCTCGACCCGGTGGAGATCAAGAAGCTCCTCGACTGCGGCGCCCAGACCCTCCTCGTACCGTTCGTCCAGTCTGCCGAGGAAGCGCGCCTCGCCGCCGCGTCGGTCGCCTATCCGCCGGAGGGGATCCGCGGCGTCGCCGGCGTCACGCGGGCGAGCGGCTTCGGCGCCATCGCCGGCTACCACCGCAGGGCGCGGGAGGAGATCTGCCTTCTCGTCCAGATCGAGACCCGCACCGCACTCGACGCGCTGGAAGAGATCGCCGCGGTGCCGGGGGTGGACGGGGTGTTCATCGGCCCGTCCGACCTTGCCGCCAGCCTCGGTTTTCCCGGCGAGCCCGCCCATCCGACGGTGAAGGCCGCCGTGGTCGACGCGGTGAAGCGGGTGCGCGCGACCGGCAAGCCCGCCGGCTTCCTCAACGCCGATCAGACCTACGTCGCCGAGGTGATGGCGGCGGGCAGCGTGTTCACCGCCGTCGACGTCGACCTCGCCATCCTGCGCCGCGGCGCCCTCGCCCGTGCCGAGGGGTGGAGGAGGTAGGCTTCACTCCTCGTCGACCTCGGCGCGCCCCTCGGGCACCACGCGCTCGTCGAGGACGGCCCGATCGTCGAGATAAAGGTGGAGCGAGGGCAGGATGTGGCGCACCGCGAGCTCGGCAAGGCGCGCGCGATCCCCTTCCGCCGCCACGGCGATCAGCTCGCGATGCTCGCGGGCGGCCTGGTTGAGGCGCACCGGATCGCCGACCCGGTAGGAGCGGATGGCGCGGCTCGCGCTGTCCACCCGCCGCACCGCCTCCACCACGAAGCGATTGCCGCACTCGGCGAAGAAGAGATGGTGGAACGCGTCGTTGTGGCGGATGACGGCGGCGAGGTCCCCCTCGGCGATGGCGCTCTCGTGCGCGGTGCACTCGGCGGCGAGCCCGGCGATCACCTCCGGCGCGAAGGGGAGCGGCATCGCCGCCACCGCGAGGCGGTAGAGGTCGGCGCGGAAGGCGTAGAGCTCGCGCACCTCGTCGGCCTGATACTCGCGCACCAGCGCGCCGCGGTGCGGGCGGCGCTCCACCAGCCCGCCGGCGACGAGCGCATCGAGGGCGGAGCGGATCACGTGCCGCTTGGCGCCGAAGCGCAGCATCAGCTCGTCCTCCACCAGGCGGACCTGGGGGCGGAGACGGCCGAGCACGATCTCGAGCTCCAGCGCGTCCACCACCTCCCCGACGGCGGCGCCGGCGCGGGAGGGCGCCGCATCCGACAGGGTCTCGCCGGCGACGCCCATGCGCTCCGTCATGGCCGCGGCACGCCGAACGCGCGATCTCGTCGTCGCAAAACCATGCCCTCCATCCTCGCCATCCATCGACCCGCGACAGGGACACCGCCCGCCCGCCGCTTCCCATAGAAAGCGGGCCGTGGCCAGCCCGACGCGACGCGCCCCCTGCGCGATCATCCGATCCGTCGCCTCGGTGCGTTCGCTAGTTTTCGATAATATCATTAATAATATTATTGACGAACCTGTCGCAACCATCGATGCTCACGTTTCGAGAGCGTCGCAAAGGCGCCGATGGGGAGGAACGATGACAGGAAAGACACTCGCCGCGGCGACCATTGCCGCGCTCGCCGCAGCCGCAGCCACCGGCGCCTCGGCGCAGGAGCTCACCCTCTGGTCCCACTGGGCCGACCAGACGGCCAAGGTGAAGTTCGTGGAGGATGCGGCCCGCGCCTTCGAGGCCGCCCACCCCGGCGTCACCATCAAGATCAGCTGGTATCAGAAGGAGCCGCTCTACGCCGCGCTCAAGACCGCCCTCAGCGCCGGCCAGGCCCCCGACATCTTCTACGCCGAGACCGATCAGACCGAGTACATGAAGACCGGCCTGATCCTCGACCTGAAGGACAAGCTGAACTGGGACGCCATCGAGCCTTGGGCGCAGGAGGTGTGGGGCTACGACGGCGGCGTCTACGGCTTCCCGCTGGAGGCCTGGACGGTGGAGACCTACACCAACGAAGGGATGCTGGAAGAGCTCGGCATCGCGATCCCGGTGGACGGGCTCGAGGGCGAGGCGTTCGTCGAGGCGGTGAAGACGATCGCCGGCGCCGGCATGACGCCGATGGCTCAGGGCGTCGGCGACCGCCCCTACCCCGGCGCCTTCCTCACCCACGAGATCCTCGTGAAGCGCCTCGGCAAGGCGGACTACGAAAGCCTCCTCAAGGGCGAGGGCGTCGAATGGAGCGACCCACGGGTGCGCGAGGCGCTGGAGTACGCGAAGGAGATCATCGACGCCGGAGCCTTCCCCGCCTCCTTCTCCTCCATCAAGCTCGGCGAGGCGCACCGCTACTTCCACACCGACCCCGGCGCGGCGATGCTCCAGATGGGCTCCTTCTATCCCTCGCGCGCCTTCGCCGCGCCCGATGCGGGCGGCCAGCCGGAGAACTTCGCCCTCGGCATCGTCAACGGCCCGATCCCGCCCGACGCCGCGTGCCCGCAGTGCAAGACCATCGCCGTCGGCGGCTCCTTCGTGGTGAACGCCGCGAGCGAGCATCCCGACCTCGCGGTGGACTTCCTCAACTCCATGGCGACGCCCGAAATGGGCAACGCCTGGCTCGAGGCGAACCTCGTCCAGACCGGCATCAAGGCCGATCCCTCGGCCATCACCGGCGACAAGGCCGACTATTTCAAGAAACTCGCCGCCGCCAACGAGGGCGTGACCTACACCTACGGCATCCCGGTGCAGCAGATGCACGGCACCGCGCGCGAGACCTTCACCCAGACGGTGAACCAGGCCTTCCCCGCCGGCCTGATCGGCGTCGACGAGGTGATCGACATGATGGGCTCCTCCTACTGAGCTGACGTGGCTGAGCCGACTGGCTGAGCCAACTGCGGCCCCTTCGGGGGCCGCCCTTTTCCCGCCGCCGAGGGCTCCCGATGGCCATACCCCGCGACATGAACGCCCCCGCGACGGCGCTCACCGACGTGCCGCCCGCGCGCGACCACGCCAACCCGCGCAGCGCCATCGCGGCGTTCCTCACCCCCGCTCTCCTGATCTACGCCGCCTTCACGGCGCTGCCGGTGGCGCGGACCTTCTTCAACTCGGTCCACCTCGTCGTCCCCAACCGGCCGGACGAGTGGGTCGGCTTCACCCACTACGCCGAGCTCTGGACCGACAAGATCTTCTGGAAGGCGGTGCACAACACGCTCACTTGGGCGGTGGCGGCGCCGATCCTGGAGGTCACCATCGCGACCCTCCTCGCCCTCTGCCTCTACGCCAAGGTGCCCTTCGCCCGCTTCCTGCGCGTCGCCTGGTTCACGCCGGTGCTGATGTCCTACGTCGTCGTCGGCATCCTGTGGATGTGGATCCTCAACTACGACTGGGGGGCCCTCAACGAGATCCTGCGCGGCATCGGCCTTGGAGGCCTCGCCCAGCCCTGGCTCGGCCACCCCGCGACCGCGCTGCCCTCCCTCATCGGCGTCACCACCTGGATGTGGACGGGCTTCAACATGGTGGTGATCCTCGCCGCCATGTCGTCGCTGCCCTCCGAGGTGCTCGAAGCGGCCGAGCTCGACAATTGCGGCTGGTTCGCCAAGCTGTGGTTCGTCATCCTGCCGCTCATCCGGCCGACGCTCCTCAACCTCGTCATCCTCTCCTTCATCGGCAAGATGAAGATCTTCGACCTCGTCTGGGTCACGACGCGGGGCAACCCGCTGTGGTCCACCGAGACGGTGTCGACCTACGTCTACAAGCGCGCCTTCCAATGGTCCGAATTCGATCTCGGCTACCCCTCGACCATCGCCGTCGTGTGGTTCGTGATCGTGCTTGCGGGCGTCCTCCTCCTCACGGCCATCTTCCGCCAGCGCGACAGGATCGAATATTGATGGCGTTCGCATCCGACAGGACGGCCGTCGCGAGCCGGCCGCGCATATCCACCGCGGCGCTGCGCTCGGCGGCGCTGATCCTCTTCATCGCCCTCTACACGGCCTTCGCCGCCGGCCCCTTCGTGTGGGTCGCCTCGATGAGCCTGCGCACCACCACCGAGATCAACGCCGACCACTACGCCTTCCCCTGGCCGATGCACTTCGAGAAGTTCGCCGTCGCCTGGACCGAGAGCAACTACGACACCTACTTCTTCAACTCCGCCGCCGTGGTGCTCGCGGCGGTGGCGATCCTCACGGTTGTCGGCGGCATGGCGGCGCACTGCTTCGCCCGCTACCGCTTTCCGCTGAAGGGGGTGGTCTACTTCCTCATCTTCTCCACCATCATCTTCCCGCCACAGGTGACGGTGATCGGCCTCTTCCAGCTGATGGTGGACTACGGCCTCTACAACTCGCGGATCGGCCTCGTCCTTGTCTACGTCGCGATCCAGCTGCCGATCACGATCTACATCCTGGAGGCCTTCTTCGCCCGCATCCCCGGCGACCTCTTCGACGCGGCGCGGATCGACGGCTATTCGGAGTGGGCGATCTTCTGGAAGATCTCGCTGCCGGTGGCGCTGCCGGCGATCTCCACCACGATCATCCTCAATACCATCCTGCTGTGGAACGAGTTCCTCTACGCCGTGGTGCTCATCACCGACGACGATAAGCGCACCCTGCCCCTCGGCGTGCTGCGCTTCATGGGCGATCAACTCGAGGACGTCGGCATGATCGCCACCGGCCTCATGATCGCCATCGTTCCCGTCGTCCTCATCTACGTCTTCTTTTCCGAGCGGCTCATCCAGGGGATGACCGCCGGCGCGGTGAAGTGAACATGGCCGTCGTCACCCTTCAGAACATCGTCAAGCACTACGAGAGCGGCGGCGCGCCCGCCGTCGACGACGTCTCCTTCACCGTGGAGGACGGCGAGTTCATGGTGCTGCTCGGACCCTCGGGCTGCGGCAAGTCCACCACGCTGCGCATGGTCGCGGGGCTCGAGAGCATCACCTCCGGCCGCCTCGCCATCGACCATCAGCTGATGAACGCTGTGCCGGCGAAGAACCGCGACATCGCCATGGTGTTCCAGTCCTACGCGCTCTATCCGCACATGAGCGTGCGCGACAATCTCGGCTTCGGCCTGAAGCGGCGGCACACCAACCGGCGTCTGGTGCGCCAGCGCGTGGAGGAGGTCGCCGCCTCGATCGGCCTCACCGCCTATCTCGACCGCAAGCCGCACGCCCTTTCCGGCGGCCAGCGCCAGCGCGTCGCCCTCGGCCGCGCCATCGTGCGCGACCCGAAGGTGTTCCTGTTCGACGAGCCGCTGTCGAACCTCGATGCGGCGCTGCGCGTCTCGACGCGCGCCGAGCTCGTCCGCCTGCATCGCGAGCTCTCCGCCACCATGATCTACGTCACCCACGATCAGGTGGAGGCGATGACGATGGGCGACCGCGTCTGCATCATGGAGCACGGCCGCGTCGCCCAGATCGGCACGCCGATGGAGGTCTACCTCAACCCGGCCAACGCCTTCGTCGCCGCCTTCCTCGGCAATCCGCCGATGAACCTGATGCCGGCGACGGCGGATGGCGGCGCCGTGCTCCTCGGCGGTCGGCGGGTCGCGGCCGTCGCGGCCGAGGGCGACGTCCTCTTCGGCATCCGCCCGGAGGACCTCACCCCCACCGACGACGCGCGGGCGGCGGTGATCTCCGGCCGCGTCGCCTCGCTGGAGCCGCTCGGCGCGGAGACCCTCATTCACGTCGACCGCGGCGATAGCACCGTCATCGTGCGCGGCCCCCGCGTCCCCTCGGCCCGTCTCGACGAGCCGATCCACCTCCGCGCCGACCCCGGCATGATCCGCCTCTTCGATGCGGCGACGGGCGAGGCGATCCGGCTTCCCGAAGAGGCAATGACATGAGCTACGCCAGCGTGCTGAAGGCCGCACGAGTGATCGCCCGCGCCAGCGACGAGGATGTCGACGCCTTTGCCGACGCGCCCGTCGGCAATATCGTCGACGCGCTGGGGCGCAGCGGCGCGATGGTGCACACCATCAAGCCCGTCACCGGTCTCGACCGCTTCTGCGGCCCCGCCCTCACCGTCGACGCCGGGCCGCGCGACAACCTCGCCCCGTGGGCGGCGATGCGCCTCGCCAAGGCCGGCGACGTGATGGTGATCGCGACCGGCGGCCACGACGCCCACTCCGTCGCCGGCGACATCCTCGTGACCATCGCCAAGAATGCCGGCGTCGCCGCCATCGTGACCGACGGCATGGTGCGCGACATCACCGGCATCGACGAGGCGGGCATCCCGGTGTTCAGCGCCGGCGTCAGCCCCAACTCGCCGCAGAAGAACGGACCCGGGGCCGTCGGCCTGCCGATCATCGCGGGAGGCGTCGCCGTCGCGGCCGGCGACATCGTGTGCGGCGACGAGGACGGGGTGGTGGTGATCCCCGGCGCCCGCATCGCCGAGGCGAAGGCGGCGCTCGCGGTGGTGCGCCGGAAGGAGGCCGCCATGGAGGCGAACGCCAAGGGCGGCGCCACGGCTCCCGACTGGCTCGCCGAGATGTCGCTCGACGACCTCTTCACGTTCGTCGACGCCGACTGAGCCCATGACGCCGCTCAAGGTCTTCTACAACTCCCTCGGCACGCCCGAGATGTACGCGATGATCCGCAGCAAGATGGCCGCGGACATGACCCTCGTGACGCTCGACACCGACGAGGACGCGGAGCGGCGCGACAAGGTCGCCGGCTGCGACGTCGCGATCGTCGCCGCCAAGCCGCTCACCGGCCCGACCATCGCCGCGGGGGACCGGCTGCGCCTCATCCATCACCAGGGCGTCGGCTATCACGACACGGTGGACCTCGCGGCGGCCCGGGCGCGGGGGCTGCGGCTCGCCCTGACGCCCGAGGGCACCACCATCGGCGTCGCCGAGCATGCGGTGCTCCTCGCCCTCGCCGCGGCCCGGCGGGTCACCTTCGCCGATGCCGAGCTGCGGCGCGGGCACTGGCACGTCAACGCCCTTCGCCCCGTCTCGCTGGAGCTCTACGGCAAGACGGTGGGCTTCGTGGGCTTCGGCCGCATCGGCCGGGAGGCGGCGCGCCGCTTCGCCGCTTTCGGCACCCGCACCGTGTTTCACGACCCCGGCGTCGCCGACGATGCGGCGCATGGCGCCGAGCGCCGCCCGCTCGACTGGATCGCCGGAAACGCCGACTTGATCTCGATCCACGTCCCCCTCACCGAGGCGACGCGCCATCTGGTGGATGCCGCCTTCATCGCCCGGATGAAGCCCTCCGCGATCCTCGTCAACACCGCACGCGGCGGCGTGGTGGACGACGCCGCTCTTGCCGCCGCGCTCGCTGAAAAGCGCATCCTCGCCGCGGGTCTCGACGTGTTCGAGGGCGAGCCCATCGGCCCCGACCATCCCTATTGCGCGCTGCCCAACGTCGTCCTGACGCCGCACATCTCGGCCGGCACGCGCGACGCTCTCAGCCACAAGATGGCCGCGGTGTTCCTCAACCTCGAGCGCTTCCGCAACGGCGAGCCGCTCGCCAACGAAGTGGACCTCGCGACGGCGTGATCGACACCCATCTCCATATCCTCGATCCCGCCCGCTTCCCCTACCCTTTGGCGAGCAAGGGCTACGTCCCCGCCCCACACGAGAGCGCGACGGCGGCCGACGTCCTCGCCGTCCTCGCCGCACACGGGGTCGAGCGGGCGATCGCCGTGCAGCCGACCGTCTACGGCACCGACAACACCGCCCTCCTCGCCGAGGTCGATCGTCGGCCGACCCGGTTCCGCGCCGTCGTGATGGCCGAGCCCGGCGACGTGGCGAGGCTCTGCCGGCGCCCCGGCGTCGCGGGCCTGCGCCTCAACCTCGCCGACTTTCGCGGCCAGGCGGCCGAGAGCGCCGCAGCCGCCGGGCGCATCGCGCTGCGCGAGGGAAAGGTGGTGATCCTCCAGGCGAGGCCGGATGCCCTCCCCGCCCTCGTCGATGCGCTCGGCGACGGGCCGGTCGTGCTCGACCATCTCGGCCGCGTCGACCTCACCGTGCCCGGCGGCGCCGACGAGGTGAAGGCGCTCGCCGCCCGCCCCGAAACTTACCTCAAGGTCTCCGCCCCCTTCCGCGTGGCGGGCGCGATCGCGGGCGGCGCCCCGAGCCCCTCCCTCACCGATCTCGTCGCCGCCTTCCCGCCGGCGCGGCGGCTCTGGGGCTCGGACTATCCGTTCATCAACGCCGGCACCCGCCCGACCTACGCCGAGGTCGTCGCATTCGGCCGTGCCGTTCTCGACATGGACGTCGCCACCCGCACCGCCGCCCGCCTCTTCGGCTTCGATGACTGAGCTTCGGGTGGGTCTCGTCGGGGCCGGCATGGTGTCGGCCCACCACGTCGCCGGCTGGGCGGCCTGCCGCGGCGCCCGGCTCGTGGCGATCGCCGATCCGAGCCCCGACGCCGCGCGCGCCCGTGCCGCCGCGGCGGGCGTACCGACCTTCCCTTCGCTCGCCGAAATGCTCGGCGGGGTCGCGGTCGACGCTGTCGACCTCGCGACGCCGGTCGCCACCCACGCCCCGCTCGTCCTCGAGGCGACGGCGGCGGGGCTGCCGGTGCTCTGCCAAAAGCCCCTCGCCGAGACCGCCGCGGCGGCGGCCGCGCTGATCGATGCGCTCCCGCCCGACGCGCGGGTGATGGTGCACGAGAACTGGCGCTGGCGTGGCCCCTACCGCTCGCTCGCCGCCGCGTTGCGCCGCGGCACGCTCTGGCGGCCGACGCACTTCCATTTCGACGTCGCGAGCGCCGGCCTGCTTCCCGATGCGACGGGCGCCTTGCCCGCCCTCGCCCGCCAGCCCTTCTTCACCACCATGCCGCGCCTCGTCGTGCTCGAGCTCCTCATCCACCACCTCGACACGCTGGAATTCCTGTTCGGCCCGCTCACCATCGACGCGGCGCGGACCGCCCGCCGCTGCGATCGGGTCGCGGGCGAGGACCTCGCCGTGATCAGCCTCAGTGCCGGGGGCCTCACGGGCGAGCTCGTCGGCGACCTCTGCCGCCCCCATGCGCCGCCGATGCCGCGCGACCGCCTCACCCTGTTCGGGCCGACGCGAGCGACGGTCGACGGATGGACCTTCGCGATCGGCCCTGACCGGCTGTTCGCGGTCGACCCTGTCGTCGGGTATCAGGCGAGCTACACCGCCGCCCTCCAGCACTTCGCCGACTGCGTGGCGACGGGCGCTCCGTTCGAGACGCCGGCCGAAGCGGGCCTCCAAACGCTGCGCCACGTCGAGCGGATCTACCAGCTCGCCGCCTGACGCCGCCCGGCCGCACGAGGACGGGCGCTCTTGCCGAAGCCGCGCGCGGCATGGCCAACTGTCGCCGACCCGAGCCCTTCGCCCCGCCCCCTTCGAGGAGACATGCCGATGCCTGCCCGCCCCCTCGACGGCGTCCGCGTGCTCGACCTCACGACGCTGCTGCCGGGGCCGCTCGCCACGCTGATCCTTGCCGAGGCGGGCGCCAAGGTGGTGAAGATCGAGCGGCCGGGCGGCGACGACATGCGCCACTATCCGCCGCTTTGGGGCGGCGACGGTGCCCTCTTCGCCCTCCTCAACCGCGGCAAGACGAGCCTCGTCCTCGACCTCAAGACGGAGGCGGACCGGGACCGGCTCCTCGCGATGCTGCCGGAGTTCGACGTTCTGGTGGAACAATTCCGCCCCGGCGTCATGGCGCGGCTCGGGCTCGGCCGGGAGCGGCTCCACGCCGTCAATCCGCGTCTCGTCGTCTGCGCCATCACGGGCTACGGCCAGACCGGGCCGAAGGCGCAGCGCGCCGGCCACGACCTCAACTATATGGCCGAAACCGGACTGCTCGGCCTGACGGACCGCGGCGACGGCGCGCCGGCGATGCCCCCGGTGCTCACCGCCGACATCGGCGGCGGCTCGCTGCCCGCCGTCCTCAACATCCTCCTCGCGCTGCGCCTTGCCGAACGCACCGGCACCGGCGCCTTCCTCGACGTCGCGATGAGCGACAACCTCTTCACCTTCGCCTTCTGGGCGATCGCGACGCGGGCGGCCGATGGGCGCGACCCGACTCCCGGAGGCGAGATCTTCACCGGCGGCTCGCCGCGCTACCAGATCTACCGTACCGCCGACGACCGCTTCCTCGCCGCCGCCCCGCTGGAGCAGAAATTCTGGGAGCGCTTCGCCGAGCTCATCGGCCTCCCGCCGCCGCTTCGCGACGATGGCCGCGATCCCGCTGCGACCATCCGCGCCGTTGCCGGGATCATGGCCAGCGCGCCGTCGCACCACTGGCAGAGGCTGTTCGAAGGTGAGGACGTGTGCTGCAGCATCGTCGCGACGTTCGGCGAGGCGATGGCCGAACCGCACGTCGCCTCCCGCCACCTCTTCGACGCCGAGATTCTTGGGCCGGCCGGGCGTCTCCCCGCGCTGCCCGTTCCGCTCGCACCGGCCCTTGCCGCCCCGACCGGCCCCGCCCCCTTTCCCTCGACCGCGGCCCCGGCCGACGACTGAGGCGCGGTCGCCCGGCCCGATGCGGCGCATCGAAGCAAGCCCCCGGCGTGATCCCGTCCACCTCCCATATGGCACGTCATGGGCGCCCCCCGCCCCACTCCGCCCCACCATGTGACGCGCCACGAGATGAGACGGACCGCTTCGATGACACGAACAGCCCATCCGAGGCCGCCGCGCCTCGCCCTCGCCGGCCTCTTCGCCGCCTGCGCCACCGCCGCCTCGGCGCAGGACTTCAACGCCGCCCCGCCCAACAGCCCCGATCAGCGCCCCGCCTTCGCCGGCCAGACGCGCGCCCCGATCATCGCCGACTCCGTCGCCCTCGCCACCGAGGTGGTGGTCGACGGGCTGGAGCATCCCTGGGGGATGGCCGAGCTTCCCGGCGGGGGCATCCTCGTGACCGAGCGACCGGGGCGGATGCGGCTCGTCGGCCCCGGCGGCACTTTGTCGGCGCCGATCGATGGCCTTCCGGAGGTCGACGCCCGCGGCCAGGGTGGCCTGCTCGACGTCGCGGTGAAGGACGACTTCTCCGCCACGCGCCGCGTCTGGTGGAGCTATGCGGAGCCTCGCGGCGGGGGTCGCAACGGCACCGCCGTCGCGACCGGACTCCTCTCCCCCGACGGCCGCACCATGGAGGACGTCGCGGTGATCTTCCGCCAGCAGCCCGCCTGGGCCTCGACCCGCCACTTCGGCTCGCGCCTGGTGTTCGACGACGCCGGCGCGCTCTTCGTCACGACGGGTGAGCGCTCCCTCCCCGAGCCGCGCCAGCTCGCCCAGGACGTTGCCACCCACCTCGGCAAGGTGCTGCGCATCGCCCCGGACGGCGGCCCCGCCGAGGGCAACCCCACCATCCCCGGCGGGCTCCCCGAGATCTGGTCCTACGGTCACCGCAACCTCCAGGCCGCCACCCTCGGCCCCGACGGAGCGCTGTGGACCGTGGAGCACGGCCCGCGCGGCGGCGACGAGCTCAATCGTCCAGAGCCCGGCCGCAACTACGGCTGGCCGGTGATCACCTACGGCGAGGACTATAGCGGGCGGCCGATCGGCGCGGGGATCACCGCCCACCCGGGGATGGAGCAGCCGGTCTACTATTGGGACCCGGTGATCGCGCCGAGCGGCATGGTCTTCTACGACGGGCCGCTTTTTGCCGACTGGCGGGGCAGCCTTCTCGTCGGCGGGCTGTCCGGGTCGCTGGTGCGGCTCGTCCTCGACGGCGGCCGCGTCACGGGCGAAGCGCGCTACCTTGAAGGGATCGGCCGGGTCCGCGACGTCGCCGTCGCCTCCGACGGTGCGGTGATGATCCTGACCGACGCCGACAACGGCGCCCTCGTCCGCGTCACGCCGGCCCGATGATCAGGCGCCGCGCAGGGCGGGATGGTCGAGGGATGCGGTGCGCGGGATGGAGCGGGTGAAGGGAATCGAACCCTCGTCGTCAGCTTGGAAGGCTGCTGCTCTACCATTGAGCTACACCCGCGCGGCCCCACCAGATACTCTGTCGCGACCGGCCCGTCCAGACGCCGGCGGCCAACCCCGGAAGGAGACAGTGGTGGACGAGATCACCGCCCATGCCATCCACGACGAAGCGAGCCTGCGCGGCCATTTCGGCGCGACGAGCCCGCTCGCGGTCGCCAAGGCCCATACGCGGCTCGACCGCAACGACCGCGCCTTCATCGCCCGCACCCCCTTCCTCACCATCGGCACCCAAGGCGCCGATGGGCGGGCCGACGTCAGCCCGCGCGGTGATCCGCCAGGCTTCGTCAAGGTGCTCGACGACGCGACCATCGCGATCCCCGACCGGCCGGGCAACAACCGGCTCGACACCATGACCAACATCCTCGCGAACCCCGCGGTGGGGCTTCTCTTCATGGTGCCGGGGTTCGACGACACGCTGCGCATCAACGGGCGGGCGAGGCTCACCACCGCGCCCTCGCTGCTCGCCACGATGGCGATGCGCGGGCGCACCCCGACCCTCGCCATCGTGGTGGCGATCGACGAAATCTTCCTCCATTGCGCCAAGGCCTTCCGCCGCTCCAAGCTGTGGGACCCGGCGAGCCGGCAGGATCGCTCGGAGCTGCCGAGCCTCACCGCCATCATCATGGAGCAGACCGAGGGCCAGAAGCCCGACGAGGCGCGCATCGCCGAAGCCGACGAGCGTCTCGAAGCGGCCTACGTGGAACGGCTCTACTGAGCCCTACTCGGCCGCGTCCGCCACGGCGGAGACGTCGATGAAGCCGCCCGACTGGCGCTTCCAGAGGCGGGCGTAGAGGCCGCCCGCCTCTGCGAGGTCGGCGTGCCGCCCCTCCTCCACGATGCGGCCCTTGTCGAGCACGACCAGCCGATCGAGCGAGGCGATGGTGGAGAGGCGGTGGGCGATGGCGATCACCGTCTTCCCCTCCATCAGGTCGAAGAGACTCTCCTGGATCGCCGCCTCGATCTCCGAATCGAGCGCCGACGTCGCCTCGTCGAGCACCAGGATGGGGGCGTTCTTCAGGAAGACGCGGGCAATGGCGATGCGCTGACGCTGTCCACCCGAGAGCTTCACGCCCCGCTCGCCGACATGGGCGTCGAAGCCCCTGCGGCCGCCGAGGTCGCTGAGGCCCTCGATGAAGCCGAGCGCGTTGGCGCGGCGGGCGGCGTCGCAGATCTCCGCCTCGGTCGCATCCGGACGGCCGTAGGCGATGTTCTCGCGGATCGAGCGATGCAGCAGAGCGGGTTCCTGCGTCACCACGCCGATCGCCGCCCGCAGCGAATCCTGCGTCACGTGGGCAATGTCCTGATCGTCGATCAGGATGCGCCCCGCCTCCAGATCGTGGAGGCGCAGGAGGAGGCTCATCAGCGTGGTCTTGCCCGCCCCCGACGGGCCGACGAGGCCGATCTTCTCGCCCGGCGCCACGGTGAGATCGAGATGGTCGATCACCCCGCTCGCCTTGCCGTAGTGGAAGCGGATGCCGTCGAACCGGATCTCGCCGCGCGGCACGCTGAGCTCCTTCGCGGCGGGCGTGTCCACCACCGTCGGCTCGCGCGTCAGCATGGTGAGACCGTCGGCGATGGTGCCGACGGCCTCGAACAGCATGGTCATCTCCCACATGATCCAATGGGAGAGACCGTTGAGGCGCAGCACCAGCGTCACCGACACCGCGAGCGCGCCGAGCGACACGGTGTCGGCGAGCCAGAAGCGGATACCGAGAAAGCCCACCGCAAAGAGGAGCAGCGCGTTCAGCACATAGTTGGTGACGTTGAAGGCCGCGATCAGCCGCATCTGGCCATGGACGGTGCCGAGGAACTCGTCCATCGCGCCACGCGCATAGTCGCGCTCGCGGCTTGCGTGGGAGAACAGCTTCACCGTCTGGATGTTGGTGTAGCTGTCGACGACGCGGCCGGTCATCGTGGAGCGGGCATCGGCCTGCAGGGCGGAGGCGTGTCCGAGCCGAGGCACGAAATAGACGAGCATCACCGCATAGGCCGCGGCCCAGACGAGAAGCGGCAGCATCAGCCGCCAGTCAGCCTGCGCCGCCACCATCACCATGCCGACGAAGTAGGCGAGCACGTAGGCGAACATGTCGAAGATGCGCATCACCACGTCGCGCACGGCGACGGCGGTCTGCATCACCTTGGTGGCGATGCGGCCGGCGAACTCGTCGGCGTAGAAGCTCATCGACTGGCGCAGGAGATGGCGGTGGGCGAGCCAGCGTACCACCATCGGATAGTTACCGGCGAGCGTCTGGTGCACGATCGCCGTCTGCAGCGCCACGAGCCCCGGCAGGCCAACGAGGATCACGGTGCCGATGAAGGCGAGCGTCGGCCATTCGGCAGCGAGGAAATCGGCCCGGTCGCGCACGGTGAGCCAGTCCACCAGGGTGCCGAGGAAGCCGTAGAGGAAGGCCTCGCCGAGACCGATGGCGATGGAGAGCAGCGCCGTCATCCCGACCCACGGCCACACGTCGCGCGAGTAGTGGAGGATGAAGGCCAGGAAGCCGGACGGCGGCGTGACGATCTGACGGCTCGGAAATGGGTCGACGAGCCGTTCGAAAAATCTCAGCATGGACGTCTCCGTTGCGGCCGATATAGGGGCAACGGAGCAAGAACGCGAATGGCAGTTTCGTGTCGGAGCCTCGGACGCGCACCGTCGCGACCGGCTCGAGCCGCTCCCACCCGATCGGAAGCGGTTCCTCGGAGGACGCCGCTCGCTCGCGAAGAGCCGAAGCGGCCCGATCCGGCGCGGGCGATCCTAGGCGGCTTCGGCCTTGAAGCGTCCTTCGAGGGCGTCGACGAGACGTACGTCGACGTAGGGCTTCGTCACCACGGCGATGTGGCGGAACGGCTCCGGCAGATCCTCGTCGTCGTAGCCGCTCGCGAAGATGAAGGGGATGCCGTCGGCGAGCAGACGCTCGGCGACCGCGAAGCTCGTCTCGTTGCCGAGATTGATGTCGAGGACGGCGCAGCCGATGCCGCCGGCGTCGATCTCCTTGAGGGCCGCGCTGGTGCTGTTGGCGAGACGCACCTCACGGAAGCCGGACGCGGCGAGCATCGTCTCCGCATCCATCGCGATCATCAGGCTGTCTTCCACCAACAGCACGGTGAGGTGCGCGGGATCGAGCGCGCGGCGGGACACGGGGCTCTCGTCCACCGGTACCGGGCGTGCGTCGTCGCCCGCAGCGCTGTCGACCGGAGTCGCCCCGGAGCCTGCGGCCATCTCACCCCCGATCTCCCGACCTGAGAACAAATTCATACTTTCCGTGTTCCGGTTCAAGGTGTGCGTTAGCGAGGCGGCATTAGAGGAGATTATTCACCTAAATGCATTATCCTAGTTTCACCAACCGCACAATCGTGAAACGATCTGTGCGTGAAATTGTGGTATTTTAGTGGACTACCATTCCCCGGCCACGCCATCGCGCCTAAACTGACCCCGCAGCGGGCTCTTGCTCCAGCCCCGCCATGCGGTGGGCGACTACGGAGACCGTCTCCGCTGCGGTCGCGGCATCGGCCACGTCGCGCCCCGAGAGGGCGCCGAACTTGAAGCCATGGCCGGAGCAGGCCGATACGACGAGGCTGCGCCCCCGCTCCTCCAGGAAGAAGCGCTCCTCCGGTGCGCGGGTCCAGAAGTTGGCCGCGCCGTAGCGCACGCGGAAGCGCTCGATGCCGCGCAGGCGCCCCCGATAATCGCTGAGGACGAGGCCGATCTCCTCCGGCGTGATGGTGCGGTCGGCGTCGTCGAGCGGACGCGTGCCGGTGGCGGCGTTGCCGAACTTCGCCGGCAGCCCGTCGACCGGCGGCATGCCCCACAGATGGGAGGCGCCACCGAGATCATTCCAGCACGGCGCGTCCCGCCAGGCGTCCACGAGGTCCTCCGGCGGATCGGCGTAGACGACGAGGCTGCGATTGAGGGTGAGCGTGCCGGCAAGGTCCGGAATGAGCCGACCCGTCTCGATACCGGTGGAAACGATCACCCGGTCGGCACCGAGCGTGCGGCCGTCGGCGAGGATCACGGTGCCGGCGGTCTCGTCGATCGCGGTGGCGGGGGAATATTCCAGAAGCGTCGCGCCCTCGGCCCGCAACCAGTCGGCGAGGTCGGTGATGATGTGGTTCGCCATCAGCGCACCGCCCTCGGAGAGCACGCCGTAGGCGAGGTTCGCGACCTCGAGGAAGGGGAAGCGCTCGGCAAGCTCGGCGGTGCTGTCGATCCGCTCGTAGGGGATCGACAGGATGTCCATGGTCCGGCGGGCGCGGTCGGTGTAGTCGCCCTCCTCCTGGCTCACGGTGAGCATGCCGACATCGGCGTAGTAGCGCCGCTGCGGCCCCGGCAGATGGCCCCACATCTCACGCCAGGCGTCGAGCACCCCCAGCATCCGCGCGGCGTAGCCGACCTTGTCCGGATAGGTCAGGCGGATGAGGCGGTGGTGATCGCAGGAGGCGGCGAGCGGATTGGGGATCGGCCCCCGCTCGATCACCGTGACGCCGGCGCCGCGACGCGTCAGGTGATAGGCGGTGGAGAGGCCGACGATCCCGGCCCCAACCACGATGAAGGACGCGTCTGTCATAGCGGTGCCTGCGCTCCTCGGCTCATGCGACGCGGGATTCTTAGAGCCGTCTCCACGCCGTTGCCAAGGGCGGCATCGGGATGGGAGGCTCCCATCCCGACATCGCGTCAGTAGATGACGACGCCGCGGATCGACTCCCCGTGGTGCATCAGATCGAAGCCCTTGTTGATGTCCTCGAGTGGCATCGTGTGGGTGATCATCGGGTCGATCTGGATCTTGCCGTCCATGTACCAGTCGACGATCTTCGGCACGTCGGTGCGCCCGCGCGCGCCACCGAAGGCCGTGCCGCGCCAGACGCGGCCGGTGACGAGCTGGAACGGGCGGGTGGAGATCTCCTGCCCGGCGCCGGCGACGCCGATGATGATCGATTCGCCCCACCCCTTGTGGCAGCACTCGAGCGCCTGGCGCATGGTGGTGGTGTTGCCGATGCACTCGAACGAATAGTCGGCGCCGCCCTTCGTCAGCTCGACGATGTGGGGCACCACGTCGCCCACCTCCTTGGCGTTGACGAAGTGGGTCATGCCGAACTTTTCGCCCCAGGCCTTGCGCTCGGGGTTGAGGTCGACGCCGACGATCATGTTGGCGCCGACGAGCTTGGCGCCCTGGATCACGTTGAGGCCGATGCCGCCGAGGCCGAACACCACGACGTTGGAGCCGGGCTCAACCTTCGCCGTATTGACCACCGCGCCGACGCCCGTCGTCACGCCGCAGCCGATGTAGCAGACCTTGTCGAAGGGAGCGTCCTTGCGGATCTTCGCCACGGCGATCTCGGGCAGCACCGTGAAGTTCGCGAACGTGGAGGTGCCCATGTAGTGGTGCAGCATCTTGCCGCCGATGGAAAAGCGCGAGGTGCCGTCCGGCATCACGCCCTGGCCCTGGGTGGTGCGCACCTTCTGGCACAGATTGGTCTTCGGGTTCAGGCAGTATTCGCACTCCCGACACTCGGCGGTATAGAGCGGGATCACGTGGTCGCCGACCTCCACCGAGGTGACGCCCGGCCCGACCTCGCGCACGATGCCGGCCCCTTCGTGACCGAGGATCGCCGGGAAGAGGCCCTCGGGATCGGCGCCGGAGCGGGTGAACTCGTCGGTGTGGCAGATGCCCGTCGCCATGATCTCGACGAGCACTTCGCCCTGTCGCGGCCCTTCGAGCTGAACCGTCGTCACCTCGAGCGGCTTGCCCGCCTCGAATGCCACTGCCGCACGCACGTCCATGGGTGCCCCCTTCGTCACTTGTCGAATTCGAGACAGACACCGAAGGCGCCCGGCACGCAAGCCCCGACCGCCGGTGAACGGCGCTTGCCCAAATGTCGAGGAAGACGCGGCGGCTCGGCTGCGCAGGAGCGGCGGGCCGCCCCCTCACCTCACGTCGCTGCGCTGGTGCGGCGGACGGAGGGCAGCGCGTCGCCGCGGATCAGGCTCACTCGGCCGCGATCAGCGTGGTGCTGCCGACGGCGTCGTAGGCCGCCGTCAGCGCCTCGCGCGCCTTGTCGGCGCGGTCCATGTTGGCGGCACGCACCGGGCCGTAGCCCTTCACGACGTCCGGCCAGGCGGCGAGCGCCTCGGCAGCGGCCTGTCGCTCCACCGTCAGCGTCGCCACCAGGTGATCGACGGTGGCCTCGTAGTCGGCGAGCATCTGCCGCTCGCGGCGCCGCTCCGCCGTCTTGCCGAAGATGTCGAGCGGACCGCCGCGCAGCCGCTTCATCCGAGCGAGGATCGGCAGGACGCGCAGCATCCAGGGCCCGAAGGTGCGCTTGGCCGGCCGCCCGGTCTTGGCGTCGATGTTCGTCGCGATCGGCGGAGCCATGTGGAAGGTCAGCGACCGGTAGCTCGCGAACTGGTGCTTGAGCTGATCGGCGAAGCCGCCGTCGGTGAACAGGCGGGCGACCTCGTACTCGTCCTTCACCGCCATCAGCCGGTAGAGCGCATCGGCGACGGTGCCGACGAGCGGCTCCCCGTCGAGGCCGGCGATCTCGGCGGCGGCGCGGACCGAGCCGACGCGGAGCTGGAAGCGGCGGGCGTAGTCGGCATTCTGGTAGGCCGTGAGGCTCTCGGCGTAGCGGGCGATGCGCTCGTCGAGCGTCTCGGGCAGCACGCGGTGGGGCATCGGCGCGGCCGCCGCCTCGTTCAGCATCGCGCCGAAGCGCTCCGGATCGGCGATCGACAGGCGGCCCAGGCGGAAAGCGGCGAGGTTCATCGGCACCGCCGCCCCGTTGAGGCGGATCGCCTCCTCGAGCGAGGCGGACGAGAGCGGCAGCGCGCCGGACTGGTAGGCCGCCCCCATCACCATCATGTTGGCGGCGATGGCGTCGCCGAAGAGGGCGACGGCGGCGCCCGTCGCGTCGAAGGCGACGGTGTCGGCCCGCTCGTCGAGCGCCTGCAGGATGCGGCGGGTCGGCAGCGAGAAGTCGATGTTGCGGGTGAACTCGCCAGGCAGCTGCTCGTGGGTGTTGGCGATCACCACCGCCCCCGGGGCGAGCGCGGAGAGGACCTTCGCCGACCCCGCCACCGCGATGTCGCAGCCGAGCACCGCCGAGGCGCCACCGGGGCCGACGCGGATGGTGGTCACGTCCTCGCGGCGCGGGGCGATCTTGATGTGGGAGAGCACCGCCCCGCCCTTCTGGGCGAGCCCCGCCATGTCGATGATGCCGGCGCCGAGGCCCTCGAGATGCGCCGCCATGCCGATGACCGCACCGACGGTGACGACGCCGGTCCCGCCCACGCCGGTGACGAGGATGCCCTTCGCCTCCGTCAGCGCGGCGCGCGCCGGCTCGGGCAGATCATCCGGCGCCTGCGGAACGTCGGCCTTCTTCAGCACCGCGCCGTTGACGGTCACGAAGCTCGGACAGAAGCCCTTGAGGCAGGAGAAGTCCTTGTTGCAGGTCGACTGGTCGATCTGCCGCTTGCGGCCGAAGGCGGTCTCCACCGGCTGGATCGCCACGCAGTTCGACTGCACGCCGCAGTCGCCGCAGCCCTCGCACACGCGCTCATTGACGACGATGCGCTTGTCGGGATCGGGGAAGGCGCCGCGCTTGCGGCGCCGGCGTTTCTCCGAGGCGCAGGTCTGATCGTAGATCATCACCGTCACGCCCGGGATTTCGGAGAGCCGCTGCTGGACGGCGATCACCTCGTCCCGATGCTCCGCCGCGACGCCGTGCGGCAGATCGGAGACGCCGTATTTCTCCGGCTCGTCCGACACCACCACCACCTGGCGCGCGCCCTCCGCCCTCATCTGGGCGGCGATGTCGGGAACGGTGAGGCCGCCGTCGTGGGCCTGGCCGCCAGTCATCGCGACCGCGTCGTTGAAGAGGATCTTGTAGGTGATGTTCACACCCGCGGCGTGTGCGGCGCGGATCGCGAGCGAGCCGGAGTGGTTATAGGTGCCGTCGCCGATATTCTGGAAGAGGTGCTTGCGGGTGGAGAACGGCGCTTCGCCGATCCACTGAGCCCCTTCCCCGCCCATCTGAGTGAAGCCCTCGGTGGAGCGATCCATCCAGAGCGCCATGAAGTGGCAGCCGATGCCCGCCGCCGCACGCGCCCCGCTCGGCACCACGGTGGAGGAGGAGTGAGGGCAGCCGGCGCAGAAATAGGGTTTTCGCTCCACGATGCTGGTGGTGGCGACGAGGCGGCGGGCGAGCGCCTCCACCTCGCGCAGCGGTCCTTGGAGCCGCGTGGCGCCGCGCGCCAGCAGGCGCTTGCCGATCTCGGTGGCGACGTGGTTCGCATCGAGCGCCCCGGCCTCGCGGAAGAGCGGCGCGCCGTTCTCGTCGCTCTTGCCGATGATGCGCGGCGCGTTGGCCGTGCCGTAAAGGATGTCCTTCATCTGCGGCTCGATGAGGCCGCGCTTCTCTTCCACCACGATGATCTCGTCGAGACCGTCGGCGAAAGCGCGCACGTCCTCCGCCGGCATCGGCCAGGGCATGCCGACCTTGAAGAGGCGGATGCCGAGATCGGCGCAGGCGACCTCGTCGAGGCCCAGCGCGTGGAGCGCTTCGAGCACGTCGAGCCAGCTCTTGCCGGTGCCGACGATGCCGATCTTGGCGTTCGGCCCGCCGCGCACCATCACGCGGTTGAGGCGGTTGGCGGTGGCGAACGCCTTGGCCGCCGGTAGCTTCACGCCGTGGAGGCGCGCCTCCTCGCCGAGCGCATCGAAGCCCACGCGGATATGGACGCCCTCGGCGGGCATCGCAAAGTCGGGCGCGGCGATGGCGAGGCGGTCGATCCGCCCGTCGATCGAGGCGGTCGACTCCACCGTGTCCTTGACGCACTTGAGACCCACCCAGAGGCCGGCATAGCGGCTCATCGCAAAGCCGAGCAGGCCGAAGTCGACGATGTCCTGCACGCCGGAGGGCGACAGCACCGGGATCAGCGCGTTGACCATCCCGAACTCGGACTGGTGGGCGGTGGTGGAGCTTTCGCAGGTGTGGTCGTCGCCCATCAGCGCCAGCACGCCGCCGAGTGGGGCGGTGCCGGCGAGGTTGGCGTGGCGGAAGGCGTCGCCGGAGCGGTCGACGCCCGGCCCCTTGCCGTACCAGACGCCGAACACGCCGTCGTAGGCGTTCTCGCCGTTGAGGGCGGTGCGCTGGGTGCCCCACAGCGCGGTGGCGCCGAGGTCCTCGTTCAGCGCGGGCTGAAACAGGATGTCGTCGCCGAGCACCTTCTTCGCCCGACCGAACTGCTGGTCGAGCCCGCCGAGCGGCGAGCCGCGATATCCCGTGACGAAGCCGGCCGTGCGATGGCCCGCCGCCCGGTCGCGCTCTCTCTGGGCGAGAACCAGGCGGACGAGGGCCTGGGTGCCGGAAAGATATACGTCGTGGGTGTCGAGATCGTACTTGTCGTCAAGGGAGACGGAAGTTCGCAAGGGCCGGCCTCATGGATTGACATTGTTCTATCTCGAACACCGGCCTCGGCGCGACACGACGCCCCGCCGTGGGGCGGTGCGTCGGCCGAAGCGGCCGGCGCCGAGGGCAGCGCATCCTGATCGTTGCGCCGATCTTAAAACGCTTTGCTGAGAATTGCACGGCATGGCGCGCAATTGAGCAATCGAGCACACAATAGTACGTACATTTCGCCAGCGTTTTCCGGCGTTGTCGGGCGTCCGCCCCGCCCTCGATTTCGCCCCGCGCGGCGGCGGATACGGGCTCTCACGGTGCGAAATGGTCCCGCCTGTGCGGGTAGTCGCCGCCCGCCGGCGTCATGCTTGGGCGCGGCGATCCGACACCTTCGGCCGTCAGCGGCGGCAAGCAGGCAGCAGCTCGGGTCGATACTCGAAATGCATCGTGTCGTAGTGGTACCAGCGGCCGCCCCAGATGAAGCAGTAGCGCTCGAACACCTCCACGATCTCCAGCGGAATCTGGTTGCGATAGGGGATCACGCCCCCCGCCGCTGCCTTGTCCCAGCGCCAGTAGTTGGTGAAGCGGGTGTTGATGTCGACGGCCGCGCCAAAGGAGTGCACCGAGAGGCGCCGCGTGCCGGCGATGGTGCGCCACAGGAAGCCCCCGCCCGGCGGCGTCAGATATTTGTGGAAACGCTTGGGCAATCGCTCCAGCTCGGCGGAGACCTTCTCGAGCTTGTCGTCGATGCCGAAGCGGGTGGTGACCGTCAGCCCCGCGTTGCCGAGGGACGGGACCCAGCGGATGGTGCGGACGTTGCGCCGCACCGCCCCCTCGCTGCCGCCATAGAGCGCGGTGAAGAATTCCTGGCTGCGGATCCGCCCCGGATCGTGATCGCGCGGCGGCGCCATCTCGCCTTCGCGCGCCGAGGGATAGGGGTAGGCGAACATGTCCTCGACGTCGGCGTCGGTGAGGAGCTCGGCGGGTGACTTGCGGCGTCCGTCGTCCCAGACGACGCGCTCGCCGGAGGGGAAGACCAGCACGTTCCCCTCGAAGCGGAAGGCGCCGGGATAGGCGTCGAGGAGACGCTGCTTGTTGCCGGCCGCGTCACCGCCCCCGCCCCCACCGCCGCCGAAGAGGCTGCCGAGGAAACCTCCGCCCGACGGCGCTTGCGGGCGCACCACGGAGGTGGCCGCGTTCGGCGCCACGGGCTTCCTCGGCGGCACCTGCGCGAGGGCGCCGCCGAGGAAGCCCGTGCCGAGACCCACGACGAGACACGCGACGCCCACCGCCCTCGGCATGGCGATCGATGACGAAATCTCGGTGAAGCGGTGTGCGATGCGTCGCACGAGCATGGCTGTCCTCCCCGCCGGTCGCCCCTCGCCTAGCACCCCTTGCCTGGCACGCCTCGACTAGCACGCCTCAACTAACACGGGGGCGCGCCGGACCCGCCCCGATCCGGAAGGCATAGGCCCCGCCTCCCATCGGGAGACGGCCGGGCGCTCGCGTCGTCCATGCGAACGCTCGCATTTTTACCGGGTGGGCGCGTCTCATCCCCGATCGGCGAAGCGCGCGACCGCTGGCGCGCCGCGCCTCAGTCGAAGAGCTGGCCGGCGCGGCGGAAGAGGCCCTTGCTGCCCTTGGCGATGGAGGAGAAGAAGCCGCTTTCCTCCTCGGCCGGGGCGAAGCCGAGGACTTGGGTGTCGCCGGCCTCGGTATCGGGCTCGTTCGGCTTGGCGGTGGAGGCGACCGGCACCTCGCTGGGCGTCACGACGGGGGTCGGTATCGCGGCGGGGGCCGGCGTCGCGGCGGCAGGCGCCGGTGTGGCGGCCGGTTCCGTCTCGTCCACCGCGGCGACGGACGCGACGGGCGGCTCCTCGTTGCGGCGGAACGGGTTGGGGATGCGGAAGCCGCCGGAGGACGCCTCCTCAACCGGAGCCGCGCGCGGCGAGCGACGCGGCATCGGCACGCCGGCGGCGGTCGTGCCGGCGGCATCGTCCACCGAGGCCACCGCGGTGTCGGCGGCGGGCGCGGCGGCCGAATCCGCTTCCGGACCGGTGGAGCGGTTCTGGTTGAAGAAGGAGGCGATGGCCTTCTCGCGCTCGGCCCAGCGCTCCTCGCGGTTCTCGCGGTTCTGCATCTGCGCGATCACCGTCTCGCGCTTGGCGAAATCCCTGTCCCGCTTCTCTTCCACCAGGCGGGCGATGTGGGTCGGCACCGTGTAGCTCGGGCAGGTCGCGGAGGCGTTGAAGCTGCCGCCCGCCGCATTGAACACGTAGCGATGCTCGCACACGTCGATCCGCGGCGGCTGACGCGTCACCTCGAAGTGGTCGGAGCCTTCCTTCAGCATCTCCCAGAACTGGAGATTCTCGGAATCGGCGTGGCGCGCCATGTTTTCCGGCGTCATGCGGAAGGGGAAGGCCTGCACCTGGAACGCGCGCTGGCCGCCGGCGAACGCCTCGCGGGCGAGGGCGTAGATCTCCTGCACCGGCTCGTCCTCCATGGCGTAGCAGCCGCGGGAGGAGCAGTCGCCGTGGACCATCAGGTTGGAGCCGGTCCGGCTGAGGCTGCGGTCGAACGAGTTCGGAAAGCCGAGATTGAACGACAGGTGGTAGCTGGAGTTGGGGTTCATCTGCGCGCGGGACACGAGATAGAAGCCTTCGGGAGCCTGGCGGTCCCCCTCCTTCAGCTTCGGGCCCAGCTCGCCGGACCAGGCGCAGATCGGGTACTCCTTGAGGAGCTGGAACTTGCCCGTCCGGTCTTCCTTCCAGACCTCGAGGATCGACTCTTCCTTGTAGATCCGCAGCATGATCGGCGAGCGGACCTTCATGTCCATCCGATCGATCTTGCGCTCGAGGCCGGCCGGCAGCGGGGCGAGATGGGCCGCGGTGGAGAGCTCGCTGACCTGGCAGCCGGCGAGCACGGCGCCGGCCAGGGCGAGCGCCGCCACCGTGCCGGACAGACGCCGCAGACGGTCGCCGCCACGCGGGCGGGGCAAGCCGGAAGCTGTGGCGGTCGTCGAAGGCGTGCGGAGAAGATATCGGGTCATGCGATCATCCCGCGGGTCGGGGGCGTTACGAACATTCGCCGTCCACTTTCGCGTGTAACCTGTTGGGGCGAGCCTTTACAAATCCTCAACGAGGCTTTCCCACCGCTGGTCTTGCTGTGGAGAAGTTGTGTGGCTGGCAAGCCACACTCAAGCGTCGAGCGTACGGCCGATGGCGAGGAACCGCTCGGCGCGTTGCTTCTTGAGGCCGGCGCCGTCGAGCGGAGCGAGACCGTCGAGGGCGTCGCTGATCGCAGAGCCCACGCGGTCGATGGTGGCGAGGGGGTCGCGATGGGCGCCCCCGAGCGGTTCGTCGATGATCGCGTCGATGACGCCGAGACGCAAGAGGTCCTGGGCGGTGATCTTCATGTTGGCGGCCGCCTCCTGGGCGCGCGCGGCATCGCGCCACAGGATGCTCGCGGCGCCTTCGGGGGAGATCACCGAGTAGACGGCGTGCTCGAGCATGATCACCCGGTTGGTGGCGGCGAGCGCCAGCGCCCCGCCGGAGCCACCCTCCCCGATCACCACGGCGACCGAGGGAACGGTGAGGGTGAGGGCCTGCTCGGTGGAGCGGGCGATGGCCTCGGCCTGGCCGCGCTGCTCCGCGCCGACGCCCGGATAGGCGCCGGAGGTGTCGACGAGCGTCACGAGGGGCAGGCGGAAGCGCTCGGCGAGCTGCATGATGCGCTTGGCCTTGCGGTAGCCCTCCGGCCGCGCCATGCCGAAATTGTGCTTCAGCCGGCCCTCGGTGTCGTGCCCTCTCTCGTGGCCGAGAAGCGCCACCGAGCGCCCGCCGAGCCGGCCGACCCCGGCGATGATGGCGGCATCCTCCTTGTAGGAGCGGTCGCCGGCGAGCGGCGAGAAGTCGGTGAGGAGGCGGGCGACGTAGTTGGAGGTCTGCGGCCGGTCGGGGTGACGGGCAACCGCCGTCTTCTGCCAGGGGCTGAGCTTGGCATAGAGCTCGGCGAGGGCGCGCTCGGCCTTGTCCTCGAGCTTGGTGATCTCGTCGCCGCCGTCGACGGTGGAGCTGTCACCGAGGGCCCGCAGCTCCTCGATCTTGCCGATCACGTCGGCCACGGGCTTTTCGAAATCGAGGAAGGTACGCATCAAACGCTTCGCGGATGTTGGGGTGAGGCCGGACCCTTAAATCGGCCGCCAGCGAAGTCAACCCGAGGTGGGGGTCAGGCGAGCGGATGGCAGTCGTTGAGCACGGCGACGAGGTGGTCGCTCTGGAGATGGGTATAGATCTCGGTGGTGGCGAGGTCCTGGTGGCCGAGAAGCGTCTGCACCACCCGCAGATCGGCGCCGTTGACGAGGAGATGGGTCGCGAACGCGTGCCTTAGGACATGCGGCGAGACCTTCGCGGCGGAAAGGCCGGCGGCGGCGGCGAGCGTCTTCAGCTCGCGCGCGAACGCCTGGCGGGTGAGGTGCCCTTCCTTCGAGGCGGCGGGAAAGAGGTAGCGCGCGGCAATGCCCGTGACCGCGCCGCGGCTCGCCCGGTGGCGCTCGACGGCCCGGTGGGCGGCGTCGGTGATCGGCACGAGGCGCTCGCGCCCGCCCTTGCCCTTCACGATCATCGTCGGCCGGCCGGCGCTCACGGCGCGCTCGGGCAGCGAGACGAGCTCCGATACGCGCAGCCCCCCCGCATAGAGAAGCTCCACGAGGGCGGCCCGCCGCGCCGCGCCCGGCACCCCCGCCGCGGCCGCCTCCTCGGCGGTGGCGAGCAGACGGCGCACCTCGTCCATCGACAGGATCTTCGGGAGCGGGCGGCTCTTCTTGGGGCTGTCGACGAGCGCGCCCGGATCGTCGTCCCGCTGGCCTTCCACATAAAGAAAGCGCAGGAAGCGCCGCACGGCAGAGAGGCGGCGGTTCTGCGTCGTGCGGGCCTCGCCGGCGGCCGCCATCGCCTCGACGAAGGCGTTGAGCTCGCCCTCCCCCGCCGCCGTCGGCGCGACGCCGCGGCCGGCACAGAGCTCGCCGAAGCGGACGAGGTCGCGGCGATAGGCCTCGAGCGTGTTGGGCGAAGCATCGTGCTCCACCGCCATCATCTCCAGGAACGCTTCAGCCGCGGCGGGCAGCGGCACGGTCGATTTCGGTGCGGCGGGTTTCGGTGCGGCGGGTTTCGGTGCGGGCATCGCAGGTTCCATCGCGGCGCCCGGCGTGGCGCGTCGGCGCCATCATGGGACGCGGCGGTTGCGGAGCGGTGGAGGCGGTGCGGACAATTGACACGGCCGGCCGGCGAACGGCGCTCAGCCCGCCCGGACCGTCATCGCCCGGTCGCGTGAGATGCCTAAGAGGCGCCGACAGAGGTTGACCCGGGCCCATGCGTTGCGGCAGCAGGATGCGTTCGATCGGCATGCCGGGGATCGCGACACGATCCCCAGGAGGCGTATTGCCGTCTCGGGGGGCTTGCGGTCGGGCGCGTTATCCTGTCCGCTGTTGCGGGGCGCGGCGCGCTCTGCACGTCGGAAGGGAGGATTCGTTGGGACACGATGGGCCAAAGGGCCTGTTGCAGGCACTCGATGGCCGCAACCTCGTGCTCGTGGGACTGCCCGGAGCCGGGAAGTCGAGCGTCGGGCGCCGCCTCGCCGCGCAGCTCGCGATTCCCTTCGTGGACGCCGACAGCGAGATCGAGAAGGCCGCCGGAATGTCGATCAGCGATATCTTCGCCACCCACGGCGAGGCGGCCTTTCGCGAGGGCGAGACGCGCGTGATCTCCCGCATCCTGCAGGACGGGCCGCTGGTGCTTGCGACCGGCGGCGGCGCCTTCATGTCGGCCGACACGCGCCGGGCGATCGCCGCGCACGGCATCGCCATCTGGCTCGATGCGGCGACCGACATTCTCGTGGCGCGCATCAGCAAGCGGACCCACCGGCCGATGTTCCACAACGTGGACGCGCGGGCGAAGCTGAAGGAGCTGCGCGCTGTGCGCGATCCGGTCTTCGCCGAGGCGCCGATCCGCGTGGTGTCGTCGTCCGGCCCGCAGGAGCGGGTGGTCGGCGCGATCCTGCGCGCCCTTCGACAATATTCCCTAGCGGCCGAGCCCACCCCCCAGCAGGCGGCCTCCCAGTGAGCGAGACGATGGAGAAGAACACCGCGCGCGAGACGATCACCGTCCCGCTCGGCGAGCGTGCCTATGACGTGCTGATCGGCGACGGGCTGATCGCGGAGGCGGGCCGGCTGATCGCCGACCGGCTGAAGCGGTGCCGCGCGCTGGTGGTGACGGACGAGACGGTGGCGGCGCTCCACCTCGCCGCGCTCGACGCCTCGCTCGAGGCGGCCGGCATCCGGGCCGCCCATCACGTCGTGCCGGCGGGCGAGGGCTCGAAGTCCATCGCCGGCCTCGTCGGCACCGTCGACGCGATCCTCGACGCCGAGCTCGAGCGCGGCGACCTGGTGATCGCCCTCGGCGGTGGGGTGGTCGGCGACCTCGCCGGCTTCGCGGCCGCCGTCGCCCGGCGCGGCATGCCATTCGTTCAAGTGCCGACGACCCTCCTCGCCCAGGTGGACTCCGCAGTCGGCGGCAAGACCGGCATCAACACGCGGCACGGCAAGAATCTCGTCGGCGCCTTCCACCAGCCCTCGCTGGTGATCGCCGACACCAGCGTGCTCGACACCCTGCCCGAGCGCCATCGCCGGGCGGGCTATGCCGAGATCGTCAAGATCGCCCTCCTCGGCGACGCCGACTTCTTCGCACGGCTGGAACGGCAGGGCGCCGGGGCGCTGCGCGAGGGGCTGCCCGCCGCGATCGCCCGCGCCGTCGCCGCCAAAGCCGCGGTGGTGACCGAGGACGAGCGCGAGGCGGGCCGGCGCGCCCTCCTGAATCTCGGCCACACCTTCGGCCACGCGGTGGAGCGCTCGGCCGGCTATGACGATCGCGTGGTGCACGGCGAGGCCGTCGGCCTCGGCCTCGCCCTCGCCTTCCGCCTCTCCGTCGCCCTCGGGCTGTGCCCGCCGGAGGACGCGGCGCGGGTCGCCCGCCACCTTCAGGCGGTCGGCCTTCCCACCCGCTTCGCCGACGTCCCGGTGCCCCTCGACGCGACCTCGCTCACGGCGGCGATGGCGCAGGACAAGAAGGTGAAGGACGGCGTGATCCGCTTCATCCTGGTCAATCGGATCGGCGACGCGTTCGTGTCGAACGGCGTCGATCCGGGTGCCCTCGCCGCCTTCCTCGCCGCGGAAGGCCTCGCCCCCTCATGACCCAAGGCTGAAAGACAGTCACATGATCGCGTGGGATCTCTGGCTGACCGTCGGTTCCATCGTTCTCCTCCTTGCCATGTCGGCATTCTTTTCGGGATCGGAGACGGCGCTGACGGCGGCCTCGCGCGCCCGGCTGCACCAGCAGGAAAAGCAGGGCTCGCAGCGGGCGGCGACGGCCGCGCGCCTGATGCAGGCGCGCGAGCGGCTGATCGGCGCCCTCCTCGTCGGCAACAATCTCGTCAACATCCTCGCCTCCGCGCTCGCGACGTCGGCGCTGATCCGCCTCTTCGGCGAGACGGCGGTGGTCTACGCCACCTTCCTCATGACCGCGCTGGTGCTGATCTTCTCGGAGGTACTGCCGAAGACGCTCGCAATCCTGCGGCCCGAGCCCTTCGCCCTCGCCGTCGCCCCGCTCGTGCGGATCATCGTCTTCGTCTTCGCGCCGGTGACGGCGACGGTGCAGAAGATCGTCAGCCTCATCCTGGGCCTCTTCGGGGTGGAGGTGGACGCCGAGCTCGTCCAGTCGGCGCGCGAGGAGATCCGCGGGACGGTGGACCTGCAGCACGCCGAGGGCGGCCTTCACAAGGCCGAGCGCGACCGGCTCGGCGCCCTCCTCGACCTCGCCGACCTCGAGGTCTCCGACGTGATGATCCACCGCACGCGGATGCGGATGCTGAACGCCGACGACCCGCCCGAGACCATCGTCGCCGAAGCCCTCGCCTCCCCCTACACGCGGATGCCGATGTGGAAGGACACCACCGACAATCTGGTGGGCGTGCTCCATGCCAAGGATCTGTTGCGCGCGGTGCAGGCGGCGGGCGGCGACGTCTCCAAGGTGAACGTGCGGGCGATCGCCAAGCCGCCCTGGTTCGTGCCCGACACGACGCGCCTGCAGGACCAGCTCAACGCCTTCCTGAAGCGCAAGTCCCACTTCGCGCTGGTGGTGGACGAGTATGGCGAGGTGATGGGCCTCGTCACTCTGGAGGACATCCTGGAGGAGATCGTCGGCGAGATCGAGGACGAGTACGATGTGGAGGTCGAAGGCGTCATGCCGCAGCCGGACGGCTCGGTGCTCGTCGACGGGTCGGTGACGATCCGCGACCTCAACCGCGCGCTCGACTGGTCGCTGCCCGACGACGAGGCCACCACCGCGGCCGGTCTCGTCATCCACGAGGCGCAGATGATCCCGGAGGTGGATCAGGCCTTCACCTTCCACGGCGTGCGCTTCGAGGTGGCCGAGCGGGAGCGCAACCGCATCACCCGGCTACGCCTCACCCGGCCCGACGAGGACGCCGACGGCGATTGAGCCGCCGCCGACGTTGCCTCGCCGGCGGACGACGGCGAGGCAACGTCCCGCCGCGCCTCAGGCGTGGCGGGTGGCGTTCGCCCCGTAATAGTTGATGTAGCGGTGGGAGATGCCGGAGACGGGCAGCACGATCATCACGTCGGTGGTGCCGAACTGCTCGTCGACCACGGCGCCGTCGGCAATGAAGGCACCGAGCCGGAGATAGCCCTTGATGAGGGGCGGCAGCGCCCGCAGCGCCTTCTTGGGATCCACGGCGTCGGCCGGCAGCCGATCCATCGGCACGTAGCGCGAGGGGATCGCCCGCACCCGCCACTCCAGCGGGGCGAGGTGGTTGTGGTGGAGATAGGAGAGCTGCGTCGCGAGCTCGTCGGGATCGGTGCCCGCGAGCGAGGCGCAGCCGAACATCACCTCGATATTGTGGCGCAGCACGTAGGACCAGGCCCCGTGCCACAACAGCTCGACCGTGCGCTTGTCGCGGTAGGGCTTCAGCACGCAGGAGCGGCCGAGCTCCAGGAAGTTGAGGTCCGGGTGGCGCTCGATGAGACTGCCCACGTCGAACTCGGAGAAGGAGTAGAAGCCGCCATTCTGCTCGGCGATCTCCTGGCGCAGCATGCGGTAGGTGCCGACGATGCGCGGCTTCGGCTTGCGAAAGCGCCGCTGGGTGACGTTGTGGTCGAGCACCAGGAGGTGGTCGCAGACGTCGTCGAAGGCATCGCGATCACGCCGGGTGGCCATGGTGTAGGCGTCCGGCGTGGCGCTCATCTCCTCGTAGAAGACCTGATAGCGGACCTGCTGGGCCCGCTTCACCTCGCCGGCGGTACGCGCCAGGCGCACCTCGAGGGTGCCGAGCTGGCCGAAGGTCGGCGTCTTGCGATCGAGCGGCGTGTGGCGCTTGCCCTGAACGCGGGGCTGCGTGCCGAGCCACGGGCCGGTGGCCGTGTGGGGCACCCGGCTGCGCGGCACGAAACGTCGCATGACGGGCGACAAGGACCTCAGCCGCGCCATGCGCGTGCGGCGGCGGTGGGTCCGAGGCGGCGGGGGATCAATGATCAACGCGGCGCCCCCGAAGCGTCCACCCGTGCGGTGGCTCCCATGGTATTCTGCGTCCCTCTTTATGGCAGGCCGCGGTGCGCGGGCTCCGCCTGTTGTTCGCCAGATTATTGTTGCAGCTCTCCCTTCGCAACGTGGTGACGCAATTGGCACAGGCCAAGAGAGATCCGGCTGGATGTTTAGAGTTGCATGAATGCCGGAGACATGCGACCTTTGATTGAATTCGCAACCGGGAAATTCCTCGCCGTGCTGAGCCGGGTCACGACCATTGCGTTTTGCGGCATCGATGCCGTTCCGGTGGATGTCGAGGTGCAGATCGCCCCGGGGGCCGTGGCTTTTCTGATCGTGGGGCTGGGCGACAAGGCGGTGGCGGAGAGCCGCGAGCGGGTCCGCGCCGCGCTGACGGCGTCGGGCCTGTCGTTGCCGCCGAGACGCATCACCGTCAATCTCGCTCCGGCGGATCTTCCGAAGGCCGGCAGCCACTACGACCTGCCGATCGCGCTGGGACTTATGGCCGCGCTCGGCGCGGTGCCGGCCGAGGCGCTCGCGGAGCAGGTGGTGGTGGGCGAGCTGGGGCTCGACGGGCGTATCGTCGGCGTCGCCGGCGTGCTGCCGGCGGCCGTCGGCGCCAACGAGCTCGGCAAGGGCCTCATCTGCCCCGCCGCCGACGGCGCCGAGGCGGCCTGGGCGTCCGCCGACATGCCGCTGATCGCGCCGGCGAGCCTCGCCGCCCTCGTCAACCACTTCTCCGGCTCGCAGGTGCTGTCGCGTCCCGTCGCCCGCATCGCCCCTCCGGCGCGCCCCGGCAGCGACCTCTGCGACGTGAAGGGCCAGGAAAGCGCCAAGCGGGCGCTCGAGATCGCGGCGGCCGGCGGCCACAACCTCCTGATGGTCGGGCCGCCCGGAGCGGGCAAGTCGATGCTCGCGGAGCGCCTGCCCTCGATCCTGCCCACCATGGAGCCACAGACGCTGCTGGAGTCGGCGATGATCCGCTCCGTCGCCGGCCATCTCGACGGCGGCCGGCTCGACGCCTGCCCGCCCTACCGCGCGCCGCACCACTCCGCCTCCATGGCGGCGCTGATCGGCGGCGGGCCGCGGGCCCGACCCGGCGAGGTCTCGCTGTGCCACGGCGGCGTGCTCTTTCTCGACGAGCTGCCCGAATTCTCCCCCCAGGTGCTCGACGCGCTGCGCGAGCCGCTGGAGACGCGCCGGGCGATGATCGCCCGCGCCAGCCACCGGGTGAGCTATCCGGCCCGGTTCCAGCTCGTCGCCGCGATGAACCCGTGCCGCTGCGGCCACGCCGGCGAGCCCGGCCATTCCTGCAAGCGCGGCAAGGCGTGCGCCGACGACTATCGCGGTCGCCTCTCCGGCCCCCTCGTCGACCGCATCGACCTGTCGATCCGCGTCCCCGCGGTGATGCCGGAGGACCTGCGGGCGCCGCCCGGCGAAGCCTCGGCGGCGGTCGCCGACCGCGTGGCGGCGGCGCGCGACCTTCAGGCGCACCGCCTCGCCGGGCGCGGCGGCGGCCTCGTCAACGCCGAGTGCGGCGTCGACGATCTGGAGGCGACGGTGGCGGCGGACGAGGACGCTCTCGCCCTCGTCGACCGCGTGGCGACGGAGCGGCGCCTTTCCGCCCGCGCCTATCACCGCACGCTCAAGGTGGCGCGCACCATCGCCGATCTCGGCGGCAGCGCGGCGGTCCGCCGCGGCCACGTGGCGGAGGCGCTCGCCTATCGGATGGCGCTCTGATGTGGCGGCGCTTGTCGGAAGGGCCCGGCACGCGTCACTCTGCCATCATGCGCATGATCATGTCGAACACCGAGAAGGCGACGGCGGCCCTCGCGGACGCCTTCGCCGCCTCACGCCGGGCGGTGGTCTTCACCGGCGCCGGCATCTCCACCGAGTCGGGCATTCCCGACTTCCGCAGCGCCGGCGGCATCTGGAGCCGCATGGAGCCGATCCTCTACGACGCCTTCCTCACCTCCGAGGAGGCCCGGCTCACCGACTGGCGCCGCCGCTTCGACATGGCGGAGCGCTTCAGCGCGGCCGAGCCCAACGGTGCCCACCGGGCGATCGCCCACCTGACGCGGGCCGGGCCGGTCGACCTGGTGGTGACGCAGAATATCGACGGCCTCCACCAGCGCTCAGGCGTGCCGGCGGACCGACTCGTGACGCTGCACGGCTCCGGCGACCACGCTGTCTGTTTGTCGTGCGGCATGCGTCACGAGATCAGCTACGCGCAAGCCACCATTGAGAAAACCGGGAAGTCTCCGCGCTGCACGCGATGTGGCGGGCTGATCAAGGCCGCGATCATCTCGTTCGGCCAGCCGATGCCGGAGGACGCGCTGCACCAGGCGATGGAGGCCACCGTGGAGGCAGACCTATTCGTGGCTGCAGGCACCTCGCTGGTGGTCTACCCGGCCGCCGCGCTGCCGGCGATGGCGAAGGAGGCCGGCGCCACGCTGATCATCGCCTCCCGCGATCCGACCGATCAGGACGCGACCGCCGATCTCGTGATCCGCACGCCGCTCGCCGCAACGTTTGCGCCGCTCGAGAGCATGAAATTTGACTAAAATCCTGTGTCTCAACCGCAACACCGGCGGGGGAACGGGACAATTACCAGTCGCCGAAAGAGTGAATGAATGGTAACGTCTGATTCACGTTTCTGTTGGGTTGCAGTGGCAGTGGTAAAGCGGCGGGTATAGTGGTGAGCGACGATAAGCTGGTACGGTTCTACGAAGAATACTCTGCCGAGGATCGCGGCACCGCGCCAAACATCGACGGTTTGGAGGGTCTGACCGAGCTTTCCGGCAGCATCAAGTGGTTCGATGTCGGCAAGGGCTACGGCTTCATCGTGCCCGACGATGGAGGTGCCGATATTCTCCTCCATGTTACCTGCCTACGCCGCGATGGTTACCAGAGTGCTTACGAGGGCGCCCGCGTCGTTTGCGAAGTCGTCAGCGGTCCGAAGGGGCTGCAGGCGTTCCGCATCCTGTCGATGGACGAATCGAGCGCCGCCCACCCCTCGCAGCTCCCCCCCTCCCGCGCCCACATTCAGGTCACCCCGGAAGGACCGGCCGAGTTCGCCCGCGTGAAGTGGTTCAACCGCTCCAAGGGCTACGGCTTCCTGACCCGCGGTGAAGGCACCGCCGACATCTTCGTGCACATGGAGACGCTGCGGCGCTTCGGCATCACGGAGCTGCGCCCCAACCAGGTGGTGAAGGTGCGCTTCGGCAACGGCCCGAAGGGGCTGATGGCCGCCGAGATCCTGCCCGAGTCCGGCACCAACGTGCCGCAGTCGCACTGAGCGTGACCGCCCAGCGCTGTCGCGTCCTCCTCGTCCTCGCACTGGCCCTCGTCGCGGGCGTGCCGGCTGAGGCGACCGGGCCGGCCGCACCGCCGGCCGCACGCGTGGAGGTTCCGCCCCGTACCGCCGCCCTGCTCCTGACCGACAGCGGGTCCCACAGCTTCACCATCGAGATCGCCGACGATCCGATCGAGCGCTCTCGCGGGTTGATGTTCCGCAAGGAGATGGCGCGCGACCACGGCATGCTGTTCGACTTCGGCGGCGAGGGCGAGCGCACCTTCTGGATGAAGAACACGCCGCTGCCGCTCGACATCATCTTCATCCGCGCGGACGGAACGGTCGTCTCTATCGCCCACCACACCACGCCCTTTTCGACCGACGCCATCCCCTCCCACGGCAAGGCGCGCTTCGTCTTCGAGGTCAACGCCGGCGTCGCCGACGAGATCGGCCTCGAGCCCGGCGGGCGCCTGGTCCACGAACGCGTCGAGCGGTGAGAATCGCGCGCGCGTCTCCCGTTGCCGCCCCCTTCGGCAACGTGTAGGAGAGGGGCGCGAACGCTGCGGGGCATAGCTCAGCCTGGTAGAGCACCGGTTTTGGGAACCGGGGGTCGTAGGTTCGAATCCTGCTGCCCCGACCACGCGCAGAACGTTCGCTCCCCCTACGCTTCGCCAGCTCCCCCCACCCCCGACGACGCGTCGCTTGCCTTGGGGATGCGGCCGACGCCAACCCGGCGTGCGGATCGTTTGACACAATGGCGGAGGTGGTGGAAGGAACATTGGAGTGGCGGTTCGCTGGGACATCCGCACGTTGTGTGGCCGTCCTGCGGACGAGCGTGGCGCCGTCGGGGATGGTGGAGACAGGAATGCGAGCACGTATCTACAAGCCGTCGCGCACGGCGATGCAGTCCGGCAAGGGGCGCACCCGCCGCTGGCGGCTGGATTTCGAAGGCCTGCGTCCGCCGGAGATCGACCCGCTGATGGGCTGGACCGCGGGCACCGACACGCGCCGCCAGCTCCGTCTCGAGTTCCCCACCCGCGAGGACGCCATCGCCTACGCCGAGCGCCACGGCATCGAGTACCGCGTGGAAGAAGCAAAGTCCGCGGTCGAGAAGCAGATCGCCTACGCCGACAATTTCCGCGGCGACCGCGCCGCCCCCTGGACGCACTGAGCATCCCCCTTCCCCGTAGCTCAGCCCGATAAGAGCAACGGACGTCCGACCCCGCCACAGCCGTTGCAGATCAACGTCTTGGGCGAAATGAGCCGCCCGACCGGCCTGCGTCACTGAGTTAGGCCGGCTCGGAGGCGTTCCGCCCCTGCCACCGTGCGCCCCAATCGCGTCGGCCGGCTGCGGTCCAAAGCGGATCGGCGGTCGCCTCCGGCGGGTCCGTTAAATAGGCAAAGCGGAGGTTCGGGCGCGATCACGCAAAGGTGCTCCAAACCATCGCCCCGCGGCGTCAGGTCAACGCGTCACAGCATAGTTTTGCCGATCTAAGATAGTATTCTCCCCATGCACGGTCGTACCGCGTGTGCCTGGCAAGCGCCGGAACGCCCCGTGTCAATGAGGCCGCTAGGCCCGTATGAAGGGGGGTAGAATGACTGGACGGATTGCATTGGTGTCGGCGCTGGCGCTCTTGGCGGTCGGCGCATCGGGCGGCGTGCACGCTCAATCGAACGCACCGCCGATTGCGGCGCGCGACGGGCAGCCGGTGCTGCCCTATGCGGAGCAGAAGTTCCGCGGGACCATCGGGACAACCTACCTCAATTCCGATCCGCCGCAGTTTCCCGCGCCGGTGGCGGCACCCGAGGGTGCCCCCAACGTGCTCCTCATCCTTCTCGACGATGTCGGGTTCGGCCAGTTCGCCGTCACCGGCGGGGGCGTCCCCTCCCCGGCGATGGACAAGCTCGCCGAGGACGCGCTGCTCTATACCCGCTTCCACACCACGGCGCTCTGCTCGCCGACGCGCGCGGCGCTTCTGACCGGCCGCAACCACAACGTCTCGGGCACCGGCGTCATTACCGAGCTCGCCACAGGCTACGACGGCTACACCGGCATCATCCCCAAGGACACGGCGACCGTCGCCGAGATTCTGCGGCAGAACGGCTATGTCACCGCCTGGATCGGGAAGAACCACAACACGCCGATCTACGAGACCAGCGTCGTCGGCCCCTTCGACCATTGGCCGAACGGCTTGGGGTTCGATTACTTCTACGGCTTCATGGCCGGCGACACGAACCAGCTCCGACCCTATCTCTTCGAGAACCAAACGGCGCTCGGGACACCGGAGCGGGACGACTACTATCTGAGCGTCGATCTGGCGGACAAGACGATCGACTGGCTGAAGGCCCTCGAAGCGATCCAGCCCGACAAGCCATGGTTCGCCTATCTGGCACCCGCCGCGACCCATGCCCCGCACCAAGCCCCGAAGGCGCTGATCGAGAAGTATGCGGGTCGGTTCAGCATGGGGTGGGACGCCTATCGCGAGGAGACCTTTCAGCATCAGAAGGAGCGCGGGATCATTCCGCAGAACGCCACGCTGACGCCGCGTCCGGACAGCTTGCCGGCTTGGGACAGCCTCGACGACGACCAAAAGCGGCTCTACGAGCGGATGATGGAGGCCTTCGCCGCATTCGGCGAGCAGGTGGATGCCGAAGTCGGCCGGGTGCTCGACTACGTCGCGTCGTTGCCCGATGCCGACAACACGCTGATCATCTACATCATCGGCGACAATGGGGCGTCGGCCGAGGGTGGCTTCGACGGGACCTTGAACGAAAACGCCTTCTTCAACGCCTATCTGATGACGGTCGACGACATGCTCTCCCGCATCGACGAGATCGGGACGGAGCTGCACTTCAATCACTTCCCTGCCGGATGGGCCTGGGGGGTGGATAGTCCCTTCCAGTGGACCAAGCAGGTCGCCAGTCATCTCGGCGGCGTGCGCAACCCGATGATCGTCAAGTGGCCGGCCCGCTACGCCGCGCACGGCGAGACGCGCACGCAGTTTCTGCACGTGATCGACATCGCGCCGACGATCCTCGACGCGGCGGGCATCGCCGAGCCGCGCAGCGTCGACGGCACCGCGCAAACCCCGATCCAGGGCACCAGCTTTCTCGGCACTCTCGCCGATCCGGCCGCGGACGAGGTCCGCACCAGCCAATATTTCGAGATGTTCGTGAACCGCGGGATGTACAAGGACGGCTGGTGGGCGGCGTCCCTCGCCTTCGAGCCGTGGGACCCCGTTCGCGGCGACTTCAATCCGCTCGAGGCCGCCTGGGAGCTCTACAACCTCGACGAAGACTTCACCCAGGCGCACGACGTTGCGGCGGACAATCCCGCCAAGCTGGAGGAGCTGAAGGCCCTGTGGTGGGCGGAGGCGTCCAAGAACAAGGCGCTCCCGCTCGACTGGCGCGGCGCCGAGCGGTTCAGTGCCGAGCTTACCGGCAAGCCGAACCTTGCGGGCGATCGCACGCTGTTCACCTATCCGGGCCCGCTCGCCGGCCTGCCCGAAGCGTCCGCCCCCGACCTCAAGAACAAGTCGTTTCGCGTTGTCGCCACCGTGGAGATCGGCGACGCGGCGAGCGGCATGATCTTCACGCAAGGCGGCAATACAGGAGGCTGGGCCTTCTACCTGAAGGACGGCAAGCTGAAGGCGGCCCACAACTATATCGACGTCGAGACCTATCTGGTGGAGAGCGAGGGCACGGTTCCCGCCGGCGCGCGCGAGCTCGCGATGGACTTCACCTACGAGGGCGGAGATCAGATGGGCGGGAGTGGGACCGTGGTTCTCTCCGTCGACGGCGCCGAGGTGGGTCGCGGCGCGATCGCCCGCACGACGCCGTTCAAATACTCGCTCTCCGAGAATCAGGACATCGGGTCGGACACCGGCACGCCGGTCAGCGGCGACTACCGCGCCCCGCTGGTGTTCCAGGGCAAGCTCGATGAAGTCGTCGTCGACTTGACGAACTGAGGAAGCGCCCGGGCGCGGTTCGCCACCCCGCCCGGGCGTCATTGCGCCGTGGCGGCAACCGCCCGACGGCGGCGACCGGCGCCGACTTCGCGTTGGGCCGCTCACCCCTCCCCCGTTGAGACAAGTTCGCTCATTTGGAGCACGCTCAGCGGCGCCGCCGACATCGGCAGCCGGGCCCGGCCCGGCGTCCGGTTCGGGGCCAGGCGTCTCTCGGCCCCTGCAAGGGCGCCCCCTCGAGCGTCGCCGTCGCGGCGTGGGCCGGATTTCGGGGGCGAACGGGCGAGATCGTGCCGCTCACACCGTTCCCACGGGCATCCGCCCGGCAAGCTGCTTCCCCACCCAACCCGCTCTCGACCCGACCTTGGACGCGATAAAATGAGCACATTGCGCGTATTTGTTCGTACTTTTGCCTAACAATTCATCTGTTCTTATTATTGACTAATAGTTGGATATATGATCTCATTTTATGGAATTACTCAATAGATACAACATGATAATAAAGCTCTCCGGCGGCCTGGCGGCGATGCGTCTTACGCCAAGAGCGATGTTCCCTTTCGCGCGACACCTGTCGTCTCAACACATTGATCCGGACAATCAGTCTCGCACGGCACGGACAGGACCTATGCAAAGCGTTGGCATCGTCTGCGATCTCGTCGGCCTTGTCCGTGGTCCCTCCGGGGAGTTCGGCACCTGCTCGCGAGGGTCGATCGCGGATCCCGATGTCGAAGCCGCACCGCCGGCTGGCGGCAGACCGCGCCGGCGCCGCATCGCGTCGTTGGCCCACCGCCGCGCCCTGCAAGCACGCCCATCTCGGCATGGTGAGCCGCCCCTGAGGCCTCTCGCCGGCTCCGACACCGGGACACGCGATCCGCACCACGCCCGGCCGCAGCCCACGACACCGTCACCACTCGGTTCGACACCAGCGGCAAGGCGCTAGACGCATGGAGCCAACCCGTCTCATCATCGACTGCGACCCCGGTGTCGATGACGCATTCGCCCTCGCCCTCGCGATGGCGGCCCCCGAAGCCATCGAGATCCTCGGCATCACCTGCGTTGCCGGCAACCGTGGCCTCGAGCATACCGAGCGCAACACTCGCCGCCTGTGCACCCTCCTCGGTCGCACCGATATTCCGGTCTACCGAGGCTGCCCTCGGCCGATCATGTTTCCCGAGCCGACGGAGACCAAGGTTCACGGCGTCGACGGCTTCGGCGACGTCACCTCGCTTCCCGAGCCGACCTTCGAGGCCGCCCCCGGCCACGCCGTCACCTTCCTCATCGACACGCTGATGCGCGAGCCGTCCGGCTCCGTCACCGTCTGCACCATGGGGCCGATGACGAACCTCGCCGTCGCGATCGTGCAGGAGCCGCGCATCGTGCCGCGCATCAAGGAGCTCGTCTTCATGGGCGGCGCCGCCTTCCGCTCCGCCCGCGTGCGCATCGCCGATCTCAATTTCTACGGCGACCCGCACGCCGCCCACATCGTCGTCACCGCCGGTATCCCGCAGACGATGTTCGGCATCGACGTCACGCTGGAGTGCGACCTCACCGAGGCGGAAGTGGAGCGGCTCGAAGCGGTCGGGTCTCCCGCTTGCCGCATCCTTGCCGAGATGTTCCGCGCCTACGCGGTCGGCGATCGCTGCGTCCACGACATCTGCCCGATCGCCTGGCTGCTCGACCCGACCCTATTTGCCACCGTCGAAGGTCACATCGACGTCGAGCACGGGTCGGTGCTGACACGCGGCATCACCGTCGCGCGCATTCATCCACGCAAGCTCGAGGGGTTCACCCCGAACGCGACCATCGCCACCGAGGTCGAGCGGGATCGCCTCGTCGCCCTGCTCATCACCCGACTCGCGGCGCTTCCGACGGCCGACCCCGCCCCGCCATCCGCCCGGAGGACGGCATGACGCGCTCGCCCCTGATGCGGCAGCTTCTGGCAGCCGTCATCCCGCCGGTTGTGTTCTTCATCCTCGTCCTCGTCGCGTGGGACGTCGTCACCCAGCTCGGCCTCGTCGACCCGCTGATGCTGCCCTCGCCGCGGGACGTCGCGAGCCAGCTCGCCTACGGTCTCGGCAGCGGCATCTACCTGCCGCACATCGTGACGACGCTCACCGAAACGCTCCTCGCCCTTGCGATCGCCATCGTCACCGGCATCACCACCGCGGCGCTCGTCGCCCAGTCTGAAGCGACGCAACGGTTGGCGAACCCCATCCTCATCGCGTTCGAGGCCTTTCCCAAGATCGCGCTCGCGCCGCTTTTCATCACCTGGTTCGGCTACGGGATCGGCTCCAAGGTCGCGCTGGCGGCGGCGATCGCCTACTTCCCCGTCTTGATCGCCACCCTCGCCGGGCTCGCCTCCACGCCGGCGGGTCAGCTCGACGTCTTCACCACCCTCGGAGCGAGCCCGCGCCAGACGCTCCTGTCGCTGCGCATTCCCTACGCCGTTCCCTACATCCTGTCCGGCGTCAACATCGCCGTGATCGCCGCGCTGATCGGCTCGATCGTCGGCGAGTTCGCCGGCGCCAAGGCGGGCCTCGGCACGTTGATCCTCCATGCCAACGAGCTGCTCGCGACCGACCGCGTGTTCTCGATCCTCCTCGTCCTCGCGGTGGTCGGCATCACCCTGCACTTCGCGACCCAGTTCGCCCGGCACAAGCTCGTGTCGTGGTCGCCCTAGTCCCCATCGCGAGAGACAGCCGCCCGCAACCCTCCCAACGGCCCTTATCATGATCACGACCGACGCTCTCACCAAGACCTACGTGACCCGTGGCGGAGAGAGCGTCCTTGCGCTCGACCGCGTCTCGATGGTCATCGGCGACGGCGAGTTCGTGTCCATCGTCGGCCCGTCGGGCTGCGGCAAGACGACGATCCTGCGCATTCTCGCGGGCCTCATTCCGGACTTCGAAGGTCGCGTCGAGGTCGAGAACAGCCCGGTCAAAGGGCCGAGCCCCGCGGTCGCGGTCGCCTTCCAGGACGCCAATCTGTTGCCCTGGCGGACGGTGCTCGACAACATCCTGCTGCCGATCGAGATCCGTCGGCTCGGCAAGGCGAAGTATCGCGCCCGCGCTGCCGAGCTGATCGAGATGGTCGGCCTGACCGGTTTTGAGGGGAAGCTTCCCTCCGAGCTCTCCGGTGGCATGCGCCAGCGCGTGTCGATCGCCCGAGCGCTGATCCAGGACCCGAAGATCCTCCTCCTCGACGAGCCGTTCGGCGCCCTCGACGCCATGACGCGCGACGTCCTCAATCTCGAGCTCAGCCGCATCGCCACCGCCACGGGAAAGACGGTGCTGCTCATCACCCACTCGATCACCGAAGCGGTGTTCCTCAGCGATCGTGTCGTCGTCATGTCGCCCCGGCCCGGCCGGATCACCGAGACGATCGACGTCCACTTCCCCCGGCCGCGCGGGATCGATCTCACCTCCACGGCTGAGTTCGGAAAGTATACCGGAAATATTCGCAAGATCTTGAACTACGTCTAATGCCGCATCGACGGCACACCACACGGACTCGGGGAGGATGACGCGCACCGATGAATGACATCGCATCTCGACGCGGCACGCGGTGGGCGTCTCAGCGCATTCCCGTCCCGAAGACCCTTCTCAGCGTCGTCGGCTGCCTCGTCCTCGCCGCGGTCGTGCTCGAGATCGCGATCCGCGCCGGCGCCATCAGCGCCTATCTGGTGCCGCGCCCGTCGGACGTCCTCGTCGCCTTCGTCGACGGGCTTGCGAGTGGCGTGCTGCTCTATCATGGCGGCATCACGGCCTTCGAAGCCCTGACGGGCTTCGCGATCGCCACGCTGCTGGGCCTCACCCTCGCGGTATTCGTCGCCGAGATCCGCCTGGTGGAGAGCGCGGTCTATCCGTGGATGGTCGCCGTGCAGGCGACGCCCAAGATCGCGCTCGCGCCGCTTCTCATCATCTGGTTCGGCTTCGGCCTCTCGTCGAAGATCGCGGTCGCCACGATCATCTGCCTGTTCCCGGTGATGGTCACCACCATCACCGGGCTCAAGTCCACCAACGCCGGCTTCCTCGACCTCGCCTGCTCGATGGGCGCGAGCCGCTGGCAGATCCTCTGGAAGATCAAGTTCCCCGCGGCTCTGCCCCACGTCTTCGCCGGCCTGTCGCTCGCCTCGGTGTTCGCCTTTACCGGCGCCATCGTCGGCGAGTTCGTGGGCGCCAGCGCCGGGCTCGGTCATCTCGTGATCGACGCCAACTCGAAGATCATGCTTGCCGAAGCTTTTGCCGCCCTGATTGCCGTCGCTCTACTTGGTCTGACGTTCTTCTATGCGATGCAAGCGGCGTCTCATCGCGTTCTGTACTGGAAACACTAAAACACGGAGTGTCATGATGATCACACGTCGCACGTTCGTCGCGGGAAGTCTCGGAGCCGCCTCGCTCACCGGGCTCAAGATGCCCGCTCTCGCGCAGAGCATGACCAAGCTGCGCTTCGGCCCCACCACCACCGCCATCTCCACCGGGCACGCCGCCCACTCGTCCCTGCCGGTCGCGCTCGGCTACTGGGCCGACGAGGGCCTCGACGTCGAAGTCTTCGGTGTCGCCGGCCCCGCCCCGGGGCTGCAGATGATCACCTCCGGCCAGATGGAGTTCGTCACCATCACCGCGGAGGAAATCCTCTACGCCCGCACCAACGGCATGCCGGTGAAGACCGGCTACATGCACTCCCGCCACCCGATCGGCCGCGTCGTCACCCCCAAGTCGGCGAACATCACCAACCTCGCCGACCTCAAGGGCAAGACGATCGGCAGCCCGGTGCTGCAGACCAACGTCTACGCCTCCGGAATCTTCGCCGAGGCCGGCGTCGACCTGAACAAGGACATCGACCTCGTCGCAACCGGAACCGGCGCGCCGGCCGCTCTCGCCCTGCGTCGCGGCGACATCCTCGGCTGGGTTTCGTGGGACACGGCCGTCGCCGGCGTCGAAAATCTCGGGATCGAGTTCGATTATCACTATCCGAGCTACTACGACATGCTGCTCGGCAACTTCGTGACGGGCGCCGAGTCGACGATCGACGCCAACCCCGAGGTCTATGTCAAACTCTGCCGCGGCATCGCCAAAGCGGTTCACTTCGGCCTCACCAATCCCGAGGCGGCCATTCGCATTCACTGGGAGGTCTATCCCCAGACGCGTCCCCAGGGCGGCGGCACTCCGGAGGAGATGGCCGCGGCAAAGCGCGTCTTCATGGCCCGTTTCGACGGCTATGCGCTCCAGGACGGCGAACTCTATGGCGAGGTTCGTCCCGAACAATGGGCGCGCGTGATCTCGGAGATGGCCGGCGCGGGCCTGATCGATGCCGACTATGACATCAGCTTCGCCTTCGACCCATCGTGGCTCGAGGAGATCAACGCCTTCGACCGCGAGGAAGTCGCCGCGCAGGCCCGCAACTGGGCACCGTGAGCGCGACGGCCGCCAACCCGTCGTCGCCCGCAAGCCGCCCCCGGCTCTGAGAGGACACTCCCGCCGGCCTCATCGAGACAGAGCCCGTCGCACGCGATGAGGCCATTCTTCATGGCCTCCAGCGACCCGTAGCGCCCGGCTCCCCGGGCCGGCGCGAGGCCGCGCGGGATCACCGCGACGGCAGGTCGCCGGCGATGGTCGAACGCTGCACGCGCGGCGCCGATGAGCGCCGTCTTGCCGCCGCCTCGATCGACATGCTACCGGACATGGTGCGAACATCGAGTGCCAAACCGGCACGGGACCTGCCGAACCGTGCCAGGTCGAGGCCAGAAACGCCTTGAGAATCAATGTGGCCCCGTAGCTCAGCCGGATAGAGCAACGGACTTCTAATCCGTAGGTCGTAGGTTCGAATCCTACCGGGGTCGCCATTCCTGCCGGGACCATCGTGTAGCGCAGCCCGCCCGCTGTGACCCGTCCGCTCGGGCGAGGCCGCTACGCCCATGGGTCGGGCGGCGTCTCAGCTCTTCGGTTGCGCCATGGCGATGGCGGCGCCCATGCCGATCGAAGTCGATGTCGCCCCCCTCGCCCGGCCGACCGGCTCGCCACCCCCCTCCTTCGCGACGATGACGCGATTGCGGCCACCCCGCTTGGCGTCGTAGAGGGCCGTGTCGGCGCTCGATAGCAGCTCCTGCACGTTTTCCCGATGCGCCGTCGACAGGCTCACGCCGACGCTGATCGTGAAGCCGATCGTCGTCCCGTCCACCACCACCCTCTCCCGCTCGACGTTGCGGCGCAGCCGCTCCGCCATCACCGCGGCGTCGCGCGGGTCGGTGTTGGGCACGAGAATGGCGAACTCCTCGCCACCGATGCGCGCCGGAACGTCGGTCGCCCGCCCCACGTCGCGCATCAGCGTGGCAAGGCGACGGATCACATCGTCGCCCGCCGGATGACCGAAGCGATCGTTGATGCTTTTGAAGCTGTCGATGTCCACCATCATGATGCTGAAGGGATGATGATAGCGGCACCAGCGCTGCCACTCGGCCTCGAGCTGGCGATAGAAGGCGCGCCGATTGGCGAGCCCGCTCAATTCGTCGACGAACGCCAGGCGCCGCACTTCCGTCTCGGCCGCCGTCCGCTTCTGCTCGTTGAGCATCAGCCAGCCGAGGAACACGATGCTGACCGCCCGCACCACGCCGAGCGGCAGGAAGGCCTCCTTGAAGAGGTCGCGCGCCATATCCATCGGCAACAGGAAGATGGTCACAGACAGGATCGGCGAAAGGCCTGCGAGGAGCAAGAGACATCCGAGGCCGATCGGCCGCCCGCGCCTCAGATAGACGAACCGCACCGCAGAGCCGACGACCGCCGCCATTACCATGCCCGCAATGCCGGGCGTCGCGCCGATGCCGCCGAGGTGAAAGCGGAACGCCGCCGAAATCCCGCAGGAGATCACCGCGGCGACCGGCCCGCCGAAGAGACCGCTCAGAAGGAGGGGTGTCGTTCGCGCGTCAACGAGCACGCCCGGCGCGACTTCGGAAGGGTCGAGCATGGCGAGCACCGCCGCCCCGCCCAGCAGGACCCCCAGTGCCACCTGCGCCGCGGAGCCACTCAGACGGACGACGGTCAACCCGTAGAGGAGGGCGACAAACGCCATCACGCCTACGCTCTGAAGCAGTGATAGACCGAGTGCGACCATCCCAAACCCATACTGTGTGCCCGGCAGTGCGACGCTAGAAGCGCGGCCCCACGGGCGGCAGCAGCAATATGTTCTTATTTTAGAAATGATGTAAGGCCAGCGAGAATATCGTCACACCGAGTGGCATGATGGCGCAGCGCAGATCTCCGCCAGGCGGCGGACGGCGGGCGACATGTGGCGCTCGCGGTGCCGCAGCAGCGTGAAGTGCCGTGGCGGCAGCGGCAGGCGCAGGGCCGCGAGCGCTCCCGACGCCAGAAACGGCGCCACCACGGCCTTCGACAGGGCCGCCGCACAGCCGCCCATCCGCACCGCCGTCAGCACCGCCTCGTTGGACGGCAGCTCCATCGCCACCGGCAGCACCGCCGGATCGATGCCGAGATTGCGCAGCCCCGCCTCGAACTCCGAGCGCGTGCCGGAACCCGCCTCGCGCACCGCCCAGCGGATCGTAGACAGCATCTGCGCATCGAGCGGCTCGTCCCTGCGGGCGAGCGCATGGTCGGACGGCGCGACCACCACGATCACGTCCTCCCCCACCTTCTCCTGCGACAGCGCCGGCTCGTCGATGGTGCCCTCGATCACCCCGAGCTCGGCACGCCCCTCGAGTACCGCATCGGTCACGGTGCGCGTGTTGCCGATGGTGAGGCGGAGCTCGATCGTCGGATGGCGCTCGTGAAAATCCATCAGGCGAGGCGGCAGCCAGTAGTTGGCGATGGTCTGGCTCGCGTGGAGATCGACGGCGCCGCGCGACAGGCCGCCGAGCTCGCCGAGCACCATTTCCGCCGCCCGCACCCGCGCCAGCGTCTCGCGCGCCTCGGGGAGGAAGGCGCGCCCCTCCCCCGTCAGCTCGATGCGACGCCCGACCCTCTCGAAAAGCCGCACCCCGTAATAGGCCTCCAGCGTCTTGATCGACGCGCTCACCGCCGACGGCGTCAGGCGCAGCGCCCTCGCAGCCCGCGTGAGGTGCTCGCGCTCGGCCACGGCGACGAAGATGGTGAGCTGCTCGAGGGTCATCGATCCATCCAATTCAACCGAACGGATCATACGATACAATTCGATGGATATGAACGATCGAACCCGTCATCTCTCCGTCATCGTCTGGAGAGAGGCTTATGTTGCGCCGCCGCATCCATACCATCGGGCCGGGTCTGATCTTGACCGGCGCCGTCTCGGGCCTCGCTCTCCTTCTCGGACATCTCCAGGCCATGCTCTTCGGGCGCGTCGTGGTGGACGGGCTGGTGCTCGCGATCCTCATCGGCACGCTGGTGCACACGCTGGTGGGGCTCGGACCCCGCTTCCATCCCGGCGTGCGCTTTTCGGCGAAGACGCTGCTCGAGATCGCCATCGTGCTCCTCGGCGCCTCGATCAGCGTCGCGGCGATCCGGGAGACCGGCGTCGCGATGGCGGCGACCGTCGCCGTGGTCGTCGTCGCGGCGATCGGGGTGAGCTACGCGATCAGCCGCGGTCTGGGCCTCGCCCCCTGCCTTGCCGCGCTCGTCGCCTGCGGCAATTCCATCTGCGGCAACTCCGCCATCGTGGCGGCGGCGCCGGTCATCGACGCGAGCGAGGAGGACGTCGCCTCCGCCATCGCCTTCACGGCGGCGCTCGGCATCCTCGTCGTCACGCTGCTGCCCGCGCTCGCCGCGCTCGGGCTGGAGGAGCGGCGCTACGGGATCATGGTGGGGATGACCGTCTATGCGGTGCCGCAGGTGCTCGCGGCGACGGTGCCGGTGGGCGTCCTCAGCACTCAGATCGGCACCATCGTGAAGCTGATGCGGGTGATGATGCTGGGGCCCGTGGTGCTCGCCCTCGGCCTCGGCTGGCGTCGGGGCGGGCCGCGGCCGCCGCTCTCGCGCCTGGTGCCGTGGTTCGTGCTGGGCTTCCTCGGCCTGATCGTCGCCCGCTCGGTCGGGCTCGTGCCCGACGCGGCGGTGGGGCCGCTCGACACCACCTCGCGCGTCCTCACCACCCTCGCGATGGCCGCGCTCGGGCTCACGGTGAACCTCAAGGGGGTCCTCGCCGCCGGTGGGCGGGTGCTCGCGGCGGGGGCGCTGTCGATCCTCGCCCTCGCCACGATGGCGGCCGTCGCGCTGACGGTCCTGCCGACCGCCTGAGCGTCCCGCGTTCGCCGATCAGGCGGCGACTTCGGCCTCGGCCTCCAGCGCGATCGCCGCGGACTGGATGATCGCGGCGTAGCGCACCGCGGTCTGGATCGTCTCGTTGGAGACGTTCGCGTGCCGCAGCACGTCCTCGTGGGCGTTGATGCACTTGCCGCAGCCGTTGATCGCCGACACGGCGAGCGACCACAGCTCGAACACCGTCTTGTCGACGCCCGGCTTGCCGATCACGCTCATGCGCAGCTTGGCCGGCATGTTCGCGAATTCCTTGTTCCCCGACAGGTGGGTGAACCGATAGTAGATGTTGTTCATCCCCATGATGGCGGCCGCGGCCTTGGCTGCGTTCATCGTCGTCTCGTCGATGTGGGGCTTGGCTTCGTCGATCATCGCCTGGCGCACGGCGGCGTTGCGGCTCGCAATGCCGCAGGCAACCATCAGGCCGTACTTCTCCACCGGCGACAGCGAGTCGTCGCTCGCCATGGAGGAAAGGTTGAGGCGGACGTCTTTGGCGAAGTCGGGGATCGCCGCCTTCAAGGTGTCGATGGACATCGGTGTCTCTCTCGAATGTGCGGGCGTCATGACGCAGATGGGCGGCCCGCGCGACACGCGGACCGCCCCTGTCTCGATGAAGCCGGTAGCCTCGCGCGGATCAGGCCGCGAGCGTCAGGCCGCCGACCTCGCGGTTGCAGGGGCAGAGCTCGTCGGTCTGCAGCGCGTCGAGAACGCGCAGCGTGTCCTTCGGGGCGCGGCCCACGTTGAGGTTGGTGGCGTAGACGTGCTGGATCACGTTGTCCGGGTCGACGACGAAGGTGTAGCGGAAGGCCACGCCGTCGGGCGAGCGGACGCCGAGGCCGTCGACGAGCGAGCCGTTGGTGTCGGCGAACGACCAGATCGGCAGCTTGTCGAGGTCGGGGTGCGACCGGCGCCAGGCGAGCTTCACGAACTCGTTGTCGGTGGAACCGCCCATGACGACCGCGTCACGATCCTCGAACTCACCGTTCAGACGCGCAAACTCGGCGATCTCCGTCGGGCACACGAAGGTGAAGTCCTTCGGGTAGAAGAAGATGATCTTCCACTTTCCCTCGAAGCTCTTGTCGGTGATTTCCTGGAAGGCGGACTCACCATTCTCTTCATGGTTGTTGAAGCCGGGCTTCACGCCGGTGACCGTGAATTCAGGCAGGGTATCGCCGATGCCGAGCATGGAATCCTCTTGATGGTTGAATGCGATAGGGACCAGGGCGCGACTCTGGAGCCGCGCTGTGCTCCGAGTTAACGAGCGATGTTGCATCGCGTCAAACCGATAATATCAAATGCTCTGATCGGCTTTTCCGATAGGGTCCCGAAATGATCAATTTGAACATCCGCCACCTCTACTATTTCATCATTCTGGTCGAATCGGGGTCATTCTCGAAGGCGGCTGCACACATCGGCATCGGTCAGTCGACCCTGAGTGGCGCGATTCAAGGCCTCGAAGCGACCATCGGCGGACCGCTTCTCGACCGCACCGGGCGCGAATTGGTGCTTCTTCCGCTCGGCGAGGCGGTGTTGCGGCGGGCCCGCGACATCATGGCTCAGATCGGCGAGCTGCCGGACCTCGCCGCCCGCTCCGCCCGCCCCCTCTCCTCGCGCCTGCGGCTCGGCCTGATCCCGTCGATCGCGCCCTTCCTGCTGCCGCGCATGCTGAAGAGCCTCAAGCGCGCCTTCCCCGAGCTCGACCTCTATGTACGCGAGGGCATGACCCACACCCTCCTCAGCGAGGTGCGCACCGGCCGGCTCGACGTCGCCCTCATCGCCGACATCAACGGGGCGGAGGATTTCGACATCGCCGAGATCGGGCGCGACCCGCTTCTCTTGGTCGTGCCTACCGATCACCCCCTCGCCGGTCGCAACGCGGCGGGACCGGAGGACATCGAGGGCGAGCAGCTCCTCCTGCTCGACAAGGGCCACTGCCTGCGCCAGCACGTGCTCACCGCCGTCGGCGCCGACCACGTGACGGAGGCGGCGGCGGTCAGCGCCTTCACCATCCCGACGCTGATGCACATGGTGGAGGCGCACATCGGCATCACCCTGATCCCCGAGGTCGCGGTGCGGGCGGGGGCGGCGAGCCAGTCCGACGTGCGCACGGTGCGCTTCGATTCCCCGCACGCCTGGCGCACCCTGGGGCTCGCCTCGCGCCCCCGCGCCGCCCGCTCCGCCGATTTCGACGCCCTCGCCGAGCACCTGCGCGCGGAGGGGCTGATCGGCATCGGGCCTCAGTAGACGCGATCGTAGGCGGCGTGGAGGGCTTCGGCGTCGAGCCCCTCGACGTGGGCGATCTCACCGCGCTTGTGGGCGAGGTAGATCGGCACGAACTCCGGCGCGAACCAGCCGCGCACCGTGGCGCAGCCCTCGAGGCGATCGAGCGCCGCCGCAAGGCTCGTCGGCAGCCGGACCAGACCGCGCGCGGCGAGCGAATCGGACGTGGCGGCGGCAAGGTCCTCCTCGGTCGCCGCCGGTGCCTCGAGCCCCTCCTCGATCCCCTGCACGCCCGCGTGCACGATCGCCGCGAGCGCGAGGTGGGGAGCCGCGGCGCAGTCGCCGGCGCGGAATTCGGCGTGAAACTGGCGGGCGATCCGGTCGGGCTCCGTCGTCGCGACCGGACAGATGCGCACCGCCGCCTCCCGGTCGCGAAAGCCGAGATTGTTGTAGGCCGCGCTCCAGCGATGCGGCGTCAGGCGCTGATAGGAGATCACCGAGGGCGCGGTGAAGGCGACGATGCGGTCGAGATATTTAAGGATTCCGGCGATGAAGGCGCCGAACACCGCCGACATCCCGTGCCGCCCGGCGGGATCGTAGTTCACCGACTTGCCGTCCGCATCGAGCAGGGTGAAGTGGATGTGCGCGCCGTTGCCCACCGAGGCGGGGTCGCGGATGGGGGTGAAGGTGGCGCGGTCGCCCTTGCGCGCCGCGAGCGCCTGGGTCAGCTCGCGCACGATGGTCGCGGCGTCGGCGATCCGCACGCCCCGCTCCGGCCCCACCGTCACCTCGAACTGGTTGGGGCCGTACTCCTTCATGATGGTGTCCGGCGTCAGCCTGGCGGCACCGATCGCGGCCATCAGCTCCTCGCAGAAGTCCGCCTCGGCCCGAAAGCCGGCAAGCGAGTAGCCGCCCGTCGGCAACGGCGGCTCGTTGGTGAGCTGGAATTCGTGCTCGAAGGCGCCCATCAGCGTCACCCCCGCGACGCGCTGCAGCCGCTCCAGCGCCCCCTTCAGGATCGAGCGCGTGCAGCAGCTCCAGGGCGCGCCCTCGAGAGTGGTGATGTCGGCGATCATGAAACGCTCGGCGGCCCGGTCGTCGACGGGGCAGAGCTCCACCCGCGTCTCGGGATCAGGCACCAGCAAGAGGTCGCCGAGCGCGCCGAACGGGCTCGGCGCGATGGCGTCGAAGCAGGTGATCTGCACGTTGGTGGGTGTCCACCCCACCGTGCCGCGACGTCCCCCCTCGAAGTCACCGGCCGGGAAGGCCTTGCCGCGGGTGCGCCCGGCGATGTCATGGATGGCAACGAACATCAACGGCTCGCGCATTCGGCGTCCTCCTCGATCCTCAGCGCATCCCACTCCCGAATGCGCGTATCGGTGATCGTCCAATCGTCCTCGCCGATCCAGGCGATCAGCGCCTCGAACAGCGCCACGACGGGCGCATAGGTGTCCCAGGCGGTGCCGCTCTCGGTGCCGATGGCGATCACCTCGTTGGCGTGGCGTGCGGCGGGGGAGAGCCAGCGATCGGTCACCACCACGACCGTTGCCCCCTCCTCGCGCGCCTTGGCGGCAAGCGCCACGAAACGCGGCTGATAGCGCCGCACGTCGAGGATGACGAAGACGTCGCGGGGGCGAGCGTCGAGAAGATGCTGCGGCCACGTCTCCGGGTCGCTCGCCATGTGGACGACGCCCGGTCGGATCCGCGCCAGATGGCGGGCGAAGAGACCGGCCACCGTGTCGGTGACGCGCCCGCCGATGAGGTGGACCGTGCGCCGCCGATCGGCGAGGAGATCGGCGACGCGCTCGAACGCGGCTTCCGGCACGGCCTCGGCAGCCGCCGCGACGCCGTGGGCGACGCGCGTCAGATAGGCGCCGAGGAAGCCGTTCCGCCGCAGTCCGACATCGCCCCTCAGGTCCGCCGGCGAGAGGCGGCCGTCGCGCAGCTCCTGGATGAGATGGCGTTGGAAGTCGGCGTAGCCGGCGCAGTCGAGCTTGTGGACGAAGCGGCTGATCGAGGCCGGCGACACGCCGGTGCGCTCGCCGAGCCGCTGGATCGTCTCGAGGCCCGCGTAGGGATAGTCGCGCAACAGCGCCGCCGCGAGCTTGCGCTCCGCCTGGGTGAGGCTGTCGGCAAGGGCGCCGATGCGGTCGCGGATGATGAGTGTGTCGGCCACACGGGCGATCGTCGCCTTATGAAAAATATCCGTCAAGCAACCTTCAGGATTTGACAGTGAAAAGAATGGACCGCACTCTCGGCGGAGATTGACGAGGCGACGATGGCCGCGAGCGCTCCCCTCTTGCCGAGGGCGGAGGATGCTCCGCTCCTCTCACCCGGCGACCCTCTGCCGGTGGAGGTCGTGCGGCCAGACGCACCGAACACAGTTCTCCTCACCTGCGAGCACGCCGGTCTCGCCATCCCCTCCTGCCTCGGCGATCTCGGCGTCGCGGACGCCGACCTTCGCGACCACGTGGGGTGGGACATCGGCGCGGCACAGGTGTGCCGGCGCATGGCCCGGCGGCTCGACGCGGCGGCGGTGCTCCAGCCCTATAGCCGCCTCGTGGTCGACTGCAATCGGCCGCCTGAAGCCGTCGATTTCGTCCCCGCCCTCTCCCACGGCGTGGCGGTGCCGGCGAACGAGGGAATCAGCGGACGCGACCGGGCCCGCCGGCTCGAGATCTTCGTGCCCTACCAGTCGGAGATTTCATGCCGCATCGCGCGGCCGAGGGTGCGCATCGCGCTGTCGATCCACAGCTTCACCCCGGTGCTCTCCCGGCGGACCCGCCCGTGGGACGTCGGCTTCCTCTTCCGCAAGGACACGGCGACGTCGGCCTATCTCGCCGAGACCCTCGCCGCCCTCGCCCCGGGAGCCACCATCGGCCTCAACGAGCCCTATTCGATCGACGACGCCTCCGACTGGTTCGTCCCGCGCCATGGCGAGCCCTCGGGGGTGCCCCACGCCCTCGTCGAGATCCGCAACGACCACCTGCGCAAGCCCGAAGGCTGTGCCCTTTGGGCCGACCTTCTGGCAGAATGCGTGATCTGCTTCCTGGAGACCCGAAGATGACGCTCACCCGTGAGGTTCCCCTCGTCCCGCACCAGTCGGCGCTCCTCTTCATCGACGTGCAGAACTTTTCCACCAAGCGGGAAGGCGGCGAGTTCGCCCACCTGCCGGACGCCGAGTTCGAGGCGACGCACCGCCCCTTCATCGACCGCATCCATGCCGAGACGATCCCCAATATGCAGCGCCTCCAGGCGGCCTGCCGGGCCGCCGGCATCGAGGTGATGTACACCAACATCGAAAGCCTCACGAAGGACGGGCGCGACCGCAGCCTCGACTACAAGATCACCGGCTTCCACGTGCCGAAGGGCTCATGGGACGCGCAGACCATCGACGAGATCGCCCCGGGCGAGGACGAGATGGTGTTTCCCAAGACCTCCTCGTCGGTCTTCGTCTCCACCCACATCGACTACATCCTGCGCAATCTCGGCGTGAAGCAGCTGGTGCTGTCGGGCCTTCTCACCGACCAGTGCGTCGAGAGCGCGATACGCGACGCCTGCGACCTCGGCTATCTCGTGACCCAGGTGACCGACGCCTGCGCCACCATCACGCCGGAGCGTCAGGAAAACTCGCTGCGCGCCATCAAGGGCTATTGCCGCCAGCTCACCACCGACGCCCTCCTCGCCGAGCTCGCCGCCCTCACCCCCGCCGCCGAAGCCGCGGAGTAGAGGTCGGAATCTCCCGCCCTCATCGCGCCAAGAAGCCTCTTTTCCCTCCCCACGACGCGGCGATTCTCCTCTCCTCCGCGACGACGCGGATGCTCTCGTCTACCCCGCGACGACGCGGGCACTCTCCTCTACCCCGCGACGACGCGGGCACTCTCCTCTACCCCGCGACGACGCGGGCACTCTCCTCTACCCCGCGACGACGCGGGCGATGGCGTAGGGCTCGAGGCGCAGTTTGCGGCCGCCGGTGAGAAGGAGGAGGCGGTCGAGATAGGCGGGGTCCGTGCTCGCCTCGACGAAGCTCTCCTCGTCGAGCACCGCGGCATGGCCTGAGAAGGGCAAGGCGACCGTCACCGTCTCGGGCGTGAGGTTCGCCACCAGGAGCTCGCGCGCCGCTTCGTCGCCCGCCGCCACCGCCTGGATCCGGTTCGGCGCGCCGAGGGCGAGCGCGTGGGTGTTGCGGCCGGCAAGCCCCGCGAGCGCCCGCACCGCGTGGTAGATCGGATAAAGGCTGCCCGCGCTATGGAAGGGCACGTCGCCACCGCCGTGGACGAGCCCGCGCTCGCCCGTCGTGCCGCCGAAAGTCAGCGCCACGGCGCCGCCGGCGGCAAGGCGGGCGGCGTGGCCGATCGCCCAGGCCGCCCCCATCAGCCCGCGCTGGCGCGGGTCGGCGGCGTTCATCGCCTGACGGATGTTGTCGGGGTTCTCCATCGGCGCGGCGCCGTAGGGGTTGAGGCGCATGCCGATGGCGCTCGGGCCGACGGCGACGGGCGTGCCCTTGGCGATCGCCGCCGCCGACGCCGCGACGGCGGAGAGGGCTTCGAGATTTTCCATCACCGTCACGTCGTCCCCGGCGTGGACGAGGGCGGAGGTGGTGAAGGAGACGAGATCGAGCCCTTCCGTCGGCGGCCGCTTGCGGTTGAGTTCGGTGAAGAAGGCGAACATGCCGCCGCCGATCCGGGCGCCGGGAAAGGCGGCACGGGTCGCAGCGTAGAGGGCGGCGGCATCGGGTGCGGCCGGCCATGGGCTGCCGGGGAGCGTGCCTTTCATGTCCGCCGCGGGCGAGACGAGCACCGTGGTGAACGGATCGCCGAGCGCTGCCACCCGCTCGCCGAGCGCCTTCACCTCGGCGGCGAAGTCGTCGACGTCGACCACCACCGCCTCGAGCCAGGCCTCCGCCCCCATCGCCGCCACGAGGCGGGCGGCTTCGGCAAGACTTTCCGCGTCGTCGCCGCGGCGCGGATCGTGGTGGCACACGACATGGCAGAGGCCGAGCGCCGCGAGCGGCTCGACATGGGTCGCCGTCGCGGCATGCTCCTCGCTCGCGAGCCCCGTCCCGACCGCCGGGAAGGGATGGCCGACGCCGCCGAGAAGGATGTCGGCCGCCACCCCACCCGCGTCCGCCGCCGCTTCGCCCGAGACGCTGACGGTGACCTGCTGGCGAAGGGTCTCGCCCCGCTTCAGCGTGTAGGGCCAGGGGAGTGCCAGCGGTCTGACGTAGGTCTTGTAGGACGCGTCGGTCCAGTTGCGCTGGTCCTCCATCTCGTAGGTGTCACCCTCCATGCGGCACTCCACGAGGAGACCCGCGGCGGGGCGATGGGTGAGCGCGCGCAACTCCATCATCGGCTGATAGGGATCGACAAGCTCGGGAAAGCGCCCCTCCTCCACGCGGCCGTCGACGCGCTCGATGGTGACGGGCGCCCCCGCCACCCCGTCGATCGGATGGAGCACCACGAAGCCGGTGCGGTTGGTGGAGAAGTCGGTGACGCCCTCCCCCTCGCCCGCGAAGCGGATCGCCTCGGGCGTACCCTCGATGCGGGCGCGATAGGCGAAGGTCTGGGTGCCGTCGCCGGCCTCGGCGCTGTAGGTCACGGTGAAGCCCGTCGCGCTCTCCCGCACGTCGAGGTCGCGGATCACCGGGTTGTAGGTGCCCCAGTCGGGATCGCGCACGATGAAGCTGACGGCGCGGATCAGCTCGACGCCGCCATAGCGGATGTGACGCAGATTGCCGGCGTCGAGCTCCGCGGTGAGCGGTCCGGCCCTGAGGAGACGCGGCGCGGCGGCGGGCTCCTCGGTGCCGGTGAGGATGACGGCGGTCGATGGCGTGGACATTCTCGGCCCCCTCAGCGTGCCGCGCGGGTGGAGACGAGCCGCTCCACCAGCAACGCGAAGATGATGATCCCGCCGATCGCCGAGCCCTGCCAGAAGGGCGAGACGCCGAGGAGGTTCAGCCCGTTGCGGATCATCACCATGATCAGGACGCCGATCAGCGTGCCGATGATCGAGCCGCGCCCGCCATAAAGGCTCGCCCCGCCGATCACAACGGCGGCGATGGCGTCGAGCTCCATCAGGTTGCCCGCGAGCGGATCGGCCGACAGGAGCTGGGCGATGGAGAAGGTGATGGCGACCGCCGCGAAGGCGCCCGAGATCACGTAGGGCAGCACCGAATAGAAGAGGACGTTGAGGCCCGCCGCCCGTGCCGCCTCGCGGTTGGAGCCGACGGCGTAGATCGTCCGCCCGCCCTTCGTGTAGGTGAGGTAGAGGAAGGCGAGGAGATACATCGCGGCGAGGAAGATGACGTTCGTCGGCACCCCGAGCACCGTCGTGTAGACGATGTTGGAAAGGTCCGACGGGATGCTCGAGATCGCCGTCTGGCCGGACAGGATGTAGGAGAGGCTCCGGCCGATCGCCATCACGCCGAGCGTCACCACGAAGGCGGCGAGGCCGAAATAGCCGACGAGGATGCCGGAGAAGAGGCCGATCAGCCCGCCCACCCCGACGGCGCCGAGGATCGCGAGCGGGATCGGCACCTCCTTGAGGAGGAGGCCGAGCACGATGCCGGTGAGGCCCGCCACCGAGCCCACCGACAGATCGATGCCGCCGGTCAGGATGACGAACGTCATGCCGATGGCGACGAGGCCGATCACCACCGACTGGTCGAGGATGTTGAAGACGTTCGTCCAGGTGAGGAAGTAGGGCGACATCACCGACAGCGCCGCGGCGATGATCAGCGCCAGGACCAGCATGCGCACCTCGAGCCGCCGCGCGAGGCGGCCGCCCATGCCGGCGATCGGCCCCGCCGGCCGTCGCTCCATCCGCGCGTCGGCGATCGTGTGGTCAGCCATGATAAGCCTCAATGCGTGCGGTGATCGTCTCGGCCGGCGGCGTCTCACCGCGCACGGTGAGGCCGACCCAGCCGAGGTCGTGGTTGCGTCGATTGCGGATCGGGACGAGGAGGGTCGCAAGGCCCCCGTCGTCGGCGGTGAAGCTCGCCTCGCGCGCGGCGAGCCCGTTCGGAATGCGCGTCTTCTCTAGCCGCCTCACCTCGCCGGGGGCAAAGCCCGGCGAGGCCGCCTCCCCCGCCACCACGGCGTTGAGGCAGATCAGCTCGTCGCCGTCGATCAGCGCCCAGAAGGCGGCGCCGCCGGAGCGCGCCGCAAGGTCCTCCAGAAGCTCGGTGTTCTTCTGCATGGAGGTGCGCGGGGCGGCGAGCAGCGTCAGCTTCTCCTCGTCGAGCGCGGCGCTCGGCAGGTCGGCCACCGTCATCCCGTCGCTCATCACCACGATGCGGGTGGACACGCCCAACAGCTCCTCGAAGTCGGAGGAGATGACGACCACGGCGACCCCCTCGTCGGCGATCTGGCGCAGGATCGCGTAGATCGCCTGGCGGGTGCCGATGTCGACGCCCTTGGTGGGCTCGTCGAGGATCAGCACCTCGGGGTCGAGCAGCAGCCAGCGGGCGATGACGATCTTCTGCTGCATGCCGCCGGAGAAGTTCAGCATCGAGGCGTCGGCGAGGCGATGGGAGGGCAGGTCGAGGCGGGCCATCAGCTCCTCGACGCGGGCGGCGCGGCGGGCATAGCCGCGGCCGAAGCCCTGGTGGTCGCCGAGATGGGCGAGGAGGAGATTTTCCTTCACCGAGAGGTCGGGCACGATGTTCTGGCGCCGCCGGTCCTCCGGCACGAAGCCCACCTTGGCCCGCACCCATTGGCGGGGATGGCGGTAGTTGACCGGCCGGCCGTTGAGGGTCAGCGTGCCGGCGGCGCGCGGGCGCAGGCCGAAGATCGCCTCCGCGCTCTCCGACCGCCCGGCGCCGACGAGGCCGCCGAGGCCGAGGATCTCGCCCTTGCGCACGGCGAAGGAGACGTCGCGCACCGCCGGCGGCGCGGCGAGGCCGGCGACGGAGAACACCACCGGCCCGGCCGCCGCCTCGCCGAGGCCGGGGGTGGCGTAGATGGCGCCGATCTCGCGCCCCACCATGTGGCGGATGATGTCGGCCTGGGTCAGCTCGGTGGTGTCGATCGGGCCGGCCACCGTGCGCCCCTCCCGCATGATCGTCACGCGGTCGGTGACGGCGAACACCTCCTCCAGCCGATGGGACACGAAGATCAGCGAGCGGCCGGAGGCTTTGAGGCGCGCCATCACGTCGAACAGCATCTCCACCTCGCCGGGGCTCAGCGAGGCGGTCGGCTCGTCGAAGATGATCACGTCGGCATCGAGGGCGAGCGCCTTGGCGATCTCCACGAGCTGCCGCTCGGCGGCCGACAGGCGCGCCACCTCGCGCGACAGGTCGAGCACGTGCTCGCGCCCGAGATCGGCGAGGATCGCTCCCGCCCGCCGGCGCATCGACCCGTAGGAGAGGCGGCCGGGGCGGCCGAGCTCGGGCAGGAAGATGTTTTCGAGCACCGAGAGGTCGGGCGCGAGCGAGGTCTCCTGCATCACGATGGCGATGCCGGCCTCCAGTGCCTCGCGGGTGGAGCGTAGCTGCAGCGGCGCCCCCTTGTAGGTGACGGCGCCCGCATCGAGCCGCACGTGGCCGGAGATGACCTTCGACAGCGTCGACTTGCCGGCGCCGTTGGCGCCGAGCAGGGCGTGGATCTCGCCTTCCCGCAGCGAGAAGGACGCGCCGTCGAGGGCGCGGGTGCGGTCGAAGGTCTTCTCGGCCCGCTCGACCGTCAGGATGGAGGCGTCTTCGCTCATCGGCGTTCCCGTGCACGCGGAGGGAGCAGCGCCGGGATCGCCGGCGCCGCAATCGAGGTGGAAAGGCGGCCTAGCCGCCCCGGCTCACTCGACCTCGTTGGCGAACACGGTTTCCTTCACCGTCGGCAGCACCTCCTCGATGTTCTCGGACGTCACGACGAGGATCGGCACGACGATCTCCTTGTCGGGCTCGCCGCCGTTGAGGTGCTCCATCATCGCCTCGGCGGACCGCACGCCCATGAGGTAGGGCTGCTGCATGCCGGAGGCGACGATGTCGCCCGACTTCAGAAGGTCGACGAACTCCGGGATGCCGTCGAAGGCAGCGACGAGCACCTGGCCCTGGCGGCGGGCGGCGCGGATCGCCCGCAGCGCGCCGATCGCGGGCTGATCGGTCTGCACGAAGAGGCCGCGCATGTCGGGGTTCGCCGTCAGCATGTCCTGGGTGTAGCGGAAGGTCTCGTCGGCGGTGTAGGCCTGCATCTGCTGAAGCCCCGCCTCGGCGCCGGTGAAGCCGCCGGCCTTCAGCCCGTCGCGGAAGCCTTTGGTGCGGGCCTGGCCGTTCTTGCGCGCCTGCGAGATCGTCACGAGGCCGACCTTGTCGCCGCCCCAGCCCTTGGCCTCCAGCGCCTTGGCGAGCGCTTCGCCGACGCCCTTCGCCCCCTCGTAGTTGTCGGAGATGATGAAGGAGACGTAGTCGCCGGAGTTGGTGCCGATGTCGGCGATCACCACCGGCACGCCCTTCTCGGCGGCGAGGGAGAGGATGCTCGGCGCGGTGGACGAATCGGTCGGCGACAGCACGATGCCGGCGACGTCGCGGGCGATGGCGTCCTGCGCGTTCTGGAGCTGCGTCTGGGCGCTGTTGCGCGAATCGAGCGCCTGGAAGCCGTAGCCGCTGTCCTTGGCGACCTTCTCGACCCCCTTCGACAGGTAACGCCAGAAGGGCAAGTCGAGGCCCGGCGTCATGTAGACGATCTCCTTCTGCTGCGCCGCCGCGGGGGCGGCCAGCGCGGCAGCGAGGATCGCGCCGGCGATCGTCGTGGCGATGGTTCTTCTCATGGTGTCTTCTCCCTTGGTCGTCGCCCTTCGTGGGGCGATCATTGGTTGTGCGCGGGGCCTTCTTGCGGGCCTCCGCGCGGTCAGTTCACGGCGGGCGGTCCTCCCGATCGGGCGAGGATCGCCATCGTGGTCTCGTAGATGTGGCGGATGTGGACGTCGAAGGCGGCGACGGTGTGGGCACGGTCGCGCGCTTTGAGGGCCGCGAGGATCGCCTCGTGGTCCTCGAACGAGCGACGGATCGCGTCCGGCTCGGCCATCGCACGGAAGCGATGGGGCATCATGTAGGCGTAGAGATCGGAGACGAAGTCCGCCAGGACCGGGTTCGCGCACACCCGGTAGATCGCGAGGTGAAACTCGCGGTCGACGATGAGGAAGCGCACCGGGTCCTCGAAGGCGGCGCGATGCTGGACGAGGAGATCCTCGAGGATGTCGAGAACGCCCTCGTCGATCCGCTCGGCCGCGTCGGCCACCACCGGGCGCTCCACGGCGAGGCGGGCGGCATGCACGTCCTCGAGCGAGTAGGAGTTGATGAGGCTCGGCCGGGTGCCGACGAGGTCGGCGTCCACCCGGTCCGACAGCACCTTGGTGCGGGTGCCATGGGCGACGGCGACGACCCCCATGGTGGCGAGGATCTGCACCCCGCCGCGCACCGATTCGCGGCTGACGCGCAGCGCCGTCGCGAGCGCCCGCTCCGGCGGCAGGTCGTCGCCGGGCTTCAGAATGCCGGAGGCGATCAGCCACGCGATCTTCCCCGCCACCACCTCGCGCAGGCTGCGGCGCCCGATGCCATCGCGCAGCTCCGGCACGGTTTCGAGGATGAAGGCGTCGAGCGTCATCGCGTCCTGGCGTCGAAAAAAGACCAGCCTGGTCAACTGGTCCGGTCACCATACCTCAACGCCGAAACCCCACCGCGTCAAGGGGCTTGCCGTCGGCCCGATCGGCGTCGGCACGCCGCTGCATGGGGGCGTATGCGGCAGACGGACGCCTCGCCCACCGCAGGAATAGGGGCGTGCCGCGATCTAGCGGGCCGAGCCGAGCTGGCGGCGCACCTCCCACTCTCCGGTGGCGGTGAAGACGGCGGCGCGGTCGTAGAGGTAGGCCGTGGTGCAGGCGTGCCGCGGCAACAGGAGGCGGCGGGTGCCGATGGCGGCGTCCCCCTCCACCACCGTGTGCTCCTCGCTCATCAGGAGGATGCGCCCGTCGCTGCGAAAGCGCTCGCCGAGGGGCTTGTCGGGCGAGATCGCCTTGGCCCCGGCGTCGAGGGTGAAGGTGCCGTTGCGGCGCGACACCACCGTCGCCAGCACGAAGGCGGCCGGCACCCAGCCGAGGTGGGTGAGCTCGGCATCGTGCTGGTCGCTCGAATAGGTGAAGCTGCCCGGCGACACGTAGGCGGCGACCTCCGGCCACAGGTCGAAGGTGTAGCTGCCGCCGGCCACGGTGTCGGCGACGATCCCCTCGGCCGCGAGCGCGTCGGTCAACCCGGCGACGCGCTCGGCATTCGTCATCACCTCGTCGCGGCGCACCTCGAGCTCTCCGGCGATGTGCCCGTCATAGGCGTGCCAGCCGGCGAAGCGGCCCGCGGCGGCAACGCGCCGGGCAAGGCTCAGAGCCATGGAGCCGAGCGCGACCCCGGTCCGCCCCATGCCGACGTCGAGATCGACGCGCAGCGTCACCGCGTCGTCGGGGGCGAGCATCTCCTCCCATACGGCGAGCACGTTGGCGTCCTCCACCAGTGCTTCGAGCCGCACGTCGGGATGGGCGCGGGCGATCGCGACGAAGCGGGCGATCGCGGCCCGGCTCGCCGACGGGTAGGCCCACAAGACGTGCCTGGCCCCGGCCGCCACCGCCATCTCGACCTCCGCCACGGTGGCCGCCTTGAACGCCTCGACGCCCTCCTCCAGGAACATCCGCACGATCCAGGGAGCCCGATGGGTCTTCAGGTGGGGCATCAGCCGGCTCATCCCGCCGGCGGCCGCCGCGCTCCTTGCCAGATTGTGGCGCACCCCGTCCTCCCACACCACGAAGGCGGGGCTGGCGATCTCTTCGGGTGGCATCAGATCGAAGCGCGCCAGCGCATCGTGAGAGGTCAGGTCCATCGCTCTCTCCTCAAGGCTCGGGGCGAAGCATGGACTGTCGCCAACCCGCAAGGCCGGCGCAAGGGATGCGCCGCCTCAGCCGATCACGCCGGCGGCCCGAAGCCGCTCCCGCTCGGCGGCGTCGATGCCGGCGGCGGCGAGCACCTCGTCGGTGTGGGCGCCCACCGCCGGGCCCGTCCAGGCGACCTCGCCCGGGGCCTCCACCACCTCCGGCACGATGCCGGCGTGGAGCGTCGGCCCGATCAGCGGGTCGTCCACGTCCCGCACCATGCCGCGGTAGCGGAACTGCGGATCGGCGACGCAATCCTCCACCGAGTAGACGGAGCTCGAGGGAATGTCCGCCTCCTCGAGGCGGGCGAGCGCCTCGCCCGCCGTGTGCCGCCGCGTCCAGCCGGCGATGATCTCGTCGAGCTCGTCCATGTTCTGGACCCGCAGCCGGTTGTCGAGGAACCGGGGATCCTGGGCGAGCTCGGGCCGGCCGATCAGCGCGCACAGCTTGGCGAAGAGATTGTTGGAGTTGCCGCCGATCAGGATCCAGCGGCCTTCCTTGGTCGGATAGGCGTTGGAGGGGGCGGCGGTGGGGATCGTCGAGCCCGTCGGCCGGCGCACGGTGCCGAGGCGCCCATATTCGGGCAGCATCCCTTCCATCAGCGACAGGACCGCATCGGCGAGGGCGACGTCGAGGGTGAGGCCGTCGTTGCCCCGGGTGCGTCCGAGGAGGGCCGACACGATGCCGAGCGCGGCGTAGAGGCCGGCGATGGAATCGCCGATGCTGACCCCCGTGCGCACCGGCGGCAGATCGGACTTGCCGGGCGGATGGTCGGTCAGATAGCGCAGGCCCCCCACCGCCTCGCCGATCACGCCGAACGCCGCCCGGTCCCGCGCCGGCCCGGACATGCCGTAGCCCGACACGTGGGCGATGACGAGATCGGGGCGCACCGCGCGCAGCACGTCGTCGCCGAGGCCGAGCTTGGCGAGCTGGCCGGGGCGCAGATTCTCCACGAGCGCGTCGCAGTCGGCGACGAGCCGCTTGACGATCGCGACACCCTCCGGCGCCTTGAGGTTGAGACAGATCGAGCGCTTGTTGCGGCCGTGCTGCGACCACCACACCGAATGGCCGTCGACGGCGGCGCCCCAGGTGCGCACCGGATCGCCACCGGGCGGCTCGATCTTGAGGATGTCGGCCCCGAGATCGGCGAGCACGCGGGCGGCGAAGGGCGCGGCGATGAAGTGGCCGATCTCGAGGATGCGAACCCCGGCGAGCGGACCCTTGCGTTGTGTCATGGGAGGGCGACCATTCCTTGCGGCAGCATCGGAGCGCGTGGGCCCCGCCCCTCCGAACAAAGCGCATGCGGCGGCACGGGTCCATCCGCAACCGGCACGACCGCCGCGCCGAGTGCGCTTTCCCACCGGCCCGACCTCGCGCTAAGAGTGCAGCTCACACAGAACGCGCGCGGGCAGCGAGGTTGCGCACGGACCGCGCGGCAAGGGGAGATTCGGTGGGAAGACAGCCACGCGGCATCCAGTCGCTCGAGGTGGGGGGGCGGCTCCTCGCGGCGCTCGTCGCAGGGCCTGCGGACATGTCGTTGAAGGAGTTGTCGACGGCGGCCGGGATGGCGCCGGCCCAGGCGCACGGCTATCTCGCGAGCTACCGCCGCACCGGCCTCGTGGAGCAGGACGCCGCCACCGGCCACTACCGCCTCGGCCCGTTCGCGACACGCCTCGCGATGGCGCGGCTGCGCACCCAGCCCGCCCTCGCCGCCGCGGTCGCCGCCACCACGCGCGTCGCCGACACCGCCGGCATCATGGCGACGCTCGCCGTCTGGGGACCGCACGGCCCCACGGTGATCCACCGCACCGACGGCGAGGAGGTGCTCAACGTCAACATCCGCGTCGGCACCATGTTCGCCCTCGCCGCGACCTCGCCGGCGATCGTCTTCGCCGCATTCGGCGATCCGGAGCGCACGGTGGAGGTGCGCGGCGCCGGCGGCGTGCGCGAGCGCCTCGCCTTGGGCGACCTCCTCACCCGCGACACCGCCATCGGCGAGGCGGCGACCGCGGTGCGCGCCGCCGGCCACGCGATCCTGCGCAACACGCCGGTGCCGGGGGTCAACGCCCTCGCCGCCCCCCTGATCGACGCCGAGGGCGACCTCACGGCGGCGATCATCGTGATGGGCTCGCCCGCCCGCCTCGACGTCGCCGCCCCCGACGGGGTCCTAGAGACGCTCACCGCGACCACCAGCGGGCTCGCGACGGCCGCAGCCTGAGCCCCCCCGGAGAGAATGAGATGAACAGAAAGGAAGGGCGCGGCGTGCGCTCCGTGGAGGTGAGCGCGGAGCTTCTCGAGGCGCTCGCGGCGAGCTGCACACCGATGATGCTGCGCGATCTCGCCTCGACCGCCGGCATGGCCCCGGCTCAGGCGCACGCCTATCTCACGAGCCTGCGCACCCTCGGCCTGGTGGAGCAGGAGCCGGGATCGGCCCGCTACCGGCTCGGCCCGGCCGCGCTCGATCTCGGCATCGTCCGGATGCGCAGCGTCGACCCGATCCGCGTCGGCCAGGAGGCGGCCGCCGCACTCTCGGCGCAAACCGGCTTCAGCATCGCGATCGTGGTGTGGGGCTCGTTCGGCCCCACCGTGATCCAGGTCCACGAGGGCCCCGACCAGATCCACATCAACACCAAGGCCGGCACGGTCTATTCGATCACCGGCACGGCGAGCGGGCGCGTGTTCGCCGCCTTCGGGCCCGACCGGATGGTCGGCAAGGCGCTCGCCGCCGAACGCCGCTCCGGCGCGCCCGGGCGTGTCGGCAACACGGCCACCCTCACCGCCGAGGACATCGCCGTCATCCGCCGGGAGGGTTACGCCACCGTCTCCCCGCCCCCGGTCCCCGGGGTGAACGCCCTGTCGGTGCCGGTCTTCGACCTCTCCGGCGTCATGCAGTTCGCCATCACCATGATTGGCGCCGCCGCCCTCCTCGACACCACGCCCGCCTCACCCTTCCTGCCCCCCCTCAAGGCGGCCGCTGCCCACGTCAGCCAGGAGCTCGGCGCCGATCAGGGACTCGACTGACGCCCCCGTTGCGGTGACTTGCGATTTGATATAGTCAAACGCATTCATTAGTCACGAACAACAAGAGCGGTCGGGATGGAAGGCGTTAGGGGGTCGGTGGCCGTCGTCACCGGCGCGGGCCAGGGCAACGGGCGCGCCATCGCGCTCGGTCTCGCACGGGCCGGCGCACACGTGGCCGTGGCCGACATCGACGGCGAGACGGCACGGAAAACGGCAGACGAGATCGTCGCGGCGGGCGGACATGCCATCGCCGTGGCGGTGGACGTTGCGGACAAGGCGGCCTGTGCCGCCGTCGCCGAGACGGTGAAGGCGGAGCTCGGCGAGGCCGCGATCCTCGTCAACAACGCCGGCATCATCCGCCGCGAGCCGTTCGTGGCGGAGGGCTTCGACGAGGGGTGGGACCGGATCTTTCGCGTCAACGTCGACGGGTCGCGCAACATGGTGCGCGCCTTCCTGCCCCAGCTCACGGCGACCAAGGGGCGCATCGTCAATCTCGGATCGATCATGTCGGTGATCGCCGGCCCCAACATCTCCGCCTACGCGGCGAGCAAGGGGGCGATCCTGCAGTTCACCCGCGCCCTCGCCGCCGAGCTCGCCGACGTCGGCATCCGCGTCAACGCCATCGCGCCCGGCGTGATCGCGACGCCGATGACCGAGACCACCCGCGCCAACCCCACCGCCATCGGCCGCTTCATGGACCACACGCCCATGAAGCGCGTCGGCGAAGCGGAGGAGCTCGTCGGCCCGGTCCTCTTCCTCGCTTCCAAGATGTCCAGCTACGTCACCGGCGCCCTGCTGCCCGTCGATGGAGGGTACCTCGTCCAATGAACGCACCCATCAAGCCGCGTCGTCACGAATGCGACGTCCTCGTCGTCGGCTCCGGCGCCGGCGGTCTCTCCGCGGCCGTGTCGGCCGCCCACCGCGGTCTCGACGTGCTCGTGGTGGAGAAGGAGCCGGTCTTCGGCGGCACCACGGCCCGCTCCGGCGGCTGGCTCTGGGTGCCGTGCAACGCGCCGGCCCGTCGCGCCGGCGTCGAGGACAGCGCCGCCGCCGCCCGCACCTATCTCAAGGGCCAGACCGGCGACCACTTCGACCCCGCCCGCGTCGACGCCTACCTCGACACCGCGCCCCGCGCCGTGGAGTTCTTCGAGGAGAACACCGCGCTCCAATTCGACCTCGGCCCGATCTTCGCCGACTACCACCCCGACGCTCCGGGCGGGATGCCCGGCGGGCGCTCCATCGTCGCCCGCCCGTTCGACGGGCGCGAGCTCGGACCGGAAATCGCCCGGCTGCGCCCGCCGCTTGCGGAAATCACCTTCCTCGGCATGATGATCGGGTCCGGCAAGGAGCTCCTCCATTTCTTCCGCGTCACCCGCTCACCGATCTCGGCCCTGTTCGTCTCGAAGCTGTTTGCGAAGTTCATGCGTGACAAGCTGTTCTACGGGCGCGCCATGCGCCTCATGAACGGCAACGCGCTCGTCGCCCGGCTCGCCAAGTCGGCGTTCGATCGAAACGTGCCGATCTGGACCAACGCGCCGGTGCGCAAGCTGCGCATCCTGGAGGAGCGCGTGATCGGCGCTCTCGTCGACACCCCGGAGGGGCCGGTGGAGGTGACGGCGCGCAAGGGCGTGGTGCTCGCCTGCGGCGGCTTTCCGCAGGACGCGGTGCGGCGCAAGGCCCTCTTCCCCCACTCGCCCTCCGGCTACGAGCACGCCTCCCCCGCCCCGCCGGGCAATACCGGCGACGGGCTGCGGCTCGGTGAAGCGGTCGGGGCCTACGTCGACGACACGCTCCCCAATGCGGCCGCCTGGGTGCCGATCTCCCGCCCCGTGCGGCCCGACGGCACGCTCGGTACCTTCCCCCACTTCGTCGACCGCTCCAAGCCCGGCATCATCGCCGTGACGCGCTCCGGCCGCCGCTTCGTCAACGAGGCGGATTCCTACCACGTCTTCTGCCAGGCGATGGTGGCCCGCTGCGGCGAGGAAGGGGGCGAGATTTGCGCCTATTTCATCGCCGACCATCCCACCTTCCGCAAATACGGGCTCGGCTACGCCAAGCCCGCCCCCGTCCCCTACGGCCGCGAGGTGGCGACGGGCTATCTGATCGTCGGCAAGACGCTCGCCGAGCTCGCCGAGAAGATCGGCGCCGACCCGGCGGAGCTGCAGCGGACCGTCGAGCGCTTCAACGGCCCCGCCCGACGCGGCGAGGACCCGGAGTTCCACAAGGGCAGCACCGCCTACAACCGCTCCCTCGGCGACCCGGAGCACACCCCCAACCCCTGCGTCGCGCCCGTCGAGAAGGGCCCGTTCTATGCGGTGAAGCTCGTCGTCGGCGACCTCGGCACCTTCGTCGGCCTCGCCACCGACGAGAACGCCCGCGTGCTCGACGAGCACCGCCAGCCCATCGAGGGCCTCTACGCCGCCGGCAACGACGCGGCGAGCATCATGGGTGGCGCCTACCCCGGCGGCGGCATCACCCTCGGCCCCGCCGTGACGTTCGGCTACATCGCCGCCCGCCACATGGCCCGAGCCAACGATTGAGACCCGGCGGCGCCACCCTGCGCGGCACCCTCTGCGGAGCCGGCGCCGCCATCGCCTGGGCGATCTACAATGTCGGCGTCGACATCGGCCGCTCGTCGGGCTTCACCGGCGCCGACCTCGTCATCCTGCGCTACGCGGTGCCGGCGCTGCTCGTCCTGCCCTACGCGCTGACGCGGTCGCGGCGGCTCGTCCGCGTCGGGTTGGGGCGAGCGCTGGTGCTCACCATCGGCATCGGGCCGCCCTTCTCCTACCTGATCAATCTCGGCTTCGGCATGGCCCCGCTCGCCCACGCCGTGGTCATCGGACCGGCGATGACGATGATCGTCGCGAACACCCTCTCCCTCGTCGTGGAGCGCCGCGCGATTCCGCCGCAGCGACTCCTCGGCATGGCGATCCTCATCGTCGGCCTCGCGCTGGTGGGGTTCGACCAGCCCGAGCACAAGAGCCTCACCCACGCGCCCTGGGTCGGCGATCTCTGCTTCATGGGCTCCGGCTTCCTGTGGGGCTCCTTCACCTATCTCCTCGGCCGCTGGCGGCTCGATCCCGTCGACACCACCGCCACCGTCGCGCTGATCTCCACGGTGCTGTTCGGCCCGATTTACGTGGCGTTCTTCTCGCCGAGCCATCAACCCGTCGTCGCGTGGGTGATGCAGGCGATCTATCAGGGCGTCCTCGGCGGGCTGCTCGCCATCATCGCCTTCGCCGCGGCGATCTCGCTGCTCGGCTCCGGCCGCGCCGCGCTCTTCACCGCCCTGGTGCCGCCGCTCGCCGCCTTTCTCGCGGTCCCGATGTCGGGGAGCGTGCCGAGCCTCCTGCAGTGGGCGGCGCTCCTCCTCGCCAGCCTCGGGCTCATTGTTTCGCTCGATCTAACAAACCGTCGACGCGGGGCGAGTGTTCCAGTTGATCCCCCCTCTAAATTTGTATATGACAAATGCGATCAGCCATAACGAACAACCGGCAATGATCCGGGCTCGTGGGAGGAACAATGAGAAAGACCATCACGGTGGCGATGCTCGCTGCCATGGCCGGGGCTGCGTCGCCCGCCGCTGCCGAGAGCTTCGACCTTCAGAGCGTCTTCGGCCTGCAGGTGCCCTCGATCGGGCCGAGCCCGCAGCTCTGGGCCGACCGCGTCGCGCTGATGACCGACGGCGACATCGAGATCGACGTTCACGGCGCCGGTGAGTTCGTCCCGCCGTTCGAGGTGTTCGGCGCCGTCTCTTCCGGCGCGATCCCGATGGGCTTCGACTGGATCGGCTACTGGGCGGAGACGATTCCCGTCGCCAACCTCATCGGCTCGATGCCGTTCGGCCCGACGCCCGACGTCGCCCTCTCCTGGATGTTCGAAGGCGGCGGCCTCGAGATCATCCAGAAGGCCTACGACGCGCACAATGTGAAGGTGATCCCCTGCCACCTGGTGGTTCCCGAAGCCGGCGGCTGGTTCAACAAGGAGATCAACACGCCGGAGGACTTCAAGGGCCTCAACATGCGCATCGCCGGCCTCGGCGGCAAAGCGCTCGCCCGCCTCGGCGCCAACACCCAGCTCGTCCCCGCCGGCGAGATCTACGTGTCGCTCGAGACCGGCCGCATCGACGCCACCGAGTTCTCCGCGCCGCAGCTCGACATCGGCTTCGGCTTCCAGAAGATCGTCAAGAACTACTACTTCCCCGGCTGGCATCAGCCCTCGAGCTGGGACTCCATCATCATCAACATGGACGTCTGGAACGGCTTCGACGAGGAGACCCAGGCGATCATGGTGGAGGCCTGCAAGGCGAACATCACCTACAACCTCGCCGACCAGCTGCGCGCCCAGAGCGAGGCGATCGCCAAGATCCGCGAGGCCGGGGTGACGGTGCGGCGCTTCCCCGACGAGGTGCTCGCGGCGCTGCGCGAAGCCTCCACCGAGGTGATGGAGGAAGAGGCGGAGAAGGACGCGATCTTCAAGGAGGCCTACGAGTCCCTCGTCAACTACATCGACAAGGTCGGCGAGTGGGATACGCTCCAGGCGCTGCCGCGTCACTGACGATCCACCGTCCGAGGTTCGGACCACAGCGACTCTGACCAGGGGACCGGCGCGACGCCGATCCCCCTTCGCCGGACGCCATGATCAAGACCTGCCGCATCATCGTCGACCTGACCGCCTTCCTCGGCAAGGCCGTGTCGTGGCTCATCCTGCCCCTCATCGTCTTCGTGGTGACGGCGGTGGTGGCCGGGCAGGTCGGCGTCAACCGCATCGCCGGGTGGGAGGGCGACGTGCCCTTCCTCGGCTCCGCCGTCACGGTGAACACCCTCACCGACCTGCAATGGACGATCTTCGCCCTTCTCGTCCTCTTCGGCGGCGTCTATGCGCTGCGCGACGACGCGCACGTCAACGTGGACTTCCTGTCGGCCGCCTTCCCGCCGCGCGTGCGGCAGGTGGTCGAGGTGATCGGCGACCTCATCTTCCTGCTGCCGCTCTGCATCATCATCACCTGGTTCGGCGTGAAATTCGCCCTCACCTCCTGGACGAGCGGCGAAGCCTCCACCTACGGCGGCCTCACCGACAGGTGGTTCCTCAAGGCCTGCATCCCGCTCGCCTTCGGCCTTCTCGCCATCGCCGGCCTGGCGCGGGCGGTCGGCACCCTGGCCGCCCTCATTTCCGGTCGCGACGCGGACGAGGACCAATGAACGAGTTTGTCTGGCCGACCATCATGCTCGTGGCGCTGATGATCGGGATCTTCGTCGGCTATCCGGTGGCGTTCGTGCTCGGGGGCGTCGGCATCCTGACGGCGCTCGTCGCCGACGTGCCGATCATCTTCCTGTCGACCTCGGTGTCGCGGATCTATTCGGGGATCCTCACCAACTGGCTCCTCATCGCGATCCCCCTCTTCGTCTTCATGGGGCTGATGCTGGAGCGGTCGGGCATCGCGGAGCGGCTGTTGCGCTCGCTGGCGGCGACCTTTCGCGGGGTGCCCGGCGGCTACGCCTTCGCCGTCACGGTGATCGGCATCGTCATGGCCGCGTCCACCGGCATCATCGGCGCCTCGGTGGTGCTGATGGGCATGATGGCGCTGCCGACGATGATGAAGAACGGCTACGATCCGAAGATCTCCACCGGCCTCATCGCCGCCTCCGGCACCCTCGGCATCCTCATCCCGCCGTCGATCATGCTGATCGTCCTCGGCGATCAGATGCGCGTCTCGGTGGGCGACCTCTTCATGGGCGCCGTCGGGCCCGGCCTCCTCCTCGGCGGCCTCTATCTCGTCTACATCGCATTCATCGCGATCTTCGCGCCGCATCGCATGCCCGCCGCCGAGCACGAGCGCGCGGCGAACCGCCTCGCCGCCATCGGCCGGCTGGTGGTGGACCTCCTCGCTCCGGTGGTGCTCATCCTCGCCGTGCTCGGCACCATCGTCGCCGGCGTCGCGACCCCCACCGAATCGGCCGCCATCGGCGCCCTGGGCGCGATGCTCCTCGCCCTCTTCTCCGGCCGCCTGTCGTTCTCGACCCTCGCCACCTCGCTGCGCGACACCACCAAGACCACGGCGATGATCATCTTCGTGATGATCGGCGCCACCATCTTCAGCGTCGTCTTCCGCAAGCTCGGCGGCGACGACATGATCGAAGACCTCTTCGCCGTGCACGAGGGGAGCCCCTATCTGGTGCTCGCGATGATCCTCGGCCTCGTCTTCGTGCTGGGCTTCTTCCTGGAGTGGGTCGAGATCACCCTCGTCGTGGTGCCGATCGTGGCGCCGGTGGTGGGCGGGCTCGACTTCGGCCTCTCGCCCGACGACACGATGATCTGGTTCGCGATCCTCCTCGCCGTCAACCTCCAGACCTCCTTCCTCACCCCGCCCTTCGGCTACGCCCTCTTCTATCTGCGCGGCGTCGCGCCGCCGGGGGTGGGGATCGGCGTCATCTATCGCGGCATCATCCCCTTCGTGCTCCTCCAGCTCGCCGCCCTTCTCGCGGTGGCGATGATGCCGCGCATCGTCCTATGGCTGCCCAGCCTCTCCGGCTGACCTCAGCCCGGCCGCGCGCGGTCGGGGTGGGCGGCGGCGACGGCCGGCAGCGCCGCCATCTCCGCGTCGATCGCGAGGGTGTGGGGCATTGCCGAAAGGTCGACCTCCCAGCGGCGGGCGTTGTAGACTTGCGGCACCAGGCAGATGTCGGCGATCCCCGGCCGGTCGCCGTGGACGAAGCGGCCGGTGCGCGAGCGGTCGAGCATCTCTTCCACCGCGAGCATGCGCGGGCCGATGAAGGTGTGCATCCAGTCCTTCATCCCGATCGCCCCGTTGGACGCCTTCACCGCCGCCTGCGCCACCGAGAGGTTGCAGATCGGGTGGAGGTCCATCGCGATGGCGTAGGCGATGGCGCGCACTTTCGCCCGCTCCACCGGCTCGGCGGGACGGAAGCCCGCGGAACGCGTCTCGTCGAGATATTCGATGATGGCGAGCGACTGGGTCATCATCACCCCGTCGATCTCGAGCGCCGGCACGAGGCCCTGCGGGTTGCGGGCAAGGTGCGCCGCCGAGCGCTGCTCGCCCGCGGTCAGATCCACCGGCACGAGCTCGTACTTCATGTCGAGCAGGTTGAGCGCGATGCGGACCCGGTAGGCCGCCGATGAACGCCAATAGTCGTAGAGAATCATTTCGAAGCCTCCAGCGCCTCCATCACCAATCGCTGGAACGCGCGGCCGTCGCCGTCGGCGAAGCGAGCGAGGAAGTCGGCCTCGAAGCGGCGCGCGATGGGGGCGATCTCCGCCATCATATCGCGCCCCTTCTGGGTGAGGCTCATCTCCACCAGGCGGCGGTCGACGGCGCTCTGGCGCTTCTCGATGAGACCGTTCGCCTCAAGCCGCTGCGCCGCACGGCTGATCTTCGCCTTGTCGAGATCGACACGTGCGAACACTTCCCGCGTCGACACCTTGTCGGCGGCGGACAGGTGAGCAACCACGCGCCACTCGGCAAGGCTCAGGCCGAACCGACGTCCGTAGATCTCGGCGAATTCGGCACTGACCCGGCTCGACAGAATGGCGAGCTGGTAGGGCAAAAAGGCGTCGAGCTCGAAGTTCGCGCTTTGACTCATTTCATTTCCAACGATATATTTCAAGCGTATCCGCTGCCCTGTCGCGGCGCAAGCGCGCCGCCCGCGAGACGGCGGAACGAACAACGGCGGGCACGGGTGCCGAACGGCACCGTCCGGGAGCCGCATTGGAGAGAAGCGCCATGAACAAGCACGTCGACATGACGAAGCTCGCCCGCGCCACGACGGGCGCCGGCACGGTGGACGGCTATATGCCCGGCTTCGGCAACGATTTCGAGACCGAGGCGCTGCCGGGCGCCCTGCCCCAGGGCCAGAACTCGCCGCAGAAGTGCGAGTACGGCCTCTATGCCGAGCAGCTGTCCGGCACCCCCTTCACCGCCCCGCGCGGCCAGAACGAGCGGACCTGGTGCTACCGCATCCGCCCCTCGGTGAAGCACGTCACGCGCTTTTCCAAGATCGACGTTCCGTACTGGAAGTCGGCGCCGCACGTCGACGACGCCATCATCAGCCTCGGCCAGTATCGCTGGGACCCGGTGCCGATGACGTCGGAGCGGCTGACCTTCGTCACCGGCATGCGCACGATGACCACCGCCGGCGACGTGAACACCCAGGTGGGTATGGCCGCCCACATCTACCTCGCGACGGCGGACATGGAGGACGAGTGGTTCTACTCCGCCGATTCGGAGCTCCTGATCGTGCCGCAGGACGGGGCGCTGATCATCGAGACCGAGCTCGGCGTGATGGCGGTGGAGCCGCTCGAGATCGCCATCCTGCCGCGCGGCATGCTGTTCGCGGTGAAGCTCGCCGGCGGTCCCGCCCGCGGCTTCGTGTGCGAGAACTACGGGGCGAAGTTCGCCCTGCCCGGCCGCGGCCCCATCGGCGCCAACTGCCTCGCCAACTCGCGCGACTTCAAGACCCCCGTCGCCGCCTTCGAGGACCGCGCCTGCGAGGGTCGCGTGATCATCAAGTGGTGCGGCCAGTTCCACGAGACACCGATCGGCCACTCGCCGCTCGACGTCGTTGCCTGGCACGGCAACTACGCGCCGGCGAAGTACGACCTGCGCGCCTTCTCCCCCGTCGGCGCGATCCTCTTCGATCACCCCGACCCGTCGATCTTCACCGTGCTGACGGCGCCCTCGGGCGTGGAGGGCACCGCCAACATCGACTTCGTGATCTTCCCCGAACGCTGGCTGCCGGCCGAGCACACCTTCCGCCCGCCTTGGTACCACAAGAACATCATGTCGGAGCTCATGGGCAACATCTACGGCGTCTACGACGCGAAGCCCGAAGGGTTCGTGCCCGGCGGCATGAGCCTGCACAACATGATGCTGCCCCACGGGCCCGATCACGACGCCTTCGAGAAGGCGTCCAACGAGCCGATGGTGCCGGTGAAGCTGAAGGACACCATGTCGTTCATGTTCGAGACGCGCTTTCCCCAGCACCTCACCCGCTTCGCCGCGGAGGAGGCCCCGCTCCAGGACAACTATGTCGACTGCTGGGAAGGGCTTGAGAAGAAGTTCGACGGCACCCCCGGCATCAAGTGAGCATGGATCGCTCCCCCGGCGCGCTCCGGCGCGCCGCCCCTTCCGACGCACATCGAGCCTGCCCATGCCTTTGATCGCGAGCCGCATCGCGAGCGCCAACAGCGCCACCAGCGACTTCCCGCTCAACAACCTGCCCTTCGGGGTGATCTCCACCGCCGGATCGCCGCCGCGCTGCGCGGTGGCGATCGGTGATTTCGCGCTCGACCTCGCCGCGCTCGAGGCCGACGGCCGGCTCGACGCGGGCGCGCCGGTGTTCGCGGCCGACCGCCTCAACCCGTTCATGGCGCTCGGGCCAGCGGCCTGGGCACGGGTGCGCGAGCAGCTCACCACCCTCCTCGCCGAGGGCGCCGAGACGCCCATCGACGACGCCCTGGTGCCGCTCGACGCGGTCACCCACCACCTCCCCTTCGCGGTGAGCGAATACACCGACTTCTACGCCTCCAAGATGCACGCCTCCAACGTCGGCACGATGTTTCGCGGGCCGGAGAACGCGCTTCCGCCCAACTGGCTGCACATTCCGATCGGCTACAACGGGCGCGCCTCCTCGGTGGTGGTGTCGGGCACCGACATCCATCGCCCGCTCGGCCAGCGCAAGCCACCCGACGCGGCCGCGCCCACCTTCGGCCCGTCGCTGCGGATGGACATCGAACTGGAGCTCGGCGCCGTGGTGGGCGTCGCCTCGCCCTGGGGCGCGCCGATCACCGTCGAAGAGGCCGACGCGATGATCTTCGGCTACGTCCTCCTCAACGACTGGTCGAGCCGGGACATCCAAGCCTGGGAGTACGTGCCGCTCGGCCCCTTCCAGGGCAAGGCGTTCGGCACCACCATCAGCCCGTGGGTGGTGACGCGGGCGGCGCTCGAGCCGTTCCGCGCCCCGCTGCCGCCGCGCGAGGTGCCGGAGCTGCCTTATCTCCACCAGGCGGCACCCGGCCTCTACGACATCCACCTCGAAGTGGCGATGGAGCCTCCCGGCGCCGATCGCGAGACCATCATCAGCCGCACCAACTATCGCGAGATGTACTATTCGTCCGCCCAGCAGCTCGCCCACCACGCGGTCGGCGGATGCGGCATGCGCGTGGGCGATCTCCTCGGCTCCGGCACCATCTCCGGCCCGACGCGCGGCGAGCACGGCTCGCTCCTCGAGATCTCGTGGGGCGGCAAGGAGCCCTTCGCCCTCGACACCGGCGAGACGCGCTCCTTCATCGAGGACGGCGACCGCCTGACCCTGCGCGGCCACTGCGAGGGCGAGGGCTACCGCATCGGCTTCGGCGAGGCGACCGGCCGCATTCTGCCCGCGGTGGCCAACCGCTGGGCCTGACACCTCCGCCGCGGCGCCTCCGCCGCGGCGACACCTTAGGGAGAAGACAATGGCGAAGTCCTTCGCATCGGCGGGCGACCTGACGGAAAAGAAGGTCAGTTTCACCGAGATCGGCCCGGATCTGTGGGCCTTCACCGCCGAGGGCGATCCCAACACCGGCGTCATCATCGGCGACGACAGCGTGATGGTGATGGATGCGCAGGCGACACCGCGCCTCGCCAACATGGTGGTGGAGAAGATCCGCACGGTGACGGACAAGCCGATCAAGTACGTGACGCTGTCGCACTATCACGCCGTGCGCGTGCTCGGCGCCTCGGCCTACGGCGCGTCCGAGATCATCGCCTCCGACGTCTGCCGCTCGATGGTCGCCGAGCGCGGCAAGGAGGACTGGGACTCCGAGTTCGGCCGCTTCCCGCGCCTCTTCGAGGGGCACGAGAGCATTCCCGGCCTCACCTGGCCCACCATGACCTTCGCCACTGCGATGAGCGTCTATCTCGGCAAGCGCCGCGTCGACCTGATGCACGTCGGCCGGGCGCACACGGCGGGCGACATCGTCGCCTGGGTGCCGGATGCCGGCGTGCTCTTCACCGGCGACATCGTGGAGTACAAGTCCGCCTGCTATTGCGGCGACGCCCACTTCCGCGACTGGGGCGGCACGCTCGACAACGTGAAGGCGTTCCGCCCGGCGGCCATCGCCCCCGGCCGCGGCGACGCCCTCGTCGGCGACGCGGTTGTCGAGGAGGCGATCGAGAACACGCGCGACTTCGTCGACAGCCACTATCGCGCGGTCTCGCAGGTCGCCGCCCGCGGCGGCTCGCTGAAGGAGGCGGGCGAGGCGGTGCGCGCCGTGTGCGACCCGAAGTTCGGCGACTACGCCATCTACGAGCACTGCTTCCCCTTCAACGTCGCCCGCGCCTACGACGAGGCGCTCGGCATCGACACGCCGCGGGTGTGGACCGCCGAGCGGGACCGGGAGATCTGGGCCGCGCTCCAGGGCTGATCCCCGCCCCGAACGAACCGATCCCGCCGCCGATGGAGCGGCGGGACGCTGACATCAGGGAGAACGCCATGCCGCGCTACACGTATCGGCCGTTCGACTACGTCGCGCCGCCGGAGCTGACGGGAGGCCCGGTGCGGGACGCGCCCGTCGTCATCGTCGGCGCCGGCCCCATCGGCCTCGCCGCCGCCATCGATCTCGCGCTCCACGGGGTCGCGAGCGTCGTCGTCGACGAGAGCGACGTCGTCTCCGTCGGCTCGCGCGCGATCTGCTGGGCCAAGCGGACGCTCGAGATCTTCGACCGCCTCGGCGTCGGCGAGCGCATGGTGGAAAAGGGGGTGACGTGGAAGGTCGGCCGCCTCTTCCACGGCGAGCGCGAGGTCTATTCCTTCGACCTCCTGCCGGAGGACGGGCACAAAATGCCCGCCTTCATCAACCTCCAGCAATATTATGTCGAAGAGTATCTCGTCGATCGCGCCCGCGACTTTCCCGAGCTGATCGACCTGCGCTGGAAGAGCCGCCTCGTCGGCCTGGCGCAAACCGAAGCGGGCGTCACCGCCACCATCGAGACGCCGGACGGGCGCTACGATCTCGCCGGCCGCTACCTGATCGCCGCCGATGGCTCGCGCTCCACCATTCGGCACCTGATGGGGCTGGAGTTCGAGGGGACCACCTTCGAGGACCGCTTCCTCATCGCCGACGTGGAGATGACGGCCGACTTCCCCTCCGAGCGCTGGTTCTGGTTCGAGCCGCCCTTCCACCCCGGCCAGACCGCCCTCCTCCACAAGCAGCCGGACGACATCTACCGCATCGACCTGCAGCTCGACGCGAGCGCCGACCCGGAGGTGGAGAAGCGGCCCGAGAACGTGATTCCCCGCATCGAGAAGGCCGTCGGCGGCCGCCCCTTCACCCTCGACTGGGTCTCGCTCTACACGTTCCGCTGCGTCCGCCTCGCCCGCTTCGTCCACGGGCGGGTGATTTTCGCCGGCGACAGCGCCCACGTGGTGAGCCCGTTCGGTGCCCGCGGCGGCAACGGCGGCATCCAGGACGTCGACAATCTCGCCTGGAAGCTCGCCGCCGTGGTGAAGGGCGAGGCCGATGCGGCGCTGCTCGAGACCTACGATCGCGAGCGCGTCCACGCGACGGACGAGAACATCACGAACTCGTCCCGCTCCACCAACTTCATGTCGCCGCGCACGCCGATGGAGCGCCTCTTCCGCGACCAGCTCCTGGCGCTCGCGGAGGACCATCCCTTCGCCCGGCCGATGATCAACTCCGGCCGCCTCTCCCGCCCCGCATCACTGCGCGGGCACGTTGCCGCCGCCCCCGACGGTGGCGGCGGACCGGTTCATCCCGGTGACCCGTGCCCCGACGCCCCGCTCGACGGCGGCTTCCTGCTCGAGCGTCTCGGCGGGCGCTTTTCGCTGCTCGCGATCGGCACGGCGGCGCCGGCGACCTTACTCCCCGTGCTGACGCTCGGTTCCGAGAGCCTTGCCGCCGAACGCTACGGACGCGGCCTCTTCCTGGTGCGGCCCGACCAGCATATCGCCGCGAGCTGGGCGCCGGGCGAGGCCGGCACCGCCGAGATCGACGCCGCCGTGGAGGCCGCCTCGGCCCGCACCAAGGAGCTCGCCTGATGGACAGCGCCACCTACCGTCTCGGCCTCGACGGCGACGAGATCTACGCCGAGCTCCTCGCCCTCCACGAGGGCCTGTCCGAGGCGGAGAGCGCGGCGCTCAACGCGCGCCTGGTGCTCCTCCTCGTCAACGCGGTGGGCGAGCGCTCGCGCGTCGAGGCCGCGTTCGCGGCGGCCCGGCGACCGAAGGGCTGAGCCCGCACCGGCCGCACGCCGGACGCGCGAAAACGCCGCCGCAGGGTGCGACGGCGTTTCGGGATCCGCAAAACAGTGGCGCGACGCGACGTCGCGCCGGCATCACATGCCGGGGATGCCCTTGAACTTGTTGTTGAAGCGCGAAATGCGGCCGCCACGGTCGAGCAGCGTCTGCTGACCGCCCGTCCACGCCGGATGGGTGCGCGGGTCGATGTCGAGGCGGATGGTGTCGCCCGCCTGGCCGGAGCAGGAGCGGGTCATATACTCGGTGCCGTCGGTCATCACGACGGTGACCGCGTGATAGTCCGGGTGGATGTCCTTCTTCATGGCGGATCCTCAGAGCCTTCGTCGGTGTCGGCAGGCCTCGCCGGCGAAAAAACCGCAGTATCGAAGGCCATGCGATATGGGAACCCGTGGCATCTAGCCCTTCGCGAGGCCGGGCGCAAGTTGCAGAATGTTGCACATTGACATTAGTCGCGTGCGGGAGTTGGGAGAGGCATGCGATTTGGTCGAAAGAAAGTGGCGCCCGCCGCCGACCCCTCATCCCGCGGCGGACGGCGCGAGCGCGTGCCGCTGAAGCCGCTCGGCTTCCTCGCCCCCTACGCGCTGCGCTATCGGGGCCGCCTCACCCTCGCGGTGCTCGCCATGCTCGCGGCGACCATCGCCACCCTCGCCGTCCCGCTCGCCGTGCGCCGGGTCATCGACTTCGGCTTCGGCACCGACAACGCGGATTTCGTCGACGCCTATTTCGGCATGCTCATCGTGGTGGCGGCGGCACTCGCGGTGGCTTCCTCCATGCGCTACTACCTCGTGACCACGCTCGGCGAGCGCGTCGTCGCCGACCTGCGGTCCGACGTGTTCGCGCGTGTGATGTCGCTCTCCCCGGCCTTCTTCGACCGCACCCTCTCCGGCGAGATCGTCTCGCGCCTCACCGCCGACACCACCCAGATCAAGGCGGCCGTGGGGGCGAGCGCCTCGGTGGCGCTGCGCAACTTCCTGATGTTCGTCGGCGCCATCGCCATGATGGTGATCACGAGCCCCACCCTGTCGGGCGTGGCGCTGCTCGCGATCCCGCTCCTGGTGCTGCCCCTCGTGGCGCTCGGCCGCATGGTGCGCCGCAAGTCGCGCGCCGCACAGGATACGCTCGCCGGCATCTCCGCCTACGCCACGGAGGCGATCGGCGCGGTGCGCACGCTCCAGTCCTTCGTCGCCGAAGGGCGCGTCGCCGAGCGCTATCGAGCCGGGGCGCTCGAGGCGTTCGAGAGCGCGCGCGGAGCCACGGCGGCGCGCGCCGCGCTCACCGCCATCGTCATCTTCATCGTGTTCTCCGCCATCGTCGGCGTGCTGTGGCTCGGCGCGCAGCACGTGTTGTCGGGCGAGTTGACGGCCGGCGCGCTCGGCCAGTTCGTGCTCTATGCGGTGTTCGCGGCGGGGGCCCTGTCGGAACTCAGCCAGGTGTGGGGCGAAGTGGAGCAGACGGCCGGCGCCGCCGAGCGTCTCGCCCATCTCGCCGCCGAAGTGCCCGACATCGAGAGCCCGACGCATCCGGTGGCGCTTCCCGAACCGGCCCAGGGCGCCGTCACCTTCGAGAATGTGCGCTTCGCCTATCCCGCCGACCCGACCCGCCCCATCCTCAACGGCATCGACCTCAAGGTCGCGCCGGGCGAGACGGTGGCGCTCGTCGGTCCCTCCGGCGCCGGCAAGACCACCCTCTTCCAGCTCATCGCGCGCAGCTACGACGTCGCGGGCGGGCGCGTCCGCGTCGACGGTGTCGACGTGCGCGAGGCCGACCTCACGGCGCTGCGCTCGCGCGTCGCGGTGGTGCCCCAGGATACGATGGTCCTCGCCGCCTCGATCGCCGAGAACATCCGCATCGGCCGCCCGAGCGCCACCGACGCGGAGGTGAAGGCCGCCGCCGAGGCCGCCCGCGTCGCCCCCTTCGTCGCGAAGCTTCCGGACGGCTACGACACGATCGTGGGCGAGCGGGGCGTCACCCTCTCGGGCGGACAGCGGCAGCGCATCGCCATCGCCCGCGCGCTCCTCAAGGACGAGCCGATCCTGCTTCTCGACGAGGCGACCTCCAGCCTCGACGCCGAGAGCGAAGCGCTGATCCAGGAGGCGCTGGAGCGGCTGATGGTCGACCGCACCACCCTCGTCATCGCCCACCGCCTCGCCACGGTGGTGAACGCCGACCGCATCGTGGTCCTCGACGAAGGGCGCATCGTGGAGACCGGCACCCACGCCGAGCTGACGCGCCGCGACGGTGTCTACGCCCGCCTCGCCACCCTCCAGTTCGGCGAACATCAGCGCGAGACCATCGACGCCGTGTAGCGCGGCCGCCGCTCCCTGCGGACAAATCGGCCCCAGCGAGAGACCCGCCGTGAACGCCACGCACCTTCTCCTCGGCACCGCGATCGTGCTCGAGGTCATCGCCACGATGGCGCTGTCGCGCTCGGCGGGCTTCACGCGCCTGGTGCCGAGCCTCATCACCATCCTCGGCTACGCCCTCGCCCTGTGGCTCCTCACCTTTCCCATGCGCACGATGCCGACGGGCGTCGTCTACGCCATCTGGGGCGGCCTCGGGGTGGTCCTCGTCACGGCGATCGGCTGGTTCCGCTACGGCGAGGCGCTCGACGCGCCGGCGATGATGGGCATCGGTCTCATCATCGCGGGCGTCGTCGTCATCAACCTCTTCTCCTCCACCGTCGGCCACTGACGCGGCGGGTGGCCGGCGGAGGGGCCATCCCTCGCGTCCGCGATGGCGCACCGCAGCGCGGGATTCGGCAGCCACACCGCCGTGGCGGCGCCCGCCCTCTCCACCGATCTCGCAGGTGCAGCAGTAGCGGTCGCCGAACGGATCGGCTATCCCATGATCATGATCGCCCCCGTCCCCGACGACGCTCACAGGTTCGGACATCGTCCGCGCGTCCGCCCGCGCCTTCCCCGGCGAGACCGGGACGGGACGAGGGCCGTCGCCTCCGACCGCCGCGGTCGCGCACGCCGGCCGGCGCCTCACCCGCGCGTCGGCCGCGCCTGATGCGGCCGGGGGTCCCCACCCGACGCCGCGACGACGTCGTCGCCCTCGGGGTGCTGACGCTGATCGTGTGCGCGTCGGCGATGACGTCCGGCGCCCCGCGCTCGCTCGCGATCGTCTCGGCGCTCGCGGTGGTGGTGCTCGTCGTGCTCGCCGGCCGACGCATGCCGCGCCGCCTCGCGCTGATGACGATCGGCATGGCGACGGCGGCGATCGTCCTCCTCCCGGTCACGCCCGCGCCCCGCGCCTCCGTCGGCCAGGGCCTCGCGATCGGCGGGGTGTTCATCTCGCTGATGTCGAGCGTGTCGCTCCTCGTCGCGGTGGCGCGCCGCAGCCGCCTCTTCTCCTCGATCTCCGCGGCTCTCTTCCGGCCCGACCTCGTGGCACCCAACGTGTTCGTCACCGGCGTCGCCCACCTCTTCCCCGCCCTCCTCAACATCGGCGGCTCGGTGCTCTTGTGCGAGATGACGAGCGCCACGCGAAAGGTCGACGAGGAGCCGCCCATGGCGGTGCTCGCGGTGATCCATCGCGGCTTCCTGGCGGCCTGCTGCTGGAGCCCGATCTTCGGCAACATGGCGCTGATCCTGCTCGTCTATCCCGAGCTCGAGTGGCCGGACGTCGCGCCCTACGGGCTCGGCCTCGGCCTCTTCGCCTCGCTCGTATCGCTCGCCGTCGGCCCGTCCGTCGCGAGCAAGACGACGGCGAAGCGGGGCGGCGCCGGCGCGCTCATTCGCGCCCTCCTGCCGCTCATCGGGCTGATGGCGGTGTTCCTCGCCTCCAGCCTCCTCCTCCACGCCGTGACGGGGATGCCGACGGCGATCGTCATCGTCGTCCAGACACCGGTCTACGCCTTCATCTGTCACCGCCTCCTCGCCGGCGACATCCGCACCGCCGCGACCGAGCTCGTGGGCGACGCGCGGCGCATCCTGCCGAGCGTCGCGCCCGAGGCGCTGTTCTTCGCCGCCGGCGGAACGATGATGATGGTTCTCTCCGGCGCCATCCCGCCCGCCGCCGTCGCCACCATCGGGGGATGGGTGTCGGGCTCGGCGCCGTTGTCGATCCTCACCCTCCTGGGGCTCGCGCTCGCCTTCTCGGCGACCGGCGTCCACCCTTTCCTCGCCGCCGTGTTCCTCGCGCACACGCTGCCGCCGCAGATGCTCGGGCTCGCCCCGCTCCCCCACTTCGCCACCGTGCTGCTCGCCTCGGCGCTGTCGTTCGGCAGCAGCCCCTACACGCTGCTGTCGCTGGTGGTGTCGCGCTACTCGCGCCGCTCGCCCTTCGCGCTCGTCTACGGCCTCAACGGCCCCTTCCTCGCCGTGTCCCTCGGCGGCGGCGTCCTCATCCTGTGGACCATCGCCGCGCTGACCGGCCCCTGAGCCGGCCGGCGACCGCGCCCACCCGCCGACGCCGCGGACCTAGTGCGCCGCGCCGTCGAACCTCTCCACCACATTGCTGTGGGCGACGCGGACCGTGCGCTGGGTCTGCGGGGTGTTGCGGCTGCGGCCCACGAAGCGCGGGACGCCCGCGGTGACGACGGCGCCGACGGCCGGAATGTCGCCGTTGCGCAGCCCCGACAGCGCGTCGTCCTGCGAGCCGCCGGCACAGGCGTCGATCAGCACCAGGTCGGCATCGCGCCCCGGCGCCAGGATGCCGCTGTTCAGCCGATAGACGCGGGCGTTGTTGCCGGTCGCCGCAGCGACCGCGATCTCGGGCGCCATGCCGCCCAGGGAGACGAGGTGGCTGATGGTGTAGAAGATGCCGAGGGGCATGATGCCGCTGCCCGTCGGCGTGTCGGTGGCGATCAGGAGGCGTTCCAGCGCCCCGGCCCCGGTGAGGAGCTCTGCCGTGAGCAGCGTGGTGCGCAGATTGCCGGCGGTACAGACCTGCAAGGCGATCTCGGACTCCTCGACGAGGCGGGCAAACCCCGCCTCCGGCATCGCCGTCGGCCCGCCGTTGACGTGGTAGGAGACGTCCGGCCGGATCGCGAGGAGGTTCTCCGCCCAGATCCCGCTCGAGCCGGGGATCGACGAGCCGCCGGTGTGGACCATGGAGACCATGCCGTGCGCCCGCGCCATGGCGACGAAGGGGGCGTACTCGTCGGGATCGGTGAAGTCGCCGAAGCCCGCCTTCACCATCCAGACGCCGAGGGCGGCGAGCTCGGCGAAGTCGGCCTCGGTCAAGCCCGGCTCCAGGATGAGCGAGCCGGCGTGGACCCGCATGCCGCCGGGGCGGTACTCGGCGAACGACTTCATCGCCGCGACGGCGAGCGCCTTGACACCGGCGGGGTCGCGCGGCCGTCCGGGCACGTGGACCTCCGAGGCGGAGATCGCGGTGGTCACGCCGCCGTGCACGTAGCTTTCCAGAAACCCCACGGTGCGCTGGCGTGGAGTGTAGTCCCCGAAGGTGATGTGAACGTGGCTGTCGATCAGCCCCGGCATCGCGACCGTTCCGGCGGCGTCGATCACCACGTCGCAGTCGGGCGGGCAATCGGTGCCGATCGTCTCGATCCTACCCTCGTTCATGACGATGACGTCGCCCGCGGCGAACGGTGCCGCGAGATCGCCCGTCAGGATGCTGCCGATGTTGACGACGGCGACTTTCATTTGCCGGCCGCCTCGCGGGCCATCACCTCGTCGTGGGTGAGGCCGCCGACGCGCGCGTTGAGCCGCCCGCCGGTGGCAAAGCACACGATGACGGCGATCTCGTCCGGCATCGGCGCGTCGGGCAGCACCAGCGACATGCCGTCATAGTGGGAGCGGACGTAGACGTCGTCCTTGTGGTTCATCGGAATGTCGATCAGCGTGCCCGGCGCGGCGACCTTCGTCATCGACGAGATCCACGCCTTGCCGCCGCCGATCGCCTCGCGCACGGGGTCGGCGAAGCGCGTGGTCAGCAGCGCGTTGGCGTGCTCCTGCTCGCCGGCGAGGCCGACGATGCCGCCCTTGCCGTAGCTCTGCACCTCGCCGGGGGCGAAGTGGCGGCGGGCGGTGTCGCCGATCATCTCGCCGAGTTCCACCGAAGCGGCGATGGCGGGGCCGAGGTCGGCGACATATTCGCCGAGCCACGCATTCTCCACCACCACGGCGACGGCGAGCTTGCGCAGCGGCGTCGCCGCGGCGATGCCCGCCTCCTCCCGTTTGATGGTCTCGAACGTGTATGTTCGTCGGATACTCAGCGCCATTGTCATGCTCCACCCACGGGACATTGCGACATTAGACCGCCCGAGTGGCGAGTCAATTTGTGTCAACAGGCCGCAATTGACGCATACCGAAACCGCGAGAACGGCGCCGCCCCTGGGCTTTCGACCCCATCCACTCGCCAGCGAGGGCGAACACGAAATAGGCATCCGGCGAAAATTGCTGCAATCAATGCCACAAAAAAGTCATTGCAATTATCGGCCGAGGTAGGATGCTTTGGTGAAAATGGAGGAGTAGATCAATGCAGCGACGCACCTTCCTCAAGGGCATTCGATCCGCGGCCGTCATCGCCGCGATGGCCGGCTCGGCCGCACTCGCCCCCGCAGAGGCGCAAGAGATCGTCTTCAAGCTGGCGCATGAAGCCCCCGCCACCGCCATCAAGGGCCGCACGGCGGACCTCTTCGCCGAGCTCGTCGCGAAGTACACCGACGGCTCGGTCAAGATCGAAGTCTATCCCGGCGGCCAGCTCGTCCCGACCGTGGAGGAGATCCGCGCCGCCGCCCGCGGGCAGGTGGACATCATCGCCCCCTACACGAGCTACTATTCCTCCATCGACCCGCTGTGGGACATCTTCTATCAGCCGATGCTGTTCTCCTCGCCCAAGCAGGCGATGGAGGTGTTCTCCGGCGAGATCGGACAGAAGCTCCTCGCAAACCTCGAGTCGCGACGCCTCAAGGGCCTCGCCATCTGGCACGACGGACCGGTCTACACCTTCACCACCGACAAGCCGGCCACGACGCCCGACGTCCTGAGCGGCATGAAGGTCCGCGTCGCCCCCTCCAAGCCGCTGGAATCGATGCTCTCCAAGGCCGGCGCCGCACCGATCTCGATGCCCGCCACCGAGGTCTATCTGGCGCTGCAGCAGGGCACCGTCGACGGCGTCGTCACCACCCCGACCTATGCCGCCCCCGCGCGCTGGGGCGAGGTCTTGAAGACCATGACGCGCGCGCTCTGGGGCGTCGGCGGCTACGGCGTCGCGATGAACGCCAAGAGCTTCGCCTCGATGTCGGCCGAGCAGCAGGAAGGCTTCCTGCGCGCCATGAAGGAAGCGACGGAGTGGAATCAGGCGCAGACTCTTGAGAACATCGCGAAGTCCGAATCGATGCTCAAGGAGAGCGGCATGACCATCGTCGACCTGACGGACGAGCAGAAGGCCGCCTGGATGCCCCTCGCCGAGGCGGTGTGGGCCGAGCAGAGCGACGACATCAAGGCGATGATCGACACCATCCGCCAATAGTCCCGCGCGCAATGCGAGCCCTCCGCTTCTGGGATGCCTTGGAGGAACAGGCCGGCGGCCTGTTCCTCTTCGTTGCCGTCGCGCTGGTGTTCGCCCAGATCGTCCTGCGCGTGGTGTTCAATATCGGGATCAGCGGCGTCTACGAGCTCGCCACCTTCTCGGCGACGTTCAGCGTGCTGCTGACGGCGAGCCTCGGGGTGAAGCGCAACACCCATGTGCGCGTCGACATCCTGCGTAATCTCCTGAGCCGGCGCGGCGCCCTCGTCCTCGAAACCGTGGTGCAGGTGCTGATGCTCACCGTGTCGCTCGCGCTTCTTTATTCCGGCTGGCTGCTCGTCGACGAAAGCCTCCTCTTCGGCGACCACACCACCGGAACGATCGAGATTCCCATGTGGGCCCCGCAACTCATCATGCCGATCGCCGGCGCCCTCCTCACTCTGCGCACACTCCAGCGGATCCTCTCGCTGATCCGCACGCCGGACGCCGTGCTGCAATCGCCGACGCCGGGCGCGGTGGACTGAGCCGATGTGGTTGAGCCTCGGCCTCTTCGCCGGCGGCGCCCTGCTCGGCGCGCCGATCGCCTTCGCCCTCGTCCTCGCCGGCTTCGGCTACATGCTCGTCGCGGGCGACTATCCGAGCAGCGTCTCCGCCTACCTCTTCGCCACGCTCAATTCGAGCACGCTGCTGTCGATCCCCTTCTTCATCCTGGCGGCGGAGATCCTGAACCAGAGCGGGGCCACGCGCAGCCTGGTCAAGATGATCGACGCCTGGATCGGCCACAACAGCGGCGGCCTGCCGGTGGTCGCGGTGGTGGCGGTCGCCTTCTTCTCGGCGATCTGCGGGTCCTCGGCCGCGACGGCCGCCGCGATCGGCTCCATCATGATCCCGGAGATGATCGAGCGCGGCTACGGCCGGCGCTTCTCGATCGGTCTTATCGCCGCCGCGGGCGGGATCGGCATCCTCATCCCGCCGTCGATCCCGCTCATCGTCTACGGCATGGTCGCGGAGACCTCGATCGCCGCCCTCTTCAGCGCCGCCACGCTGCCGGGCATCGCCCTCGCCGCCATTTTGTGCGCCATCGCCTACGTCGTGGGCCGGCGCACCGAAACCGCCCGCTCGCCCCGGCGCTCGTGGGCGGAGCGGGTCACAGCGACGCGCCGGTCGCTCGGCATCCTCTTCCTGCCCGTCATCATTCTGGGCGGCATCTACAGCGGCATCTTCACCCCGACGGAGAGCGCGGCGATCGCCTGCATCTACGCCCTCCTCCTCGCCGTCACCGTGCACCGGGTGTCGCTGACGGCGTTGCCGCGGATGCTGACGACGGCGGCGGCCACCGCCTCGATGGTCATGCTGATCCTCGCCGCCGCCAACCTCTTCAGCTACGGCCTCACCGCCGAGCGCGTGCCCCACGCCGTGTTCGAGTGGCTGATGGCGCTGGAGCTGGATCGCTGGCAGCTCCTCCTCGGGCTGATGCTCTTCTTCGTCCTCGCCGGCATGTTCCTGGAGGTGATCTCGATCATCCTCATCACCATGCCGATCCTGCTGCCGGTGCTCGCCGCGTCGGGGATCGACCCGATCTACTTCGCCGTGCTCCTGGTGGTGAACATGGAGCTCGCCGTCATCACCCCGCCGATCGGGCTCAACCTCTTCGTCATCAGCGCGGTGAGCGGGGTGCCGGTGACGGAGGTGATCCGCGGCGCGGTTCCCTTCGTGGCGGTAATCGTGGTGTTCCTGCTGGCGCTCATGTACCTGCCGGGCGTGGAAAGACTGGTATTGAGCTGGTGAACGCGCGCACGCACCGGAGGGAGCTCTTGGCGACGACGCAGACCGACGCGAACGGGACGGACATGGCGTGGCTCGACAGCGTGGCGACGCGGCCGGGCGCGAAATATGTCGCCATCGTCGACTCGCTGGCCGAGGCGATCCTCGCCGGGCGCCTGCCGATGGGCGAGCGGCTGCCGGCCCACCGCGAGCTCGCCCAGAAGCTCGGCGTGACCGTCGCCACCGTGACCAAGGCCTTCGCCGAGCTCGCACGTCAGGGCTACGTCGTCACCCGGCGCGGCTCCGGCACCTATGTGACGCGTCCCGCGGTGGTCGCCGCGGGCGCGCAGGCGACGGCGAGCGGACCCGTCGACCTCGCGGTGAACCGCCCCCCTTCCACCATCGCCGCCCCTTTCCTGAAGGAGGCGCTGCAGGAGGTGGCCGAGGGCGACATGGTGGACGTCTTCGGCTACGAGGCCGTGGGCGGCGCCGCCGCGGCGCGGGCGACGGGCTGCGCCTGGCTCGCCGAGCGCGGCATCGAGGCGGCGCCCGACAGCGTGTTCCTCACCGCCGGCGGCAATCAGGGACTGATGGCGGCGCTGAGCGCGCTGTGCCGGCCGGGCGAGCGCGTCGTCACCGAGGCGGTGAACTACACGGGCATCCGCCGCATGGCCCATCTCCTCGGCATCGAGCTCATGCCGGTGGTGACCGATGGCAAGGGCATGGTGCCCGAAGCCCTCGAGGCGGCCGCAGCGGCGTCCGGCGCCCGCGTCGTGCTCGCTACCCCGGTCACCCACAATCCGACCGGCGTCTCGATGGACGGAGCGCGCCGATCCGCCATCGCCGAGGTCGTGACGCGCGCCGATCTCCTGATGGTCGAGGACGACATCTACGGCCACCTCGCCGCGGCGGACGCGGACACCTTCTACGCGCGGCTGCCGAGCCGGACGCTGCACGTCACGAGCCTATCGAAGAGCATCAGCTCGGGCCTGCGCGTCGGCTGGCTCGCGGTGCCGGACGCGCTCGCGAGCGCGGTGCGCGACGCCCTCTACGGTACCGAGTGGACCGCGCCGGCGCTGCCCGCGGCCGTCGCCGGGCGGCTGATCGCCGCCGGCGCCCACCGCGAGATCATCGCTCGCCATCGCGAGGAGGCCGAGTGGCGCAGGACACTTGCGCTCAATCTCTTCGGCGACCTGATCGACCCGATGGACTCGCCCTCCTACCACGTGTGGCTGCGGCTCGATCCGACCGAGCGGGCGGATGCGATCCACACCGAGCTGCTGCGCGAGGGCATCGCGGTGTCGCCGGCCCATCACTTCGTGATCGGCGAGGCCGTGCCGCCGAACGCGCTGCGCCTGTCGCTCGGCGCGGTAAAGGAGCGGGCCGAGCTCCGCACCGCGCTGGAGCGCGTCGCCCGGCGCCTCGCCGGCGCGCGAACCGCCATCGGCGCCATTGCGTAGGACAATCAAACAAAATTGACCTAGTATTATTTACATAATTGTACGATCACATTATCCCATTGCTCGCGTCCGGAATTGGTGGACGGCGACCCTCGTAGCGGAGACGGATCCATGGCAAGCGTCAGCAACCCCATCCTGGTGACGGGCGAACCCTATACGCCCGGACTGACGCGCGAGGCGGTCTGCGAAACCTACGGCGTGCTGGTCGACGAGATCGCCAAGCTCGGCTCGGCGGAAAACCCGCTCGGCCCGTCGCCCAAGGCGCTGATCGCGATCGCCGCCGCGATGGGCCTCACCGAGCAGTATCCGAGCTGGACGGCCGAGCCGCTGCGCAAGGCGATCGCCGCCCGCTACGACGTCGCGCCCGACGAGGTCGTCTGCGGCACGGGCGAGACCGAGGTGATCTCGTTCATCATCCGCGCCTACGCGGGGGTGGGCGACAAGATCCTGATGTACCGCCCCTGCTTCCCGATCTACCACCTCTTCGCCGAGAACGAGGGGCGCGTGCCGGTCTATGTCGACATGGGCCGGGAGATGGACTTCCGCGTCGACGCCTACGTCGAGGCGCTGAAGAGCGAGCCCATCCGCATCGCCTTCCTCACCAACCCGCACAGCCCCTCCGGCAAGCTGATGGCGGAGGCCGATATCCGCCGCATCTGCGAGGCCGCCGGCGACGCCCTCGTCGTGATGGACGAGGCCTATATCCACTTCACCGAGACCGAGGGCAGCCTCCACCTCGTGAAGGAGTTCCCCAACCTCATCGTGCTGCGCACCTTCTCCAAGGCGTTCGGCCTCGCCGGGCTGCGGGCGGGCTTCGGCATCGCGGCGCCGGAGATCATCCGGCCGCTCTGGAACATCAAGCCCACCTGGAACATGGGCCACATGCAGATGGCCGGCGCCGCCGCCGCCCTCACCGATCACGAGCACATCCGCCGCACCGTCGACCTCATCGTGGAGATGCGCGGCTACATCGCCCAGCGCATGTCCGGTCTCACGGCGTTCCGCATGGTGCCCGGCTCGCGCTCCAACTTCTTCCTCATCGAGGTGATGGACGACCGGCTCGACTCCACCATCGTCTTCGAGAAACTGCTGGAGCGGGGCGTGATCATCAAGGACGGCTCGGTGTCCTTCCGCGGCCTCGACAAGCGCTTCCTGCGCTCCGACGTCGGCAGCAAAGTCAACATGGACCGCCTCGCCGACGCGCTCGCCGCCATCGAGCAAAGCCTCTAGGCGGGCAAGGTGCCCATGGCCGACCGCCCCAACGGATCGAGAGCGCTGCCGTCCATCGCCGTCGGGATCGACGTGGGCGGCACCTTCACCGACGCGATCGTCGCCGACCTTGCGACGGGCGCCTGCCTCGACGCCTTCAAGCTGCCCTCGACACCGCAGGATCCGGCGATCGCGGTGCTGCACGCCGTCGACCGCATCAAGGAGAGCCACCCGCTCGACGGCGTCATCATCTGCCACGGCACGACGGTCGGCACCAACGCGCTCATCGAGCGGCGCGGGGTGCGCACCGCCCTCGTCGCGACGGAAGGCTTCACCGACGTCATCGAGCTGCGCCGCCAGGCGCGGCCGGAGCTCTACACCTTCGACGTGCGGATCTCCGAGCCGCTGGTCGCCCCGGGCGACCGCTTCGGCCTCGCCGCCCGCACCGACGCCGAGGGGCGCGAGATCGCCCCGCTCCCCGACCTCGGCCCGCTCGTCGAGAAGCTGCGTGCGGCGGGCTTCGAAGCCGTCGCCGTCTGCCTCCTCCACGCCTACGCCGCGCCCGAGCACGAGCACGCCGTCGGGGCCGCCCTCGATGCCGCGCTGCCCGAGGCGTTCGTCTCCCTCTCCAGCGACGTCGCGCCGGAGATCGGCGAGTTCGAGCGCACCTCCACCACCGTGGTGAACGCCTATATCGGCCCGCGCGTGCGCGGCTATCTGGAGCGCCTCCACAAGGGTCTCGCGGAGCGCGGTGCCGGCGGGCTCGCGATCGTGAAGTCGAGCGGCGGGCTGACGACGCCGCAGAACGCCGCCCGCTATCCGGCCCACCTCGTGGAGTCGGGCCCCGCCGCCGGCCTCACCGCCAGCGCCCGCTTCGGCGCCACCATCGGCGAGCCCAACGTCCTCGCCTTCGACATGGGCGGCACCACCGCCAAGGCCGGAGTGGTGGTGGACGGCGAGCCGCGCATCATCACCGAATTCTACGCCGACAGCCTCGTCGAAGGCCGCCGCACAGGGGGATACCCCATCCTGTCGCCCGTCATCGACGTGGTGGAGATCGGCGCCGGCGGCGGCTCCATCGCCTATCTCGACGAGGCCGGCGTCCTCAAGGTCGGCCCGGAGAGCGCCGGCGCCTCGCCCGGCCCTGCATGCTACGGTAAGGGCGGCACGCGCCCCACCGTCACGGACGCGCACGCCGTCATCGGCACGCTGCGGCCGGGCCCGCTCGCGCAGGCCGGCATCACGCTGCGGCCCGACCTCGCGCGCATCGCCATCGACACCCACCTCGCCCGCCCCCTCGGCTGGGACGTCGCCCAGGCGGCCCACGCGATCCTCGAGATCGCCACCGCCAACATGGCGGAGATGGTGCGCCTCGCCACCGTGCGCCGCGGGCTCGACGTGCGCGACTTCACCATGGTGCCTTCCGGCGGCGCCGGCCCCCTCCATGCGAGCGCGATCGCCCGCGAGGTGGGGATCGAGCGGATCGCGGTGCCGCCGCTGCCGGGCATGTTCAGCGCCCTCGGCGCCACCCTCGCCCCGGTCCGCCACGACGTGAGCCGCTCCCTCGTCACCACCCTCGCCACGCTGACGGCCGACGCCCTCGCCGCCGCCTTCGTGCCGCTCATCGAGAAGATGGACGCCCTCTTCGCCGCCGAGACGATCCCGCTGCGGCCAGCCACCACGGCCCGCCTCGCCGACATCCGCTTCCGCGGCCAGCTCTTCGAGCTGTCGATCCCGCTCGGGGCGGGCGGCGAGCCCGTCCCGGAGCCGGCGGCGATCGATCGGGCCTTCCGCGACGCCTATGTCGCCGAGTACGGCTTCGATCTGCCGGGGTCCGAGGTCGAGCTCGTCAGTCTGCGTCTCGTCGCCACCGCCGAGCGCGAGGGTGGAGCGACCACCGCGACCCTCGCCCCCGACGCGGCGAGCCTCGTCGAGGACGGCGCCGTCCTCGGACGGGACGGAGCGGCGATCCCCACCCGCTTTCTCGACGCCGCCGCGCTCGGCGCCGGCCACACCCTCGCCGGACCCGCCGTCGTCGCCGTCGGCGGCGCCACGGTGTGGATCGACGGTCCGGCCGAGATCACCCGCGGGGCGGACGGCGGGGTGCGCATCGCCCTCACCCCCCGCGCCGATCAGGAGGCCGCATGAGCGAGGACATCCTGCCGCCCGACGCTCTGATGCGCCGCGATCCCGTCACGTTCGAGATCGTCCGCAACAGCCTCTACGCGATCTGCGAGGAGATGCGCGACGTCCTGATGCGCACCTCCTTCTCGCCGCTCCTCAGCCTCTCGGCGGACCTTTCCTGCGCGATCCTCGACGCGTGCGGCGAGGTGGCCGCGCAGGGCAACGACATCCCCGTCCATCTCGGCGCGATGCCCTTCACCGGCCGCGCCGTGCTCGAGGCCTTCCCCCGCGAGACCTGGCGCGAGGGCGACGGGGTGCTCCTCAACGACCCCTATCTCGGCGGCACTCACCTGCCCGACATGTCGCTCTTGTTGCCGGTCTTCGTCGACGGCGCGCTGATCGGCTTCACGGCGACGCGGGTGCACTGGCCGGACGTCGGCGGCATTGCCGCCGGCTCCTCCTCGATCGCCGACGAGATCATCAAGGAGGGGCTGCGCATCCCGCCGCTGAAGCTCATCGAGGGCGGCACGGTGCGGCAGGACGTGTTGAACCTGATCCTCGCCAACGTGCGAGTGCCGGGCGACCGGCTCGGCGACTTCCGCGCCCAACATGCGGCGAACCTGCGCGGCGTGCAGCGCCTCGCCGGGCTCGGCCGACGCTACGGGCGGGCGGTCACCGAGGCGGTGCTGTCGGAATCGCAGGCCCACTCCCACCTCAAGGTCCGCCATCGCCTCGCCGCCCTCCCCGACGCCACCGTCGAGGCGGCCGAAACGCTCGACGGCGACGGCTTCGGCACCACCGACACCACCGTGCGGGTGCGCATCGAAAAGCGCGGCGCCGACTTCCGCGTGGACTTTTCCGCCACGTCGCCGGCGGTGCGCGGTCCGATCAACGCGCCCCTCCCCGTCACCGCCTCGTCCGTCTACTACGTGCTGATGGGGCTCGCCGGCGGCGACATCCTGCCCAACTCGGGCGCCTACGCCGCGGCCGAGGTGACGGCGCCGGAAGGCAGCCTCGTGAACGCCGCCTATCCGCGGCCGGTGGTGGCGGCGAACACGGAGACGTCGAACCGCATCGTCGACACGCTGCTCGCCGCGCTCGCCAAGGCCTACCCCGACCGGGTGCCCGCCGGCAGCTATGGCTCGGCCTGCGTCTACACCCTCGGCGGAGACGATCCCCGCAGCGGCCGCCGCTTCGTGCACTACGAGACGATCGGCGGCGGCATGGGGGCGCGCCGCGGGGCGGCCGGGGTCGCCGGCATGCGCGTCCACATGGGCAACACCATGAACCTGCCGATCGAGGCGATGGAAGCTCAGCTTCCCTTGCGCTTCCACGCCTACGAGGTGGTGCGCGAGGCGGGCGGCGCGGGCCGCTGGCGCGGCGGCGGCGGGGTGCGCAAGGTGGTGGAGATGCTCGCCGACGGGGTCGCCGCCTCGGTGCTCGGCGAGCGCACCGCGAGCGCGGCCGCAGGCGTTGCCGGCGGCCGCCCCGGTGGTCTCGCCCGTTTCGTCGTCCATCGGCGGGGCGTCGCCTCCGAAACGCTCGGCGCCAAGAGCGGCCCCCATTCGCTGTCGCGCGGCGATCGCCTCGAAATGGTGACCGCCGGCGGTGGCGGCTGGGGCGAGCCGACGTCCGAAACCGCCGCCGCCCCCACCCACCAAGGAGACGCGCCATGAGCGCACCGACCCGCCCGCACCGCATCGGCCTCATCGTTCCCTCGTCGAACACGGTGATGGAGAACGACCTCCACCGCTCGCTGCCGAAGGAGCGCTTCACCGTCCATACGAGCCGCATGTATCTCGTCACCACCACGCGCGAGGCGGAGATCGAGATGATCGAGGCCTACGCCCCCAAGGCGGCGGAGGACGTGGGCACCGCCGATCTCGACCTCTTGGTGTTCGGCTGCACCTCCGCCGGCTCGCTGTTCGGCCTCGACTACGACCGCAAGGTCTGCGCCGGGCTCGGCGAGCGGGCGAAGGCGCCGGTGCTCGGCACGATCTCGGCCGTCAGCGAGGCGCTCGACCGCCGGGCCTTCGCGCGGATCGCGGTCATCACCCCCTATATCGACGACCTCACCCAGGCGGTGGCGGACGCCGCGACGGCGCCGGGGCGCGAGGTGGTCGCCGCCCACGGCATGGGCATTCACGTGAACGTCGCCCTCGCCGACCCGACCCCGGAGGACATCCTCGCCTTCGCCAAGGACCGCCTCGCCGGCGAGATGTTCGACGGCATCTTCGTCTCCTGCACCAACTTCCGCTCTCTCGAGGCGGTCCCGGCGCTCGAAGCGGCCTTCGGCGTGCCGGTGGTGACCAGCAACCGCGCCGTGCTCGAGGCGATCGAAGCCCGCTTCGCCTGAGGCTTAGCCGCTTCTATCGGCCACTTGGGCGCGGGGGCGTCGGTCGGCGGAACTCCTGTTCCATCACCTCCGCCCCCCACTGCCGGCCGGGCCGCTCCTCCACCAGCTCGAACCCGGCGCGCTCGTAGAGGCGCCGGGCGACGTCGAGGCTGCGGAAGGTCCATAGCCGCGTCAGCGGCATGCCCTCGCCGTCGACGAAGCGCAACGCGGCGTCGATGAGGGCCTTGCCGATCCCCCGCCCCCGCCCCCGCAACCGCTCCGCCATGATGAACCAGCGCAGATGGGCGGCGCCCCCGCCGAGGTCTTCGCCGTCGATCGCGATGGTGCCGACCGCCCGCCCGTCGATCGAGGCGACCCAGAAGCCGTTCGGCCCACCCTCGAGCCGTGAGAAGAACTCCGCCATCTCCGCCGCGAGTTTCGTCTCGAACGGCAGGCCGAAGCCGACCGTGCGCGCATAATATTCGGCGTGGAGCTCTACCGTCGTGCCGATGATCCCGGGTCGGTAGCCTTGCGTGACCGTCGCCGTCGGCGCGCCGGCGGCCGCGTCCGCCGGACGGCCGAGCGCCGCCGCGTAGGTTTCGAGGCCGCCCGCGATCGTCGCCACCTCCTTCGCCGACAGCGGTGCGATCGCCGCGGCGACCTGGTCGACGGCGTAGTCGGTGATGCCGGCGAGGCAGCCATGGCCGCGATCGGTCAGCGCGAGACGCTTGACGCGCGTGTCGCCCGCGTCGCGCCGTTCGGTGAGATAGCCGTCGGCCACCAGCGTTCTGAGAAGACGGCTGATGGTCGACTTTTCGAGGCGCAGCGCCTCGGCGAGCGCCCGCGCGTTCGCCGCCCGCCCGGACCCGATCTCGATCACCGCGTGGACGGCCGACGGCGACAGGTCGGCCCCGGCGAGCGTCGCCTCCATGAAGCCCAGCTCGCGGACCAGCCGACGCGAGGCGTCGCGGATTCGTTCGATCGTCGACAGGTCCGTTGCGGGCATCGTAGGCCGAGCATATAGTTGCTTTATACAACTATATGCCCGATGCGAGAGGTCGATACAAGCGTGGTGGCTCCACAGGAATTTTCCGGCAAGATCGCCCTCGTCACCGGTGGGGCGACGGGGATCGGCAGGGCCGCCTCGCTCGCCCTCGCGGCGCGCGGCGCGACGGTGACGATCGCCGGGCGGCGCACCGAGGCGGGCAAGGCCGTCGTCGAGGAGATCCGCGCGCTCGGCGGCACGGCCGAGTTCCGCCGCACCGACGTCACCGACCTCGGCGCCCTGGAGGCGCTGCACCGCGGCATCGTCGCCGACCACGGCCGGCTCGACATCGCGTTCGACAACGCCGGCTACCAGGAGCCCCGCGCCCCGCTGCCGCAGCAGAGCGACGCCGTCTTCGATCGCGTCTTCGACACCAACTTGCGGGCGGTGTTCCACTGTCTCCGGCTGCAGATCCCGCTGATGGCCGCGGCGGGCGGCGGCGCCATCGTCGTCAACGCCTCGGTGAGCGGGCTCAGGAACCCCAATCCGGGGCTCTCGCTCTATTCCGCGTCCAAGGCGGCGGTGATCTCGCTCGCGAAATCTGCGGCGATGGAGGCGGCGGAAACGGGCGTGCGCATCAACATCGTCGCGCCGGGCCGCGTTGCCACCGAGATGATGCTGGGCTCGAAGATCATGGACATGGAGGCCGTCGCGGCCGGGCTGCCGATCCGCCGCCTCGGCCGGCCCGAGGAGGTGGCGGAGGCCGTCGCCTGGCTCGCCTCCGACGCGGCGTCCTTCGTCGTCGGCCATGTCCTGTGCACCGACGGTGGCTTCATGACGCTGTGACGGGCGGCTGACCCCACCCGCCGCTACCGCGCACTCTCCTCCGGTTTCCGAATCCCCGCACGACCGATCTTGCGGCGCACTGACCCCGGTCCCAACCCTGTTCCGGGGAGCCGAGCGGTTCAGCCCCATCACAGCCGCTCGTGCCATCAGGTCTGTGTTTGGAGAGTGGAGACATCCGGAATGCTTGCGCAACTGCGGATCGGTACGAAGGTCATGCTCATCGCGCTGGTGGCCTTCGTGGGCTTCGCCATCATGCTCGCCGTGATGGTATTCACCGACGCGATGCAGGATCGCGTGCGGGCGAAGCGAGAGGCGGCCATCGAGGATCGTGCGCTCGCCCAGGCGATCAGCGACGACTTCCTCCACGCCCGCCGCGACGAGAAGGACTTCCTGCTTCTCAAGAACATCGACTATGTCGAGAAGCACGCCGCCCTCGCCGAGCGCATCAACCAGAGGATCGACGCCCTCGCCGCTCGTGCGGGCACCGACACCGCTCGCCTCGGCGAGCTCAGCCGGGCGTTCGACCTCTACAAGGCGCGCTTCGCCGACGTCGTGAGCGACACCGTGGCGATGGGGCTCGATCCCGAGGACGGCCTTCTCGGCCGCCTGCGCCAGGCCGTCCACACCGTGGAACAGGCGCTGAAAGCCCACGACCTGCCGCGCCTTTCGGTGTCGATGCTGATGATGCGCCGGCACGAGAAGGACTTCCTCGCCCGCAAGGACCCGAAATACGTCAAGCGCCTCAACGACGAGCGCGACGCGTTCGAAACGCTTCTGCGCGCCTCGCCGATCGCGGCGGAGGACGCCGACCGCCTCGCCGCCCTCTCGCGCAGCTATGCCGCCGCCTTCAACGAGCTCGCGACGCTTCAGCAGGGGCTCAGCGCCAAGCTCGAGACGCTGAACGAGGCCTACGCCGCCACCGAGCCGATCCTTGCCGACATCGTGCGTGCCAGCGAAGCGCGCGAGGCCGAAGCGCGCGCGGAGCTGACGACGATCGACGGGCAGAGCAGCAAGATCCTCTTCGCGAGCGTCCTCCTCATCGCGGTGGGGACGACAGGGATCGCGTTTCTGGTCGGGCGGAAGATCGCCCGCCCCATAACCCACCTCGCCGAGGCGATGACGCGCCTTTCCACCGGGGACCGCACCGCGACCGTCACCGTCGTCGGCCGCGACGAGGTCGCCGACATGGGTCGGGCCTTCCAGATCTTCCGCGCCAATCTCGCGGAGGCGGAGGCCCACGCGCTGGAAGAGCGCGAGGCGGAGCGCCAGCGCAGCGCGCGCGCCGAAGCGATCGCCTCGATGACGCGCGTCTTCGGCGACAACGCCGCCGTCATCGTCGGCGCGGTGTCGAACGCGGCCTCCGGCATGCAGCACACCGCCCAGTCCATGGCCGACGCGGCGGAAGACGCCACGGAGCAGACGTCCGCGGTGTCGACCGCATCCTCGATCACCTCCGCCAACGTCCAGACCGTGGCGAGCGCGACGGAGGAGCTGTCCGCCTCGATCGAGGAAATCACCCGCCAGATCACCGAGACGAGCCGGATCTCCCAGGAGGCCGTGGAGCGGGCCCGCCATTCGGGGCGCCTCGTCACCACCCTCTCGGAGTCGGCCGAGAAGATCGGCGCCGTGGTCAGCCTCATCAGCGACATCGCGAGCCGGACGAACCTTCTCGCCCTCAACGCGACCATCGAGGCCGCGCGCGCCGGGGACGCCGGCAAGGGCTTCGCCGTGGTGGCCGCGGAGGTGAAGCAGCTCGCCGACAAGACCGCCAAGGCGACCGAAGAGATCTCCGTCCAGATCGCCGACATCCAAGGCGCCACCGGCGAGACCGTCGGCACCATCGACGAGGTGAGCGGGGTGATCGACCGCATCGCCAAGGTGGTGGCGACCATCTCCGCCGCGGTGGACCAGCAAGGCTCCGCCACGCGCGAGATCGCCCGCAGCATTCAGGACGTCGCCGTGCGCACCGAAGAGGCGGTGTCGGGCATCACCTCGGTGAGCCAGATTTCCGCGAACACGGGAATGGCCGCCGGGCAGCTCCTCGAGGCCGCCAACGACCTCGCCCGGCAGGCGACGACGATGCACGACGAAGTCGACGGCTTCCTCACACGCCTGAACGCCGCCTGACGGCCGCGAGGACGAGCCGCCGGGCCACCGCGCGCCCGGCCTCCGAGGCGCCGCCACCCGGCGGCCCACCGTATGTGGGTCGTGGCCCAAAGGTCTGCACAAGCCCCGCCCCGTTGGCTTATGGTCGGCCTCATCCAACGACGGACGGAGGCGCGCATGGAACCCCTCGATCTCGGCAGAGCCTTCACCTTGATCGAGCCCGGACCCGTCGTCCTCGTCACGACCCACAACGGCCGCAGGGACAACGTGATGACGATCACGTGGACGATGGCGATGAGCTTCTCCGCCGATTTCGCCATCACTACGGGCCTCTGGAATTACTCCTATGCCGCGCTGCGCGACACGCGGGAGTGCGTTCTTTCCATTCCGACGGTGGACATGATCGACACCGCCGTGGGCATCGGAACCTGCTCCGGCGAGGACGTCGACAAGTTCGAGAAGTTCGCCCTCACCCGAGTGGCGGGCAAGCATGTCCGCGCCCCGCTGATCGGTGAATGCCTCGCCAACATCGAGTGCCGCGTGGCGGATATCATCGAGCGGCACAGCATCGTGGTGCTCGAAGGCCTCGCCGCCTATCACGACCCCGCCCGCGCGGAAAAGCGCCTGCTCCACGCCGTCGGCGACGGCACCTTCATCGTCGACGGGGACACGATCGACCGGCGCGAGATGATGCGCTCCAAGCTCCCGAGCGGAATCTGAGCGGCTCCGCCGAAGGCGCCTGCGACCTAAGGCGTGCCGACCCGCTCGTTGGCGATATCGGCGCCGCATAAGAACGGACAAGTAAACGCTCACGCGACTCGCGCACACCGGCGACGAGCCGGGCTTTCGCCGCACATAGTCCGCCGATTGTCCCGTATCGTCCGCCATCGATACCGCACTGCAGCAAATAGTGCGGCGATCGTCGGCCAACCAATCGGTGAATTGCCTCGCTCGAAGGCGTCCGCTATCCCTTCCTGAAACAATAATAGATGGGAGGAACTATCATGCGGTCACTCGTCAGCTTGGTTGCGGCGGCCGTCGCTCTCGCGGCGACCCCGGCGCTCGCCCAGGATTGCGACTGGACCCCCGAACGCGCCGTGACCTACGTGGTGCCCTGGGGCGCCGGCGGCGGCACCGACGCCAACTCGCGCATGCTCGCCAGCCTGCTCGAAAAGAAGTTCGGCGTGCCCTTCAACGTGGTGAACCGCACCGGCGGCAACGGCGTGACCGGCCACTCCGCCATCGCCCACGCCGCGCCCGACGGCTACACCGTCGGCGCCGTGACGGTGGAGATCAACACCATGCACCATGTCGGCCTCACCGACATGACGCGGGAGGATATCACGCCCATCGCGCTGGTGGACATCGTGCCCGCCTCCGTGCTCGTGAAGGCCGATTCCGAATACGAGACGCTGGAGGACCTGTTGGCCGCGGCGAAGGCCAATCCCGGCTCGCTGACCGCCTCGGGCACCTCGCAGGGCGGCATCTGGCACCTTGCCCTCGCCGGCCTCCTCAACGCGGAGGGGATGGACCCCGCGGCGATCCGCTGGATCCCCTCGAAGGGCGCCGCGCCGGCGATGCAGGAGTTGATGGCGGGCGGCGTCGACGTCGCCACGCCCGCCCTTTCGGAAGGTAAGGCGCTGGTGGAGCAGGGCGAACTGAAGGCGCTCGCCTACATGCACACCGACCGCATGAAGGCGCTGCCCGATGTGCCGACCACCGCCGAGGTCCTCGATTCGGGCTGGACGCTGGCGGCGTGGATCACGATCTCCGGCCCCGGCGGCCTGCCGGACGACATCACCTGCTCCTACGAGAAGGCGGTGCTCGAGATCGTCGACACGCCCGAGTGGGCCGAGTTCAAGGCGAGCCGCGGCGCGGACGTCGTGAAGATGGGCTCCGACGAGCTCGCCGCCTACATGGAAAAGAGCGACGCGGCCCTCGGCTCGACGATCCAGGCGATCGGCCTCGCGAAGTAGGACGGCGGCGGGAGGCGCTCCGCCTCCCGCCTCCCCTTCGATACGATGCAGATAGACGATCGCCTCCTCGGCCTTCTCCTCGTCGCCTTCGGCGTGGCGGTATTCCTCGTCGCGCAGACCTTCCCGATGATGGCGGGCCTCGCCTACGGGCCGGACTTCTTCCCCTCCATCGCCGCGGTGGGGATGATCGTGTGCGGCGCGCTCATCGCCGTTTCGGGCGTAGTGCGGGCGAGGGCCGTGACCCCGCCCGCCGCCGCGGCCCCGCCGCCGGCCGCCCGCTTCGGCGCGGGGCTCGCGCGGCCGGCGATCCTGTGCCTCGTCGTGATCGCCTTCGCCGTCCTCCTCGGGCCACTCGGCTTTCACATCGCCGCGCTCCTCGCGGTCGGGGCGGCCGCCCTCACCTTCGGCGCCCATCCCCTGACCGCCGCGACCCTTGCGGTGGTCGCCTCCATCGCCGTCCACGCCGTGTTCTACTCGCTTCTGAGAGTGCCGCTGCCGTGGGGCGTCCTGACGCCCTACGCCTGGTAGCCCTCCGCGCCCGGGATCCCTGCGACCATGCCCACCGACGCTCTCGCGGCCGTCTTCACCGCCGACAATCTCACCGTCATCGTCATCGCCACGCTCTACGGCACCTTCGTCGGGGCGATGCCCGGGCTGACGGCGACGATGGCCGTGGCGCTGCTGGTGCCCTTCACCTACTTCATGGACCCGGTGCCGGCGATCTCGGCGATCACCGCGACCACCACCACGGCGATCTTCGCCGGCGACATCGCGGGCGCGCTGCTCCGAATGCCCGGCACGCCGGCTTCCGCGGCCTATGTGGACGATTCCTTTCGCCTCTCGCAGGAGGGGTCGGCGCGCAAGATCCTCTTTGTCTCGCTGCTGACGGCGGCGATCGGCGGGATCGTCGGCGTCGCAATCCTGGCGCTCGCCGCCCCGCAGCTCGCCCGCTTCGCCATCGGCTTCTCGAGCTTCGAGAATTTCTGGCTGGCGACGCTCGGCATCACCTGCGCCATCCTCGCCGGCTCCGGCACCGTGGCGAAGAACTTCGCCTCCCTCTTCCTCGGCCTGTTCGTCGCCTCCATCGGCATCGACGTCGCCGTCGGCCATCCCCGCTTCACCTTCGGCAACGTCGAGCTCTACGACGGCGTCTCGTTCATTCCGGCGATGATCGGCCTCTTCGCGATGTCGGAGGTGCTGCGCAACGCGCGGGCCGGCGCCAACGTGGAGCGGCTCACGCTGTCGCTCGAAAGCGTCGCCGCGGCGCTGTCGGGCGCCGTCGGTGCGATCGGCCGGCTGAAGCGGGTGATCGCCCAGTCGAGCATCCTAGGCACGCTCATCGGGGCGCTGCCGGGGGCGGGCGCCGACATTGCCGCCTGGATCGCCTACGCCCTCGCCAAGCGCGGTTCCAAGACGCCCGAGCGCTTCGGCAAAGGCTCCATCGAGGGGATCGCCGCCGGCGGCTCGGCCAACAATGCCGGCGTCGCCGGGGCGTGGACGCCGGCGCTGGTGTTCGGCATCCCCGGCGATTCGGTGACGGCGATCGCCATCGGCGTCCTCTTCATGAAGGGGCTGACGCCGGGGCCGCAGATCTTCACCAACGATCCGACGCTCGTCGGTGCCCTCTTCGGCTCCTTCTTCGTCGCCAACATCGTGATGGTGTTCACCGGCGGCCTCGCGATCCTCGCGGCGACGATGATCCTCAAGGTCCCACGCACCGTGCTGATGCCGATGGTGCTCCTCTCCTCGCTGGTGGGCGCCTACGCCATCACCGGCTCCACCCTCGCCATCTGGATCGTGCTCGTCCTCGGCATCGCCGGCTTCTTCATGGAGGAGAACGGCATTCCGATGGCGCCGGCGATCCTCGGCATCGTCCTCGGGCGCGTGCTCGAGGACAACTTCATGGTGTCCATGATGAAATCCCAAGGCGATCTCGTCGCCTTCTTCGAGCGGCCGGTGGCGGCCGTGCTCGGCGCCCTCACCCTCTTCCTGTGGGCCTTGCTCTTGATTCGGGCGGGTCTACAGCTCACACGCGGCCGTACGTCCGCCCATCTCACCCCTGAGGAAACCTGACACTATGGCGCCCAATCCCATCAAAGCCGCCCTGAAGCGTGGCGAGACCGTCGTCGGGATGTGGAGTTCGACCGGCTCTCCGGAAATCGCCGAGGCGGCGGTGCGGCTCGGCTGGAAGACGATCGTTCTCGACAACGAGCACGGCGTCGCCGATCTCGACACGGCGGTCGCCATCCATCGGGCGGTGCTGTCGGCAGGGGGCGACGTGCTGTTGCGCGTTCCGGCGGCCGATCCCACGCTGCTGAAGCTCGTCCTCGACCGGGGCTTCCGGTCGATCATGGCGCCCATGGTCGACACCGTGGAGGAGGCCCGCGTGTTCGCCGAGGCCTGCCGCTATCCTCCGCTCGGCAAGCGCGGCTATGCGGCACCGATCATCCGCGCGTCCGGTTACGGCACCGAGCCCGACTATGTGAAGACCGCGCACGAGGAGCTTCTTCTGATCGCCCAGATCGAGCACACCGCGGCGGTGGAGAACATCGCCGCGATCGCGGCGGTCGATGGGATCGACGGGCTGTTCCTCGGCCCCAACGACCTCGCCGGCTCGCTCGGCCTCCTGGAGCAGCTCGGCGACGAGCGGGTGCTCGCGATGTGCGAGCGGGTGGAGAAGGACGTGCTCGCGACCGGCAAGTGGCTCGGTTCGATCGTCCGCCCCGGCCGCACGCCCCGCGAGCTGCACGAGCACGGCGTGCGCCTCATCGCCGGCCCGTCCGACATCGGCCTCTTCCTCGCCGCCGCCAAGGCCGCCCTAGACGAATTCGCCCTCTGAGCACCGCTCACGACATCCGCCACCGGCGCGCGTGCCGGTGGCGGGGGTCGTTCCTAGCGCATCACCGGCATGACGAACTCGGCGCCTTCCTTGACGCCGCCGGGCCAGCGGGAGGTCACCGTCTTGGTGCGGGTGTAGAAGCGGATGGAGTCGGGGCCGTGCTGGTTGAGGTCGCCGAAGCCGGAGCGCTTCCAGCCGCCGAAGGTGTGATAGGCGAGCGGCACCGGGATCGGCACGTTGACGCCGACCATGCCCACTTCCACGCGGTTGACGAAGTCGCGCGCGGTGTCGCCGTCCCGGGTGAAGATCGCGACGCCGTTGCCGTATTCGTGCTCTGTCGGCAGACGCACGGCCTCTTCGTAATCCTTGGCGCGGACCACCGACAGGACGGGGCCGAAGATCTCGTCCTTGTAGATCGCCATGTCGGCCGTCACGTGGTCGAACAGGCACGCCCCCATGTAGAAGCCGTTCTCGTAGCCCTGCAGGGTGAAGCCGCGGCCGTCGACCACCAGCTCGGCGCCGTCCTCCACGCCGCGATCGACGTAGGAGCGCACCCGGTCTACCGCGGCGCGGGTCACGAGGGGGCCGAAGTCGGCGTCCGGATCGTCGGAGGGTCCGATGCGCAGCGCCTCCACCTTGGGCTTCAGCACCTCCATCAGAGCGTCGGCGGCCTTGTCGCCCACCGGCACCGCCACCGAAACCGCCATGCAGCGCTCGCCCGCCGAGCCGTAGCCGGCGCCGATGAGCGCGTTCGCGGCCTGCTCCATGTCGGCATCGGGCATCACGATCATGTGGTTCTTGGCGCCGCCGAAGCACTGGACGCGCTTCCCGTGGGCCGCGCCCGTCGCGTAGACATATTGGGCGATGTCGGACGAGCCGACGAAGCCCACCGCCATCACCGCCGGATCGGTGAGGAGGGTGTCGACCGCCACCTTGTCGCCCTGCACCACGTTGAGGATGCCGGCGGGAAGGCCCGCCTCGATCATCAGCTCGGCGAGGCGGACCGGGACGGACGGGTCGCGCTCGGAGGGCTTCAGCACGAAGGCGTTGCCGCAGGCGATCGCCGGGGCGAACTTCCACATCGGGATCATCGCCGGGAAGTTGAACGGCGTGATGCCGGCGACGACACCGAGGGGCTGGCGCATCGAGTACATGTCGATGCTGGGTCCGGCGTCGGTGGAGAACTCGCCCTTCATGAGGTGCGGAATGCCGATCGCGAACTCGGCGACCTCGAGCCCGCGCTGCACGTCGCCCTTGGCATCGGGCACGGTCTTGCCGTGCTCGGCGGCGAGGAGCTCGGCGAGCTCGTTCATGTTCTGGTTGAGGAGGTCGACGAAGCGCATCATCACGCGCGCCCGCCGCTGCGGGTTGACGGCCGCCCAGGCCGGCTGCGCCTCGGCGGCGTTGCGGATCGCCGCCCGCACCTCGTCGGCAGAGGCGAGTGCGACCTTCGCCTGGACCTCGCCGGTCGCAGGGCGGAACACGTCCGCCGTCCGCCCCGAGGCGCCCGCCACATGGCGCCCGCCCACGAAATGACCCACCTCACGCATCGCTATCGCTCCAGAACCCTTGGCATTGTTCCCACCTCTACAGGGGAAAGGCGGGCGAGCGGAAGGGGGCGGCGCGAGAACCTCAGTCGTTGCGGCGCATGTGGTCGAGCACCTCCTCGACGGGCATCACGTCGCCAAACTTCGCGTCGATATCGAAAAGGTTCCACTCCACCGCGCCGGCGATGCGGTCGCCCACCGCCTCGCGCGGGCAGATGGTGCGGAAGCCGTTGGCGATGCCGTCCTCCAGCGTGTGGCGCACGCAGGCCGACGCGGTGACGCCGGTGACGACGATGGTGTCCACCTTCTGCGCCGTCAGCCAGGAGGCGAGATTGGTGCCGTGGAAGCCGGACGCCATCTTCTTGGTGATGACGAGCTCGCCCTCGCGCGGGGCGATGCGGGAATCGATCTCGGCCGCCTCCGAGCCCACCCGCAGCTCGCTGAGCGGGATCTTGGCGCCCCACGCGGCGGTGTCCGCCCCCGGCCCCTCGGGAACCTGATAGGCGGTGGTCGTGTAGACGATGGGAAGCCCCTTGGCGCGGAAGGCTTCGAGAAGGCTCTGGTTGGCGGCGATCACCTCGTCCATGCCGGCGCAGGAGAAGGCGTGGCCCGGCCGCGTCCAACCGTTGGCGAGGTCGATGAGGACGAGCGCCGGCCGCTCGCCGAAGCCGATGCGGCGCTGAAAGCCCCGCCCGGCGTAAACCTCGCGGTTGGCGCGGAACACCACCTCCAGCGCCGCCTTCAATTCCTCGTCGGAAACCCGTTCCGTACCCATTCGTCCCATCCTCCATGCGCCATCGCGCCGTATGGTTGCTTTCCAGCGGCGGGCGCGGCAACTATCGGGCCACTTCGCACCCGCCGCGCCGGTCCGATCCTTGCACGCCATTTCCGGCACGCCACTCCCGGCTCGCCACGCCTAACTCGCCACCGCGGACGAGCCCTGCCGAGGACGTTATGAGCACCAACCTGAAGATCAATCCAGAGCGCCTGTGGTCGACCTTGATGGAGACCGCCCAATACGGGGCGACCCCGAAGGGGGGCGTGCGCCGCCTGACCCTGTCCGACGAGGACAAGATGGTGCGCGACTGGTTCAAGACGACGTGCGAGGCGGCGGGGCTCGCCGTTTCCGTCGACGCCATCGGCAACATGTTCGCCACCCGCCCCGGCACCGATCCGAGCGCGCCGGCGATCGCCTTCGGCTCGCACCTCGATACCCAGCCTGCCGGCGGCAAGTTCGACGGCATCCTCGGCGTGCTCGCGGGGCTCGAGGCGATGCGCACCCTCAACGAGGCCGGCTACGAGACGACCCATCCCCTCACCCTCGTCAACTGGACCAACGAGGAAGGCGCCCGCTTCGCCCCGGCGATGATGTGCTCGGGCGTCTATGCCGGCGACCTCGACATGGCGACGATGCTCGCGGGGACGGACCGGGACGGCAAGTCGTTCGGCGAGGAGCTGGAGCGGATCGGCTACAAGGGGCCGGAGACGGTGGGCGAGCGCCGCTTCAAGGCGTTCGTGGAGCTTCACATCGAGCAGGGGCCGATCCTCGAGGCCGAGGAGAAGACCATCGGCGTCGTCACCGGCGGCCAGGGCATCGTGTGGCTCGACGGGGTGATCACCGGGCGCGACAGCCACGCCGGCACCACGCCGATGCCCATGCGGCGCGACGCGATGAACGCGCTCGCCGAGGTGGCGCTCGCGATCGAAGCGGTGGCGCTGGAGTTCGGACCCGCCGGCGTCGGCACCCTCGGCGAGGCGCTGGTGCTGCCGGGCTCGCGCAACACCATTCCCGGCACCACCACGTTCAAGGCCGACTTCCGCCACCCCGATGCCGAGGCGCTCACGGCGATGGAAGCCGCCTTCACGGCGCGCTGCCGCGAGATCGCCGACGGGCGCAAGGTGGAGATCGACGTCACGCGCATCTGGCGAAAGGACCCGATCGCCTTCAACTCCACCATCGTGGAGGCGGTGGAGGCCGCCGCGGCCGCGAACGCGCTGCCCGCCCGGCGGATGATCTCCGGCGCCGGCCACGACGCCTTCTATATTTCGGGAACCTGCCCCACGGGGATGATCTTCGTGCCCTGCTGGGAGGGGGTGAGCCACAACGAGGAGGAGAGCGCCACCGAGGCCGACTGCGGCGCCGGCGCCCAGGTCCTCCTCGACGCCCTGCTGCGCCTCGACGCCAACCCGCCGAGCTGAACGCCGCGCCGCCGACATCGATCCGCGGGACGGCGCGTGCGAGCCGGTGCGTGGGAGGCGGTGCGAGGCGGCTTCCATGGGTGGCGCTCTCGCTCTAGAGGAAGGGGGTAGCCTCACGGGAAAGGTGCCAGCGTGACCGAACTCTCCCCCGAACGTGCCGCCGATCTTGCCGCCGCGCCGCTTGCGCGCGCCTATCTCGCGGGCGATGCCGATCCCGTCGCGGTGACCGAGGTGTTCCTGGAGCGCATCGCCGCGGCCGAGGGGTCCGCCGTCTATCTGGCGGTGACCGCCGATCGGGCGCGGCGCGAGGCCGCCGCCGCCAAGGCGCGCTACGCCGCCGGAACGCCCGCCTCCCCCATCGACGGCGTGCCGGTCGCCTGGAAGGACCTCTTCGACATAAAGGGCGTCGTGACGACGGGCGGCTCGGCCGTGTTCCGCCACGCCGCCCCCGCCGAGGCCGACGCTCCCGCCGTCGCCCGGCTGACGGCGGCGGGCGCCGTGGCGCTCGGCAAGGTGAACCTCACCGAGTTCGCCTATTCCGGCCTCGGCCTCAACCCGCACTACGGCACGCCGGTGAACCCGCACGATCCGGAGACGCCGCGGGCACCGGGGGGCTCGTCGTCCGGTTCCGCGGTGGCCGTCGCGACGGGGCTCGCGACCGTCGCGATCGGCTCCGACACCGGCGGGTCGATCCGCGTGCCCGCCGCCTTCAATGGCATCGTCGGCCTCAAGGTCTCGGAAGGGCGGGTGCCGACCGAGGGCGTGATCCCCCTCTCCCCCTCCCTCGACACCGTCGGCCCCCTCGCCCGCACGGTGGAGGACTGCGTGCTCGTCGACGCCGCCCTGAGGGGGGCGATGCCCACGGCGCGGCGGGGCGACGTCAAGGGCATGGAGCTCGTGGTGTGCGAGTCGGTGATGCTCGACGGCTGCGAGGACGCCGTCGTCGCCGCCTTCGACGGGGCGCTGACGCGGCTCGAGCGCGCCGGCGCGAAGATCACCCGCCGCACCATCCCGGAAGTCGAGGAGGTCGCGCGCCTCACCGCCGAATGCGGCACGATCGTGTCGGTGGAGGCCTACGACTACCACCGCGAGCGGATCGAGGGCCCCGAGGTGGAGGAGATGGACGGGCGCGTCGTGGCGCGCATCCTGCGGGGCAAGGCGATGACGGGACTCGAGCACCTGACGCTCACCCGCGCCCGCGCCGCGCTCCCGGGCGCCATCGCCAAGCGGCTCGACGGAGCCTTCATGGTGTGCCCGTCGGTCGCCCACGTGGCGCCCGAGATCGCCCCGCTCGACGCCGATTGGGAGCTCTTCAACGCCGTCAACATGAAGACGCTGCGCAACACCTCGATCGGCAATTTCCTCAATATGCCCGGCGTGTCGCTGCCGGCGGCCACCACCTCCCCGATGCCGGTGGGCTTCCTCCTCGCCGGCCCCGGCGGCAGCGACGAACAGGTGATGTCGGCCGCCCTCGCGGTGGAGCGCATCCTGCGGGGCGACTGAGAGGGCGAGGCCCCGATCAAGCGGCGGCCCGCGCCGCCGCCACGATGCGTGACGCCGCGTCCTGCGCACTCGTCGTCGCGCTGTCGACGACGAGCCGCGCGCGGCTCCAGGGCTCGTAGGTCCGTTCCAGCACGTCGCGCCAGGTCGGCAGCGTGAGCCCGTCGACGTCCGACGCCCGGCCCTCGACGCGCCGGCGGTGCACGCTCGGGTCCGAGCAGATCACCTCCACCTCGACGAGGCCGGCCCGCTTGGCTCGGGCAACCGCAGCCCAGGCGTCGCGCGTGAGGGCGATCGGGTTGACGCTGTCGGCGACGACCATCGCCGTGCCGACGAGATTGTCCGCCGCCACGGCGTATCCGACGCAATAGCCGGCATCCTCGGCCGGATCGATGCCGAGCACCGACCGCTTCAACGCGGCCTCGATCGTATCGATGCGCAGATGAACGCCCGCGACGGAGGTCGCGACCCGGCGCGCGATGGTGGTCTTGCCCGTACCCGGGAGGCCGGACATCACGACGAGGCAGGGGCGGACCGCGCCGCCCTCAGCCACGGCGCCCGCACGGCGACAACTCGCACACCTCAGGACCCCGCGCCTCTCCCTCGTCGCCGCGGCGGCGGACGCCGTCCGATCCGCCGCCGTCGGCTCTTGCGGAGCGAGCCTACTCCACGATCTGGCTCTCGTCGAAGCCCGCGATCTGATCCTCGGTGGACAGGAGCGGGGTCAGGCGGCGAACCGTGACGCGGCGGTTCTCCTGGCTCGCACCCGAGGTTTGCACCTTGAGATACTGCTCGCCGAAGCCTTGGGAGACGAGGTTCTCGGGCGGGATCTCGAAATACTCGGTGAGGAGGGTCGCCACCGATTCGGCGCGGCGGTCGCTGAGCTCCAGGTTGGCGATGTCGGAACCCACCGCGTCGGTGTGGCCCTCGATGAGGAACACCTCCTGCGGGTCGTCGGCCACCGCCTCCTCGATGGCGACGCCGATGGTCTCGAGAGCCGCCACCTGGTCGACCGGCACCTCGGCCGAGCCCGTCGCGAAGGTGACGGTGTCGATGTCGACGCGCGGCATCAGATCCCGCACATTCTCGTTGTAGAGGATCTGGTTGAGCGTGTAGCTGCGGTCGACCTCCTGCACCGGATCGGCGACCACCGTGCGGTAGACGCGGTCCACCGATGCGCGCGAGGGCTCCACGATGTACTCGTCGCGCGGCATCCCCACCCGCACCGGCGGCAGGTCGACGTAGAGATCACGGTCGCCCTCCCACCAGGTCGGCAGATTGTTGAAGAGGGTGACGGTGCGTCCATCGGGATATTCCCGATAGCGGCGGATCGGCACACCCGACGCGTCGACGATGGTGACGACGCGCACGTTGCCGTCGCGGACGATGGTGGTTTCGCGCCAGCCATTGTCGAGCTCGTAGGTGTCGTAGGCGTTGGCGCGCCACCAGAAGCGCTGCGGCGCGGGGTTGACGACGAAGGGACGGCGCGGCGTGCCGTAGATGACGCGGTCGCGGCGGCGGTCGATCACGTCGCGATCGCCGAAGAAGCGCAGATCGGCGGCGTCGCGGCGGCGGTGCACGGTCTCGCGGCGCTCCCACTCGCGCACCCGCTCGTGGCGCTGACGCTGGCGCATCTCCTCCTGCTCGCGGGCCCGATCGTCGCGGCGGATCTGCTGGCGCAGCTCGCGGCGGCGCTCGCGCATCGCATCGGCGCGCTGCTCCGCCCGGCGGTTTTCCCGGCGCAGATCCTCGGCGCGCTCGCGCTGGATCTCGCGGCGACGGTCGAGGCGGCGGTCGCGCCGCATCTCGTCTCGGCGCTCCTCCTGGCGCGCATCGCGACGCTCGTCGCGCCGGTCGTCGTCACGGGCGTCGCGGCGATCGTCCCGACGCTCATCGTCGCGCGTGGTCCGCTGCTCGTCTTCGCGGCGGCGGCGCTCTTCGTCCCGCTGACGCTCTTCGGCCTGCTGGCGCTGGCGCATCTCGCGAAGCTCGCGATCGCGTTGGGCCTGGCGCTGCTGCCGCCGCTCCTGCTCGGTGAGTTTGGGGTCGGGCTGGACGTCGAGACGCTCGCGCCGCCGCTCCTCCAGCGCTCGCTCGGTGCGGCTCCTGTCGCCATCGGCCTGCTGCTGCTGGCGCCGACGCTGCTCATCCACCTGACGTTGCTGCTGCCGCTGCCGCTGCTCGTCCGCCTGTTGCTGCTGCTGGCGCTGACGCTGCTGGTCCGCCTGATTCTGCTGCTGGCGCTGCCGCTGCTGGTCCGCCTGCTGCTGCTGCTGGCGCTGCCGCTGTTCGTCCGCCTGTTGCTGCTGCTGGCGCTGACGCTGCTGATCCGCCTGATTCTGCTGCTGGCGTTGGCGCTGCTGGTCCGCCTGCTGCTGCTGTTGGCGCTGGCGCTGCTGCTCCGCCTGATTCTGCTGCTGGCGCTGGCGCTGCTGGTCCGCCTGCTGCTGCTGGTGGCGCTGCCGCTGCTGTTCCGCCTGATTCTGCTGCTGGCGCTGGCGCTGCTGGTCCGCCTGCTGCTGCTGCTGGCGCTGCCGCTGGTCGTCCGCCTGTTGCTGCTGCTGGCGCTGACGCTGCTGATCCGCCGGATTCTGCTGCTGGCGTGGGCGCTGCTGGTCCGCCTGCTGCTGCTGTTGGCGCTGGCGCTGCTGATCCGCCTGATTCTGCTGCTGGCGCTGGCGCTGCTGGTCAGCCTGCTGCTGCTGTTGGCGCTGGCGCTGCTGATCCGCCTGGCGTTGCTGCTGCTGGTTCGGCTGGCGTTGCTTCGGCTCGTTGGCCTGTCGCGACTGCTGGCGATCGCGCTGGCGTTGCTCGCGGATCTGCTGGCGTTCCCGCTCCCGCTGCTCGCGGATGCGGCGACGCTCGTCGTCCTGGTTCTGGACCACGATCACCTGCCGCTCAACCGTCGTCCCGTCAAGCCGCGGCAGGGCCGTGGCGGCCGTTGGAAGGCTCACGGCCACGGCCACCATGGTTGCCGCCGCTCGCTTAGTCATCTGTCGCATCATATCCGTCCCTGGTGGGTCGTTTGATGCGTCAATGCCCGGACGGCACTGTACGTTCACTGAACAGTGTGTTCAGTTTTGCGCCACATTTCGGCGAAGGGTGCTCAGGTGTGGATCACCCGGCCGTAGGCGTCGAGCACGGACTCGTGCATCATCTCCGACAGCGTGGGGTGCGGGAACACCGTGTGCATCAGCTCTTCCTCGGTGGTCTCGAGGTTCATCGCCACCACGAAGCCCTGGATGAGCTCGGTCACCTCGGCGCCCGCCATGTGGGCCCCCAGGAGCTGACCGGTCTCGGCGTCGAAGATGGTCTTCACGATGCCTTCCGGCTCGCCGAGGGCGATGGCCTTGCCGTTGCCGATGAAGGGGAAGCGACCGACCTTGATCTTGCGGCCGCCTTCCTTGGCCTTCGCCTCGGTGAGGCCCACGGAGGCAACCTGCGGCTGGCAGTAGGTGCAGCCCGGGATCATCAGCTTGTCGAGCGGATGGGGGTGGAGGCCGGCGATCGCCTCCACGCACACGACGCCCTCGTGCTCGGCCTTGTGGGCGAGCATCGGCGGACCGGCGACGTCGCCGATGGCGAAGATACCCGGCACGCTGGTGCGGCCATAGCCGTCGGCGACGATGCAGCCGCGGTCGGTCTTCACGCCGAGCTTTTCGAGCCCGAGATTGTCGATGTTGCCGACCACCCCGACGGCGGAGATGATCTTGTCGACCTCGCGCGTCTCGCTCTTGCCGCCCTTCTCGATGGTGGCCTTCTGGGTCTTGCCCTTGTCCACCTTCGTCACCTTGGCGCCGGTGATGATCTCGATGCCCTGCTTCTCCAGGCGCTTCCTCACGTGGGCGGCGATCTCGGCGTCCTCCACGGGAAGGATCTGGTCCAGCACCTCCACCACGGTGACCTTGGCGCCCATCGAGTCGTAGAAGCTCGCGAACTCGATACCGATGGCGCCGGAGCCGACAACGAGCAGCGACTTCGGCATCTCCTTGGGCACCATCGCCTCGAAATAGGTCCAGATCGCGTCCTTGTCGGGTTCGAGGCCCGGCAGCGCGCGCGGCCGGGCGCCGGTCGCGACGATGATGTTCTTCGCCGTGTAGGTGCCGCCGCCCTTGGCCCCCTTCGGCGCGTCCGGCGCCTCCGTCACGGTGAGCTTGCCCGGAGCCTCGAGGGTGGCGGTGCCCCAGAGGACGTCGATCTTGTTCTTCTTCATCAGGAAGGCGACGCCGTTGCTGAGCTGGCTCGCGACGCCGCGCGAGCGCGTCACCACCTTGCCGATGTCGAAGGAGACGTCCTTGGCCGAGAGGCCGAAATCCTTGGCGTGCTGCATGTGGCCGAAGATCTCGGCCGAGCGCAGCAGCGCCTTCGTCGGGATGCAGCCCCAGTTGAGGCAGATGCCGCCGAGATGCTTGCGCTCCACCACCGCCGTCTTGAAGCCGAGCTGGGCCGAGCGGATCGCGGTCACGTAGCCGCCGGGGCCTGCGCCGATGATGATGACGTCGTAGTCGGCGCCGTTCTGAGCCATGGTCAGTCCTCGATCATTTTGGCGGTAGGTTAACCTGAGATGGCAGAAAAGTCCGCCACCTCGCGGGTGACGTCGCTCAGCGCCTTGAGGAGACGCAGGCGATTGAGGCGGAGCGCCGGCTCCTCGGCGTTGACGAGCACCTTGTCGAAGAAGGCGTCGACGGGCGCGCGCAGGGCCGCGAGGGCGGCCATCGCACTCGCATAGTCCTCCGCGGCGACGGCGTCGGTCACCGCGGCGCGGGCCGCGGCGACGGCCTTCACGAGGGCGATCTCCTCGGCCTCGACGAGCGCCGCCTCCTCCACCTCGCCCGTCACCGGGCCGTCCTTCTTCTCCTCGGCGCGCAGGATGTTGGTGGCGCGGCGGTAGCCGGCCATCAGGTTGGCGCCGTCGTCGGTGGCGAGGAAGGCGGTCAGCGCCTCGATGCGGTTGACGATGTCGACGAGGTCGATGACGGCGAGCACCGGAATGATCGCCCGCACCGTGTCGGCGGAGACGCCCGCCTCGCGCTGTTGCACCACGAAGCGGTCGAGGAGGAAATCGGCGATGGCGTCGGTGTCGGCGGTCTCCGCCACCGCGCTGCCGGCCCAGGGGGCGGCCGCGCGGGGAAGCATCGCCTCCGCCCCGCCCTTCAGCTTGAGCCGCGCGCCGTGGGTGAGGATCAGGCGGATGATGCCGAGCGCGGCGCGGCGCAGGCCGAAGGCGTCGCCGGAGCCGGTGGGCTTCTCGCCCGCAGCCCAGAGCGACACGAGGGAATCGAGCTTGTCGGCGAGCGCCACGGCCACCGACACGGCGCCCTGCGGCACCTCGTCGGCGGGGCCGAGCGGCTGGTAGTGCTCCTCGATGGCGGCGGCGACCTCGGCGTCAAGGCCCTCCACCTCGGCGTAGCGGCGGCCCATGTAACCCTGGAGCTCCGGGAACTCGCCCACCATGCCGGTGACGAGATCGGCCTTCGCGAGGCGCGCCGCCGTCTCCGCCGTGTCGGGGTCGGCGCCGACGGCGGGCGCGAGGTGGCGGGCGAGCGAGGCAATGCGCTCCACCCGCTCGGCCTGGCTGCCGAGCTTTTCGTGGAAGGTCACGCTGGCGAGCTTCTTCGCATGCTCGGCGAGGGTGAGCTTGAGGTCCTGCTCCCAGAAGAAGCGGGCGTCGGCGAGGCGGGCGCGTACCACGCGCTCGTTGCCCGCGACGATCGCCTTGCCGCCGTCGCTCGCCTCGATGTTGGCGGTGAGCACGAAGGCGTTGGCGAGCCGGCCGGTCGCCGCCTCGCGGGTAACGAAGCACTTCTGGTTTTCGCGGATGGTGAGGCGAATCACCTCCTCCGGCAGGCTGAGCGCGCTTTCCTCGAAGCGCCCGACGAGCACCACCGGCCATTCGACGAGGCCGGCGACCTCCTCCAGCAGCCCTTCGTCCTCCACGAGCTCCAGGCCGAGCGCGAACACCTTGTCGCGCGCGTCGTGGATGATCTGGTCGCGCCGGCGGTCGAGGTCGACGATCACCTTCGCCTTCTCGAGCGAGGTCTTGTAGTCGTCGAGCCGGCGGATGCGGATGGACCCAGGCGCGTGGAAGCGGTGGCCGACGGTGGTGTCGCCCACCGGCACGCCCGGCAGCTTCACGGGGACGATCTCGGGGTCTTCGTTCTCCGCGCCGAAGGTGGCGACGATGGAGGAGAGCGGGCGCACCCAGCGCAGCGAACCGGGGTCGATGGAGGTCTCCCCCCAGCGCATCGAGACCGGCCAGGGGAAGCGGCGCACCGTCTCCTCGATGGCTTCGGCGGCGATCTCGATGGTGGGGCGGCCGGGCACCACGGTGCGGGCCACGTAGAGGTCGCCCTTCTTGGGGTCCGACAGGATCTCCGCCTCGTCGACGGAGGTAAGGCCCGCGGAGCGGAGGAAGCCTTCCACCGCCTTCTCCGGCGCGCCGACGCGGGGGCCGCGGCGCTCCTCGCGGCGATCGGCGGAGCGGGCGGGCAGGCCCGTGACCGCGAGCACCAGGCGTCGCGGCGTCACGCTCGCCCAGACGCCCTCATAGGTGAGGCCGGCGTCGACGAGGTGGTTGGTGATGAGGCGCTGCAGGTCGCCCGCCGCACGGCGTTGCATGCGGGCGGGGATTTCCTCGCTGCGGAGTTCCAGGAAGAGTTCGGGCATCGTCCGGCCGTTTGGGTGCACGTCGGGGCGAGGTAGCACCGGCAGGGGACGGGTGAAAGCCCTCTTGCGCGGGCATCACCTCTGCGCGGGGGGCAAGATCAGCGGCAGGCCTCGGCAATGTCCTGCGGCAGCGGGGCGGCGAGCGAGGAGGCTCGGGCGGTCGCCACCATGACGGCGATGGCACGACCGTCGGCATCACGCACCGGTCCGCCCGACGCGCCGTGGGTGGCGGGGCAGTCGAGAAGGAGGTCGCCGTCGACCCGGGCGAGGACGGTGCAGACGTGCGTCGTCGGCACGTGGACGCGCGGCGCGCCGTAGCCCGTCACGCTGACCTCGGCATTGCGCTTGGGGACCGGGCCGACGGGGAGAACGGCGGGCGCATCCTCGCCGAGGCAGAGCACGGCGACGTCGTCGCCGAGATCGCGGCCTTCGATGGGCGAGACGTGCGCCACCCATGCCATGCGGGCATAGCCGAAGAGAAGATCGGTCGCGGCGGGGTCGACGTCGGCGAGGCAGTGGGCGGCGGTGACCACCACGCGGGGCGCGACGGCGAAGGCGGTGCAGTGGCGCCGGCGCGCGTAGCCGGCATGATTCGCCCGGGCGATGGCGGGCTCTGGCTTCGCCTCCCCGGCCCGCGCCGTGCCGCCAGTCAGGACGGCGAGCGCGACGAGGCCCGCCGAAAGGGCCGCGACGCAGCGGGTCGGCGCGCCGAAGGCACACGCCGCGCCGCCCGCACGCTCGGCTCTTCCGTCTCTATCCACGGCCCTTCCCTGGTTGGCCTCCGTCGGCGGCTCGCCCCGCGATGGCGCCAGGGGCACCGCCCTTCCCAAGCGTCCGGCGGCGGGCGTCAGTCGAAGGGGATCATCGGTTGGTAGCAGACGCTGTGCATCACGCACTTGGGATTGTCGCGCGAGGGCGCGTACTCGGGCTTGATGCCCTGCCAGCGGTCGCAATAGCCGACATTCGCCACGAAGCGGCGGTAGGTGTAGGTGCCCGTGGTCATCACCACCTGGCCCTCCCGGCGGACGAGGGCGTTGGCCTCGGCACACGTCATCGTCCGCGTGTCGGGCCGGGCGGCCGCGGGCGCCGCCGTCGCGGTCAGGGCGCCGACCGTCACGGCCACGGCGAGGCCGGCGAGCGCCCCGCGGCGTCGGCCTCTCGGCAAAGGATCCAATCGGCTCATCCTCTTCTCTCCCTCCCCCGACGCAGCGATGCGCGCTTGCGGCGGACCGTCACTTGACGGGACGGCCAGGTTCAGCATTCTGCCGCCTCCATGCTACGCCCCGTCCTCTTCCTCGATATCAGTCGTCTGGTACGCCGATATGAGCATTTCGGTGGACCGACGGGCATTGATCGCATCGAATTGATGTATGCGCGATGGCTGACGCGTCAGCGCGCCTTCGTGCCGCGCGCGGCCACGCGCAGCGGGCGCGGGCTCGTGATGCTGCCGCGCCGCGCCCTCGACCAGGTGGTGACGACCCTCGAGACGCGCTGGTCGGACACTGCGCCGCGCCAGTTCGGCCGCCTCGGCACCTCGCGCCTCGCCTATGCCGCCGATCGGGTGGAGCAGCGCGTGCGACGCCTCGCCCTGACCGCGCTCGGCCGGCCGCTCGATGCCGGCGGCGCGCCCAGCGTAACGCTGAATGTCGGCCACGACGGGCTCGACGAGCCGGAGCGCTTCGCCCGCCTGCCCGGCCGCTTCGTCGCGATGATCAACGATCTCATCCCGATCACCCACCCCGAATACGAGACGGAGCGGGCGACGCGCCTCCATCAGCGCCGCATCGCCACGCTGGTGGAGCACGCCGATCACGTGTTCACCATCTCGGAGACGACGCGGGCGGAGCTCCTCGACTATGTGAGCGGCGCGCCCTTCACCACCTCGGTGCTCCACCTCGGCCCCGCCCTCACCCCGCCGACGCAGCCGACGCGCTTCGCCCATCCGACCTTCGTTCATCTGTCGAGCATCGACCGGCGCAAGAATCTCGCCTTCCTGCTCCACGTCTGGCGCGAACTCGCCGAGCACGACGGCGCCCCCCACCTCCTCGTCATCGGCCGGCGCGGCAGCGACCAGACGGCGCTCGACCTCATCGATCGCAGCCCCAAGCTGCACGGTCTGGTGCGCGCGACGGGCGGGCTCGGCGACGATATGGTCGCCGGTTATCTCGCCGGGGCGCGGGCGCTGGTGACGCCGTCCTTCGTGGAGGGTTATGGGCTGCCGATCGTGGAGGCGCACGCGATGGGAGTGCCGGTGATCGCCTCCGACATCCCCGCCCACCGCGAGATCGGCGGCATCTCGACGATCTTCGTCGGTCCCACCGACGGGCCGGGTTGGCGCCACGCCATCATGGCGCTCGCCGAGAACGACGCGATCCGCGCGACGCGCGTTGCGCAGATCGCGCCGCCCGCGGACTGGGAGACCCACTTCACGAAGCTGACGATGCAGCTCGAGGAGATCGCCGCGCGCTGAGCCCGCACGGCGATGACCTGGCGCCCTGAACGGGCACCACCCAAGCAGCGGGCAGCGCCCGAGAGAGGCGGAGCGCCTTAGACGAGGAGGCGCATCGGGCTCTCGATGAGCCCCTTGAAGGCCTGCAGCACTTCGGCGCCGAGCGCCCCGTCGACGACGCGGTGGTCGACGGACAGCGTCACCGTCATCACCGTGGCGATGGCGAGCGCACCGTCCTTCACCACCGGGCGCTGCGAGCCCTCGCCCACCGCGAGGATCGAGCCGTGCGGCGGGTTGATGACGGCGGCGAAGTCGCGAATGCCGAACATGCCGAGATTGGAGACCGCGGTGGAGCCGCCCTGATATTCCTGCGGCTGAAGCTTCTTGTCGCGGGCGCGCTTGGCGAGGTCCTTCATTTCGTTGGAGATGACGGAGAGCGGCTTCATGTCGGCCTTGCGCACCACCGGGGTGATGAGGCCGTCGGGAATGGCGACGGCGACGCCCACGTCGACGCTGTCGTGGATCAGGCGGGCGGTGGAGGTGTAGGTGGCGTTGGCCATCGGCACCTGCTTCAGGGAGAGCGCCATCGCCTTGATGACGAAGTCGTTGACCGAGACCTTGTAGGCGGGCTTGCCCTCCTTGTCGGTCGGAGCGGCGGCGTTGATGTCGGCCCGCAGCTTGAGGAGGGCGTCGAGCTCGGTGTCGACCGACAGGTAGAAGTGGGGGACGGTCTGCTTCGATTCGGTGAGGCGACGCGCGATCGTCTTGCGCATGCCGTCGTGCGGGATCTCCTTGTAGGTCCCCGCCTCGAACATCGCGCGGATCTGATCGTCGCTCATGCCGAGCGCGGGAGCGGCTGCGGCGGGGGCGGCCGCCTTGGGGGCGGTGGCGGGCGCTTCGGCCGCGGCGGGGGCGGCCGCTTTGCCGGTGCCGGCGGCCTTCGCCTCCTCGATGTCGCGCTGGACGATGCGGCCGTGCGGGCCGGACCCGGTGACGGCGGAGAGGTCGATGCCGTCCTTCTCGGCGAGGCGGCGGGCGAGCGGCGAGGCGAAGATGCGCTCGCCACCGGACGTCGGCGCGGGCGCCGCGGCGGGGGCCGGCGCTGCGGCGCCGTTGCCGGTGCGCGTCGCGTCGGCGGCGCCGCCCGGGGCCGTCTCCACCGCTTCGGCCTTCGGCGCGGGCGCGGGCTTCGGTGCCGGCGCGGCGTCGAGATCGGCAGCGCTCTCGCCCTCGCCGAGGAGCATCGCGATGGGCTCGTTCACCGGCACGTCGGCCGTGCCTTCGGCAACGAGGATCTTGCCGACGACGCCTTCGTCGACCGCCTCCACCTCCATCGTCGCCTTGTCGGTTTCGATCTCGGCCACGACGTCGCCGGAGGAAATGGTATCGCCTTCCTTCACGAGCCACTTGGCCAGCGTGCCGGCCTCCATGGTGGGCGATAGCGCCGGCATCAGGATGGGGGTGGGCATGAAGGTCCTCACAACGTTATCTCGTGGCGCATGGCCTACGCTGATGAGGCCGCGCGCCCGTCGGAATGTCCGCGAAGGCGGCATGGATTGCAAGATGGTGCGGCAGCGGTGTTGTGTTTCCAGCACGGCCCTGCCATGCGCGGGGGTCGCATCGCCCTCTCGCCCCCACCGGAGCGCCGCGCCCCATGAAGATCCTGTTTCTGCACAACAATTTTCCGGGCCAATACCGGCGCATCGCGGCCCATCTGCGGTCCATGCCGGAGGTGGAGATGCGCGCCGGCACGCTCGCATCGAATAAGCAGGACTATGGCGTTCGCCGCGTCGACTACGCGCTCCACCGCGAAGTGACGAAGGACATTCACCCGACCCTCGTCGCCACCGAGCGCGCCGTGCTCACCGCCCAGGCCGCCTTCAAGGCGCTCTATGCGCTGAAGAGCGAGGGCTGGGCGCCCGACCTCGTGTGCTCCCACTCCGGCTGGGGCCCCTCCCTCTTCGTCAAGGAGCTCTGGCCACAGGCGAAGCTTCTGGCGCTCTTCGAATGGTACTATCGCGCCCGCGGCAGCGACGCGGACTTTCTGGAGCCGATCAACCACGACAGCGCCGTCCGCGCACACATGAAGAACATCCCGATCCTGCTCGACCTTGCGGAGATGGACTGGGGCACCTCACCGACCCGGTGGCAGTTCAGCCAGTTCCCCGAGCACCTGCGCCACAACATGTCGGTGCTGCACGAGGGGGTGGATTGCGACTTCTTCTCCCCCGGCGAGGCGAGCGTGGAGGCCGACGGGCGCACCTTCACCGCCGCCGACGAGGTCATCACCTACGTGGCGCGGGGGATGGAGCCCTATCGCGGCTTTCCTCAGTTCATGGCGGCGGTGGCCGAGCTGCAGCAGCGGCGGCCGGACCTCCACGTCCTGATCGCCGGGCAGGACCGCACCGCCTACGGCAAGCGGCGCGGCGATGGGAAGACCCATCGCGAGCACGCCCTCGCCTCGCTCGACCTCGACGAGAGCCGCATCCACTTCCTCGGCCTCGTCCCGCTCACGACGCTGCGGGCGATGTTCCGCATCACCCGGGCGCACGTCTATCTGACGGTACCGTTCGTGCTGTCGTGGTCGATGCTGGAGGCGATGGCGACGGGTGCGCTGATCGTCGGCTCGCGCACGGCGCCGGTGGAGGAGCTGATCACCGACGGCGAGAACGGCGTGCTGACGGACTTCTTCGACGTGCGCGAGATCGTGGATCGCCTCGAGGAGGTCTTACGCGGCGCGCTCGACGACGCCAGCCTGAGGCAAGCAGCACGAGGCACGATCGTCGACCAGTACGCTCTCGACCGCATCCTTCCCCGCCAGTGGGAGCTGATGCAGCGGGTGGCGCGCGGCGAGCGGCCCTAAGAGCCGTCGCTCGAAAACGCAGGGAGGCTGCCGCTGGCGGATGGCTCGCCGGCGGAGCATCGCGATGGACAACCTCCCGCCCCCGCCCCACGGCGCGCCGGGCTCGGCACACTAATCCCCGTCGCCGACGCATTCCGTACCATGATCAAGCAAGGACGATGACGTACACCCCCGCTCCGGGCGGCGCTCGCGACGAGTAGACCGCCGGCGACAAAAGGAAAACCGCCATGCGGAAGACCGCTCTACTCGCCCTCTTTGCCACCGTTGCTGTCGCCTCCCCGTTCGACGTGGCCAATGCGGCCCAGACCTTGTGCAAGGATCGCAAGGAGATCGTCGACCTTCTGTCGCGGCGCTTCGGCGAGACGCAGCGCTCGTTCGGACTGCAGAACGACCGCAAGGTCTTGGAGCTCTACGCCTCGGAGAACGGCACGTGGACGGCGCTGGTGACGCTGCCGTCGGGGCGCTCCTGCGTGGTGGCCGCCGGCGAAGCTTGGCACGAGGTCGAGGGAGAGCCGGCGCCGGTGGGCGAGCCCGCCTGACCGCCCACCGCGGCACCCCCTCCTCCTTCTCCGCATCAGGCGTTGATTTGCGGTGGTGATCGGCCTACCCACGGCCGAAACACCAATAAGAGGAGGAGCGGCCGTGGGGGTTGAAGGCAAGATCATCCTGGTCACGGGAGCGAGCCAGGGCATCGGCAAGGCGTGCGTCGTCACCCTCGCCAAGAAAGGCGCCAAGGTGGTGGCGGCCGCCCGCCGGCTCGACAAGCTGGAGGCCGTGGCCAGCGAAGCCGGCGGCGACGTGACCCCCATCGCCTGCGACGCCAGCGATCCGGCGAGCGTCGAGGCGATGTTCGCCGCTATCGCCGCGCGCCACGGCCGGCTCGACGTGGTGTTCAACAACGCCGGCAACAACATGCCGGGCACCGATTTCGGCGACATCGCCTTCGAGGACTGGCGCCGGGTGATCGGGCTCAATCTCGACGGCTGCTTCCTCGTCGCCCGTGGCGCCTACAAGATGATGCGCGATCAGTCGCCGAAGGGCGGGCGGATCATCAACAACGGCTCCATCTCCGCCTATGCGCCGCGCCCGGGGTCGGCCGCCTACACCGCCTCCAAGCATGCGATCACCGGCCTCACCAAGACGATCAGCCTCGACGGCCGCAAGCACGACATCGCCTGCTGCCAAATCGACATCGGCAACGCGCGGACCGAGATGGCTGCCCGCATGGCCGACGGCGTGCCGCAGGCCGACGGGTCGATCCGCCCGGAGCCGCTGATGGACGTTCAGGTGGTCGCCGACTCGATCCTTTTCATGTCGGCGATGGATCTGTCGGCGAACGCCCAGTTCCTGACGGTGATGGCGACGAAGATGCCCTTCGTGGGGCGCGGCTGATCGGGCGGGCCATCGCGTCATCGAGGCCGCACGATCGAGGCCGCTCCACCCGCGACACGCCCGGAGAGGACCCATGTACATCGACAGCCGGCTACGCGCCGCAACCCTCGCCCTCGCTATGGCAGGCGTCGGCACCTCGCCGGCGATGGCGCAGAGCTTCGATTGCGCCAAGGCTTCGGCGGCGGACGAGGTGGCCGTCTGCCGCAGCGGCCGCCTCTGCGCGCTCGACGACGAGATGGCGAGCCTCTACGAGGACGTGCTCGCCCACGCGCTGATGGGCGTCTCGGGTGAAACGCGGGATGGCCAGCGCGAATTCCTCGAAAAACGGGCGGCCTGCGGTGCGGACGACCCCTGCCTCACCGCGCTCTACGAGGCGCGCATCGCCGAGCTCAAGAAGACCCGCGAGGCGCTGGGCGACAGCCCCGCCCACTGACGTCCTCTTTGGCCGAGCCGCGGCCGGCGGCGGCTCGACCGCGCCTCAGACCAGCGTGGCGAGGGCGCAGAGGCGCGCCTCGGTGCCCGAAAGCACCCACCCCTCCACCGCGACGGTGTCGCGGCGCTCGAAGTCCTCGCGCTTGGCGACGGCGAGGCGGGCGGCGAGCGCGTCCGGCGACAACCGCATCACCGCATCCGACGAGAGCGCCGTGCGGGCTTCGATCTCCGCCATCAGCGCCGAGAGGTCGGCGCCGCCCCGGTCGGCGAGATAGGCGCGGCCGATGCGACCGGCGGCCCGCCGTGAGCCCGCGAGACGGGCGAGGCGCCGCTCGGGCGAAGCCGGAGCCGCCGCCACGCGGCCGGTGAGGAGCGAGGCCCCCGCCGCGAGCCAGCCGAGCGCCGCCCGGCGGGTGGGACCTTTGCGCTTAGCCGTCACGGGCGACCTCCTCCTTGAGATGATCGGCGAGCCGGGCCGCGAGCGCGACCAGCGTCAGCGTCGGATTGGGCCACCCCGCGCTCGGATAGAGCGAGGAGCCGGCGATGTAGACGTTGGGGGCCTCGTGCATACGGCAGTCGGTGTCGACCACCGACGCCTTGGGGTCGGTTCCCATGCGCGTGGTGCCCATGTGGTGGAAGCCGCCATAGGCGCCGTCGAGAATCGCGTCCTCGTCCTCCAGCATGTCGTAGCGAAAGCGGCCGAAGTCCGAACGGCCGATCTCGTGGGCGATGACGCGATGGGCGAGCTTGATACCGTCCTCGTCGGCACGGGTCAGACGCCAGTCCATCGCCGCGATGTGCTGACCGAGCGCGTTGCGCGTGCTCGACAGGGTGATGCGGCTCGCGGGGTTCGGAATCTGCTCCACGTAGTTCGCGAGGATGAACGCGCCGACGTCGGGCGGCGGCTCCCCGTTCACCAGCGCATCCCAGATCGCGCCGGGCTCCTGCATCACGTCCCACACGTCGCCGAAGCCGAAATTGAAGTCGCGCACGTGCTTCAGCGCCAGCCGCAGCTCCGAGTAGCGCCGCAGCTCGGCCCGGAAGCGCGGTACCTCGAGCGCCCGCGTCGCCTCCGGCGACAGCGTGAGGTGGGCGCGGATGCGCACATCGTCGCCCGTCGGATCGTCGAGGCGCTGCTCGTCGAAATAGACGTCGAAGCCGGGCTTGAAGTTCTTCGGGACGACGACGCCGTTGGCGTAGGCGACGTGCTCCATGAAATAGCGGCCGACGAGGCCGGAGCCATTGCCGAAGCCCGCCGCCTGCTGGCCGTTGCTGTCGAGGAGGAGGCGCGCGTTCTCGATACCGCCGGTGGCGAGCACGAAGCGGGTCGCGCGCACGGTGAAGCTGTTGCCGGCGAGCGTCGCCACGGTGACGTGGGTCGCCGCGTCGCCGGTGTCGCCGCGGTAGAACGAGGTCACCGTCGCGTAGAGGTAGACGAAGACGTTGGGGGCGGCGTTGAGATCGGCGGCGTAGGCGAGGCCGAAACGCTGGCGGTGATAGCGCGAGATCGAGGTGCGCACCGGTCCGCCGTCGGTGAAGTCCATGACCGCGAACGGCGTGTTCTTGAGAACCTCGGCGGGCTCGTACTCGTACTCGCCGAGGCCGATCACCTTGTGGGCGGCGCGGTAGTAGGGTTCGAGATCGGCATAGTCGACGGGCCACTCCGCGTCCCCCATCCACGGCCGCGGGCCGAACACGATGGGATCGAGCGGGGCGCACTGGCCGCCCCAGTGGTTGGTCGAGCCGCCGAGATAACGCAGCCGCGACGCGCCCCCCGGATACGGGCGGCCGATGACGTCGATGTCGCCCAAGGCGGCGACGGCCGCGTCGTAGTTTAGGCCGCCGGTCTCCAGCATGACGACCTTCTGGGGGCCGTTGGCGAGCGCCCGCGCGATGGTGATGCCGGCCGCGCCGGTGCCGATGATGCAGACGTCGGCATCGATGGTGGTGCCGGTCTCAATGGTGCGCGCATCGGCGAAACGATCGAACGGACCCATCAGTCGGCAAGGCCTCCCCTGTCATGTGGCCGGCGCCGTGGTGGCGCCTCGCCGCGGCCCTCAAGGCTGCGAGATATGCTCCAGATAGGCAACGAGTTCAGCCCGCTGGGTATCGTCGGCAAGGCCGAAATAACCCATGTTCGTGCCCGGAAGATAGGTCGTGGGCGATTTCAGGAAGGCGTCGAGCGTCTCCTTGCTCCAGACGATGTCGGAATTCGCCATCGCGGTGGAGTAGACGAAGTCCTTCCAGGTGCCGGCCTTGCGGCCGACGACGCCGGTGAGATCGGGGGCGACGGCCGCGGCGGCGGTCTGATCGTGGCAGACGGCGCACTGATCCTTGTAGATCGCCTCGCCGGCCGTCACCTCGGGGGAGACGGTCTTCTCCTCTTCGCCGCTGCACGCCGCGACGAGCACGGCGGCGCCGAGCGCCGCCCCGCGCACCAGCCATCCCGCCACCCGGCGCATCCCGGCGCCGCCTTCGAGCTCGACCATCGTCCCTCGCCCTCCCTCGTTCTGCCGCGGCCGCGACGGCGGAGCAGCGTCAACACACTTGCGCAATTCAGCCCGTGCGAGCAGCCTGATCCGGCCGGCTCGCGCGTGGTCCGCGTCACCCAAGATCAGAGGGTTAAGGCGACCCGCGGAAGGGAGCAACAATTGAGAAGGATTCAAAACACTCCGGCGATGCGGTTTTGCCTATGACCAGTCAGGACAATTGGCTCGACTATCTGTCGGCGCGCGACGTCGTCGCCCAGTCGAGCCAGGAGGCGCTGGTCGACGCTCTGGTGCGCTGGCTCGCCCGCATCGTGCTGACGGTGGCGATGGTCTACCTGATGGTGGGCTTCGGGCCGCTCGTGAAGAGCGACGGTCAGTCGGCCGAGGGCGGTGCGCTGCGGCAGGTGTTCTTCATGCTCCTCGCCTGCCTGTCGCTGCCGCTGATTCTCGTGGCGTGGCGGCGCGCCCTCGCGATCCTCGCGCGCTGCTGGGCGCTGCTCCTCGTCTATGCGGGGATGATCTCCACCGTGTTCTGGTCCGCCTTCCCCGGCATCACGGTGCGTCGCTTCATCGTCTACGTGATCGTGCTGATGATCGGGCTCGGCGTCGCGTCGGTGCTGCGCTCGCCGCGGCAATATTTTCCCCCGGTCATCGCCGCCTTCGCCTTCGTGCTCTTCGCGAACTTCCTCTATACGGCGGCGGTGCCCGGCAAGGCGTGGTCCGACATCGGCCTTCAGGCGATGCACACCTCCAAGAACGTGGCCGGCATGGTGACGCAGGGCATGGCGATCACCTTCGCGAGCGCCCTCCTCGCCGTGCGCAATCCGTTGGGCTTCTGGAGCCTCGTGGGCCTCACCGTCCTGTCGCTGGTGTTTCTCGCCCTCACCCTGTCGAAGACGGCGTTGGCGCTCGTCCTCCTGTGCGTGGTGGTGCTGCTGCCGATCTATATGCTGATCTGGACGAGCCGCGTGCTCGCGATGCTCGCGGTGGCGGGGCTCGCCCTCATCGCCGGGCTCGTGGTGTTCAGCACCGGCACCTTCAATCTGTCGGGGCCGGACTGGGCGGAGATCCTGACGGGCGACCCGACCTTCACCGCGCGCGACCAGCTCTGGGGCGCCGGGGTGCAGCACATCGGCAAGCACCCCTGGTTCGGCTACGGCTGGGGGGCGCAGTGGTCGATGCTTCCGGTCTACCATCCGCTGTGGAACTATATCGGCTTCTGGACGGGGATCGAGGCGCGCTATCTGAGCCTGCGCCAGTTCCATAACGGCTACCTCGACATCATGGTCAACGGCGGCGTCTATTTCGCCGTCATCGTGGCGATCTACGGCATCGACCTGGTGCGCAAGATCGTGTCGGCCATCGTCCGCCGCTCGCCGGACCGCTGGCAGTTCGCCGGCAGCGCCTGGCTCGCGGTCTATTTCGTGTCGGTGCTCGTGTCGAACATGATGGAATCGTCGCTGTTCTATCCCGACATGTTCCTCGGCCAGTTCCTCGTCTTCCTCACCCTCGCCCACACCTCTTGGCAAATGGGCGAACGTGACTAGGCTGCCGACGCGCGGTGCGTGGCACACGATGAACGAGGGGTGGCAGAGGCGCGGCGCCGCTCCGGCATGTCGCGCCTCTGGGTCCGGGTGTTGCGAGGAAGTGGCGCCTCAGGCCTTTTCGACGGACTGGACGGTGCCGTTGTCGTCGACCACGCAGGTGGCGCTGCCGGCGCTGCCCATCGTGAGGCTCACCGAATAGACCCCCGAGCCGGTCTGGCTGGAGGAAACCGGCAGCACCTCGTTGGCCGGCGCGCCGAAGCGGGTCGCGGCCTCCGAGGCGCACAGGAGCTGAAGGTCGGCCGGCGCGGTCACCACGCTCGAGCGCACCGTGCTGCTCGGCGTCGCGGACCCGCCGGAGCCCCCGCCCACGCAGCCCGCCGCCGCCATTGCCATCGCCACGGCGAGAGCCCCGCCCGTCATCCGCATCACGCCCATTGCGCGCTCCTTCTTCAAACGCCCCTGTAGAGCGCGGCCTTCAAACGCCCTTGTAGAGCGCGGCGCCCTGCATCAGGACAATCACCTTCGCGCCCACCTCGACCCGGTTGAAGAGGTCGATCACATCGTCGTTGTTCATGCGGATGCAGCCCGACGAGATGTCGAGGCCGATCGACCACGGCTCAGTGGTGCCGTGGATGCGGTAGATCGTGTCGCGGTTGCCCTCGTAGAGATAGAAGGCGCGGGCACCGAGCGGGTTATCCGGGCCGCCGGGCATGCCGTTGGCATACTTTGCGGAGTTCGGATCGCGCGCCACCATCTCCGCCGGCGGCGTCCAGGTCGGCCATTCGGCCTTGCGGCCCACGCGCACGATGCCGGCCCAGCCGAAGCCGTCGCGGCCGACGCCGATGCCGTAGCGGATCGCCTGGAAGTTCGGCAGCACCAGGTAGAGGAAGTGCCGGTTGCCGTCGATGATGATGGTGCCCGGCTTCTCGGCGGTGCGGAACTTGACCACCTGGCGGCGGAAGTCGGCCGGCACGCCGCCGTGGGCGCGATAGTAGTCGATCGCACGCTTGGGATCGTAGCTCACCCAGGCCCGGGTCGACGGATCGAAGATCTGCGTGGCGTGGGCGATCCCGGCACTGAGTGCCACAACCCCGAGGGCCGCCGCCGCGCGCGACAACATCCGCTTCATTTCACCCACTCCTCAATCCGCTCCTTGTTGTCCGCAAGCCATGCGTCGGCCACCGCGTCCGGCGCGCGACCTTCCACATGCACCGCATAGCTCATCATCGCCGCGTCGTCTTCGGTCAGGGCGATATGCTGGAGGAAGGCGACGATGGCGGGCTGATCGTCGGCGAGCGCGCGAGCGTAGCCGATGTGAAAGTGCGACGGCTCCCAAGCGCTCGCCGCCGTCGAGTGGGCGAGCCAGGCCGGGTCGTCCTCGGCCTGCACGATGGTCCAGGTGGCCGGATCGTGGGGCGGCTCCTCGAGCCGCACGATGTCGTGCAGGGCGAACACGTAGTGCGGCGAATAGCAGTAGAAGACGACGGGCTGACCGAGCGCCGCCGCGGCATCGATCGAGGCCATCGCCATGTCCTCGGGCATGTTGAGGAGCATCATCGTATCGGCATAGCCGTAGCTCTTCGCCCGCACCCGCTCGATCCGCGCCGACGACCAGCTCGCAGGACCGATCCACATCTCGCCCTTGCCGTCCTCGTCGGTGTCGAAATAGGCGGCCATCTCGGGCTTGGCGAGGTCGCCGACCGACTTGATGCCGGTGGCCTCGACCGTGTCGCGCGTGGTGCAGAGCCCCTGCATGGCGGTCACGCCGTAGTCGGCGACCACCACGCTCTTCGCGTAATCGTCGACGAAGCTCTGCAGGTTGGGGAGCCAGATCTCGGGGTGGATGTCCACCTCGCCCCGGTCGATGGCGCCGAGGAGCTCCATGCTGCCGATCGGGCGCAGTCGCACCGCGACGCCGTAGTGCTCCTCGAGCACCTTGCCGATGATGCTGGCGGTCACCTCCGCCGACGGCCAGGCCGGCACGCCCACCACCACCGTCGCCGCGAGCGCCGGACCCGCCGCGAGGGCACACGCTCCGGTCAGAATCGATCGGACCCAGGCCGACATCGTGATTCGCCTCCCCCTCACCTTTGCGCACGACCCAAGCACGGAGCGGGGAACGTTGGAAGCACGTTTCCGACCCGTAGGGTTGCAAGCTCGCCCCTTGCACAACGGCTGTGGCCGAACGTCAACACGCGAATGCGGCCCTTTACCGGGGACGCCGCGCGACCCTATATGGAACAAAGACGAAACATTGGATTAAGGCAGGAAGGGCGTGGCGACCAGTCGAGCGAAAAGCCTCCAGCAGAGGCTGGCGATCCTCGCCGATGCGGCGAAATATGACGCCTCCTGCGCGTCGTCGGGAACCCAGGCGCGAGATGCCCGCAAGGGTGGCATCGGCTCCACCGAAGGGTCGGGCATCTGCCACGCCTATGCCCCCGACGGGCGCTGCATCTCGCTGCTGAAGGTGCTGCTCACCAACGCCTGCATGTTCGATTGCGCGTATTGCGTGAACCGCGTGTCGTCCGGCGTGGAGCGGGCGGCCTTCACCCCGGAGGAGGTGGTGAGCCTCACCCTCTCCTTCTATCGGCGTAACTATATCGAGGGACTGTTCCTGTCCTCCGGGATCGTGCGGTCGGCCGATCACACCATGGAGCAACTCGTGCGGGTGGCGCGCACGCTGCGCGAGGGTCATCAGTTCCACGGCTACATCCATCTGAAGACGATCCCCGAGGCCGCGCCCGAATTGATCGAGGCGGCCGGGCGCTACGCCGACAGGCTGTCGATCAACATCGAGCTGCCCACCGATGCGGGCCTCGCCGCTCTCGCGCCGGAAAAGTCCGCCGGCACCATCAAGCGGCAGATGGCGGAGGTGCGGACGGCGATCGACGCGGCGGCCGAGCGGCCGCGCCGCCTGCCGCCGCGCGCCGCGCCGGCGCCGCGGTTCGCCCCCGCCGGGCAGTCGACGCAGATGATCGTCGGCGCCGACGGGGCGAGCGACGTGGCGATCCTGTCGCGCAGTCGCACCCTCTACACCGCCTATCGGCTGCGGCGCGTCTACTACAGCGCCTTCAGCCCGATCCCCGCGGCCTCCACGGCCCTACCCCTCACCCCGCCCCCGCTCCAGCGCGAGCATCGGCTCTACCAGGCCGACTGGCTCACCCGCTTCTATGGCTTCGAGGTCGGCGACATCGCCGCGGCGGCGACGGCCGAGGGCATGCTCGACCTCGACATCGACCCCAAGCTCGCCTGGGCGCTGCGGCACCGGGCGGAGTTTCCCGTCGATCTCAACCGGGCGCCGCGCGAGCGGCTGCTGCGGGTGCCGGGCCTCGGGGTGAAGGCGGTGGACGCGATCGTGTCGACCCGGCGCCACCACCGTCTGCGGCCGGAGGATCTCGCCAAGATCACCCCCACCGCCCGGCGCGCCCTCGCCTTCGTGGCGGCGGAGGGCTGGTCGCCGAAGGGGCTCGACGGGGAGCGCCTCGCCCATCTCGTCCGCAAGCCTCACCGTCAGCTCGACCTCTTCGCGGCATGAACCGATACGGGCACATCGTACGCCTGGAGCACCCGGCGGACTTCGAGACCTTCCGCCGGATGGCCCGGCGCCTCGTCGCGGCCGGCATATCCTCCCATCGGGTGCTGTGGACGACCCGCGACGACGCTCAAGGCGTCCTCGCGACGATGGTGCCGGCGCAGACGCTGCCCGAGCCGAGCGCCACCGACGCGCCCCGCGCCCCGCGCCGTTTCGTGGAGCTTGCCCGGCTCGTCGCCTGCCACAGCGCCGCCGACCGCTACATCCTCCTCCACCGCCTGCTGGAGCGCTTTCAGAAGGAGCCGAGGCTCCTGTCGATCGCCACCGACGCCGACGTCGCCCGGGCGACGACGCTCGCCCAGAACGTGCGTCGGTGCGCCCACAAGATGAAGGCGTTCGTTCGCTTCCGCACCACCCGCGATCGGGACGGTGCGGAGCGCTTCGTCGCCTGGTTCGAGCCGGAGCACCACGTTCTCGACCTCGTGGCCGATTTCTTCGTCGGGCGCTTCGCCGCGATGCGGTGGTCGATCGTCACGCCGGAGCGCTCCGCTCACTGGGACGGCGCCACGCTCATCGTGGCCGGCGGCGCGAGCCGCGAGATCGCCCCCGACGGCGACATCCACGAGGATCTTTGGCGCACTTATTTCGGAGCGATTTTCAATCCGGCGCGTTTGAACGTCAGGGCGATGACATCCGAGATGCCCAAACGCTACTGGACGAACCTGCCGGAGGCCGCCCTGATCCAGCCCCTGATCCGCCAAGCGACGGCCCGAGCCGGCGCGATGATGGCCGCGCCCGCCACCGCCCCGGCGCGCTCCACCCGCCCCGCCCGTGCCCGCCGGGAGGCCGAGAGCCGCAGCCGCTCCCTCGCCGCCAACATCAACTCGCTCGACGATATCGCCGAGGCCGCGGCCGGCTGCACGCGCTGCCCGCTCTATCGCGACGCCACCCAGGTGGTGATGGGCGAAGGGCGGCCGGGCGCCGCCATCATGTTCGTGGGCGAGCAGCCCGGCGATCAAGAGGATCTCGCCGGCCGGCCCTTCGTGGGCCCCGCCGGACGACTATTGAACCGCGCGCTCCAGGACGCCGGCATCGAGCGGGCCGACACCTTCGTCACCAACGCGGTGAAGCACTTCAAGTTCGAGGTGCGCGGCAAGCGGCGGATCCACAAGTCGCCCAACGCCGGCGAGATCGAGCATTGCCGGGTCTGGCTCGACCACGAGCGGCGGCTGGTGCGGCCGAAGGTCACGGTGGCGCTCGGGGCGAGCGCGGCGCGGACGCTCGCCGGCCATCCCCTCGCCGTCGGGCGCAACCGTGGCACGCCGCTCACCTGGGCCGACGGTTCAGCGGGATTTCTGACCGTCCACCCTTCGGCACTGCTGCGCCTCGCCGACGCGGAGGCAAAGCGGGCCGAATACCGGCATTTTGTGGATGACCTCGCGGCTGTGCGGACAATGATCGCCACTGTGACGCCGAAACACTAGCGCGGTGGCCCATCGTTGCGGCAAGCGAGGCGTGTTAACGTTTTCGGAAGAAATGCGATCCCTCTGCGTTGTCCATTTTGTTGAGTGCGCTTACGTCTCGGGAGCCGTCCAGTGCTCCCTTCTGCCATGAACGTTCAGTGGGTGACCCACGATGAGAGCTTTTATTGTTCTGATTTTCATCGGATTGATGGGCGGCAGCGCGTGGGCGCAGTCGTGTGGCGCGTTGCGCGCCGAGCTGGCCCAGGCACGTTCGGGCGGTGGTGGAGCCGAACTCGCGCGGCTGCGCCGTCAGGCTGATGCTTATGGTTGCAATGCGTCCGCAGGATGGGGCCGCCATCGCGCGTGCGCCGGCATCGAGGCGCGCATGCGCAACGCCGGCGGCGGCAACCCGCGCCGGATTCGCGAGCTTCAGCGCCAGGTCGCCCGTGCGTGCGACGACACCCGCACCGCATCCCGTCAGCAGCAGCGCCGCCGGACGGTGGCCCCGCCCGCGAGCGGCGTGATCATCCACGGCACCCGTCCCGACAATCAGCTCAACGACGAGGCGCGCCGCGGCGGCTTCAACATCTTCTCCAACATCTTCGGGCGCCGCCACCCGAACGAGGTGGAGACGGTGAGCGTCGATCCGCGGGAGGCGGTGTCGTCGGGTTCGGTGGAACGGGTCGACATCGACGAGCAGCGGCTGCGCCGCGCCGCGCCGTCCGACGATTCCGACGGCTCGGGCCGGGCGCTGCGCATCGGCAACGCGCGCACGGTGTGCGTGCGCCTGTGCGACGGCTTCTACTTCCCGATCAACAGCCAGTCGCATAGCTCGAACTTCAACGAAGAGCTCGCGATGTGCGTCGGCCGCTGTCCCGGCGCCGACGTGTCGCTCTATGCGCACGACCGCGATTCTCCGGTCGAGACGATGCGCTCCACGCTGACGAGCGAGCGCTATGTGCGCCTACCCACCGCCTTCCTCTACCGCAAGAAGCGCGTCGCCGATTGCGGCTGCCAGACCCAGTCGGTGATCGCCTCGGACATGACCGCCGACAAGGCGCTCGGCTTCGTGGGGCTCTCCGACGAGATGGCCGCCTCCAAAGCCGCCGAGCGGGCGGCGACCACCAGCGGCGGCTACGTGCGCTACAAGGCGGTCTACGACGCGACGGGCAAGCCGCTCGCTCCCTCGCTGACGCTGCGCACCCCGCCCTCCACCCGCGACGACGTGCAGGACGACGAGGTGCAGACGGCGGCGCTCGAGACCTCCGAGACCACGAAGCTGGACGATCTGCCGAGCGCCAAGCCGCTGCCGCAGGGCGGCGAAGCGATCGAGACGGTGGCGGCGGCGAGCACCCCGCCGCTCAGGGTGCGCGAGGTCGGGCCGCAATTCTTCTCGCGCGGCTACGGGCTCGACGAGCCGCGGCCGAGCCACGCCCCGCTGGTGCGCCCGACCTATACGTCACCGGCGATCACCATCGTCCCGCTCACCAATCTCGCCAAGCCGAGCGCGCCGAGGGCCGCGCACGACCCGGCCAAGATCAGGTTGGGCGACGAGTCCCGCACCTCGCAGCTCGAGACCGTCGACCAGACCGGCGGCTGATTCGCCGCCGTCCGGCCTGCGCGCGGCGGCACCGCGCGGGTCTTCCTCAGTCGGCGGCCCGCGCCGCGGCGATTGCGCCATCGAGCCGGCGCACGACCTCGGCACGGTCGAGGAGCAGCAGGAAGGCGGCCATCTCCGGGCCGCTCGCCTCCCCCGTCAGCGCCCGCCGCAGCGGCATGAAGAGGGTCTTGCCCTTGGCGCCCGTCGCCGCCTTCACGGCGCCGGTCCAGGTGCGAAACGTCGCCTCGTCCCACGGCTCGGGCGGCAGCGCGGCGCGCGCGGCCTCGAGCACCGGCGCGTCCGCCAGGGTCACGCCGATCCCCGCGGGGTCCGGCGCCTCCCGCCAGATCGCGACCCAGTGGCCCACATCGGCACGCCGGCCGAGATTGGGCCGCACCGTCTCCCAGAAGCGACGATCGGCGACGCCGTAGGTGGCGCCGAGCCACGCCTCGACCGCCTCGAACGGGGTGGCGTGGAGGAGAGCGGCGTTGAGGCGGTCGAGGTCGGCGGGGTCGAAGGTCGCCGGCCCCCGCGACACCGCTCCGAGGGGTTTCATCGCGGCGAGATCGGCAAGGCTCGCGACCGGTGCGACGGGCAGCGAGGTGCCGACGAGGCTCGCGAGCGAAGCCACCGCCATCGCCTCGTATCCCTCCTCCCGCAGCCGGGAGAGGGAGAGCGGGTTGTGCCGCTTCGACAGCGGCTCCCCGTCGGCGCGGATCAGAAGATTGTGGTGGCCGAGCCGTGGCGGCACCGCCCCCAACGCCTCGAAAATCGCGATCTGCACCCCGGAGTTCGTGACGTGGTCCTCGCCGCGCACCACCGAGGTGATGGCGAACTCCGCGTCGTCCACCACCGAGGTCAGCGTGTAGAGATAGGTGCCGTCGGCGCGCACCAGCACCGGGTCGGAGAGGGATTGGAGGTTCACCGTCTGCGGACCGCGGCAGAGATCGTCCCAGGAGCGCGAGCCGTCGGGCAGGCGAAAGCGCCAGTGGGGACGGCGCCCCTCCGCCTCGAGGCGCTGCCGCTCCTGCGCCGTCAGCGCCAGGGCGGCGCGATCGTAGATCGGCGGCAGACCGCGGGCGCGCTGGCGCATGCGCTTGCGCTCCAGCTCCTCCGGCGTCTCGTAGCAGGGGTAGAGCCGTCCCGCCTCGCGCAAGGCGTCGGCCGCCGCGTCGTACTGCGCGAGGCGGGCCGACTGATGGGCGACACGATCGGGCCGGATGCCCAGCCAATCGAGATCGGCGGCGATCGCCTCGGCATATTCGGGACGCGAGCGCTCGGTGTCGGTGTCGTCGTAGCGCAGCACCAGCGTGCCGCCGTCCATGGCGAGAAAGGCGTTGTAGAGCGCCGTCCGTGCATTGCCGAGATGGAGATATCCGGTGGGCGACGGCGCGAAGCGGACGACCTCAGACATCGCGGAAGCGGTTGACGATGGGATAGCGCCGGTCGCGGCCGAACGCCTTGGGCGAGAATTTCACCCCCGGCGCCGCCTGGCGCCGCTTGTACTCGGCAATATGAAGAAGATGCTCCACCCGCCGCACGGTCGCCTCGTCGAAGCCCTCGGCGACGATGTCGGACACGCTCGCCTGATCCTCGATGAGACGGCGCAGGATGCCGTCGAGCGTCGCGTAGGGCGGCAAGGAATCCTCGTCCTTCTGGTTCTCGCGCAGCTCCGCCGTCGGCGGCTTGTCGATGATGCGCTCGGGGATCACCACCCCGTCGGGCCCCAGCGCCCCCTCCGGCTTGGCGCCGTTACGCCAGCGGCAGAGGGCGAAGACCTCGGTCTTATAAAGGTCCTTGATGGGATTGTAGCCGCCGTTCATGTCGCCGTAGAGGGTCGCGTAGCCCACCGACACCTCCGACTTGTTGCCGGTGGTGACGACCATTCCGCCGAACTTGTTGGAGACGGCCATCAGCGTGGTGCCGCGCACGCGGCTTTGGATGTTCTCCTCGGTGACGTCGGGCGCGCGGCCGTTGAAGACGGGGGCGAGCTGCTCGGAGAAGCCCTCCACCGCCGGCGCGATCGGCACGATGTCGTAGCGCACACCGAGCCGCTCGGCGACGTCGGCCGCGTCGGAGAGGCTCTCGTTCGAGGTGTAGCGGTAGGGCATCATGATGCAGTGGACGCGCTCGGCCCCCAGCGCATCCACCGCGAGCGCCGCGCAGATCGCCGAATCGATCCCCCCCGACAAGCCGATGACGACGCTCGGAAAGCGGTTCTTGTTGACGTAGTCGCGCAGGCCGAGCATCGCCGCCGTCCACTCCGCCTCGTGGAGCTCGGGAAGCTGCGCCATCGGACCGGGCTCGGGAACCCACCCGTCGCCCTCACGCACGAAGCTGACGGTGGCCGACGCCGGCTTGAAGGCGGGAAGCTGCGCCGTCAGGCTGCGGTCGGCCGCGAGCACGAAGGAGGCGCCGTCGAAGATCAGCTCGTCCTGCCCGCCGATCTGGTTGAGGTAGACGAGCGGCAGCCCGCTTTCCACCACCCGCGCCACCGCCACCTGCATGCGGGTGTCCTGCTTGGTGCGGGTGTAGGGCGAGCCGTTCGGCACGAGCAGCATCTCCGCCCCGGTCTCGGCGAGGCACTCCACCACGTCGGGCGTCCAGATGTCCTCGCAGACGGGCAGGCCCACCCGCACCCCGTCGATGTCGACGGGGCCCGGCATCGGGCCGGGCGTGAAGACGCGCTTCTCGTCGAACTCGTCGTAGTTCGGCAGGTCCACCTTGTGGCGCGTCGCGACGACCTTGCCGCCCTTCAGGACGGCGACGGCGTTGGTCAGTACCCCGTCCTCCAGCCACGGCGTGCCGATGGCGATGGCGGGACCGTCCGGGAAGGCAGCGGCGAGACGCTTCACCTCGGCCATGGCACGCTCGGTGAAGGAGCGCTTGGTAACGAGATCCTCCGGCGGATAGCCGGTGATGAAGAGCTCAGTGAAGAGCACGAGGTCGACGTCGCCCGCCGCGCGCACGGCGGCCTCGGCCATCTCGCGGTTGCCGGCGAGGTCGCCCATGGTGGGGTTCAGCTGCTCGAGACGGATCGTGAAGCGGTCGCGCATGGGCCCTTGGCGGTGAGAGATACCCGATTGTCGGTTTCCGGGACACTGGCCGCCGCATGCGTCGGCGTCAACGCCCGCGCGCGCATGACGGGCGTTCCGACGGTGACCGGACGGGGCGGCGCGCGGCCGCCCCGGCGAGGATCAGGCCGCTTCGCGGGACGTGCGGTCGCGCTTTTCGGCCTGCAGGTTCTCCGCGAGCAGGAAAGCGAGCTCGATCGCCTGCTCGGCGTTGAGCCGCGGGTCGCAGTGGGTGTGGTAGCGGTCCGACAGGGTGTCGGCCGTCACCGCGCGGGCACCGCCGGTGCACTCGGTCACGTCCGTGCCGGTCATCTCCACGTGGATGCCGCCGGCATGGGTGCCCTCGGCACGGTGGACGGCGAAGAAGGACTGCACCTCCTTCAGCACCCGGTCGAACGGGCGCGTCTTGTAGCCGGCGAGCGACACCGTGTTGCCGTGCATCGGGTCGCACGACCACACCACCTTCCTGCCTTCCCGCTCCACCGCGCGGATCAGCGTCGGCAGATGGTCGAGCACCTTGTCGGCCCCGAAGCGGCAGATCAGCGTCAGCCGGCCCGCCTCGTTCTTGGGGTTCAGGATGTCGATCAGCTCCAGCAGGCCGTCCGTCGACAGCGAGGGGCCGCACTTGAGGCCGAGCGGATTGTGCACGCCACGGCAATATTCGACGTGCGCATGGTCGGGCTGGCGGGTGCGATCGCCGATCCAGATCATGTGGCCCGACGTCGAATAGTAGTCGCCGGTGAGCGAATCGATGCGGGTGAACGCCTCCTCGTAGCCGAGAAGCAGGGCTTCGTGACTCGTGTAGAGATCGGTCGAGCGCAGCTGCGGCGTCGTCGACGGCTCCACGCCGCAGGCGCGCATGAAGGCGAGGCTCTCGGAGATACGATCGGCCAAGCTACGGTATCGATGGCCCTGCGGCGAGTCCTGCACGAATCCCAACATCCAATTGTGGACGTTGTCGAGGTTGGCGTAGCCGCCCTGGGCGAAGGCGCGCAGGAGGTTGAGCGTCGCCGCGGACTGGCGGAACGCCATCTCCATCCGCTCCGGGTTGGGCGTGCGGCCCTCCGGGGTGAAGGCGATGTCGTTGACGATGTCGCCGCGGTAGGAGGGAAGCTCGATGCCGTCCTTCACCTCGACGTCCGAGGAGCGCGGCTTGGCGAACTGTCCCGCGATGCGGCCGACCTTCGTCACCGGCTGGGCGGCGCCATAGGTCAGCACCACCGCCATCTGCAGAAAGACGCGGAAGAAGTCGCGGATCGCGTCCGGACGATGCTCGGCAAACGCTTCGGCGCAGTCGCCGCCCTGGAGCAGGAAACCGTTGCCCTCCGATACCCGCGCGAGCTCCTTCTTCAGGGCACGCGCCTCGCCGGCAAACACCAGCGGCGGATAGGAGGCAAGGCGTTCCTCGACGGCACGCACCGCATCCTTGTCGGGATAGTCGGGCATCTGCTTAGCCGGCTTGCTGCGCCAGCTTGACGGGCTCCAGGTCATGGCACTCACCAACGCTTAAGGAAGAGCGCCGTCTTCTGCTTTCCGAACGCGCGCGTCAACTCCATTAAGCATGCGATCGACCAGTTTTCGCTCGTCGTTGCTCAATTGTTGCGCACGCGGATAGCGGGGCGTCGCGCGGTCGTCGATGATCGGCACGTGCCAGCCATCGGTGGTTGCCATAAAACGCGCCACTCCCGCCTCCCCGAACTCCTTGAGGAAGCCCTGCAGGGTGCAGTCCACGTACGTCAGGTGGATGGGGTGGGCGGCGTCGCCGAAATGGTCGAAGCCCGCCGACGCGCGCCAGATGGTGATCGTCTCGCCCTCGTGGACGAGGTCGAGCGGATCGTAGCGGTGCTCGCGTGCGGCGATGGTGGGCCAGGTGGCATCGTCGAAGGTGACGACGACGCCGTCGATCTCGGCGTCGGGATCCTCCACCACCGAGAGGGCGCAGACCCCGCCGAGCGGCGTCGCGCTCGACGCCCGCCAGGCCCGCCGCCAGCCCTTCACGCTGGCGCGCTGCACGGCCTGGTAGGGCGGCAGCGTGGCGATGTTGACGAGCGAGCCGTAGCCGAAGACCGAGAAGCTCAAGCGGCCTCGCGACGCAGCTGGGCGGTGGGCGTGCGCATCGTCACGAGCTCTTCCGCGGCGGTGGGATGGACGGCGACGGTGGCGTCGAAGTCGGCCTTGGTGGCGCCCATCTTCACGGCGATGCCGAGGAGCTGGATCATCTCCCCGACGCCGTGCCCCATCAGATGGACGCCGAGCACCAGGTCGGTCTCGGCATCGACCAGCACCTTCATGAACATCTTCTCGTCGCGCCCCGACAGGGTGTGCAGCATCGGACGGAAGGTGGAGGTGTAGACGTCGATCGCCGAGTAGATGGTGGTCGCCTCCTCCTGGGTGAGGCCGACGGTGCCGAGCTCGGGCTGGGAGAAGACCGCCGTCGGCACCAGCGAGTGGTCGACGTGCGTCGGCTTGTCGCCGAACACGGTGTCGGCAAAGGCGTGGCCCTCGCGGATCGCCACGGGGGTGAGGTTCACCCGGTTGGTGACGTCGCCGATGGCGTAGATCGAGGGCACGTTGGTGCGGCTCTCGTGGTCGACGATGACGGCGCCCTGCTGGTCGAGCGCGACGCCGGCCGCTTGGAGGCCGAGCCCTTCGGTCGCCGGCCGGCGGCCCGTGGCGAAGAGGATGGTGTCGGCGCCGAGCGTCGTCCCGTTGGAGAGGCTGGCGGTGAGACCGCCCTCACCCTTCTCGATCCCGGTGAAGATGGCGTTGAAGACGAACTTCACGCCCTTCTTCTCCATCTCCTGCCGCAGCCGCGTGCGCAGATCCTCGTCGAAGCCGCGCAGGATCTCGTGGCCGCGATAGACGAGCGTCGTGTCGACGCCGAGGCCGTTGAGGATGCCGGCGAACTCCACGGCGATATAGCCGCCGCCCGCCACCACCGCCCGCTGCGGCTTCTCCTTCAGATAGAAGATCTCGTTGGAGGTGATGACGTGCTCGATGCCCGGCAGCTCCATGTCGAGCCACGGCTGGCCGCCGGTGGCAACAAGGATCACCCGCGCCGTCACCTTGCGCTTTTCGGCGGTGAGGAAGACCGCGTGCGGCCCGGCGACGAGCGCCGTCGACATGATGAGATCGACGCCGGCATTGGTGATGTTGCGGATGTAGATGGCGTTGAGCCGGTCGATCTCGTGATCCTTGGCGGCGATGAAGCTCGGCCAGTCGAAGCTCGCCTTCGGTACCGTCCAGCCGTAGCCGGCGGCATCCTCGAAAGCCTCGGAGAACTGCGAGGCGTATACCATCAGCTTCTTGGGCACGCAGCCGCGGATGACGCAGGTGCCACCCACCCGGTGCTCCTCGGCGATCGCGACCTTCGCACCGTTCTGGGCCGCGATGCGCGCGGCGCGCACGCCTCCAGAACCCGCTCCGATCACAAAGAGATCGTAGTCGTAGTCTTCGCTCACGCGGCGCCTCCTTGCGCGATGCCCCAAAGGGGCACGACAGCCGGACATCGATCGGACCGCGTCTCAGCCGGAACGGTCCGACGCCTCGTCGGCAAGATGCCGAAGGCCCTCGCCGAGCGCGAGGGCCATGTTGCGATGTGGCGAGCCGGCGCCCCGTTGTCCAATCGCATCAGATCTGCCTCAGACGGGCAGCCTCAGAGGGCGTGACCCTTCTCGCGCAGCTTGGCACGCGTTTCCTCGACCATGGCGGCGGCGAGGTTCTGCTCCCACTGGCGGCCGGCGCCGAGCGCGAGAGCGGTGATCACGGGGGTCGCCTCCACGAACTTCGCGCCGACGTCGGTCTGGAAGAACGCCTTCAGCTCGGCGAGCTCGGCTTCGCTGAAGCGACGCGCCCAGATGAGCTGGAGCGTCCGCTGCAGCTCGACGCGGCGGGCCGCGAAGCTCAGCGCCACATCGAGCACGGTCTCCTCGATCTCGCGGGTGAGCGCCGGATTGGAGCGGATGAAGATCGTCTTGGTCTGGTCGGCGATGCGGGGAAGGATGTCGTCGAAGGCCTGATCGGAGCGGGTCAGATCGATGACATCCTGGGCGAGGGCAAGGTGGGATGGGCTGAAGTCCTCGTCCGCGGAAGCGGCCGCCGGCGCGCCACCGGCGGTCTGCGCGAGGGCGGGTGCGGCCAGTACGAGGCTGGCGGCGAACGCGGCGATGAGAGCTCTGATACGCATTGGTGATCCCATGACAGGCGGACTGCGATGGTTGGGCTTGAAGCAACTCGCGCCCCAACATGCAAGCCTGCCGGTGGCGGCATAGCGGCTCGCCGGGTGGCGGTTCCCCATCGACTTGCATTATGGCTGGCCCGGACACCGGACAAGGAGACGACGGCGATGGGCGGTTTGGCGGTATTCGATCTCGACGGTACGCTGGTGGATACCGCGCCCGACCTCATCGACACCGCCAACGTCGTGCTCGGCCGCGTCGGAGTGCCGGCGGCGCCGGACGACAAGGTGCGCCCGGCGATCAGCTTCGGCGCGCGGGCGATGATCGGCGCCGTCCTCGCCGCGGGCGGGGCGACGCTGAGCGAGGCCGAGATCGACGGTCTCCACGCCGACTTCCTCACCGAATATACGAGCCGCATCGCCCGGCTGAGCCGACCCTTTCCCGAGATCCTCGACGCGCTCGACCGGCTGGAGCAGGCCGACGTCACCCTCGCGGTGTGCACCAACAAGCTCGAGGGGCTCGCGAGCGAGCTTCTCGATTCGCTCGGCCTCCTCTCCCGCTTCGTGACGGTGGCCGGGCGCGACACGTTCGCCTACTCCAAGCCCGACCCGCGGCATCTCCTCCTGACCATCGAGCGGGCGGGCGGGGCTTCGGCGCAGACGGTGTTCGTCGGCGACAGCGCCGTCGACCGGGAGACGGCGCGGGCGGCGGGCGTACCCATGGTGGGGCTCACCTATGGCTATACCGACGTGCCAATGGCCGAGCTTCAGCCAGAGCGGGCGCTCGGCCGGGGCGAGGACATCGGCGAGGCGATCCTTTCCCTCCTCGCCCCCCGCGCAGCCGCCTGAGAGCGCCGCCCCGGGAGCGCCGGCCTCAGGCCGCGATGGCCGCGTCGCGCGGCAGCCGGGCGGCGAACGTGGTGCCCTGCGGACCGGTGTCCTCGAGGACGAGATCGCCGCCGAGCCCGGCCATGATCTGACGCGAGATCGCGAGGCCGAGACCCGCGCCGTTGCGGTTGTCCTGGTCGAAGCTGCCGGCGAACTTCGTGAAGAGGCGCGGGCGGATCGCCTCGGAGATGCCGCGGCCGCCGTCGCGCACGCGGATCGTGGCGAGCCCCTCCTCCACCGCGACCTCGACCACCACCTCGTCCGCGCCGCCGGAGAACTTCACGGCGTTGGAAATGAGGTTCACGACCACCTGTTTCAGCCGGTCGGCGTCGGCGTGGGCGGGCACCGGCGCGCCGGCTTCGAGGCGCAGCCGCACGCCGGAGCGCTCGGCAAACCCCTCCATCGCCATCACCGAGGCGCGCGCCACGGCGGTCACGTCGATCGGCTCGGGATGCATCGGCGCCATGCCCGCTTCGAGCCGGCCGAGGTCGAGGATGTCGTCGAGCAGGCGCGTCAGGCGCTCCGCCTCGCTCGATATGATGGCGATGAAGCGGGCCTGGCGGACGGCGTCGTGCGGCCCTTCGGCGAGCAGCTCGGCGAAGGAGCGGATGGCGGTGAGCGGGGTGCGCATCTCATGGCTGACGCGGGAGAGGAAGTCGTCCTTCTCGGTGAGGAGGTCGGTGAGGGCGGCGTTGGCCGACCGGAGCTCGGCGGCGGTGCGCTCGAGCTCCACCGAGCGCACCCCGAGGGCGCGGGCGGCGGCCATCGCGTCCTGCGTCTCGCGCAGGAGCGTGATCGCGGCGTCGACGCTGAGCGGCTCGCCGGTGGCGACGCGGGCGACGAGGGTGTGCGCCGAGGCCGCCCCCACGGCGTAGCCGATCTCGCGCTCGACGTGGGCGACGAAGGCCGAATCGGCGGGCTGCTCGTCCACCGCGAACCCCTTCTCCTGGAAGATCGCGTGGGCGCGCACGGGGCCGAGGATGCGCTGGGCGAGGCGGTAGAGGTCGCGCCTCTGGGCGGAGCGGCGCAATGTCGGCTCCGGCCCGCCGCGGTGAAGGGCGTCGACGAAGAGGGTGGCCTGCAGCTCGTCGATCACCTCGCCCTTCGTGGCGAGGGAGACCACCGCGTAGAGGAAGAGGTTGACGGCGAGGGAGAGGCTCGCGCCGAAGACGAGAGGGTCGACGCCGTCCGCCCCGGCGAGCGCTTCCGGCAGGAGCACATGGCGCAACATCGCGACGATGCCGGTCGCCACCCCGAAGCTCGGCAGGAGCAGCGTGAAGAGCCAGACGACCGCCCCCGCACCGAGCCCGGCGGTGGCGCCGAAGCGGTTGGCGTTGCGCCAGAAGATGCCGCCGATGAGGGCGGGCGCGAACTGCGCGACCCCGGCGAAGGCGATGAGGCCGATCGAGGCGAGGCCCGCGTCCCCGCCGCTCGCCCGGCTGTAGAGATAGCCGAGGCCGAGCACGGTGGCGATGGCGACGCGCCGGGTGAAGAGCACCGCCGAGGTGAGCCCCGTGGGCGAGCGCCCCGGCCGGTCGGCGAGCTCGGGGGCGACGAGGTGGTTGGAGATCATCACCGCGAGCGCCAGCGAGGCGACGATGACCATCGAGGTCGCCGCCGACAGGCCGCCGATGAAGGCGGCGATCGCGAGGACGTCGGAGCCGTGGGCGAGTGGCAGCGACAGGACGAAGAGATCGGGCTCGGCCCCGGCCGGCAGCCCGGTGAGGCCGGCGGCGGCGATCGGCAGGACGCCGAGCGTCATCAGGAAGAGGTAGAGGGGGAAGAGCCAGGAGGCGACGGCGACGTGGCTCTCGCTGCGGTTCTCCACCACAGCCACCTGAAACTGGCGTGGCAGGCAGACGATGGCGGCCGCCGAGAGGGCGTTGAGGACGAGCCAGCGCATCTCCCCGTCCGGCCGCATCGAGCCGACCGCGGCGAGCGCCCGGTGCCAGTCCTCGAACGCCGCCCCCGGCGTCGCCCCCCGCGGCAGCAGCAGGACGGCGAAGAGGCTGATGGCGAGCAGCGCCGCCATCTTGACGATCGATTCGAAGGCGATCGCCGCGACGATGCCGGGCTGGCTCTCGTCGGCATTGAGGCGGCGCGTGCCGAACATGCAGACGAAGAACACCATGGCGACGGCCACCCAGAAGGCGGTGTCGGCGCCATCCCCCGCCTCCCCCACCAGCGCCGTGAAGGAGAGGCTGACCGCGAGGAGCTGGAGGGCGATGTAGGGGGTGATGGAGGCGATCGCGATGAAGGTGACGAGCACCGCCACCGGCCGGCTCTTGCCGTAGCGGGCGGACAGGAAGTCGGCGATGGAGGTGACGCGCTGGGCCTTCGCGACGCGCACCAGCTTCGGCAGGAAGAGCCACCACGCCATCAGCGCGAGCGTCGGGCCGATATAGATCGTCACGAACTCGAGGCCGGAGCGGACCGCCGTTCCCACCGCGCCATAGAAGGTCCACGACGTGCAGTAGACGGCGAGCGACAGGGTGTAGACCACCGGCGACATGAGGAAGCGGGCGCGGCCGGCGGCGGCGAGGCGGTCGGTGAGGAAGGCGATGATGAAGAGAAGCGCCAGATAGCCGCCGCCGACGGTGAGGACGTGGCCGGCGCCGAGCATCATCGTCCCTCGCGCCGCGACCGGGCGAGCCAGCGGGTGAGGAGGATCCCCACGAACCACGCGAGGAACACGTAGACGACGACGGCCGGCACCCCCGACACGCTGAAGTCGCGGTCGGCGAGCGCCATCGCGGGCGGCGTGAAGAGCACCGGGCCCGCGATGGCGAGGAGGGTGCGCCCGTCGCTGCGGGCGCGGCTCGCCGGCGGGGTGGGCTCGCCGGGCTCTTCGGCGTTCATGCTTCGGCGAGGAGCGCCCGCACGGTGTCCATGAGGGCGCGGTTGGAGAAGGGCTTGGTAACGAAGGCGTCGACGCCGAGCGCGTTCATCCGCTCCCGGTCGGCGGCCTGTCCCTTGGCGGTGAGGACGCAGGTCTTCGGCGGATGCTCCATCTCGCGCACGGCGGCGGCGATCTCGAAGCCGGAGCGGCCCGGCAGCATCACGTCGAGGATCAGGAGGTCCGTCCCCTCGAGCGCGGCGATCGCGCTGTCCCCGTCGGTGACGACGATCGGCGAGAAGCCCTCCCGTTCCAGGAGAAACACCAGCGCCTCGGCGATGTGCGGCTCGTCTTCGACGATGAGGACGCGGGCCATCGTCACGCCCCTGCGCTGCCGTGGGCGCGCTGGGCGCAGTCGGACCGCTTGCAGGACAGGCACTCGTAGCCCGCCCGGGTGACCACGCTGTCGCGGCCGGAGGCGAAGGCGTCGCCGTAGACCACCTCGTCGAGCCGGCTCGCCTCCATGCCCAGCATGACGGCGAAGCGCACGGGAGGCTGGGCCTGTCGGCGCATGGTCTTCTCGAGCGCCCGGGCGATGAGGAGGAAGCGCTCGCCGTCGAGGTCGACGAGCTGGGCGAGGGTGCGGCCCGGCAGCGCGAAGGTCTCGTAGATGACCCACAAGGGACACGCGCCGAAGAGGGGAAGGCGCAGCTCCGGCGTCGACAGGCGCTTCGAGACGGTCCCGGCCGGGTCGACGCGCAGAAACGCGAACGGCACGCCCTCCGCCCCCGGCCGGCGCAGCGTCGCGAGGCGATGGGCGACCTGCTCGAAGGTCGCCTGAAAGGTGAGGCCGAGGGCGTCGACATCGTAGCGGGTGGCCCAGGCGGCTTCCAGAAACGCCCCGTAGGGCATCAGGAAGGCGCCCGCCGCGTAGCGCCAGAGCGCGCCGCGGGCGCGCCGCTCGGCCCCCTCGGTGCGGAAGGTGTTGCCGCCGATCTCGTCGGCGATCACCTCCGGCAGGTGGCGCGCCACGATCTCGCGCGCCACCGCGAAGCGCTGGCTCGGAGTGAGGCCGTCGGGCACCTTCTCCTCGATGCGGCCGGCCTCCTGCTCGATCACCTCGAAGAAGTTGTTGTGGTCCTGAAGGAAGGCGTCGACCTCGCGCACGTCGGCGCCGGCGGCGTCGACGGCGGTGCCGGACTGGAGCGCCTCGATCATGTCGCGGGCGACGTCCGTGAGGCGGGCGCTCTCCGACACCAGGGTGCCGGTGAAGCGGCGCCGCACGGTGTCGTCCATCGTATCGAAATCGCTCAGGATCTCGGCAGCGGAGCGGATCGAGGTGATGCGCGAGAGGATGTCGTGGGCGAACGAGGTCCACTGCGGGTCGCGGGCGAAGCGGTCGGCGAGGCGGAAGGCGCGGGCCTCGGCGGTGAGGGAGCGGGCGTGGAGCTCCAGCACCGTGCGCGCCCAGGCCGGGGAAAAGGCGACGAGCTCGGCGGCGTTGCCCGGCGGCCCCTCGTCGAAGGAGCGGGAGACCTCGTCGAGATCGGCGGCGAGGCGGTCGTCGCTGACGGCGGTGAAGGCCTCCGCCGGCACGCCGAGCCGCTCGGCGATGCGGCGCAGCAGGCGCCCGCCGATCTGGCGCTTGTCGCTCTCGATGAGGGAGAGATAGGCCGGCGACACGCCGACGGCGGAGGCGAGGTCACGCTGCGTCACCCCCGCGGTGCGCCGCTGGTTGCGGATGCGATCGCCGATCGGGACGCGCTGCGCCGTCGCCATGAAGACCCTGTTTCCCCGCCGCGACTGTTGTGATGGTTTTACTGTCGTCGCCGCGATAGCCTCGCAACTTTACAGAAGTTTGCAAGGGCAAAGGCCGACGCTCGCAATCGTCTGCACAAGGACGACGGTCGCCCTCCCTGGAACATCCGGCGGCCGGCCGACGATCACGCCGGCCCTGCCGCGTGAAATGCCTCCCCACTCGACGCCAAACCTTTGAAAAAGCGCCCGAACGCCCGGTCGTCCAAGGGTCGAGCCGACCGAAGGGTGTGATCCGGTTTACAGCGAAATGCGTCGGAAAGAGGCAACTTTACAAAAGTTTGACAGCTCCCGGCGTCACACTTGTGACCGTCGTGCGGCGTGATCTAGTGGTCGAAGCACCTAGTCGGAGCCGCTGAACGAGCTCCGTCAGCCAGGGAGGACTACTATGGACACGTTCAAGCGCCCGTCCCGCCGAGGCTTCCTGCGCGGCACCGCGCTCGCCGGAGCGACGCTCGCCACGCCCACCTTCTTCACGCGGGGGGCGTGGGCGCAGGAGAAATTCTGCAACGCCCCGCAGGGCGCGAACGTGGTGCTGGGCTTCAACGTCCCGCAGACGGGCCCCTACGCCGACGAGGGAGCCGACGAGCTGCGCGCCTACCAGCTCGCCGTGAAGCACCTCAACGGCGAGGGCGACGGCGGCATGATGAACACGCTCAAGCCGTCCTCGCTGACCGGCAAGGGCATTCTGGGCAAGAAGGTCACCTTCGTCACCGGTGACACGCAGACGAAGTCCGACGCCGCCCGCGCGTCCGCCCGCCGCATGATCGAGAAGGACGGGGCGATCATGTTCTCCGGCGGCTCGTCGTCGGGCGTCGCGATCGCCCAGCAGTCGCTGGCGCAGGAGATCGGCGTCGTCTTCATGTGCGGCCTCACCCACTCCAACGACACCACCGGCAAGGACAAGCGGCGCTACGGCTTCCGCCACTTCTTCAACGCCTACATGTCCGGCGAGGCGCTCGGCCCGGTGCTTGCCGACGTGCTCGGCACCGACCGCCGCGCCTACCACCTCACCGCCGACTACACCTGGGGCTGGACGCAGGAAGAATCCATCAAGAACGCCACCGAGGCGCTCGGCTGGGAGACCGCGCAGACCGTCCGCACCCCGCTCGGCGCGGGCGACTTCTCGCAGTACCTCACCCCGGTGCTGAACTCGGGCGCCGACGTCCTCATCCTGAACCACTACGGCAACGACATGGTGAACTCGCTCACCCAGGCCGTGCAGTTCGGCATGCGCGACAAGCAGGTGAACGGCAAGCAGTTCGAGGTGGTGGTGCCGCTCTACTCGGAGCTGATGGCCGAGGGCGCGGGCGAAGCGGTGAAGGGCATCTTCGGCACCTCCAACTGGGACTGGAAGCTGACCGATCCGGGCAGCCAGGCGTTCGCCAAGTCGTTCGGCCAGGAATATGGCCGTCCGCCCTCCCAGGCCGCCCACACCTGCTACGTGCAGACGCTGCTCTACGCCAACGCTTGCGAGGTCGCCGGCACCTTCTACCCACCCGAGGTGATCAAGGCGCTGGAGGGCTTCGAGTTCGACGGCATGGGCAACGGTCCGACGCTCTACCGCGCCGACGACCACCAGTGCTTCAAGGACGTGCTCGTGGTGCGCGGCAACATGGACCCGTCCTCGCAGTTCGACCTTCTCGAAGTCTACAAGGTCGTGCCGCGCGACCAGGTGACCTACGACGCCTCGATCTTCGGCGGCGAGCTCGGCCCCTACGAAGTGGCCGGCTGCGCGGCCTGACGAACGCGCTCAGGCGCCGGCTCCGGCCGGCGCCGCGAGGGAGGAAGAGCCCCTAGAGGCGTGCCCGGACCACAAGAAGCGCAACCGCCGGGCACGCTTCCAAACCTCAGTTCATGCCGGAGACGCGCGCCCCGGCATCCGTGCGGCGGGCGCGGGACGCCCCCAAGCGAACCCGACGACAGGCGCGACAGAGGGCCCCTTCGGGCCCGACGCGCACCGACACCGATGCCCGCAGCCGCCCGCGCTGCGGCACGCGATGGCGTGCGGCCCGCCGCCCGCCACCTTCTCGGCCGCGACCCATGGGGAGTGCGATGGACGCCATACTTCTTCAGGTCTTGAACGGGCTCGACAAGGGCGGCGCCTACGCGCTCATCGCCCTCGGCCTGACGCTGACATTCGGCACGCTCGGCGTGGTGAACTTCGCCCACGGGGCGCTGTTCATGCTGGGTGCCTTCTGCACCGTCGCGCTGCAGTCGCTGCTGACGATGTCGACGCGCGTGCGCGACGAATCGATCACCTTCTTCGAGGCCTACAAGGAGGTCCCCTACCTCGTCACCTGGTTCGGCGACACCGGCGCCGGCATCATCGACTGGGTGGTGCCGATCTCGGTCCTCGTCACGATCCCGGTGATGCTGCTGATCGGGGTGATCTTCGAGCGCGGCCTGATCCGCTTCTTCTATAAGCGCCCGCACGCCGAGCAGATCCTCGTGACCTTCGGCCTCGCCGTGGTGCTGCAGGAGCTGATCAAGCTGTGGTTCGGCGCCAACCCGATCCCCGTCTCCGCCCCCGAGGTGGTGCGCGGCTCGGCCGACATCAGCGACATCCTCGGGATCGGTGGCAATCTCTCCTACCCGTGGTGGCGCCTCATCTACCTCGCCTCCTCGATGCTGATCATCGGCGTAGTGTTCGCCTTCCTGAACCTCACGACCTACGGCATGGTGGTGCGCGCCGGCATGGCCGACCGCGAGACGGTGCAGTTCCTCGGCATCAACATCGAGCGACGCTTCACCGTGGTGTTCGGCATCGCCGCCGTGGTCGCCGGCCTCGCCGGCGCGCTCTACACACCGATCCTCACGCCCAACTACCACATCGGCATGGAATTCCTCGTCCTGTCCTTCGTGGTGGTCGTGGTGGGCGGCATGGGATCACTGCCGGGCGCCGTCGCCGCGGGCTTCCTCCTCGGCATCCTGCAGTCCTTCGCCTCGCTCAACGAGGTGAAGAGCATCCTGCCCGGCATCGACCAGATCATCATCTACCTCGTCGCCGTGGTGGTGCTGCTTGCGCGGCCCCGCGGACTGCTCGGCCGCAAAGGCGTGATGGAGACCTAATCCAATGGACACCACTCCGCAGAACAACACGCCCCAAACCACCGCGCCCCAGACCACGGCGCCGGCCGAGCCGCAGCGCTCGGCCCACTACCACCACTCCACTGATCTGCCGACGCAGCTGCCGCCGCGTGGTCCCGACATGCGGCCCCTGTGGCCGCCCAAGGTGGACATCCTGATGACGGTGCTCTTCGCCGTCGCCGTGTTCACCATGCCGATCTGGCTGCAGCCCTTCGGCGCCGCCTATCCGGACCTGATGCAGCGCTTCGCGATCTTCGGGATCTTCGCGATCGGCTTCAACATCCTGTTCGGGCTGACGGGCTACCTCTCCTTCGGGCACGCCGCCTTCCTCGGCGTCGGGTCCTACGCGGCGGTGTGGTCGTTCAAGCTCCTGTCGCTCAACATCGTGCCGGCGATCCTATTGTCGATCGGCATCGCCGGTCTCTTCGCGCTCGCCATCGGCTATGTGAGCCTGCGCCGCTCGGGCATCTACTTCGCCATCCTGACGCTCGCCTTCGCGCAGATGTGCTACAACCTCGCCTACTCGGTGCTCACCCCGATCACCAACGGCGAGACCGGGCTGCGCGTGCTGCGCGACGATCCGCGGGTGCTCGACGCCCTCGTCACCGGCACCTCGGAGGTGGCGGTTCCGCGGGCGAGCTTCTTCGGCATCGAGATGAGCGGCATGACGGGCTTCTGGACCTGCGCGGTGTGCTTGCTGATCGCCTTCTACATCGCGCTGCGCATCACCCGCTCGCCCTTCGGCATGATGCTGCGCGGCATCAAGTCCAACCAAACGCGGATGAACTATATCGGCTTCAACACGCGGCCTTATACGCTCGTCGCCTTCGTGGTGTCGGGGATGTATGCGGGCCTCGCCGGCGCCCTTCTCGCGGTGGTCGACCCGCTCGCGGGCGCGGAGCGGATGCAGTGGACGGCCTCGGGCGAGGTGGTGCTGATGACCATCCTCGGCGGCGCCGGCACCCTCCTCGGCCCCTTCCTCGGCGCGGTGCTGATCAAATATTTCGAGAACATCTTCTCCGCGCTCAGCGACAGCACCCTCTTCCAGGCCTTCTCCTTCCTGCCCGACACGGCGCGCGAGGTGGTGGTCACCATCGTGTCGCCCTTCGTCGGCGAGGGCTGGCACCTCACCCTCGGCGTGCTGTTCATGCTCGTCGTCATCTTCCTGCCGGGCGGCCTCACCGAAGGCTTCCGGCGCATCGCCCGCGCGCTGCGCGGCGGCTCCGGCAAGAAGGAGAGCTCACAATGATGGGCAATGCCGTCCTCAGCGTCGCCGACGTCCAGAAGAATTTCGCGGGCCTGCGCGCCCTCTCCGACATCGACCTGCAGATCGAGGAGGGCAAGACCCACGCGATCATCGGGCCGAACGGGGCGGGCAAGTCTACCCTCCTCAACGTCTGCGTGGGTCGGCTCGCCCCCGACCAGGGCGCGGTGGTCTTCCACGGCCAGGTGATCACCGGCAAGAAGCCGCACGAGATCAACCAGCTCGGCATCGCCCGCGTGTTCCAGACGCCGGAGATCTTCCCCGACCTCACCTTGCTGCAGAACGTGATGGCGCCGGCCTATGCGAGGCGTGACGGGCCGATCCGCCTCAACCTCCTCACCCGGCTCGACGACGACAAGGACGTGCGTCTCGAAGCCGAGCACATCCTGGAGGACGTCGGGCTCGCGGCGAAGCGGCACGACGAGGCCTCGGCCCTGTCACGCGGCGACAAGCGGCGCCTGGAGCTCGCCATGTGCCTGGTGCAGCACCCGAAGCTGCTGCTCCTCGACGAGCCCACCGCCGGCATGAGCCGCCTCGACACCAACCGCACCATCGACCTGCTGAAGCGCATCAAGGAGCGCGGCATGACGAAGGTGATCATCGAGCACGACATGCACGTGGTGTTCTCGCTCGCCGACAAGGTGAGCGTTCTCGCCCAGGGCCGCATCATCGCCGAAGGCACGCCCGACGAGGTGCGCGCCGATCCCAAGGTGCAGGAAGCCTATCTCGGAGGAGCCCACTGATGGCCGCCGTCGACACCACCGTCGCCCCCGCCGCGCGGCCCGCGCCCGCCGCCGGCACCGTCCCCTTCTTCACCTGCGAGGACGTACACGCCTATTACGGCGAGAGCTACATCGTCCAAGGCGTCTCCTTCACGGTGTCGGAGGGCGAGGTGGTCGCCCTCCTCGGCCGCAACGGCGCGGGCAAGACGTCGACGCTGCGCACCATCGCCCGCGCCGACAATCCGCAGCTCAAGAAGGGTGCCATCCGCCTCGGTAACCACGACCTCCACAAGATGGCGGCCTATGACGCCGCCCGCGTCGGGGTGCAGCTCGTGCCGGAGGATCGCCGCATCATCCCGGGCCTCTCGGTGGAGGAAAACCTGCGTCTCAGCCAGATCGCCGAGCCCAAGGGGTGGGAGATCGAGCAGATCTACGCGCACTTCCCGCGCCTTGCCGAGCGGCGCAAGCAGGAGGCGGTGACGATGTCGGGCGGCGAGCAGCAGATGCTCGCCGTCGCCCGCGCCCTCGCCCGCGAGATCAAGCTCCTGCTCCTCGACGAGCCCTATGAAGGGCTCGCCCCGGTGATCGTGCACGAGATCGAAGCGATCGTGGGCGAGATCAAGGCCGCCGGCATCACCACCATCATGGTGGAGCAGAACGCCATCGCCGCCCTCCACCTCGCGGACCGCGCGATCATCATGGACATGGGCGAGATCGTGTTCACCGGCACCGCCCAGGAGGTGCTCGACGACAAGGCGCTGCGCGAAGAATATCTCGCGGTCTGACACGGGCCGCCACCCGGGCGATCGGCCCTGTCGGCGGCGGGTGATCCGTGTGATGATGGTGCAGTGCGAAACCACCGCATCGAAGGACTGACGCCTTGGCCGCGCCCACGACCCCGCCGATCTTCGATGGTCACAACGACGTCCTCTCCAAGCTCGCCGCCACCCATCCTTGCGATGCGGTGGCGAGCTTCCGCGCCAACGCCCATCAGGCGATCGACCTGAGGCGGGCGCGGCTCGGCGGCTTCGCGGGCGGCTTCTTCGCCGTGTGGGTGCCCTCCCCCTCCCTCTCGCTCGACCAGCCGACGAGCGGCGCCGAGTTCAACATTCCGCTGCCGCCCGAGGTGCGCCAGGTCGACGCTCTGCCGGCGGCGATGAAGCAGGTGGCGATCCTCCTCGACCTCGAGCGCGCCGGCTGCCTCGCCATCGCGACGAGCGTCGCCGCCATCGAGGAGGCGATGACGGTGGGCCGCCTCGCCGCCGCCCTCCACATCGAGGGCGCGGAGGCGATCGATGCCGACCTCGACGTGCTCGACGTGCTCCACGCCGCCGGCCTGCGCTCGCTGGGGCCGGTGTGGAGCCGGCCCAACCGCTTCGGCCACGGCGTGCCCTTCCGCTTCCCCTCAACCCCCGACACCGGGCCGGGGCTGACGGGGGACGGCAAGCGCCTCGTCGACCGCTGCAACGCGCTCGGCATCATGGTCGACCTCTCCCACATCACCGAGCAGGGCTTCTGGGACGTCGCGGCACGCACCACCAAGCCCCTCGTCGCCACCCACTCCAACGCCCACGCCCTCTGCCCCACGGCGCGCAACCTCACCGACCGGCAGCTCGACGCCATCGCCGAGAGCCACGGCATGGTGGGGGTGAACTTCGCCACCGCCTTCCTGCGCGAGGACGGACGCATGGCGGCGGACGTGCCGATGGAAACGATCCTCGCCCACTTCGACCACCTGATCGGCCGGCTCGGCGAGGACGGGGTGGGCCTCGGCTCCGACTATGACGGCGCGCTGGTGCCGCGCGAATTGACGGGGGTGGAGGGTCTCACGACGCTGCGCCAGGCGATGCTCGATCACGGCTATGGCGAAGAGCTGATGGAAAAGCTCTGCTATCGCAACTGGCTGCGCGTGCTGCGCAAGACCTGGGGCGGATGAGGCGCCGCCACGACGGGCCGCCCGGCCCTGCTCCGGCCAAGAACGTCAGATGACCGTGAGGGTCCAGTTGACGACGTCGGTCGCGAGCGCCGCGGCGGCGGTGTTGAGGCCGGTGGCGGCGGCTTCCGCGCTGTCGCCCGCCATCGGCGCGGTGGTCTCGAAGATGCGGTCGGCGACGACGCGGCCGTTGGTGTCGTTGAGCACCTTGACCGAGACCTCCACCCGCGCCTGATCGGAGCCGAAGGTTTCGGCCTGGAAGGCGCGGATCTCGGTGACGATCTGGTAGTTGATGAGGAGGCTCTGGCCGGGCAGCCCCACCGCCTTCACCCGCCCGGTGTTCTGGAAGGTGTCGAGGAGGAGGCGCTGCAGCACCTTGGGCACCTGATCCTCGAAGGCGACGGCGGGATAGTAGGAAATCGTGATCGGGGTGGGCTTAACCGCGATCTTCTCGCTCGACAGGGCCGAGAGGGCCCGCGGCTCCGGCACCAGGAGCTGGGCGGACGTTCCCCGGCTGACGCTCGGCGTGGTCGCCGTCAGCGCGTAGATCGCCTCGACCTTGTTTCCCCCGCCGACACACCCGGCGACGGGGAGAACAAGAAGTAGAAGAGCTGAAGTACGAAGCCAACTCATCATCGACGTTGCGGCGTATACCGCGGCCCATCGGACCCGCCAAAGATCACGCGGCTGGGATCACGGTTGAAACTCGACACGGCACTCTCGATGGTTCCCAAAGTACTCCGTCCTTGGTTGATCAGCGCCCGCAAATCGTCAAGACCGCTCTGGCTGAACCGCGACAACCCGTTGGCGATTTGACCGGCGCGTGGCGCAAATGCAGCAGCGACGTCGCCGATGGAGGTGGCGGCGGAGTCGACCCCGGCCACGAGGCTCTGCACCGGTCCGTTGAAGAGATCGCTGGCGTGGTCCACCACACCGTCGATCTTCTGCGACGCCACCTCGAGATTGACCGAGATGCGACGCGCCCGGTCGATGATCTCCTTGATGGCGCCGTCGCCCTCGCCGTTCGAGCCGAGCTCGTCGGCGAAGTCGCGGGCCGCGGCCACGGCGCTGTCGATGGCGCTGCCGATCTCGCCGGCGCGCGAGCCGACCGTCGAGGCCACGGTCCGCACGTCGCTGATGATCTGGTTCACCGCGGTGACGTCGACGGAGCCGACCGCCTCGCGGATCGCCGTCAGCGTGGCGTTGGCGCTCGTGAGGACCGTGTCGATCTGCGGTGCCGCGGCGACGAGCTGGTGGCTGACATTCGACACATTGTCGATGATGCCGCTGATCTCGTCGGTGCGGTTGGCGATCGCCTCGGTCACCGCGTTGACGCGGCGGGCGACGTCCCCGGCCGTCGCCACCACCGTGTCGATGTCGCCGCGCGCCTCGTAAAGGGTCGCCGACACGTCACGCACGTTGCCGATGATGGTGGAGATCGCCTCCGGGTCGATCGCCTGCATGGCGCTCGACACGTTGTCGAGGCCGGGCTCGATCCGCGACAGCAGCGTCGGGAGCTGGGCGGCGAAGGCGCGCGCGTCGGCAAGGGCGGCGCGGGCGTCGGCGAGGCCGTCGGTCAAGGTGCCGAGCTCGCCCCTCACCTGTGCGGCGATCGCCTCCACGTCGTGCGCCGTCGTCTCCACCGAGGAGATGATGGTGGACACCCGCGGCGCCTCGGCCGCCAAGGTGGACGACAGGCGGCCCACGTCGGTGACGATGGTGGAGATCGCCTCCGGATCGATCGCCTGCAGCACCTCCGAGAGGTTCTGCAGGCCCGGACGGACCGTGTCGGCAAAGCCCGGCAGCTGGTCGGCGAAGGACTGGGCCGACGTCACCGTCGCCTCCACGCGGTCGATGATGGCGCCGATCTGCGGGGTGCGCTGGGCGAAGGAAGAGGTGATCGTCTCCACCCGCGCCATGGCGCTGTCGGTGCGCGTCAGGATCGAGGACACGGTCTCCCGCTCGGCCGCCAGCATGTCGGTGAAGGCCGAGACGTCGCTGACGATCTTGTTCACCGCCTCCTGATCGATCGAGGCGAGGACGTCGGCGACGTTCTGCAGCCCCGGCCGTAGCGTGTCGGCGAAGCCTGGCAGCTGATCGGCCGCCGACTGGATGGAGGTGAGGGCCGCGCTCGCCCGATCGATCATCGCGTTGATCTCGGGCATGCGTCCCGAGATGTCGGTGGTGATCGTCTCCACGTGGCCGAGCGAGACGTTGGCGGAGCGGATCAGCTCGGCGAGGGGCTCACGCTGGGCGGCGAGGCCGTCCATGAAGGTCTGGGCGCTCGTCGTGATGGAGCGCACCGCCTCCGGATCGATCGCCGACAGGACGCTGGCCGCATTGTCGATGCCGGGCCGCAGGGTGTCGATGATCCCCGGCAGCGCATCGCTCGCCACGCGGGCGTTGGAGACGGTGGCGCGGGCGTCGTCGATCATGCCGCCGATCGCCTCGCGACGGGTCGACAGCTCGTCGGTGATGCCGCGCGTGCTCGCGGCGATGGCGCGGGCGTCGCTGGCGGTGGCGTCGACGTTGGCGACGATCGTCTCGAACTTCGGCGCCTGCGCCCCGATCGCCTCGGCGACGCGGCGGACCTCGTCGACGATGGCGGTGATCGCGGTCGGGTCGATTGCCTCGAGCGCCGCCGACACGTTGGCGATGGCGGGCTGCAGCTCGTCGGCGATCGCCGGCAGGCGGTCCGCGACCGTGCGCACGCTGTGCGTCGTCGCAGCGGCGTCGTTCAGGATCGATTCCACCATCGGCAGCCGCTCGGCGAGCGAGGCGGCGATCTGGTCGGCGTGGCCGATCGTGCTCGTGAGACCGGTGGTGATCGTCTGGATGTTCGCCGATTCGGCCGACAGCGCGTCCGCGAAGGTGCGTGCGTCGTTCACGATCGCCGTGATCGCCGCGGGGTCGATCGCCTGGAGCGCCGCCGAGACGTTGGAGATCGCGGGCTGCAGCTCGTCGGCGATCGCCGGCAGGCGGTCCGCGACCGTGCGCACGCTGTGCGTCGTCGCAGCGGCGTCGTTCAGGATCGACTCCACCAGCGGCAGCCGCTCGGCGAGCGAGGCGGCGATCTGGTCGGCGTGGCCGATCGTGCTCGTGAGCCCGGTGGTGATCGTCTGGATGTTCGCCGATTCGGCCGACAGCGCATCCGCGAAGGTCCGCGCATCGTTCACGATCGCCGTGATCGCCGCGGGGTCGATCGCCTGGAGCGCCGCCGAGACGTTGGAAATCGCGGGCTGCCGCTCGTCGGCGATCGCCGGCAGGCGGTCCGCGACCGTGCGCACGCTGTGCGTCGTCGCAGCGGCATCGTTCAGGATCGACTCCACCAGCGGCAGCCGCTCGGCGAGCGAGGCGGCGATCTGGTCGGCGTGGCCGATCGTGCGCGTGAGCCCGGTGGTGATCGTCTGGATGTTCGCCGATTCGGCCGACAGCGCATCCGCGAAGGTCCGCGCATCGTTCACGATCGCCGTGATCGCCGCGGGGTCGATCGCCTGGAGCGCCGCCGAGACGTTGGAAATCGCGGGCTGCAGCTCGTCGGCGATCGCCGGCAGGCGGTCCGCGACCGGGCGCACGCGGTGCGTCGTCGCGGCGGCGTCGTTCAGGATCGACTCCCCCAGCGGCAGCCGCTCGGCGAGCGAGGCGGCGATCTGGTCGGCGTGGCCGATCGTGCGCGTGAGCCCGGTGGTGATCGTCTGGATGTTCGCCGATTCGGCCGCCCGCGCATCCGCGAAGGTCCGCGCATCGTTCACGATCGCCGAGATCGCCGCGGGGTCGATCGCCTGGAGCGCCGCCGAGACGTTGGAAATCGCGGGCTGCAGCTCGTCGGCGATCGCCGGCAGGCGGTCCGCGACCGTGCGCACGCTGTGCGTCGTCGCGGCGGCGTCGTTCAGGATCGACTCCACCAGCGGCAGCCGCTCGGCGAGCGAGGCGGCGATCTGGTCGGCGTGGCCGATCGTGCTCGCGAGCCCCGTGGTGATGGTTTCGACATTGCCCGACTGGGCCGCGAGAGCGTCGGCGAAGGTGGTGAGGCTCGTGACGACCTTGTTGATCGCGTCGGCGTCGACCGCCTTCACCGCGGCGTCGGCGTTGCTGAGGAGGCTCTCGGCCGAGCTGATCAGACCGGGCGCGGAGTCGGATGCGCTCCGCAGATTCTCCACGAGCTTCGCCGCGTCGTCGAGCGTCGCGCTGATGAGCTCGTCGCGGCTCGAGATGAGCGTTGCGACGCTGTCGATGCCCTCGGCCGCCTGGGTCGCGGACGTGATGAGGGTGCGGAACGCGTCCGTCTCGCTGGCGAGCGAGGCGGTGACCTTCTGCACGTTGTCGACGATGGCGGTGACGCTCTCCGGCGACACGGCGGCGATCAGCTTGCCGGCATTCTCGATGGCGGGCTTCGCGGCGGCGAGGGCGTCCTTCGCTTCGGCGACGACGGCGCTCGCATCGTCGATCGACTGGCCGAGCTTGTCCTGGCGGCTCGCGAGCGTCCCGGTGACCGACTTGACGTCGCCGGCGATGGTGGAGACGTCGTCGACGAAGGTGCCGATCTCGGTGGCCCGGTCGGAGAACACCTTGGTGGTGCTCGCGACGTTGGTGACGATCTCGCTCACCGCCTGCGCGTCGATCGCATCGACGATGTTGCGCACGGCGCCGACGGCCTCGCCGATGGTGCTCGCGGCGTCGTCGAGGCGGGTCACGAGGCCGTTGACGGTGCCGACGATGGTGTCGGCCTTCTCGCCGATGCCGGGCAGTGCCGCGGTGAACGTCTCGACGTTGGTGACGATGGTCTCGACCCGCTGCGGCTCGATGGCGGAGAGGAGGTTGTTGGCGGTCTCCACCACGCTCGCGATGTGGGGGGCGGCGCCGGCCAGGGCGCGGCTCGCGTCGGCGACGTCGCTGACGAGGCCCGAGATCTGCGGCGCGGTCTGAGCGAGGGCGTTGGCGAAGGTGCGCGCGTCGGCCACCACCGCGTTCACGTTGTTGCGGTTGGTGCTGAGGATGCCGTTGACGTCCTCGAGCGTGGTGTTGAGACGCGCGAGCACCGACTGCGCGGTGTCGAGAACGTTGGTGAAGGCGGAGGTGTCGGCGTTGATCGTCGGGATCTTGCCGTCTTCCTCCTCCTCGGCGAACAGGGAGGGCGCGCTCTCGCTGCCGCCGGTGAGGGAGATGTAGGCGACGCCCGTCAGCCCCTGGAAGCCGAGCTTGGCGACGGTGTCGGTCTTGATCGGCGCGTTGGGGTTGATGCGGGCGATGGCGATGACGTTGTCGCCGCCCGAGGGCTCGAAGTGGAGGTTCACCACCTCGCCCACGCGGATGCCGTTGAACAGCACCGAGCCGCCGTTGGACAGGCCCGTGATGGGCTCGGGGAAGACGATGCGCACCGTTTCGGTGGCCCCGGGCTGGGACGAGCGGTACAGCCACCAGACCGCGCCCAGCAGCCCGGCGATCACGATCAAGACGAACGCGCCGATCGCTACGTAGTTTGCCCGCGTTTCCATGGCTCAGTCCAACTCGTTGGGCGGCGCGGACGCGCCGCTCGGGGCCGAAGGTGTACTCTGGGTGGCGTTCTGCTCCCCGCTCGGAATGAAGCGGCGGCCGCGTTCACCGCGGAAATATTCCTGCACCCAAGGATGATCGAAATCTAAAAGGTTGCTCACCGTATCCGTGGCGATCACCTTTTTGTCGGCGAGGACGGCAACGCGGTCACACACGGTGTGGAGGCTGTCGAGGTCGTGGGTGACCATGTAGACGGTGAGGCCGAGGGTATCGCGCAGCCGGGCGATGAGATCGTCGAAGCTCGCCGCGCCGATCGGATCGAGGCCGGAGGTGGGCTCGTCGACGAAGAGGAGCTCCGGATCGATGGACAGGGCGCGGGCGAGGCCGGCGCGCTTGATCATGCCGCCGGAGAGCTCGGAGGGCATCTTGTCGGCGGCGCTGCGCGGCAGACCGACCATGTCGAGCTTCAGAAGGGCGAGCTCGTCCATCAGCTTGCGGTTGACGGAGTAGTTCTCGCGCATCGGCACCTGGATGTTCTCGCGGACCGTGAGCGAGGAGAACAGGGCGCCCATCTGGAAGAGCACGCCGTAGCGCCGGTTGAGGCGCTGGCGCGCGACGGGGTCGAGCTCGTCGACGTCCTGGCCGAACAGGCGGATGGTGCCTTCCTGCTTCGACACCAGGTCGAGGATGGTGCGCATCAGCACCGACTTGCCGGTGCCCGAGCCGCCCACGAAGCCGAGAATCTCGCCGGTGCGCACCTCGAGATCGAGGTGCTTGAAGACGTTGAAGTTGCCGAACGAGACGGTGACGTCGTGCACCTCGATGATGTTTTCCGGCGTCCCCGACTTGGGCGGCGGGCGGCGGGCGGGTTCGGACACGTCGTTCATATGCCGAGCGCCGCGAAGAACATGGCGAAGAGCCCGTCGACGACGATCACGAGGAAGATCGCCTTCACCACCGCCTGCGTCGTGTGGAGGCCGAGAGACTCGGAGCTGCCGCCGACCTTCATGCCCTCGTTGCAGGCGACGAGGCCGATGATCAGCGCCATGAACGGCGCCTTGCCGACCCCGATATAGAACTCCATCGGTGTCACCGCCTCGTTGAGGCGCTGCATGAAGATGTCGGGCGTGATGCCGAGATAGAGCCAGGAGATCAGTCCCGCCCCGAAGAGAGCGGCGATGTCGGAGAGGAAGGCGAGGATCGGCATCGCCACCATCAGCGCCATGAGGCGCGGCACCACGAGCACCTCCACCGGATCGAGGCCGAGGACGTGGAGGGCATCCACTTCTTCGCGCATGCGCATGGCGCCGATCTCGGCGGTGAAGGCGGAACCGGAGCGGCCGGCGACGAGGATCGCGGCGAGCAGCACCCCGATCTCGCGCAGGATCAGGATGCCGGAGAGGTCCACCACGTAGAGCGTGGCGCCGAAGCTCATGAGGTAGAAGCCGGCCTGCTGGGCGATGATGAGGCCGACGAGGAAGCTCATCAGCATCACGATGGGCACGGCACCGCGGCAGGCGCGGTCGAAGTTCGACAGGATCGAGTTGCCGCGCAGCCGGTGATAGTGGGTGAAGGCCGTGGTGAGCCGCAGACCGAAGACGCCGAGCATCGAGAGCAGCGCGAGCGCGTCGTGCCCCATGCGCACGGTGCCCTCGCCCATGTCGGTGAGGAAGCGCACGATCCAATAGGGCCGCCGCGGCCAGTCGTCGGGCCCCGGAATATGGAGCTCGATCTCCTCGAGGAGGAACAGCACGCGCTCGTCGGCGCCGCGCAGCTTGACCGAGCGGCCGGCGAACTCCGCCTTGCCGCGCTCGCGGTAGATGACCCAGGCCCCGGCGGTGTCGATGTCGACGACGCCGCTCAGATCGAACACGAGCTTGGACGCCGAGAGGTCGACCGCCGCCATCGCCGCCTCGGCCTGGCGGCTGTTGCGGATGGTCCACGCGCCAGTCGCCACGACGATGACGGTGTCGCCATCGCGCTCGACTTTCACTCCCGGGCGTGTCGTTGGGGCGTGCGCGTCCATCGCCTCTTCAAATTCCATGTGTATGATAGGTGTTAGCGGCTATCGCGAACCGCGTCACCCGTGTGGACCCGTCTCCGGGAGAGGTGCCACATGAGTGCTGCATGAAATCCTCACCACAGAGACCACGCCATGGAACTCAAGCGCCCCTACCTCCTGTTTCTCGGCGACGTGCCGGATGCCCTCGCGGCCAAAACCGCTCTCGGCATCGTCGATTGGCGCCGGGACTGGTGCGTGGGCCAATGGCGCCTACCCGGTTGCGGAGCCGACGCCAAGCTGCCGGAGATGACTGCCGCCGAAGCCGCCGCCGCCGGCGCCAAGACGATGATCGTGGGCGTCGTCAACGCGGGCGGCAAGCTGCCTGAGCACTGGGTGCAGTCGATCGTCGACGCCATGGAGGCGGGGATGGACATCGCCGCCGGCCTCCACAAGCGACTGATCGACGTGCCGGAGATCGCCGCGGCGGCCGAACGCCTCGGCCGCGAAGTGTTCGACGTGCGCCGCACCGCCCAGGCCTTCGAGACCGGCAAGGGCGTGAAGCGGCCGGGCAAGCGCCTCCTCACCGTCGGAACGGACTGCTCCATCGGCAAGAAGTACACCGCGCTCGCGATGGAGGCGGGTATGCGTGCCCGCGGCCTCGACGCCACCTTCTGCGCCACCGGGCAGACCGGCGTGTTCATCTCCGGCCGCGGCGTGGCGATCGACGCGGTGATCGCCGACTTCATTTCCGGCGCCGCCGAGTGGCTCACCCCGGCGACCGAGGAGAATGCCTGGCAGGTCGTGGAGGGTCAGGGATCGCTGTTCCACCCCTCCTTCGCCGGCGTGTCGCTCGGCCTTCTGCACGGCTCCCAGCCCGACGCCTTCATCGTGTGCCACGAGCCGACGCGCACCACGATGCGCAACGTGCCGACCCCCATGCCGACGATCCAGCAGGTGATCGACATGACGGTCGCGCTCGGCCGGCTGACCAATCCCGACATCCGCCCGGTGGGGATCGCGGTGAACACCGCCGCCCTCGACGAGATCGCCGCCGGCAAGTTCCTCGAAGAGACCGCTGCCGCGCACGGCCTGCCGGCCACCGACCCGGTGCGCTTCGGCGTCGACCCGCTCGTCGACCACCTCGCCGCCGAGTTCTCTCTATGATTCGCCTCACCGTCACCGCCGAGGTCTTCCCGATCGCCGGCGCCTTCCGCATCTCGCGGGAGTCGCGCACGGAGGCGAAGGTGATCGTCGCGACGATCACCGACGGCACCCACACCGGCCGCGGCGAGGCCGTCCCCTACCCCCGCTACGGCGAGACGATGGAGGGGGTCATCGCCGAGGTGGAGGCCGAGGCGAACGCCATCGCCGAGGGCCTCGACCGGGAGGGGCTGCGCGCCACGATGAAGGCGGGCGCGGCGCGCAACGCCATCGACTGCGCGCTGTGGGACTTCGAGGCCAAGCGCTCCGGCGAGAGCGTCGCGGCGAAGCTCGGCCTCACCCTCTCCCCGCTAACGACGGCCTACACGCTGTCGCTCGGCGAGCCGGAGGAGATGGCCGAGGCGGCGCGCAACGCCGCCCGCCCCCTCCTCAAGGTGAAGCTCGGCGGCGGGCGGGCCGACGAGGCGCGCATCGCCGCCGTGCGCGAGGCCGCGCCGGAGGCGACGCTGATCGTCGACGCCAACGAAGGGTGGAGCGAGAACAACCTTCTCATCAACATGTCGGCCTGCGCCAAGGCGGGCGTGGCGCTGATCGAGCAGCCGCTTCCGGCCTCGCGTGACGGGGTGCTCGCCAACATCTCCCACCCGGTGCCGATCTGCGCCGACGAGAGCGTCCACACGAGCGGCGACCTCGAGCGCCTCACCGCGCGCTACGACGCGGTGAACGTGAAGCTCGACAAGGCGGGCGGCCTCACCGAGGCGCTGGCGATGGTGAAGGCGGCGAAGGCGCTCGACCTCAAAGTGATGCTCGGCTGCATGGTCGGCACGTCGCTATCGATGGCGCCGGCGATCTACGCCGCCCAGGAGGCCGACTTCGTGGACGTCGACGGTCCCCTCCTCCTCGCCGAGGACCGCACGCCGGGCCTCCACTACGAGGGCTCCATCGTCCACCCGCCGATCCCCGAGCTCTGGGGCTGAGCCGCAGGCCCCGCCGCGGGCGAGCGACCACGCGCGAGCCGAGAGCTGGAGCGCATTCCGGAATAGTGGAGCCGGTTTTCCGCTCGGAACGCGCGCAGACAACGATGCTGGAGTCGGTTCGGCGAACGCGAGTTCATTGAACCGGCTCAGCCGCGCTCCAGCTTCTTGAGCGCGGCCTCCAGCGAGTGGGTGGCCGACCCGCGCTTCGCCGGCTTCTGCTGGCTCGGGTCCGGCGCCCAGCCCGACAGGAAGGCGAAGGCGAAAGTGGCGCGCAGCCGCCCGTCGGGGTCGCCATAGCGGGCGCGATAGACGGCCTCGGCCCGCTCAAACAGACGGCGCGGGGCCGGCCGACGCGCCGCGAGGATCCCCTTCAAGCCCATCGCGCCGATGTCGCGCAGGAGGTGGGCGAGGTTGTCGTAACGCACCGTCAGACGCATCTCGTCGGCGACCGGCAGGGCGAAGCCGGCGCGGCTGAGGCCGTTACCCCAACGCCGTACGTCGGCGAAGGGAGCGACCCGCATCGCCGCCCCGTCGGAGAGTTCCGCCTCGGCGACGAGGAGCGCGTCGGCGAGCTCGTCGAGCGTCCCGGCCGACGGTACCGCCCCGAGGAAGAGACCGTCGGCCGCCAAGGTGCCGCGCAACTCGCCGAGCATCGTCACCGGGTCGTCGGCGACGTGGATCTCGTTGATCGAGATCGCCAGCGCAAAGGCGCGGCGGAAGGGAAGGCGCACGTCGGCGACCACGTCCGGCGCGTCGGCGAGGGCGGGGCCCGCATAGGTGAAGTCGACCGCGGCCTCGGCCCACACCTCGCGGATCGCCGGCGTGAGCGGGCCGGTGACCAGCCCCGTCGCGAAGCGCCGGTTGACGAGGGCGAGGCGCTCCACGATCTCGCGCGCGGCGAAGGTGTGAAGGAAGTCGGCCTCGGCAAGACGCGGACGGCTGGCAAGGCGGGTGCGGTCGAACATCATCCGCTAAATCTAGCGTCGCGCCAGCCCAACCCCAATACGCCCTTTGATTGTATTTCATGACGTGTCTACAATGCCCGGATGAGCCAGACCGATCCGCATCCGACGTCGCGTCCCCCCGCCCGCCCCGACGCTCCCCTCGCCTGGGGCGTGATCCTCGCCGCCCGCGCCGAACTCGCGCAGATGGGCCGCCACGCGCTCGACGCGGTGGTGCCCCCCGTATGCGCGGTCTGCCGCCGCCCGCTCAGCGAGCCGCGAAGTCTCTGCGGCGAGTGCTGGCGGGGGCTCGAGATCATCACTCCGCCGATCTGCGACATCACCGGCACCCCCCTCGCCTTCGATGCCGGGCCCGGCGCCCGCTCGCCGGAGCTGCGCTGGAACCACCCGCTCTACGACCGGGCCCGCGCCGCGGTGGTGTTCGGGCCGACGAGCCAACGGCTGATCCACGAGCTGAAATATCACGACGTGCCGGGGATCGCCGATCTGATGGCCCGCCTGATGGCCCCCGCCATCCGCGATCTCGCCGGCGAGGCCGACGTGATGATCCCGGTGCCCCTCCACCGCCGCCGCCTCGCCGTGCGCCGGTTCAACCAGTCGGTGATGATCGCCGACCGCCTCGCCCCGCTGGTCGGGCTGCCGGTCGACCGGCGCGCGGTGCGCCGTGTGCGCCACACCCGCCACCAGGTGGGCCTCAGCCGCGATCAGCGGGCGAACAACCTCGCCAAGGCCTTCAAGGTGGCGGACCCCGGCGCCGTCAAGGGACGCCGCATCCTCCTGGTGGACGACGTGCTCACCACGGGCGCCACGGTCGACTCCTTGGCGGTGACGCTGCAGGCGGCAGGTGCCCAATCGGTGAACGTCGCAGTCTTCGCCCGCGTGGTCGGCGAGAACCGCGAGCCGCAATAGATGGCGCACCAACGAGCGCGAGGCCGGACGGAACCGCGCATCGACGGGACGGCACGCGGCGGGGATTTGCCGGCGCGCCACGCTCGGCCGGCCAAGCGATTGCCGCCACAGCCGGTTTCCCACTTCGCAGTTGCCGAAGTGGGGCTTGGCACCATATGTGCAAGATCGCCAATCGTGCGGAGGTTTGAGACTATGGCGAACGTCGACATCTATACGCGGGACTTTTGCGGCTATTGCACCCGCGCCATCCGCCTCTTGGAGCAGAAGGGCGTCGACTTCACCGAGCACAACGCCTCGAAGGACCCCAAGTTTCGCGACGAGATGATCGCCCGTTCCGGCCGCCGCACGTTCCCGCAGGTGTTCATCGGCGACCTTCATGTCGGCGGATCGGACGAGCTGATGGCGTTCGAACGGTCCGGCAAGCTCGACGCCGCGCTCGAGGGTACGCTGTGACCATGCGCGTCGCGGCACTTCAGATGCGCTCGACCGCGACGCCGTCCGAAAACGCCGACCAAGCCGTCGCCCTCGCCCGTGCCGCCATCGCTGACGGGGCGGTCTACGTGCAGACGCCGGAGGTCACCAACCTCGTCCAGCGGAAGAAGGCGCTCGCCGAACCGCACGTGACGACGGAAGAGCGCGAGCCCACCATCCTCGCCCTGCGCGCCCTCGCGGCCGATGCGGGCGTCCACATCCACATCGGCTCGGTGGTGGTGCGCGACGGCGACATGTGGCGCAACCGCGCCTTCCTCATCGGTCCCGACGGCGAGATCGTCGCCCGCTACGACAAGATCCACATGTTCGACGTGGACCTGCCGAACGGCGAGCGCTTCCGCGAGAGCAGCACCTATCAGCCCGGCGAGAGCGCCGTGCTCGCCGAGGTGGGCGACCTGCGGCTCGGCATCACCATCTGCTTCGACGTCCGCTTTCCCCGCCTCTACGAGGAGCTCGCCCTCGCCGGCGCCACGGCCTTCGCGATCCCGGCCGCCTTCGCCGACGTGACCGGGCGGGCCCACTGGCACACCCTGGTGCGCACCCGCGCCATCGAGAACGGCGCCTTCGTGATCTCCGCCACCCAGGAGGGCACCCACGAGGACGGACGCACCACCTACGGCCATTCGATGATCGTCGACCCCTGGGGCCGCGTCCTCGCCGAGGCGGAGGCGACGCCCTCCTTCATCGCCGCCGACCTCGACCTCTCGCTGGTCGACACGGTGCGTCAGCAGGTTCCCGTGCTCACCGCCCGCCGCCCCTTCGCCGTCACGCGGACCGAAGCCCCGGCCCGCCGGAGCGCCTCATGATCCATTACAGCGTGAAGTGCGCTGCCGGGCACGCGTTCGACGGATGGTTCGCCTCCTCCGCCGCCTTCGAGCGGCAAGCGACCGAGGGGCTCCTCTCCTGCCCCATCTGCGGCTCCACAGAGGTGGAGCGCGCGCTGATGGCACCCAGCATCAACACCGGTGGCGCCAGCGTGGCGAACGACGATGCGGCGCCCGAGGCCACCGCACCGGCCGCCAAGTCGCCGCCGCAGCAGCAGGAGGTGGCGCTGATGGACCCGCGCGCGGAGGCGTTGCGGGAGGCGGTCACCGCGATCCGCAAGGCGGTGATGGAAACGAGCGTCGACGTCGGCCGGGCCTTCCCCGAGGAGGCCCGCAAGATGCACTACGGCGAGACCGAGCGGCGCGGCATCTATGGCCAGGCCGATCTCGCCGAGGCGCGCGCCCTCGTCGACGAGGGGATCGACGTGCTGCCACTGCCGACGCTCCCGGCCGACAGCAACTGAGCCCGTCCGCGCGGGCGGCCGAGCGCGGCGCCGGTCGCCGTCGCGCTCACGGGCGGCTTTCCCTCAGCAGTCCGGGGCCTCGCGAAGCTCCAGCTCGCTGAGCCGGCCGGTGAGCGCGAAGGCGCCGTAGTCGAACATCACGTCGTAGCTGATGCCGTTCTCGAGCAGGGTGAAGGTCAGCTCGTAGTCGGGCACCTTCTCCCCCGTCCCGCCGTCGGCGGCGAAGTAGCTGATCACGAGACGCCACGCCTTCATCGCCTCGGCATTCTCGATCACCGAGAGCTTGGCACGCTCCTCTTCGCTCGCGCCGGGCAGGTCGGTGCGCTCCGGCCCGATCACCGTGGTGCTGTCGTAGAGGGTGTCGGCGTTGTCGCCGCCGTCGAAGATCGGGGCCTCGAGCACGCGCTCGCCGGCCGCCGCCGAATCGAGGATCAGCTGGGTGTGGGCGGTGGGAAAGAGCGCACGGCCGAGCTCCAACGTCGCCTGCTTCGGCGCCGTCAGCGTCACTTCGACGCCGCCCGCCTTCGCCTCGGCCGATCCCTTCACCTCCGAGGCGAGGTTGTCGTCGATATAGGTCTGGTTGAGGAAGGTGAACTCGGCCGGATCCATCGCCTCGAAGGTGGAGGAGCGCAGGTCGGTGACGCGGCTGTTGCCCTCCCGGTCCATCACGCGGGTGACGAAGCGCGAGTTCACCACGTAGCCCTCGCAGCGGGCGCCGGAGAGCTCGAACACGAGCCGGCCCTTCGCCGAAATCATGCTGGCGCTCGCTTCGGCGCGGCTGAGCGTCACGTCGTAGACGGCGCGGTGGGGCACCAGAGCGCCCGCCGCCTGCGCCGCGCCCGCCACTCCGACGGAGGCCGCCACGGCGCCGAGGAGCGCGGGAGCGACGCGCCGGCGCAGCAGCCGCCTCGTGCGTGCGCTGAGTGTGAGAGCCATGGGCATCCTCCTTCGGGGGGCAGCGGCGGAACGAGCCGCCCGGGTTGCCGGTCGCGCGCGGTCACCCCGTGCCCACACGCCGCACGGTGACGGTTTCTATGGTGCCGACGGGTGTCGTCAAGTCGGCCGGGTGGCCGCTTGCGCCCGTCCGGCAACCTACCTATTGCTCGGCGGGAACGAAAAGGAGCCTTCCATGACCAACAGCATCGAGGACGCGCTGACGCGCCTCGGCTACACCCTGCCCCAGCCGACCGCCCCGCAAGGCTCCTATGTGCCCGTCGTGCAGACCGGATCGCTGCTCTTCGTGTCCGGCCAGCTGCCGATGGGGCCGAACGGGCTCGAGTGCGTCGGCCGCTGTGGCGAGACCGTCAGCGTGGCCGATGCGCAGGCCGCCGCACGCCTGTGCGCCCTTCATATTCTCGCGCACGTGAAAAACGCGCTCGGCGGCGACCTCTCCCGCCTCGTGCGCATTGTGAAGGTCAACGGGTTCGTGAATTCCACCCCCGACTTCGGCGACCATCCCGCCGTCATCAACGGCGCCTCGAACCTCTTCGCCGAGGTGATGGGCGACAGCGGCCGCCACGCCCGTGCGGCGGTGGGCGTCGCCAACCTGCCCTTCGGTGCCGCCGTCGAGGTCGAGGGCGTGGTGGAGATCGCGCTATAACCGGGCTCGTTCCGGACTGGTTGACGGCGCGCCCCATCGCCCATCGCGGACTGCACGGCGAGGGGCTCGCCGAGAACACCCTCACCGCCGTCGAAGCGGCGATCGAGGCGGGCTACGGGGTGGAGGTCGACCTCCGCCTCACCGCCGACGGCGGCCTCGTGATGATCCACGACGCCATGCTGGAGCGCACCACCTTCCGCGCCGGCCGCGTCCTCGACCATACGCTCGACGAGCTGCGCGCGGTCGCCGTGCGCGGGTGTGACGAGACGCTGTCTTCGGTGACGGATCTTCTGGCGCTCACGAGCGGTCGCGCGGCGCTCTTCATCGAGCTGAAGGCGCCGCCCGGGGAGGCGGCGAAGGCGGCGATGACGGCGGCGATCGGCCGCGCTCTCGCCGGCTATGGCGGGGCGGCGGCGGTGATGACCTTCGACGTCGACCTCCTCGCGATGCTGCGCGCGGCGCTCCCCGACACACCGCTCGGCATTCTCGCCGGCGGCGAGGCGAAGGCCGCCTCGCTGGTGAACCGCTTCGGCCGCGACATGCTGTTGCACCTGCCGCGCACACGCGCCGACTTCGTCGCCTACTTCGCGACGGCGCTGCCCCATCCGGGACCCTGGCTCGCGCGCCGCAAGCGCCCGGTTCTCGCCTGGACGGTGCGCTCGCGCGCGGAGGCGCGGCGCGTCGCCCCCTACGCCGACCAGATCATCTTCGAGGGGTTTGCCGCCTGATTGCGGCACACGACGTGCAGCACCCTCGGCAGGGCGCAGCGCCGCGCCCCCCGCGACACCCGCTGCCACGGCCCTTATGTTGCTGGAGGATCGCGCCCCGCCGCCACGGCGGCCGGCCCCTCCACCCTTGAAGGAGCGCGCGATGGATACGCTCACGATCGAAGCGACCGGCGACCTTTCCGAGGTCGGTCGATCGAATTGGGACGGGCTCGCCAACCCCGGCTGGTGCCTCGGCCCCGGCGGACGGCTCGAAGGCGGCGGCCCGGCGCCCTTCAACCCGTTCGTCTCCTACGACTTTCTTTCCGCGCTCGAGGATGCGGGCTGCGTCGGCGGGCGCAGCGGCTGGTTCCCGCGCCACCTCGTGGTGCGCGACGGCGGCACCCCGATCGCCGCCGCCCCGACCTACCTGAAGAGCCACAGCCAGGGCGAGTACGTCTTCGACCACGGCTGGGCGGACGCGTTCGCCCGGGCCGGCGGCCGCTACTATCCGAAGCTCCAGACCGCGGTACCCTTCACCCCCGCCCAGGGGCCGCGCCTCCTCGTGGGCGACCGCGACCAGACGGGCCGGCGCGACATCCTCGCCCGGGCGCTCGTCGCCCTCGCCGAGCAGACCGACGCCTCGTCGGTCCACGTCACCTTCGCCGAGGACGCCGACATCGCCGCCCTCGAGGCGGCCCACTATCTGATCCGCCACGACACCCAGTTCCACTTCACCAATCGCGGCTACGCGACGCCGGAGGACTTCCTCGCCGCCCTCGCCTCGCGCAAGCGCAAGCAGGTGCGGCGCGAGCGGCGCGACGCTCTCGCCAACGACATCACCATCCGCTGGATCACCGGCGACGACATCACCGAAGCCCATTGGGACGCCTTCTTCGAGTTCTATTCCGACACCGGGTCGCGCAAGTGGGGGCGGCCCTACCTCAATCGCACCTTCTTCTCGCTGCTCGGCGAGCGGCTCGCCCATCGCGTCGTGCTGATCTTCGCCGAGCGGGCGGGACGGCCGGTGGCGGGTGCCCTGAACCTTGCCGGCTCGCACACCCTCTTCGGCCGCTATTGGGGATGCACCGAGGATCACCCCTTCCTCCACTTCGAGGTGTGCTACTACCAGGCCATCGACTTCGCGATCGCCCACGGGCTGGAGCGGGTGGAGGCCGGTGCTCAGGGCGACCATAAGCTCGCCAGAGGCTACGAGGCCTGCGCCACGCGCTCGGCGCACTATCTGCGCCATTCCGGCCTGCGGGAGGCGGTGAAGGACTATCTCGACCGGGAGCGGCGCGCCGTGACGCATCAGAACGACGTGCTCAACACCTATACGCCCTATCGCAAAGGCTGAGCCTGCCCGCCGACCATGTACTTCTCCATTCACATCCCGAAGACGGCCGGCACCCGGTTCCGCCAGATCCTCGCCCACCGCTACGGCACCGGGCTGGCGCTCTATTATGGTCCCGACAACGCGCGCACCCATTCCCTCGCCCGGCGCAAGCCGCACGAGTTCGACAAGGAGATGGTGCGCGACCTCGAAGCCGCCGGCGTGCGGGTGCTGCACGGCCACTTCAAGGCGCGCAACATCGTGCCGATCGTCGACGACCCGTCGCAGATGTGGGTGTGGCTGCGCGAGCCGGTAGAGCACGTCGTCTCGCACTACCACTTCGTCCGCCGGCAGGAGCTCGCCGGCAACAAGATGAACGACGCCGTGCACGCCGGCGATCTCTCGGTGGTCGAGTTCGCCATGCTCGATCGGGTGCGCACCTTCCAGCGCTACTATTGCGAGGGCGCCCCGCTGTCGGACTACGGCTTCGTCGGCATCAGCGAGCTCTTCCCCCTCGCCTTGCCGCTCCTCGGGCTGCACGACACGGCGACCGGCGGCAACGTGAACTCGGAAAAGCCGATGGCCGACCCGGAGATCCGCCGCGCCATCGCCGCGATCCTCACCGACGAGTTCGCCCTCTATTCGGAGGGCATGGAGATCCTCATGCGCCGCCTGCCGACGCGCAACCGGCGGGCCGGTCTCCTCACCCGCTCCGCGCGCCGCGTGCTCGACATCGCCCGTCCCCGATCGATCCCCTGAGACAACGGAAAGAGTGCCATGACGGCCTACGATCCCGACAACATCTTCGCCAAGATCCTGCGCGGCGAGCTGCCGTCCGAGACCGTCTACGAGGACGAGAAGACCCGCGTGATCATGGACATCATGCCCCGCGTGCCGGGCCATTGCCTGGTGCTGCCGAAAGCCGCCTCGCGCAACATCCTCGACATCGACCCGAGCGACCTCACCGCCTGCGTGCACACCGTGCAGCGCATGGCGAAGGCGGTCAAAGCGGCCTTCGCGGCCGACGGGGTGACGGTCCAGCACTTCGTGGAGAGCGCCGGCGGCCAGATGGTGTTCCACACCCATTGGCACGTGCTGCCGCGCCACGAGGGGGTGCCGCTGCGCCCCCATTCGGGCGAGATGGCCCCGGCCGAAGAGGTGAAGGCGAATGCGCAGAGGCTGCGCGCCGCCGTCAGCGCAGCGTGAACCAGGAGGCGAGCAACGCCACCTCGGCGCCGAACACCCCGAGGGCAAGGCGCCGGCCGCCGAGCAGATAGACCACGAAGCCCACGGCGGCCGCCCCCACCCGCGCCAAGGCGGGCACGGTGGCGAGCGGCCCGTTCTCAGTCAGGATCAGCTTGGCGATGACGCCCGCCACCAGCGCCGTCGCCACCGCCTTCACCCAGATGAAGAGCTCGGACTGATCGTCGAGGCGACCAGCGAACAGCACGCCGAGCCAGCGCCAGATCTGCGTCGGCAGCGCCGCTGCGACGAGGATCGTGAGATAGGTCCCGAGCCCCATGAGGGAGAAGACGGTGTCGTCCGCCATCATACCGATCTCCGTGCCGAGATGATGCGCTGCACGATGTAGGCGAAGGTGCCGCCGACGAGACCGGCGACGAGGAGATCGGCGCCTGGAACGACGGTGGCGCAGAGCGGCCCGAGCACCAGTCCGGTGCCGAGAGCGATCTTGTCGGCGCTCGCCCGTGCCGAGCCCCACAGCGCCATGATGAAGTAGTTCGGCGTGAGGAAGATGAGCGCGGCGGCGACCACGGCGGGGAACTCGCCGAGCATCGTGTGGGCGATGCCGACCACCGCCATGTTGGAGAAGGTCAACCCCATGGCGAAGCCGGCGAAGAAGGGAATGCGCGCCCGCCGATAGAGGCGCGGCAGCTTCGCCATGGCGAACACCCAGGCCGTGATGGCGACGAACCAGGAGAGGAAGTAGAGCTGCCAGCGCGGCGTGTTGGGCGCGCGCACCACGGGCGACCAGGACATCACCATCGGCATGAAGCGCACCCCGGACAGCGCCACCGCCAGCATGATGGTGGCGAGCGAGGCGCCCGAGCCCACGAAGCCGACGAACACCACCTGGCTCGGCAGCGCCCAGATGGCGACGTTCAGGAACATCGACTGCCAGACGTCGAAGCCGGCCTCGCGCGCGAGGGCGGCGAAGCCGACCTGCGCCGTCATCAGAACGAGCGCGGGAAGCGAGAAGAGATGGGTCGTGCCCCTGAGAAACCAGGTGAGGCTCGATGTACCATCGTCGGCGGGTTCGGTCATATGGGATGGGATTAGCTCATCGGGCGAAGCGCGCAAAGCCGCAAGCGGGAAGGCGCATGTCTCTCGCAGGAGACCCGCAGGCAACGCATAGCTTGCGCATGCACGTCAGACGAGGACGTTGCCCTCGTCGAGATCCTCCGGGCGCACGCCGGCGAGGGTCACGCTGTCCGCCGCCGTCGGACTGAGGATCGCAAAGCCTTCCGCAGAGGTCTTGACGAGGAGGTCGGCGAGATGGGCGAGGCCGGAGTGGCGGGTGAGATCGACCACGTCCGTGGCGGGGTCGAAGTCGCCGATCCAGTCGTGCCCGTCGCCGGGGCCGAACACGAAGAGGTCCGCGCCGCCGCCGCCGAACATCGCGTCGTCGCCGCTGCCGCCGAAGAGCGTGTCGGCACCCGCGCCGCCGCGGATCTCGTCGGCGCCGGCACCGCCGACGAGAAGGTCGGCGCCCGCCCCGCCGGCGACGGTGTCGCTGCCGGTGCCCGCCTTCACGACGTCGCCGCCACCGCCGCCCGCGACGCGGTCGTCCCCCGAGCCCGCGACGAGCCGGTCGTCTCCACCGCCGCCGGCGATCACGTCGCGCCCGGCCGCGCCCACCACCACGTCGTCGCCGGAGCCGGCCTTGGTGCGGTCGTCGCCGCGCCCGCTGCGCACGAAATCGTCGCCGCGTGCGGCGAGGATCACGTCGTCGCCGGCGGTGCCGATCAGGCGGTCCGGCCCGCCGCTGCCGACGAGACGGGCACCGTCGACCGCGGTGCCGCGGCCGCCGTCGCCATCCTCGATGTCGGCGCGCGCGACCGTGCGGTCGGCGAACACGAAATAGTCGATCCCCGTGGTCCGATCGACGCCGTCGATGCCGGAGCCGCCGCTATGGGCGATGCGCACGCTGCCGTCGGCCGCGGCGTCGATCCGATACTCGTCGAAGTCGCCGCGGTAGACGGCGCCGTCGTAGCCCGCGCCGCCGTCGATGCGGTCGTTGCCGCCGCGCCCGACGAAGCGATCGTCCCCGGCGCCGCCCGTCAGCACGTTGTCGCCGCCCAGCGAGACGGAGTAGCGGGCCGGCACGTCGTAGTCGTTGAGGAGCGCCAGATATTCGAGCATCGACGTGCCGTAGGGATCGTCCGCGGCGATCTGGCCGCCCGATTCCAGAAAGGCCCGCATCCCTTCGAAGCCGACGAGCCAGGTGGCGCCGAGAATGCCGGAGACCGTCAGACGGTGCCCGTTGAGGGTCTGCCCGGCATAGATGTCGAAGCCGTATTGGGAGAGGATCTGCCAGTTCCAGTCGGTATATTCGCGCGCCGCGGCGTCCTGCACGCCCTGGCTCGCGAGAAAGTCGGCGGTGGAGTTGATGCCGTTGCGGCCGGTCCAGGCGCCGACGAAGTCGATCGCCGCGGTGCCGTCGCCGCGATAGTAGCCGATCTCCTGAAGCGACGGCTCGCTCATCTGGTAGCGCCCGAGAAAGCCGAGCGAGCTGACGAGGCCGTAGTCGTCGCTCGACTCGCGCTGGGCGAGCGCATCGAAATAGTCCTCGAACGATCCGCGCGTCATCCCGCCTCATCCGCCGCCAGCCGTCCGACGAGGGATAGCATCTCCCCCGCCCGCCGATGAAGCGGCGCTGCCACACAGCCCCGTGAAGTCGCCCGCGAGCCGCGCAGGCGGCAAGCTCAGTGCAAGATGCGCGACAGGAAGGACTGGAGGCGCGGCGAGCTCGGGGTGTCGAAGAAGGCGTCGGCGGTGTTCACCTCGACGATCTCGCCCTTGTCCATGAACACGCAGCGGTTGGCGACGCGGCGGGCGAAGCCCATCTCGTGCGTCACGCACACCATGGTCATGCCTTCGGCGGCGAGCATCTCCATCACGCCGAGCACCTCGTTGATGACCTCCGGGTCGAGCGCGGAGGTGGGCTCGTCGAACAGCATGATGGGCGGCTCCATGCACAGCGCCCGGGCGATCGCCACGCGCTGCTGCTGGCCGCCGGAGAGCTGGCTCGGATATTTGTGGGCGTGCTCCTCGACCTGGACGTGGGCGAGGAAGCGGCGTGCCAGCGTCTCGTTGACCTTCTTGGAGAGGGCGCGGTTGAGGCGCGGGGCGAGCATGCAATTCTCCAGCACCGTGAGATGCGGGAAGAGATTGAAGTGCTGGAAGACCATGCCGCATTCGAGGCGCACGTCGCGCGTCGCCGAGGCCGAGCCGTCGACGTTGATGCCGTTCACCACGATGCTGCCGGCATCGTGCGGCTCGAGGCTGTTGATGCAGCGGATCAGCGTGGACTTGCCCGAGCCCGACGGTCCGCACACCACGATCTTCTCGCCCCGATGCACCGTGAGATCGATGCCGGCGAGGGCCTTGAAGGTGCCGTAGAACTTCTCGACCCCGCTCATGCTGATGGCGACGGGACGGCTCTCGGTGGCGCTCAAAGGGCGACCCTCCGCGTCTCGCGGACCGACGCGGTCTCCTCGCTCGACGTCGGCATCGGCCGCGGGCCGAGCGTCGCCTCCGGGAGCGGCCGCGTCTCGGCGAGGCTCGCCGCCTCGTGCCGCGGCGGCTCCGTCGCCTGGTGGCGGTTGAGGTAGGTCTCGAGCCGTCGGAAGCCGAAGCGCATCACGTTGATGAGCACCCAGTAGAAGAAGCCCGCCGTCAGCATCGGCGTGAACGGGTCATAGGTCATCTCGAAGAGCTCGTTGGCGACCGCCGTGAGGTCCACCACCGTGATGACGCTCACCACCGCCGTGCCCTTGGTGAACATGATGACTTCGTTCTGGTAGGCTTTGAGGCCGTAGCGGACGGCGAGCGGCATCTGGATGTAGCGGAAGGTGTCGCGCGGCGAGTTGCCGAGCGCCGCCGACGCCTCGACGAGCCCCGAGGGCACCGCGCGCAGGCTGCCGCGCACCACGTCGACCAGGAAGGCGATGTGGTTGAGCGACAGGCCGATGATGGCGCAGGCGTAGGCGTCGCCGAACACCACCCACAGCGGCCCGTCGCGGATCGCCGAGATCTGCCCGAAGCCGTAGTAGACGAGGTAGAGCAGGATGAGGAGCGGCGAGCCGCGGAAGAACATGACGAAGATCGCCGCCGGCCAGGAGAAGATGCGCTTCTTCGACATCCGCGCCAGCGCCAGCGGCACCGACACCACGGCGCCGATGATCAGCACCGACACGGTGAGGAAGACGGTGGTCAGCAGCCCGTCGAACATGACGGGCAGGCTCTTCCAGGCGAGTGCGAAGTCGATCGGCAGGCCGCTCATGCGTTGCCCCTCGCGTGCCCGCGGCCGAAGCGCTGCTCCAGGCGGTCGGCGAGCGGCATCGTCGCCGCGTTGATGATCACGAAGAACAGCGCCGCGGCGATGAAGAAGATGAACGGCTCCTTGGTGGCGCCCGCCGCGATCTTGGAAGTGGCGACGAGGTCGTTGAGGCCGGCGAGGGACACGAGCGGCGTATCCTTCAGGACGATCAGCCAGATGTTGACGAGGCCCGGCAGCGCGAGACGGATCACCTGGGGCAGGATCACGTAGACCCAGCGCACCACCGGCGGCAGGGCGAGCGCGGCGCAGGCCTCGAACTGGCCCTTCGGCATGTTGCGCACCGCGCCGTGGACGAGCTCGGCGACGTAGGCGGCGTAGACGATGGTGAGCGCCGCCATGCCCGCCTGGAAGGGCGTCACGTCGATATAGCGCGACATGCCGAAGATGCCGGTGAGGATGGCGCTGCCGCCATAGTAGAGCAGGAAGATGACGAGGAGCGAGGGCACGCCCATCATCGCCGAGGCGTAGACTCGCCAGATCGCCTGGATGACGACGTTCTTCGACAGCGTGACGATGCCGATGACGATGCCGAGGACCAGCGCCAGGACGAAGCTCGCCAAGAAGAGCTGCAGCGTGATGAGGGCGCCATGGCCGAGCTGGCCCATGTAGCCCCAGAATTGTTCGGGGGTGAGGTTCATCGCGGGTCAGGCTCCGTGCGCAGGGTGGGCGGGGCGCGTGTGGCGCGTCTCCTCGCGTCGTCTCCCATTGTCGTTGGCCCGAAGGCGACGGGCCGGCATGCGGCCGACCCGTTCCGTAGTGGCTAGAGGCAAGGCTCCTCGGCGGTCAGGATCGGGGCCGAGAGATACTTCTTGCGCAGCTCGGTGAAGGTGCAGTCGGCGAGCGTCGCGTCGATGGTGGCGTTCACCTTCTCGATCAGCGCCTCGCCCTCGGGGTCACCCTTGCGCACGGCCCAGCTGTAGCCGCGCTTGGCGGGCGGAATGTCCGGATCGCCGATCCAGTGGTCGCCGCCGGTCAGCTTGTAGGGCTCGCCCTCCGGCTTGTCGATCAGCTCGATGGTCCAGTTGATCTTGGAATCGAACACCATGTCGATGCGGCCGGCGAGCAGGTCGAGCTTCATCTGGTCCGGGTTGTCGTAGTAGACGCGCTCGAACACGTCGCCCCAATGCTTGTCGACGTAGGGGATCGACGCGGCACCGCGCTGCAGGCCGAGCTTGATGCCTTTCCCCTCGAGACCTTCCTTGGTGTACTCGTAGTCCGTGTCCTTCTTCGCCACGAAGGTCATCGGGTTGTAGACGATCGGCCGCCCGTAGGTGAGCTTGGCGAGCCGCTCAGGGGTCGGGGCGAGCTGGGTGGTGATCATGTCGAACTTGCCCTGCAGGATCGACGGGATCAGCGCCTTGAAGTCCATCACGATGATTTCGCAATCCACGTCCATGCGCTTGCAGACCTCGCGGGCGAGGTCCGGCTCGAAGCCGGAGGGATTGCCGTCCGAATCGATCATCGAGAACGGCGGGTAGACGCCCTCATTGCCGAGGCGCAGCGTTTCGGCCGAGGCGCCGGTCGCGAGCACGCCGCCGGCGACGACCGCGAGCGCGGTGCCGAGCGCATGGAGGGAGAAAAGCTTCGTCATCGAGGATCTCCGGTGGGACGATACGGATGCCATGGGGGATCGGTCAGAACTCAAGGAGGTTGTCCCTGAGGTGGGCGTGGGAATAGGCCTTGCGGGTCAGCCCGCGCTGCTGCAGCTCCGGCACCAGTCCGTCGATGATGGAGGCGACGGACCGGCGCGAGAGGTCGCCGAGCTCGAGGAGGAAGCCGTCGCCGCCGACTTCGTCCATGATCTCTTCCATCTGGGCGGCGCAGGATTCCGGCGTTCCGACCACGTCGACGGTGTAGCCCGACGAGGAGTGGTCGATGATCGCCTCGCGCAGCGTCTTGCCTTCCGAGCCCTTGAGGAACTGGTTGAGGCTCGACTGGTGGCCGTTGGTGGTGAAGGAGCCGACCGGCGCGTCGAGATCGCAATCGGAGAAGTCGATGTTGGTCGACCAGCCGAGGCGGGCGAGGCGCAGATCGAGGTTGGCGGCGGCGGTCTCGCGACGGCGCTCGGCCTTGTCGCGCGCCTCGGTCTCCGTCTCCCCGACGACGGGCGAGAGGAGATAGAGGATCTTCACCGTGTCGGGATCGAGGCCGGCGGCGACACGCTCGGCGCGCACGTCGTCGCGATAGGCCTTCATGGCGGCAACGCCCTTCGGGGCGGCGACCACCGTGTCGGCGTGGCGGGCGGCGAAGGCCTTGCCGCTCTTGGAGCCGCCGGCCTGGGCGATCACCGGCTGGCCCTGCGGCAGCGGGCCGGAGTTGAGCGGCCCGCGCGAGGAATAATAGTCGCCCTCGAAGTCGATGGTGTGGACCTTCTCGTGGTCGATGAGGACGCCCGACTTGCGGTCGGCGACGATCGCTCCCGGCTCCCACGAGCCCCACAGACCCTTGCAGATCTGCACATATTCCTCGGCCATGACGTAGCGGTCGTCATGGTTGGGCAGGCGCGGCATGCCGAAATTCTGGGCGGAGAGGTCCGATGAACCCGTGACCATGTTCCAGCCGCCGCGGCCGGCGGAAATCTGATCGAGCGTGCCGACGATGCGGGCGGTGAGGTAGGGATGATAGGCGAACGTGGAGAGCGTCGGCACGATGCCGAGGTGCTTGGTGTGCGCCGCCATCAGCGTGGCCACCACCGACGGCTCCTGCCGCGGGGTGCACATGCCGTTCTTCAGGAAGATCTCTCGCGAGTCCTTCCAGTTCTGGCCGATGTAGATCGAATCTTCGATGAGGATATAGTCGAAGCAGGCGCGTTCCATCGACTTGACGAGGTCGATGAAGAGCGACGGATACATCCAATCTTCGGAAATGTTGCCAGTCCAGGGGGCACCCCAGGCCTGGATGCTCGAGCCTTGCAGAAACCAGGCGAGGTGAAACGGTCGCGCAGCCACGAAGATAACGTCTCCTGATGTCCCGCGTCGGCGAACGCGCGGGATCGGAGCCCGCCTCGCCCGCTTGCGACGCCATAGTCCACTCTAGGCAGGCCGCGGAGACGCCGCCCATTCGGAAGAAGCGAAGGACGGTTCAGAATAAACGCATGAATTTATGCCGCGTTGCGCGGCATTTCGCCAACGAAATGGTCGTTTGATATAAATAATCACAAGCCGCACATCAAATATGCAGCACCCACAGGTCTACTCTATACCTGTGTGATGGCACAGGTAACATCCTTCGACAAAGAATCCATGACGTAACGCAAAGACGGGCCGAGCCGTGCTCCAGGCCCGTCGCGGGGCGCGCGCGGCGCCCCGTCCGGCGTCGCGGCCTATTCGGGCGCGGCGACGCCCTTCACGGTCTTGCCGCGGAAGAACACGAGAGGATCGCCGTCGCCGCGCGAGGAGACGCCCTTCACGGTGCCGACGACGATCGAGATGTCGCCGCGGGTGATCACCTCGTCGACGGCGCAGTCGAACACGCCGAGGGCGTTCTTGTAGACCGGCGCGCCGGTCGCGAGCGTCGTCCATTCGCCCTCGAGGAAACGGTCGGCGCCGGAGAGGCCCGCCTTGCCGGAGAAGGCATCGGCCACGTGGCCGGCTTCGGCGTCGAGGAAGTTCACGGCGAAGTGGCCGCTCTCGAGGACGCCCTTGAGCGCGCTCGTCTTCTTGTCGATGGAGACGAGCATCGTCGGCGGCGAGGCGGTCACGTGCGCGGCGGAAAGGCCGAGGAAGCCGGTCGGGCCCTCCTCGCTGTCGGCCGTGACGACGGTCATGCCGATGGCGCGAGCGCCGAGGGTGCGCCAGAAGGTGCCTGGATCGATCTCGGCGGGTGTGTCGGTCATTCGACGAACTCCATGGTGTCCTGCGAAAAACGGGAGCGAGCGGTGGCCAGCCCCACGGCCTCGGCGATGAGGCCGAGGGAGCGGCGGCGATCGGCGAGCCCCGCCGTGGGGCACGCGATCATCATCTCGTCCGCGTCGTAGCGGCGGGCGAGCGCCGTGAGGTCGGCGGCCACGCCCTCCCCCGTACCGTGGATGAGGGTGGTGCGCCAGCGCGCCAACTCCGCCGCATCGCCGTCGCCGACGGGTTTGCCGCTGTTCGCACAGGGAAGGATCGCGCCCCGCCCACCCGCCGCCCGCCAGCGCGCATAGGGGAGCAGGTGGCGGTGGACGTCGAGCCGTGTCGGCGCGGCGAGCGCGAAGGCGGCGACGGCGAGATAGGGCCGCCCCTCCCCCGACCAGGCCGCGCGATAGGCGGCGATCGCCGCGTCGGCGCCGACGCCGTCATGGAAGAAGTGGGCGAACACGTAGGGCAGACCGAGCCGGCCGGCGACGCGCCCGCTCGCGGCCGTGCTGCCCAGCACCCAGATGTCTGGCGGCGGAACGGCGGCGCGGCTCGCCGCGATGCCCTCGAACGGATGCCCCTCCTCGAACGGGCGGATGCCGAGAAAGCCGAGAACGTCCGCGATGCTCTCGTCGAAGGCGGGGCCGCCGAGAGCATTGAGCGGATCGTCGAGCATCGCCGGACGCAGCGCATAGGCGGTCTGGCGGTCGGCACCCGGCCCGCGTGCCAGCCCGAGATCGATGCGGCCCGGCGCCAGCGCCGAGAGCACGCCCGCCGCCTCCGCCACCTTCAGCGGCGCATAGTGCGGCAACAGCACCGCCCCGGTGCCGACGCGGATGCGCCGCGTCGACATCGCGATCGCGGCGGCGAGCACCTCCGGCGCCGTGCCGGCGAGCCCGGGCGCGTTGTGGTGCTCCGACACCCAGAAGCGGTGATAGCCATAGGCGTCGGCCGCGTTGGCGAGCGCCACCGTGTCGCGGATCGCCTCGCCGGCGTCCCGCCCCTCCACCACCATCGACTGATCGAGCACCGAGAGGCGCATCGGCCCTCCCTTGCCGGTTCGGAACGTCTCAGACGACGTGATGGAAGCGTCGGCCGAAATAGACGAGGCCGCCGGCATGCTCGTTGTCACGAACGGCGACCACCTCGCAGATCATCACGTCGTGGGTGCCGACCTCGACGAGCTGGGTGACGCGGCAGTCGAACGCGACGATGGCGTCCTCCAGCACCGGGGCACCGGTCGCGAGCGTCGTCCAGTTGGCGGCGGCGAAGCGCTTCACCATGTCCTTGTTGCCGCCGGAGCCGGCGAACACCATCGACAGCTCTTCATGCGGCTTCGACACGGTGTTCACGCACAGGACGCGGGACGACAGAATCGACTTGTGGGCCTGGGTCGTGCGGTTGATGCACACGAGGAGGGTCGGCGGCTCGTCGGTCACGCTCGTGACGGCGGAGGCGGTGAAGCCGCACCAGCCGTCCTCGCCCACGCTCGTGATGATGTTCACCGCGGCCGCGAGCCGCGACATCGAGTGGCGGAATGCGGCCTTCTCGACCGGGGGCCAGGTGCCGGCCACCTCGGGATCGGAACTCGCATAGGTCGTGCAGGTGCTCATCGCTTTCCTCGTCGGTGCGTACGCGGCGACGTGCGGCCCTCGCCGCCCGTCGTCAGAACTCGCGCAACGTCTCTCGTAGAGTGGACTTCGTATATTGAGTCCGGGTCAACCCACGGCGTTGCAAAGCTGGAACCAACCCCTCGCAGATTTCAAGGATGTACTGACGACTGAGGTTGGTTGTGAAGGGGCGCGTGATGAGGAAGCCGTCGCCGCCGACCTCCTCCATGATCTCACCCATGCGGTCGGCGACCTGGTCGGGGGTACCGACGAGACCGTCGAGGCCGCGGTTCACCTGCTCCATCACGATCTCGCGCAGCGTTTTGCCGGAGCCCCATTGGGCGAAGGCGTCGAGCGAGCCCTGTTCGCCGTTGGTGGTGAGGTGAGGCAGCTCCTTGTCGAGATCGAACTGGGCGAAGTCGATGTCGGTGATGGCGCTGATGGCGGCGAGGGTCTTGTCGATGTAGCCGGGGTGGTTGCGGATGCGGTCGAGCTTTTCCTGCGCCTCGTCCATGGTGTGGCCGAGAACCGGGGCCACCACGAAGAGGACCTTGATGTCATCGGGATTGCGGCCGGACTTCTCGGCGCGGGCGCGCACGTCGTCGCGATAGGCCTTGATGCCGGCGACGCCGGACGAGGGGGCGATGATGGAATCGGCCGTCTCGGCGGCGAACTGGCGGCCACGCGGCGAGCCGCCTGCCTGCACGAAGGCCGGCCGCCCCTGCACCGGCGGCACGCAGTTGAGCGGTCCGCGGCACTTGAAGAACCGGCCGACGAAGTTGATCGGGCGGACCTTCGAGGCGTCGGCATAGGTGTCGTTCTCGCGGTCGAGCACCACGGCGTCCTGGTCCCAGCTCGCCCAGAGTTGGCGGCAGAGTTCCACGTACTCGTCGGCCATGTCGTAGCGGTCCTGCCGCGGGGGCAGCTCGTCCATGCCGAAATTCTGCGCCGCGAGGTTCTCGCCGCTCGTCACGATGTTCCAGCCGAAGCGGCCGCCGCAGATATTGTCGAGCGTCGCCGACAGGCGGGCCAGCATGAACGGCGGATAGGCCATCGTCGACATGGTGGCGACGACGCCGAGGTGGCGGGTGTGGTTGCCGATGATGGCGGCGACCGGGGCGGGATCGTTCTTCGGCCCCATGATGGCGTACTTCAGGTAGGTCTCCATCGTGCCCTTGTAGGCTTCGGAGACCATCAGCGTGTCTTCGAGCATGATGTAGTCGAAGCACGCCCGCTCCATGGCCTTCGCCATGTCGATGAAGAAGCCCCCGTCCCAGGGATCGCCACCGGCGGCGAAGGTCTGGTTCCACTCGTCGAGGGCGAAGTTCATGAACCAGCCGAGATGGAAGCGCTTGGGCATCCGTCGTCCTTCAAGAGTGGCGGCCGAGGCCGCGGGTCGTATGGCGGCCTCGGGGCCACGAGTGGATCGGCCGTGGGGCCGGGTGTCAGAACGCCTTGAGGTTCTCGCGCAAGGTCGGCTCGGCGTAGGAGGTCCGGGTCAGGCCGCGGCGCTGCAGCGCGGGAACGAGCCCTTCGCAGACCTGGAGGATGTACTCCCGGCTCACCTTCTGGAACGGCGAGGAGATGAGGAAGCCGTCGCCGCCGACCTCGTCCATCACCTCGCCCATCCGGTCGGCGACCTGGTCGGGGGTGCCGACGAAGCCGTCGAGACCGCGCGTCGCCCGGTCCTTGCAGAGCTGGCGCAGGGTCTTGCCGGAGCCCCATTGGGCGAACGCGTCGAGCGAGCCCTGTTCGCCGTTGGTGGTGAGGTGGGGCAGCTCCTCATCGAGGTCGAACTGGGAGAAGTCGATGTCGGTGATCGAGCTGACCGAGGCGAGCGTCTTCACCTGATATTCGATCGAGGCGGTATAGGCCTCGAAACGCCGCTTGGCGCTCGCCTCCGTCTCGGCGAGGACGGGGCTCGCGATGAAGAACACCTTCACTTCGTCCGGGTCGCGACCGAACTTTTCGGCGCGCTCGCGGATGTCGTCGCGGTAGGCCTTCATCGCCTTCACGCTGGAGGCGACGGCGATGATGGAATCGGCGGTCTGCGCCGCGAACTGGCGGCCGCGGGGCGAGCCACCGGCCTGCACGAAGGCCGGGCGCTGCGGATTGCCCTGCTTCGGCGGCACGCAGTTCAGCGGACCACGGCACTTATAGTAGCGGCCCTTGAAGTGGATCGGGTGGACCTTGGTGTAGTCCACGTAAGTGTCCGTCGCGTGATCCTTGACGATGGCACCGGGCTCCCAGCTCATCCAGAGCTGGCGGCAGAGCTCCACATACTCGTCGGCCATGTCGTAGCGGTCCTGCCGGGGAGGCAGCTCGTCCATGCCGAAATTCTGCGCCGCGAGATTTTCGCCGCTCGTCACGATGTTCCAGCCGAAGCGGCCGCCGCAGATGTTGTCGAGCGTGGCGCAGAGACGGGCGAGCATGTAAGGCGGGTAGGCCATGGTGGAGAAGGTCGCCACCACGCCCATCTTGGAGGTGTGGTTGCCGAGGAGCGCGGCGAGCGGCGCCGGATCCCCCTTCGGACCCATGAGCGCGTACTTCAAGTACGCGTCCATGCTGCCGCCGTAGGAATCGGAGATCATCAGCGTGTCTTCGAGCATGATGTAGTCGAAGCACGCCCGCTCCATGGCCTTCGCCATGTCGATGTAGAACTCGCCGTTCCACGGCGTGCCGCCGGCGGAGAACGGACCGTTCCACTCATCGACCGCGAAGTTGACGAACCAGGCAAGATGGAAGGGACGCGTCATTCTCCGCCGATCGCTGATGGGTTGCCGGAGCGCGACGCTAGGCGCACCGCAGCATTGTTGACCATCGGCAATTATAGAAGCTCGGATCAGCGACCCACAGACGCAATTCTATGCATTACGCCAAAGATTTAATCGCACAGCGCCGCGGCGCGCGCGTGACCGTCGCCGCCGCGTGGGCTAGTCTGTCATTTGTGCAGTGCGTGGCGGCTGCGGACGCGGGCACATCCTGCAGCGAGCCGGGCACATTCCTTGCATCTATGCTTGTCGCCCGACACGGCGGACCGGTCATTGCGTCATGTCAAATCTCAGTCAAGTCTATGACATCGATCTGAAGCTGCTGCGCTGCTTCTGCACCATCGTCGAGGAAGGCAGCTTCAAGGCCGCCCAGGCCACGCTCAATCTGTCGCAGTCGATGCTGAGCGAGTATTTGAAGTCGCTGGAGACGCGGCTCGGGGTGCGGTTGTGCCAGCGCGGCCCCAAGGGCTTTAAGCTGTTGCCCGAGGGCGAGGTGGTGTACGAGGCCGCGCGCGACCTCTTCGCCTCGGTGGAGGTTTACCGCCAGCGCGCGGCGAGCCTCGGCGACGGTCAGGGCCACGAGCTCGTGATCGGCATCCAGGACCAGATCGTCGACAACCCCCGCGCCCACGTGGACGAGGCGATCTCCCGCTTTTCCGACTACTACCCCAACTGCCGCTTCCGCGTTGAGATCATGCTGGGCTTCCAGATGACGGGGCGCGTCGCCGACGGCCTTCTCCACGTCGGCATCGGCATTCAGAACGAGCAGTTCCCCCAGCTCGCCGCCGAGCGCCTGTTCGACGAGGAGGCGGCGATCTACGCCGGCCGCAGCCACCCGCTGTTCGCCGTGCCGGACGCGGAGCTGACGCGCGAGGCGATCGAGAACGCCGTCTACTGCAACCGCGGCCATCACGAATATGTCCACCCGGAGAAGACGCGCAACGCGGCGACGCGGGGCGACATCGGCCTCGGCGCCCACGCCCAGACGACGCTGGTCCTCTCGGGCCGCAACATCGGCTATCTGCCCGACCACGTGGCCGCCCCCTACGTGGCGCAGGGGCGCCTACGGGCTTTGCGGCCCGACCTCACGCGCATGGTGAGCCCCGTGGTGGCGATGACCGGGGCGAGCGTGAAGGACTTCAAGTTCGCCCAGCGCTTCGTCGACAGCCTCGTCGACGTCCACACCGAGGCGCGGGTGATGTCGGCCGCGAGGGCACCGGTGCCGGAGCGCGCCGAGACGCCGACCGCGCCGACGCCGCCCTATCGGCGGCGCAGCAGCCCCGCCAAGCGCCGCACCGCCGCCTCCTGAGCGATCCGCCCCGTCAGTCGGCGAGGCGCACGTCGCTGATCGGCACCACCTGACAGGTCAGGATCTCGGCCACGCCGTCGACCACCCCGCTCGTCGCATCGAACACCTTGCCCGACAGGAGCGTCTTGGCGCAGCTCTCGCACTGGCCGGTGCGGCAGCCGGCGCTGATCGGCGCGCCCTGCCGCTCGGCGGCGTCGAGGAGGGTGCGATCGTCGGGCGTCCAGGCGAATTGGTGGGCGCCGAGGGTGATCGCGAACGGCCGGTCGGGTCGCACCGCCGGGCGCATCGCGGGTGCCGTGAACGCCTCCCACTCGATCCGCGACGGCCGCACGCCGAGCCGCTCCAGATCGCCGGCGACGGCGCGGATCATCTCGCTCGCGCCGCAGAGATAGAAGCGACAGGCGGGGTCGGTGACGAAGTCCTCGAGACCCGCGAGGCTCAGCCGACCGCAGGCGACGCCTTCCGGCGGCGAGGTCTCGCGCGAATAGTAGGTGTGGACGCGCAGCCGCGCGTTGGACACGGCGGCGGCTGCGATCTCGGCGGCGAAGGCGTGCTCGGCCGCCCCCGCCACACCGTAGACGAGGGCGACGGGCGGGCCCTCCGGCGCGAGGCGCTTCAGGAACGGAACGAACGGCGTGATGCCGACACCGTTCGCAATCAGCACCGTCGGCCCCTCCCCCGCCCCGAGCAGGAAGCGCCCCTTGGGGGCCGTCGCATGGAGGACGCTGCCCGCCGCCACCGCCCGGTGGAGATGGTTCGACATCTCACCCGCCGGCACCGACAGGCCGGCGGGCGCCGCCATCGCCTTCACCGAGATGGTCAGGCCGCCCTCGCCGCCCGAGATCGAATAGGCCCGCTTCAGCGCCGTCCCCTCCCGGTCGAGGACGACCTCGAGGTGCTGGCCGGGGAGATAGTCGGGGATCGGCTCACCGTCTTCCGGCGCGAGGGTGATGGTGCGGATCGTCGGCGTTTCGGCGTGGACGGCGACGACGCGGAAGGGGCGCGTGCCGGCGAAGGCGCGCGCCGGGGCGTTGCCCACCCTGTCGCGGGTGATCGTCGCGGGGACGCCGCGCAGCGCCACCGAGCCACTGAGCGGGTCGGTGAGATGGCCGTCGACGAGGGCGTTGTAGTTCGACGTCCCCTCCCCCTTCACCGGCAGCGCGGCGAGGCCGAGACGCACATTCTCCTGCCACCAGCCATAGTCGGCGACGAGCGTCGTCGGGTCGGCCTGCGCGTCGAGCCGGGCGCGGAAGCGCGCCTGGCCGGCGGCCGTCTCCACCAGCACCCAGTCGTCGACGTCGATGGCGTGGCGATCGGCAAGGTCGGGGTGGAGGCGCACCCGCGGCTCCGGCGAGCGCCGCCGCAGCGAGGGAATGTCGCGGTGCTGGCTGTGGCAGTAGAGCCCGTCCTTGGCGGTGGTGAGGGTGAGGCCGGCCGGCGACGCATCCCCCGCGGGTAGCGGCGGATAGCCGTGGCGGGCGAGCGTGACCGAGTGGATCTCGACGAGCCCGGTCGGGGTGGCGAAGCCCGCCGCGCGCCCGTCAGTCTCCGCGGCATATTTCTCGTAGCGCTGCTCGAGCGGCACGGCGATGCCCTCCGGGCTCGCCCGCAACGCCGTGAGGGTGATGCCGGAGGGGGCGAGGATGTGCGCCCACCCCGCCTCCACTCTGCCGCCGAAGAAGTCGTCGGCGTGACCGAGGCGGGTCGCGAGGTCGAACACGATGTCGGTGTCGGAGCGCGCCTCGCCGCGCGGCGGCACCATGCGCGGGCGCAGCTGCACGAGGCCCTGCGCCGCGGCGTCGAGCTCGAAGCCGAGCTTCAGCGCCTCGTGCTCCCACGGCAGCGTGGCGGGCAGCACGATGTCGGCATAGCGCGCCGTCGGCGTCATGCGGTGGTCGACGTGGACATGGAAGTCCAGCGCTTCGAGGGCGGCGGCGCTGCGCTCGGGATTGGGCTGGCTCGCCATCATGTTGCCGCCGAAGGCGACGAGGGCGCGCACGCGGTAGGGATCGCCCTCGATGGCGGCGCGGCTGAAGTCGGCGGCGTTGACGTAGCCCTGGCGGGCGGGGCCGATGGGTCGCTCGGCGAGGCCGAGCGCCTTCGCCTGCTGCTCCGGCGGCAGGATGTCGTGGCTTGCGACGCCGTTGCGCGGCACCGCCGGCACGACCACCCCCGTCCCCGGCCGATCCACCGCGCCCGACAGCGCCTCGAGGATCGAGATGGCACGCTCGGTCTGCGTCGCGGCCTGATGCTGGCCGACGCCCGTCCAGGCGTAGAGGCCAACGGCGGTGCCGGCATCGAAGATCTCCGCGAGCGCTTCGATGGTCGCCTCGGCAAGGCCCGTCTCGGCGGCGGTGCGGGCGAGACCATAGGGCGCCACGGCCTCGCGCAGCGTCGCGAAGACCGGCCGCGCCGCGATGGTGCGACCGTCGACCGTCACCGTCATCGTGCCGGAGAGGGCGAGGCGATCGGCCTCGACCGGCATCAGTCGCGTCGCCGGGTCGTAGAGCGCGGCGACGCCCGCGCCTTGGTCCCACACGAGGTGGCGCGGCGTGCCGTCGGCGGCGCGCGTCTCAATCAGCGCACCCGTCTCATCGACGAGGAGCGCGGCGTTGGTCCAGCGCCGCACGAAGGCCTCGTCGTACCGGCCGCGCTCCAGCACGGCGCGGATCAGCCCGAGCGCCAGCGCGAGGTCGCTGCCGGGCCGCAGCCGCGCCCAGACGTCGGCGCTGCGGGCGTAGCCGGTGGGCTGCGGGTCGACCACCACGAGGCGGGCGCCACGCCGCTGCGCCGCCGCGAGCCGGCTTGCGAGCGCGAGCCAGGTGTTGGACGGGTTGAAGCCCCAGAGCACCGCCACGTCGCAGTGGGCGAAGTCGGGGGCCGGCCGCGCCATGCCGAACGTGAAGGCATGGGCGAAGTCCTTGTGCCAGTTGCAGATCTCGGTGGCATAGACGGTGTTTGGACTGCCGAAGACGCGGATGAAGCGCTCGATCCAGTCGATGGAATCGGAGATGCCCGTGCCGCTCGGCGTGGTCACCTCGAAGGCGACGGCCTCGGCCCCGCTCTCGGCCCGCACCGCGGCGAGCCGCTCCGCCACCGTCGCGAGCGCATCGTCCCACGAGATCTCTTCAAAGCCCGGATCCTCCGCCCCCTTGGGCGCGGTGCGGCGCAGCGGCTTCAAGAGCCGCGTCGGCTCCGACAGCATCTCCGGCGCGGCCCGCCCCTTGGGGCACAGGGCGTGCCCGGTCGGATGCTGCGTGTCGGGCTCGACCCGCACGAGGCGGTCGCCCTCCGTCACGTAGACGGCGCCGCAGCGCGAGCGGCAGAGATTGCAGAAGCCGCGCTTTCGCACCGTCACCATCGGCTCGGCGATCTGCTGGTCCATGGCCCATCCTCCGAAATCCCACACCGCATCGTGCAGCATCGATGCCAGCAGGCTGATGCAACGCTAGCCAGCGGCTGCTCGCAAATCGAACTTGCATCAGATGCAAGAAGCGACGCAAGCTCCCCGGCACACAGGCGCAATGGAGACCTCGATGACCGACAGCGTCCGCATGAGCTTGGCGCAAGTGCATGACACAGCCCGCCGCCTCCTCCTCGCCCAAGGCTTCTCCGAGCCGCACGCCGAGGCGATCGCCAACACCGTGACCGCCGCCGAGCGCGACGAGTGCCGCCATCACGGCCTCTTCCGCATAGCCTTCTATGTGAACGCGCTGAAGGCGGGACAAGCCTCCGGCGAGGCCGAGCCGACCCTCACCGACCTCGCCCCGGCCATCGTGCGCGTCGACGGGCACAACGGCTTTTCGCCGCTTCCGCTGGAGCGCGGCCACGCGCCGCTCGTGGAGCGGGCCCGCGCGCAGGGGATCGCGGCGCTCGCCGTCAACAACGCGCTCAACGTCGCGGCGCTGTGGCCGGAGGTGGAGCGGCTCGCCGACGACGGGCTCGTCGCCTTCGCCTTCGTGTCGGCGATCCCCTACGTCGCCCCCTATGGCGGCATCAAGCCGGTATTCGGCACCAACCCCATGGCCTTCGCCTGGCCCCGCCCCGGCCGCCATCCGCTCGTCTTCGACCAGGCCTCCTCGATGAGCGCCCGCGGCGAGATCCAGATCCGTATGCGCGACGGCAAGCCGCTGGAGCCCGGCTGGGCGATCGACGCCGACGGCAACCCTACCACCGACGGCAAGGCGGCGCTCGCCGGCGCCCAGCTTCCCTTCGGCGGCGCCAAGGGCTCGGCCATCGCGATGATGGTGGAGCTCCTCGCCGGTCCGCTCATCGGCGACGTCCTGTCGGTGGAGGCGGGCGAGCGCGACGTGGCGAAGACCGGCGCCCCCTGCGGCGGCGAGCTCGTGATCGCCATCGATCCGACGAAGGCGATGCCCAACGGCGATCTCGCCCGCCAGGCCGAGCATGCCGAGCGCCTGTTCTCGATGATCCTGGAGCAGGAGGGCACGCGCCTGCCGTCGGACCGGCGCTACCGGGCGCGCGAGCGCACCACAAAAGAGGGCGTCGACGTGCCCGCCTCGCTCCATGCGAGCCTGATGGAGCTGCTCGCCGGCCGCTACAGCGGCGCTCGGGCCGACTACGAGGGCGACCCCGAAACCGGAAAGTCCGCCGCATGAGCACCGAGGCCTACACCCCCACACCGCGCACCAAGCTGCGCCTGCGCCCCGACCGCGGCCACTACGACCGCGAGCTGGTGCACGCGATCATCGACGAGGCGCTGATCGCCCATGTGGGCGCCGTGGTGAACGGCGAGCCGCGCGTTCTGCCCACCGCCATCGTGCGCATCGGCGAGGACGTCTACATCCACGGCAGCCAGGCGAACGGCGTTCTCGGCGCGCTGAAGGACGGCGCGCCGGCCACCATCACGGTGACGCTGATCGATTCCATCGTCGCCGGCCGCTCCGGCTTCGGCTTCAGCCTCGACTATCGCTCGGTGATGATCTTCTCCCACGGCGAGGCGGTGACCGACCCCGAGGAGAAGCGCGGCCTCGTCCAGGCCTTCGTCAACGACTTGATGCCCGGCCACACCGTGCGCCCGCCGAAGCCGAAGGAGCTCGCCGCCACCCTCTTCCTGCGCTTCCCCATCGAGGAGGTGTCGGCGAAGGTGCGCGACGTCGGCGTGCTCGACGTGGAAGAGGACTACGGGCTCGACCTCTGGGCCGGAAAGATACCGGTGAGCCTCGCCTTCGGCGCGCCGGAGGATTGCCCCCGGCTCGCCGAGGGGATAGCGACGCCCGACTACGCTCAGAACTACGCCAGACCGCCGATGAAACGCTCCACATGACCGATCGACAATCCGACAGCGCCCTCGACACCGCGCGCAAGCTCGGCGCGCGGCTGCGGGCCGCCCGCATCGCCGCCAATCTGAGGCTCGCCGACGTGGCGGCACGGGCCGGTCTTTCGGAGAGCTCGCTGTCGCGCATCGAGCGGGGCCACACGGCGCTGTCGATCACCCACCTGGTGCAGCTCTGCGAGATCCTCTCGGTGGGCGTCGACGAGCTGTTCGACGATCGGGCGCTTCCGGCGCGCACGTCGGTGGCCGTGCACCGGGCCGAGGATGCGGCCGCGCGCCGCCCGCTCGCGGGAAGCGGCTATAGCTGGGTCCCGCTCGCCGGCGGCGCGCCGTTCGACGCCTTCCAGGTGTTCCGCCTCACCTTCCCGACCGAGGAGAAGATGAAGGTGATGGTCTCCCATCCCGGCCAGGAATATTGCCAGGTCCTGTCGGGCACGGTGCATTATCACGTCGCCGGGGAGACGCATCTCCTGCGGCCGGGCGACGGGATCATGATCGATTCGGAGCTACCGCACCGGGCCGAGTCGGTGGGCGACCGACCCGCCGAGATCATCATGATGGTGGCCCGGCCCAACGCCGGAGCGATGACCGAGTGGTGGAACGCGGCCGCCCTCGCCCCGAGCGTCCAAGGCTCCGAGGGCGAGGCCTGATCCCGTCCTAGTCCGACCCGCGGGCGATGCGGTCGCGCAGCCGATAGGTCTCCCCCACGAGGGGCACGAACCAGGGATTGCCGTTGTAGAAGGGGATCGTCGGAAACACGGTGCCGTCGAACGCACCGAGCGGGGCCGACGGGCGCTCCAGGATCTTCTTGGCGACGAGATGGCCGAGATAGCTCATCATCGCGACGCCGCCGCCGTTGCAGCAGAGGGCGTAGTGGATGCCGTCCTTGCTGCCCATGTGCGGCAGCCAGTCCCGCGCGAAGGCGACGTTGCCGGTCCAGGCATGGGTGACCTTCACGTCGGCGAGCTGCGGAAAACGGCGCGACATCATCGCATGGAGACCGACGGCCGCCTCGCGCGGGGTGGTGAAGCGGAAGCTCGCGCGCCCGCCATAGACCATACGACGCCGATTGGGCGACAGGCGGTAGTAGGACAGCACCTTCGCCGAGTCGGACACCGCTCGGCGCTTGGGGATCAGCGCCGCCGCCACATCCTCCGGAAGGACCTCGGTGGCGATGATGTAGCTCGCCACCGGCACCACGCGGCGCTGCAGGTCCGGCGTCGCCGCTCCGGTGTAGCCGTTGGTGGTGATCACCACCTCGGCGCACTCGACCTTGCCCGCCGACGTCGTCACCTCGTAGCCCGACGCGGTGGGGGTGATGGCGGTGACGCGCACCGGGCTCGCCACCTTCGCCCCCGCGGCGAGCGCGGCGGCGAGGACGCCGGCGTGATAGCGCGCCGGCTGAACCAACCCGCCCGGCTCGAAACGCACGCCACCGTGATAGAATTTGGTCCCGACCTCCTCCTCCTGCCGCTCGCGCGGCACGGCTTCGGCATCCAGGAAGCCCTCGCGCACGGCCCACTCGGCCTTGCGCGCGAGGGTCTCGTAGTGGCTCGGCGCGAAGGCGGCGAGAAACTTTCCGACGGGCTCGTAGACCCCCTTCATGCCGAGCCGCGCGATGAGGTCGCGAGTATGGTTGAAGGCGTCCATGCTCGTCGCGACGCGCGCCCGCAAGGCCCCCTGGTCCTTGGCGCTCGGATCGATCATCGACCACGCCCCGGTGAGGTGACCGCCGTTGCGGGTAGAACCGCCGTAGCCCGGCATCTCGGCATCGACCACCGCGACGGAGGTCCCCGCCTCGGCCAAGGTGAGGGCGGCACCGAGGCCGGCGTAGCCTGCACCGACCACGAGCACGTCGCAGCGATCGGGGAGTGCATCAGGGGTGGTCGGCTCGGGTTTCGCCATATTCCACCACAGCGGCTCCTCGGTGAAGCTCTCGGCAAAGATATCGGCCATCGTGAGTCTCCCTATCGCCAGTCGACGACGTGCATGCAGTCTTCTCGCCAGATGGACGCTTCCCGTGAATCTATCTTGACACGCGGGGGGCGTCGGGGCGGGCGAGCCGTGCGCCGGCGTCAGGGTTTGGCGGGGTCGTCCGAGCGGTCGGGAGGAGGGCTCGCGCGCTCGATCAGCCGTGCCGCGGCGGCGGTGACGTCGCCCGGATCGGCGCCCTTCGGCACGATGTCGTCGAAGATCTCGGGGCGCTCCACCGCCGTCGGCCAGTCTGTGCGGCCGGTGTGGAGGAGGATCGGCAGGCCCGGGCGCATCCGACGTGCAGCCTCGGCCACCTCGACGCCGGAGCGGCCGGGCATCGCGAGGTCGGTCACGAGAAGGTCCCACGCGTCCCGGTCGTCGGCGAGGGCTGCGAGAGCGTCGACGGCATTCTGGCACACAGCGGCCTCGGCGCCGGCGGCCTCGAGGGTCGCGGCGACAACCTCGCCGGCGACGGGATCATCGTCGAGCACCAGGACGAGGCGCCCGGCGAGGCTCGCGCCATTGGGCGGCGCAAGCGGCGCGCGGGGCTCGGGCTGCCGCGGAGAGGGCGTCCCGTCGGGATCGACGACAGGTAGGCAGACGGAGAAGGTCGCCCCCTCCCCCACCGACGAGGCGAGGTGGACGAACCCGCCGACGGCCCGCACGATGCCCGCCACCACGGCGAGGCCGAGCCCCGTCCCGCCCGCCCCCTTGGTGGAGTAGTAGGGCCGAAACACGTCGCCGAAGTGCCGCTGATCGATGCCGCGGCCGTTGTCGGTGACGCACACGCAGCCGTAGGGGCGGTCGCAGAAATGTGTTCCGACGACGACGCCGCAGTCGTCGATCCCGCTGTGCCCGCCGCGCGGCAGCTGGCGCACCGCCAAATGGATCTCTCCGCCCGGCTGGTCGACGGCGTCGCGGGCGTTGAAGGCGAGGTTGAGGATCACCTGCAGCACTTCGGTGGGATCGGCGAGGACGGTCACCGCCTCCTCCGTCCTCCGCGCGCGGACGGCGATGGTCTTGTCGAGGCCGGTGCGCACGAGCTCCATCGCCTCCGCGACGACGGCGCCGAGCTCGGCCGTGCCGCGCGTCGGGGCGCGCTTGCCGAAATTGAGGAGGCGGGAGATGAGGTCCGACATCGAGCGCCCGGCCTGGGCGATGCGATCGGCATGGCGGCGCTCGGCCGAGCCCGGCGGCACCGCCTCGGCGATGAGGCCGGCCGAGCCGGTGACCACGGAGGCGACGTTGTTGAGATCGTGGGCGAGGCCCGCGGCGATGACGCCGATCGCCTCCTGCCGCTGGGCACGGGCGAGCTGGGTGAGGAGATGCGCCCGCTCCATCTCCGCCCGGCGCCGTTCGGTGATGTCGCGACCGATGCAGATCAGCCGGTCGCCGTCGAGGCGGGTGATGGCGAGCTCCTGCTCCACCGTCCGCCCGTCGGCGCGCCGGCCGACCACCTCGCCACGCCACACGCCGCGGGCCTCGAGGGCCGGTGCCGCACGCGCGAGGAGATCCTCGGCGTTCTCCTCGGCAAAGAGGGTGCGCCACGACGTCCCCACCACGTCGACAGCGTCGGCGATGGCGTAGAGGCTGCGGAAGGCGGGGTTCACGTAGACGAAGGCGCCGATCTCGTCGAGCACGGCGATGGCGTCCTGGGCCGCGTCGACGGCGGCGATGCGCTCGGCGAGGAGGCGCTCGTGCTGCTTCTCGCGAGTGATGTCCACGACGATGGCGAGCGCGCCGCCGTCGGGCGTGACACCGCCGCTGATCCGGGCGACCCGCCCGTCGCAAAGGACGGCTTCGGCGGGCGCGGCACCGGTGCGCATCGCGGCGAGGCGACGCGCGGCGAGCGCCTCGCCGGCGGCCGGGTCGAGGCCGGTGAAGCGGCCGTGCCGTGCCATCGCTTCGCGGTAGGGCTCGCCCGGCTGCCAGTCGGTCCCGCCGGTCGGATAGGCGCGGCGGAAGGGCTCGTTGGCGAAGACGATGCGATCGTGCTCGTCGAGCAGCAGGAAGCCGGCGGGAATGCTCGAAAGGGCGATGGCGAGGCGATCGCGGGCGGTGTCCCGCTCGGCCTCCACGGCGTGGCGCTGCGAGCCGTCGACCTGAGTCGCGACGAGATAGCGGGTGGCGCCGGTCTCGTCGGGGATGGGGTAGAGGGTGAGGTCGTTGTAGAAGAGCTCGCCCGACCGCTTGCGGTTGAGGAGGGTGAAGGTGCCGCTGCCGCCTGCGGCGACGACGTCGCGCAGCCGCGCCCGCTCGTGCGCATCACCTCCCTCGGCGGCGAGGAAGCGGCAGTTGCGGCCGAGCACCTCGGCCCGGCCATAGCCCGTCATCCGCTCGAAGGCGGGGTTCACATAGATGAGGCGCCGGTCGGGATCCTGCGCATCGGCGATCACCACGGAGACCGACGAGCCGTCGATGACGGCGGCGAGCAGCGTGTTGCGCTCGCAAGCGGTCCGGTTGGCGATCGCCTGACCGGCGAGGCTTGCGGCGCGCGCGAGGAAAGCTTCGCTCGTCATCCCGAAGGCGCCCACGGTGACGCTGGTAGAGACGAGCAGCGCCGTCTCGCCGCCATGGAGGCGGAGGGGGGCGGAGAGCCAGGACCGCGGCGCGGCGCCTCCCGAGGGCGTGCCGGCGCGACCCGCCCACCACGCGGCACCGGCGAGATCGTCGACGCGGCAGACGCCGCCGAGGAGATGGCGCGCCCCGCCGATCAGCTTGTCGAGCGGCCGCGACCCGGCGCACTCGGTCACGATGAGATCGTCCGCGGCGGGGCGCATGAGGCAGGCGCCGCCCGCCCCGGTGCCCCTCAGCGCGGCATGGAGCAGCGCGGCGACGGCGGCCGCCGTCGACGCCGCCGCGTTGATCGCCTCCACCGCGTCGAGAAGCAGACCGAGGTCGCGCGCCCGACCGCCTCCCCCGTCCGCGGAGGCGTCGTGGTCGAACCTCGTCTGCGGCGTGTCGAAAGCGTCGGCGTGCGCCAGCGCGTCCCGGGGCATGGGCGCCTCCCAGATCGGAGCATCATCCAAGGTTGTGAGGCGAGGACGGCGGGTCAATGGCGCGTGGCGGAGCCGCGACGCGGAACGCAAGCCCCGGTGCAGCGTTGAGGCACGGCGCGCCGCCTGGATGCGATGACGGATAAGTGACCACGCCTCGCGTTGTCCCTGTCACATCCCGCTGGTCACATCAGCAACGCGCGATTGTGCATGAAGCACAACATGGGAGGACGAACGATGCGGAGACTTCTGGGGGCCGTCGCCATATCCGGCCTGATCGCGATGGGCGGCACCGTCGCTCTCGCCGCGATGTCGCCGGAGGAGGCGGTCAAGGCGCGGCAAGACCTGATGGACACCCTGCGCGACGCGAGCCGGACGCTGCGGCCGATGATGAACGGCGAGGCGCCCTACGACGCCGACGCCGTCCGGCGCGAGGCGGCGGTCATCCGCGACCACGCCGGCAGCGCGATCACCGACCTCTTCCCGGAAGGCAGCCTCGTGGGCGACAGCGAGGCGTTGCCCGCGATCTGGGAGAACTTCGCCGCCTTCACCAAAGCGGCCGAGGATCTGAAGGCCGCCGCCGGCGCGCTGGTCGAGGCCGCCGACAACACCGGCGATACGGCGAGCGCGGCCCCGTCGATGGGCTCGCTGATGGGTGGCGCGCCCGAGGCACCGGCAGGCGACGTCGCACTGGCGGACCAGCCCGCGACGGAGGTCTACAAGGCCGTGGGCGGGGCCTGCCGCGCCTGCCACACCGACTTTCGGCAGGACTAGGCCCATGCGAGGGGTGCGAGGGGTGCGGCACGGAGGGGCGGCGTGAGGCCGCTCGGGCGGATCGTGCTCGGCCTCGCGGTGGCGGGCGCCGTCGGCGCCGCCGCCGTGGTGGCCGCGCTGACATGGGTGCCGCTGCGGCGCGGCGCCCCGGTGGCGGCGGCCGAGCCGGGCAATCCGCAGCGCGGCGCCTATCTCGCCCGAACGGCGGGCTGCATCGCCTGCCACACCGACCTCGCGGGAGGCGGCAAGCCGCTCGCCGGCGGCCCGCCGCTCGACACGGCGTTCGGCACCTTCCGCGGCCCCAATCTCACGACCGATGCCGACGCCGGCATCGGCGACTGGTCGCTCGACGACTTCGCCACCGCCGTGCGCCGCGGCGTGTCGCCGTCGGGCGCGCCGCTCTACCCGGTGTTCCCCTACACCTTCTATGCCGGCCTCACCGACCAGGACGTCGCCGATCTCTATGCCGCCTTCCGGACGGTGGCACCGGTGGCGACGTCCGCCCCCGCCCACGACATCCCCTTCCCGTTCAGCTGGCGTCCGGCGCTGAAGCTGTGGCGGCTCCTCAACATGCCCGATCCGCAGGTGACCGGTGGCGGCGACGGCACGGGGTCCGACCGGGGGCGCTATCTGGTGGAGAACGTCGTTCACTGCGGCGCCTGCCATACGCCGCGCGGGCCGCTCGGCGGGCGCATCGAGGCGCGGCGTCTCGAGGGCGGCGACGATCTTCCCGGCGGCGGCAGCGCGCCGCCCATCACCGCCGCGGCGCTCGCCGCCGACGGATGGACCGAGCCCGCCCTCGCCGCATCGCTCCAGACGGGCATCGGCATCGACGGCGACGCCTTCGGCGGGGCGATGGGCGAGTTCGTCAGCGACACGACGCGCTTCCTCACCGAGGACGACCGCCTCGCCATCGCCGCCTACCTCCTCGGCGACGCGGCGGCTGCACGATGAGCGGCGGAGGCGCACGGCGCGGTGATGGTCGAACCAAACGCCGCTCGCCGCGTTCGCCTTCCGGGGTCGGGCGTGACGTGATCGCGCGACAGCGCGGCAGCCTGTCAGGCGGCAGGCCGGCCGAGGCTTTCGGATCACACAATTACGCCCCGACTTCGGCTATGTATGGGCGTGTCAATGTTTTTTTGACGCGAACGAGCGGGATCAACAGGCGATCGGGCGCCCGGGCGGGACCGGCATGCGGATGCCGGCCACGGGCGCGCACGAGCGACGTTCTAGCGTAGTACGACAGAGGTTGAGCGTTATGGTGAGGAGTAGGTGGGGTATGCCCCATTCCGTCGCGGTGCCGGGCGGTCAGATGCGACGATCGGGATCGGTGCCGTGCTGAACCGCCGCGCATTCGTCGCCGGCGGCGGTGCCGCCCTCGCCCTCGCCGGCTGTCAGGCCAATCCCAATCACCAGATCGTGATGGGGACCGCGCCGGTCGCCCCCGTTCGCTCCGCGATCCCCGACTACTACCGCCAGATGTACGGGCCGGTCACCGACGAGCCCTATCCGATTCCCGCGGTGGACCTGCGCCAGATCGACCCGCGTTTCTTCCGCCGCGAGGTGGACGATCCCACCGGCGAGCGTCCCGGCACCATCGTCGTCGATACCGGGGCCTTCTTCCTCTACTGGACGATGCCCGGCGGCAAGGCGATGCGCTACGGCGTGGGTCTCGGCCGCGAGGGCTTCAGCTGGGACGGCAACGCCACCATCCAACTCAAGCGGGAGTGGCCGACCTGGACGCCGCCGTCGGAGATGATCGACCGCGACCCGCAGCTCGAAAAATATCGCGACGGCATGGAGCCGGGGATCCAGAACCCGCTCGGCGCCCGCGCCCTCTACCTCTTCCAGGGCCGCGCCGACACGCTCTACCGTCTGCACGGCACGCAGGAGGCCTACTCGATCGGCCACGCCGTGTCCTCGGGCTGCGTGCGCCTCCTCAACCAGGACATCATCGACCTCTTTAGCCGCGTGCCCATCGGCACCCGCGTCGTCGTGCGCCCGCCGAGCGCCCCGCTCACCTCCTGACCGAGCGGTTTTCGACCGCCAGGGCCGGCGGATCGACGCACCCGCTGCATCGATCCGCCGCGCTCCGAGCCAGCCTCAGACCAGTTCCACGCAAGCCCGGCGACGCAAGATTGGTCCATCTGCCGCCCGCCGTACTGATTCGCGCGGCATTTGCGCCGCATGCTCGACGTGCGGCATCGTTCACCGTCCCTTCAACCTTCGTGCGGCTTTGTCACGCCTGTGGCCCCCCGCACACGGTCAAGAACGTTTCGTTCATGGCCAATGCGTAAGGGGACAGGACTTGACCCCAGCGCGCTTCACCTGAAATGGGAAGGGCGTGCATCGACGGACTTAGGACATTGCCATGCGGCCACTCGCAGCCCTACTCGCTCTCCTGGTGTCGTTTTCCGCCGCCGCTCAGGGAGCGCCGACGCTGCTGGAGCAATTCAACGACTGGGAAGCCTATCGCTTCGAAGCCAACGGACAAGTGACGTGCTACATTCTGTCCAAGCCGAAGACGCTGTCTCCCAGCAACCGCAATCATGGAGACGTCTTCTTCTTCTTGACCAGCCGCCCGGGTGAGAACGTGACCAACGAGGTCAGCGTGCTCGTCGGCTACCCCTTCGCCCCCGACTCCACCGTGACGGTGGACGTCGACGGCCAGAAGTTCACCCTCTTCACCAAGGAGGATGGGGCTTGGGTGGAATCGACCGCCGAGGAGCAGCAGCTCGTGACGGCGATGCGGGCGGGCCGCTCCATGAGCGTCAGCGGCACTTCGGCACGCGGCACCAACACCTCCTACACCTTCTCCCTGTCGGGTGTGACGGCCGGCTCCAACCGCATCCAGAACTGCAAGTAGACCATGGCCAACCTCACCCTCCTCCGCCGGCGCACGCAGGATGCGATCGCACCCGAGGTGCGTACCGCGCCCGAGCGCACGGAGGGTGAGGGCCAGCTCGTGGGCGCGAGCCGCGAAGAGCTCGCCGGCCATCTCGCCGCCATCGGCGTGCCGCCCGGCCAGATCAGGATGCGCGTCGCCCAGCTCTGGCATTGGCTCTACACCCGCGGCGTCGACGATCTCGCGCAGATGACCAACGTCGCCGCCCCGGTG